>NZ_JPWA01000028.1 GCF_003326475.1 Thalassospira xianhensis MCCC 1A02616 | reverse complement strand
CGACCCGTTTGGGTCGGCCTTTTCAATCTGTATACAAACCGGATTAAACGGTTTCAGATTCCGATTTGCGGCTTTCACGTTTGCGCACGTTCGGATCGAGGTGCAGCTTGCGAATACGGATGCTTTGTGGGGTAACTTCGACCAGTTCGTCGTTCTGGATATAAGCCAGCGCTTCTTCGAGCGACATACGACGCGGTGGGGTCAAGGTGATGGCATCATCCTTGCCCGATGCGCGGACGTTAGTCAGTTTTTTGCCCTTGAGAATGTTGACTTCAAGGTCGTTGTTACGGTTGTGTTCGCCGATGATCATGCCTTCATAGACACGTTCGCCCGGATTGATGAACATCGAACCGCGATCTTCCAGACCCCAAAGGGCATAGGCAACTGCATCGCCCTGATCGTTCGAAATCAGAACGCCATTACGACGACCAGCGATCGAGCCTTTGACCGGTCCGTAGGAATGGAACACACGGTTCATCACCCCGGTACCGCGGGTATCGGTCAGGAATTCGCCATGATAACCGATCAGACCACGCGACGGTGCAAGGAACATGATACGGGTCTTGCCGCCACCGCTTGAGCGCATGTCGGTCATTTCGGCTTTGCGCAGGCTCATCTTTTCAACGACGGCACCGGCAAATTCTTCGTCCACGTCGACCTGGACTTCTTCGAACGGCTCGGACAGGACGCCGTCGATCTCCTTGATCAAAACGCGCGGACGCGAGATCGACAGTTCATAGCCTTCGCGACGCATGGTTTCGATCAGAACGCCAAGCTGAAGTTCACCACGACCGGCAACCTCAAAGGCATCCTTGTCGGCGGTTTCGGAAAGTTGAATGGCGATGTTGCCTTCGACTTCACGTTCCAGACGCGCACGGATCATGCGCGAGGTAACCTTGTCACCTTCCTGACCGGCAAGCGGCGAGTTGTTGACCGAGAAGGTCATCGCAAGGGTCGGCGGATCAATCGGCTGGCTTGCGATCGCGCTTGTGACTTCTGGCGAGCAGATGGTGTCAGCAACGGTTGCATCCGTCAGACCGGCAATCGCGATGATGTCGCCGGCAACAGCTTCTTCCTGCGGGACACGGTCAAGACCGCGGAAGCCCATCAATTTCGAAAGACGACCGGTTTCGACGGTGCCATCACCACGCAGAACCTTGACCGGCATGTTCAGTTTCGCACGACCCTGCGCAACACGACCGGTCAGAATACGGCCAAGGAAGTTGTCGGCATGCAGCATGGTGGCAATCATTGCGAACGGTGCGTCGACTTCTGCCTTCGGTGCCGGAACATAGTTCAGCACCAGGTTCATCAGCGGTGTCAGGTTTTCTTTCGGGCCTTCCGGTGCTTCGGCAGCCCAGCCATCACGACCGGATGCATACAGAACCGGGAAGTCGAGCTGCTCGTCGTTGGCTTCAAGCGAAACGAACAGATCGAAAATCTCGTCGAGAACTTCTTCGGCGCGCTGGTCCGGACGGTCGATCTTGTTGATGATCACGATTGGCTTCAGACCGAGTTTAAGGGCCTTGCCAAGAACGAATTTGGTCTGCGGCATCGGACCTTCGGCCGAGTCAACCAGCAGAACAACACCATCAACCATCGACAGGATACGTTCGACTTCACCACCGAAATCGGCGTGGCCCGGCGTATCGACGATATTGATACGCGTGTCGCCCCACTGAATTGCGGTCGGCTTTGCCATGATAGTGATGCCGCGTTCGCGTTCCAGATCGTTACTGTCCATCGCGCGTTCATCAACGCGCTGGTTGTCACGATAAACACCGGACTGACGGAACATCGCGTCGACGAGGGTGGTTTTGCCATGGTCGACGTGTGCGATAATGGCGATATTGCGCAAGTTCATTGGCGCGGACTCCAGAATAAAAATGCCGCGCGCCGGGATACGTCCCTTGCGCATCGGTCAGTAAAAGTTTCAAGGCCAGTAGATATTCAGCCGCCTAAGACCGATGTCGTTCGGTCGGCAAGGTCAAACCCGCGCAATTTGCGTCGTGTAGCACATGCTGAATGTTTACTGGCCCAAAAGACAAATTGCAGCCTGGCTCGAAAGCCGCCCTGTCATAGCCAATGTCGAGGCGAAAGACCAGCCTCGTGCATGACATGCGGGGTTGATTTTTATGCAATGCCGGGTTCTTGCGCCATTAACTGGAGAAAGTCAATCTTTGTGTGCATTGCAAAACCGCAGAATACAGGCAATTGGTGCGGAAAAAACGGGACGGCAAACAAATGTTGCCGTCCCGTGAATTTTATTGCGTCACGCTGATCAATGATCAAAGAGTCTTCGCGACCAGTTCCTTAAGGTCGGCATCCGGACGTGCGCCCATGTGTGAAATTACCTCGGCAGCGCAGATCGAACCAAGGCGACCACAGGTCGCGAGATCATCACCACGGGTGTAGCCATAAAGGAAGCCCGATGCAAAAAGGTCACCTGCGCCAGTGGTATCGACGACATGGGCAACCGGTTCGGCATCGACTTCGATGACGTCGTCACCCGAGACGATGACGGAGCCCTTTTCGCTACGGGTCAGGGCTGCGACCTTGCAATGGCTGCGAACTTCGGCAAGAGCTTCTTCAAAAGTATCGACTTCATAAAGCGATTTGATCTCGTCCTCGTTGGCAAACAGTACGTCGATATGATTGTGAACCAGGTCCCGGAATGAGTCGCGATGGCGATCAACGCAGAAGGAATCAGACAGGCTGATTGAAACCTGACGGCCAGCTTCATGGGCAATCTTGGCCGCCTTGATAAAGGCTTCCTTGGCTTCCGGACGATCCCAAAGATAACCTTCCATATAGGTAATCTTGGCCGATGCGATCAGTTCGGCATCGATATCATCTGGGCCAAGCTCCGTGCATGCGCCAAGGAAGGTGTTCATGGTGCGATGCCCGTCCGGGGTAACAAAGATCAGGCAGCGTGCCGTCGGTGAGCCGGACGTGGCCGGGGTCGAGTTAAAGGAGACCCCCATGGCGCGGATATCGTGGCTGAAAACCTCGCCAAGCTGGTCGTTCCGCACTTTGCCAATATAGGCACCCTTGCCGCCAAGAGCGGCAATACCTGCCATGGTGTTGCCCGCAGATCCGCCTGACATTTCAAGGCCCGGACCCATCTGGGCGTAAAGGCTGTCGGCAGTTTCGGCATCGATCAGGGTCATGGCGTTCTTTACGAGGTTCAAACGGCCAAGATCTTCTTCCTTGCAATGGGCAAGGACGTCGACAATAGCATTGCCGATCCCGACGACGTCGAATTTGGTGTCACTCATGAACTTGAATTTCCTGCGCTTTTTTCGAATAGAGGGCAGTCGGGTAAGGTGCAGGCGCTATCAAAGTGCCATGCGATCAATACCATGTCCGGCCAAATGGTTTGGCGGGAGTATAGAGAATGAAAATTCCGGTGCAAGCATCGCGACCGTTTCGTGTCCGGTCTTTTAATCCTGTATTAAGGACGCGAAAAACTGCGTTCGTAGTTTTTCGCGCTGTCATGAGACAGAATTTTGATCTTTGCCAATTGGAATATGTTTCCTGTTTCGGAAAAACAATTCGCCGGAATTGGAAATCCGATTCCGTAACGCGCAGAAAACCGGGCTTTGGGGCTGTCCGGATACGCGATCGCCTCTCTTTGATGAAACGCTCAGGTGAGAAGGTGAATAGAGGCAAAGTTAGGGTAAAAATCAATATTCAGGATTGTTTTAATAATCTTAATTTCATAATATTTGCGGTTCCAAGCTCAGTCACACTTCAAACAGACCATTATGTATTCATATAGGAGTATCTACACGATACTATTACAACAATATAAGATTTTATATCTAATCATATATTGTGATTGTGCATGTTTGAGGCGGTGTAAGCCTCACATGATCTCGAAAGTGAAACCGGGCCTTATGGTTGATTGGGGTCGGGGGTGTCTGACGGGTATTTGTGACCCGCATTTTGTGGACGAACCGGATACAGCTGCACCAAAGCATCCGAATTCGTTGTGTCCCGGGTATCTTTTTTGCGGTTTGAAGTTCCATGGCCCAGGCGATCGCGCAATTCTTCTATAACGGCACTGATGCGCGCCCGATGCATCGGGTCCTTGCACAGTTCAACGAACCGCGTGAAGGCATGGAGTGCTTTTTCATCTTCATGCAGCCGGGCATAAAGCGCGCCGAGCTGATGCCAAAGCCCGTCATGGTCGGGTGCGATCAATAAGCTGCTGTCGATAACACGTGCCGCCAGAGCCAATTCGCCCTGTCGAAGCGCCCGAACTTTTATGTTGTTTTGAAGCCGTAACAATATTGCGATGTCGGAGGCTTCGCGGTAATGGCCGGGCTGTAATTCGGCATCCAGTCCCTGAAATGCTTTTAGCAATTCGCGCAGTTCTGCCGATCCCAGCGTAATGCCACCGTGGAATGGATCGATCATTTTTCGTGCGCCGCCAGATTGCAGACGAAGCAGAAAGTGACCGGGAAAATCAATACCGGTAATCTCGATCTGGCAATGCTTTGCTGCGTGTATGTAAAGCAGGGCAAGGGCTACCGGTAAGCCTCGTTTGCGATCAATGACCGACATCAGATCTGCATTGGCGATATCGTCATAGTTTTCTGCATCGCCCTGAAACTGATGGTTTCCGGGAATTATGTCCTGCAATGCCTGCACGATGACTTCAACTGACGGATGATGAAGATCGCGGGTATCGGATCGTTCCGACAGAACGGCAATTCGGTTCCGGACATCATCAGAAATGGCATCAAGCAAATCGAGATAGGTCGCGATGTCCCGGCTAGGATCATTCAGCCTTGCAAAGCGCAGAGCAGCTTCGGCGGGGGTTGCATCGGGATACTGGCCGTTACCGTAATCGGTAAGCCATTGGCGATCATTCGCAGTAATGTCCTTCTCCCGATCGATAATAATGCTCAGGTCCTCTGGCGTTGCGGGTCGTCTTTCAGCCGCACATGGCTGACGACGCGCCTGACATAACTGGTACCGCGCGCATGGGCGATGACAAGGTTCCGTTCATGTTCGCTTTGCGCAATGCCCATAATATGGACAGTACCATTGATGGTTTCGATACTGTAGTTAATCGCATAGACGTCAGTGTCAAACATCAGGGCGGTTTTGATGTGGGTGGTAATCAGAAGATCGCTGGCATTGTCCATAAGGCTGCTGCCTTGCCCAACGGTGATCTCATTGATGACCCGGTTTACACCGTTGGCTTGCCACGCCAGTTCGACAGCTTTCAGTTCGCTCTCGGTGTTATCAACTGTACCTGCCAGCAACACCTCACCTTCGACCACTTCAATTTCGATCCGGCGAAACAGGTTTTCATCTTCTGCGAGAAACTTTTGCCAGATTTCGGCAGTAATGGCGGTATCACTGACTGCTCCGCCAAACCCTCGTTCCTGCATGGCCGCCACACCGGCGGTTGCGCCGGCACCAATCGCAAGTGATGTGCATCCGGCAAGCGGCAAAATGGCAAGGATCACCAGAGCCGGTCCAGCTTGCGCGATATAATGTCTGACTTTAACAACACGGTCTTTTGACCGTCGCAATATGCGTGACAGTGATGTCATTAATCGGTTTCTCGCCCCGCTTCCCCCGTCGTCTCAACTGCCAATATGAGGGTAGCCGGTTAAGGAGTTTTAAATTCAAAGCGGGGTTTGGCCGATTAATGACTTTTTTCGCATGTGAGTTCTGCCCAGCGACCGGGCGTGACACCGAAGGCACGTTTGAAATGCCGGTTAAGGTGGCTTTGATCGGCAAATCCCGTTTCACCTGCGATATCTACCAGTGGGTGGCGAAGGGTAATCAGCGAGCGTGCTTTTTGCAGGCGACGCATCATCAGATAACGATACGGCGTTGTCGCGAAACAGACGCGGAATTGGCGGATCAGACGATATCGATCAAGCCCGGTGACCTTTTCAAGCTCATCTGATTGCACAGCCCGATCAAAATTATCTTCAAGATACTGTCTGGCCCGTTCCATACGGCCCAGTGCCAGAAGGCCCAAAGGCTTGACGGGCCCTTTGGCATGACGCGCGAGACCGGAGGCAATGTCAGAGACAAATTGATCTATCAGCAGCGGATCGACATCTTCATCAAGATGAGCCAGCACTGAGGCCAGAGTAGAAGCCAGTTCCGGGTCGGCAATCACCGGATCTGAAACAAAAGGCAGCGAAGCCGTCTCGGCGCCAAGTCCCTGACGGAGCAATGATGGTTCAAGATAAAGCATCCGGTAACGCAAGCCGTCATCGGTTCCTGCGCCCCCGTCATGAAGTTCGTCGGGATGCAGGACAATCACGTTGCCTGGCTGGCTGGCACGGAAAGAACCACGATAATTGAAAGTTTGAACGCCCTGCATGGTTATCCCCAATGCATAGGTATCGTGCCGGTGTGGCGCAAACATGTTGCCAAAGAAGAGGGCTTCCATTCGTTCAATTCCCGGAAGCGGGGCTGCAGAAATGAAGCGTTCGCGTGGTTTGCACAAACGTTCAAGACCGTCAGATACGGTTTGGTTTACAGCATTTTGCATAACGATTTTTCCCGAAAACCTTCGGAACCTCAAAATCAACGGATGCACAAATGTTTGATACCAAAGTCGCCATTGTTCTTCGCAACGATCTGAAAAATTGGCAATTGCTGAATGTCACGGCCTTTTTGATGAGCGGCATCGTTGCCCAGCACCCCGATATTATCGGGGAACCCTATATTGATCGCGACAAGAATATTTATAATCCTTTATCGCGACAGCCAGCCATCGTTTTAACAGCGGATCAGGATACAATCGCAAAGGTTCATCGTCGTGCACTGGAACGCGGCGTGACCACATCACTTTATGTAGAGGAAATGTTTTCCACCGGGCACGACGCCGCCAATCGGGAAGTTTTTGGCCAGTTTTCGCCAGATGATGCAAAGGTTGTGGGAATTGCTCTGCGGGCGGAAAAACGGGTGGTGGATAAAATTATCAAGGGTGCAAAAATGCATCCCTGACGACCGATATGCCATTTCACCCCCCCCCTTACAACATCCACGCATTTTTGAGGTGCTTGAGACGCCACCCGTTGCTGATTGCAATGATGTCAAAACGCAAATCGCCATGATGGCCGATTCGTGTGGCGAAAGTTGAAAGTGCACGGGCGATGTGCTGTTGCTGCTTGGGACGCAATGCATTCAGTGCATCGTCAATGTTGCGGCGATTTTTAACCTCGACAGCGGCGATCAGATTGCCCTTTTGGGCGATGATATCGATCTCCCCGACCGGGCAGCGAAACCGGGTTGCAAGAATGCGGTAACCGCATAGTCTGAGCCACAAGGTACATACCCATTCTGCGCGTCTTCCGGCTCTTTCGGCCTTGCGTCGTTCATATATTCCTGCGTTGCGGGCAGTCCGACCGGATTTCATCGCTATGCTCCGGATGGTTTGGAAAGCTCAAGCGCACGATTATAAAGGTCACGCTTTTTCAAGCCGGTCTCTTTGGCAACTTGGTCGGCAGCTTCTTTTGTTCGCAAGGTTTTCAACAGTTCGACCAGACGCGCATCAATGTCGTCAGCATCGGGTTCGGCATCTCGCTCGCTCTGCGGGCCGACGATCACAACGATCTCACCCTTGGGTGCGCCCTCGGCAGCGTAATGAGCAGCCAGATTGCCAAGTGTTTCTGTCCGGACTTCCTCGAACATCTTGGTCAGTTCACGGGCGACAGCAGCTTCGCGCGCATCACCCAGCATTTCGGCCATATCGGCAAGACTGCCAGCCAGCCGTTTGGGACTTTCAAGAAAGATCAGGCTCCCGGGTATATCGGAAAAGCGTGTCAGTTCCTTTTTGCGGGCTGATGTTTTGGGCGGCAGAAAGCCAGCGTAAAAGAAGTGGTCACTGGGCAGGCCGGATAAAACAAGCGCGACAATCGGTGATGAAGCCCCAGGGGCTGCCGTGACGTTAAAGCCCTCGGTCTTGCAATCACGTACCAGTTTATAGCCGGGATCATTGATCAGCGGCGTTCCTGCATCGGAAATCAGTGCAAGCGCCTGTCCCTTGCCAAGGCGGTCCATGATTTCGGGGCGCATTTTGGCTGCATTATGTTCGTGATAGGCGATCCGCTTGGTTTTTACGCCATATCGCGACAATAATTTGCCAGACGTTCTGGTGTCTTCGCACAGGATAATATCGGCACGTTTAAGGATATCGATCGCACGAAACGTAATATCGCCCAAATTACCGATTGGAGTAGCGACAAGATAAAGACCTGATGAAAGTGGCAAGAGTCGTTCATCCGGTTTACTTGATCCGTCGCGCGCATTACCCTGCGTGCGAAACGAGCTATCGGGAGGTGAGAGTGGGTTTTCCGAAACGTCATCCGTTGCAGAATCTGGACGGGAATTCGGCATGGTGCCGGGTCGCGCGCCGGACGGCATCTGTGGTGGTCCTTTCGCTGGTGCTTGCGGCATGCAGTGGCACCACGAGTATCACGGACCTGTTGGGTATGCAACGGGATGGGGCGCCTGTAGAAACGGCAAATAACCCTGTAAACGACCCGACCAGGCCCCCTGATGAGGGGCTTCTGACGGACGCAAACCCTTGGCCGGGCGATACTGCGCTGCCTGAGGGAGAAGGTCAGGAAATACTGACACTTTATAACGATGAGGCGGCATTGAATGAAAAGCGTGTCGCGCTTTTGCTGCCATTATCGGGTCCCAACGAGGAACTGGGGCGCGCCATGCGCCATGCAGCAGAACTGGCGATGTTTGACATTGCAGGTGACGATTTCGTTCTCATGCCGATTGATACGGCAGGAACGTATCAGGGCGGACAGGCCGCAGCCCATCAGGCGATCAATGCCGGTGCGAAAATGATCCTTGGGCCGCTTTTTGCCGAATCGGTTAGTGGTGCCAGTGAAATCGCCAAAGCTGCTGGTGTTCCCGTGATTGCGTTTTCAAACAATCAGCGGGTTGCCGAAAGCGGTGTATGGGTTAACGGATTTGTCCCCGAAGACCAGATCGCACGTGCCTCCGGGTATGCTACCACGCAAGGCAAATATCGTTTTGCGGCTTTGTTGCCGCAAAACGATTATGGCAGACAGATCGCAGGTGCCCTTCAGGGGATTGTTTCGCGGGTCGGGGGCAGCCTTGGCCGGGTCGCGTTCTATGCACCGGGTTCCGAGAGTCTGGAACAGACGATCCGCGATTTTGCCAATTACGATGCACGCCGTGCAAACTTGCGGGCACGTAAGCGCGAATTGCAGGCAGATGGTTCGGCAGCGTCCCAGCGTGCATTGAAGCGGCTCGAAGGTGTCGACACACTAGGTGAACTTGACTTCGATGCGTTGATCCTTCCCGCGACCGGCGGTGAGTTGCGGCAGGTGTCAGCCCTTCTGGCATATTTCGATATAGATAGTTCCGAGGTGCAGTTCATCGGAACATTCGGTTGGAACGATCCGGGGCTTTTTTCGGAGCCAGCACTTAAAGGCGGTATCTTTGCTGCACCGGATCCTGAAAACTGGAAACTGTTCTCGGACCGTTTCGAGCGGACATTTGGTGAACAACCGCCGCGCATTTCAAGCCTTGCCTATGACAGCGCCGCCTTGGCCGCGGTATTATCGCGCGATTCCGGTGACATGACCCGCGATGCCGTTACCAACCCCAACGGCTTTGTCGGGGTGGATGGCATTTTCCGTCTGACAGCACAGGGGCGTTCGGAACGCGGTTATGCCGTCATGCAAATTCAGCCTGACGGTGCCAAAGTTGTCGCACCGGCACCCGCGGCATTTGATCAGGTCTTCTGAGCCGACAGGATAGCAAAGGCTTTAATTGATGCGAACGCCCGCCGGTTATGCTTCGGCGGGCGTTTTGTCTTTATAATTGCACAGATCATTGACGATGCAGTCCGCACAGCGTGGCTTGCGCGCCTTGCAGATATAACGGCCATGCAGGATCAGCCAGTGATGGGCATGGTTCATGAAGCGTGACGGGACCTTTTTCAAAAGGCCTTTTTCGACAGCAAGCACGTTTTTGCCATTTGCCATACCCGTCCGGTTGCCGAGCCGGAAGATATGGGTGTCGACGGCCATGGTATGTTCGCCCCACGCAATGTTGCGGACAACATTAGCGGTTTTTCGACCGACACCTGGCAGTTCTTCAAGAGCATCCTGATCATTGGGTACGATTCCGCCATGCTTTTCAACAAGCATGCGTGCCGCCGCCATCACATTTTTGGCCTTGCCGCGATAAAGGCCAATGGTTTTTATGTGCTCGATCAGGGCCTCTTCGCCAAGGTCAAGCATGTCCTGCGGGGTTTCGACAATCTGGAACAGCTTTTTGGTGGCCTTGTTGACACCAACATCAGTTGCCTGCGCCGACAGGGCGACAGCGACCAGAAGGGTATAGGGATTGGTGTAATCCAGCTCCCCCTTCGGTTCCGGGTCGGCATCCGAAAGACGCTGGAAAAATTCTTCTATGGCGGCTTTGCTCATCGGGCGGGACATAGGTATTTATCTCTGTGTTGATACCGCATTTGCGGTCATTTTCGGGATTTTCGGAGGTCGGGCTCCTTTACCACCGGCCTGATCTCTTGAGATCGGAATTTATAAACTGTCGCTTTGCAAAGGTCGAATTTTGATTGCGGCTGATCTGGAAGCGTTCCAGAATTGACGGACTGGAAACGCTGCAAACCGGTCGATTACGATGCCAGCCGTACCAAGAGCCGAAAAACCAATATTTCGTATCGATCTGCGCCCGCCACGTTCGTTAAGCAGGCGAGCAGCGCGCAATATTGTCGTGATACTGGCATGTGTCACAACATCAATCGGTTTGATTTTCTGGGCTGTTGGCGCCTGGCCGGTAATCGGATTTCTGGGCGTTGATGTGATTTTGCTGGCGTTGGCCTTTCATTTCAGTTTTCGCGCAGCCCGGGCAGAGGAGCGGATCGAACTCCGTCGGGGCAATTTGCGGGTCACCAGAATTTCTGCGCGGGGCACGCGGCAGGAATTTGATTTTCAACCCTACTGGCTTCAGGTCGTGCTTGAACGGGGTGAAGATGACCAATGCGAACTTTATTTACGATCACATGGAAAGCGTTTCGAGATTGCGGAATTTCTGGGGGTTGAGGAAAAAACTGATCTTGCCGGAAAGCTTGATCGCTGGCTGCGTCAGGCACGATGCAGCCCTGATCCTCAATCCGTGTGATTGATAAAAGACGCAGTTTTCTGCGGATTATCGAGGTTCTTTGACTGGCTTTGCAGTCCCGGCAACCCCGATATGCTTCCACCGAATTTCATCATCCTTGTCCGAGGAAATAGCCTGAAAAGATGCAATTTCGGTTGTGAAAGCGGCTCTGGAACCGGTTCAGGCGACCGAAATACACGTTTCAGAGTAAATTTCACCCGAGATTCCCCGTTTTCACCGCTTGCGAGTTTTTGATGACTTTCATATATAGGTGCGCGGGGTAATTACCCCACGAATTTTGAGACTATTACAACCATTGGTCCCAGGAGGTCCTGCGCAGCGCTTAGATCGTGAAGGCTGCGGGACGGACCGGCCGCTAAAAGAGGAACTTACTATGGGCAAGATTATCGGTATCGACCTTGGCACTACCAACTCCTGCGTCGCAGTCATGGACGGCAAAGAAGGCCGCGTGATTGAGAACAGCGAAGGTGCCCGTACCACACCGTCGATGGTTGCTTTCACCAATGATGGTGAGCGCCTTGTCGGTCAGCCTGCGAAACGTCAGGCAGTGACCAACCCCGAAAACACCCTGTTTGCGATTAAACGTCTGATTGGCCGTCGTTATGGCGACCCGGAAGTCGAAAAAGACAAAGACCTTGTCCCGTACAAAATTGTCGCGGGTGACAATGGTGATGCATGGGTTGAAGTCAATGGCGAGAAAATGGCACCGAGCCAGATCGCAGCCATGGTGCTTCAGAAAATGAAGGAAACCGCAGAAGCCCATCTGGGTGAACCGGTAACCGAAGCCGTTATTACCGTTCCGGCATACTTCAACGACAGTCAGCGTCAGGCAACCAAGGATGCCGGTAAAATTGCCGGTCTTGAAGTAAAGCGTATCATCAACGAGCCAACTGCTGCTGCACTGGCTTATGGTCTGGACAAAAAAGACGGCGGCACCGTGGTCGTGTATGACCTTGGTGGTGGTACCTTTGACGTGTCGGTTCTTGAAATCGGTGATGGTGTCTTCGAAGTTAAATCGACCAATGGGGATACCTTCCTTGGCGGTGAAGACTTCGATAAAAACATCATCGATTACCTTGCGGACGAGTTCAAAAAAGAACAGCAGATCGACCTGCGTAAGGACCGTCTGGCCCTGCAGCGTTTGAAAGAAGCCGCAGAGAAAGCCAAGATCGAGCTTTCCTCGTCGATGCAGACCGAAGTGAACCTGCCGTTTATCACCGCTGACGCATCAGGCCCGAAACACCTGAATATCAAGCTGTCGCGTGCGAAGCTTGAAAGCCTTGTTGGTGACCTGATCGAACGCACGATGACCCCGTGCAAAGCGGCCTTGAAAGACGCCGGTATCACCGCAGGTGAAATCGACGACGTGATCCTGGTTGGCGGCATGACGCGTATGCCGAAGGTTCAGGAACGCGTGAAGGAATTCTTTGGCCGTGATCCGCACAAGGGTGTGAACCCGGATGAAGTGGTTGCACTTGGTGCCGCCATTCAGGGCGGTGTCCTGCAGGGTGATGTCAAAGACGTTCTTCTGCTTGACGTGACTCCGCTGTCGCTGGGTATTGAAACCCTTGGTGGCGTATTCACCCGACTGATCGACCGCAACACCACGATCCCGACCCGCAAGTCGCAGACTTTCTCGACCGCGGAAGACAACCAGACGGCTGTTACCATCCGTGTCTTCCAGGGTGAACGCGAAATGGCTGCCGACAACAAGATGCTTGGCCAGTTCGATCTGGTCGGTATCCCGCCGGCACCGCGCGGTGTTCCGCAGATCGAGGTGACTTTCGACATTGATGCCAACGGTATCGTCAACGTGTCTGCCAAAGACAAGGCGACCAACAAGGAACAGCAGATCCGCATTCAGGCATCTGGTGGTCTTGGCGATGACGAAATCGAAAAAATGGTCAAGGACGCCGAAGCCAACGCGGAATCCGATAAAAAGCGTAAAGCGCTTGTCGAAGCCCGTAACCAGGCAGAAGCCGTTATCCATTCGACCGAGAAAAACCTTGCCGAACACGGTGACAAGGTTGATGCCGGTGCGAAATCAATGATCGAAGATGCTCTGTCGGTGCTTAAAGAAGCCAAGGACGGCGAAGATCCGGAAGCGATCACCGCGAAGGTCAACGAACTTCAGCAGGCTGCAATGAAACTTGGCGAAGCCATGTATCAGGCACAGCAGGCTGAAGAAGGTGGCGAAGGTGAAACTGCCGGCGCATCTGCACAGGCCGATGACGGTGTTGTTGACGCCGACTTTGAAGAAGTCGATGACAGCAAAAAAGACAAGTAAGGCGACCGCAGAGGTCGTCTTGAACGACGCCCTGTAAATAAAAATCGGGCCGTTCCGGACGCAGATAATTGCGGGAACGGCCCGACCGTGTTTCGGAGTTACAGATGGCGAAAGAAGATTATTACGAGCTGTTGGGTGTTGGCAAAGATGCCGACGCAGCCGCGCTCAAAAGCGCCTATCGTAAACAGGCGATGAAGTATCATCCGGATAAAAATCCGGGCGATACCGAAGCCGAAGTAAAATTCAAGCAAGTCAACGAAGCCTATGAAGTCCTGAAGGATCAGGAAAAGCGTGCTGCCTATGACCGGTTTGGTCATGCTGCGTTTGAGCAAGGCGGACCGGGCGGAGCCGGTGGTTTCGGTGGCGGCTTTGGTGGTGGTTTCGGCGGTGGCGGATTTGCCGACGTTTTCGACGAGATTTTCGGGGCCATGGGGGGCGGTCGCCGTGGCGGTGGATCGTCGCGCGGTGCCGACCTTCGTTACAATATGGCCATCTCGCTTGAAGAAGCGTTTGAAGGCAAAAAGGCCGAGATCACCATTCCGGGGTCGGTTGCCTGCGAAGAATGCCACGGCAGCGGTGCCGAGGCCGGTTCGCAGCCGGTAACCTGTCCGACCTGTAATGGTCATGGAAAGGTCCGCGCGCAGCAGGGCTTCTTTACGATCGAGCGTACCTGCCCGAGCTGTCATGGCAAAGGCAAAATCATCAAGAATCCGTGCAAATCCTGCCATGGTGTCGGTCGTGTCGAACAGGAAAAGACCCTGTCGGTGACGATCCCGGCCGGGGTTGAGGATGGAACGCGTATCCGTCTTGCGGGCGAGGGTGAAGCGGGTGCCAATGGCGCACCGGCTGGTGATTTGTATATCTTCCTTGATATCCAGAATCATCGCTTCTTCCAGCGTGATGGGGCGAACCTGTATTGCCGGATTCCAATCCCGATGAGCAAGGCAGCCCTTGGCGGGACCATCGAGGTGCCGACAATTGAGGGAACTCGCACCCGGATCAACATCCCGGAAGGTACGCAATCGGGACAGCAACTGCGTCTGCGTGGCAAGGGCATGACCATCCTGCGGTCGCAGGCACGTGGTGACATGTTCGTTGAAATCAGTGTCGAAACCCCGGTCAGACTGACCGAGCGGCAGAAAGAGCTTTTGAAAGAGTTTGATGAGATTTCGCGCGAAGAAGGCAGTAACCCGGAAAGCGAAGGGTTCTTTTCCAAGATGAAGGAAATCTGGAAAGACCTGACGGATTAGGTGCTGCACCAGATCGTTCGGATTTCGGAACGAAATATATTTTAACCCCGCTCTGTTATTCCGAGCGGGGTTTCTCTTTGGCTTGATCGTTTGGCCACGGACGGCTTTTGACGAAATCAATGAAGGTTCGCAACGGTGTGGGGACAAGGCGTCGCCCCGGATAATACAGTTTGGGACCCGGAAACCGCGGCCACCAGTCCGCAAGCACCGGGACGAGGGCACCGCTATCAAAATAGGGCTGAAGCCAGTCCTCAAACAGATAAACGATACCCGTGCCCATACAGGCGGCGTGAGTCGCAAGGTCAGTTCCCCCGCCGGGGCGCACAAGCAACGGCCCGCCGGGGTTTAGTTCAATGGTTTCATCACCGCGCTCAAATTCCCACGAGATCATGGTCCCGCTTGCAAAGCGTCCGCGCAGGCAGGCATGTTCCAGAAGATCGCGGGGATGTTCTGGCATGCCGTGTTTTTCCAGATATCCCGGTGACGCCGCGGCAGCAAAACGCTGGGTACGCGGGCCAATCGGAATTGCGATCATGTCCAGTTCCAGACTTTCGTCATAACGAATACCGGCATCGCATCCTTCGGCCAGAACATCGACGAAGTTTTCCTCGGTAATGACCTCGACGCGGATATCGGGATAGGCAGCAAGAAAAGGTGGAATAAAGTGCGGTAGAACAAGGCGTGCCGCACTTACAGGCACGTTCAGTTTCAGAGTCCCTGCCGGGCGGCTGCGGAAGCTGTTCACCACATCAAGAGCCAGTTCCATTTCATCAAGGGCAGGAGAAAGCCGGTTTAACAATCCTTCACCGGCTTCGGTCAGCGCAACACTACGTGTGCTACGGTTAAACAGCCTTACGCCAAGTTCGGCCTCCAGTCGTCGGACCTGATCGCTCAGACGTGATGCGCTTCCACCGCTGATACGGGCACCTTCGCGAAACCCGCCTGCGCGGGCAACGGTGACGAATGCGGTGATATTGGGCATATCAAGTTTCATTGTTTTAAATCCCGTACAGCTTGTTTTGATTGTACCGGATTGTTGATCAAAACAGTAGGGTCTAGCTTCGGGACAGAAATCGAATGTCTGACATGAAAGGAGATTTCCATGTCCAATATCGAGCAAGCCGGGAATTTCAAGATCGGTGATCTAAGCGTTAAACGTATGGGTTACGGTGCGATGCAATTGGCCGGGCCTGGTGTTTTTGGCCCACCCAAAGATCGCGACAGTGCGATCAGGGTGCTGCGCAAGGCAGTGGAAGCGGGCGTCAATCATATTGATACCAGCGACTTTTATGGCCCGCACATTACCAACCGGCTGATTCGTGAAGCCCTTCGTCCTTATCAGGATGATCTTGTGATCGTGACAAAGATCAGTGCTAAGCGTGGCGATGACGGGTCGTGGTTGCCGGCACTGTCGGCTGCTGAATTGACATCCGCAGTGCATGATAATCTTCGCAATCTGGGGATTGATGTGATTGATGTTGTCAATTTTCGATCAATGCACGGGCTGCACGGACCAGCGGAAGGTTCAATTGAAGAACAGCTTAGCGTTTTGGCCAAATTGCAGCAGCAGGGATTGATCCGACATATCGGATTGTCGAATGTGACGCCGACCCAGATCGAGGAGGGTCGCAAGATTTGTGACATCGTCTGTGTGCAGAATCAGTACAATCTGGCGCATCGCGATGATGACGGATTGATCGATAGCCTTGCGGCTGATGGCATTCCCTATGTGCCGTTTTTCCCGCTTGGCGGTTTTTCACCATTACAGTCAGAAGCCCTTTCACAGGTTGCCAGGCGCCTTGACGCAACGCCGATGCAGGTTGCCCTTGCCTGGTTGTTGCAGCGTTCGGCCAATATCCTGTTGATTCCGGGAACGTCATCGTCCGAGCATTTGACGCAGAACCTTGCGGCGGCCAGCCTTAAGCTTCCGGTTGACGCTGTTGCCGACCTTGACGGGATTGCAGTGCAATCCGCGACAACAGGCTGAACGTTGATTTGTCCGACATTTGGACATTTCCGATGATTTCATCGCAGGGCGGCATGTGCTAAAGCAATGACACGTTTGAAATTGCTTGCCGGAGGAGACCGGAAATGAAAATCGGGATTGTCGGATGTGCCGGCCGTATGGGGCGCATGCTGGTCAATGAAACGTTCAAAACCAACGGCTGCGAGGTTGGCGGTGGTACCGATCTGCCAGACAGTCCGTTTGTCGGCAAGGACGTCACCCTGATTGCCGGTCTGGAAGAAAGTGGCGTTCTGGTCGGTGACGATCCCAAGGCATTGTTTAAAGCTGTTGATGCGGTGATTGATTTCACCGCACCGGCTGCGACCATGAACCATGCCAAACTGGCAGCTGAAACCGGCAAAATCTTGGTGATCGGTACGACCGGGCTTTCAAACGATCAGAAAGCGGAGCTTAAGCTTGCAGCCAAAACTGCAACCATCATTTTCGCACCGAATATGAGTGTCGGTGTGAACCTTGCCTTTGCACTGGTCGAGAAGGTTGCTGCGGTCCTTGATAAGGATACGGCTGATATCGAAATCGTCGAAATGCATCATAAACATAAAGTTGATGCACCATCAGGCACGGCACTTGGCCTTGGTGAGGCGGCGGCAAAGGGTCGTGGGGTTGATCTGGATGCGGTTTCGGTGCGGTCGCGCGACGGGCATACCGGCGCACGTGAAAACGGCACCATCGGCTTTGCAACGCTGCGTGGTGGCGATGTTGTTGGCGATCACACGGTTGTTTTTGCCTGCGAGGGCGAGCGGATCGAAATTACACACAAGGCATCATCACGCGAAGTTTTCGCCAAAGGTGCGGTGCGTGCCGCGAAATGGGCCGAAGGCAAGAAACCCGGTCTTTACTCTATGCGTGATGTTCTGGGCCTTTAAACCAGCCCTGATCCGGTCATTTTATGCAAAAGCCCCGGCAGCACTGCCGGGGCTTTTGTTTTACTGAGGTATCCGGATATTGATCTGATCAGTGGGCATCCGCCCAGCTATCGCCGATACCGGCATCTGCGATAAGTGGTACGGAAAGGTGCGCGGCATTTTCCATAACCTCGCGGATCACCTCGACGGCCTTTTCGGTTTCGTTTTCCGGGGCTTCAAAGATCAATTCATCGTGGACCTGAAGCAGCATGCGGGTTTTAAGCCCCGCATCAACAAGGGCACTCGGAACGGCAATCATCGCGCGTTTGATGATGTCAGCAGCACCGCCCTGAATCGGGGCGTTGATAGCGGCACGTTCGCCAAAGCTTCGGCGCATGCCGTTTTTATCATTGATGCCGTTGATATGAATCTGGCGACCAAACAGGGTTCTGACAAAGCCATGCTTTTTGGCGAAGTCTTTTGCCTGTTCCATATAATCGCGAATACCGGGATAGATTTCGAAATAGGCTTCGATAAATGCCTTGGCTTCCTTTTGCGGGATGCCAAGCTGATTGGCGAGGCCAAAGGCTGAAATCCCGTAAATGATGCCAAAATTGATGGCCTTGGCTTTGCGGCGAACCATCGGATCCATGCCTTCAATCGGAACGCCAAACACCTTGGATGCCGTGGCGGCGTGGATATCCTCGCCGTTTTTGAACGCATCCCGCAGGGCGTCGATTTCGGCGACATGCGCCAGAAGGCGCAATTCGATCTGCGAATAGTCGGCAGAAATCAGTTTGCTGCCGGGCTCCGAGATAAAGGCAGTACGGATTTTACGGCCTTCCTCGCTGCGGATCGGGATGTTTTGCAGGTTGGGATCGTTTGACGACAGACGCCCGGTATTCACATTGGTCTGGCCATAGCTTGTGTGAACGCGGCCGGTTGCCGGATTTATGTGATGGGCAAGCGCGTCGGTATAAGTGCTTTTAAGTTTGGAAAGCTGCCGCCATTCAAGGATTTTGGTCGGCAGGTCATGTCCCTGGGCCGCCAATGCCTCAAGAACGTCTGCACCGGTCTGCCATGCACCGGTTTTGGTTTTCTTGCCACCCGGCAGGCTCATTTTTTCAAACAGGATTTCGCCAAGCTGTTTGGGGCTGCCCAGATTGAAAGGTTCATCGGCCATTTCATGAATGGTTTCTTCAAGGGCTGCCATCCGCTTTGCAAAATCGTTCGACAGGGTTTTGAGCTTGTCTGCATCAATACGGATGCCAAGGCTTTCCATCTTGGCCAGTACCGGAACAAGCGGCCGATCCAGCGTTTCATAAACACTGGCCATGTGTTCCTGCGCAATGCGGGGCTTCAGAAGCCGGTGCAGGCGCAGCGTGATATCGGCGTCTTCGGCGGCGTAATCAAGCGCCTTGTCGAGTGGAACCTGATCAAAGGTGATCTGGGTTTTGCCCGATCCGCAAACATCGGAAAACTTGATTGGTTTATAATCCAGATGCAGTTCGGCCAATTCATCCATGCCATGGCCGTGGCTTGTGCCGTCCAAAACATAGGACAGCACCATGGTGTCGTCTATCGGGGTGACATTGATGCCGTGACGGGACAACACGATCATATCGTATTTCAGGTTCTGGCCGACCTTTAGGACGCCCGAGTCTTCCAGAAGGGGTTTGAGTAAAGCAATCGCGCGATCAAGCGGGATTTGCTTTGGTACTTCGATTTCTGCCGGTGCCTCGGCAGGGGCATCGAAATCGAAACCACCCTGTGCTTCACCACTTTCGCCATGGCTTTGTCCGTGTCCGACAGGGATATAACAACCATTGCCCGGTTCGGTCGAAAGTGAAATGCCAACCAGCTTGGCCTGATGCGCATTAAGTGATGTGGTTTCCGTATCAACAGCAACCGTACCGGCATATTCGGCCATTGAAATCCAGTGCTTTAGGCGATCTTCATCCTGAACCAGTTCATATTCTGCCTTTTCAACACTGATATCATTGACACCGGTACCTGGTTCGACAATGCCGTCTGCATCAACAGATCCACCGAACTTTGCCTTTATTTTAGAAAACAGTGATTTAAAGCCATGTGTTGAAACAAAGCTTAAAAGAACATCGGGATCAGGTTCGCGCAGTTCGAAACCATCCAGCTTTTCGACAACCGGAACATCGGTTTTGAGGGTCACTAGATCGCGTGAAATGCGGGCCAGTTCGGCATTCTCGATCAGCTTTTCACGGCGTTTGGGTTGCTTGATTTCGCCTGCACGTTCCAGCAGACCATCCAAATCGCCATATTCATCAATCAGTTGGGCTGCGGTCTTGATACCAATGCCCGGCACACCCGGTACGTTATCAACGGAATCGCCAGCAAGTGCCTGGATATCGATAACCTTATCGGGCGTGACGCCGAATTTTTCCAGAACCTCTGATGCGCCAATAGTGCGATTCTTCATCGCATCAAACATTTGTACCCGGTCCGTGACCAACTGCATCAGGTCCTTGTCAGAAGACACGATAATGACATCGGAGCCCTCGGCTTCGGCCTGCCGGGCGTAGGTCGCGATCAGGTCGTCGGCCTCGTATCCTTCGAGTTCGATCGAAGGCAGATTGAAGGCACGTGTCGCATCACGGATAAGCCCGAACTGGGGTACCAGTTCTTCGGGGGGCGGCGGACGGTGCGCCTTGTATTCGGGATAGAAATCGTTTCTGAACGATTTGCCTTTGGTATCGAAGATAACCGCCATGTGATCGGGCTTGGTATCTTCGCGCAATTTCATCAGCATGGTGCAGAAACCATACACCGCATTCACGGGCGTACCATCCGGGCTGGTCATTGGTGGCAAGGCATGGAAGGCCCGGAAAATAAAGCCCGATCCGTCAACCAGAACGACACGACGGGGGGATTGACCGGTGGATGGCGCAGAATCTGTCATGCGTCTAATGCTCATTCATTGGTTTGATTTGATGGCTCGCAGAATGCCCGATCCGACAGGCTAAGTCGAGTGGGGCATCGTCGAAAGTGGGAATATATTGGCTGTTGCCAGCTTTGCTCCTGACAGGAAGTCGTCAGGAGCAAAGTAGGTATTTTCATCATCATGTCGATTCCGGAATGAAAATCTTGACCATGACCGGATTCTGACCATTTATGGCAGTATGTCGCTTTGGACTTATCAGGACGCACAGGGATTGATATGGTCCAGCGCAGTGTAACTTCCCTTCGGGAAACAGGAGAACCGGTCATTGCCGGCGATGGAAGATAAACCGGTTTTCAGGCCGCAAGGCATCGGCATTGAAACCGCAGAACCGACGCGCGAGCTGCATGACGACATGAAGCTCGCAAATCGGCACAAAAAGGCCAAGAAAGCCGAACGGGTTGCGCGGTCCAACGGATCGGGATGGCGCAGGTTCTTCAGTGCGTCCTCATGGATGCGCTTTCTGATTACGTTCGGGGTTTTTGGTATTTTCCTGCATGGTTTGTTCGTTGTTTTTGGTGTTTATGACCGTAACCAGCGCCTTCCTGCCGTCGACCATTTTGTGTTGCTGATCAAACTCGTCGTGTTTATCGCATTAATGTATCTATTTTATGCGATGCTGATGCATTATGGACCGATCCGTCACAAGGTGCGCGGGATATTCTTCCTTGCACTCGCCCCCGTTGCAGCGGTTTGCATTTTCATGATTTATGGCGGCGGGCAGTTATTTGGGAGTTTCCTTCCGGTTTTGCAGTTCCTGACCCTTACCATCGGAGTAGGGGGATTTCTGCTTTATGTGATGGGTTACACGTGGGTTACCGGTCGCACTGTTCGGCGCGAAGCTGATCGTTATGACCGTGTGGAACATGTGCCGAACCAGATTTCGAAAGAGAGTGCTTCGGTCGGATTGCCACCCGGGGTAGCCGGAGACCGGCGCAAGGTGCACAAAGCTGGCAGTCTTCGTCTGCGCAAGGATGATGATGGCTCATCCAACGGCAGTAGCACGGGGGGCGGTAGTTCGTCCGCAGTAAACAATAAAGTGCGTTTGCCGGAAATCTGATCGCGAGACGAGCCAGATCAGGCGTGATTTTCCAGCACAACACCTGCCAGATAAAGCGATCCCAAAATCAAAACTCTTTTAGGTTTTACGACAGCGTCTTTCAGAACAGCCAGTGCATCATCCAAGGTTTCGCAGGCATGTGCATTTGTGATTCCTGCCGTGGTGGCAGCATCGCGCAACGTATCGGCGCTGTGGACTTCGTGACCTCCCGGGATCGGAATGCCAGCAAATGATGTGATATGAGGGGCCAGCGGCTGCAGAAATGCAACAGGGTCTCTGTTATCAAGCATCCCCATAATCATAACTGTTTCGCCCGTGGGTTGCCGGGTCAGCCAGTCTGCGATGACTTCGGCAGCGGCGATATTGTGTCCACCATCCAGAATGAGCTCGCAGCCCTCAGGCAGGGCATCGCAAAGCGGTCCGGTGATCAGCTTCTGAAGGCGTGCGGGCCAGCGGGCTTGGCTGATCCCGCGCGCTATTGTTGCTAAATCCGGCCCTGCGATATCGAGGATACCGGCGTAGCGTGCAGCGGTAATGGCGGTTGCGGCATTTATGAATTGATGCCGACCGGGCAGTGCTGGCAAGGGCAGACCAAATTCTTCTTCGCGGATGCGAAGCGTAAAGCCGTCCTCGTGCTCGGCGGTGATGCCAAAATTCGTGATCAGGGGGCTGCCGATATCGTTGGCGTGTCGGGCAAGTGTATCAAATGCCTCAAGGCTTTGAGGGGCAATTACACACGGTACGCCGGGCTTCATAATCCCGGCCTTTTCAAAGGCGATTTTGGCAATGGTATCGCCAAGGAAACCCTGATGATCAAGCGAGATCGGCGTAATGACGGTCAGGGCTGGTTTATCAATCACGTTGGATGCATCAACCCGACCGCCAAGGCCGGTTTCAAGTAGAACAACGTCCGCCGGAACTCGTGAATAGGCCAGAAATGCCGCTGCCTGGGTGATTTCAAAGAAGGTTATCTGTTCACCGCCATTGACCGCTTCGACTTCTTCAAGAAGCTCGCACAGCATGTCTTCGATGATCAGGTCACCCGCCAGCCTTATGCGTTCGTGAAAGCGAACAAGGTGGGGAGAGGTCGAAGTATGAACACGAAGGCCTGCTGCCTCATAGATAGCACGCAGGTAGGCCAGTGTTGATCCCTTGCCATTGGTTCCGGCCAGATGAATGACCGGCGGCAAATTCAGGTGCGGATTACCCAGCTTGGCGAGCAAGCGGGTAATCCGACCCAATGAAAGATCGATCACTTTTGGATGAAGCTGGCCCAGACGCGCAAGAATCGCGTCACTTCTTGGCGTTGTCACCTTCGGTCTCGGCCTTTTTCGCGGGTTTCTTTTTCGCATCCTTGATCGGAACAATCGCGGCACCCGGTTTGGTGCGGCGGATCATATCGATCAGGTGGCCGATGGTTTCATTCAACTCGCCGCGCGGCACGACCATATCGACCATCCCGTGATCCAGAAGATATTCTGCAGTCTGGAAATCGTCGGGAAGTTTTTCACGAATGGTATTTTCGATCACGCGACGACCGGCAAAACCGATCTGTGCGCCCGGTTCGGCAATCTGGATGTCGCCGAGCATCGCGAAGGATGCTGACACACCACCGGTGGTCGGATCGGTCAGAAGCACGAAATAGGGCAGGCCCTTTTCCTTGACCTTCTCGATCGCGGCCGTTGTGCGCGCCATCTGCATCAGGCTCAGAATACCTTCCTGCATGCGTGCACCGCCCGATGCCGGAACGATGATAAGGGCGGCGTCCTGAACCGTCGCCAGTTCAGCGGCGGCAACAATGCCTTCACCAACGGCGGTGCCCATTGATCCCCCCATAAAGGAGAAATCGAAGACGGCAACGACGGTTGCATGCCCGCCGACATCACCATGGGCAACAGCCAGGGCATCCTTGTAGGTTGCCTTGGCCTGCGCCGCTTTCAGGCGGTCGGTGTATTTTTTCTGATCGCGGAACTTCAGCGGATCGACCGGAACGTTCGGCAGTTCTATGAGCTGATATTTGCCCTCATCGAACAGGAGTTCAAGACGGTCCTTGGCTGAAATGCGCATATGATGGCCGCAATGCTGGCAAACATGTTTGTTCTTTGCCAGGTCACGGTGGAAGATCATCTGTTCACACGACGGGCACTTATGCCAGAGATTCTCGGGCACATCGGTGCGGCGAACAAGTTTCTGAATCTTGGGACGGACGAATTCTGTCAGCCACGACATATCGGATACTGATCCTTGGTTTTGCCTATATCGGTCATTTCACAGCAACGCACAGCATTAGTTGCGCGCGTTGCGTACCCCGTCTGCAAGTTCGCGAACAAGGCCTGTGACCATAGAGGCGGTCTTATCGGTGGCCTTGCCGTTTTCGTCAAGACTTTCGGCAATTTTTGATACGATTGCCGACCCGACCACAGCTGCATCTGCCTGTCGGGCAACTTCTGCGGCCTGGGTCGCGTTCTTGATACCGAAACCAACGGCAATCGGCAAATCCGTATGGCGACGCAGGCGCGCCATGGCTTCGACAATCTGGTCATTGGTTGCCGAACCGGCACCGGTAACGCCAGCAACCGAGACATAATAAACAAAGCCTGACGTATTCTGAACGAGTTTCGGCAGACGTTTGTCATCGGAGGTCGGTGTTGTCAGCCGAATGAAGGACAAACCCTTTTCCACGGTCGGGACGCAAAGTTCGGCATCCTCTTCGGGCGGCAGGTCAACGACAATCAGGCCATCAACCCCTGCATTGCGTGCATCTTCAAGGAATACGGCAACGCCATAGATATAGATCGGATTGTAATAACCCATAAGAATAATCGGCGTTTCGTGATCCTGATCGCGGAAACCACGGACCAGTGACAGGGTCTTGCGCATATGCATGCCGGCTGCCAATGCACGGATTGATGCTTCCTGAATGGCCGGGCCATCAGCCATCGGATCGGTAAATGGCATGCCAAGTTCGATCACATCCGCACCGGCCTCAGGCAAGGCTTTCAGAATCTCGAACGATGCTTCCGGGTCAGGGTCACCTGCGGTGATGAACGTGACCAGACCGGCACGACCTTCTTCCCTGAGCTTGGCGAAACGTTTGGCGATGCGGTCCTGGCCGCCGATGATTGCGTCGCTCACAGTTCTACTCCCAGTGCTTCGGCCACGGTAAAGATGTCCTTGTCACCCCGGCCACTCAGACACATGAGGATGATCTTGTCCTTGCCCATTTTCGGCGCTTCTTTCATCACTTGGGCGATGGCATGACTGCATTCCAGTGCCGGAATGATGCCTTCGAGTTCCGAGCATAATTTAAATGCTTCGAGGGCTTCTTTGTCACCGATCGGCTCATACCGAGCACGCCCAATATCCTTGAGCCAGCTATGTTCGGGGCCGATACCCGGATAATCCAGACCAGCAGAAATCGAATCGGCTTCCTTGATCTGTCCGTCATCATCCATCAACAGATAGGTGCGGTTTCCGTGCAAAACGCCCGGCTTGCCAGCACTGAGGCTTGCGGCATGCTTTCCAGTATGAATACCGTGACCGGCGGCTTCAACACCAACAACCTCGATATCCTTGTCATCCAGGAACGGGTGGAACAGACCGATCGCGTTCGAGCCGCCACCAACGGCCGCAATTATCTGATCGGGGAGGCGGCCTTCCTGTTCAAGAATTTGTTCTTTGGCTTCGTTGCCGATCACGCATTGGAAATCACGGACCAGTTCCGGATAAGGGTGCGGACCCGCAGCAGTTCCAATGATGTAGAAAGTATCTTCGACATTGGTGACCCAGTCACGAAGTGCCTCGTTCATCGCATCTTTGAGCGAGCAGGAACCGGATTTGACCGGTTTGACTTCGGCACCAAGCAGACGCATGCGGAAAACGTTCGGCGACTGACGTTCGATATCCTTCGAACCCATGTAAACCGTGCAGGGTAGACCAAAGCGGGCGCAAACTGTGGCGGTTGCTACGCCGTGCTGGCCTGCGCCGGTTTCTGCGATAATGCGGGTTTTGCCCATGCGCTTGGCCAGCAGGATTTGGCCAATACAGTTATTGATCTTGTGCGCGCCGGTATGGTTCAGGTCCTCGCGCTTGAAATAGATCTTGGCACCGCCAAGATGTTCGGTCAGGCGTTCAGCGAAATAAAGCGGGTTTGCGCGACCGACATAGTGTTTCAGGTAATAATCGAGTTCTTTTTGAAACGCCGGGTCTTTTTTGGCATCCTTGTAGGCCTGCTCCAGCTCGAGAATCAGCGGCATCAGGGTTTCGGCAACAAAACGTCCTCCGAAATTGCCGAAATGTCCGTCCGGATCTGGAAGGGCACGATAGCTGTTAAGAGCGGTTGGTGCAGACGTCATAGGATTTCCCCGTGGATGGGCCGCGAAAAATGCCGGGACGGCAAAGACATGCGACAGTCATTAAGTTAGCGAAAAGCTGCCGGATCAACGATATTGGCAGCTTTAGCGCTGGTTCCTTCTACCCGAGGGCGGGTAAAACGGATTAATGGGCTGCGTGCTCGGCCTGGGATTTGTCGAAAATATATTTCTTCGAGCAGTAAGGGCAGACCACCTCGCCCTTTTCCTCAAGATTGAGGTAAACGGTGGGATGGCCAAGGTGACCTTTGCCGCCGTCACAGGCAACATTCAGGCTGCCGACTTTGATTTCTTCGGTGATCTTCATATATCCAGCTTCCCAGTTAGCACAGGCATAGGTGTTGCCATCGGTTGATCATCGGCCTGAAACAGGTCCAAGAGCCATTGACCCCCCTTTCAAAGGGATGATACCGATTGCGCATATTCAATCAACACTTCCGCATGGTCTTAGCGCAAACAAGCCACGCGGAAAAGAGCGGAGATCACGCATTCATGACTGCAATGCCCGACTACGCCATCGAAGTCGAAGGGCTGACCAAGCTCTATAAGGGCGCGAACGGTGAAAAACTGGCGCTTGATAACGTGTCGTTGAAAATTCCACGCGGCTCGTTCTTTGCCCTTCTTGGTCCGAATGGTGCCGGAAAGTCCACATTTATCAATATCCTGGCCGGTCTTGTTACCAAGACAAGCGGGACGGCAAAAATCTGGGGCCATGATATCGAAACCGAAATGCGCGCTGCGCGTTGTTCGATCGGGATCGTGCCACAGGAACTTAATCTTGACGCATTTTTCACGCCGCGTCAGGCGATGGAATTGCAGGCAGGCCTTTATGGTGTTCCCAAACAGGAACGCCGTACGGACGAGATTCTTGCCGCCCTTGGGCTGTCGGACAAGGCCGATTCCTATTCCCGCTCACTTTCGGGCGGGATGCGTCGGCGTCTTCTGGTCGGCAAGGCAATGGTCCATATGCCGCCGGTTCTGGTGTTGGATGAACCAACGGCCGGGGTTGATATCGAACTGCGTCAGCAGCTTTGGGCCTATGTGAAGGAACTGAACAAGGCGGGCGTTACGATTGTTCTGACCACGCATTACCTTGAAGAAGCCGAAGAGCTTTGTGACGAGATTGCGATTATCAACAAGGGCAATGTGATTGCGCATGAAGACAAACGCAGTCTTCTTCGTCGGATCGACCACAAAACGCTGGTTCTGACAGTTAAAAACGAACTTAATGCCGTGCCCGAGGAACTGACCCCCTGGGGGGCGGAGCTTAAGGCCGCAAACCAGATCGCGCTGAATTACCGGCCCAGCAACACCCAGATGGCTGAAATTCTCAACGCCATTCAGGGCTGCGGTCTTGCCATTACGGACCTTTCAACAGAGGAAGGCGATCTTGAAGATATCTTCCTGATGCTGACTCGCGATAACGACAAGGCCCGTGCGGGGAAGGCTGCCTGATTTATCAGGCAGTTGTCAGATCATTCAAAACCCTGCAAGTTGCTTGCAGGGTTTTGTTTTTTGGCCTTAACTCGGCTTTCAAACGCAAACCAGAATGACTTCGGGGGCGGCAATTAACCATATACTGAAAACATTATTGCGGTTTGCCGGGCTCTGGTTCTCGCTTTTGCTGGCAGGCTGTGCACCAACTGTCATTCCCGCCGGTGATCCGGTAGGCAGCATTAAAGTTACCAAAAATGCGTTTATTGCATCTGACGGGGAATCGTTACCCTTGCAGCATTGGGGGCCGGTTGACGATCCGGACGCGGTGATCCTTGGCCTGCATGGATTTGGAGATTACGCCAACGCATTTGACGAAGCCGGAACGGCTCTGGCGTCTGACAATATTGCGCTTTTTGCTTATGACCAGCGCGGCTTTGGACGCACTGCGACGCGACCTTTCTGGTCGGGAACACAAAGCCTCGTCAATGATGCTGCAGACATCCTGGTTACTCTTCGTTCGCAATACCCTTACCGGCCGATCTATCTGATGGGGGACTCGATGGGTGGTGCGGTTGCAATTGTGACGGCGGCATCGCGGCCCTTGTGGATGGACGGGGTTATTCTGGTGGCCCCGGCAGTATGGAACCGAGACATGATGCCGTGGTATCAGACCGCACCACTTTCCATCATTTCACACAGTTTGCCGTGGCTGCCCCTTTCGGGGCAGGGACTTGATATCTGGCCCTCGGACAACATTGAAATGCTCCGTCGCCTGTCACGTGATCCGCATATGATGAAATCGGTACGGGTTGATATGGTTGCCGGTTTGGCTGATTTGATGGATTTGGCACGTCAGCGGGCAGGAGAAATTGATATTCCAACGCTTTTATTGTCCGGCGAACAGGATCAGGTAATTCCGCCAGTGGCGATTGGTGCAATCGCGAAGGATATCAGGGCATCAAACCCAGACCGGAGTGTGGTTTGCCTGTTTCCTGATGGCTACCACATGTTGCTGCGTGACCTGAACGGACCAACGGTGATCGGCGATATCGGGCGCTGGATCAAAGGTGATGCGGCTGCCCGGGATTTTTCGTGTACGCTCAATTGATTGCGTTTTGACCGCTGATCCCTGATCAGGTAGCATTTTTAATCAGTTGCATATGATTGCCAAGGTTGTTACCCGGGGCGACCGTCACGATATGGCAACTATTGCCGTTGTGTATTCGGTGGCGTTTTCAGCTACGTTTTTCGGAGGATCAGGACCGGCATGCTAAGGACCGTTCGGGCGAAGTTCCTGGGTGTCGCGGCCTTTTTTGTCGTGTGGCTTGTTGTGGCTACCGGGTTCTCGGTTATCCAGTCGCTTGGGATCAATGGTGATCTTGAAGCGGTGTCGCGCTATGTGACGCCGGTCAAGGATGCGCTTTCCGATGTTCGTTCCCGTCAGCTTGAACAGATTTCGCTGATCGACCGTTACATGCGTGTTGTTGAGAATGAAGGCCCCGATGCCCCCCTCTTAAGCGGTATCGAAATCGAGATTGATGCCAAACAGACCCAGATCGAGCAGGCCTTTCGAAAAGCTTTCACCTCGGCAGCACTTGGCCGGGCACAGGCATCGGGCCATTTCGAACAAGGTGTGTTGCTTGATCTTGATGTTCGTATGCGCGAGTTCGCCGATATTGCGGCCCAGTTCAATCTGGGCGTTGAACGGTTACTGAGCCGAGTGCGTGAAGGCGACCTTGATGACGCGCAACGTCAGGAAAACCTTGTTCGTGGCATTCATCGCAATATCGTGCTTGATCTGCGTAGCGAGATTTTGCTGCTTGAAAAATACTCCAGCGAAACAGTCGAAAATGTTTCGGCGCGCGAAGATTTTCTGATCCAGGCCGAATTTATCATGATGCTGGCTGCGGTGGTGATCGGCATTTCCTTTGCCTATTATCTGGCGCAGGCGGTGGTCAAAGCGGTTCGCGATACGACCAATGCCTTGAACAGCGTGCAGTCAGGCAAGCTTGATACCAGCCTTGATTTCAAGGGCAAGGGCGATTTTGCCCGGTTGGCGGATGCCTTTAACCGCATGACACGCGAATTGCGCGTCCGGTTCCGTATGCGGGAACGGTTTGGCAAATATATCGATCCAAAGATCATTAATAATCTGTTGTCGCAGGAAACCGCGCTTGAAACCTCGCAAAAGCGGGTGATGACTGTCAGTGTTGTGAACCTGACCAATTTTGACTGGATGGCGGAACATATCCCACCCGAGAAACTTGTCGATTTCCTGAATGATTATCTGACCGCCATGACGGAACCGATTGCCAATCATAGCGGCATTATCGACAATTTTGTCGGGGATAGGGTGATCGGTTTCTGGGGCCCGCCCTTCTGCGGGGAAAAAAGCCACGCCGGGCATGCCTGTCTGGCAGCGTTGGAGCAGGTGGCACGGTTTAATGCGCTGAAGACCAAATATGCCGACCTGATTGGCGATCACGGGCTTGATATTCGTATTGGTATTGCGACCGGCGAGGTTGTTGTCGGATCAATCGGGACGGATAAATCACGCGCCTATACGGTGGTTGGCGATTGCGTGAACTATGCCAACCGCCTTGAAAAGGCCAATCGTATTTACGGTACCCAGATTCTGGCTTCACATGAAACGGCCAGCATGGCAGCCGGCGAGATAGAGATGCGCGATCTGGACCACGTTGTACTGCTCGGAACCGAGCATGTGGTTTATCTTTATGAAGTGCTGGCACAGTCCGGGCAGCTAAGCGATGAACGTCGCGACTGGCGCAAAACCTATGAAACTGCGATTGCGTTTTATCGCGAGGGCGATTTTGACAAGGCCCAACCTCTATTCGAGGAAGTTCAGGAAGGCATCGGCAGCGATTTCGCCGCTCAGCTTATGCTCAATCGTATGGAACGCCTGCAGCGTCGTGAACAGGACCGGGAATGGAACGGGACGTGGATCGTTCGGGATCCCTATGAGCGACGCGACGTCGAAAGCTGATCGCTGTGATATGTCGCAACAAGAATTTAACCGAACGGGCAGCAGAATGCTGATTGGCGAGGGCCGTCAAAAATCCTTGCCCGCGACGGACAAAACCTGTATCACCCAACCGCTCGGGCCGTGCTGCCCGATGTCTATTGCGCACCCGTAGCTCAGCTGGATAGAGCGTTGCCCTCCGAAGGCAAAGGCCACAGGTTCGAATCCTGTCGGGTGCGCCATTTTCTCCGGAATATTTTCAAGTCGGCCTAAATAAGGGCTGGCAAAGCATGTCCTGATCATTAATCTGCATCCTGATCAATCGCAGACGAGATAGGTGGGATATGCGCGGATATCTTCATGATTTTGCCGGAACCAATGTGCTGTTCGCAATGGCGGCAAATCAGGAATATGGCCCCCATCTTGAAAAACTGTTCAAGCCGCTGATGATTGGCATTGGTCCGGTTGAGGCTGCAATTAATCTGAGCTCTGCCTTGACGGAACTAAGATTGTCGGGTGATTTGCCCGATCTGGTGGTCACCTTGGGATCGGCAGGGTCGCGCGCACTTGAACAAGCCGAGGTTTACCAAGCGTCATCGGTGTCTTACCGTGACATGGATTGCTCGGCACTTGGTTTCGAGAAGGGGATTACACCCTATCTGAACCTTCCGGCGGTTTTGGAATTGCCTTATCGCATTCCAGGTGTCGCGGAAGCACGTTTGTCAACGGGTGCAAACGTTGTATCGGGTGTAGCTTATGACGCGATTGATGCCGATATGGTGGATATGGAAACCTATTCCATCTTGCGAGTCTGTCAGAAGTTTGACGTACCGTTGATCGGTCTGCGCGGAATTTCCGATGGCAAGGAAGAGCTTAAAAAGCTTTCGGACTGGACAGCTTATTTGCATGTTATTGACGAGAAGCTTGCAGAGGTCGTTGATAAGTTGCGCAGGGCTCTTGAAAATGGCGAGATCATCTTGCCTGAACGGTAAGTGATCCCGCCGTATTTCACTGTCTGGCAGATCAACTGCCCGCGCGAATTTGATCCAGTGTCTTGATCGGGGTTAATGCCTGCGGATCAACCTGTACTTCGATAATCGCCGGTTTTCCCGAATTCATGGCACGCTCAAAAGCCGGGCCGAAATCTTCGGTCTTGGTGACGGTTTCGCCATGCCCGCCAAAGGCAACGGCGTAGGCCGCAAAATCCGGGTTGTGCAATTGGGTGCCGGAAACGCGACCGGGATAATTGCGTTCCTGATGCATGCGGATGGTGCCGAACATACCGTTATTGACCACGATTACGATGATGTTCGCACCATACTGAACTGCCGTTGCGAATTCCTGGCCGTGCATCAAAAAGCATCCATCACCGGCAAGACAGATCGACGGCCGGTCCGGGTGGGTCAGCTTGGCGGCCACAGATGCCGGAAGGCCATAACCCATCGAACCCGACGTCGGTGCCAGTTCCGTACGATATTTGCCATATCGGAAGAAGCGATGCAGGAAGGCGGCATAGTTGCCGGCTCCGTTGGTCACGATGGCATCTTCGGGCAGAATTTCACGAAGCTGTGCGACAACATGCGCCATCTTTACATCGCCCGGCGTGTCAAGCGGGGTCGAGAATTTCAGATATGAAGCGTGAGCCGTTTCAATCTGTTCCTCACGTCCACTTCCATCCACCGGTTCCATCATGGCGATGGCGCGAATAAATGACCGTTGGGATGCATTGATCGCGATATCAGGGCGATAAACACGGCCTAATTCATCCGGGCCTGCGAAAACGTGGATAAGCTTCTGCTTCGGGCAAGGGATTTCAAGCAGGCTGTAGCCACTGCTGGTCATTTCCCCCATGCGCGACCCGACAAGAATCACAAGGTCGCTTTCGCGAATGAATTTCGCCAGCTCCGGATTGATCCCGATGCCGACATCGCCAATGAAATGGCTGTGCGTGTTCGGGATGTAATCCTGACAGCGGAAGCTGGTGGCAATCGCGACATTGTTTCGTTTTGAAAACGATTTAAGGTTTTCGGTGGTTTCTGCGGTCCAACCGCCACCGCCAACGATCATAATAGGCTGTTTCGCATCTGCCAGTGCGCCACGGAACCTGGCGACATCTTCAGGAGCGGTTTTGGCTTCGATCGGGACATAGGGTTTGGCATCGGCAACTTCGGCTGTAGAGGACAGCATATCTTCCGGAAGTGCAAGCACGACCGGTCCGGGGCGACCGGAGGTCGCGATATGATAGGCGTGGCTGATATATTCCGGGATGCGGTTGATGTCATCGATCTGGGCGACCCACTTACAAAGCGGTTCGAACATCTTGCGATAATCGACTTCCTGAAAGGCTTCGCGATCGACCATATCACGCCCGATCTGCCCGACCAGAAGGATCATTGGGGTGCTGTCCTGGTGGGCGACATGAACACCAGCCGACGCGTTGGTGGCGCCAGGTCCACGGGTGACCATGCAAATGCCGGGCTTTCCGGTCAGTTTTCCGTGTGCCTCGGCCATGATGGCGGCACCGCCTTCCTGACGGCAGATGATCGGCTCGATATCGGGATGGTCGATCAGGCCATCCAGAACGGCCAGATAGCTTTCACCGGGAACAAGATAAACCCGTTCGCAGCCGTGAAGGGCAAGTTGATCAACCAGTATGCGTCCGCCGTGACGCATTTCCGCAGCATTAGACATTTGGGGCTCCCTGAAGATGGCGCATTTGTATTGTCATGGTGGGGCGCTTTTGCGCGTGGCCGGATTTCAGCATGGTTAAACCCGCCCGTAAAGATGGGTGGCGTGCTGAAACACGGTTTTTTCGTCAATTATTGCAATCGTTCCAGACAGGTCAGACGTCCGCAAGATTCGCACGGCTGATAAGACGAGTTGCGGCATTTGCAAAATGGGTGCGTGCGGCGATACGTGCGGCTTCGGCATCCTGCTCAACGATTGCTTCAAAAACCGCTTCATGTTCTGCCAGAACCTCCTTGCGGGATTCAACGGCGATCATGTTCTTGATTGCAACGGAACGCAGGCTTTGATCAATTCTGCCATCCAGCATGCCAAGGAAATCGACGAAGAATCCATTACCGCTGGCACGAGCGATATTGCGGTAAAGCTGTCTTTCGGCTTCGTACCGGCGTTCGCCATTTGTCGCACCGGATTTTTCAAGAGATTCTCGCATGATGGTGATCTGGTCGTTCATCGCGTCAAGGTCGGCTTCGTTGCGATGCGCAGCCGCAAGGAAGGCAGCTTCGGCCTCGTTGCTTGTGCGCAATTGCAGGATTTGGGCAAGCTCTTTGCGCTTTGCAAAGCAGGCTTCGCCGATACGGAAAACAGTACGTGTGCCGGAATCGGCGACAAAGGCACCAACACCCTGACGGGAATTAATGATCCCATCGCTTTTAAGCTGCGAAATTGCTTCGCGGACGACGGTGCGCGCAACGCCAAAATCGTTTGCCAGTGCCTGTTCCGTTGGGAGTTTGTCGCCGGGTTTGATGGCGCCATCGTCGATTTGCCGGGTTAGTCGCGCCGCGATTTCATCGGGGAGCCGGCGTGGGCGTTCAAGCTTTTCGTAACGGGTTTCCACAAGCGTTTTCCATCAGCGGTTCGAAAGGATCGATTTCAGGTAACTCAAGTCTTGGCATAAGCGAGCCAGCCTGTCATCATTAAGTAATGTTGTCTGACAACATGACATATTGTGAGGCAAAAGGGTACAAACCATTTTGCCTGCGACAAGGAGGATATTTCCAGCATGCTTTATGACGTCCGAACCTATTGCTGTTACCCCGGCACACTCAAAAAACAACTGGCTCTTTATGGGGAGTTCGGTTTCCCGGTGCAAAGCCGTCATTTGGGCGAACCACATGCCTATATGGTAACGGAAACCGGACCTGTGAATTCCTATGTCCACATCTGGGCCTACAAGGATGCGGCGGATCGGGAAGCCAAACGCCAGGCGCTGCAAGCGGATCCGGAATGGCAGACCTATCTTAAGAAAAGTGCGGATGCCGGGCATCTTGTCAGTCAGGAAAACAAACTGATGGTGCCAGCACCGTTTTGGACGCCGCCTGCCCGCTGATCATCAGATTGTGGTCGTGGTCCTCCGTTGCTTAGTCAAAGGCAAGTATGATTGCCAGCACCGGCAGGACCACGACGGACAGTAATGTCGCAACCAGCATGGTCGTTGCCGTGCGTTCCCGGGCAGTGCCATAGGTGGTCGCCATCAGGACCGAGTTTACCCCGGGGGGAAGGGCCGCGATCATGATTGCGGGTGCCATGGTGCGCAGGGGTAAATGCAGCAGGCTGCCTATCACGAAAACCAGACTGGGCATGATGCATACCTTGGCAACAGCGCCTGTAATGCTGGCTCCCAGATTACCACGCAGCTTTTGCCCATAAATCCCCGCCCCGATCAGCATCAGCGCAATTGGCGGCATCGCGGCTTTGAGCATCCCGAAAAATGTCGTTGCAACCGTCGGCAGGGTAATGCCCGAAGCCGCAACCACGATGCCGCAGATAATGGCAATAATGATTGGATTGCATATCTGCGCGCGCAGGGTTTTGCCAAGAATGGCTACCGGGTTTCCTGTTCTGTTGCGGCTCCATTCCAGAAGCAGGATGGTTGGCGTCAGAAGGCTGATGGCGTGAATGCATAATATGGTTGTCAGTACGAGCAACCCCTCATGCCCGAACAGGATATCGACAACCGGAATGCCGAGCATGCCGATATTGGAAAATATAGCACCAAAGGCCAGAACAATGGCTTCGGGAGTGCTGTTCTTCTTGCCTGCGCGCAACAAAATGAAAACGGAAATCGCGGTGAGGGTTACCGCACCGTAATAGGCAATCCAGATCGATAAATTGAACAGTTCGGAAACCCGGTTTGCCGAGATTGTTAGGAACAATGTTGCCGGGATGAGTGTCCAGAACGTCATCTTGGTCAGCCCGTCAATTGCGGTTGCCCCGATCAAGCCGATTTTGGCGAGGGCAAAGCCTGCTGCAACCAGCAGAAAAATCGGTCCAAGCTGATCAATAAGGTTCAGCAGCATTGTATTTTCTGATCCATGTTCTTTTGAAATCCGGGATGAAAAAATGCCACCCGCCCCGGGAGGGATATGAGGAAGGTGGCAAGTTCGGCAATCAATAGATCAGATTTTTGGTGTCTTTGGTACGCGGATGACCATGAAGTAGAAGAAGATGGCCGTCAGGACGAGGAAGAAAAGACTGTCCGGACTGGTCAGGAATGTTAGGGGATTTCCGTCGTTTAAGGACAATGCCCGCCTCAGATACTGTTCAAGATCCGGTCCCAGAATAAAGCCCAGCAGTAAGGTGACAGTGGGATAATTCTGTTTGCGCAGGAAAAATGCCAGAATCCCGAAAACAAGTGCCAGCATCATCTGGAAGGGGGAATAGGTCGCAACATAGCTTCCGACCAAGGCGACAACTGCGATGCAGGAATAAAGCAGTGCCTTGCGGATTGAGACGATTTTGACGAAGTACGGACCCAGCAAATACAGCGTCAGTGGGATAAGGATCAATGCGCTGATCAGAAGCGACGCAAACATCGGCGCGATGAGATCAAGCTGCGTATCCAGAAGCCTTGGTCCCGGCTGAAGGCCATTGATGATCAAAACCCCCAGCACGATTGCCGTTGTCGGATCGCCCGGAATACCGAACATCAACATCGGTACAAATGCCCCGCCGCACATGGAATTGTTTGCAGTTTCAGCCGCGGCAATACCTTCGCGCGAACCCTTGCCATATTCACCGGGATTTTTGGATTTGCGCATGGCTTCGGCATAGGAGACGAAGGCTGCCATTGATCCGCCGGCACCAGGAAGGACGCCGATAAAGTATCCGATCAATGCGCTTTTCAGATATGTGAAAAACCCGATTTCACGGATTTCATGCCAGCTTGGCAGGAAGTCCTTGCGGCGGATTGGCGCCAGATTTCGGGTGTTGGCGTCAATTGTCAGTGGATCGCGACTTTGCTGCGCCTGATACAGGATCTCGCTTATGGCAAACGTGCCGATGATCAGCGGCATCATGTCAATGCCTTCGACCAGTGTTTCCGTGCCAAAGTTAAACCGTGCAATCGGCTGCATGACATCAATGCCGATCGTGGCGATCATAATACCCAGCAACGTTGCAATCGTGCCTTTGGCAATTGCATCGCGCTGGGAAATCACGATCACAACCAAGGCAAACAGAATAAGCGAAAACTTGCCCGGGGTCTGGATCAGAAGCGAAACCTTGGCGGCAATTGGTGTCAGCGCAATCAAAAGCAAGGCACCAACAACACCGCCGATCATTGATCCAAGGGCGGCATGACCAAGCGCATTTGCGCCTTGGCCCTTTTTCATCAAGGCATAACCCTCAATCGAGGTCATCATGGATGATGGTGCGCCAGGAATGTTGATCGTCGTTGCCGTGATCGAGCCTGCATACATGCCCGACATGAAGATAGACGCGCACATGACAAGTGCGGGAACAACATCAAGGCTATAGGTGATCGGCAATAGAAGGGCGATGGCAAGAACCGATGTCAGGCCGGGTACCGCACCAAAGAACGTTCCGATCAAAAAGCCTATGATCATATAGGCCAATACTTCGGGCGAGGCGAGGGCGCTAAATCCGCCCAGAATTTCCAGAATGAAATTCATGGCAACAGGCCCTCCAGCATGGGCAATCGTACTTGGAAAATCATGGCAAACAGAACGTAGAACACAGCAGTGATGATTGCCGAATATGCGACACGGCGGATCTGGCCAGTATTCTCAAGCTTGAAGAAAAACAGCAACGCATAGACATAAAGAAAGGTCGAAAGCGGATAGCCCAGCGTTTTGAAAGCAGCGATATAGATCGCGGTGGCAAGGACGATTTTGATAGCGGCAGCAAGGGACGGTTTGTCTTCTGCTGTCGCTTCGTTGTCTGCTGCGTCATCGGTTGGGGCGGGTGTGCGCAGGATGTCGCGAAAAACAAAGCCAAGTGCCACATACATCAGGATCGATGCAAGAACCGGAACGAACGACGGACCGACAAGTCCCTCATCGAATTGCGGGGTGATTTGTAGAGCCGTTGCAAGATAGACGGTCGTGATGATCAGAAGGAAAAGAGGTAGAACAAGACTGCCTTTTTTTGCGGCAAAACTGGAAGATGACATTCAGGTGATCTCCGTTCCGGCGGTGGACGGCCAAAAATGGCCGAACGGCATCGGTTATTGGATGCCACTCGGCCGGTTTTGGGAGTTACTTCTTGATGACGCCTTGGTCGACCAGTGCCTGCATCTGATCAAACAGGGTTTTCTGGGTTTCCTCGGCCCATGCGGTTACTTCGTCCGAACCCAACCAGTTCGGTGAAACGCCGACTTTTGAAACCCATTCCTGGAACTCGTCACTTTCAAGCGCAGCCTTGTAATTGGCTTCAACCTTTGCAACGACGTCATCGGGGGTATCGGCCGGTGCTGCCAGAACAATGAAGCTACCGATCTGAAGATCGACACCCTGTTCTTTGGCTGTGGGCACATCCGGGAAGGTCGGGTTGCGGTTGTCCGAGAATTCAACAAGCCCGCGAACATCACCGCCTTCGATCAAGGCCGAAAAATCACCCATGCTGGTGGCGACAACGTCGACTTCATCAGACAGAATCGCTTCTTTCTGGGGGGCGGCACCACCCGGATAGGCGATCAGTTTGAATTCTGTATCGGTCAGCTGCTGGAATTGCAGCATCGCCAGATGTAGCCGCGACCCCGTATTCTGGATGCCGATTTTAATCTGTCCCGGATTTTCCTTTGCCGCGGCAATTAGATCGTCAATGGATTGATAGGGCGAGTCAGCATCAACAATGATCGCATCAGGTTCACTGGTGACGCGTGCAATCAGCTTCAGTTTATCCAGTTTGTAGGTCGGCAGCAGTCCCTGCCATGGAACGGTGACGACGCTGTCATAGGTCAGCGCGCCAAGGGTATAGCCGTCCGGACGCGCTTTCATGACCTGCATAATGCCGGTTGCGCTGATACCGCCCTCAATGTTTTCGGCATAGATCGACTGGCCGAGATCCTTTTCGGCAATCGTGCCAAGCTTGCGAACGATGCCGTCCGTTCCACCACCGGCACCCCACGGAATAATCATCCGGATATCTTTGGTGGGGTACTCAGCAGCGAATGACTGGCTTGCAAAGCCCATGGACAGAGCAAGAGCCGCACCAGCGACTTTAAGAAATGATTTCATTTGTTTCCTCCTTGATCGTTTGTTGCCTGATATTTTGGGCAACAGATTTGTGTCGGACGGTGGCTTTTCGCTTCTTTTTGCCGATAGGGTTGTAATTGCTAATTCGTCATATTTATTCTTATTTTCGAAGTAGTCATCATATATGTGGTTGTCTGACAACTGTGATGGGGCGTTTTGCCACATCATGTTTGCCAGTCCCCAAAAGCGACCTGTGAGACTGGTGCTATAACAATATGAGGTAATTTCTGACGACTGAACTCTAGAAAATAGAAGTCACAATGTAAATAACATAATATGAATTTTCAGGATATCAGTTCTATTTTGGTCATATAAGCCAGAAAAATCAGGGGAATGACGGATTCATCATATGAAATTGATTGATCTGAGCCTCAGATCTCAGGTGCAGATTAAAAAGATGAAGCTTTGCATTGCCTACGCAAAGTAGTTTTGTGTTCGCTGGCTATTAAGTTTTCCGACGGTAGCGTTCAAACCATTTTGCCATCATCGGTGCCAGAAGGACGATCTCGAAGATGCGGACGATATGGTGGAAAGCAACAAAGCTTGGCTCGACATTGAGGGCCAGTGCAATCAGTGACATCTCTGCGACACCGCCGGGCGCAAAGGCCAGCAAGACAGCAATGTAATCAAGATCCAGCCAGTCCGAGACAAGCCACGCCACGCCACCTGTGAAGGCAAGGATCAGAACGGTGGCAAAAATCGAATAACCTGCAAGACGTGCGAGGAAGGAAAGTTTGACACCGGCAAAGCGGCTTCCGATGGCAGAACCGAGGATCAGGAGGCTCCCGGCCAGAAGCCATGCGGGCAGATTGCCTTCGACGACACCGGTGACATGCAAAGCCATGCTTGCCATCATCGCACCAGTCATTTCGGCCGCAGGAACACCAATTTTGCGAAAGACCAGCACTGTTGTGATTGCGCAAAACGCAGTGATCAATCCTTCGAACAATGTCATCTGGATGGCATTGCTGTCGCCATGCCCGTTGGCGACGACACCTGTGATCAGAAGCACGATTGCAGGGGCAGACATCACCAGAAGCAAAACACGCAATCCCTGCGTCAGGGCAATTTCCTGTTCGTTGCCGCCTGCTGCAGCACCCAGAACCACCATCGGTGTCAAACCACCAGGGGTTGCCGAAAACAGGGCCGTTGCGGGATCAAGTTTTGCGACCTTGCTATAAAACCAGGTGACAACAAGGGTGATAATGGGAACATAAAGCAGAACGGCGATCATACTGATTGGCCATCGTGCGGCTTGATCAAGGGTATCGGGGGTAAAGGATGCCCCAAGGAATACACCGATCACACCCAGAATAACCGACCGGAATCGCATCGGGATACCCATGCGGACACGAAGCAGGCTGGCGATGAAGGTCGCGAGCATTGGCCCCATCATCCAGGCCAGCGGCATATTGATGCTGTGCGCAATCAATCCGCCAACAAGTCCGATACCAAGCGCCATGAACAGGTTTCTGAAAAATTTCGGGGTGAGGCTGCCGGAGAGGCGGTTGATCCAACTTTCGTTTGCGGGCCTTTCCGGCGGGCTGCTCATTATGCGTCGGCCTTGTTCTTGTTGATCTGATCAAGGAAACCGTCAATCGCGTCACGCAGCCGGGCGGCTTCTGTATTCAAGGTATTTGTTGCTCGCGACACATTTTCCGATCCGCTGTGAACGCGGGCGGTTTCCGTATCCAGTGCGCCAACGGCATGGGCGACTGTTCGCATGCCACCATTGGCATCATGGATGCTGGCAGAAATACCGTTGGTAGAGGCCTGTTGTTCCTCCACTGCCGCCGCAATGGCTGCTGCCGACTGATCAACTTCACCAATAACGTTGGCCACGGATTCGAGAGCACTGACAACATTGTCCGTCAGGCCTCGGATTTCTTCGACCTGGGCCGAGATATCCTCGGTCGCCCGGGCGGTCTGAGATGCAAGATTTTTGACCTCGCCTGCAACAACGGCAAAGCCTTTTCCTGCGTCACCGGCACGTGCCGCCTCAATCGTTGCGTTCAGCGCCAGAAGGTTTGTCTGATTGGCAATGTCTTCAATCAGCGTAACAATATCGCCAATTCGCTGGGTCGCTTCGGTCAGCTGTTCAAACAGGGCACGGGAATGTTCGCTTTCATTGCGGGCGCGTCCGGCAACCTCGGCCGATCTCTGGGCCTGTTGTCCGATTTCGCCGATGGCTTCTGACAGACTGGCGGTGGTCTGCGAAACGGCTTCGATATGATGCAGCACGGTTTCGGAATGATGGTTGGCATCGGCAGCACGTGCTGTTGCTGATGTCGCGATTTGCTCCATGTCGTTTGCGGAACCGTTAAGCGACCCGAATTCACGGTCAAAGCCGCCAAGGGCTTCCTGCACGGTGCGCTGGAAATTATCGGTTGCCTTAACCAGTTCAAGCTGGCGTTCGCGTTCGATCTTGCGCACGCGTTCGCGTTCATGGCGCAGGGTTTCGGCTTCTTTTGACTGGTCGCGCAGCACTGTTACCGACCGTGCCACGACACCAATCTCATCGCGGCGTTGAACACCGCGGATTTCGATATCAAGATCGCCCTTGGAAATCTGTTCGATCAATTGTGCAAGATCCGTCATCGGGCGCGAAATACGTCGCGACACAAATACCGATACGATTGCCGCGATAAAGATCACAACAATCGCGACAATGACGAAAACCTTCTGAAGTGTTTCGGCCTGTGCCTGGGCATTGCCAAATGATGTCGTGGCAACTTCCTGAGACTGCACGAGAATTTTCTGCAACGGTACTTGCAAAGCACGGAATGATTCATCGGCACGCGCAATAACCTCAAGCGCGCCATAGACATTCATCTCGCTCTCTATCAGGAACTGATCGACTTCGGCCATATAGGTGTCATAGGCGGTGGTGAATTCATCTCCGCCTACTTCTGCCAGACGTTCGGCAAGCGGGGCCAGTTCTGTAGACAGATTGCCGGCCTTTTCGCGAAGTTCGGGAACGGCCGCGGCGTTAATGCCGTTTGAGTCCCACGTTAGAATTCGAAACAGCGTTCCGTGCGCCTCATTCAGGGCATCACTGAGTGTCAGCGCATCAGAACGGCGTTCATATGCTTCGACGCGAAGGTTGTTCAGCGTTTCCTTTTCGCTTTCCAGTGTCAGGACCGTTGCAATACCCATTGCGATGATCACGATCATCAGAAAGACAGGAACCAAAAGGGTTTTGGGACCGATCGCAAGATTGTCTAGAAAACGCATCGCTTGTAGATCCTTCGCGTCGAAGATTTTTGGTCTTACATTTCACCGTCGTTCGGAACGGCTTTGCGGTTGCGTAGCCATTGACGTGTGTTCCCGACAAGCGGCGCAAGCAGGAAGGCAATGCTGATCAGCAGGATGATGAGCGTGATCGGACGTTCCCAAAGGAAGGAAATCGAACCATCACTGATCATCAATGCGCGACGCAGGTTTTCTTCCATCATCTCGCCAAGGATGAAGCCCAGCAGCATGGGTGCCATTGGATAATTCAAAAGGCGCAAGCCAATGGCGATTGCCGCGGCCAGGACCATCAGATGAATATCCATGGTGTTAAACGTCACCAGATAAACACCGATCAGCGAGAAGAACAGAACGAACGGAACGAGCAACTGCTGGGGCAGTGCCAGCAAGCGCGAGATGTAAGGGATCAGCGGCAGGTTCAGAACCAGAAGGACGATGTTGCCGATATACATCGAAATGATGACCGACCAGAACACGTCAGGCTGTTCGACAAACAGACGCGGACCTGGCTGAACACCATAGGAAATCAGAGCACCCATCATGACAGCAGTGGTACCAGAGCCCGGGATACCAAGCGTCAGAAGCGGTACAAACGAGCCCGAGCAAGCCGCGTTATTTGCGGTTTCCGGTGCCGTCAGGCCACGGATGGAGCCCTTGCCGAACTGAAGCTTTTCCTTTGCGCTGGCCAGATTACGTTCAAGACCATAAGCAAGGAAGGATGCAATCGTTGCACCAGCACCCGGAAGAACGCCGGTAAAGAAGCCCAGTACCGAAGAGCGCGCAATGACCGGGGTCATTGTTTTGACCTCTTCGCGCGACAGCTTCATTGAGCCGAGGTTCTTGAGCGCCTTCTGTTCGTCCGTGCGCGTATCCTTGGTCGGGCGCAGAATTTGCAGAAGTGCCTCGGACAGGGCAAAGGTCGACATGGCGAGAAGCAGGAAGCTGATACCGTCAACAAGGTCCATGCTGCCAAAGGTAAAGCGCGCAACGCCAGCCGCTGGATCGGTCCCGATGGTCGAAAGCATGATGCCAAATAGCGTCATGGTAATCGCCTTAAGAACCTGTCCCTTTCCGGCAAAGGCCGAAACGGCGGTAAGGCCCAGAACCATCAGGGCAAAATAGTCAGCCGACTGGAAAGACAGCGAAACCGATGCCAGTGCCGGTGCTGCAACCAAAAGGAAGATGGCAGCGATCGTTCCGCCAGAGAAAGAAGAATATGCTGCAATGGCAAGTGCCTTGCCAGCCTTTCCCTGCTGCGCCATCGGATAGCCGTCAAAAGCCGTGGCCACGGTTCCGGCAACGCCCGGTGCGTTGATCAGGATCGACGAGGTCGAGCCACCAAAGATTGCGCCGTAATACACACCCGCCATCAGGATGAGGCCGGTAGATGGATCAAAGCCGTAGGTGATCGGGATCATCAGCGCAATGGCCGTGATCGGACCGAGGCCGGGCAGCATGCCGATAAACGTCCCAGCAAAGCAGCCGACAACAACCATCAGAAGGTTGATCGGCATAATAGCGGTCGTCAGACCGGAGAAAATTCCTTCAAGCATTTCTTTCGCCCTAGCCCAGCATTTCGAAGATGTCGCCCGGCGCCAGATAAATCCCCATCAACTGGGACAGCAGGAACCAGAATACGAAGACGACAGGTACGGCTGCACCCAGCAGGACCTTGATACGGCGCTCGCCAAGAACGGCAAAGCCGCCCATCAGGAAGATGGTGGTCGAGATCAGGAAGCCGAGATATCGAATGGTCAGGCCATAGAAGATCATCAACGCGGCAAGCATGATGACCGGTTTCCATTTCATGCCGCGGAAAGCGGCAAGGAGGCTGCCGGCCTCTCGATTGGCCGGCAGTACCAGTTGTGCGAAAGAAACCACGCCAAGTACCCACGCCACGGCATTAGGGAGGGTCCGGGCATTGAACGGGGCATCTTCGTCACCGAACAGAAGTGGGATATCGCGAACGTAATAGCCGTAGATCAGGGCGAGGCATAAGAATAGCAACGCGCCGAATTTGTCACGATTGATGGACATGGCGTGGTTTCCTTCAAGGTCTTTTTATAGCAGGTCAGGGTGGCTTATTTCAGGAAGCCAAGTTCGCGCATCAGGTCGCCGACCATTTTTTCCTGATTTTCCATGAAGGTGGAGAATTCAGCACGCGGTTTGTAGAATTTTTCCCAGCCATTACGCTTGCGAACGGTTTCCCATTCTTCGGTTGCCTGAACGTCTTTCAGCAGTTTGGCATATGCGTCAGCTTTCTCAGCCGAGAGGGCCGGAGAACCGAAGTAACCGCGCCAGTTGACGAATTCTGCGTCAATTCCGAGCTCGCCGAGCGACGGAACGTCCGGAGCTGCTTCGATACGGTCGGTTGAGGTCACAGCGAGAATACGAATCTGACCTGCTTTGTGCAGTTCAAGAAGTTCGCCAAGGCCGGTCGAAATGACTTCGGTTTCACCCGACAGAAGACCGGCAATCGCTTTGCCGCCAGCATCGTAGGGAATGTATTTTACCTGTTTAGCATCGCCGCCGCCTTTCTGGACAGCATATGCAGCAACGATGTGGTCCATACCGCCACGAACCGAGCCACCACCGAATTTCACCGAGTTCGGATCAGCTTTGATCGCTTCGACAACATCGGTGAAGGATTTATAGGGGCTGTCGGCCGGAACACCAAAGGCAGCATATTCTGCGACAACACCGGCAATCGGGGTCAGGTCACGGAAAGACTGCGGGAATACGCCCGTCAGCGAACGAACGATAATCGGGGTCGAGTTGACCATCAGGGTATTGTCGAGGCGATCAGCTGCTTCGATCATGTATGCAATGGCTTTACCGCCGCCGCCGCCCGAAAGGTTTTCGTAGGACGCGGTGCCAACCAGACCAGCTTTGGTCAGAGCTTCACCGGTACCGCGTGCGGTGCTGTCCCAGCCACCGCCGGCACCACCCGGAACGATGAAGTGAATATCGTTAAATTCCTGTGCTTTGGCATCAAAGGCACCAAAAGCGACAGTTGAAACGGCAACAGCAGTTGCTGCTGCCAGGAATCCGCGACGCGAAAACATCGTCAGCTTCTTCATTGTGTTGTCTCCTCCAAACACAAAAACCTTCCTGAGCCGCCGAGCGGCGGCAGGCCGATCAATTCAGGACAAGGCATCTGCAATGAAGGTCTGGCTGCGCTTGCATTCCGGCGACATGCCGGTACCCCATGACAACAAACAGCTGAAGGCCTCCCTTGCCGATGATCCTTTTTGATTATCCTTAAGCCAGACCAATTGATCTGACGGATCGGCAGCCGCAAGACGGTAACAGGCAAACCTGTCACCAACCTGTCATTGCACCAAACAGAGTGAAAAAAGTTCACAGCATTTGTGATGAAGAGGCAAAGACCCTCGTGGCTGCTAAAGCTAGGCTGACAATGTCCGCTCGCAATCAAGTGCATGTTTCTTAAGGAAAAGTAGTGCTTCGTCACGTTTCAACTTATTGAACCGGCTGCGTGGTCCCGACAGGGTCAGCACACCAAGAAGCCGGTTTTGACGGTCGAGAACGGGAACGGCGATTGCCGATATGTCCGGGTCACGTTCTCCTTCGCTTTGGGAAAATCCGGCATCAAGAACTTCAATCGCACGATCATCAACGCCATCCCCCCATGCGCGGATCACGTGTCCGGCTGCGCCACGGTCACAAGGAAGTATTGCGCCTTCTTCCAGATGATGACGCAGGCTGCTAGGGGAATTTTCGCGAAACAGGCACAAGCGGTTTTCGCCCTCGGGCACATAAAAAGATGCCGTTTCCCCGCTGGCCGAGACAAGGGCAGCCAGATGCGGGCGTACGACATCATCCATGCGAAACGACCGGCGATAAATAGACCCCAGACGCCATAACGCGGGCCCCAGCCGGTAACGCCCACGTCCCGATATTGCCAGGAACCCCCGCGACTCTAACGTTCCGGCCAGTCGTGTGATGGTGCTTTTATACATGCCCGTGCGTTCGGAAAGGTCTTTTAGCGACAGGTCGGCATCACGATCAGTGAAGGCATCAAGAATGATCAGGGCGCGTTCAACCGCGCTAACATTTTGTTCTGACATAATAAATCGAATTTCCGTGTGACTGTTCTGCCCAGGTATCGTCATTGATCATTTTGGGATTGGTCAAAATTCTATATAATAGAACAAAATTCTACCAGACAGAATTTAAGGGAATGCCATGGATACGACCAAATCACTTGCCGGTATTACCGTTTTGGATCTGACCAACGTTTTGGCCGGCCCGTTTTGCTGCCATCAACTGGCCCATCTGGGTGCGGATGTCATCAAGGTCGAAGCACCGGGGCGCGGCGATTTGGCGCGTCAACTTGGGGCGGACCAGGAGCTTAATGAAAAGCTGATGGGTGTTTCCTTCATGGCACAGAATGCTGGGAAACGATCCGTCACGCTGAACCTGAAGGATCCGCGCGGTAAGGAAATCCTCAAAAAGCTGGTCGCCAACGCTGATGTGGTTGTCGAAAACTTCCGACCCGGTGTGATGGACCGGCTTGAGCTTGGCTATGATGTGCTGTCGAGGGTAAATCCGGCGCTGGTTTACTGTGCGATTTCGGGTTTCGGGCAAACCGGGCCGATGAAAAAGCTGCCTGCCTATGACCAGATCGTGCAGGGGCTTTCGGGCATTATGACAATCACCGGCGAAGAAGATAAGGAAACCTATCGTGTCGGATATCCGATGGCTGACACGATAGGGGGCCTTACCGCCGCATACGCAATCACTGCGGCACTTGCCGGGCGTGCCATGGGAAGCAATGAAGGCAAGGGCAGTTTTATCGATATTTCGATGCTGGAATCCGTAATTGCCACCATGGGGTGGGTGGTGTCGAATTTCCTGATTGCCGGAAAACAACCGACAGCCAATGGGAACGACAATTTCACGTCCTCGCCGTCGGGTACCTTCCGTACACAGGATGGCAAGATCAACATTGCAGCAAACAAGCAGGAACAGTTTGAAGCTGTTTGCGATGTCTTGGAATTGCCGCAACTTAAAGCCGATCCGCGTTTTGTAACCCGAACAGAACGCCTGTCGCATCGCAGGGTACTAAGCGACCTTCTTGAAGGTGCGCTCGTAACTCGGCCAACAGATCACTGGGTATCCGAATTCAACGCAGTTGGCGTACCAGCAGGCGCGGTTTTGACAGTGCCGCAGGCCCTTTCACTGCCACAAATTGCGGATCGCGGGATGCTTGCTGATTTTACCGATGTCCCAGGTGCCGAACGTGACATTCGTATTCTGCGTACCGGAATAAAGATGAATGGTGATGCGCCGTCGGTTGATGCGCCGCCGCCTGTTCTGGGACAGGACAACGAAACAATTCTGGCCATTCTTGGCATTTCCGCCGAGGAGGTCGCCACCCTGAAAGCCGAGGGCGTGCTATGAGTGATAGAACCGCAAAAGACATTGAAAATGAAGTCAGCGACTGGTGGAAAACATCCATCATCGACATGGAACCGGGCAAAATCCATTATAGCGGCTACGCGATTCAGGACCTGATTGGCAATATCAGCTTTCCCGGGATGATCTGGCTGATGACGCGCGGGGAGCTGCCATCAAAGGGGCAGGCGGCCTTGCTTGAGGCGGCCCTTGTCGCGGCAGTCGATCACGGTCCGCAGGCACCAAGCATTGCAATCGCGCGGATGGCTGCGACCTGCGGGGTTGGTTTGAATAATGCCATGGCCAGTGCGGTCAACGTATTGGGCGATGTCCATGGTGGGGCGGGCGAACAGGCTGTTGCGCTCTATCATGATATTGTGGCGCGCATGGATGGGGGCCAAAACCTTGTCGATGCGACAGCAGCAGGGCTGGACCATCAGATTGCCGAACATGGCAAACATATTCCGGGATTTGGTCATCGTTTCCATCCGCTTGACCCGCGTGCACCGCGTTTATTGTCGCTTGTTGAAAAGGCGGCTGCCGATGGGATTGTTTCCGGGCGTTTTGGACAGATTGCCAGCCAGATAGAAGAAACCCTTCTGGCCCGCAAAGGCAAACGCATCCCGATGAATATCGATGGTGCGACGGCTGTGATATACGCCGAACTTGGATTTGCCCCACCTTTGGCGCGCGGCTTGTTCTGTCTGTCACGATCGGTTGGGATACTTGCCCATGCCTGGGAACAAACCAATCAGGGTGGCCGCAACAAGGGGCCAATTCCGCGTCGTCTGATCTGGAATTATGACGGGCCGGAACGCCGCTCGGTGCCATCAGGGCTTAGCGGCGATTAAGCAGCGCATCTTGCCAGCGGCTCAAAAACCGCTGGCGTTTTGCCTGATCCAGATAAACCAGAAGCCCCGGCCCCACGGGGAATGACCGGACTCGTTCACCATAGCGATCAAAAATCAGTGACGAAAACGGGCTGGGTGGGACATCGGGACGGACGGGGTTAAAATTCCCTTCATCCTGAAGGATGCTTTGGCCTTCGATCGATAGGATATAGTCAAGGAACCTGCCACCGAGTTCCGGATTGCGCGCGCCGCGCGGAATGATGGCAATCCGGGAATAAACAACGATGAAATCATCGGGCAGTATCACACCAAGATTGGGGTTCCGGTGACTGAAGGTTTCTGCATACGATCCCAGCAAATTGTATCCCAGTACAAGCTGGCCATCGGCGATTTTTTCAAGCATTGGTGACGTATTGGAATACAGCTTTACCTTCGCCTGACCCAGCGTGCGGACAAAGTCCCATATCCCAGAAAAGAACCGTTCATCGCGTGCCAGAAACAGGAAGCCAACCCCGCTGCGTTCAATGTCATAGGTTGTTACCTTCTCGCTGAGCAGATCATCGTGATCGTTCAGAAGTCGAATGAAATCGTTACGTGTTCGCGGCGGTTCGAGATTGTTCTCGCGAAAGTATTTGCGGTTATAAGCCATCACGGCCGGTTCCTGAGTGACCGCAAATGCTTCGTTGCGCCAGCGGGCCCAGTTTGGCAATGCGCGTGTCTGATCGCTTTGATGCGAAAAGGCATAGCCGTCATTCGCGAGCTTCATCTGCAAATCCATCGATGAACTGATCACCAGATCGGCGTTTGGTTCTCCTGCTTCGTGTTCGGCAAGAGTCTGGTGATACATCTCCAGTGTTTGCAGCTGATGATATTCGACGCGGATTTCCGGGTTGCTTTGCTGAAATCCGTCAATGGCGGGGCGAAATGCTTCGATATCGGCCGATCCGTAAATGACGACGGTTCGACTTTCCGACAACAAAAGCTGTTCGGGGTCTCCCGGGGCCGTGTTTTGCAGTGCGGGAAAGATGAAAAGCTCGGCAGATGCCGGCAAAACGCGGAAAATTGCTGCGCAGAAAACTGCAATAATGATAGTACTGCGCAGGTTCATCGCTTACAGACCCTCATTAATTGAATTACCGCTGGTGTGTCGCCGGATAGTGAGATCGAGGCTTTCCCGATCCGGCAAAATCTGGAAAATTCATGTCCTTGGGGCAATATGCACCAGACCATTCTGGTTTAACAGGGGACCCGACCCGACACAATGAGAGTCCTTGTCGTAGAAGATCACGCCGCACTTGCTGATGGCATCGCCCGCTCTTTGCAGCAGTCGGGCTACGCGGTTGATGTGATTTCTGATGGCGAAGAGGCCGATGAAATTCTGCGCACCCAGGAATACGGCCTTGTCGTGCTGGACCTTAATCTCCCTCGTATGGATGGTCTCGAAATCCTGCGTCGATTGCGCCATCGCGGATCGGAAAGTGCTGTTCTTATCCTGACGGCACGCAATGATATTGATGATCGTGTACGGGGTCTTGATCTTGGCGCGGATGATTATCTGGCAAAGCCGTTTGAACTGGTCGAGCTTGAAGCACGTGTTCGTGCCCTTATGCGTCGCCATTCTGGTACGCATAATACTCGGATTACCTGTGGCCGCCTGACATATGATACCGTTGCCCGCCGGGCGATGATCGACGGCGAGGATATCGAAATTCCAAGGCGTGAACTGAATATCCTCGAGATTCTGTTGCTGCGGCTTGGGCATGTCTTATCCAAGGAACAGATTACCGATCAGCTTGCCGGGTTCGAGGACGACATCAGTGCAAATGCGGTCGAACTTTACATCAGTCGATTGCGTAAACGTGTCGAAACGGCAGATGTCAAAATCCAGACTGTGCGCGGCCTTGGTTACCTGTTGAAAAAAACATGAAATGGCGCAACGCATCCCTTCGTCGACGTTTGCTGATCTGGCTTCTGATCCCGCTGCTTCTGATCAGTTCGCTGATGCTGTTCGAGGTCCGCAGCAATGCAGTGCATTCTGCCAATCAGGCTTTTGACCGTGCGCTTCTGAGTTCTGCGTTGGCGATTGCGGATCGGGTGGTTCTGATCGGCGGGCAGATCGAGGTCGACGTGCCTTATGTCGCGCTCGAGATGTTGACGAGTTCCGCACAGGATCGGGTTTTTTATCAGGTCAGTACCGCCCAAGGTGAATTCATCACCGGTTATGAAGAACTGCCGCCGGTTCCCGAGGAACTGATGCCGCTTTTGGAAGAGCCGGTGTTTTACGATGCGGAATATAACGGTGAACGGGTGCGGATTGGTGCGCTGTCGCGTTATGTGGCCAGCGCAAGGATGGCGACACGTTTTCACGTGCTTGTCGCCGAAACCACTGGAACACGCGAAAGCCTGAGCGAGGATATTCTGGCGCGTGCGGCTGTCCGGCAATTCGGACTTATCCTGATTGCCGCCCTTATTGTCTGGTTCGGGATCGGGCAGGGGCTTAAACCGCTTGCGCGACTGGAAGAAGCCCTTAACCGCAGATCTCCTTCGGACCTGAGACCAATTCTGCATGATGTCCCGACCGAAGTGCGCCATCTTGTCGGGGCGATTAACCATCTGCTGAAACGTTTGGAAAATACGCTTTCGACCATGCAGCGGTTTACCGCAGATGCTGCGCATCAGCTGCGGACCCCATTGGCGGCGTTGCGTACCCAGGCAGAGTTGGGACTGCGTGAGAAGGACCCTGAAAAGCTGCATGATGTCATGGAAAAGCTGGCAGCATCAACACGTCAGACGTCCCATCTTGCCAACCAGTTGCTGGCATCTGCGCGGTCCGCACCCGAAGGTTTGGCCGGACGGCCCTTTGTCCGTATTGATCTGGGTGAGATCACTCGTGGGGTCACCGGCAGCAAGGTACCCGAGGCACTGGAACGCGGTATTGATCTTGGCTACGAGGGTTTGGACGGAGTTGCCCCGATCATGGGAGATGCGACCCTGATCGAGGAACTGCTGAAGAACCTGATCCACAATGCGCTGACCTATTGCCCCGAAGGCAGTTCCGTTACCGTGCGATTAACACACGAGACAGGTAATACATCATTCGTCAAGCTTGTCGTCGAGGATGACGGACCGGGTATTCCTCTTGAACATCGCAAGCATGTGTTCGAGCGCTTTTATCGTGTATCGGATAGCGGGGAAGACGGATGCGGTCTTGGCCTTTCGATCGTACGCGAAATCGCATTGCGCCACGATACACGTATCCGGCTGGATGAACCTGAAGATCACAGTGGTGCGATTTTCTCGGTGCGTTTCCGATTGGCATCAGACCAAACGTAATCGGACTAACGGCGAAGGGCGGGAATTGTCGACAGCACGGTTTTAATTAATTGTGGTTGCCGGTTCACGCCGGTTTTTGAAAACACAGTCTTCAGATAGGTCCGTGCCGAACTTAGCGAAATACCGACCAAATCTGCGGCCTGATCAAGCGACATTCCTTCTGCCAGCTTTTGTGTCAGTTTGGCCTCGGAGCGGGTTAGGCCAAATACATCAATCAGATCATCAATTGTCGGCGGCCCCATTCGTTCCGGTTCGACTAGGATAAAAACGAAGCTGTCCGGAAGATTGCCACCGTTGCGTACCCGGCGCAGGAAAACCGATAGTGCGCCCTGCTCATGATCAATCGAAAATCCGCGCTGCGTCGGCGGAACACGACCTGCGAGGGGATGCAGAAAACGTTCCAGATCATCCGGGGCCTTGTCGATCAAAAGCCGGTTGTCAGGACTGACCTGTAAAGATGGTGATCGGCGCAACATTTCGGCGGCTTGCGCATTCATGTGCGAAATCGAAAGTCGGTCATCGGTTGCAATAAGTCCCAGATGAAAAAGATCCAGAAACGCTGCGGGGATTGTATCGCGGCTCTCGCCGTGTCTGCGCGCGATCTCTGTCTCGATACCATCAAGAATCGTTTTTAAGGCGGTGGGTTTTGGATAGAAACGAAAGACCCCGAACTCGTTGACCGCTGTAAGGGCTGATTGAAGATCGGCATAACCCGTCAGCATCACAATGATCAGGTCCTCACGCAGTTTTCTGAGCTTTTCTGCCAGTTCAAGCCCGGTCATGACTGGCATGTGAATGTCCAGAATGGCGGCGGTTACATTCGGGATACCTGGAATGCCAGTCAGCGCCTTTTGCGGATCATTGAAATACAGTCCCTGCCAATGCGGAGCAAGGCGTGCAAAATTTCGCCGATGCGATGACAGAAGGTTTTCATCGTCATCTACAAACGCAATGCAGACGGGACGCTCTGACACCATTGTCATTCACACTCCACATATGGGGATATTGGATAGTCTATCCTGACATTATTCTTAGGTATATCAAGGCCTGTATAAGTTGGTGGCTGTAAAATCAGCTTTCGGGTGATGCAGGTTTGTTTTTGCCGGAGTTGTCCCTGATGAGTGTTGCGACGACCGATCTGCCTACCGTTTTGATGGTGGATGATGATGAAAACCTTTTGGCTTCGGTATGCCGTTCCTTGTCGGGGACTTTTAATTTAGTCAAATATATCAATGGCGAGGCTGCCCTTGAATGGTTGTCAAGAAACCGTTCCGTGGTGCAGGTCATCGTTGCCGATCTGGTAATGCCCACCGTCGATGGTATTAATTTCCTGAAACAGGCCTGTCGTTGTGCTCCGGATGTGCCAAGGATTTTGCTGACGGGAAATGTTTCGGCGGTACCACTGCGCGAAGCAAAAGAGCATGCAAAAGTCAGCCAAATTCTGACAAAACCGATTTCGTCCATGGCCCTCAAAGAGGTCTTGTCCCGGACGATCGGAGACCGGTGCAAAGCAGGTCATGGTGAAAATGCGATGCCCGACATTGTAAGTAGGGCGATTGACCGGGCTGATTTTACAACGGTGATTCAGCCCCGCGTTCGTGCAAGTGATTTTGTGAGAACCGGTGGCGAAGTTCTTTGCCGAATGCCTGATTTGCAAAAGCGTTTTGATATCGGGCAGATATTCGAAGGTTGCCGAAACCAGCCTGTAATGAACCGTCTGACGATGTGTGTCATGGAGATCATGATTGATCTGGCACCGCTTTATCGCGAAGCGCTGGGACCGGGTGCCAGAATATCGATGAATATTGATCCCTGTTCAATCAGCAAAAACCGATTTGTTTGCTCGGTGTCGGATTTCATCGATGAGATGCTGGAGTTTGGTGTCGAAATCGAGCTCGAAATAGATGAAAAGCAGTTGAACGTGATGGACGAAAACTTTGCGAAAAATGCAAAGTTTCTGGCCCGGCGCGGGACGCGGTTATTCATTGACGGCTTTGGTGCAGATAAAGGGGCATTCGAGTTGTTGCGGAACGAATATTTTGCCGGTGTTAAACTTGATCGGGGTCTGATTGGCCGAATGATGGGGAACCGGAGTGACGACGCGTTTGTTTCATGGATTGTTCAGATATGTCGGCAGATCGGCTACTCGGTCATTGCCGTCGGTGTTGAAAACGAGGCCACAGCCCTTTGCCTGCGCGAATATGGGGTAGAAGAATTGCAGGGATATCTTTTTGGTATGCCACAACTGCTTGAAGAACTCGTGCCAGGCAAGATTGCGATATGAACAAGTGTGGCAATACAAATGGTTGACCAGTTTTTTCAAGCTCGATCATTGTTTTGCTACCACGCCGTGACCAATGTTTAAACCAGTCTCGGAGTACAATTACGATGATGAAAACGATCACTAAATTCGCCATGACCATAGGGACGATTATTGTCTTTACGGTTGGAAATGCTCAGGCAGAAAGTGAATTGAGGCTTTCAACTACCGGCGGTGAAGCCACGACGGTGTCATTTGAAGAACTGAGCAAGCTCCCCGACACCGAGTTTTATACTTCGACCCCGTGGACCGACGGTGTTCAGAAATTCCGGGGTGTTGATTTCGATGTTCTGCTCGATACCTATGGGATCACGGCCGATACAGTACGTGTGTCCGCATTGAATGATTACAGCGTGATGATTCCGGCCAGTGTGCTTCGGGATGACAACGCCATTCTGGTTTATCTGCAGAATGATGCAGAAATGTCGGTGCGCGACAAAGGCCCGTTCTGGGTTGTTTTCCCCTATGACAGTGATGTTCGTTTCCAGACTGACACCTACTGGTCTTATTCCGTCTGGCAAGTGAAGTCGATTGATGGGCAAAACTAGACATTTTCTGTCAAAAATTTCGAGTGGTGTCATTTTCTCGATACTGGCGCTGTTCATTATTCTTTACGGCGTCTTTTCGACTGCGATTGTGCGACAGCTCGAAGATGAAAAATTTACGTATCGTGAAAATTTTGCATGGGCGGTTTTTCAGATTCAGCGTCAGTTTCTGGAAATCGAGCGATATATCGAATACGCCCGGGTACAGAATGAAATCGCCACCGAAGATTTCGAACAGGTTCTTCTGGAATATGAAATCCTTGTGAGCCGCATTTTGCTTGTCAAACAGGGCAAGGGCTTTCAGGTTCTTTTACAAATTCCTGAGGTAACAAGTTTGTTGGCGATACTTGATGAAAAGATCGCCCGCATCGATGCGATGATCGCCAAGACATCGAACCAATCTGTTATATTGAATTTCATTCACGACGAGCTTGAACCTATCGACGATCCTTTGCAGCAGGCGGTGGTCCGTACGACCAACTTTGTGTCGGTCTATAATGCCAACAACATCGCCAGCGTGAAGACCGACATACAAATCCTGTCCTACCTGTTCTTTTCCGGCATGATCGTCATGATTGGTCTTGCGGTGTTTGTCATTCGTCACCGTCAGCGTGCCTTTGCCGCAGATGTCGATGCGCGGCGTGCCCGTCAGGAACAGGAAGTCATCGAAGAGGCTGCTGATTATGCCAAAATGCATGCATTGGGTACATTGGCAGGCGGTGTTGCCCATGAAATCAATACACCGGCTCAGTACCTTCAGAACAATCTTGAATTCCTGTCTGACAGTTTTGACGATGTGGTTAAGGCAGTCCGGACCGGTGATGCAGATGGAACCGTCCGTCTTGAACTTGATCGGGACCGCATCGACTTCCTGACTGAAGAAATCCCGCTTGCAATCAGGGAGAGCATTCAGGGCCTTGACCGGATTGCGGAAATTGTTCGGGGTATACGGAAGTTTGCCCATCCGACGACTGATTCTGTCGAACGGATTTCCATTGCCGAGGAAATTGAAACGGCGATAACCCTGACGCGCAACCAGGTAAAACATGTCGCTGAACTTGAACAAAACTATGCGACAGATGTCAGGGAAGTCGAAGGCCGACGGAACCATCTGTCACAGGCCTTGATCAACCTGATCGTCAATGCGTCGCAGGCAATTCGGGAATCAGGCAAACGGCCAGGCAAAATCTGGCTGGATGTTATCTCGGATACGACGGATGTCTTCATTCGTTTGCGTGACAATGGCGGCGGTGTGCCCGAAGAACTGCGTGACCGTATTTTCGATTATTTCTTTACCACCAAGGAACGCGGGGTTGGCACGGGCCAAGGCCTGCCGATTTGTCGCAAGCTGATTCAGGATGATTTCAATGGCGATCTGACCTTGTCCGAAGCCAGTGGCGACGGGGCCGAATTTATTATCCGTATTCCGAAACCGGGCAACCGACAGGCGGGCCATGATCAATGTCGGGATCGTGCCGCAATTGATGAAATCTATGACATTCGGTCCTGATGGGACATTGCGACGCCAAGCAGTATGGAAATCATCTCCTGTTCCTGCCGGTTCACTGTTGCACGACGATATGAGGATCATATTGTCAGGGGAAGGCTTTCGCGAAGTGACGCACAATGTTGCTCCCACGAGGCCCATTTCTGTTGGGCATTGCAACGGGCAATGAAGCTTGCTGCGCGGTCATATTTGGATGTGCGGTCATCGCTGTCACGACCAAACTTTCGGGCAAAATGCTGTGCGGCATAAACAATTAGCAAAGATCTGGAATTCTGCGTTGGCGCAGCTTCCGGACGATGATGGAAGGCAATGTCTTCGATAATCTGGTGCTTGAAACCCCAGAGCGCAGCAAGGCAGGCCGAAACACCGGGATGAGAGACACCAATTGAACCGATTTCTGCTGAGATGATGTCGCAGTGATCCCGGTCTGCATGATCACGACTTGCCGCAACCTTTTCCGGAATCACCTGTTCCATGATGTTTAGTCCAACATGGCAAAGAATTGCCGCGGCGCGGACAATATCGATCATTTCATGAGACAAGCCGTCGAGACGGGCGATCTCGGCAGACATCTGCCCTAGAACGAGGCTGCGATGGAGGGGTTGTTCGATACTGTCGGAGGTGAAACCGGTCTGCTGGCCATGTACAGCCCATATGACACACAACGCCTTGATGCTTTCCGGTCCGAACAGATCGATTAGGGTAACTATATCGGGCGTATCCGTTGGCAGAACAAGTTTTTCACGTCGTGCAAGTTCACAGGCAAGGTCGATGAAGCCGGGATTGTTACGGCTGAGTTCCAGCAACTCTTTTTCGCTGGTTTGCCCTTTGTGTTGCAGGATCGTATGAAGTCTTTGAAAAACCGGGGGCCAGAGAAGTGTGGCCGACATGCGATACAGGATATCGATCAGCAGCGGATCACGCAGATAGTTGCGCAGGATCAGACCGCGTTCAATGGCATGGATCACATCCTGATCGCTGCAAGGTTTCATCAGAAAATGATGGGTTGCCGCATTGCCGGTCTGGATGGCCTTTTCATCGGAATAACCCGAAAGCAGGATGCGGGCAGTATCAGGATATTTTCGTGCGACGGTACGAAATAATTCAGCCCCGTCCATTTCGGGCATCTGCATATCCGAAACAATGACATCTGCCCCCTGCTGGTCGAGATTGCGCAGGGCTTCGGCCCCACTGGTGCAAAAACGAAGTTTCCAAGCTGGCCGTTTTGGCGCGATGCGGCGACGCAGTCCGCTAAGCACATTGGGATCGTCATCAACGAAAATAATCGAAACGTCTTCCGGCATCCCGGCATCCTTCTCAGGAAAGGTCAGCTGATGGCTGCCATCAGGCTGACAGCGTTGCAGGGTTTTGACAATACAAATGCCTTATCTGTCGATACGGTTTCCGGACCCAAAAGCCGGTAAATATGATCATGGGAGTAAAACAAAAAGGGCTGCCGGTGAAGGCAGCCCAAAGTCGTTGTTCAGGGAAGAGGGGAAGATCGTTGCGTTAGGGTGAGCAGGATCAGAATTCGACACCGATCTTGCGATCGATCGAATATTTGCCACCGCCACGGATCAGAACCGAAAGCGCCATCAGGCCCCAGAAGACCGGCATTTCAAACCCGGCATTGTTCCATGCATACCCGTTGGGCAAGTGAATGGTGACAGCAACAGCCATGAAGACAATCACGGCAGCTGCTACCGGGCGGGTCAGAAGACCCACGGTCAACATCAGGCCTCCCACGAATTCCAGAAGCCCGATTAGAAGGGCAAACAGGAACCCCGGTGCAAAGCCGATGCTTTCAAGCCAGCCAGCGGTACCTTCAAGGCCATAGCCACCAAAGGCACCAAACAGTTTCTGGGCACCGTGCGGCACCAGAAGAAGGCCGGTGGTGACGCGAACGATCACGGGTGAAAGAGGTTCAAGGGTAGCCCACAGATTGCCAAGGGCCGGGATAATCGGACGTGGTTGGGTGTTTTCAAGGGACGACATATTCATTTTCCTTCGAAGGGTCGGACCGGGAAACCGGTTCAGGCGACCATGTCAAAAACAAGAGCTTCGGCTTCGATTGCGTCGGTGAAGACAAGTTCGTCTTCGTCCCGGATGGCGGCACCGTCGCCAGCTTTCAGGGTTTCGCCATTAACGCTCAGCATGCCGCGCGCCACCTGAACCCAGGCAATCCGGCCCGATTCGATTTTATGGGATGCTGTTTCCCCTTCACCCAGATGGGCAACATAAAGGTCAACATCCTGGTGAATGGTGATCGATCCATCCCTACCGGTGCGGCTGCCGATCAGTGACAGGCCCGAACCCGTATCGGAACGTGCGATTTCCTTTTCCTCGTAACCCGGTTCGAGGTTCGCTGCTTCTGGAATGACCCAAATCTGCAGGAAGTGCACCGGGTTTTCTTTCGAATGGTTGTATTCCGAATGGCGGATACCCGTTCCGGCCGTCATGCGCTGCAGGCGGCCCGGGCGGATAACGGAACCGGTGCCAAGGCTGTCTTTGTGTTCAAGCGCGCCATCAAGCACATAGGAAATGATTTCCATATCCTTGTGGCCATGAGTGTCAAAACCTGCACCGGGGATAACTCGGTCTTCGTTAATCACACGCAGCGGGCCCCAACCCATCCGTTTCGGATCGTAATAGTGACCGAAGGAAAAAGTGTGATGGGAGTCAAGCCAGCCAAACTGGGCGCGGCCACGGTCGGCAGATTCGATCTTGATAATCATGTTGGTCTCCATCGCTGGGTTGTCGTTTGTTGGAGCCAGAATACGCTTTTCGCAAAAAGTGACAATTATCGTAATAATGTGCATACTGTCGCATAATAAGCGACAATAAGGCAGATTCAGGCATTGCGGGGCCCTCGGATGGACAAGCTTGGCAGTTTGCAAACTTTTGTGAAAGTGGTTGATGAAGGCAGTTTTGCCGCGGCGGCACGTGCGATTGGTCAATCACGGTCCCAGGTTAATCGGGCGGTCATTGCGCTTGAGGAAGATTTGGGGGTGCAGCTTCTGAACCGCACGACGCGCCAAGTCGCGGTTACGCCAAGCGGTCGGGCTTTCTATGATCGGGCCAAGGCCATCATGGCAGATCTGCGTGAAGCCGAAGAAGCCATTCGCGAAAACCGCGAAACGCCGTCGGGCGATATGCGCATCAATGCGCCGATGTCATTTGGCACACTGCATCTGGGACCTGCACTGGTTGATTTTGCGCGGCAATATCCGGATATTCGGGTTGAACTTGCCCTATCGGACCGTTTTATTGACCCGGTCGCGGACGGGTATGACATGACGGTGCGGATCAGCCAGCCCAGTGAAACACTCGCACTGATTGATCATGAAATCATTCCGATGAACCGGGTTTTGTGTGCCTCGCCGGACTTCATCCGAAAGCATGGTGAGCCGGAATCTCCGCGTGATCTTGCAACTTTGCCATGCCTGCATTACGGCAGCCTGCCAGCCGGTTCGAGCTGGAAGATGAATGGACCGGACGGGCCGGTTTCCGTGCAGGTGAATGGCGTTTTTTGCTGTAATAACGCCGAAGTTCTGCGCGATGCGGCACTTGCCGATCTTGGCCTGGCATTATTGCCAACCTTCATTGCCGGGCCGGATTTGCAAAGTGGTAATCTGGTCAGTGTTTTGTGTGATTACAGCCCGCCGGAACTGTTTCTGTATCTGCTTTATCCGCCCAGCCGACAATTATCGGCACGTATCCGGCTTTTGGTTGACTTTATTTACGAGCGTTTTGGCGGTCAGCCACACTGGGATCTGGTGCAATAAAGAAGGGGCGGGAAATCCGAACCCTTGCAGTCCACGTATCAGCTATTAGGTTTTGATCAGGCCCTGGTGGTACATGATATGACGAGTTTTGGCATGCCGACCCTGATGATGGTGTCACATGGTAACAGCGGCAATGGCGGCGATCCTGCGGCGGCGCTGGCGGATGCCGTGCGCGATCATTGGGCCGGGCCGGTACGCCATGGCTATATGCGCAGCACGCCATCGGTTCCCGATCAACTGGCAAAGCTGAAGCGCGATCATGAGGCAGACGAGCTGATCGTCTTTCCGTTATTTTTCAGCGAAGGTTATCTGGTTTTTGATGAGTTGCCGCGCAATTTGCGTGATGCCGGACTTGATCGCGCGGTTATCCTGCCGCCTGCAATCAATCTGCCGGGCTTTACGGCCATGGTTGCGCGCCATGTTCAGGCCGCCGTTTCGCAGCGTGGCTGGGATGGTTCGGAAACATCGGTATTTCTGGTGCCGCATGGCCTGAAAACCCTGACAGAGCCACTGCCGGAAACCGTCAGATTTGCCAAGGAACTTGGCAGCGCCTGCGCAGGAAGCGAGATTTGCATTGGCAATATCGAAGGCGATCCGTCACTGCGGGACTGGCGAATGATCGGGTCGCGCCAGCATGCGCTGATTGTGCCGATGCTGGCAGGCGGTGGCATGCATGCCTGCACGGATTTGCCGGAAATGATTGCGGCGCAATCGGGCGAGACGATTGAAATACTCGCTCCGATTGGCGAATGGGCGGAATTGCCTGATCTGATTTTGGCGGAGGCGGCAAAGTTTGTCCGTCAGAGGCCTGATCGATCAAACGGGCTGCATCGCCCGATTGCCAAAAGCCGGGCCGAGAACGGTGCAGGCCTGATTTAACGTGACACGATCAGATCAGCCAAGGCCCGGTTTGACCTTGGTTTCGGATGCTTTTTTAAGAAGATAGTCGCGGAAGATTTTGGCGGAACTGGTCAGGGTATCCTCACCGTCATGCACGATCAGCAACTGGCGTTTGGCCCAGCTGTCGGCAATCGGTGCACCGGAAATATTCATGTGATCAATGTAACCCGCAACCGAGCTTTGCCGCAGGAAGCCGATGCCAAGTCCGGCTGCGATCATCTGGCGCAAGGACCCGAAACGCATGACCTTGATATGCGGATGCATGTCGTGATGCAGTTTTCCCGCGGCCTCGCTGATCAGGTCATCAATCACGCCGCCTTCATGCAGTGAAATGATGTCGTATTTTGCGGCTTCGGCAAAGGTAACCGGAGCCGGATTGGATGGATCGGGGATCAGCGGATGGCCCTTGGGCGTCACGACCCAGATCGGATCGTCGCAAAAGACGTGGTTCGATAAACCCTGACAGGGGCCGTTATCGGCCATGATCGCCAGATCGGCGCGGCCTTCGCGCACCGCATCGGATGACTCACGCGATGTCAGTTCACGCACATCGACGGTCACATCGGGGAAATCACGTTGAAAATCGGCCAGAAAAGCAGGCAGTCCGGTGAGGATCGCCGAGGTCACGGCAGCAAGATAAATCTTGCCCTTTTCGCCGCTGTTGAAATCGCGCAGCTCGTTTGACAGGTGATTAAGATCACCCAGAAGCTTTTCGCCGTAGCGCGCGAAAATCGCACCTTCTTCCGTCGGTTCGACACCGCGGGGAAGACGGCGCAGCAGCTTGACGCCTAGCATGGCTTCAAGTTCGCCGATACGGCGGCTTACAGCCGATGTCGCGATATGTTCGCGCCGGGCGGCTTCATTGATGCTTCCGGCGCGCACAATGGCGACAAATAACCGGATCGTGACGATATCAAACTTTTGCATTCAACCGTTTTCGGTTGTTTGGTTGAAACCGTCAAGGGCGATGAATTGTCAGCATCTTTTGGATGCCAATCCTCAAACCCGCAGGGTCAGAGAGGGCGAATTAGCCCTCGACCTGACGCCATGCATTGTTCCATTCGGTCATCAGTTCATCATGGGTGCGTGCTTTCGACGCTTTCATGATCACGGCGACCTGAAGAGCATGAACAAGGTTGGTGAACCAGTTGACGCGAACTTCGCGTTCGATGGTGGTGGTGTCTTTAAGTGCAAGCGTTGCCATGGTTAGGTTCCTTTGCGTCTGGGGTGATTTCAGATGTACCAGACGCCGTCTGAACTCACTATTCTCGTTTCACCGCTATCCCCTTCTTGTTTGGAGAACGATAAAAACAAGTCATTGATATTGAATGATTAATTCATATCGCAATGCACAATCTATTGCCAAACTCGCATGGTCCAAAATGTTGGATTTATCTGCTATAGCTTGGCAAACAGGATTAACGCAAAGGTCGGCGCAATGAGTGATGTGAATGACAATCTTGCCTGGGAACAGGCGCATGGTAGCGGGCTTCAGGCTTATCTGGGCTATCAGGTTGTTGAATGGGAAGAAGACCGTGCCGTGGTGGAACTTGAAATCAGGGATCATCACCGCAATCGGGCGGGCATCCTGCATGGGGGCGTGATTGCGACCCTGATGGATACGGCGTCGGGCTGTGCCGTCTGTTACTGCGCTGTTCCGGGGAATGTCCGCAAATCGCTGACCCTGTCACTGACGACAAATTTCATTGGGATGGCAACCGGCGGCAAGGTGCGGGTTGAAGGGCGTAAACAGGGCGGTGGGCGCAAGATCGTCTTTACCGAAGCCACGGCCTATAACGCGGCGGGCGAGGTGATCGCAACTGCGACCGGCACCTTCAAATACCATCGCGGCAGCGAGGACCCGAACGGGGTGCCGCGCGACGCATAGTCGTTCATGAAAATACAGGACGGCCGCTGATGGTCGTTTGCTGCCCCTTTTTCAGATTTCCTGAAAAAGTTCTTGATTTGTTCTTTTAGTTGTGTCATAAGAGAAAAATCAACGGGAGAAATGCACCCGGACCAAAACCCGCAAAGCCAGATGCGCTTTGCGGGTTTTTGCGTTTGGGGCTGGATCAAAGAGGTGATCGGGATGCAGGGACAAAGATTGAGGCAGGGTGGCGGGGCAATCCGCAGGATACGGGTCGGCGGATGGCGAAGCCATTACGGCGGTATTCCGCGTTAATTCTAACACGTTTCTAACACGCTTATTTGTCATGACGGGAGAGGTGCGTCTTATCGGGGAAGGACCCCGGATTTGCCGGATGGGGCAGAAATAGCAGCAGTGGCGGCATCGGATTTTGGCCCGTCGGTGGTGGACAGGTTGGGGGCAGTACGCCCGAAGACCGTCTGCTGGTGAAAATGGCAGCGACCCGAGGTTTGTCTGGACGTCGGGGTGGCAGGTTGCCGCCGTGGCCGGAGCGAGCAACGA
>NZ_JPWA01000027.1 GCF_003326475.1 Thalassospira xianhensis MCCC 1A02616 | reverse complement strand
CCACGCGCTATCGCGCGGATGATATATTCGCGCAGATCAGCATCGGATTTGCCGCGCGCCAGCCACCATCGCGACAACGAGGGCAAAACTGGCGTCGCCGCCAAATGGCGAATGGCCAGCGCGCGTCCGCCGGTCACGACGAGATAGGCACCGTTCTCGGTGCCGTCGCGATCAGCGATCATGTAGGTCTGTTTCTTGCCCTGCGGACCTTCGCTGCTTTCATGCGGCGGAAGCGCCAGGCGGCGGAAACCAAAGGAGGAAACGATGTAAACGGCTTCGATTTCGCCAAATGCCACCGGCAGCCCGGCCGAGATCAGGATTTGCTGATCGGACAGCTTCGCGACCGCTTTGGCGCGTTGGGGCGTATCGACAATTTCGGAAACCAGCTTATTGAGGAATATGGTGTAACTTTTGCTGCGGCGGGTGCGGAACATGCTGGCCCATGCACCAAGCAAGGCAGACATCAGCGACAATCGCCCTGATGGCGTGACATCTTCCAGCAGCATGCCTGCGCTGGCGAATTCAAAATCACCATCCGGATCAATTGTAATTTCATCTTTGCGGCCAAGGGTCCCTGCTTCAGCCAGAAATGAAACAGGTGCATCTTTGGGCCTGCGGATAACGCGCAGCAGGCGGGTTCCGCCGCCACCAAGAGGCAGACGCAATGTGGCTTGCGGCGAAATTGCTTTGCCTTCGGTAGTTTCAAGCTTGGGCACCGCCCACAAACGGGTCGGCATATCCCATATAAGAAGCAATGTTTCCGGGTTAAGCAGGCAAACTTCCGGCGCGTCACCGGTCGTCCGCACAGCTTCGGACGAGGCAAATTCGAGCATGGCGATTTTCACTTCACAAGAAGTTCAGGGTGACGCCCGCAACATCGGTTGCGGACGCCATCATTCGGATTACTGGACGCTGAAGAAACTGTCCGGATTGTCCTGGACGTCTTCTGCATCGACATTGTTGAGGGTGATGGAATCCCCATTGCCAAGGTCGATAACAGTGTTGGCGCCATCCTGCGTTGCACGCGCAGCAACATCGTCGGCACTTTCGATGCCGGTGTCGTTGATGTTGTTGCTGATGGAAAGCATGTCTTCGCCAACCGTGAAGTCGAGTACGACGTCGTTACCGCCGCCACCGGTAAAGACAAAGGTATCGCTACCCGAGCCACCGATCATCAGATCGTCACCGGCACCACCGTCAAGGACATCGTCCCCTGCGCCGCCGAGCATAAGATCATTGCCTTCGCCGCCCTGGAGAACATCGTCACCAGAACCGCCCAACATCTGATCATTGCCTTCGCCGCCAAGCATGATGTCATCACCGGATCCACCGATCACGAGATCATCGCCTGCGCCGCCATCGAGGACATCATTGTCCGAACCGCCAAGCATGGTGTCGTCATCGGCACCACCTGACAGAACATCTTCACCGGAGCCACCCATCATCAGGTCGCTGCCGGAATCCCCCATCAGTACATCGTTACCCGATCCACCGAACAGGATGTCACTACCTTCGCCACCAATGGCAACGTCGTTGCCTGCGCCACCGAACAGGACGTCATCGCCCTCTTCGCCGAACAGAACATCATCATTACCTTGTCCGAAGATTGTATCGTCACCGCCACGTCCAAAAATCACGTCGCTGAAACGAGACCCTAGAAGCGCATCATCAAAGGCGCCGCCTTCGAGAGTTGCCATGTAATCCTCCTTCGTGTCCCAACATTATTGACATCGCGGGGGTTATCCCCTCACGAGAGGTTGGCCGTTCCCTCAAGGCGCTAGAGGCCCCCTGAGATCGGCCACACAGCAACCCTATATTCTTTTCTTTTATCTTAGGAAGATATTCTCGTGTTTTTATTGTGTCAATATTATGGATTAAGGCATGAATTACATTATAATTCCTGAATTATTTCACAAGTATTCAATTTTTATTTGATTTATATTTAGTTTTATTTTTGAACAATACTTGAAAAGAAAAAGCCGCAGACGTTTCAATCCGCGGCTTTCGCGCCTGCAGCATTTCTGAGAATCAGTCCTCGCGGAACGCTTTGCTCATGCTTTCAGTGATCGGATCTACCAGATAGTCAATAGCCTTTCTGGGCGATTTCAGGATCAGAATATCTGCTGGCATACCCGGTCGAATTTCAATGTCATCACGTTCAGCCAATGCACCAGGATCAATTGCGGCCCGGACGATGTAATAGGAAGAATCGCGCTGCTCATCGACCGTCTGGTCTGCTGCAACATATTTAACCTCGCCATCAAGCGGCGCCAGGCGACGCTGACTATATGCCGTCAGTTTGATCTGAGCCTTTGATCCGACATGAACTGAATCAATATCCTGGCGATTGATCATCGCCTCGATCAAAAGCGGCTCGTCTTCAGGAATAATATCCATGATCGGTTCTGCCGGGCTGATCACACCACCCGGTGTACGGACCTGAATATTGGCAACAGTTCCGGCCTGGGGTGCCTTGACCTCCAACCGGTTCAGGACATCTTCGCTGGCACGAAGACGCTGGTTGACGTCGTTCAATGCCAGTTGGGCTTCCTGAATTTCAGTTGCAATGTCGCTTTGCCATTCCATTTCAATCGACGCAAGATTGATCTCAGCTTCAGCTTTTTGTTGTTCTGCTGCGGCTTTCTGCGCTTTGAACTCACCCATGTCGCCGACAAGATCTGACCAGTTATTCTCGATTTCAACCAACTGGGTACGCGTTGCGAATCCCTTTTCGGCCAACTGACGAATGCCTTGCAACTGCTCGGCAACCAGCTTTTCCTGCCGCGTGCGGGCATTGATCTGGGAATCAAGCGCACGGGCCTCGGCGTCAAACTGTTCTATCTGTTTGGCCTGCGCATTCCGTTTGGCATCATAAACTTCGTTGCGCTTGCCAAACAGACGCTTTTCATCCTGTAAGATGTCATCAACATATTCCTGTTCCGCGTCCATCAATTGCTGCGGAAAGTTGATTTGATCGCGACCTTCCTGCTCCGCACGAAGGCGGGCAAGTTTTGCAAGAAGTCCATATCGTTCGCCGCGCAACTGCCCAAGTTCGGACTCGCTCCGCGTGCCATCAAGCAGCATCAAAACCTGGCCCTGCTTTACGCGCTCCCCTTCCTCGACCAGCAATTTTTTCAAAATGCCGCCCTCGAAATGGTTAACAACCTTTTTTCGGGAATCCACGATAACCGAGCCTGACGCAACCGCGGCACTATCAAGTTCGGCTGTAAAAGCCCACGAAAAGAAACCACCAAACCCGACAGCAATCACAATAATGCCTGCCATGATCGGCTTGCGCAGACTTTGGCGCGATGCCGTCCTCTCTTCATCAAGCACCTGATACCATGCAGGTTGCGGATCTTCTGGTATCATGACCTCGCCACGATCATCGACATTGATTACGCGGTTCATGCCGCACCCCCGTTTTGCTGATTGCGTTTGATCGACGGCAGGCTTTTGATGTCATTGTCATCCTGCGTCATCGAACGGATCACGTCGGTGCGTTCACCAAACTGCTTGACCCGACCATCCTGCATGACAAGCAGCTTATGGGCATATTGCATGATGCTTTGGCGGTGCGCGATCAGCACCACCATCGCCCCCGCATCCGCAGCCTGACGTACCGCCCGGATCAGAGATGCCTCACCTTCGGCATCAAGATTGGCATTAGGTTCATCCAGCACCAGAAGACGCGGCCAGCCATACAATGCACGCGCAAGCGCAATGCGCTGCTGCTGCCCGCCGGACAATGTATGCCGCCCGGCCCCGATCGGCGTGTCATAACCCAAAGGCAAACGACCGATCATCTCATGAACGCCGGCCGCACGGGCTGCATCAATCACCTTGCGCGGATTTGCCTCGCGCATGCGACCGATATTTTCGCGGATGGTTCCGTTCAGAAGTGACACGGATTGAGGAAGATAACCGACCATGTTGCCAAACGATCCGCGTTCCCAAAGATAGGTACTGTGCCCATCAAGGAACACACCGCCTGCCGTCGGCTTTGCAGCCCCCACCAGAACACGTGACAGGGTTGACTTACCCGCTGCGGATGGCCCGACCACCCCGAGGATTTCGCCGGGATTAAGGTCGAAATTCACACCGCGCAAAACCGGAACATTCGATCCCGGCACCGCATAAACCAGATTGTCGACAACAAGCGGGCCTTCGGAACGCGGCGTTGGTTCTATCTCACGCTCGGACTGACGTTCTTCAAGGATATTTCGAATACGCTTCCATGACGACAGGGCTGAAACCCAAGCCCGCCAATCGCGGGTGACATTATCGAACGGCAATAGAAGACGCCCCATAATGACCGTACCGCCAATCATCGCACCAGGTGTTGTTTCACCCTGAATGACAAGATATGCACCCATCGCCAGCACACAAATCTGCATGCCGAAACGGGCAGAACGCGAGACAGAATACATCCCCTTGCTACGGGCATTACCGATATCAAGAAGCTCGCTGGCATGGATTTGCGATTGACGCCAACGCATCGCAAGAGCTGGCAACATACCCATCGCCTCGATGGCTTCGGCGTTTGATACGGTTGACCCGATATCGCCGATATTGCGCAGATTGGCGTCAGAACCCTCCTTGGTGATCTGGCGTACCAGCAAATCCCCCAACAGGCTAAGCCCGATCAGGATCAGCACCGCCACAAGGCCGGCAATCCCGTAATACGGATGCAGGGCAAACATCACACCAAGGAAAATGGGCGACCAGATCGCTTCAAGCGGTGCACCAATGGTATTGCCATTGATAAAATTACGCAGATCGGACAGGTCGCGCAGAACCTGCGTCCCCTGTACCGACCCTTTTTCAAGCGCGACGCTCATTGCCGCCGAAATCGCAGGCAAGTTCAGGCGACGCAGTAATGATTTGGCCATTTCCTGAAAGATCAGGGCCCGAATGAAATCAAGGATGCCGTATAGAATGATAGCGCCGACCGCAATTGCCAGCAGCAATTTCAGCGTATCGGTGCTTTGACTGTTGATGACGCGATCATGCACCTGAAGCATGAAAAGCGGCACGGTCAGTTGCAGAACATTGATAAAGCCGCTCAGGACCCCGGCCCATCCAAGGCCACGAACAAAAGTGTATCTCGCCTCACGGATGACGGACTTCGCATCCAGCGATGGTCTGACAGCTTTGCTTTCTGCGGTTTTTGGCGTGTTTTTACGACCAAAATGCATTGATTTTCATCCAATCAGCCAAAAGTCATAGTTTTTCCGCAATCTAATCACATAGTTGCGATGTCATGATGATCTACAATAAAATCAAATATGTCGATCTCATGTTCATGATCTGACAATGTAAAAACAGAAGAAGATGAAGTAATTTGAAAATAAAAATACTTTCAAATTACTTCGAAATTACGAGCAAACTGAGGGAAGAATTGGGCGTGCGGAAAAACCGTTCAAGAGCAACGTCCTGTTATCTTCCCCACACGAAAGGCCTGCTATGGGCGAAAGACCATGGCATCAACTCTCGCTTGGGACCAGATAACGGATCAAACAACATGACCGTCACTCATCTTGAACTAGCAAACACCGTCGAGCGTATTTATCGGCGTTTTGCTGATCTGCTTCGTGTAGATCTTATTCGACTCGGCAAAGATGACATCAGCCCCGCACAAGTTGCGTTGCTGTTTACCATTGGAGACGATGAACTTTCGGTCCGGGATCTTCTTGATCGCGGCCATTACATGGGATCGAATGCATCCTATAATCTGAAACAATTGGCTGAATCGGGCTATGTCGAACGCCATGTTATGGCCCGTGACCGACGGTCTGCCAGAATCAAACTGACCCGCAAGGGGCATGAACTGTGTGAATCCCTGCATGAATTCCATGAGGAATATCACAACGCACTGACCAATGACCTGCAAGATCAGCAGGAAATGGAAACAGCACTTCGCACCTTGCGGCGCCTGGAGGAATTCTGGACACAGACCCTCCGCTATGGCGGTGTACCGGTAACAAGCGCTGTCATGACACAAGAGCTTCGCAGTCGCCGATGAAAATTGTCTTTGTCCACCGCCATGGACCGGGACAATTTGTTCACCTGGCCTGTCATCTGGCAAATGCCGGATGGCAGGTTTCCTTCCTTTGCGAAGCAATGAACGTTCAACTTCCCGGCATTCGTGTCCTTCGTCAGCGGGCTACCCCTCCCCCGCCTGCCACCCCGTTTCCCCAATATCACCATCAAATCGGCATGCAGGCCGCCACAACACTCGATTCACTCGTCGCGCAGGAGGGGCCACCTGATATTGTTTACGGGCATATTGGCTGGGGCGGCATGATGTTTGCGCGGGATGTCCTGCGCAAGACGCCACTGATCGGTTATTGCGAACATTACTATCACGCCGAGGGGCGCGATGTCGGTTTCGATCCGACCGAAACGGTTACCTTGACCAAGCGAACCCAGCTTCGGTTGCGCAACAACGCGCAGCTTTCAAGTCTGGAAACCATTGATGCCGGGATCAGCCCGACGGCTTGGCAAAAAGCCGCCTTCCCGCAAAGCTTCCACAACAAGATCGGGATTTGCCATGATGGTATTGACATCCATCGTTGCCGCCCGGACGACAAAGCTGAACTAGTTCTGCCCGATGGCCGCGTTTTGCGGCAGGGTGATCCGGTAATCACCTATGTCGCGCGCGATCTTGAACCCTATCGTGGGTTCCCGCAGTTCATGCGTGCTGCGGCAAGACTGTCCCGTCAAAACCCTAAGGTTACTTTTGTCGTCGCGGGTGGTGACGGCATCAGTTACGGATCCCCCCGCAGTGACGGAAAGAAATGGCGTGACGCCATGATGTCAGAAACCGGCATGGATCTGTCCCGAATTGCCTTTCTTGGACAAATTCCGCATGACCAGCTCGTCCGGCTGTTCCAGATCAGTTCGGCCCATGTCTATCTGACATATCCGTTTGTTTTATCATGGTCTGTGCTTGAAGCCATGGCATGTGGAACACCTGTAATCGCATCAGATACCGGACCGTGCCAGGATATCATTCGCCACGGAAAGAACGGGTTAATGTGCGGCTTTTGGGACGAGGATCAGCTTGCCGCAACAATGGCGGAAGCATTGGCACACCCTGAACGTCTTCGCGAAATCCGACAACTTGCACGCCGGACAATCACCCTGAACTTCGCACTTCAGCAATCGCTTGAAAAACAAACCGGCCTGATTGAACGACTAACCAAAAGGTGATCAGGCAGCGACAAGCTTGCAAACCATGAAATGGCGCGGCTCTGTATCAGTGACAATTTCCGGCATACGGCGATACAGGCCGCTCTCAATCACACCATTTGCGCCAGTTGCAAGGATGAGCCAAAGAAACCCGCCTTCTTCTGCGCGTGAAAGATCGGTCTGCGAAGGTTGGCAGTCACCATTGGGATGTGAATGATAGCATCCGACAATTATCTCGTTGCGATCGCGTACCGCACGGTGCGTTGCAAGCAGAACATGCGGATCAATTTCGAATGTCCTTTTGCGGTCAAAGGCAACGTTATCGGCAGCAACAAAACGGGTGATTGTCCTCGGCTGGTCGGCTGCTGCGATCAAAAGACCGCAGCATTCCTCTGGCCATGCGCGGGCCGCAATGTCTGAAATGCCTGCCAGTAAACCTGCCGACATATTTATGATTTGCGGGGTCTGGGCCATAAAACCACCGTGATATTACTGAGGTTCCACCAGCAGAATTTGCCCAAGGATTGATCCATCCCGAAGCGAAACAATCACCAGACGGCTACCATGACGGCCTTCAAGGCGCAGTGTCGCCTCGCCACCCTGACGGGAAAAATCAACCAGCGTTTCACCCGGCGCAAGATCAATATTGATCGTCCCAAACGGCTTTAACTGTGAAACAGCTTTGGCATCAAAGCCGGATGCAACCTCAACCTGCCCGGCAACCGGTGCGGACGGCATTGCGTTATCGGTGGCGATATTGCCATCCTCCTGACGCGACAATCCATAAACCACAAGTGCGACGCCCGCGACGATCAGCACTCCCATAAAAGCGACCAGAATCTTGATAACGCGCATCACATTTCCGATTGATAAGTTGATCAACAGCCCGATCTTGCAGCACGCTGTCATTACAGCATGCCAGACAGGACAACATTGAAGGCCATACCGACAAGAAACACCAATTGCAAGTTTGCAAAGCGGGATTGCATTTCATCGTCAAGCGATTAAAACCGCCCTGCAACAGATATCACCGGCCCAGATGGCCCAGAACAACAGCAGATGTGATTATGGATAGCGGCCTGAACGCGGAACATCTTGAATATATTGCCCTGCCCTCGGATGAAGGTGCACGGCTCGACAAGGTTCTGGCAACCGCATGGCCCGAGCAATCACGTTCACGTATCAAAAGCCTGATCGAGGATGGACATCTGATGCTAAATGGCACCCCGGTTGCCAAGATGTCCTACAAGGTCAAATCCGGGGATCTGTTTGCACTCGAAATTCCACCTGCTGTTGCGGCCGATCCCGTGGCCGAAAAAATTGCGCTCGATATCCTGTACGAGGACGACCACCTGCTGGTAATCAACAAACCGGCCGGGATGGTGGTTCACCCCGCAGCGGGCAATGAAAGCGGTACACTGGTCAATGCATTGCTGGCCCATTGCGGCGACAGCCTTTCGGGAATTGGCGGCGTCAAACGCCCGGGTATCGTGCATCGGCTCGACAAAGACACCAGCGGCGCCATGGTGATCGCCAAGAACGACGCAACCCATAGGGCACTCTCGACCCTGTTTTCCGAGGACAAGGAAAATATCGAACGCGCCTACATCGCCGTGGTCTGGGGTGTCCCCCGCCAGAGCGAGGGCATAATCGAAGGCAATATTGGCAGAAGCCCTCGCAACCGTAAAAAGATGGCGGTGCTGCGAAATGGCGGAAAACCGGCTCTCACCCGGTACAAAGTTTTGGCAAAACGTGACGACTCGTTGGCTTCACTTGTCGAGTGCCGCCTTGCAACGGGTAGAACACATCAAATTCGCGTTCATATGACCCATCTCGGTCACTCACTTATTTGTGATCCTGTCTATGGTAGAAGCAAACTTACCCAGAAGTTCAACTCGCGGGTGCACGAGGTTCTGAACAGCTTTGACAAACAGGCGCTACATGCCAGAACACTGGGATTTTTGCACCCAAAAACAGGCGATTACGTCCTGACCAAAGCCCCCCTTCCGAAAGACCTACAAGAACTCATCACCTGCCTTGACCTACCCATTGGGATAGTCTGACCTAACCTTTTTGGTCGAAAATCTATTGACGCCTTCTAATACCCACGTATACCCTGTCTAAGGTGCTAGGGGATAAACCGCACCTTATACGAAGCGTAACGGGAGGCTTCAATGAAACAGGGAAATGCACTTCCAATCATCTCCCAAGATGGTCTGACAGTCTATTTGCAGCGCATCCGCCGTTACCCCATGCTTACACCTGAACAGGAAACGACGTTTGCGTGTGAATACCGTGACAATGATGATGCAACTGCCGCAGAAAAGCTGATCACCAGCCATTTGCGACTGGTTGCCAAGATAGCCATGAGCTATCGCGGTTATGGACTTCCGATAAACGAATTGATCTCCGAAGGCAATGTAGGCCTGCTTCAATCGGTCAAGCGATTTGACCCGGACAAAGGGTTCCGCCTTGCAACTTATGCGATGTGGTGGATCCGCGCCGCGATACAGGAATATATCCTGCATTCCTGGTCGCTGGTGAAAATGGGCACGACCGCCGCCCAGAAAAAGCTTTTCTTTAATCTGCGGAAACTCAAAAGCCAGATGCAGGCGATTGATGAGGGCGATCTTCAACCGGAACAGGTGGAACTGATCGCGACAAAGCTGAACGTTTCCGAAGATGACGTGATCATGATGAACCGCCGCCTCGCCGGACCGGATCATTCTCTGAATGCACCGGTGCGCATTGACGGCGACGGCGAATGGGTCGACTGGATCGAAAGCGAAGACGAAGATCAGGAAACCCTGTATGGCAAGCGCGAGGAATTTCTCCAAAGGATGAACCTGCTGAAAAGTGCTATGTCGCATCTTAACGCTCGCGAACGCGACATCCTCACCCAGCGTCGCCTTCTGGACTCTCCGGTGACGCTCGAAAATCTCAGCGTGGCATATGGCATTTCTCGTGAACGCATTCGCCAGATAGAAGTACGTGCCTTCGAAAAAGTGCGCAAATCGATCCACACCGATTTGCCAATGTGAGTCCCAACTTACCCTCATAAATGAATATAACTGCGGCGGACAAATTGTCCGCCGCTTCTTTGTGAAAAAGATATATCATTCAATGAACTGGTCAGCTCCCTGAACGATCAATTTCCTTGATCAGACTGTCCCCCCAAGTCTTGATTAATCCGCGCTGTTTCTTGCGCAACTCGGAAACCCGACGCTGGGCCGACAGATTTAGAACATTGGCAACAATCGGCGGCATCGCCAGATACAAAAGCCAACCAAGACCGGCTGCGCCATACATGATCGACAAGGCCACGGGCTGGAAAATCTCCTGCGTTGCAACACCAACGGTTTGCGCGCCCTGTTGCCAGATTTCCATGATATACGGCGCAACCCCTGAAAAATTCAGGCCAAAGATACAGCGCGACATGGTCCGCCCCTGACTACGATCAAACATAAACGCGACCATAGAAGGCAAAAGCCCGACTGCCAAAGTAATGAATGTCGGCAGGGCAACCATGAACAAAAGCACGGCGGATGCCACCACCGACAAACCGGAAAAGGCACTTTTCTTTTTACTACCAGATTGTCTTGCCATCCCGGTCCCCTACCAGATATGCATCAGAAACAGTGCCGATACCGTCAGCAATGCAATCATGGTCGATGCAAAAGCAGCAGCCTGCTGACCCACTTTTTCTGCCAATTCAAGCCTTGCGGGGCCTGATGATTCGAGATCAAAAACCTCGCTTTCCGCTTCGGAATATTCCTCGACCGCGGTGATGAATTCGGTCTGGTCCTTTCTGCGTTCCTGTTCGTCATTGATCAGATTGTAAAGTTCGACCAGATTGCCGCGCTTGGCCAGTTTCGGGATTTCGTGCTCGACCCGTTCCCGGCGCGCTTTGCTATGAAACACCTTGACCGCTGGCTCCATCAAACGTGCAACCCAATGGGACAGGTTCTGCAGGTTATCGGGGCCATGCCGCCATTGAACAAGTGCCAGCATACTGATAATCGCGCGACTATATTCGACTTCATCAGATGGATTTTGCAGCGCAAGAAGCTGGGCCTCGACATCATCCTCAAGGCGGGTCGCGATAAAGGCCGCGATATGGCGGTCCACTGGCCAGCTATCGTCAGGCAAATCTGCGGCTGCCTTTTCCAATGCAGGCAAAAGCTGTGTTATATCAACAACATAATCTTTCTCGATCATCGGGCTCAGGCAATGCTGATTGCGCACGATGGCATAAAGGCACCGCTCATACCCATAACCGGCACTTTGCTGCTGAATATAGTATCGCAGGTTTTTGTATGCCTGCTGCAGCTTCTGGACTTCCGGGCTGTATCCGCCCTGACGGCCAAACCAGAAGGACGGAATATCGCGAACCACAACATCAGCAAAACGCTGCGGCCCTCGGCCATGCTGGACATCATAGGACAGCATACTGCCCAGACCATCAACCATCGCGGAAAATCCCTTGAACCGGATTGCTCCTGATGGATCAAGGATGATGATTGATTTGGCGATCAGGATATCCTCGGCCGCACGTTTATCCGCACCAGCCCACTGCAATTGCCGTATCGCTTCGGACATATGTTTGGCGCGATCATTATCGGCAAGCCCGCGGCGCAACCATATTTCAACAGTACCATCGCGAAGCGGTGCAAGCGAGTTGACCCAGTTTTTCGCAATTCCCTGCGCCAGTGACCGCGCAGTATAATAATCCTTGCCGGAAATATTCTGCGACCGGGCAGCTCTGCGTTCAGTGTTGGATTGCACCGGCTTTGCCCTGCGCCCGTCAATCCAGGCATGCAATTCGGAAAAACCCCACCGCTCATCGGAATCATCGCACAATAGCCCGCGCACCGGTTCGATCAAAGCTAGTGGCAATTTTTCATTCATGACAACGGCCTGGAACGATCCCTTGGACAGTTTGACATCGATGATGTCCTGTTCGCGTAGCTTCTCAAGCGGAGTATGACCGATCCCAAGGGCTGCAATCGTCATGCCCAGAGCATAAAGATCGTCAAGCACCGATCCCAAACCACGCCCGGCCGGGTCAGCAGTCATGCGGGATATGGTCTCGTAAACCAGTGGCTGATTGAAACCGGCAGGGGCAGCACAACAATCCCCAACGACAACCTTTTCAGCCATAGGGTCGCCAAAGAAAAGATTGTCTGCACGAATATTCCGATGCGTCAGCCCTTTGTCAGCCACCGCCTGCAAAACGTGCATCAACGGTTCGATAACAACCTTGGCAAAATCGTGTTCGTCTATCTTTTTCTGTTTTTCACCGGGTACCAGAACACGACCACCTGCTGGCTTTTCATAGAAAAGCACCATTGTCTTGCGGTCCAGTAGCGGCCAGTGGGCAATTTCATGGTCCAGAAGATCAATCTGCCCACCGATGTGCACCCCCGTCAAAAATCTGATCAGGTCTTGACGCGTTGGAACAGTCGGGTCGGTGACAAGTGCGAATGCACCACCTTCTTCGCGGCGCAGATTATCCGCGGCATAGGCCTTGCAATTACCCATATCGTATTCAGGAAGCCGAAGATCCGAGAACACACGGAAATTGCCGATTTCGACACTGCGTCCACCACCGCCACTGGCAACGGGTTCCTCTCCGCCCAAGCCTGGTGTCTGAGCCCGGGAATCCTTTTTCTCCCCGGCGCCATCCTGTTCGTCAGCGCCGTCGGAAACATCCTGTTTCTGCATTTCCGCTTCTTGTGCCATGAGCCCCGGTTTTTCTTTGTTGGAGGAAACACGTTCCATAGCCCCCTACCTGGAAAGCTGTATTGCCGTGTCCTCTGGTCCCCTGAAACGATACTGCCGATAACAAAACGGAGCAAGCCGTTATCCGCGCCGCACACAAGGACCGGATCGGCCAAATCATTCACCTGAAACGAAAAAAGCCACCGGAGGAACCGGTGGCTTTTGTATTTTCATTCAAAGACGCGATCAGGCGCTGAACGGATCGTGAACCAGAATGGTGTCATCGCGTTCCGGGCTGGTCGAGAGCAACGCAACCGGTGCCTCAATCAGTTCTTCGATCCGGCGGACATATTTGATTGCCGTCGCTGGAAGGTCGGCCCAGCTACGCGCGCCCATCGTGGTTTCCGACCAGCCTTCAATGGTTTCATAAACCGGTTTGGCTTTGGCCTGAAGACGCTGGTTCGCCGGAAGATGGTCATAGATTTTGCCATCAATGTCATAGCCAGTGCAGATCTTGATTTCCTTGAACCCGTCAAGAACGTCAAGCTTGGTCAATGCAATACCGGTAATACCGTTAACCTTGACCGACTGACGGACAAGGGCCGCATCAAACCAGCCACAACGACGTTTGCGCCCGGTAACCACACCGAATTCATGCCCGCGTTCGCCCAGGCGATCACCATCTGCATCAAATAGTTCAGACGGAAACGGCCCTTCGCCAACGCGCGTGGTGTATGCCTTGGTGATCCCCAGAACATAACCGACCCCCGACGGGCCCATGCCCGAACCGGCAGCAGCCTGACCGGAAACCGTGTTGGAAGAGGTCACGAACGGGTACGTGCCATGGTCGATATCAAGCATCGTGCCCTGCGCGCCTTCAAACAGGATACGCTGACCGGCTTCCTTGAACTGGTTCAACGATTTCCAGACAGTGTCCGAGAATGGCAGGATTTTCGGTGCGATTTCCTTAAGCTGTGCCAAAAGTTCTGCACCATCAACTTCCGGCTGGCCCAGACCACGCAAAAGCGCATTGTGGTGGGTCAGAAGGTTTTCGACTTTGGCTTCAAGAAGTTCGACATCGGCCAGATCGCCAACGCGGATCGCACGGCGGCCAACGCGGTCTTCATATGCCGGGCCGATCCCGCGACCGGTCGTACCGATCTTGTTGTTGCCGGTTGCCGCGGCTTCACGTGCCTTGTCCAGATTGCCGTGCAAAGGCAGGATCAGGCAGGCATTTTCGGCAACGCGCAGGTTTTCCGGCGTGATTTCAACACCCTGCCCCTTAAGACGTTCGATCTCGGTCAGAAGTGCCCACGGATCAACGACAACGCCGTTGCCAATCACCGACAGCTTGTTCTTGCGAACGATACCCGACGGCAGAAGGCTCAGCTTATAAGTGGTTCCGTCGATCACCAAAGTATGACCGGCGTTATGACCGCCCTGGAAACGCACAACGACGTCTGCCCGTTCGGACAGCCAGTCGACGATCTTGCCTTTCCCCTCGTCCCCCCATTGGGAACCGATCACGGCAACATTGGTCATCGCAAAACTCCTTGCGCGATAAGAAATGGTTCTGGGTTACGCACCCAGCGGCACAATCTGGCCGCCAAGATAAATAAAACTGCATCCCATGCGACGTGCTTCCTTGCGCGCCGCATCTTCTGTCTTAGCTTCGGCCGCACCTTCAAGTGCTGCCACGGTATAATGGCCGTCTTTGCGCAATTTGCGCGCTTCACGCTGTGGCGTGCCCAAGGGCAGATACACACGTTCGACCGGCTTTGCGTCGGCAAGACCGCGCAAAATCGTATCCATGAAAAGCGACATTCCGGTTGCGGCTTCACCACCAGATCCGCCCGCCCGATAACGACCGCCACGACCAAGTTCACCACGAACATGCTTGGCAAAAAGGGTAAAACTGACACCGGTCTGATAGCGGAAACCAGCCATTTCAACCGGATCGATGGTCAGGGCTGCATCAAGATCGGATGCCAGAATACGTTCGGCAACCTCGATCAGGCGGTGCAATTCTTCGGACGCACCCAGCGGCAATTCAAGTTTTTTAAGCTTCGGCAATGCCGCCTGTGCTGGACCAGCGGCTTCAAGCAAGGCAACAAGCACGTCGGTTACATTGCCACTAACCGCTTTGACCGCCGCGACATCACGATGCTCAAGGGCCGCGATCAGCGTTTCACGATCATCGGCGGCAACACCAAAGGCATCAAACAGACGCACCGGCAGGGTCGGCAAATTCAGATCGACGGAAACATCGGGCAGGCCAACATGCTCCAACGCCTCAAGCGCAAGCAAAACGATTTCGGTATCTGCTGCAGCACTGGAAACCCCGATCAACTCCGCCCCAACCTGGGCAAACTGGCGTTCCGGGCGCAACTGTGTGCCCTTGATCCGCAATACATCGCCGGAATAGGAAAGACGCAGCGGACGCGGCGCGTCCCCCAGACGGGTTGCGGCAATGCGGCCGACCTGTGGCGTCATATCAGAACGAACGCCCATCATCCGGTGCGACACAGGGTCCATCAGGCGGAACGTTTGGGTTGCAAGTTCGGGGGCCGCACCTTCCAGAAGGCTCTCTTCGAATTCGACCAGCGGCGTCTTAACCCGGTCATAGCCCGCATGTGCGAAACTGCTCATCAGCTTTTCGCGGATGTCAGCCTCCCGTGCGGCGGTTCCAGGCAGAACATCCTGAAGGCCGGCGGGCAAAAGAGCTTTCCTGGCAAGTTCGGTCATTATGTGTGCTTTCCGGACAAGGCGCGCAAAATCGGTTCAGGTCGTGCCTGATGTATATATCCGGTAGCGGTTACTAACGCTTTGTGCCGGACAGGGCAACGGGAAAACCCCCGAAGACGCAAATAATACTTACGAAATGCCGATCAGCCAGCCTGAATTTCGGCTTTGACCGTCGCATATGCCCAATCAAGCCACGGCAGCAACGCTTTGACATCACTTGGTTCCACAGTCGCACCACCCCAAATCCGAAGCCCCGGAGGCGCATCGCGATAGCCATTAATATCCATCGCGATTTCTTCGGCCTCAAGGATTTGCGAAATGCGTTTTGGCAATGCTGCCTGTTTTTCTGATGGCAATGACAATGCCCATGGATCGACAATCTTGATGCACATCGATGTATTGGACGCCGTTTCCGGCTTTTCCGACAAATCAGCCGCCCAGTCACTTTCGGCAAGCCATTCATCAAGATGGGCGCGATTCTGACGGGTGCGTTTCAGCAACCCCTCAAGACCGCCGATATCTTCGGCCCATTTCAGGGCGTCAATGGCATCCTCAACCACCAGCATCGACGGGGTGTTGATGGTTTCCCCTCGAAAAATACCATCGATCAGCTTGCCGCCCTTGGTCATACGGAAAATTTTCGGCATTGGCCAGGCCGGGTTGTGGCTTTCAAGGCGCTGAACCGCACGCGGGCTAAGGATAATAATGCCATGACCGCCCTCGCCACCCAGAACTTTCTGCCAGCTATAAGTCACCACGTCGAGCTTGTCCCAAGGCAGTTCCATGGCAAAAATCGCCGAGGTGGCATCGCAAATTGTAAGGCCCTTGCGGTCCGATGCGATCCAGTTGCCATCAGGCACCCGCACACCAGCAGTCGTTCCATTCCATGTGAAAACAACGTCGCGGTCGAAATCAACGGCACCAAGATCGGGCAGCTTGCCGTAATCGGCTTCCATGACACGGACGTCGGGCAGATTAAGTTGCTTCAGGACATCGGTCACCCAAAGCGAACCGAAACTTTCCCATGCCAGCATATCAACGCCGCGCGGACCCAAAAGCGACCACATCGCCATTTCCACCGCACCGGTATCGGACGCCGGAACGACACCAAGCAGATAATCATCAGGCAGGTTCAGGATCGCACGCGAACGGTCAATGACCTCTTCCATGCGTTCCTTGCCGAATTTGGAACGATGCGACCGGCCAAGAACACGGGTATCAAGTGCATCTGCCGACCAGCCGGGACGTTTTTTGCACGGGCCCGACGAAAAATTCGGGCTTGCGGGGCGCTGGTCTGGCTTGGCAAAGGCATCAGTGGAATTGGCGGTTACATTGGCATTATGGGCCATCGGCATATTCCTGAGATAATCGAACGGTGCAGGCACACCATTCTGCGTCAAAATCGGAGCCCGATCCTATTGCGGCACGCCCAAAAGTCAAACGCCTTTGGCGCATTATAACTGCACGCATTTGCATGACAGATCAGCCAATCGCGCACAGGCATTTCAGATCAGAACGGGATGTCGTAATACCACGGCGCAAACAGACTAAATGCCAGCCACAGAATGATGATCAACGGCGTCCCGGCGCGCAGGAAATCGACAAATCGGTAATGCCCCGGCCCCATCACCAGAAGGTTGGTCTGATACCCGACCGGTGATGCAAACGAACAGTTCGCCGCCATCACCACCGCAATCGCAAAAATGTGTGGCTCCACCCCCAGGTTTTGGGCCATACCGATGCCGATTGGCGTAAACAGAACGGCACAGGCATTGTTCGACAGAACGTTGGTAAAGACCGCAACAATCAGGAAGAACAGCGACAAAATCACCGGTGCCGGTGCCCCGCGCGTTGCCGCTAGCAACTGATCGGCCACGAATTCCGCACCGCCAGTCAGTTGCAAGGCATTGCCAAGGGCAAGGGCAGCCGCCACCAGCAGTACGATCTTCCGATCAATCGCGCGCGACGCCTGACGCAGGTTAAGCGCCCCCGACGCAATCATCAGTGCCGCACCGATAAAGCTCGAAACCATGATCGGCACCACACCGGTCGCCGCCACCGCAATCACACCAAGGAAAATGGTCGCCGCACGACGGGCATGGAACGGGCGCGGCAAGGTACGCGTCGACCATTCCAGCAAAACCACATCGCGAATGGTACGAAGGGCTTCAACATCCTCGGACCGCCCCTGCACCAAAAGAACGTCACCGGCTTCAAGGCGGATTTCGGTCATCTGCGTGCGGATCATGCGCGAACGGCGCTGAATGCCAAGAACAAGGCATTTGTACTGATAGCGGAAACCAATCTGTTCAAGGTTAAAACCGATCAGACGCGATCCTGGCGGCAGCATGACCTCGGCCAGAAGCTGGGTCGATTTTTGCGGGATTTCTTCACCGCCTTCATGGACGGCCGCGGCTTCCGCATGCAGCAGGCCCGGATCTTTTTGCAACGCCTCGGTCAGGGCCTTGCGCGTTGCTGCAACGACAAGAACGTCACCTGCCTGAATTTCCATATCTTCGTCAAACGGCGGCAGATCGGCATGTTCACGCCGAACAATCATCTGGATCGTAATATTGGGCAGGTTTTTAAAGAACCCGGCCACAGGACGGGTACCGATCATCTGAGACGCCGGGCCGACCGTGATCTGGGCGATGAATTGTTTGCCGCTGCTATCGGGATTGGCAAGCTTGCTGCGCATCGATGCCAGCGCGGGCAAAAGGCGGGGCGCGACGAACAGCACATAGATAAAGCCCACCAGCGCCAGCACACTGCCAATCACCGTGAATTCAAAAAACTCGAGTGCAGGCATCCCAAGTTCGATCAACGAGCTTGATACCAGAAGGTTGGTCGAAGACCCGATCAGGGTCGTCATCCCACCCAGAATGGCGACGTAAGACAACGGGATCATCAATGCACTGGGCGAACGCTGAATACGCTCCGACAGCGCCTGAATGATTGGTATGAAGATAACAACGACCGGGGTGTTGTTCAGGAATGCCGACATCAGCATCACGACAAACAAGCCGACAAAAATCGCCATCGAGGCATTCTTGCCGCCATGTTCGGTAATCAGACCAGCGATATAACTGACCCCGCCGGTCAGTACCATGCCCTGCCCGACGACCAGCAATGAAAGCACTGTCAGCAAGGCGGGGTTGGCAAACCCCGACATCAGCGCACCAGCATCAAGCAGGTTGTTGCCATCGGCATCGGGCAGCGGAAAGAAATTGAAGAACAGCAGCAAAGTGGCAACCAGCGCCATACTGGTCAGCTCAAGCGATATGCGTTCCAGCCCGTACAGCACCAGCGATCCGGCGACCAGCGCCAGAACCACCCACATCTGTAATGGCGTCGCAGAACTGGCGACAACACTATCGATCACGATCTATCTTCCCCTGCAACAGCGCTTTGATACGGGGTTCTGGTGGCCCATTTCAGGTGCCGTCCTATTCCCCGAAAGTCGTATTTTGCCTTTACTTAGACGAAAGCCCCCGCAAGAGGTCAATAAAAATCAAACGTGTGATCGCGGCCCTGCGCGATAGTGGGTAGATCAACCACCCACGCAAAATCACAGGAAACCAGCCATTCTCAATAAAAATGGCGGACAGTGTTGTGCCCTGCCCGCCATTGCAATGATCGCATTCCGACAGTCTGTCCGTCGTCAATCAGGCAGATAAATCTCGCCCTTAAGATACAAAAGCGCATTGCCCTTCAGATGGACGCGATCACCATCAACCGTACAATCAACAATCCCGCCACGCTTGGATGCCTGATATCCAACGACATTGGACTTGCCAATACGTTCCGCCCAATAAGGCGAGACAACGCAATGCATGTAGCCGGTTACAGGGTCCTCATCGATGCCAAGAGCAGGCAGGAAATACCGCGATACCATATCAATGCCCGACTGATCGCCCGGTGCGGTAACGATCACGCCGCGTTCGGCAAGTTTCCCCAATGCTGACATATCTGGCGTCATGTTCCGCACCACCGATGCATCGTCATAAACCACGACAAAATCGGTATCCCGGCTGGTAACACGGAAAGTCTCCCGCGGAGCTGCGTCGGATATGGCGGCAAGAACGTGCGCGGGAACATCGTCAGGGGCAATCGATTGTTTGGGAAAATCAAGCACAATCATATCGCCATCGCGCCGCGCGGTCAGAATTCCGCTGGCACTTTGCAACCGTATTATATCACCGTCCAAGCCCAGTATATTGAAAATGACAAACGCACTCGCCAGTGTTGCGTGACCACAAAGGGGCACCTCGACCGTTGGCGTGAACCACCGGATATGAAAATCGGCTCCATCATCCTTCGCCGGATCAAGTTTCACGACGAAGGCTGTTTCCGACAGGTTATTTTCCAAGGCGATATTCTGCATCACCGCATCAGCCAGCCAGCCATCAAGCGGCACCACCGCCGCCGGATTGCCCGCAAACATACGGTCTGCGAAAGCATCAATCTGGTAAATCGGAAGTGTGGTCATAAGTCGTCTATCCTGAATGATCTTCACATATGTTGAAAAACAAAGCTGTTACAGCACGCTGTCGATGGTGCCCTTGACGATATCCATATCGTGATCTCGCATGCGCCAGTTACTGAACGCTGCCCGGAACCCGAACCGGCCGCCATAAATCGTCGGCGTCATGAACAGTTTGCCGGTAGCATTGATACGCGCCAGCAAGGCGCGATTGTCATCATCGCTGCCCGGCCCGGTAAACATGGCCACGTTGAGTTTAGGCTCACTCAGCAATTCAAGCCGGTCATGACTGCGCACCCACTGCGCCAGATCAGCGGCCTGATCACAGTTCGCCCGAACAATCCCGGTAAATCCCTCGCGACCATAGGCCACCATCGCCAGCCAAAGCGGCAAGGCCCGGAACCGGCGGGAGTTTTCCACCCCGCGATTGATATACATATTACCGACCGCCTCGGTCTGCAGATAAGGCGCAAATGCCCGGCAGCAGGTTTCAAGTACACGGATATGCCGGGTCAGGAAAATTCCGCAATCATAGGGAACATTCAGCCATTTATGACCGTCGGACGTGATGGAATCCGCACGGTCAAGCCCCGCCAGCAAATGGGCACGACGATCATCAAGGGCAGCAAACATACCAAACGCCGCATCCACATGCAGCCACGCCCCAAACGCCGCACACAAATCGGCAATAGCGACCAGATTGTCGAAATCGGTGGCGTTCACCGTTCCGGCAGATGCAATGACCATCTTGGCCTTGGCCGTACTTGCCGCAAGCTTCGCCTTAAGATCGGCAATATCGGTTTCTTCGGTCCCGGGTTGGGTCGCAACCCTGGTAAAGCTGTTACGACCGATACCGGTGACCGATAAATCCTTGATCATGCTGGCATGCGGGCTCGCCGCAAAGATTTCAAAACTCGGAAGAACACCGGCCCCATCAGCGTCAACATCAACACCGATCTGCTGGCCGCACCACTGGCGACCGGCAACAAGCCCCAAAAGGTTGGATACCGTCGCCCCGGTGGTCAAAACACCGTCAAACCGCCCCTTGGGCAAACCGGCCAAGTCGCACAGCCAACTGATCACCTGTTCCTCGACCGCCGCCGTAACACTGCCTTCCGGTCCGGTGGCGTTCTGGTCAACTGCAGCAGTCAGCCAATCACCAGCAAGAGCCGCCGGTGTCGTTCCACCGGTTACAAAACCCAGATAACGGGGACCGATTGATGCGGCGAGCAGCGGCAGAATTTCTTCCTTCGCTGCCCGCAACGCATCAAGCGTACCGCGACCCTGCCCCGGCATCGGGCGCGAGGGATCAAAGGCAGAAAAGTCGCGGCAGGTTACATCCATGTCATCCGCACCCTGAACAAAAGCGCGTGCCATATCGCTGGTTGCGGCCAGGATCTGGTCAAGCTGTTCAAGATCGTCAAACATCAGATGACGCGCCGTTGGTGCAGTGGGGCTGCTTTCGGCACGATTTAAGGGGCGGCTCATTGGGTATCTCCGTTCAGGATGCGGGCATAGTCGGCCCGATCAATATTGGCACCGCTCAGAATGACAGCCGTCTTCTTGCCGATATTGCGTTCACGATCCGCAATGGCTGCCGCAAGCGCAACGGCTCCGGCCCCTTCGGCAAGGGTGTGGCAGGAACTGAAATAAAGGCACATTGCATCACGGATTTGATCGTCACTGACAGCGACGATATCGGATGCACCGGCTTTGATGATTTCAAACGCAGCCGGGTCAGGACTGCGACAGGCAACACCATCTGCAAACGTATTCGCCGTTGGCGTTGTAATTACCTTGCCCGCCCTGAAGGATTGCAGGACAGCATCTGCACCCTCCGCGACAACACCGATAATTTCGGTATCAAGGCCCAATGCATCGCGCACCGTAATCAACGAACAGATCCCTGATCCCATGCCAATCGGCACATAAATCCGGTCAAGCTTTTTGACCGCGTCAAACAGTTCCAGCCCATATGATGCAACACCACGCACAAGTTCCGGGTGGAATGGCGGCACCATTACAAGATCCTCGGCCACGGCATGTTGGGCGGCATATTCGGCCGCGTCCTGAAAGTCATCGCCATGCTCGATGACCTCGGCCCCCCAGGCCCGCATCGCTGCGTTCTTTTCAACCGAATTGCCATGCGGGACGATAATGGTTGCCGAAATACCCGACTGACTGGCCGCATGCGCAAGGCTTTGCCCATGATTGCCGCGTGTGGCACTTATGATACCGCGCGATACGCCAAGCGAGGTTTTCAGATAACGGCAAAATGTCAGCCCGCCGCGAATTTTGAACGCCCCAAGGCGTGTATGGTTTTCATGTTTCACATACAGGGACAATCCCGTCGCCCGATCCAGCAACGGCCAGCGAATAGTCGGCGTCGGCGCCACATATTCATGGACATAAGCCGCAGCCTCGCGAAGTTCGTTTACCGTAAACAACGACATTGTCACCCTTTAGGATAGTTTATGAGTACAATCGAATGTGAATTATTGGTACAATTCCAGACAAGGTTCGAACGGAGGCACGAGGGAGCGTGAACCTCCGTTCGGCGCAACTTCACCTAGCTGCGCGGGGGGAACCCTATCCAGAACGGCCTTGACAATTCACGATCCAGATCAGACCGCGTCATTCCGACATCTTTCAAAAGATGATCGTCAAGTTGCTCTAACATTCTGCGATTGCGTGCACTTTCTTGCCATACGCGAACACGTTCCAACACGGAGACAGCGATGCCGGCAACAGCAGAACGCCAGGTAGTCGCCTTGACGGCGCCTTTGGTGTTCATCTGTGCGTTTCCTTTGATATTGATTTCGGAAAACCGGATTGTATCGTTACAATTTACCATCACTTCCTCCTGTCGATTAATTGTACCGATTTCGTTTTGTCATTGACATTGTCGCCATGTCAATTTAAACATTGTCACCATGACAATATGGTTTCCAAACATTGAAGGCGGCAGCGGCCCTGTTTATCGACAGATCGCACACGCCATCCGCGGCGCGGTTAATGACGGGTCACTCAAACCCGGCGACCGCCTTCCCACCCATCGCGATCTCGCCTATCACCTTGGCGTCACCGTCGGCACAATCACCCGGTCCTATCGCGAGGCGGAAAGACTGGGGCTTGTCGCAGGTGAAGTCGGGCGAGGCACATACGTGCTGGGGGGATTGCAAAGCGAATTGGACATGGCGGTAACGGTCCCCGCACCGGGCCATTTCAGCAACAATATCGGCACAATGACCCGGGAAACGGCAAATGACGACGCCGAAGATATCGGCCCGGTCAATTTCCGGATGAATTGCCCCCTGCCCCCGCGCGAAGACCATATTCGCAATGTCCTAATCGACGTTGCCAAAAGCACGCCGTTAAACGACATGATCACTTACAAGTCGGAATATGGCATGCCGGGTCACCGGCGTGCTCTCGCCTCGATGGCAGGCGCCCTTGGACTGGATGACAATCCGGAACGTGTCCTGCCAACCGCAGGCGTTCAGCACGGCATGACGGTTTCATTACTGGCAACCGTACGGCCGGGTGATCTGGTCCTGTGCGAGGAATTGACCTATCCGAACCTGCGCAGCCTGGCCAATCTTCTGCAATTCCGCCTGCGCGGTGTTTCTATGGACGAAGAAGGCATTATTCCCGAAGCACTGGAAAATCTGTGCCGCACGCAAAGCCCGCGCGCGATCTATCTGATGCCGACACTGCATAATCCGCTTTGCAGCACCATGAGCCAGAAGCGCCGCATGGAAATCGCCGAACTGCTGCGCAAATACGATCTGCTTTTGATTGAAGACGGAATTTATCATTTCCTCAATCCCGACGCCCCACCCCCGCTGTCATGCTTTGCGCCTGAACGCAGCATCTATCTGGACGGCGTATCCAAAAGCATCGGTGGCGGTCTTCGGGTCGGTTATATCCATGCGCCGGGCGAAATGATCGCCAAACTTGCCAGCGCCATCCGATCCACCTGCTGGATGGTGTCGGCCATCAATCTTGAACTGGTTTCACGGCTGATCGAGGATGGCAGTCTTAAACGATACGAAGCCTGGCATCGCGAAGAAGCCGCAAGACGTCTTTCGATCATTCTTGGCACGCTCAAGGGATATGACGTGCGGTTCCATCCCACCAATTATCATATCTGGCTTGGCCTGCCTGATCATATTGACCCTGGCGAACTGGTGATGAATGCGGCCAACAACGGTGTTCTTTTGACGGCTGCACAACAGTTTTCCGTCGGGCATCCACCACGCGGTCTCCGACTTTGTTTTGGCGCGGAAAAATCGACCGAACGGCTACGTGAAGGTGTTCAGATTGTCGAACGGCTTCTGCAAACCAGCGAATTTGGCAATACGGTCGTAATGTAGGCCAGATCAGGTAATCAGTACCACAGATCAGGGTTTTCTAGCGGGATCCGGTTGCTCAGATTCGGGTTCTCGAGACGGAATATCTTTCGATTTGCAAGATTTGCCCGCCGGATCAGATCGCCGTGATATTCCATGAACAGTTTATCAAAACTGCCATCGGCGATCATTTCGCGAAGGCCAAGTTCGATACGTTCGGCCAGCTTCGGTTTTGTCGGTGTCACGAAAAAATACACTGGCAACGGTACATGAAGAGCCAGTCCGGTTTCGATATACATGTCGGGATATTTGTCTGACATGGTGTCGAGCTCAAAGAATATTTCGTTGATGCCCCGGCTGAATGTCTGAAAACGACGCAAGCTGAACATATCAAACATTGTTTCGTAGTCGTGCCCGGTTACAACATCAAACCCCGCATTTTCAAGGATCAGGGTGGTCGACCATTGTGCGCCCGAGCCGGTCGAAAACCGCCTGAGATCGTCAAGTGTTTCAACCTTGTCCATCAAAGGCTGGAGTTCGCGGTTTATGAAAAACAGCCGGTATCCCTGAAGCCCTTTGCGAAGCGGAATATAAATCGGGATCAGATCGGTTTCCCAATTCGGTCGCGGGACTTCGGCCATAACATGCAAATACCGACCTTCTTCAAGAAGAACCTTGCTTCTGTCGCGCGAAACGGTGGCAAATGCCTGCGTAATGCGCACATCGCCGTATCGATCCGCTGTCCGGTTAAGGGCTTCGGCCAGAAGTCGTTGTGGATAAACATGATTTTCTGCCGCTTCTGGCGGAGGACGATAGGTAATGATGGTTTCCTGCGCGCCGGAAACGCCAATTCCTCCGCCAATCGAGGCAAGCAGATACAGGCCAAAGATTGTACAGCTTCGAATACGAGACAAATGCCCCATGCCGTCCCCGATTCCCCTTCAAAGCTTTGTTGAGTTTATTACTCAATCAATGGGGATAGCTGTTCGTAACGTCAAGGTCGACAGAAGGATGATCCATCCCTGCCAGGCATCTGCAAATGCAAAATCAGCAAGCTGCACTTGACCGGCCTATCGCGTTGCTTCCAAGATAAGATTTCGTGATCGGCGTGCCTGTCTGATCACATCCTTTTGGGCAGCAGAAAGACAGCAAATGCCAGTTTCCCGCCTCGACGCTGATGATTGTGGTTTCCCACATTTCCGGATTCGCAGCCCGCACAAAGACCAGTCCCCTGAGATTTTCGATTTTTCATCACATTACCGCGCCGCAGAGGCATTGAAGTTCGGTCTTTCGATGTCCGAGCCGGGATTTAATATCTTTGTTCTTGGCCTTGATCGCGCCGGTCGCATGACGGCAACGCTCGATTATCTGAAGAAGTCGATGGAAGAACGCCCGGCCCCACAGGACTGGGTATATCTGAACAACTTTTCGCGTACCAATCGCCCGCGCCCCTACGCCTTGCCCGCCGGTGAAGGCCGCAAGCTCGCCGATGCGATGGAAACGCTGGTATCGCACCTGCGCGAGGCATTTGCATCGGCGTTCAACGCCCCGGCTCATCTGACCGAAACCCAGACCCAGACGGAAGAAGCTCGCACCCAGCTGCGCGAGAAATTCGACGCCCTGCGCGAATATGCTCGCGAACGTGGGCTGGACGTTCAGGAAAACGAAAAAGGCGTAATGATCGTCGCGCTGAACGAAGAAGGCGAGCCGGTTTCTCTTGACGAAATCCCCAAGGAACGTCGTGCCGAAGCCGAAGATGCATTTGAAGAAGTCGCCGAAGAAGCCCGCAAGACGCTGCTTTCGACCCGCGATCTTGAAGAACAGATCGCCGATACGCTTGATGCGCTTCGCCGCGGAGCAGCCAAAGTTGTTCTGAAACCGCGTATTCGCAAAATTCGCGACAAGTTCACATCACCGGGCATGAAGGCCTGGTTCGAGGCACTTGAAAAAGACATTCTGGATAATATCGACGCGTTCGAAGAAGCCAGCGACCAACCCGCCATCGACAGTGGCGACGGCAAAATGCCCGAAACCGTCGATGACCGTTATGCGGTCAACCTTCTGATCGATCATTCGCGCGATAAACATCCCGATGTCGTTCTGGAACCAAGCCCAAGCTACGATAATCTGTTTGGTCAAATCCAATATCGCCCAGTGGCTGGCGGCATGCACCCGCATTTCAGCCTGATCAAACCCGGCGCCCTGCACCGCGCCAATGGTGGCGTTCTGGTTCTGCGCGCGGAATCGCTGGTCGAACATGAAGACAGCTGGGCGTTTCTTAAAGCAGCCCTTCGCGATGGCGAAATCCGGATCGAAGAAACCCATAAATCCGGCCCGCCGACTGCAGGCGCGCCGGAACCACGCCCGATCCCGCTTGACGTCAAGGTCGTGATCGTCGGCGCGCCGAAATACTACTATACCTTCTTCTCGCTGGATGTTGATTTCCGCAACCATTTCCGGGTCAAGGCTGATATCGACGCCGATATGCCCGCAGCAGGTCGCAATATTTCGATTTATACTGGGTTACTGCGCGAATCTGCCCTGTCGCGCACCGGTATTCCACTTGACAACGGTGCAATCCGTCAATTGCTGGGCCAGGCAGCACGCTGGGCCGGGGAACGTGACAAACTGACAGCCCAGATCGAACGGGTCGAAGATGTCGCCATCGAAGCAGGTGCGTTGGCCAAGACCGACAAGCGCGGCAGCATCCGGGCTGCCGACGTCCGTCGTGCCATCGAAGAACGCCGCCATCGCAACAGCCGCCTCGAAGACCGGTCCCATGAACGGGTTCAACGACGTGAAATCCTGATCGACAGCTATGGTGCGGTTGTCGGGCAAGTCAACGCCCTGACCGTTCTGGATTATGGCGACCATGCCTTTGGCCTGCCCGCGCGAGTGTCAGCACGGTCCTATGTCGGCAGTCTCGGGGTTTTGAACATCGAACGCATGGTCGATATGTCCGGCCCCCTGCAACAGAAATCGGTCATGACCATCGAAGGGTTCCTTAAATCCCGCTTTGCGCAGGAATTCCCTCTCTCCTTTGCCTGTAATGTCACTTTCGAGCAGAACTATGGCGGGATCGAAGGTGATTCTGCCTCCATGGCAGAACTTTGCGCGATCATCTCGGCAATCTCGAACATCCCCATGCGCCAGAATATTGGTGTAACAGGATCAATGAACCAGTTCGGACAAGCACAACCGGTCGGGGGCATTTCGCACAAGATCGAAGGATTTTATCGCATTTGCGCCGATCAGGGCTTTACTGGCGATCAGGGGGTGATCATCCCGCTGGCCAATGCGGAAAATGTCGTGCTGCGCGAAGAAGTCGTTCAGGCAATCCGTCAGGGCAAGTTCAATATCTGGACGGTCGAACACATTAATGATGCCATCGAACTGCTGGCAGGCAAACCGTGTGGCGACCATCCCGAAGGCCAATACACTGCCGACAGTGTGTATGGCAAGGCGATGGAACGACTGCGCCAGAACGATCGCATCCTGCGTGAACGCCATGCTTTTCCGGCATGGACGGAGCAGTAAATGACGAAAGCGGCAATGCCCCCTGCTCGCAACCATTGCTGGTTCGGCATGCCCAGCACTGCAACGGGATGCATTGCCGCCGGTCTCTTTCTGATCATGACGATGGATAATGTTGGTGCACAGTATATCGGCAATGTCAGCGACAGAACCGTCCCTGCCACCGAAGAAATCAAATCAGGTCTGGACGCCATCCCGACGGATATCCCGGTTCATGCCAGTAGCCCTTCCCCGATCAATCAGCCTTTCAGCCTTTTACCCGGCACGATCCGAACCGAACCGGTTTTGCTTGAAGATACCGAACGACCAAGCCTTGCCGAACAATATCGAATGGAAAAGCAGGGCATCAAACGTGCGCCGTCGCAGGCAACTGTTGTAAAACGCGCGACTAAAACCAAACCTGCACCAATTGTAATGGCGAAACCGGCACCGGTAGAAACGGTTTCGACTGCAGATACCCCCCAGCCAGCGATATCCGCAACAGTGCCCGAAAGCGGTCCATCCCAAACTGCGGCGATAACAGGCTCAAGCATGTTTCCCCCCGCCACAGATAATGCATTTGCGATTCAGCTTGGTGCATTTCACGACACGATCAGCGCACAGACCTATTGGGCAAGCTTCATGATCCGCTATCCGGATTTGGCAAAATCCCATCAACGCAGTCTCTCGACGGCTGATCTGGGCCCCAAGGGTATCTTTCACCGGCTTCGCCTGGGCGGCTTCAATGATATGGCCAGCGCCGAAACAAAATGCCGCCAGCTTTTGGCTGACGGCACGGACTGCTTCGCGACGCGGGATCAATAGAGCCGGGAATTGGCTCTAGTTTGCCTCACCACCCAACAACACAATCTTATCGACGATCAGCGTTTCTGCTTCGGTACAGGTGGTCATCAATGCGCCATGACCGGTCACACGAACCTTGTCACCAGGACGGAATCGGGTTGCCTTGTTTGCCAACGCATAAAGCGTTCCGTCATCAGCACGGAATGTAACGCATTCCCGGCCATTATCGGTGATTTCCCCGGTCAGGGTCATATTTTCTTTCTGAAATGCCGAGCATGCCGACAGCAGCATTCCGGCGGCAAGAATTGCAGAAAACTTGCCAGAAACAGCGCCTATTCCGGTTTTCATTATGGTTCTCCTGTGCTCGTGCGGTTTCTTATCGTCACAAAACCTTATGCCGCTCGTTAAGGATGTTGTAACGCACTGGATTTTAAAAAGGATCCTGCAAACGTTTTACGCGTTTCAATTCGCATTGTCATTGATAACAAGATCAAAGATGAACAACTCGCATCTAGAGCTTTTGAAACAACTGGCTGAAGAATTTCAACCGCGCACGGACGCCAATACCCGTGCAACCGTTGAAACCGAAAGCACAGATGCGTTTGCAACGCTTGTCGATCTTGCACGTGACATGCAAAGCCGCCTTGATCAGCAGCAGAACCGTATCCGCCAGCTTGAACAAATGGTCGAGACCGATGAACTGACCGGTCTTTACAATCGACGTGGCTTCCTTCGCCGCACCCGTGAGGCAATGGCACGCGCTGCGCGCTATAAGGAAAGCGGGCTTCTGGTGATTGCGGATCTGGACGGCTTCAAGCTGATCAATGATCATCATGGTCATGCGGCGGGCGATGCCATTCTGCGTCATTTCGGCCAGAACCTTCGCACGCACACGCGTGCCGACGATTTTGTCGCCCGGTTTGGCGGGGATGAGTTTGCCATTCTGATGGTTGGCAGTAATCCCGATGTCGCCGAGCCCCGGATCAGAGACCTTGAAAAAGCCACCTTACGCTTCCCCCTGATCTGGCAAGGTACGGCCCTTCCGATCCGGGCCAGCTTCGGTTTTACGATTTATCACGCTAACAGCGATGTCACCGACCTTTTGAAACAGGCCGATGATGCAATGTATGCCAACAAGCATGCAAAACGCGCCCTTCCCCGAAACAGCCATAACGCGGCCTGAACGCGCTTATCGGGCCTGAAACCATCCCACCCCGCTCCCATATCGGATATCGACAGGCATTTTTTGTTTATTAAATGCTTTTCCTTCATATTACCCCCCAAGATCGCTATTTATAAAAAACGGGGAAAATGACTTCGGAGCATATCCGAAGCTTTTGGGGGCAGGCTGGTGATGGTTCTCTTATGACAGACAATATTGGCTATTCAGCAGAAACGAACGACAGGGATCTTCTGGCTGCCATGGCGTTCTGCTGGGCGGACATGTTGCTTGAAGTCGACGAGAACGGATACATCCTGTTTGTGGCTGGTGCGACCGAAAGCCTTCTGGGCTGCCCACCGGAACGATTGATTGGCGAAGCCCTTGATAAACTGGTTATCCGTTCGGAACGGCCGCTTTTGCGGGCCTATCTTCATGCCACTTCCGGGATCAAGCGCCTTGAGGAACTCGACCTTGATTTCCAGTTGATCGAGGATGATGGCACCGCCCTTGGCAACCCGGTTCCCCTGTCACTGAGCGGCTATATGATTTCCGAACCGATCGGACGGTATTTCATTGCCGCCCGTCATCGGGCGATCCGCCCGCGCGCGCGATCCGGGATTGACCGGCTGATCCTGCAAAATACGCTGTCCTCGGCAAATTCCAAATCAGGCAAAACCGAACAGCGTTCCGAAACAATGGCGCGTGTGGCATCAAGCCATAGCGAGGCCCTTGTTGTGCTGGAAAACCTTGCCGCCCTTCGCAGCCAGGCTGAAACCGACGCCACCAACGAACTGGCCCGGTTGATCGGGATCGGAATTGGTTCCCGCAGGAACACTGCAAACTCTGACACCAATAACAACCATCTGGTTGACGAGCCGATGATCGAACTGGAACGGCGGATTGTCGCTTATGCAAGTGCCCTGCGCGCCGATCTTGACGATCCCGATTGCAGCGATGCGGCAAATACCGCAGATCCTTTCAAAAACCTGAACCTTGCCACCGGTAGTTCCGGTACTTCGGGAGCCTCAACACTATCCACCAACGATCTGTTTGGACGTGATTATGATCTTGCCAGCGGTTTTCATCGCCTGACACAAAATGTCCGTCAGCCGATGGCGGGCGGGGAAAAGGAAACCAACCTGACACGCGCTGTGGCCTATGCGCTTAACCGCCTGCAACATCGTAGCGATGCGAATACGGATGTTTCGGCCGAACGCCTTTCGGCCAGCCTGCCCCATCTGATTCAGGAAACCCTGAAATCGGTCCGCGCGTTTCGCGAAATTGTTCAGAACGGCTCATTTGCCGTGGCCCTGCAACCAATCGTGCATCTTGGCAGCCTTGAAATGCACCATTACGAGGCGCTTGCACGTTTCCACGATGGCAGCAGCGCACTTGCCGTTGATCAGATCATCCATTTTGCCGAAGGTACGGGCCTGATTACCGAGTTCGATCTGGCGATGTGCCAGAAAGTACTTGATCATGTGACGCTTGAACCAGAACTTGTAACTCATTCTGTTGCTGTCAATTTGTCGGGCCATTCATTGGAACAGCAGGATTTCCTGCCGGCATTGGAACAAATCCTTGATCGTTACGACATTGACCCGGCAAAGATCATGTTCGAGGTAACCGAGACATCGCGCATTCGTGGCCTTCGAGACGTGAATGACGGCTTGCAACGGCTACGTGCACGCGGGCACCTTGTCTGTCTTGATGATTTCGGTGCCGGGGCCGCCAATTTCGAATATCTGAGCGCCCTTGACGTCGACATCATCAAATTTGATGGTGGTGCAATGCGTACGGCTTTGGCCAAACCCAAAGGCCGCGCCTTTATCAAGGCCACAGCCCTGCTCTGCCGCGACCTTGGTATCCATACGATTGCGGAAATGATCTATGATCAGGCCAGCTTCGAACTGGTTCGCGATCTGGGCATTGATTACGGTCAGGGATATCATCTTGGCGCGCCTGTAACGCTTGCCAGTGTAAACACCGGATCACCAGGTAACGCGCAGACCGCCAACGCAACCGGAGGCGGGCAATGAAACAGCATCACAAGGATGCCGACAAGGAAATGTCCGCATATAACGATATGTCATCAGATCAGGGTTTCATTCTTGATCCGCAGACCATGGCCGATGCCGAGGCACCCGTCATGGTCATGGACAAGAACGGCACCCCCCTGTTTGCCAATAAAAATGCCCGAAGCTTCGCCGAAGGCATTCGTGACGGTCTGTTTCCGGAAATAAACAAGCTGGTTTTACGCGCCATCACAACACCAGGCGGAGTTGTCGAACTCCTGACATTCGAGGTACAACGCGGTACGGCAACGCTTGAACTGACTGCATTGCCAATGGCAGATGATCGGGTTCTACTTTTACCGCGCGACGTCAGTATGGATCGCAATCTGCGCGATGCGCTGATTGACTCGCGGCAGCGCTATCGCGACATCGTCGAAGTATCATCCGCCTTTGCCTGGGAAACCGACGATACCGGCAATTTCATTTTTGTCTCGCCACGTGGTGCCCTGGGTTACAAGGCCGATGAACTTGTCGGTCGATCGCCCCTTGATTTTCTTCTGGATACTGCGGACCAGGATAGCGAAATTGTGTTTCGCAGCCAGAAGGCCGTCCGCGATGTACCGATCTGGCTCAGACGGGCCAATGGCAATGCTGCCTGCCTCGCCGTTTCATCGACCCCGGTATACACGCGTGACGGTCGCTGGACCGGTACGCGCGGTCTTGCTCATGACATCACCGAACAGCGTCGGCGCGAAAGCGAAGTTGCCACGGCCCGAAACCGCGACCGGTTGATGACCTATATCGTACGCACCATGCGCGATGAAATCGACCCGACGCTTGTGCTTAAAGGTGCGGCGGATGCCAGCGCCCGCGCCCTGGCCTGCGCGGGCTGCGCCATTTTTCGCCGCAACGAGGAAACCGACAAGATCGAAGTAATCGCATGTCACGGCCCCGAAGACCTTGATCCGATTGCCAAACAGGCATTGAACCAGCTTGGCAATACCGATGAGGTGTTTGAAGCCGAAATCGAAAATTATCGGGTTCTGGCCCAGCGTTGCCATTATCATCAGCAGGTGAATGGCGCGGTTATATTTATCTTCAATGCCGATCACCCCGCCCCGAATGAAGGCGAACGTGCCATCATGTCCGAAGTATCGGACCAGATCGGGATCGCGATTGAACAGGCAGCCCAACATGACCGGATCGTTACCCTGTCGCGAACCGATGGCCTTACCGGGCTTTTGAACCGACGTGCCTTCTTTGACGAATTGGGCCGCCGCCACGCCCGCCTTGTGCATGATGACATGCCTGCGGCCCTGATGTATGTCGACATGGATAATTTCAAGCTGGTCAACGACGTTCATGGTCATCAGACCGGGGATCAGGCCATTCTGGCGCTGACCCGCATCCTTTTGGACAACACCCGCTCGATTGATCTTGTCGCGCGCCTTGGCGGCGATGAATTCGTGGTCTGGCTCGACGGGGCGGATATGGCAACCGCATCGCAACGCGCGCGCATCCTTCTTGACAAGAGCGCCACCTTATCGTCGTTTTCCGGTGCCAAGGATCGTCCGCTTGGCATTTCGGTGGGCATTGCCGTGCGAGATGCCGGTTCGAAAGAACCGCTTGAACAGCTTGTGCTTCGTGCCGATCAGACCATGTATCAGGTCAAAAAACACGGCAAAGGCAGTTTCGGCATCGCCGCCCCTCCCGGATCGAACAGTCCGGCAAGAATAGAAGATCAGGAGACGCCCCTATGAAGGGTTTTTTGCAGCGGGTCTTCACCAAACGTCGGGAAACCCCGATCACGTATGATGAAGCCAAAGACATGGCCGCCAGCCCGGATGCGAATGTTCGCGGTGTGCTGGCGCAACGTCATGATACCAAACCGGAAATTCTGTATTACCTTGCAAATGATGCAGATTCCCAGGTGCGGCGCCATATTGCGGCAAACCATGCAACCCCTGTGCAAGCCGACGTCCTGCTCACCGACGACAAGGACGACAGCGTTCGTGGAAGCCTTGCCGAAAAGATTGCCAATCTTTCGGCCGGACTGACACCGAATGAAACCGATAAACTGCGCCGGATGACCTATGAAGCGCTGGACAAGCTTGCCCGCGATCAGGCCGTCCATGTCCGCCAGGTTATTTCGGAAACGCTCAAGGATATCGCCAACGCGCCACAGCCGATCATCCAGCAACTTGCGCGCGATACCGAAAGTGTCGTCTGCGGACCGGTCCTGCAATATTCTCCGGTTCTGACAGAAACCGATCTTCTGGAAATTATCGAAGGCAGTTCGGGAAGAGGATCGCTTAGCTTTATCTCGCGCCGTCGCAATGTTGGTGAAAAACTTGCCGATGCGATTGCCGCCAGCAGCGACAAGGATGCGATTTCGCATCTTCTGGGCAACAAGTCGGCGCAAATCCGCGAAGAAACCCTTGATCAACTGATTGATCGTGCACCGGATTATCCGGAATGGCACAAACCATTGGTTGAACGCCCGGAACTGCCACCGACGGCAGCAGGCAAACTGGCACGTTTTGTCGCTGAAAACCTGATCGGCGTGCTGGAACGGCGCAAGGACCTGAAGAAGGAACAGCTCGACGCGGTGCGCGAAGTCGTCAATCGCCGCATTTCATCCGGCGAGTTCGACAAACGCGAAGATACACCCGTTGAAACCCGCAAGGCCAAGCAGAAGCAGGCAGAACAGAAAACGGCGGCCAAGTCCGGTGGTGCCGAGGCCGCAGCGACGAACGAGGAAGAAGAATCTTCCTATGAAAAGGCGTTGGCCCTGCATAGCAAAGGTAAACTGACCGACAAGGAAGTTGCCAAAGCGTTGGCAGCCAATGATGTCAAGTTTGCCCGCGCTGCCCTTGCCGTGCTTGCCGGTATTCCGCCAGAAGCCGTAACCAAAGTCCTTAACACCCATTCGGCCAAAGGTGTCGTTTCGCTGGCATGGAAGGCAGGGCTTCCGGCGGAACTGGCCGTGAAAATTCAGGTCAAGCTTGGGCATGTCCCGCCCGGCCAGACGCTTAATCCCCGTGGCGAGGATTACCCCCTAAGCGAAGAAGACATGAAGTGGCAGCTTGAATTCTTTACCGGTATGGCAACGGTCGGGCTGCGCTGATCAGTGCAGTTGCTCCTGCCTGCTATCGGGCGAGCGCAGCATTGAAATATGGGCGATGCCATCTTCATAGAAGGCTTCGCCGAACTGCATGAAGCCCAATGCCTCGTAAAAGTTTTTAAGATACAGCTGGGCATTCAGGAAAATGCCCTTGCCCGCAAAGGTATCGTGGCAGGATGCGATGGCCTGCAACATCAGTTTGCGGCCAATACCCTGGCCGCGCAAATCGGGGCTGGCAACGACACGGCCGATCGCCGGATGCTGTCCCTGTGCGGAATGGTCGGGATCGATACCGGGTGCCACAATCCGCGCAGCGGCAACCACTTTGCCGTCCAGCAATCCCAAAACATGCTGACAAAGCGGATCAAGCCCGTCGATCTCGGGGAAAATGCATTCCTGTTCGATGATGAAAATCTGTTGACGTAATCGCAACAGGTCATGGACCTGAAGCGGTGTCATCTCATTAAAGGCGCAATGCACCCACTGCAGGGTCGAGGATGAGGCAGACATGGCGGCAACTTTCATTTCCGGACGTGATGGGCACGCTTGTTCTGGTTATTTCGCGGCCAGATGCTCGATATGATAGATAAACACATCATTTTCCTGTGTCGATGACAACAGGCGGTTCCCGGTCATTTCGCAAAAGGATTTCATATCTGCGACCGACCCCGGGTCGGTCGCCAAAACCTTAAGCACACCGCCTGCAGGCACATCACGCAATGCCTTTTTTGCCTTCAGCACCGGCATCGGACAAATCAATCCACGGGCATCAAGAACAAGGTCAAAGGGAGCTTCTGGAGTAAGCGACATGAAAAACCTTACAAAAAATCGGATTATCCCGGCCAATCAGTGAATTGGCGATTGTTGCATTTGCACAATATGTTAGACTGATTTCTCAGAATCAATCAAACGCTGATGCCCGCCCGCGATGCAAATCTATTTGCCTATTGCCGAGATGTCGGTAAACATTTTTCTGATACTGGGGCTAGGCGGCGGCGTCGGATTTTTGTCCGGGTTGTTCGGAGTTGGCGGCGGATTTTTGATCACGCCGCTTTTGATTTTCTATGGTATCCCCCCTGCTGTATCGGTTGCAACCGCTGCAAACCAGATTGTCGCATCTTCGGTTTCAGGCGTTTTTGCCCATTGGCGACGCGGTAATGTCGACCTGAAAATGGGCCTTGTCCTTCTGGCGGGTGGTATAGCCGGATCCACAATTGGTGTCTGGGTTTTTGCATGGTTACGTTCCCTCGGTCAAATTGATCTGGTCATTTCGCTTTGCTACGTGATCTTTTTGGGGATCATTGGCGGCATGATGCTGATCGAGGCATCGCGCGCCATTTTCCGCACACGGCGCCGCGGTGGATCATTCCGTCGGACCAAGAAACACCAGCACAGCTTTGTCCATGGCCTGCCCCTGAAAATGCGGTTTTACCGCTCGGGGCTTTATATCAGCGCCTTGCTGCCGCTTCTTGTCGGCTTCTTTGTCGGGCTTCTGACCGCTCTGATGGGGGTTGGTGGTGGCTTTGTGATGGTTCCGGCGATGATTTATATCCTTGGCATGCCGACCAGTGTCGTCATCGGGACATCGCTGTTCCAGATCATTTTCGTGACCGCCAACGTTACTTTCCTGCAATCCATTCAGACGCAAACCGTTGATGTTGCCCTTGCCATCCTGCTTTTGATCGGCGGCGTCATCGGGGCACAATTCGGGGCACAATTCGGATCGCGTCTTAAAGCGGAACATTTGCGGGCAATGCTGGGGCTTCTGGTTCTTTCGGTTTGCCTGAAACTTCTGTTCGATCTCGTGATCACACCGACCGAACTTTATTCCATCGCGCCGGAGAATTTGTAATGCACAAATCGGGCGCGATCATCCGCACACTGCTTGCCGTTGCAGCGGTGCTTGCCGTGCTCGCACAGGACCGGGCACGCGCCGACGCGCTGGTTGTCGACCTTTCCAATCATCTTGTTGCCATTACTACCGGTTTCACAGGAACCGACGTGCTTTTGTTCGGCGCGGTACAAAGCGAAGGCGATGTGATCGTGACGGTCAGAGGCCCCGATCAGGATATGGTCGTGCGGCGAAAGGAACGCAAAGTCGGCATCTGGGTCAATAGTGAAAGTGCCACATTCCGCAATGTGCCTGCCTATTATGCCAGTGCGTCGAACCGGCCAATGGAAATCATCGCCAATTCACAGCTTTATAATGATTACCGTATCGGGCTTGAACATCAGCGCTTTGTGACCGAGATCGATGACAAGGATCGCAACAGCAGCGATTACCGCGATGCCCTGTTGCGAAACATGCGTGCAGCGGGTCTTTTCAATCAGCGACCGGCAAAAATCAGCTTCCTGTCCAATCAACTGTTTCGAACCGACATCCATTTTCCGGCCAACACCCCGACCGGTACATACACCATCAATGTCTATCTGATCCGGGACGGTCGCATTGCCAGCATCAAGACAACGCCACTGGTCGTATCCAAAACCGGCGTCAGCGCCGAAGTTTATGACTTCGCACACCGGTATTCTGCACTTTACGGTATCATCGCCGTGATCATTGCAGTCGCCGCCGGATGGACGGCAAGCGTCGTGTTCCGCCAAAGGTAATCCAGACTTCAATCCTTGATTGAACTATTGCGATGCGTCCTTATCCGGGCACTGTTTTCGCACATGCACCATCATGTTTTGCAGTAGCGTAAAGATAGTTTCTTTGCCGGGATGCTTGAAAAATAACTTGGAAACAGTCCTTAAGTTACGGCAAACTTTGCTGATCCGGCGTGACAGCGCCTCGCCCCGCAAGTTGGCGCAACACATTCGGAACCCGTTTTTATTCAGGGCAGGACGACATGAATTCATTTGATGCCGACCAAGAACTGCGCGCTGCCACCACGGATCGCACGTTCCTTGTCGTGGTCGACGACAGTGACGAAATGACCAAGGCGCTTCGATATGCCTGCCGCCGTGCGCAGCATACCGGCGGACGCGTCGCATTGCTAAGCGTGATCCAGCCAGCCGAATTCCAGCACTGGATGGCCGTTGGCGATCTGATGCAGGAAGAAGCGCGTGAAGATGCCGAAAACCGTATCAACGAGCTTGCTGCCTATGTGCATGAGCAAACCGGCTCCATGCCTCTTCTGTTCATTCGCGAGGGTCGCCTCAAGGACGAACTACTCAAGGTTCTGGACGAAGAAGAACAGATTTCCATTCTGGTTCTGGCAGCCGGCACCAACAGCGACGGCCCCGGCCCGCTGATCACGGCCCTGACCAACCGGGATGTGGTTGGTCAATTGCGCCTGCCATTGACCATCGTCCCCGCAGCCCTGTCAGAAGCCGATATCGACGCGCTTAGCTGATTAACCTAGCCCCGAACCGGACCACGACCGAATATGCGCCGGAATATCGCCCCCCACAGTTCCAGACTGTGGGCGGGTTTAGTCGCATTGTCGATCCCGCTGGTATAAAGCGCGCGTATCAAAGCATCGCGTTCTGCATCCTGCGGTTCAGGTTCAAAATCCAGTGTAAATACATGTACTCCGTCATCGCGCTCGAACGAACGCGCCAGAATCCCGGTCAAGGGCGGTAAATCTTCTGCATGCAGTTCAATTTTCCGGTTCTTGCCAAAGGCGGCAGCCTTGGCATCGGGCAATCGGGTTTCAAGACGAACCCCGCCAAGCGACATGTCTGTAATCATGACATCAAGCGGTTCCGGATGTTCTTCTGCCTTGATCTTTGCCGTCAGGCTAACCGGAAAACGTTCCTGTTGCCGTTGCACCGGACTTTCAAAGCAGATCAGCAATGCCACAAGCAGTGTCAGCGCGTTGATTGATGCCCACAAACCACCAACGAGAAGGAAATTGGCATTGTCGATGATCCGGATGTCGGTATCGATATTGTAAAAAAACCCGCCGACCGTCAGCAGAAACAGGACACCAAGAATGATCGCCTCGGTGAATGAACTTCCTGCTCCCGATTGCGATCCTTTGGGTGTCACCTTGAAGGGACGCCCAAATGGCCGGATCAGGGATGACACAACAATCGGGAATAACCGAAGTGACACCAGCACCGCTGGCCCCTCGTTAACGATGGGATAGGCCTGTCTGCCATTGTGCCACATCGCTGTTCCCCATCCGCCGATCAGAACAGGTAACTGCCAATAGAATATTTCCCAGCTCCGCGCATTTTCGAGCGGCTGCAGTCCGAACCAGAAGTAAAAAATCGGGATCATGATCACAAGCAAGCGGGCCGGAATGTGAAATACCCAATATATCGGAAACAGCAGTATCCGTTGCCAAACCGAAAGCCCCGGCCCTAGTGGCCCGGCCTTGAGGAACAGGGTCTGTATTCCGCCCTGACACCAGCGTTCCCTCTGGGTATGGAATGCCAAAAGGCTTTCTGCAGCCAGACCGATTGACAGCTTTTCATTTAAATATCGGGTTCGATACCCTTTGCGCAGCATTTCAAGCGAAGTCAGGATGTCTTCGGTAATGGATGCGGTCGGCACCCCGCCAATCTCGTCAAGCGCCTTGCGTCGCATCACCATGCAGGACCCGCAACAAAACATTGAGTCCCATGCATCAAGCGATGGCGCTATATGGTCGAAAAACAATCGTTGTTCATCAGGCCAGCGATCTGCAATCCAAAGATTGCGCTGCATCGGATCCTTGTTGAAGAAATGCTGCGGCGTCTGAACAATGCCAATGTCGGACTCTTCAAAAAATCCGACAACACGTTTCAGGAAATTGCGATATGGGACAAAATCGGCATCAAAAATGCACACCAGATCACCGTTCGACTGCGACAGGCCATTATTGACATTTCCTGCCTTGGCGTGGGTGCCGTCCTTGCGAATGATGTAATTCGCACCTTTCTTCTCGCAAAACTCCCGCAGCCAGTCACGTTTGCCATCATCAAGCACCCAGACCTTCAGTTTCGGATAATCCAGCGCCAGCGCCCCGACGATACTGCGTTCAAGCACATCAAGCGGTTCGTTATAAGACGGAATGAAAACATCGACAGTCGGCCATGCCTCGACCGGACGTGCCTGCAATCGTTGCAAGGCAGCATCTGCCTCGGCACTACGATTGACGATCTTGCAATGGATCAGCGACTGGCGGAGCATATCGCACAGAAAAACGATCTCAATTGCGAACAGAAAAACAATCCACCAGCCTTGCGCGGTTGACAGGTCCGCCGGGAGAACGGTTTCCGTAATACGCCAAGGCAGATAACGGGCGATAAGCGCGATCAGAAAGATCACCACCAGCCAGCGTGCCCATAACCTGTCACGCGGCAGAATTGGCGACACAAGCATCATGACACCAATAACCAGTGCCAAAGGGGCAAACTGCACCCAAAGGTTCATCAGCTTTCCTCACTGCTGGTGAACCAGCCGTCAAAACGACCCGGTATCTGCACTTCGGCGCGGCGCCCCACATTGCAAAATGTTTGCGGGCTGCTGGCAAAGTCGGCTTCGGGCATCTCGACCACCAGAAGAACCTCGTCCTTTTTCAAAAGCGGCGGGATAGCCGCATATTCAAGCTCGGGTGTTACGGCACGGGTACCGCGAATACCAACCACAACTCCGCGATAGATTTCCGACGAACCCTGAAGTCTTACGCTCACATCGCTTCCGGGCAGCAGCGTATCGGACATGCCTTCATCGACCGGAACTTCAATATGAATTGCCGAACAATCCAGAAGCTTTGCCAGATCGTTATTCTTTGTCACCGTTGATAGCTCGGATGCCATTCGACGCCAGACAAGGCCGTCAATCGGGCTGCGGACCTGCATCGACTCACGTCGGCCCGCCCGCATGGTTTCCTCGCGAAACTGCCGGTCAATCGCGCCCATACGCCCCCGGGTTTCTGCCAACTGCACATTCAGATCGGCAATTGCAAGAACCACTTCATCAAGACGTTGCTGTGAATAGGGGACATCATTTTGGCCATCACCGACAAAAATGCCTTTACCGACCGCCTCGCCCTCCTCGCGGAATCGCTCGGCATCGGCTTTGGCGCGTTCAACTTCCTGCTGGGCTTGTTCCAGAAGTGACTCTGCTTCGTCAACCCGGACACGGGCAACATGACCATCCCCAAACAGGGTGCGTTGCCGTGCCAATGTCAGTTCACGTTCCTTGACGACCGATTGCCAGCTTTTACGACGTGCTTCGGCCTCCAGAAGACGAAAACGCAGGTTAAGCTGCGACCCCGAAATCATGTCTTTGACACGGGTGGTAAGCTCGGTTTTCAGGGCATCCAGCGCATTAAGCTTTTCAAGTAAGGCCGTTTCTCGCGAACGCAGCAACTGGTTTTCACCGTCAAGCTGGGCAAGCAACGCCTGTGGTTCGGTATCATCAGTAATACGCGTTACAACCTGGCCCGCTTTTATAGGCTCGCCAATATCAGGAATGGCGCGCACAAGTTGACCGCTGATCGGTGCCTGAATGGTCACAAGCTTGGCGTTAACAACACCGTTCGGCCGAATATCAGCAACAGTCAGAGGCGCCAGCTGCCATATCGCAACAACAATAATTACGGCGGCGACAGCCAGTCTTACCATCTGGCCGCGCGTCAAACCGAACTTCATACTGTCTCTCCGATCCATGGGGAATGATGCAATGCGCAACACTTATAGATTGAGAATGCTGTACGAAGTTTTCAAGTCTATGGATTGAAAAACAAGGAACTTTTGGCAAATTCATATCGCAAAAGGCGAATATTAAGCCGTGCGATCTTCAAGGAAGTTCATGTAGGAATCAAAAGAAGACCGCTGGCCGAACAGAACATGGGCACGATTGCGGATCGCCTGCGAGACGACCGAACGCCGTCGTTTATCCATCGCCAGCGTCAGCGCGGTTTCAACATAGTCGGCGGAATGATAGGCAACACAATCAAATACCGAAATCTGGCGATAACACGTATGGCTGCGCCGTGATCGCGCGCCCTTGCCCGGCAGGGTTACCAGCGGCACACCAAGGCCAAGACAATCAAATGCCAGCATCGCATCATTCCATGCCGGACTTTCAAGAACGACATCCACCGCACATAGCAGGGAATGAAGATCGGCACGGCTGCGAACCGAGACAAAGCGCATGCGTCCGGCCACATCGGCATAATTGACCGCAAACCGCCGCCCCCATGCCGCGTCCCAGCTATCGCGTTCGGGCGCAATCAGCAGAAGTTCGGCGGTTTCATCAAGACGCAGGATTTCGGCAATCAGCGGATCAAAATCCGCCGTCAGAACATCAAGCGGCTGCGGACAAAGATAGGTATTCCGGTCCTGATCAATCCGCCAGCGGCGCTGCAAATCTCCCGGCGACAGCGTGATCTCATCTGGCCTTGTTGCGTTGACAAACAATCCGGGCAGACGGATCAGTTCCTCGCTAAAGCGGGTTTCACCGCCCGCTGTTTCCCAATCCTCGGCAATCAGGTGGCAGTCAATGTTTGAAAGCCCCGTCGTCGCGGCAATTCCGCCACCGGCAATTTGCAACGGCGCCAACCGCCAGCTTGCCAGCAACATCGTATAGGCATCGGCCTGCGGATCGACATAATGCAAAACATCAAGGTCAAGGCCCGCAATCACCCGCGCCGAATGCAACGGATCAAGCGGCAATGGCACCACCAGATCGGCCTCGGCATCGACACGGGCAGTAATATCATCTTCACCCAGTGGCGGTCGGATGACCGTGATATCAAACCGGTCGCGATCAATCGCACGGACAAGCCCCGCAATCCATCGCCCAATACCGTTATCGCGCATATTGGCCGATACAACGCCAAGCCGAACCTTGCCGCCCTTTGGCCGGGTCCGCGCCGCAACATGGGGCACGTCATAACCTGAAACCAGCCGTTCCCAGTAATGACCAACCGCGCGCAATTGCGCATCGCCTTCAGGGCGAAGGGCTGCACGCCATACCGGCGGGAAACGTGTCAGGGTGATCGGATCAATCAGGTCGCTTTGGCCAAGATCAAGGTCGAGATCGTCATCATCAAGGGTATCGTCCAGAAGATCACGAACGACCTCGTCATTCTGGGCCGCCAGATCGGCAGGGACCGGGGCAAAAAGAAGCCGACGGGCTGTTCTGAACAGCGCCGTGTTGTCCCCCATGGCAATCTTGCGATCTATTGCGTTTTGCAGAACCGATTGGGCAGATGCCGCATCGCCTTCTTCTGCCAGCTCGACAGCCAGCCGGAATACAGCATCATCACCGCCACCAGCACCAATTGCGGCACCAAACCTTTCCACGGCTTCGCTATGCCGCCCAGCAAGGCTTAAGGCCTCGCCCATCATCAGAAGAAGTTCGGCGTCTTCCGGGTTGGCATGCAAAAGGGTTTCCAACGCGCCAATGGCCTCGATCCCCTGCCCGGTTCGCAAATACAAAAGTGCCAGCGTGCGTCTGGCAACAGCATCCTGCGGATCAAGCGCGAGAACCTGACGCAGACAATGCAACGCACCGGCAAACTGCCCCAACCGGAAAAGCGCATCACCATAAGCCGTCAGGGCGCGCTGATGTCCCGGTTGCAGTTCAAGGGCACGCAAAAGCGGCTCGGATGCGGAAACCGTCCGCCCCTGATCCAGCCTGATCTGCCCCATCAAAACCAGCGCATTGACGATATCGTCGCGCAGCTTAAGTGCGGTTGTGCAGGATGCCTCTGCGCCTGCGATATCGCCCATGGCATATTGGCAGGCACCAAGATTGGCATGAATTTCGGCAACATCGGGCGCCAGCCGAAGGGCCAGCATGTAGTTTTCATGCGCCAGTTCAAGCTCATCAAGCTGGCGATAGGTATTGGCAATATTGCAGTAAAGTGCCGGGGAATCGGGGCATAGACGAATCGCGCGCTTGAAGGCACCGACGGCCTCGCGCAGCTTGCCAACCGCTTTCAGGGCCTGCGCATGGTCATGCTGGATTTCGGCGTTGTTGGCATCCGCGATTGCAGCCCGGCCCATGCGTTCGGCAGCGATATCGCCATTGCCCTGTTTCATGGCAACCAGACCGGCCAGATGCATGGCTTCTGCCGCCTGCGGATAGGCAAGCGTCATCTTGCGGCAGGCGCTTTCGGCCTCCGCCAGTTGACCCGTTTCAAACAGGTCGATTGCAAACCGGAACATCTCGCCAAGTTCAGACAAGGATCGTATCGCCACCCGAGAGTTTGTTTAATTCGCCACCATAGTGACCAAGCGTTAACAAACCACGTCTTTGCCACAAAATATGGGTCCTGACTATGGCAAGGACGCACAAAAAACCACCCGGCCTGACAAGACCGGGTGGCAAAGTTTGTCATCATGCCAAAAAGCATGATGCGGGGGTGATAAATCAACCCTCGTGGCTGAAGTAACGACCGAAACGGTTGGCAAGGAAATCATCAAGCGAAACCTGTTCCTGCCGGATATATCCCTTGCCCACCAGCTTCCCGGTCAGGACCATATCCATCACCGCACAAAGCCCGGCCGATGTCGTAATCTGGATCGCCGACCAGTTCCTGCCACCGATTACCGTGCCATGAACCTTGCGGATAAAGTTTTCCTCGCACAGTTCGCCATCGCGGGTGCCGATGGCATCGGCAAAGATCACAATCACGTCCTGGCTTGTGATCGGCAGCGACTTTTCAAAGATTTCCTTCATCAGATCAGGACGTTTGCCAAGCCCGAGGTCTTCGATCAGGATTTTCAGGATTTCCTGATGCCCCGGGTAACGCACCGTCTTGTAATCAAGGTTCTCGACCTTGCCTTCAAGCATGTCACAAAGCGCACCTACCCCGCCCGAGGTATTGAACGCTTCATATTCCGTGCCATCAATGGTGAAACGCTCATATCCTTCCAGCGGCAGAACCTCGATCCGTTTGCCCTTGTGGATCGCTTCGCACGGGTTCAGATATTCATTGATCAGTCCGTCCGTCGACCATGTCAGGTTATATTTCAACCGGTTGGTCGGGTTTTGCGGCAGGGCACCGACACGAAGACGCAGGTTCTGAACACTGTCAAACCGCTTGAACAGATCATGGGCTGCAATCGAAATAAAACCCGGTGCCAGACCACATTGCGGCACAAAGGCCCCATCGGCATCCTTGGCGATATCGCGGATCGCACGGGTGGTTTCGACATCCTCGGTAACGTCGAAATAGGATGCGCCAACCGCCCGGGCCACGCGTGCAATCGCGACATTAAGATAAAACGGACAGGTCGACAGGATGGCATCATGGCCTTTGGCAACGTCCGTCAATGCGACCTCGTCGGTGACATCGACTTTTACCAGCGTTGCCGCACCATCCTTGGCGCAAATTTCAAGCATATGTCCGTTGGAATCTGCCAGTGTCACCGCATATGCACCACTTTCATTCAACATAACCGCGGCAATACGGCCGATTTTACCTGCCCCAAGGATCAAAACTTTTTTCATTTCAGCAAACTCCCATTCTGACGCTGTGACCGCATGTGATGCGTTGCCCCGCCTTATTACGGCCCTGATAACGTTATTGTTATGCTGTCTTGATGGTCTTCCGCTGGACTGCCGGTTACAACCCGGCGATACTGTCATTTCCAATGATTTAACCGTTAAAATAACGGGCAATTCCGATGAAACGTAACCTTGATGAAATTGACCGCCGCCTGATCGCCCGGCTGCAACAAAATGCCCGCATCCCTATTGCGGCACTTGCCCGCGATGTCGATCTGTCGCGCAGTGCCGTTCAGGAACGCCTCGAGCGCCTTGAAAAAGCAAAAATCATAACGGGATACACCGTGCAGCTTGGCGAAGAAGCCAGATCGCTTCTGCTTGCCGAAGTCATGATACAGGTCGAACAGAAACAGTCCGCCGGGGTTGTTGGTGCGCTTCAGAAGATCACGCACTGCATTCGCTGCCTTGCGATTTCTGGCGAATATGACCTGATCGCGGAAATTGCCGCCGATACATCCGAGGAACTCGATACCGTTCTGGACCAAATCGGGGCTCTGCCCGGAATTAAACGCACGGCAAGCTCAATCATCCTTTCCACGAAATTTGATAGACGATAGACTGCCCCCGGGTTGGGGAGCCTCTGTTCGGGAATTTTCAAAAAATTGGCTGAAAAACGCAGATATTCTGTCCTGACTGTTCTGCTTGCCGGGTTTTCTGTCACCAGCATTCTTGGTGTCGGGATTGCCCTTTATGTCGGACTTGGCGCGGCCTATCAAAACACCCGCAATCTTTGGGTCATGCTAAGCGATCTGGACCTGACATCGGTCCAGCGCACCATGCATGAACGGATGGACAATGTGGGTAAACGGGCCATATGGGTCGCCGATCAGGTCGCCAGTGGTGCGCTTGATCCAAGCTTCCAATACGGCTGGAACAACGCGATGCGCGCGCTTTCGGCATCCCAAATGGATGTGATGGCCTATGGCCTGATCACGGGGGATCGTCAGTTCATCGGTTATGACCCCGAAGATATGCGCGAAATCCGCCGCACCCTGCCCGTTGATGATGTGCTTTTCTCGGAACTGGCGCATTTGCGCGGGCCAACCGTCAATCACACCAGCTTCCCGCGATGGGATCCCTACTTCAAACAAACGGTGATTGCCGACTGGATTCCCCTGTTTGCCGACGGGCGTTATCTTGGCACCTTCATCCAGTATCTGTCGCTTTCAAACCTGTCGAACAGCCTGATCCGCGGGCGCGAAGACCTGCCCGGTGTGCCGTTTGTCCTGATTGCCGGAAACCGTGTGATGGCCCACCCCCGCCTTCGCGAATGGGGGGATAGCACCGCATCGGCACTCGTAAATGGCGCTGATATCGCGCGCAGTCCGATCCCCTTGCCGACGATCAATGATATTGGCGACCCTGTACTGGCAAACATTGGAAAATCCGAATCCATCGATATCGGCAATGAAAGCAAACAACGCCCCGAAATCAGCAACCTTCGTCTTTCCGGCCTTGATCTTGACGGTCGTTATTCAATGATTGTCACGAAACAGATGATGGATACTCCTTTCTCTCCGATCATCATTGGCCTGCATTTCGAAGAAGAACTGTTCGATGACGAATGGAACCGGCTTGTTCTGGCATCTGTGATGGGCGGTGCGGTCCTGCTGCTGTCGATCATCGTTGCGGTAATCATTGCCCGTCACTTTACCAAACCGATCCGGCGCTTTGCCGCTGCTGCCCGTGCGTTTGAGGAAGATGGCATCGAAAATCAGGACTTCCCTGACCTGAAAGGCAGCCGCATTCGCGAATATGATGATGCCGCCCGATCCTTCAATCACATGATCAAGGCCGTGCATGATCGCGAACGGATCAGCAGCCTGTTTGGTAAATTCCTGCCGGCATCGATTGCCCGCAAACTTCTGGCATCGGGAACCGATTCCGGTGTCCTCCCGCCCCAGCAGTGCGAGGCAACGGTCCTGTTTGTCGATATCGAGAGCTTTACAACCCTGTGTGAAGAACTCGAACCGCAGCAGATCATTTCAATGCTGAACGCCTATTTCGACTGCGCGACCAACATCATCGAAGAACATGGCGGGATTATCACCCAGTTCCAGGGTGATGCCATTCTTGCAGTGTTCAATGCTTTTGACGAGTTGCACGACCATGCCGATGCAGCCCTTGATTCGGCTATTGCCATTCAGCATGCCGTTGAAACCCAACAGTTTGACGGACTTTCCATTCATTGCCGCTGTGGGGTCAATACCGGGCGTATGATCGCCGGGAATGTCGGGGCAAGTGCCCGCCTGTCCTTTACCGTGCACGGCGATGCCGTTAATACCGCATCCCGGCTTGAGCGTGAAAACAAGGTGCTTGGCACGCGCATCCTGCTGTCAGACAGCACACGCGACCTGCTTTCCAATCCGGAACGGGTGATCAAAGCCGGTCAAATTCAACTGCGTGGCCGCCATAGCGAAACCCTGCTTTACACCTGCCGTCGCTAAAGCACGCGATATTCTTTCCATCGTCATCAATCATCAGTAAACTTTACCGACAACCCGGTGACACAAACTGGGTCTTCGGGGGCATACGGGGAACATGATGACTGAACGCAGGGGGCGTTTTTCGATACTTGGCGTATTGCTGGGTGCGTTTTTTATTACCAGCGTACTGGGTGTGGGACTGGCGCTCCGTCTTGGTCTTGATACGGCCTATGACAATACCCGCAATCTGTGGATTGCGATGACACATGCCGATCTGGAAGACGCACAAGACGCCATGCGCGCCCGGATCGACCGGATGCAACGCCGCAATCTATGGGTTGCACGCGAAGTGGCGCATGGTGATCTGTCACCGGATAATGCTGCCATATGGGACAAGACCCTGGCCGCCCTTGTTACCAATGAACTTGACGTCACAGCCATCGGCCTTTTGACACCCGACGGCCATTTCCGGGGCTATGATCCAAAAACGGACAAACCTCTTTCCGGCAAAGCCGATCCCGAAGAAGACATCATCGCCCGATCCCTGATGGCCTATGGTCCGGGTCAAAGCATCACACAGTTTCCGCGCTGGAACAGTCTGGTCAATCAGGTCGTGATCAGCGAAATGATTCCGTTGTTTCAAAGGGGGCAATATGTCGGGTCGCTTGTGCAGCTTGTCTCGCTTGGCGATTTTTCACGCGATCTGAAAACCGACCCGACAGAGGCCGGGCGCACCCCCTTTGTTATCGTCAACGAACATGTCATTGCCCATCCTTCCCTATCGGACTGGCACCAGTTGCACCCGCCCGAAAATCTTGGGTCCAATGATATCCTTGGCGTCCTGCCTCGTATTGACGATCTTGCCGATCCGGTTCTTGCGCGTATGAAGCAATGGCAGACATTTGATTTTGACAATACCCCATCGCGGGACGGAACCAGCGGATCACAGGCCGCCGCACTTGAAACCGATGACGGATATCACGTTATCATCACCCGGAAATTTGAAGAATCGGCAGGCCTTCCCATTCTCATGGGGATGCATTTTGATCCGACGGTCTTTACCCGTGAATGGGAACGCCTGAAGCTCGCGACCATGATCGGAACGGCAATTATGGTCCTTGCAATCATTCTCGCCGTCATGATCGCGCATTACTTCACGCGACCACTTAAACGGTTTTCAGCCGCAACACGCCAACTTGAAACCGGTATTCTCGATAATCTTCCAATACTGCCCGGCAGCCACATCATCGAATTCAACGATGCATCACGGTCGTTTAACAAAATGGCGATTACCCTGCGTGACCGGGAACGCATCGGACGGCTGTTTGGCAAATTCCTGCCTGTCACCATTGCCCAGCAGTTGCTGGCCGCCGATGATGACACCGGTAATGTGCAATCCCATCAGTGCGAGGCATCGATCCTGTTCGTTGATCTGGTCGGCTTTACGACACTCAGCGAAAAGATAGCCCCGCAACGGATCGTAACGATCCTGAATGCCTATTTCGCGAAGGCCACCGCAATCATCGAAGAAAACGGCGGCATCATCACCCAGTTCCAGGGCGATGCCATCCTTGCCGTATTCAATGCCTTTGACGAGGTACCCGGTCACGCTGATGCGGCGGTCCGCACGGCTGTCGCCCTGCAAAAGCTGGTGCATAACCATCTGTTCGACGGCGAAGAACTGCGCTGTCGTTGCGGGATCAATACCGGCCTGCTGGTCGCAGGAAATGTCGGGGCACCGGACCGACTGACATTCACCGTACATGGCGATGCGGTCAACAGTGCAGCCCGGCTGGAAGCCAAGAACAAGGAACTGGGCACGCGCATCCTGATTGCAAGCACCACATTCGAACAGCTTTCAGACCCGGCCCAGGCCCGCCTTGCCGATGAAATCCTGCTGCGCGGACGCAGTGAAACAACCGCTGTCTATACCATTCCGATTGATGGTATTGATTAGGGGCACACCACAAAACACAAAACGCCGCATTGGATGAACCGATGCGGCGTTTTGTAAAACCTGTGAGAACAAGGTACCGGGAATTAACCCTGGCGCGCCTTGAAACGCGGGTTCTTTTTATTGATCACGTATACGCGGCCACGGCGGCGCACGATACGGCAGCCTTTTTCCCGCAGCTTCGCGGATTTCAATGAGTTCCGGATCTTCATAATAGTAAACCTTAGAAACTTGGCCCCTTCGAGGAAGCCGGAAAATAGAAGTACACCCTGCCCCTGTCAACACCTAAAACAGGTTGCAGCGACAGAATTCGGGACAAAGTCCATTCATTCGTCGCCAGCAGCAGACATGAAACCGGTCGATCACCTGATCGTTGCGTAGAACCGATAAAATGCCAGCGTCCCGTTTTCAAGCATTTTTACGCGATTCATCCACATTTCCATCTCCGGCACCAGATATGCCAGAACATCCGGGTCCAATCCGCTATTCTGGATATCGGCAAGCATCGCCATCCACGCGGTCTTGATCTGCTTTACATGAACATCTGACTCGTCCTTGGCGATACGAATGTCGAATTTCAGCTTGCCCAGTGCATTCTTGTAATGGTCCGCCGTCCAGGGGTAAGGTCGGAAATCCTCGTGCTTGGCCCATTCGGCGACGGCATCTTCGTGCCCTTCGGATGTCAGGACATAGTCTGTCAGCAATATCTGGCCATGATCGCGCAACGTTTCCGCCAGCGACACCAGCAGAACATCCTTGTTTTCAATGTGGAACAGGTCCCCAAACGAATAGACCACGTTAAAATAGGCTTTGCGCAATTCCGGGCTGGACGGGTCGAATGCCTGCACCGGGACCTTTTTCTGAACACCGGCCTGAACGGATCGCTCCATACCCAGCAACGCCAGTTCACCATCACGTTCATAGGCTGTGACCCAGACCCCCAGCTTATCGGCAAGCAACCGCGCCACCCCGCCAAGCTTCGCGCCGATTTCAAGACAGCTCATGGTTTCGTCAAGCGCAAGCGGCTTTGCCAGTTCCAGTGCATAATCATGACCACCGGGGATCATGATCCCGCGATCAAACAGCTTGGCATAAAGCTTGACCCGTTCTGGCGGCCAGCGACCAATTTCATCATCAAGTTCAAGCTCGCCCAGTTCCGGCTCGACCGGCCGGGCAAGAAACAGGCGCATTTTGTGAAGCCACGCCCGGTAATCATCGATTTCTTTTTGCAGAAGATAATATTCGACCGGGTTGTCATACCCCTGCCAACGAGCGCGAAGCTTTGTCCCAAGGCTAAGCCTGTGGCCATCCGGCATCACAAATTCGGGCATATCACCACCGTAACCATCACCGTGGTCAAGGACATCGCCGTCATGGTCGGCATTGCGTTGCCAGAATTTAAGTTTCAAGGCGGATACTCGCTAAGCGGTTCGCGGTGGACGGATCAATTCTTGCAAAATATGGCAAATACGCAAAAGTGACAACGTGTTAAGATTTCAATCATATGATCCTGACGTCGATACGAATATAAATTGAACATGTTTTACCTGTCCGGCTTCGGGACAATATTTATGTGCGGGATGCCCTTCACGAATGAGTCAGGATCACCACGAGACCTATTATCGCCTGCTTAAAATTGCGCCCGGTGCCAGCGCAAAGGAAATCAAGCTTGCCTATCGCAAACTGGCGTTCGAATTTCATCCTGATCGAAATGCAGATATCGATGCCGAAGAAAAATTCAAGGACATCACCGAAGCCTATGAAATCCTGATCGGCACACGCAAGGCTCCACCAAATACGCCTCGCAACGGTAAAAACAGCACCGGCGACACAGCAGGCAAACAGCAAAACGGCCCCTATGGTCCGCAGGCTGCCGGGGCGAAAAATGCCGGATCGCAACGCACCCGACAGGGCTTTGCCGGTACCGGTCGCAAGGCCGAAACCAACCGCGAAAGCGAAGAAGACAGGTTTGCACGTGCCAACGAGGCCTATCGCCAGCAGCAGGAACGCAACGCGGCCCGCAAATCAAACATTCATCCGGGGGCCAAACGCCATGCAAAAAACCGTACGAACCCGGATCAGGCCGGATTTGTGCGCTGTGCGGTCACCGAAGTCGTATCAGCCCAACCCCGTCAGGTGGAATTCACCATTGTTCGCGGCTTTCTGAATTCCCTGAAAATCGAAAAGATCACGGCCAATCTTGCCCCGAAGGGGGCAAAGCGCATGGCACTCAAAGCCAGCTTCAAAACATGGCTGCGGGGTTTCTGGGGCTGGCGCAGCTTTATTCCTGCATGGCGGGCCATTATTGGCAATATGCGGGGTGGTACCCTCCCCGCGGAAGGCAATGCAAAACTTCTGTTCACGCAGGCCACCGCCTTCGAACGCAGCGGAAATAAACCGCTTGCCCGGGCCGTCTTATTACAGGCCAGTGATTTCATCGGCACCAACCGGTCGGTGCTGGCCGAACAGATCCGCGCCAATCTGCGGCGTCTGGATGACGGAAAGCCCCTTCGCCGGGTACGCAGCGAATGGAAACAGGCCGGTATGCTTGATGCACTTTTGCATCTAAGCCCGCTATTTGTTGTCATTTTCTGTCTGCTGGTTGCATTTGGGCCGGGACAGGGCTTTGTCAGTCACGACATTCCGAAACTTGTGTCCGAAAAGACCAGCGAACTGACGCGCAAAGTCGAACAAATCATCGGCGAGGAACGCGATCCCTATTACATCGATCGTGATCTTCTGAACATGCGCGAAGGCCCCGGCATCGAATATCCGGTCATGCGGCGTCTGGCACGCTTTGAAACCGTCTATATCGACGGACCAAGCGAGGATTTCTGGATTGAAATTGAAACCGCCCTTGGCGAGACCGGCTTTGTCAATCTGGATGCGCTGGTGCCCGGAAGCGGCGCAAAGGCACGCGATGAGTGGTGTGCCACAAACAGTTGCGACTGACCGCAAATACGGTCAGTCGCAACAGACTTCTAATCTGTAGGTTACCAAGTAACCAAAATCAGTTTTTGACCGGAATCGCCTTCAGCGCCGCCAGAAGATAATCCCAGAAACGCAGGACACTTGGCACATGGACGCACTCGTCCGGGCTATGTGCGCGTTTAATGGTCGGGCCGAATGAAACCATATCCCAATGCGGATATTTCGCCCCCAATACACCACATTCCAGACCGGCATGAATGACCCGGATTTCAGGATCCTTGCCAAACATGTCGCGATGAACGGTCTTCATCATATTGACGACTTCGCTGTCCGCATTCGGCTTCCAACCCGGATAGGCATCGCCCCACTTCACCGTGGCCCCGATATTTTCAAACACCGATGTCGCAACCTCGCGAAGGGCATCACGCGCCGAATTGATCGAACTGCGCGCCGAAAGGGTAACATCCGCCTTGCCATCGGCCAGCTTGACAATCGCCAGATTGATCGACGTCTCAACAACACCTTCAACGCTGGTGCTCATGGCGTGCACACCGTTCGGCGCCCCGACAACCGCGTTATTGAAACGTTTGGAGTCCGTTGCACTCATCGCTTTTGCGGGCACCGCGGCATCTTTGGCTGCAATGGCAAAGTTCGGCTCGATCGCGCCGATCTCGTCTTTGATCTCGGCTGCAAAGCCGCTCAGTGCACCATCAAAGGCCGATGCCTTGTCAGACGGCAGAACGACCGTTGCAAAGGATTCCCGCGGGATCGCGTTACGCGCCGTACCGGCATTGATGGTAACGATCCGCGCGCCAAGATCACGAATGGCGGTACGGAGGAAACGCGCCATCAGCTTGTTGGCATTCCCAAGTCCAAGGATGATATCGATCCCTGAATGCCCGCCCTTAAGACCGGTCAGGGCAATTTCACGTGCAACCTGTCCGCTTTCAACGGCTTCGGGGGTATAGGCAAAACTCGCGACCAGATCGCCACCACCGGCACAGCCCACGCAAAGCTCGTATTCGTCCTCGGTATCAAGGTTCAGAAGGATTTCGCCCTTAAGTCGGCCGGGCTCCAGATTCATCGCACCGGTCAGACCGCGTTCTTCATCAACCGTGAACAACAGTTCCAGCGGACCGTGTTCAAGACCTTCTTCGGTCATGAAGCCCATCATCGCCGCCGCACCGATGCCGTTATCAGCACCAAGGGTGGTGTTATCCGCCGTGATCCATTCGCCATTCATCAGCATGCGGATCGGATCGGTATCAAAATTGTGGGTCGAACCACTATTGGCCTGCGTCACCATATCAACATGGGCCTGAAGGATCGCCATCTTGCGATTCTCGAATCCCGGTTTCGCCGGAATGGAAATAACAAGGTTGCTACCGCTGTCGCGGAAATGCTCAAAACCCTTGGCATCGGCCATATTTTCCAGAAGCTGCAAAACGGCTTCTTCCTTGGTCGACGGGCGCGGGGTGTCGCAAAGTTTCTGGAAGTTCTCCCAGATTGCGACCGGGGCAATTTTGCTGATTTCATTCACGGTGGCGCTCTCCTGTATCGTTTATTTGCCGCGTATGTAACGGGCATTTCGCGGGTGCCCTAGCTGCTTAACGCATCGGCGGATCAATTTCCAGATCATCTAAGGGATTTTACGCACACTCCTTTCCGGATTGGTGGCTGCGCTAACTAGTCGATCCCGATCCTCCTGCTCCGCCGCTCCAGCAGCAACACATCGCGCCATTTCCCCTGCATCGGTCCATATCCCATACGTCCGAACCCTGTGCGGCGGCACAGGACTTCGAATCCGTGCTTTCGATGCAGGGCAACACTTCCGGTATTTTCGGGAAATATTCCGGCTTCCAGTGACCAAAAACCGTTTTGTTCAGAACCTTCGATCAATGCCTGCATCAAACGGCTCCCGATCCCCTGCCCCTGACAGCGCGGATCGACATAAACCGATACCTCGGCAACACCGGCAAAGGCACACCGCCCCGAAACGGCGGATAATCCGGCCCAACCGGTTACCTGTCCGGCATCGTCAAGCGCGACATAGCGGCATTTCGTCAAATGCCCGCCATCCCAGTCGGCCCATGTTCCGCCATTTTGTTGAAAGGATGCATGACCGGATTTAAGCGCCCGATCATAGATATCGACAACCGCGCTTCCATCCATCGCCTGCATATCGCGAATGTTCATTTTTCGCCTGCCACTTTACGCAAAGCGATACGGTAATTCAGTCCGGATCAACTGTCGATATCGTCATCAAAGGTCAGGAACTTGATGCAGTCACGACCGGCTTCCTTGGCGGCATACATCGCCCGGTCTGCCGTCAGCATCGCCTGCTCCAGCTCGACAAAATGCCCGCGCAATTCCCCGCCAACGGTGACACCAAAACTTGCCGTGATGGTAACGTTCTCATCGCCGCTATTGCCAACCGGTATTTCGATTGCACGGATCATTGTTGCCAGCCGTTCGGCGATCCGTTTGGTCACTGCTGCTGTTGCCGACGGCAACAGAACGGCAAATTCCTCGCCGCCCAGACGCACGACAAGATCATCATCTCGAAGCGCCTGGCGCAGGGTTACTGCGATTTTCTCAAGAACCCGGTCACCGACCGAATGGCCATAGGTGTCATTGACATATTTGAAATAATCGACATCCAGAACCACCAACCCGAACTGCCAGACCTTGCCCTTCAGTTGCCGGATTTCACGCAGTCGGCTGACCGCCGATTCAAATCCGCGCCGGTTCAATGCCCCGGTCAGCGGATCGGTCGACGCCAGCGCATCAAGATGCTGTTCCTTGCGTTTATGGCTGGAAATATCCAGTGCGGAAACCATCACGCCGCCATCTTCCATCAGGTTCATGCGGATATCGGCATGGCAACCGGATGGTGTTCTGACACTTTCGTTATTGGCGTGCCCGTGGCCGCTTTTGATCATGGCGTCATACATCTCGCGCAGGATCGTGATATCAAAGACGGGCGCATCATCGCTGTTGCCGGATTCTGCGCCAAACAGACGGGCAAATTCGCGGTTGTAATTCACAACATTCTGACGGATATCAAGCATTGCAACCGCTGACGGCACCATGCGGATGACTTCGGTCACGGCTTCTTCAAGGCCGGCCTTGGTCCGCATCAGGGCTTCGTTCATTTCGACTTCTTCGCGTACATCATGCGCGGTCGTCAAAATAGCCGGACGACCATCATGCCACAGGATGCGTTCATCGGTCAGGTCCCGCCAGACGATATTGCCGTTATCAAGAACATCACGCACACGATGGCGTTCGCCTTCCCGTTCGCCATGCAGAATATCGGCAACATGCTTTAAGGCACGTTCGCGATCCGCGTCGGGAATAAATCGCAATATGTCGGGCTTTTCCATGAATGCACTGGCATTATCCGCCCCCATCAGGCGGGCAAAGGCATCATTGACATAAAGCGCTGTCATATCGCGATGGACCATCACACCGATAAAGGACCGGCCCAGCATGTGATCGACCTGCATCGCGGTCGTGCCGTTATCAATCAGCTGCGCAGTTGTCAGGACAGCATTTTCCTCGGCCCATTCAACGGTCTCGTCGCTGATCTCCATCCAGACCGGCGTGCCATCGGTACGCAGGTTATAAACCTTTTTCCAGCCATGGAACCCGGTGGCTTCCTGAAATTCCGCCACCAGCTTGGCCGCTTCGTAATGGAAACTTGGCGGGATATATTGCCGAAGGTCAGGCTCCGACATGAAATCCTTCACATCTTTGCGACCAAGCATTTTCGCGTAGGCATCATTGACATACACAGCGGTCAAATCCCTGTGCACGACAACTCCCACTCGCGATCGCCCGTAAAGACGCGCAATTTCTGTCGGTTCGAATCGCATCAAAGCCCCGTTATCCCCGCCAATGCGATCTAACGCGCCATCTATCCGGCCTGGTGGCGTTTATTCCGCGCGCTAACTGATCAAATGCTATACTATATTAACAATAATTAAAATACGACACGGTCGCTTTCACCCTTGCGAATAGTTGCATTGCAATATTCAGGGTTCCTTCTGCGTGCGTTGTCATGATTTCTCTCGCCAATCACGAATTTCCACTGCCCTCTTCTCTTCACAAAGCTGTTGTGAAACCATGGGATATATGTTGTCGACGGAATAGAAATTCCAGAACCATGACCGGGCAAAATTTATGCAACAGCAAAATAATTACGAAATCATCCGCCGGACACGCGGCTGGGATGGTCACTTCAAACTCGATGTCTATGAACTCCGTCACAAGTTGTTTAACGGCGGCCAAAGTGCGGTTCTGCAGCGCGAGGTTCTTGAACGCGGCCATGCCGTCGCTGTCCTGCCCTATGACCCGGTGCGCGATGAAGTCGTTTTGATCGAACAATTCCGCCCTGGGGCCATTTCGGTCCATCAGCGGTTCCCTGAAATGCCGCTTTGGCTGACGGAAATTGTCGCTGGCATCGTCGAGGACGGCGAGGAAATGCAGGATGTCGCGAACCGCGAAACCATGGAAGAAGCCGGTTGTTCGATCATCGGCGAACTTGAACTGATTTCACGCTATTATGTGACACCCGGCTGTTCGAGCGAGACGGTGACAATGTATTATGGCCGGGTCGATGCATCGGGTGCCAGTGGCCTGCACGGGCTTGAGGAAGAAGGCGAAGACATTCGTGTCTATACGGTATCGTCCGATGAATGCTTTGCCATGTTGCGTGATGGACAACTCTGCAATGCAACGGCGACGATTGCCATTCAATGGCTGATGCTCAATCGCGACCGTATTCGCCGGGAAGCTGGGGTTTCGGGCGTGTAAACGTGTTTGCCGGATGCGAGTTAATTAACACACAAATTTAGTGGTAATTTTTAATCAATCTTGACTTTTGTGTATAAAAGACCCAATCAACAGGTAACAAAACACGTTCTAACCACGCTTGGAGTCTGTCATGGACATTCGCAATGGCACCATTGAAGCCATTGGCCGCACCCCGCTTGTGAAACTCAGAAAGGTTTCCGAGCTAACGGGCTGCACCATTCTGGGCAAGGCGGAATATGCCAATCCGGGCGGATCGGTCAAAGACCGCGCGGCCCTTGCCATCATTCGCGACGCGGAAAAACGCGGCCTGCTTAAGCCCGGTGGCGTGATTGTCGAAGGCACTGCGGGTAATACCGGCATCGGTCTTGCCGTTGTCGGCAACGCGCTTGGCTATCGCACCGTGATCGTCATCCCCGAAACGCAAAGCCAGGAAAAGAAAGACCTGCTGCGTTTGCTGGGTGCCGACCTTCGCGAAGTCCCCGCCGTCCCCTATCGCGATCAGAACAACTATGTTCACGTCTCGCGCCGTCTGGCCGAAGAACTGGCAAAGACCGAACCGAACGGTGCCATCTGGGCCAACCAGTTCGATAACGTCGCCAACCGTCAGGGCCATATCGACACCACCGGCCCCGAAATCTGGGAACAGACCGATGGCAAGATCGATGGCTTTATCTGTGCGGTCGGTACTGGCGGGACGCTTGCCGGTGTATCGATGGCGCTTAAGGATCGCAACAAGGACATTCAGATCGGTCTTGCCGATCCGATGGGGGCGGCTCTTTACAGCCACTATAAATTTGGCGAACTGAAATCCGAAGGAAGCTCGATCTCCGAAGGGATCGGTCAGGGACGGATTACCGCCAACCTCGAAGGCATCGATATCGATCACCCGTTCCAGATTTCAGATGATGAAATGCTGCCGATCGTCTTTGATCTGCTCAAGGAAGAAGGGCTGTGCATGGGCGGTTCGACCGGGATCAACATCGCCGGTGCGGTACGTCTGGCCCGTGAACTCGGCCCGGGCAAAACCATCGTCACCATCCTGTGTGACCTTGGCACCCGCTATCAAAGCAAGCTGTGGAACCCGGCCTTCCTCAAGGAAAAAGGTTTGCCGAGCCCGGACTGGCTCTAAGCCCGCCTGTTACCGGCTATCAAACAAAAACCCCCGCCTTCTGGCGGGGGTTTCTTTTTATATGTCAGGCAACGGCCTCAGCCCGTCTTGCGGCCTGCCAAAGGTAAGTTCCGCAAATCGCCGCACCAATCAGAAGTGCCCCGGCAAATGCCGCCACCGCGTCCCAGCCGCCATGCGACCAGAACCAGCCACCGACCGATCCCATGATGCTCGACCCCAGATAATAGGCCAGCAGATAAAGCGATGACGCATGTCCCTTGGATTGCTTTGCCATCCGCCCGACCCAGCCACTTGCCACCGAATGGGCCACAAAGAACCCGCTGGTCAGAACCATGATCCCGCCGATCATGCCCCAAAGGCTGGAAAGCAGGGTCAAGGCAACCCCAACACCTGCAATCAGGATCCCCGCCAGCAAAACCGGGCCCCGGCCGATCCGGTCGGACATGGCACCGGCAATGGATGACGTCACCATCCCGCAAAGATAAACCACAAAAATCAGACTGATCTGCCCCTGGCTCAGGTCATAGGGGGCCGCGGATAAACGGAACCCGGCATAATTATAGACCGTCACAAAACAGCCCATCGCAAATGCCCCGATCAGGAACACGAATGGCAGGCCGGCATGGCGCAGATGCCCTTCCCACGCCCGGACATGATATGACAATTGAAAACCGGGGCGGCGCACGAAATTGCGCGAGGCAGGCAGCAGGATGACAAACCCAAGGGCGGCGAGCAGCCCAAGTGCGCCCATCGCACCAAGTGCCAGATGCCAGCCAAACATATCGGTCAGAATGCCGATCACCACGCGGCCACTCATGCCGCCAAGGGCGGTCCCGCTGATATAAATCCCCATCGTGGTGCCAAGGCCGCGCGGATGCATTTCTTCGGCCAGATACGCCATCGCGACCGCAGGAACCCCGCCCAAAATCAGGCCCTCAAGCGCACGCACCACCAGAAATGCATGCCAATCGGAAAGCAATGGCGCAATCAGGTTCAAAAGCGATGCCCCGCACATCGACGCAAACATCAACTGCTTACGCCCAAACGCTTCGGATACCGCCCCGGCAAGCAGGATGGCAAAGGCAAGGAACCCGGTCGTCAGTGACAGCGCAAGCGAACTCGATGCCGGGCTAACGGCAAAATCACGCGCCAGTTCCGGTAAAAGCGGCTGCACGCAGTAAATCAGCGAAAAGGTCGCATAGCCCGCCAGAAACAGCGCCAGACTGATCCGGCGAAATTCCGGCGATCCCGGTTCGGTATAAACCGGCTCGGCCCCGGCAACTACTGGCTTGATGTCATCATTGGCAGCCTGCGCTGCGGGGCTTTTCGCCCGATAGGCACTCATACTTCCGGCCTCGTTTTGAAGAATTCTGATCTGACCGAAAGGATTGCAGCTTTCCCGATATCCGTCCAATATATGTCACAGTCGTTTTCGATATGTTTTAGAGATACCGGATGGAACTGCGCCATATTCGATATTTTCTTGAAGTCGCCCGCGAGGGGAACTTTACCCGTGCCGCAGCGCGCATCGGCATTGGTCAACCGCCGCTAAGCCAGCAGATCCGCGATCTTGAAACCGAAATCGGCACCCAGCTATTTCACCGCGTCCCGCATGGCGCGGAATTGACCGAGGCCGGAACTGCCTTTCGCGATATCGTGCAGCATTTCCCCGAACTGGCCGAACGCGCCATCCGTGCAGCCCGTCGCGCCGGTCGCGGTGAAATCGGCTCGATCCGGGTGGGCTTCACCGCATCCGCAGCCTTCAGCCCCAGCGTCCCACGCGTTTTCCGTGATTTCCGCCGGTCCTATCCGGGGATTGAAATGACGCTGGAAGAAAACAATTCAGCCCGCCTTTTGAATGCATTGATGGACGAACAGCTCGATGCCGTCTTCCTGCGCCAAGGTGCTGCCAACAGCGATGCCATCAAACTGCATCGCCTGAAATCCGAACCGATGCTGATCGTGCTTCCGGCGGGTCATCCGGCGGCACAAAGTGAAACGGTGGCACTCGAAACCCTGCGCGATGACGCCCTGATCCTGACCCCGCGCCAGGTCGGACCAACCCATTTTGATATCGTCGTTGCCGCCTGCCGTGCCGCCGGGTTTGAACCGGTCATGGGGCAAAGCGCGCCGCAATTGGGATCGGTGATCAACTTTGTCGCTGCCGAACTTGGCTTCTCGCTTGTCCCCGCCGCCATGGCACAATTGCAGGTCAACGGGGTGGTCTATCGCAAGGTCGCGGGGGATGTCCCGATGGCGCATCTGGCACTGGCCTATCGCAGCAACGATATCTCGACCGTACTGCGCAACTTCGTCAGCCGCACGCTGAATGCGCATCGCGCAGAAGATCAGGAAAGCGACATAAGCAACTGAATATTATTTGTTTTTATTGACGACATCACAGATCGCATCAACCGCCTGATCGACCGTCATCTTTGCCGTATCAATGATCAGATCAACCCCGTCCCACGGCTCGTAATGACGGCCAAGGACCTTGTCCCAATCGGGCTGATGCAGGTTTTCAATATCGCAAGACCGCGTTTCGACACGGTGGCGATGCTCCCCCGGATCGGAACAGATCAGTTCAATCTGCACATACGGTTTCCCGGCGTGCTCTGCTGCCAGTCGCCATTCACTTCGGGTTTCTTCAACCGAATTGACCGCATCGCCGATCACTGTCAGGCCGAGCTTAAGGTTATCGGTGGCCTGCCGGTTGGCAACCATATAGCCGACCGGACCGATATCATCATCGGGCGGCACCCCGGCATCAAGGATCGCCTGCTCTATCGTGTCGATCCGAAGATGCACCGCACCGATTTTTTGTGCCAGTGTGCGTGCGATGGATGTCTTGCCAACACCGGGCAAACCGCCAAAAATGATCAGCATATTCTATCCTTTCTCCGGTCCTGACCCTAAAACCGACACTCCCGCACTGGCAAGCATCTGATTTTGGGCTAGATTAATCCCAACACTGAAATCCGGCGCGCCGTTTTCGGCCTGCGCCCAACTGGGATTATGCCTATGCCCCGTTTTTCCGTTCTTGATCTTTGCCCCGTTAACGAGGGCGAGCACCCGCGCGATGCCTTGCGCAATACGCTTGAACTCGCCCAGCATGCCGAAAAGCTCGGCTTTCATCGTTACTGGCTGGCCGAACATCACAACATGCCCGGCATCGCCAGTGCCGCAACCTCGGTCGTCATGTCGCATGTTGCGGCGGGCACCAAAACCATTCGTGTCGGTTCAGGCGGCGTGATGCTGCCCAACCATGCGCCGCTGGTGATTGCCGAACAGTTCGGCACCCTTGATGCCCTGTATCCCGGCCGTATCGATCTGGGTATCGGACGGGCACCGGGTACCGACCAACGCACCGCCGCCGCCCTTCGTCGTGATATGCACGGGACCGAGGAACGCTTCATTCAGGACGTGCTTCAGGTTCAGCAATTCCTTGCCCCGCTTGAAGGCAACCCGCCAATCCGGGCCGTTCCGGGTTATGGCTCCGAAGTCCCGATGTGGCTTCTGGGCAGCAGCCTGTTTTCCGCTGATCTGGCGGCCCGTCTTGGCCTGCCCTTTGCCTTTGCGTCACACTTTGCGCCCGATATGCTGATGGATGCGCTGTCGCTGTATCGCCACCGGTTCGAGCCCAGCAAACAGCTTGATAAACCCTATGCGATTGCCGCAATGGGCTTCTTTGCCGCCGATACCGACGAGGAAGGCGAATTTATTGCCACCTCCATGCAGCAGCAATTCCTGAATTTGCGGCGCGGTTCGCCGGGCCAATTACCCAAACCCGTCAAATCGATGGATGACATCTGGAACCGGGTGGAAAAGGCCGGGGTTGATCATGCCATGCGCTGTGCCGCAATCGGCTCGCGCGATACCGTACGCAAAAAACTGCGCGATTTCATTTACATGACCAAGGCCGATGAAATCATGGTCACCGCCAATATCTTTGATCACGCGGCACGGCTGAAATCATTCTCGATTGCCGCCGAACTGCGTGACGAACTTGACGCCGAACAGGCCGAAAAAATCGCATGAAACTGCGCCTGAAACACTTCATCAGGTAATTATCGGGCCCGATCCATGCTGATCGGGCCCGTTCTTGTATTTCATCATATGAAATGCATCCGCACTGACCCCAACTGTTTTCTTGCGCTTGCAGATGCGCTGGGACAAGATGTCGGCCCGGTTGGGAAATCAACCGCAACACATTGTTCCAAAAGGTTTTGGCTCGCCCCCATGACAGACTTCCTTCTGGCTGCCCTGCCAATCGCCACCATTCTGTTTCTGATGATCAAGGCAAACTGGGGCGCGGCACGCGCCGGTGCGGCCGCATGGTTCGTCACCGTTGCCATCGCCATGATCGCGTTTGGTGCGCCGACCGATATGCTGATCATCGCGCAGGCCAAGGGCGTGATGCTGGCACTTTATATCCTTTATATCGTCTGGGCTGCCCTGATCCTTTATTTCGCGGCCGAAGAAGCCGGGGCCATCAAGACCATCGGGCGGGCCATCCGCCAGCTAACCGATGATCGCCCGTTGCAGTTGCTGATCCTTGGTTATGTGTTTGCCACCTTCCTGCAGGGCGTCGCCGGGTTCGGTGTGCCGATTGCGGTGATCGCCCCGCTTTTGCTCGGCATGGGGTTCTCGCCCGTCATCGCGGTTGCCGCCCCGATGATCGGCCATAGCTGGTCGGTGCTGTTTGGCAATATGGCAACCTCGTTCGAGGCCCTGATCGGCGTTACCGGCATTCCCGGCACTGAACTAACGCATTATTCCGCCATTCTGCTTGGCCTGTCGGGCTTTACCTGTGGGGCGGCGGTTCTGTGGCTGGATGGCGGTTTTCGCACCGTGCGTCGCCGGATCGTGCCGCTGGTGCTGATTGCCGGTGTCATGGGTGTTGTTCAATATCTGATGGCGAATTACGGCGTCTGGACGCTGGGCGGGCTGACTGCCGGGATTGCCGGGCTTGTCACCTCGATCATTGTCACCCGGTTCTGGAAACCCCATCCGGATGATGTGGCCGAAACCACCGAAGACGACCATCACCACATGCCTTTGATCGAGGCACTGACCCCTTACCTCGTTTTCATGGTGATTGTCGGTCTGGCAACCTTCGTCGCACCGGTCGAGGATTTCCTGTCCGGCCTTCGCCTGACCTTCGATTTCCCGGCGGTTTCAACCGATCTTGGCTGGAATATCGATGCCGAAAGCGCCAAACCGATTGCCATTTTCGGCCATCCCGGCGCGTTGCTGCTGTATACCGCCGCCATCAGCTTTGCCTTTTTCAAAATCCGCGGGCGCTATGATAACGGCATCGCCAGACGCATCTGGCAACGCACGGTCAAAAGCGGCCTTCCGACCAGCATCGGCATGGTGCCGGTTATCGGCCTTGCGATTATCATGGATCACGCGGGCATGACCTACGCGCTGGCCGAAGGTGGCGCTGCGCTGTTTTCCGGCTCCTTTGCCATCGCCTATCCGGTGGTGGCACCAGCCATCGGCGCCCTCGGGGCCTTCATGACCGGCAGCACCAACAATTCCAACGTGGTCTTTGGCATGTTCCAGCGTCACACCGCCGAACTTTCGGGCATTTCCACCGCCCTTGTTCTGGCCGCACAGGCAACCGGCGCATCGCTTGGCAGTATGCTGGCCCCGTCAAAAATCCTGGTCGGCTGTTCGACCGTCGGGCTTTCGGGCAAGGAAGGGCCGGTTTTATCGGTCGTGCTGAAAACCGGTGTCCTTCTGACCGCCCTTTGCGGCTTCATGGCGCTGGGCCTGTTGCTGATTGCGATGATCGGGGGTTAAGACCATGAAAAACAAACTGTTCAATCCGGTCTTTCTGTTTCTGGCATCCCTGATCCTGCCGCTGGTCGCGTTCGAAGCCCTGATCAACGAAGATGCCGCCCTTTCCGGCATCCTGTCTGGCATACCTGTGGGCGGCATTCTGTTTGGCCTGTTTGCAGCCATCATGGCCCTGATCGTCATCAAGAAATAGCTGCTAGCCGGTAGGGGTTGCCCGCCGGATTTCAGGATCAACGGCAACCCGTTTTTTGCGTGTTCTCATTGTCCCGGCCAGAAGGCCAAGACAGGCAAAAATAACCACGGCACGATCTGGCCCCATGCGGTCCAGCAGGAACCCGAAAACCGGTGCGCCAGCCGTCTGACCGATGGCAATGGTCAAAAAACCGATCATCAGGCCAGTGGCGGGCCGATCCCGAAGTGCCCGCACACCCCACACCAGATACACCCCCGTTAACGTGACATAGGCCCCGCCAAACAAAACCCCGCCTGCGAACGTTACGGCCATAAACGTGCCTGTTCCCGCAGCAAGAATACCGATCGCCATCAGTGCCAGAAAAGCCCAGTGCACCCGGTTGATCCCGAACCGGGCCAAAAATGCCCCTGCCCACGCACCGGCAATACCACCGATCCCGATGGCAACCCACAATGCACCGCTGCCGCTTTCCCCCAGATCAAGCTGCATCCGTGCAAGCTGCCCGCCAAATGACCAGATTGCCGTGCTTGCCGCCCCCATCAGAAAGGCCGCGCAAATCAATCTGGCGACATCCCCTTTCAGGGACAGCATTCCACCTTTGGACTGTGTGGCCGCGGCCTTTGTCCCGCGCGGAATTGTCCGTATAAGGACAATCGTCAGGATAATGGCGGCACCGGCAAATACCGCAAAGACAAGCCGCCATTGGCCACCAATCATCAACGCAATTGGCCACGACAACATCACGCCAACACTGGTCCCGGCATTGATCACGGTATTGGTCATATCCTGCCGGTCACGTCGCACTGCCACCGCAACAGCAGCAGCCATCGGCGGCGATGCCAGACCGGTGCTGGCCCCGGCAATCATAACCGCCACCGCCAG
>NZ_JPWA01000026.1 GCF_003326475.1 Thalassospira xianhensis MCCC 1A02616 | reverse complement strand
CAAGCGGTTTGGCGTTCTGGGCATGGGCCGGGTCGGGCAGGTTGCCGCCGAGCGCGCACGCGGCTTTGGCATGGAAGTGCATTATCACAATCGGTCCCGTCTGCCGGGTCACCTTGAAAAGGGGGCTGTTTTCCACGATACGGTCGAGGGGCTTCTGGCGGTATCGGATGTCTTGTCGCTGCATTGTCCGGCGACGCCCGATACGACCGGTATCATCAATGAAAAAACCATCGCATTGCTGCCGGATCGGGCCATTCTGGTCAATACGGCGCGCGGCAATCTGGTCGATGAGGATGCCCTGATCAAGGCGCTTCAGAGCGGGAAGCTGTTTGCGGCCGGGCTTGATGTGTTCCGCAAGGAACCCGGTGGAAACCCCGATCTGTCGTCGTTGAAAAACGTCTTCCTGTTGCCACATATAGGCTCTGCGACTGAAGAGACGCGTGATGCCATGGGCTTTCGGGCGCTGGATAATCTTGATGCCTTCTTTTCCGGCGGGCAACCGCAGGATCGCGTCGCCTGATCGCGGCGCCAAAAACAAGAACTTGCTAAATTCCGGAACACGTCATGTTTCGGAAAATAATAATCGAAAAAAGTTTTCCACATGGTGGAAGGCCAAATATTCGATGTCCCTTGTATCAGGTCAGGGCCTATGTAAGGCTGAAAATCATCGCCTATTTTCCGCCAATTAGTTGTCGGGTGCGGCGATAATTCTGGGAGGAAGTAATGAAAAAGATACCTACGCCTGAAGACGTGAAGTCGAAGCAAGTGTCCCGCCGTTCGTTCCTTACCAAGGGTGCTACCGGTGTTGTTGCCGGTGGCGCTGCTGCTTCGGGGCTGTTCGCCGCCCCGGCAGTTCATGCACAACCTGCACCTTTGGTCGTCAAAATGCAGACGTCCTGGCCGTCATCGGATATCTGGATGACGTTTGCCAAGCAATATGCCGATCGTGTCGAAGCCATGTCGGGTGGTCGCCTGAAGGTTGACCTTCTGCCGGCTGGTGCCGTTATCGGGGCTTTCCAGGTTCTGGATGGCGTCAATGATGGCGTGATCGATATCGCCCATTCCGTGCCGGTTTACTGGTACGGCAAGAACAAGGCGGCCTCGCTGTTTGGTACCGGTCCGGTGTTTGGCGGTTCTGCAACCACCATGCTGAGCTGGTTCTATGCCGGTGGCGGTGAAGAATTCTATCGCGAACTGACCCAGGACGTTATGGGGCTGAACGTGATTGGTCTTCTTGGCTTCCCGATGCCGGCCCAGCCGTTCGGCTGGTTCAAGGGAGAGGTCAATTCTGTCGCCGATATCCAGGGCTTCAAATACCGTACCGTTGGTCTGGCTGCCGATCTGCTGCAATCGATGGGCATGTCGGTCGCGCAGCTTCCGGGTGGCGAGATCGTTCCGGCGATGGAACGCGGCGTGATTGACGCGTTTGAATTCAACAACCCGTCTTCGGACATGCGTTTCGGCGCGCAGGATGTGGCGAAGAACTACTATCTGTCGTCCTATCATCAGGCATCCGAAAGCTTCGAGTTCATCTTCAACCGTGATTTCTATGAAGACCTCGAACCTGATCTGCAGGCGATCCTGCGGTATGGCGTGGAAGCGGCTTCGACGTCGAACACGGCACTTGCGATGGACAATTATTCGTCCGACCTGCAGAAACTTGCAGACGAAGGCGTTACCATCCATCGTACATCGAAGGAAATTCTGGCTGCCCAGCTTGAAGCCTGGGACAAGCTGATCCCGCAGCTTGAAGAAGATCCGTTCATGAAAAAGGTTCTTGATAGCCAGCGTGCCTGGGTTGAGCGCGTGACCTATTATGAACTGATGAACTCGCCCGATTATCAGCTTGCCTATGACCACTACTTCCCGGGCAAACTGAAACTGTAATGAAACCTTCTGGTTTCATACGGTTTGTCTGACCCAAAGGCTGCCCCGGAGGCCATATGGCCTCCGGGGCGGTTGCTACGGTAACGGAAAGACTTCATGATCAGCTTTATTGAATTCGCGGACAAGCTTTCGGCCTGGTTTGCCAAGGCTTTCGGGTGGCTCATCATCCTGATGACGTTGGGAATGAGTTACGAAGTGATGGCGCGTTATGTTTTTAATGCGCCGACGACATGGTCGCTCGACGTTTCCTTCATCATGTATGGCTCGTTATTCATGATGGGCGGGGCTTATACGCTGTCGCGCGGGGGCCATGTGCGGGGTGATTTCCTTTACCGTCTCTGGAAGCCAAGAACACAGGCAACTGTCGACCTTGTGCTTTATATCTTCTTTTTCTTCCCCGGCATTACGGCCCTGATCCTGACAGGCTGGAAATATTCATCGCGGTCCTGGGGATACGGGGAAGTCAGCGTGAACAGCCCGGCGGGCGTTCCGATCTTTCAGTTCAAGGCCATTATGGTGGCGGCAGGCATTCTTCTGTTCATTCAGGGAATAGCGCAGGTCATGCGCTGCATCATGTGCATGCGTGAAGGATACTGGCGCGGTGCCGATGACGATGTCCAAGAAACCGAAGAATTGCTGATGAAGCAGCATGTCGCAAAAGACAACTAACCAAATCGAAACCCGCGATAACCGGTCCGAACGGAGCTGCAAACGTGATTGACGCACATGTCGCCCTGATGATGCTTGGCATCTTCATTATGCTTGTTTTCCTTGGCTTTCCCGTCGCGTTTACGCTGATGGCGCTGGGGATTGGTTTTGGTTACTACGCGTATTTTGACGCAGGACGCATGTGGCGTGCCTTTGACCGTCTGGCCGAGGACAGCGATACCCTGACATCGGCGATAACCTGGATCGAAGGGGCGGTGAATAACCGGATATTCGACCTGTTCATCAACCAGACATACACGGTGATGTCGAACGAGGTTCTGACTGCGGTTCCGCTGTTCCTGTTCATGGGGTACATCGTTGAACGCGCCAATATCGTAAACCGGTTGTTCTCGACACTTAACATTGCTGCCAAGAATGTTCCCGGTTCGCTTGGCGTTGCCGCCCTTGTGACCTGTGCGCTGTTTGCGACCGCAACCGGGATTGTCGGTGCGGTGGTGACCCTGATGGGGATGCTGGCACTGCCCGCGATGATCAAGGCCCGTTATGACAAAAGCTTTGCCACCGGCATCATCTGTGCTGGCGGGACGCTGGGCATTCTGATCCCGCCATCAATCATGCTGATTGTGTATGCCGCGGCATCAGGTGTGTCGATCGTGCGCCTTTATGCCGGTGCGCTGTTGCCGGGCCTGACGCTGGTCGGGCTTTATCTGCTTTATGTCGTGGGGCGTGCCTTGTTGCAGCCAAAAGCCGCACCGCGTCCGACATCCGATGAAATTCCCGATGTTCCCCTGCTCAAGGTTCTCTGGTTGCTGGCGACGTCGTTCTTCCCGCTGGCATTCCTTATTCTTGCCGTTCTGGGTTCGATCCTGTTTGGTCTTGCAACCCCAACCGAGGCGGCATCCATCGGTGCGCTGGGCGGGATGGTTCTGGCGCTGGCGTATCGTGCGCTGACCTTTGACCGGCTGCGCGAGTCCGTTTACCTGACGGTGCGGACATCGGCGATGGTGTGCTGGCTGTTTGTCGGGTCCTATACGTTCTCGTCGGTGTTCTCGTATCTTGGTGGCGAGCATGTCATTGCCGAGTTCGTTGGCGGGCTTGATCTGACACCGCTTCAGTTCCTGCTGCTGGCGCAGTTGATCATCTTCCTGCTTGGCTGGCCGCTGGAATGGTCGGAAATCATCATCATCTTTGTGCCGATCTTCCTGCCGCTGCTGCCGCTGTTTGATATTGATCCGCTGTTCTTTGGTATCCTTGTCGCGCTGAACCTGCAGACATCCTTCCTGACGCCGCCGATGGCAATGTCGGCCTATTATCTTAAGGGTGTTTCGCCTCCGGGTATTTTGCTGACGGATATCTTCAAGGGGATCATGCCGTTCCTGTTCATGGTGATTGTCAGCATGGTTCTGATGTATACCTTCCCCCAGATCGTGTTCCATCTGCCGGATCTGTTCTATGGCGCACGTTAGGAGGCCGTCGGTATGACACTTAATCCGTTGCTTAACCTTGACGTGGTCGAACTGCGTGACCGGCTGGCATCCGGTGCCGTGCGCGCGGTGGAATATGCCGAGGCCTGTCTTGAGCGGATCGCGGCACTTGAACCGGAAATTCAGGCATGGGCCTATCTTGATGGTGACTATGTTCTCGCACAGGCACGTGCGCTTGACGCGCGCCGCCAGTCGGGCATGCCGATTGGCCCGTTGCATGGTCTGCCCGTCGGGCTGAAGGACGTTATCGATACGGCCCGGATGCCAACGGAAAATGGCACGCCGCTTGATAAGGGACGGGTGCCGACCGAGGATGCGGTGCTGGTCGAAAAGCTTCGTGCGGCGGGCGCGATCATCATGGGCAAGACGGTTTCGACCGAAATGGCCTTCATGTGCCCGTCCAAAACACGCAACCCGCACGACACATCCCACACACCGGGGGGATCATCGGCCGGATCGGCGGCGGCAGTTGCCGCAGCGATGGTGCCGTTGGCCGTGGGGACGCAAACCGGTGGGTCGGTCATCCGGCCGGCATCGTTTTGTGGGGTGGTCGGGTTGAAGCCGACCTTTGGCGCGATTTCGCGCACCGGGGTTCTGGCCCAGTCACCGTCGCTTGATACCATTGGTGTGTTTGCCCGTTCCGTCGAAGGGGCTGCGATGATTGCCGAAATTCTGTTCGGGCATGACGCGCGTGACCGGGCGACGACATTGCAACCCACCCCGCGTTTGCAGGAAGCCGCCAAGTCAACGCCGCTGGTAACGCCGACACTGGCCTTTGTCCGCCCGCCACAGTTTGACAGTGTGGCCGATGACGATACCGTCATGGCATTTCGCGAATTGACGAGCGTTTTGGGCGAACAGTGCTTTGAGGCACCCTTGCCCAAGGCATTTGATGATGCCGCCGATCTGCGGGCAAAGATCAATTTTGCCGAAATGGCAAAATGTTATTACAGCTATGAAAAGCGCGGACGCGATCAATTATCCCCGCAGATGACAGAGGCGCTTGACGCGGGGAACAAGGTCACGGCGAGGGATTATCTTGCCGCACTGGACTGGCGCGATCTTTACAATGTTGCGCTTGATGAAGTGTTCCAGCGTTGTGATGTGATCATCACCCCGGCGGCACCGGGCCCGGCCCCAGGAAGCCTTGATACGACCGGGAATGCCATTTTCAACGGTCTTTGGACGTTGTGCGGGACGCCTGCGATTACGTTGCCGTTGCTTTGGGCGGAAAACGGGTTGCCGATGGGCGTGCAGCTTGTCGGGCGGCGCGGTGATGATGCCCGGTTGCTTCGAACGGCGCGCTGGCTTGTTGAATTTGTTACGAATTCTGAAAATGAAGGAGCATCGTCATGATACCGTCACGTCTTGATCAGGCAATGGCGATTTTGGCCTTTATCGTCTTTGGCGGCTTTCTTGGCATTTTGTTTGGCTATGTCACGCGCTGGGATCTTGGCATTATGGTCGGGATCACGTTAGCACTGTGTGCGTGGGATTTCTGGCATATGGCCACAGGGCGAAAAAGCGACCATCACTGATCGCTTTTTGCCAAATGCCAATTAATTCAGGACGCGCCGGGGATTTAAAAATCCCTAGGCGCGTTTTGTTTTTGCAATAAGCGCACCGTCCTGCTGTTTGCCGTCATAGCCGAAGCGGGCCGCGGCAATCGCGGTTACATCGCGGATCAGATCAATTTCATCGTCGCTGAATTTCGGGCGGTAATAGGTCGGCGCGTGAATGGTCGGGGCGACTTCATTGATGATCGGTTCGGCATCGGGCAGATCAACATGATCAAACAGACGGCGTAACTGATTTGCCGGGTCTGCGACGAAATCCTCGTACCGGACCACCAGCGTCGCATCGCCAAGGGCCTTGTTCACGGTCATGCGATCAGCGATGTAATGGTGCAGGTCGCTCCAGTAATGGGCCCAACCGGCGACTTCGTCGCCATCTTTCCAGTGTTTCATGATCTGTCGGGTAGCGTGCAGATCGCCAGTATTGATCGGACGACGATCAAGGCCGAATTCGTAATGGCCGACACGCTGCATATGGGCAATTGCGCGCGGGTTATCCTGCTCACCCTTGCAGAACAGGTCGTGCTGCTTGGCAAGGGATGCGATATGCCACAGCGGATCGCGAACCGGCAGAACGAACCGTGCATCGGGGAAAATCGACAGCAGATATTCCATCCGGGGGACCAGATAGTTGGCCTTGGAGATATAGCGTTTGCCGCCGCGGATATGGATCAGCTTGCGGATGTGGTCGCGATAGAATTTCTCGAATGCCGGATTGCTGATCTGACCATCAAGGACGTTGCTTTCATTGACGTCATGCAGATGACGGAAAAACGCCATCCAGATCATTTCCTCGAACGCTTCGGGGCTTTCAGGCGTGATGTTGATGCCATCCGCATGGGTGCGTTCAACCGCGACTTCCTTGCCCTTGGGGGCAAGGTCGACAAACTTGTTCCACAGATAGGGCGTGAAAACCGGCGGATAGTCGCGGTAACGATGGGTTGCGGCATCCGAGTGGCGGGCAAGCGTTTCAAGAAGGATCGTGCTGCCCGAGCGGGCGAGCCCTGCGACAAAGACCGGCTTTTCGATTTTGACATCTTCAATCGCATCACCGGCAATTTTCGTTTCGAAATTGCCAAGTCTGATCCATTGCATCGGGTGGCGAGCAATCAGACCGCTTAGCCAGTTATCCCAGCCCGATACATGGAAGGCGGTGCCATTAGACGCGGACGCGGTGGGTTTTTCGGATGTCGTTTGGCCAGTCATTCGATGCGAAATCCTTTTTTGATCGCCAGCGACCCCAATACGAGGGCAAGGAAGAAAGTCAGTTCCCAGCCACGTGCCCAATCCGGGCCGGCGCTGATGATTTGTTGGGTTGGCAATTCGAAACGAAGCTGTGTTACCGGGCTGTCGTCGGGCAGATAGCCCGCCGGGTTGCCGATAATCAGGTTCCACCACTGTTTTTGATGGATCACGGGAATGGCGGCGGCCGGTGCCACCAGATAGGTTTCACCGTCACTGGCACCGGGCACCTGAACAACCGGGCAGGCGCCGTCTTCCAATCCTGCCGGATTGATGCCGACCTGTTCGATGGCGACATTTTCGGGCTGGGCGCTGATAGAAACCTGCTGCCCCGGTACCGGGCAGCTATAGCCGTACTGCCCGTCCAGCCAGACGATCATCGCAAGGGCAGGCAGGGATGCGACAACCGCCGGGCCGATGACGAAACCGACAAGTTTCAGCGACTGGGCAAGCTGTGCCTTGGCCAGCTTCATGCCTTCGCCGAAATCCTCGCCATCGTCTTCGGCCATGGCCTTGCGGGCTTCTTTCAGCCGTTCCTTGATCGCCTTGATGCGTGTTTGCGGCGACAGCACCTTATAAAGGAGCATCGAAATCACCGCACAGACCAGCGCCCAGATCAGGACGCGTCCAAACGGTCCGAGGGCATCTGCCATCAGGGCATCAAGGGTGCTAAAGGCGGGGGCGGGCCAATCGAGTATTCCCATGCGTCATCGTTCCTGTTGGTCGTTGACCGTTCAGGCTTTCGGCTGGTGCGAATGCGCCGAATGCGCCGAATGCGCCGAATGCGTTGAATGCGAGGTGGTGCCAGAGCCGTTCTGCTGCGCACGTTTGCGGTTGCGCATCATTTTGCGGATCGGCCACAGCAGGACAAAGCCAACCGCGACAAATACGGCGGCCAGAACAGCCCACAAAGCAGACAGAAGGCTAAGACCAGCACCCGGTCCGACATATGCCTGTGCAGGCAGGGCCGTCAGAAGTGTTGCGGCGGCAATGGTCGCGGTTCCAATCGAAAGCAGTTTCATGTTCTGTTTCATTGCTTTTCTCCATCAGGGGAGGTCGGGGTGAAGTTGGTATCGCTGTAAAGGGCTGCGCGTTCATCGCTGATGCGCTCGGCCTGCGATACGACGGGGATCAGTTTTTGGCCGGGGTTATCGGGATCATCACGGCGGATCGGGTTGTGGTATTCCCAGACGATCTCGCCTTCCGGGGTGACTTCAAAAAGGCGTCCGCCGCTTGATTCGGTAATCAGGGTATTGCCATTGGGAAGGCGTTGCTGATCAGCACGGATGTTGCTGTCAAACCTGTGTTCGGTCGTGCCCTTGTATTCCCAGGTGATGCCGTTGGTTGCGGGATCGATTTGCAGGATGCGTGATTGCCCGGCTTCCGGATCGGCAAGCTGTCCCTGATTGTCAAACAGCAGGATATCGCCATTGGGCAGGACATCCGGGTCATGCTGACCCAGCCACGGGCCGCGTGTGGCCCAGACGACTTTTTCCGCATCCATATCGAGCACGGCAATGATGCCAAGATCACGGAAGGACAGAACAACATCGCCCGCCTTGCCCTGTTCAAAGTTTTGCGCCGTTTCTTCGGTGATCAGCTGGATCGTGTTGGTGTGCAACACGTCCTCGTTCGAGAAATAGGGCGCGAAATCGACCATGTTGGCGTAACTGGAATTGATCAGCGCATCGAGGATCGAGACACGTTTGATTTCCTTGCCTTCGGGCGAGAGGATTACCGCGAAATCATCAAGCCGCGGCGGGGTGAGCTGTTTGCGGTTGTCATATGTGTTAAAGCGGAATTCCTGGGTCAGGGCATAAATCCGGCCATCGGACGCAATCGAAAAATCGTGATGTGCGGTTCCCAGATATTTCCAGACCGGTTTGGAATTACGGTCGATCTTGGCCATACCATAGCCATATGGCGTGTCGCCCGCCGCGGTATATTGCACGATCAGATCCCCATCGGGTGCCATCTTGGCGGTGTGCCAATGCATGAAATCGTCTTTTTGCGGGTTGGGGATCGGCGATGTTTCATCGTGGATTTCGCTGAACGGCATGCGCCATTCATGGACGATGTTGCCATCCATATCGATCAGCACCGCATGCGGCCCGTCACCGGATGAATACAGCGTCAGACCTTTCTGGGTCTTGTCCGTTTTATTGATCGTCACACCGGTTTCTTCGGTGCGTGCCGGTGCCCAGAAATCAAGACGTTCGACACTGCTGTATTTGGTGCGTTGTTCCCACAATGCGGTGCCCGCACGCCAGGCATTTTTCATCGACTGGTAGGGCGGGACTTCGGCCAGTACGACAAACGCGCCAATGCCGAAGCTGATCGCGGCGATGCCGGTCATGAAAGCAGCAAAAAATATTTTGTCGCCGCGGTTGTTTTCCGCAGATTCACTGGTTTTTTCAGGTGCAGGCACGCAACAATCTCCTTGTCATCTGACAAAAATGTTACGTGCGGCGATGGGCAAATTTACGGCCAATATCAAGGGGATTACGGCGGTTTAGCCGCTTTTCGCCTTTGTTTCGCCCAAGAGTTTAATTGTAAGTAGGGATGTTTTCGGACGGTTTGTTCGTTTGGTTACTGCCGGTATTCGACCCCGTCCATAACCAGAAGATTACCGTCAAACCGGCACGAAACAGTGCCTGATGGTGCACTCATGCGTTGCAGAACCTGTCCGGTTGCCGCATCGCTATAGGTCCCGTTGCCATAGGTGACCGAAATGCTGTCGGGCGTGGTGACATAGGTGAAGCCGATTTCGAACCGGAATTTTTGCGCGCTGCCGTAGGTGTAACTGACGAAATTACCGTTCCCCTGACCGGGGGAGTCGAGTTTAAGGGTGGAATTACCGGTATTGTCGCGGAATGTGCCACTGGCATTGCGGCAACCGCTTTGGGCCGTGGCCTGCGGTTGGGTGGTTTCGGATGCGGCTTTCCGGGCGGCTTCTTCGGCAGCGGCTTTTGCGGCAAGCTGGCGATCACGTTCCATCAGGGTGGCCAGTTCATCCGGCCCCGAAAGCTTTTTGCCGCCATAATAATAGCAATCACCGGCCGCGACCGTTTCATCGCCACAGACGAATTGGCCGGTCTGGCTTGGGAATGCCGATCCTTCGGGCAATTCCATCCAGCCGCCTTCCCACCAGGTCAGGCGACCCTGACCGGCGGGCTTGCGTTCACGCACCGGCCCCTGCCAGACATTGCCATCTGCCATGCGCAATTCACCTTCAAGCGGATCAAACACGCGATAGGTACCGGTAAAGTTTGTGCCATCGGGCCATTTGGTCGTGCTGCCCGGTTCGATCTGGCGGCTGTCGCTTAGATATTCGCCGTCCACTTCGCGGCCATCGGCATATTCGATGTCGCCGGTGATTTTGTCGCCGGTAATGTCGGCATTGTCGATTTCGGCAAAGGGCTGTTCGTTGCGGGTGATTTCGACCGTGCCGGTGCCGACCGGATTGCCGTTATTTTGCGGGCCGGTATATTCCGCCCGGTAGCCGTCATGGGCAAACATGACTTCGGGGCCATAGGTGGTGGTGATTGGTATGCGCCATACCGTGGTGTCGATATTGGGATCAATCCGGGCGGGATCGGGTTCGTGGCTTATTTTGACGTCTTCGGAAAACAGGCCGTAATCGGCATAGACCACCGTGACCTCGCCGGGGAGCACATCGACCCAGCTTTCCGATTTCAGTTCGCCCAGTCGAGAGACCCTGACCAGATAGCTGTCGGGCCACAGGGTGTATTCCTTCATCTGTCCGGCGGAAAGCTGTTCGGTGGTGAAGGGTTTGAACCCCTTGTTGCGGGAGGCCTTTACGACCTGCATCTGCCAGCCGTAGTAAGCGCCGTTACCCGATGGGTTGATCCGAAAGGCGATGCTGCCGGGATCGGAAACACTGGCCGGGGCAAGGGATGTTTGCGATGGTGCGGGCGAGGGGGCGGGGGCTGTATTGACTGTCTGGCAGGCAGAAAGGCTTATGCCCAGAATGCCAATCGTCACGGTCCTGATCATGGTAACGCCCGGTTTCATCACCCATTCCCCCATAGGCCAAATGATAAAACCGATTTCGCCACAACTTTGGCAGGTTGGGAAGCGTTTAAATTTAGCCTTTCCAGGCAATAAGCGCGGCACCGGTACCGATCATCACGACGCCAAGCCAGCTTGCGGGGGACAGTTTTTCACCAAGAAATGCTGCGCCGAAGATCGCAACCAGTACGACGCTGAGCTTGTCAATCGGGGCGACCTTTGCGGCCTCGCCAATCTTGAGTGCGCGGAAGTAGCATAACCACGATGCCCCGGTCGCAAGCCCGGACAGGATCAGGAACCACCATGTTTTGGCCGATACGGTTGCCGGGTTTTGCCAGTGACCGCCAATCATCAGGATGGCAAAGACCATGATGAAAATGATTGTGGTGCGGATAAAGGTGGCGAAGTCGGAATTGATGTTTTCAATCCCGACCTTGGCAAAAATCGCGGTCAGCGCGGCAAAGCAGGCGGCAAGGGCAGCCCATAATTGCCAGCTTTCCATCACATCCTTCATTGCCGATGACCCCCGTTTTGCCTTTCCCGGCACTGCCAGCCGGCCTTTATTTCCGGATTGAAGGATCCAAAAGGGCCTCGATTGGCGGGACCGGTGTGGTTTTGACCTTTTTTGTCACGATATAGGTAAAATATCGGTCAATACCGATGCCTGCGATCAAAAGTCCGTCGATCAGACGTTGATAGGCATCGACATCACGACAGAGTATCTTGAGCATATAATCGACCCCGCCGCCAAGGGCGTAGCATTCGACGATTTCGGGAATGTCCTGAACTGCCTTTTCGAAAATCGTGAAATCCTCGTGCTGATGATGGCGAAGCGTTACCTCGGTCATCACAAGGGTTGGTTTGACCAGCATTTCAAGATTGATATGGGCGTGATAGCCCGAAATCACGCCAAGGTCCTCGAGGCGTTTGAGCCGTTCCCAGCACGGGCTTGGCGAGAGGTTCACCGCCTCGGCCAGTTTGACCTTGGTGATGCGCCCCTCGCGTTGCAGCGTGAGCAGGATTTTCAGATCCTGATCATCCAGCCTGATCATTTCCCGACCACCTCGGCAATGACGGCAAGACAGTCACCGGTTTTGATCAGGCCAGGGAAATGACGGCATGCGATAATGCCGTCGCGGGTTGCCTTGTATTCGGTGGGGACGCTGCCGGTACGGTTGGAATCGTAAACGCGTGCAATCAGGTCGCCGCGCAGAACCGTGTCGCCCAGATCGACACAGGGTTCAAACAGGCCGCTTGAAACCGACGCAACGAAACAGTTGCCGTCCGGCATATCCAGCATGATGCCGCTATCGTCGGGGACGTCCGGTTCACCGGTCAGAATACCGGCATGGATCAGAAGGTTGCGCACCCCGCGATCGGCAATCGCCACCCGTTCGGCCGTGGTTGAGCCCCCGCCGCCCAGTTCGGTGGTGACAAAGGTTTTGCCGGCTTCTTCAACAACCGTGTCAAACATGCCGACCGAATCAAGTTCCAGCATCATCATCGAATAGGGGGCGGCAAAGGCTTTCATCGCCGCAACGCAACGGGCTTCCTGTTCCTTGTCGTCAAGGACGTGGACGGCGGCAAACGGAATGAAGTCCAGCGTTTTGCCGCCGGAATGCAGATCAAGGACGATGTCGGCCTCTGGTACCAGATGACGCAGGACGTAATCGGCGATTTTCTGAGTCACCGTGCCGTCGGCCTTGCCGGGGAAGCTGCGGTTAAGGTTGCCCTTGTCAATCGGGGAAGTCCGCGACGCATTGAGGAATGCCGGGAAATTCATCGCCGGTAAAATGATGACCCGCCCGGTGATTTCAGCAGGCGACAGTTTCCCCGCAAGTTTGAACAGCGATACCAGTCCTTCGTACTCGTCACCGTGATTGCCGCCGGTCAGAAGGGCGGTCGGGCCATCGCCGTTGCGAATGACGGTAATCGGGATCATCACGGCCCCCCACGCGGAATCATCACGCGAATAGGGCAGTTTCAAAAAGCCATGATGGATGCCGTCCTGATCAAACGGGATTGTCGGTGTAATCGGCGATTTCTTTGTCATGGTCGTTTCCTTGCAAAATGCAGGATACCGCGACCATCGGTATCCTGCGTGGTAATCCTGCATCGGGCGCATAATTGCCGATGCGATGTCTTATCATCAGTGTTGCGGTCAGTTTTTGACGAACAACTGCCTTGGATAACTGGTCAGTGTTTTGCTGCCGGTTTCCGTGATCATCATGCTTTCGGTGATCTCGATCCCCCAGTCATCAAACCAGAGTCCGGGCATGAAATGGAATGTCATGCCGGGTTCAAGAACCGTGCGGTCACCGGGGCGCAGGCTCATGGTGCGTTCGCCCCAGTCTGGCGGATAGGAAAGCCCGATCGGGTATCCGCACCGGCTGTCTTTGTGGATGCCGTATTTTTGCAGCACACCAAAGAAGGCATTGGCAATATCTTCGCAGACATTGCCGGGTTTGGCGGCTTCAAGCCCGGCCTGAAGGCCTTCGATCAGAGCACTTTCGGCGTCAAGGAAACGCTGTTCGGGCTGCCCCAGATAGACCGTGCGCGACAGCGGCGCATGATAGCGTTTATAGCAACCGGCAATCTCGAAAAACGTACCGGCATCGCCCGGTATCGGTTTGTCATCCCAGGTCAGATGCGGTGCACCGGCATCAGCACCCGATGGCAGCAACGGCACAATCGCCGGGTAATCCCCGCCGATCCCGTCAATGCCGACAATCCCGGAACGATAGATTTCGGCAACCAGTTCGTTTTTCTTCATGCCCGGTTCGACAACTTCGAAAATGCGTTCATGCATGTTTTCGACGATGCGGGCCGCCTGACGCATATAGAAAATCTCGGTCTCGGATTTTACCGCGCGCTGCCAGTTTACCAGTGCGGTTGCGTCATGGAACTTTGCATTGGGCAGATGGGCCTGTAATTGCGCATAGCATCTGGCCGAGAAATAATAATTGTCCATTTCCACGCCGATATTGCGCGTGCCCCAATTGCGATATTCGATCACCTCGCACAGGTAATCCATCGGATGATGGGTGGTGGATTGCACATAATAATCGGCATAGGGGATGATGCGATCATGGGTCATATAGACCGTGCGCTTTGCCCCGTTTGCATCCTGCGACCGGCCGAACCAGATCGGATCATCTTCGATCGGAACGAGGACGCATTGGTGAACATAAAACGACCAGCCGTCATAGCCGGTCAGCCAGGCCATGTTTGATGGATCGGTCACGATCAGAAGATCGAGCCCCTTTTCCACCATGGCTTTTTTTGTTTTTTCCAGACGCTCGGCATATTCCTCGCGCGTGAAATTCAATTCAACCTGGCTCATCGCAGGCCTCCAAAAAAAGGCGGGGTTTCAGTTTTTCCTGACCCTGTTTCCCTTTGTTATTACGACGTGATCTCGGTCCCGGCCTTGGCTGCGTCGCAGCGGGCACGGGCGAGGGTGGCGATTGCGGTGTCCTGGACACCCGTACCGGTCAGATCGGCAACCGTGATCGCATCATCGGACGTACGTCCAGATGCCGATCCGGCGATAACCTGCCCCAGTTCTGAAAATGTGCGGTCGGCTTTGATGATCCGGGCATCAATGGCGTGATGCAGTTCGCCCAGGATCCGGCATTGCGAAAGGCTGTCGCACACATAAAGGTCTGCCCGGCCGATTAATGCCGGGTCGATTTCGTTTTTATGTTCCGCATCCGATCCCATCGCAGTGATATGGGTACCGGGTTTGACCCAGTCCGACAAAAGGACCGGTTCACGTGCGGGGGTGGTGGTGACAATAATGTCGGCATCCTGTGCCGCGGCCCGGCCATCGGGCGTTGCGGTTACGGAAAGGCCAAGTTCGCTGGCGCAGGCGGCGGCACAGAGTTCGGCCTTGGCCATGTCGCGTGCCCAGATGGTGGCCGATGTGATGCCGCGTACCAGTTTAAGCGCCTTGAGCTGCAATTTCGCCTGCACCCCGGCCCCGAAGATCGCGGCATGTTTTGCATCCTTGCGTGCCAGATGTTTGGCGGCAACGCCCCCGGCGGCAGCGGTGCGCACATCGGTCAGATAACCGTTATCGAGCATCACGGCTTCGAGCAGGCCGGTTTTGGCCGAAAACAGGTTCATCAACCCGTTTACCGACGGCAGGCCGAGTTTCGGATTGTCAAAAAAGCCGGGGCTGATTTTGATGGCGAAACTGTCCAGTCCGGGGACATAGGCGGTTTTGACATCGACCTCGCCATTGTGGTCGTCGATATCAAGCCGAAGGATTGGCGGCATCCGCACATCCTTGGTCGCCAGTGCGAGAAAGGCGTTTTCGATACAGGCAATCGCATCGGTATCAAGGGTGATAACGTTGCGAAGGTCGGTTTCGGTCAGAATTCTGATGTTGGGCATATTGGTTACTCCGCCATCAGGTCGACGTCTTCGCCGCCGACAATACGTTTATGCAAATCCATGTCGATATTGCAGCCGGTCGACAGAACGACCGTGGTGCCGGGATTGTCGATCAATCCGGCGCGAAGGGCCGCGATACCAACGGCAGCGGCCCCTTCGATCACCTGCTGGTCATCGTGATAGGCGGCCCGGATGCCGTCCGCGATCTGGGTTTCGTTCACCAGAACAAAGTCATCGGTCAGATCGGCACACATATCGAATGTGTATTGGTTGTTTTGCCCGATGCCGCCGCCCAGACTGTCGGCCAGTGTCGGCAGTTCTTTGACCGCGGTCGGTTTGCCTTCCTGAAGGCTTGTGATCATCGCACAGCCGCGTTCCATCGAAATGCCGACAACCCGGATGGCCGGATTGATCGACTTCGCCGCCAGCGCAACACCCGCCAGCAGCCCGCCGCCCGACAATGGCACCAGAAGCGTGTCGGTTTCGGGAAGCTGTTCAAGGATTTCAAGGCCAAGGGTTCCCTGACCGGCGATGATATCGGCATGGTCAAAGGGGGGCAGCATGGTCATGCCCTTTTCCGATACCAGACGATCGACTTCCTTTTGGGCCTCGTCCTGCGAGGTCCCGGAAATGCATATTTCGGCCCCCTGGGCGCGGATGCCTTCGACCTTGTTTTTCGGGACCAGTTCGGACATGCAGATCACGGCGCGAACCCCGGCATTGCGCGCCGCATTGGCAAGGGCGCGGCCATAATTGCCGGTCGATACCCCGACAACGCCCTTTTCCTTCTGTTCGGGCGACAGTTTCAGAACGGCATTTGCCGCCCCGCGCAGTTTGAAGCTGCCGGTATATTGCTGGTGTTCGCATTTCAGCCACACGGGCGATCCGATCTGCTCAGACAGGCTGGCAGACGGGCGCAGTGGTGTATGGATCACGTGGCCCGCGATGGTCTTGCGGGCAGAAAGCACATCACCAAGTGTGATGGGTTCCTTCATGGCGACCTCGTTACGATTTGTGTGGGGCGTGGTCAAACAGGGTTCCGAACCCCGTGACCGGTTTGTCGTATTTCATCAGATGCAGCGCGTGCCAGATCATTGCCTGATTGCTGGTAATCACAGGCTTGCCCAGAAGCTTTTCCGCACGTTCGACAATCTCGGCGGACCGGATTGCGGTGCAGGAAATGAACACGGCATCGGCATCAGGGCTATTGACCTGCAATGCCGCAGCCAAAAGGGCGTCCGGCGGGATTGCCGTCATATCGATATCGTTTTCAAGCCCGAACCCCATCAGCCGGGTCACATCGAAACCGCGCGCGATCAGTTGTTCGGCAACGGATCGGGTGACATCCAGAACATAGGGGGCGACCACGGCGATTTTTTGCGCACCGATTGTTCGCAATGCGACATCTGTTGCCAGCAATGGATTGGTCACCGCCGTACCCGGCATGCCCTTGTTGATCAGGGCTTCGATCCGGTCCGATCCATTGACCGCCGTTCCCGACGTGCAGCCGAAAATGGCGACATCCACGCCATAGCCCGGCAACAGGGTGCGTGCGGCACGCGGCAGATCGTCGGCCATGCTGCGCAGGGTGTCGACCGTGATCGGATTGGCATTTTCAATGCGGGTCGTGAACAGGCCAACATCATCGGGAATGATGCGGCGCAGGTCATCCTCGCTGTTGAAATCGGTGGCGAGCGTAATCAGCCCGATCCGCCCGGCCGGGGCAACCGGATCGGGCAAATAGGACAGGTCTACCGGCTCTGGCGTGACCGCGGGGGCAACGGACATCGTCCTGAACTCCTTGATGGGGTGAGGCAATGACTGCCCGCACCCCGGTTTGATATTGTGGTTGTTCTTTTCCGGGATGACCCCGGTTATCTGCCGATTAACGGAAAGCCATGGTCGGCAGGAACAATGCGATCTGCGGAACAAAGACCAGAATCACCGCCGCGAGCAGAAGCATGAAGATAAAGGGCGGCGTGCCCCGGATGACCTCGTAATAAGGTCGCCTGAAGATCGCGATGGCGGTGAAAATATCGCACCCGAAAGGCGGCGTTGCCGACCCGATGGCGACCTGAAGCGTCACCAGCGTGCCAACCAGAACCGGATCAAGCCCGGCATCACGTACCAGCGGCATGAAGATCGGTGTCAGGACCAGAATGACGACAATCGGATCAACGAACATGCAGCCGATGAAGAAGGCGATGCAGATCGCGGCAAGGATCAGATAGCTGTTTGCACCTTCAAGCCCCAATGCACCGATTACGTGCTGCGGGATCTGGGCAAAGGAAATCACAAACGAGAAGGTTGTACCCGCGCCGACAAGGATGAAGACCACAGCGGTAATCAGGCCGGTCGAACGGGCAATTTCCAGAAGTTCAGACCATTTCACCGACTTGAAGATCATGACTTCAAGAATGATGGCATAGACCACGGAAACGGCTGCGACTTCGGTCGGGCTGACCCAGCCGAGATAAATGCCGCCAACAATCAGAACCGGGAACATGATGGCCGGGCCGGCATTCACAATCGCCTTGCCACGTTCCGCCCAGCTCATGCGCGGGATGGTCGGAATGTTGTTCCTTTTTGCGTAAAAGACGCAATAGGCGGAAAACATCAGCAGGATCAGGATGCCCGGGCCGATACCAGCCAGGAACAATTCACCGATCGATACCTTGCCGACCACGCCAAACACGATCATGCCGATGGAAGGCGGGATCAGAAACGCGATGTCACTGGCATTGATGATCAGGGCCATGGCAAAGCTGTCTTTGTAACCGGCCTTCAACATTTTCGGGCGCAACGGGCCGCCCATCGCAACCACGGTCGCCTGTGTCGAACCCGACACCGCCCCAAACATGGTGCAGCCAAGGGCGGTTGTTACGGCAAGGCCGCCTCGCACATGGCCGACAAAGGTCATGGCGAGATCGATAAGCCGGTTGGCCGTATGCCCCTTTGTCACGATATCGGCGGCAAAGATGAACATCGGCACTGCAATCAGTGCCACCGGTGAAATCCCTGTCACCATTTGCTGGATCAGAATTTTGGGATCAATCGGCATGTAAAAGGTAAAGGCGACGACGCTGGCCATGGTCAGCGGCACCATCATCGGGAAGCCCAGCACCAGAAGGACGAGCATCACAATCAGAATTGTGGTTCCAAGATCCATTTTCCGTCCCCTTACAGATGATGATCGTCAGCGTCGGAGAACGTATCTTCCACTCGGTAGGACAAATGCGTTCCGGGTCTGAAGATATTCGTTGCTGCGGCAAGTACGAACTGGATCCCCGTGACCGTCAGGCCAAAGGGTACGATGAGGACGGTGAAATAATAGGGGATGCGAAGGGCCGGCGTCAGGCGGTTGGACTGGATCAGCGATGAAACATAGCCGATCGAATACCATGCCAGAAGAAACAGAAGGGCCGCCGTGCCCAGCGTGATGATGATCATCATGATCTTGCTGGCCTGCGGGCCCAGCATATCGGTAAAGGCCGACATGCGAATGTGGCGCCCCATGCGGGCGGCCTCGCTAATGCCGACAAACGTGACAAGAATGATCAGAAATTGATTGAGCTCTTCGGAAAAGAAGATGCTCGAACTGAAACCCAGACGCATGATCACATTGGCGACCGTATTGACGGCCATGATCACGATGCTCCACCCCAGCAACTGACGCTCGACAACGGATAAACCGTCATCAAGCCGTTTCAGCACCGACAGCACCCCGCCTTTCGGCGCGGGAGCCTCCCCGTTAGAATCCGACATACGACCTCCATGATGCGCGTGCGAGACATTCTTGCTGAACGTTGTGTGTGGTTATTGGTTCCCTCCCACACGTTTTCCTGCTCGCTTCACGCCAGACTGCCAGAATAAAAACGGTTTGTGACGGTTCAATCAGATTTTTGTCATGACACAAAAATCAATACATAACGTCGAAGGCATGCACACCTGGCATCTGTTCCATCGTGTGACGGATCTGCATCAGGCCGTGATGCAGGGACGGGGTATCAACCGCCCCGCCGACACAAATCCGGATGGCATTCGGGCGGGGGACCTTGACGGTCATGAACGGGTCGGAAATCGTCACGGCAACGCCGTTTTTCCTCAGTTCCGAGGCAAACCATTCTTCCTGCCAGTGATGCGGAATGCGCACCCAGGCGCTTAGCGAAGTGGGGTGATGGCGGACCACGGCATCACCCAGTATTTCGGCAACAAGGGCCTGTCTTTCACGCATCAGGGCGCGTTGGACCGTTACCGCCTGATCAACGGTGCCATCAGTGATCCAGCGCGCGCCGATCTCGGCCATCAGGGGTGTTCCCATCCATCCGGTGACTCGCAAAACGCTGCTGGCACGGATCGACAGGTGTTGTGGCACGACCAGAAAACCGGTGCGAAGCCCCGGCATGACAATCTTGGTCAGGCTGGAAACATGGAAACCCAGACGCGGCAGGAAACTTGTGATCGGCGGCAGGTTTTGTTCCAGAAGCGGGCGATAGACATCATCTTCGATGACATAGACGCCGTAATGCTCGGCGATCTCGGCGATTCGTTTGCGCCGTTCCAGCCCCATCAGGCAGTTGGTCGGGTTGGTGTAGATCGGGGTCACGACAAGGGCGCGGATGTGGCGCGCACGGCATTCACGTTCAAACGCGTCGGGCAGAATGCCTTCGTCATCGGTTGGCAATGCGCCCAGCTTGAAGCGAAGGATGCTGGCAGTGCCAATGACACCATGATCGGTCAGGCTTTCGGTCAGCACGACATCGTCGGGCTGAACCACGGTGGCAAGGGCGGTAAACACCCCCTGTGCCGCGCCATTGGTGATCAGGATGTTGGGAAGTTCTGCCGAAATTCCCATTGATGCCAGCCACTTGCTGCCGATTTCGCGGTGGTATTCGAACCCTGCGACCGGGCGGCAGCTTTCCATCCAGTTATGGTGGGTTTCCTCGGCCAGCTTGCTGTGAATCTGGCGCGACAGATCATTGTGGAAATCGGTATAGGCCGTGCGCACAATCGACAGGTCGATCAGGTCGGGCTGGCGATTGTCCAGAATAAAGGTCGATGCGCGATCTGTCAGGCGTGCCTGAACGAATGTGCCGCGCCGTCGTTCCGACCTGAGATAACCCTGTCGTTCTACTTCCTTGTAGGCCGCACTGACGGTTTGCACGCTGACATGCAGCCGATAGGCCAGTTCACGATGGGTCGGCATCCGGACATCATGGCGAAGGCGTCCTGCCTCGATATCGGTGATGATTGCTTCGACAAGGGCCTTGTATTTTGGTCCCGTATCGCCGCTCAGGTCAATATTTGGCAGCCACATCTTGTCGATTCCTACCCTTGTCTACCCTTGTCTACCCTTGGGGTTTTTTCGACCCTAACATGACCTGAGGGTTAATGTGTAGACGTCAATGTTATTTTGTCATGATACAAAACTAACATTGACCTGATGCAGGAACATTTCAACACTTTGCGCGTTCATGACATTGATGTGCCAACTAATCGCCGCCGGTCCAGGGTTCAATCCCGGTCGTCGCGGCATAATAAGGGAGACTTCGATATGAGTTTGAACAAGCTCTTCAAGGCGACCCTGTCTGCCGCCGCAATCTTTGCGGTTGCCGGGACAGCCGCCCAAGCCGAAGAATGGAAATTTGCGCATGAAGAAAGCCCGGGCGATGTGCAGGACCTGTATGCACAGGAATTCAAGCGCCTGGTCGAGGAAAAAACCAACGGTGATGTGACGGTTACCGTCTACACCTATGGCCAGTTGGGTACCGAAAACGACATTACCGAACTGACGACGGCGGGGGCTGTCCAGTTCTCGAACGCGTCGCCGGGCCATCTTGGCACCTTTGTTCCGGAAATTCAGGTTTTCGGCGTTCCCTACCTGCTGTCGCAGGATAACGAGGTGAACAAGGAAGTCCTGTCGAGCAGCCCGACGATCTATGAAGGTCTGTCGAAGGATTTTGAGTCCAAGGGTCTTAAGCTTTATACCATGTATCCCGAAGGCGAGATGGTCTGGACCACCAAGAAAAAGGTGACCCAGCCGTCCGAATTTGATGGGGTGAAATTCCGTGTCATGACGTCGCCGATCCTGATCGAAAGCTATGAATCTTTCGGTGCCGATCCGGTGGCATTGCCGTGGGGTGAAGTTTATTCCGGCCTTCAGACCAGCGTGATCGATGCACAGGTCAACCCGATCTTCTTCATCGAAAGTGCGAAATTCTATGAAGTTACCGACTATCTGATCTATGCCGGTCAGCAGCAATATACCACCACCGTGGTATCGAATGCTGCCTTCTATGAAGGTCTGTCTGACGAGCGCAAAGATATGCTTAAGGAAGTCAAATCGGAACTCGATGACTTCATCTATGAAGCGCAGCAAAAGGCAAATGCCGAGGCACTTGATCGCATCAAGAAAGCCAAGCCAGAAATCGAAGTCATTCGTCTGAATGATGAACAGCGCGCTGCCTTCAAAGAGGCATCGGCCGGTATTGGTGACAGCCTTGTCAAGGAAGTCGGTGGTGACACCGAAGAAGTGCTGAAAGCGCTTCGCAAGGAATTCGGCACCGAGATGTAATCATCTTTGACCGCAATTCCCCCTTCGTGGGATGATATCTGAAACCCCTGCAATGTTGGCCGCAGGGGTTTCTTTTTGTCTGCTTGGTAGACGCATGTGTCGGGAAAATGATTTTGTACTGACAAAAAACAGAGGCCGGCATGGGTCCGGCCTCTGTGGTGCACCCGGTCGTCATAAAGAAGACCGGGTGGGGATGGTGTGAGCCTTATTATTTGCCGCTGGCAACTTCGTCGGCAACCGCATCAACGGCCTGTTTGGCGATGTCGATGACCTTGTCGATTTCGGACTTGGTGATGCAAAGCGGCGGGGCAAAGCCCAGGATATCACCATGCGGCATCGCACGTGCGATCATGCCGCGTTCAAGGCAGGCGGCCGAAACGCGCGGGCCGATTTTCGCATTCGGATCGAACCGTTCCTTTTTGGTTTTGTCGGCGACAAATTCCAGTGCCGCCATCAGACCAACACCGCGCGCTTCGCCAACCAGCGGATGCTCGTTAAAGGTTTCGCGCAGGCGTTTCTGGAAATAGCCCCCGGTATCGGCCGCATTGCCGGTCAGGTTTTCACCATCGACAATATCGAGATTGGCGTTGGCGGCAGCGGCACAGACCGGATGGGCGGAATAGGTCCAGCCATGGCCGATCGGCCCCATTTTATCGGACCCCTGTTCCAGAACCTTCCAGACGCGTTCGCCAATGATGACACCCGACAGCGGCAGGTAGCCCGAAGACACACCTTTGGCAATCGTGATCAGGTCGGGCTTGATGTCGTAATGGTGTGAACCGAAATAGGACCCGGTGCGGCCGAATGCGGTGACGACCTCGTCGGCAACCAGAAGCACATCATATTTGTTCAGAACCTTCTGGATCGCGGCCCAGTATCCTTCGGGCGGGGTGATGATGCCGCCCGTGCCCATGACCGGCTCGCCGATAAAGGCAGCAACGGTTTCCGGGCCCTCGCGCAGAATCAGTTTTTCAAGATCATCGGCACAGCGTTTGGCAAATTCGGCCTCTGTCTCGCCGGCCTCGGCATTCCAGTAATGGTGCGGGCAGGTGGTGTGCAGGATCGGCGCACGCGGCAGGTCAAACGCGTTGTGGAAGGCTGCCAGGCCCGTCAGGCTGCCGGTCATGATGCCGGAACCATGATAGCCACGCCAGCGCGAGATGATTTTCTTCTTCTGCGGCAGGCCGCGGATATTGTTGTAATACCAGATCAGTTTGATGTTGGTTTCGTTCGCATCCGAACCCGACATGCCGTAATAGACGCGCTGCATGCCTTCTGGTGCCGATTTGACGATACGATCCGACAGGCGGATGACCGGCTCGTTCCCGTGCCCGACATAGGTGTGGTAATAGGCCAGTTCCTTGGCTTGGGCATAGATCGCATCGGCGATTTCGGTACGGCCATAGCCAACATTCACACAGTAAAGACCGGCAAAGGCATCAAGCGATTCCCTGCCTTCGGTGTCATGGATATAAATGCCCTTGCCGCCATTGATGATGCGGTTGGGGGTTTCTCCCGCCGCGTGCTGGCGCATGTGGGTCGAGGGATGCATGAAATGGGCGCGATCCATTTCCTGCAGATCGGCGGTGGTGTTTTTGATGACATTCATTGTGCTTCTCCCATGTGAATGCGGTGGCCGCTGCGCGCGTTACGGTTTGAACGCGGCGCAGACATATTTAAGCTCGGTGAATTCTTCGAGGCCGTGGCGCGACCCTTCGCGGCCAAGGCCGGATTGCTTGACCCCGCCAAACGGGATCGGGGCGCCGGTAATCTTCACGCAATTCAGCGCGACCATGCCGTATTCAAGTGCGTTTGAAACACGCGCTGCGCGATCATGGTCGCTGGTATAGACGTAAGCTGCAAGGCCATATTCGCTATCATTGGCGCGACTGATCACTTCTTCTTCGGTATCGAACGGGATCACCGGAGCAACCGGACCAAAAGTTTCCTGATGATAGATGTTCATATCCTCTGTCACATCGGCCAGAAGGGTCGGGGCATAGAAAAGCCCGCCCATTTTCTTGCCACCGGTCAGAACACGGGCACCTTTGGCGCGGGCATCTGCGACATGTTCATCACATTTGGCAACCGCACGGTCATGCATCAGCGGACCGATTTCGGTGGTTTCATCAAGTCCGTTGCCAACGCGCAATTCGCCAATCGCCTTGGCATATTGATCAAGGAACGCGTCATAGATGTCGCGATGGACAAAGATGCGGTTTGCCGCAAGGCAATCCTGCCCGCTGGTGGCGAATTTGGCACCGAGCGCATGCGTGACGGCCTCATCCAGATCGACATCGGGGAACAGGATGAAGGGGGCATGCCCGCCCAGTTCCATCGACATCTTTTTGATGGTCTGTGCACCCTGCGACAGCAGCAACCGACCGACTTCGGTCGAACCGGTGAACGAAAGCGCCCGCACAACAGGGTTGCCGCAAAGCTCGCCAACAACCGGATTGGGATCGCCGGTCACGACGTTAAAGACACCGGCCGGGATACCAGCACGTTCGGCCAGTTCGGCAAGGGCGGTAGCCGAAAACGGCGTTTCGGTGGCCGGGCGAACGATCATGGTGCAACCTGCGGCCAGTGCGGCGGCGGCCTTGCGCGTTATCATCGCACACGGGAAGTTCCATGGTGTTACCGCCGCAGTTACGCCAACCGGTTCGCGTTTGACGGTCATATTGCGGCCGGGCAGGTGGGATGAAATGTTTTCGACATTCACCCGTTTGGCTTCTTCGGCGAAAAATTCGATGAAGCTTGCGGCATAATCAATCTCGCCACGGGATTCCGAAATCGGTTTGCCCTGTTCAAGCGTCATCAAAAGGGCAAGGTCTTCCTTGTTTTCGATCAGAAGGTCAAACCAGCGACGCAGACGTGCCGCACGATCCTGTGGCAGAAGGGCGGCCCATGCCGGAAAGGCCGCATGGGCCGCGTCAATCGCGTTGCGGGTTTCGGCAATACCCATATTGGGCACGGTTCCAAGAAACGCGCCATCAAACGGATTGGTGACTTCGATAATCTGGCGATTGTCGGCCGAGCACCAGCGCCCGTCGATATAGGCATGTTCGCGCAGAAGCCGAAGATCGGACAGCTGGCTTAACGACACGCAGCGCTGTTCTTTGAGTTGTGCCGTCATGAAAACCTCCTTGAAACAAGGCCGCGCATATGGCGTCAGCCTGTTTGTTGAACTGCCAGCAGGCTATCAACAAGCTGGCAGAGGAGGTCTCCGAACTCGATGCGATTTGATGCGGTTTTTTTGGCAAGCCCCGGTCGAAAGCAGATGTTTTTTCTGCCGGGGGCTGTGCGGATATTCAATCGTCGGCGTTATCTTTGAGAAAAGCGCGCATTTCGCGGCGTTCGCGCCGTTTCTCGATGACGGTGCGGATGATGATCACTGCAAAGAACAGCACAACGATGCTGGTGGACATCGGAAAGGCGACCGGAATGCCAATGATAAAGACAATGGCACCCAAAAGCCCGCCGCCGATCATTGCCGCCATCCCGCCAAGCAAAGCGATGGCGAAAACGGCGGCGATAATGATGGAGGCGATCTTGTTCATAACAGGTCCGGTCGAGTGTAATTCACTCAGCCACTGCGGCTGGTAAGCTGTTTGGTGGTGACATCAACACGGTGTGCCAGAACACGGATCAACTGGACGGCAACCGCCTGGTCCTGTCGGACAAGGCCAAGGAACTCGTTTTTATCGAGTTTCAGGACTGTCATTTCCTCAACCGCGCGAATGGTTGCGGACCGCGGCGCATCGACCAGAAGGGCGATTTCACCGATCACTTCCTTGGGTTCGACATCGCGAAGCTTGATTGTCTGGGCTTCTTCTGTCGTCAGCCAGATTTCGCCCCGACCGGAAATCACGATAAAGGCCGCATCCCCAGGGTCGCCCTGTTTGACCAGTACCTCGCCACGTTTGAAGGTCAGGCGCGGGCTGGTAAAGGCAAGCAGCTTGATCACGCTGGGGTCGAGACCGGCGAACAGCGGAATGGTCCGAAGCAACCGGACTTCCTCTTCGATGCTGCCATCGCTTGTATCGGGTGCTACTTCGGCGGCTTCTTCCTCGGCCTCTTCGGCGGTGGCGTCGTCTATTGCATGGCTTTGGCGTTTGACAATCTTGCCGTTCGCCATGTGCAGATAAGTCCCGAAACGCTGACTGTCAGTATCATCGCCATCGACCCAGATCACGCTGCGATGTTCGGCCTGTCCGGTCAGCCAGGCAATAACCTGTTCGCGCGTTTCACGATCCAGTGCCGAAAGGGCCTCGTCCACAACCATCAGGTCGGGATTTTTGATCAGAGCACGGACCAGCGCAATCTTCTGGCGCAGGCTTTGCGAAACGCGACTGCCACCGACACCGACCTGGCTTTCAAGGCCGAGTGTGACGAGCGCCTCGTAAAGACCGCCTTCATGGGCGATTTCAAACAGAACTTCGCCGACACGTTCCTCGGAATTCGCACGGCCATAGGCAAAACGACCGAACAGAAGGTTATCGATGACCGGGGCGGCGGCGGCATATTCATCGACTTTGAAGAAGTCGATCATTTCAGCGAGATCGTCGGGCAGATTGCCGTAGAATTTCGGTCGCGCTTTCAAAACCAGTTGGCGGAATTCGTCATCGATCACGCGCAAACGATGGCGTGCCGGGGTCAGGTTCATGGCGACGTCAAGGAGCCTCAGCTTATCCTCGGCGCGCATATCCGTGATCGCGACCCCATCGGTGCGTTTCAGCATGTTTTTGACCTCGGGCAGTTCGTCGGCCGAGATAAAGCTGTAACGGTCAAAGAATTCGTGTCCGGGCGGCAGGCCGGTAAACAGTTCGATCATCAGATCAAGCGTGTCGCGGCCGATGCTGATCATGACTTCGTAAAGTCCGGTCTCGCGCAGGGTTTCCTGAATATAGGGATGCGACAGGAACGCCGTGCGTTCGAAATCGGATCGGGCCGGGGCACCAAAAAGAATGTTCACGCCGACCGGCGCATTGTCGTTGTAAAGGTCAATGTCATAGGGTTCGACCAGATCGGACAGGCCACGTTCGGCAAGAATTTCCTTGAGTTTCGGGCGGGCAACCAGAACGGCCTCGACCAGATCGGGGCGTTCTTTCGGATCAATGCGGCGTTGCAGGCCGATGCGGTAAATATCGCGGTCAAGCTGCACGACTTCGAGCAGGCGCATCAGTTCGGCCTTCAATTCATCAATCGAATTGAAGCCGGGCCCGACATAGTCGATCCATTCCGCTGCCGGGTCATAGGGGATATTTCCCGAACGCTTGATTTCGTCGTACATCTCGTCGGTCAGACGCCATGGCAGATCGGCCGGGTCAGCAAGTTCGACATTGTCGACGAATTTCGGTAATGGCAGTTTCAGTTTTTCCGAATCGTCATCGCTGTCATCTGATTGGAAGGCAAGGATCGGGCGATGCTTCAGCCCGTAAAACAGGTTGTCGGCGATGGTGCCATTAAACAGATAGGCATCATTGCCGATATAGGCCAAGCGTTGCCCCAGTGTCGAAGCCGGCAGGTCTTCGGCATTGCGGTCATTAAACTGTATGCGGCCACCGGTCGGTGTCAGCAATCGCGCGATCAGGCGGGCGAGTTGTGACTTTCCGCTATCGGCCGAGCCGGTCAGAAGGGCCGTACCCGGCAGTGCCATGTTGAAGGACACATTTTCAACAACCCGGGTGCCGTCATCATCCACCCACGATAGGGCCGCGACATCCAGCGGCCCGGGCAGGCGTTCGGATTTCGGCGCGATCAGTTCGTGTTCACGACCAAGATCGGGCAGTTCGAACTGTTCATGAAGCTGTTCGTATTTGATCCGGGCATCCGCAAGGCGCTGATAATAGGCCAGAAGCTCTTTCCAGGGGGCCGACATATCCTTGTAGGCGGCAAGGGCCGCGACCAGCGCACCGAAGCTGAGATCCCCCATGATTACCAGATAGCCACCGATGGAATAGAAGAAGAACGGCGTGATCTGGGCGATGAAGTTGTTCAGGAACTTGATAAAGAATTTGCGGAAATAGATTTCCTTGCGGATTTCAAAAATCCGGCCCATCCGCTGTGTGAAATGGGTTAGTTCGTATCCTTGGGTTTCGTGGGCGCGGATATCGGTCGCACCGGCGACGACTTCGCCAATATGTTCGGACATCCGGCGCACATTCTGCACGCGCTGTTTGCCAAGCTGGTTCACGCGGCGTTGCAGTTTCGGGATCAGATAGCCCTGCAACGGATAAAACGAAATCGCGGCCAGACCCATCAACGGGTCCTGGATAAAGATAAAGGCCGTGATCGTGACCAGAATACCGCCCTGATAAAGCGGTAGCGAAAACGCCTCACCAAAGAAACCGCCAAGCGGTTCTGCTTCGGCGGTGATCATGGAAACAATTTCACCCTGGCTGGTTTTCCGGAAATGCGGCAGCGGAAAACGCAGAACCCGTTCAAACAGGGTATAGCGCAACCGGCGCAAAAGCCGTTCGGACATCACGCCGACATAGACGTTGATGAAATACTTGAACCCGCCATTGATGAAGACAAGAGCCAGAAAGATACCGGACAGGGTGAACAGGTATTCGATCTGGTTCAGCTCGATCCCGAGAACGTCATAAGGTTCGCCTGCGCCACCGATCGCCTCGTTGACGATCAGTTTCGGCAAATCCAGCGAGTAATACAGAAAAGGAAAGGAGATCATCGTGACCAGTGTCAGGATGATCTGCTGCATACTGCTGTGGCGCCAGATATAGGCAAAAACCGACTTCGGCATTCACGGGTCCCATATTTTTGTCGGAACGCGCGTTATCGCATGTTCCTATTGCTCGTTTGGCGCAAAATGTACCCGGCCTGTAAGGCGTTAGCCAAGCTCGAAACTTTGACCGGGTTCGATAAATCCGCAGAAGCCGTCAGAAACCGCATCGGGCCTCGGATAGGCCTGATAGTGATAGAGCCACATTTTGGCTTTGATATCGGCGGGCAGGGTCAAAAGTTGTTCGTAATGGGCATGAACGCCGGAATGGCGGGGGCCAAGTTCGCAATCCTGAAAGATGATATCTGCTTTTTGGTACAACGGCATATGGGCATCAGGATTGAAAATCGCATCTGTCGTCAGGAAAAAGCTTTGCTTTTTTCCATGCCCGAAAAGCGCATAGGACAGCATGGTGTTTTGCGCGGTAACGACATGTTCAACCGGGATGACATCGAAATGCACACCCTGCCAGTCAAAGCCCTTGGCGGGGCTGAGTTCCGTGACATCGAAATAGGATGACAGGCTGCTATTGCCCGTATCACTGATTTGCAGGCCGCCGCGCAGGCTGTGTTCCCAAAGCGGTTCGATCAGATCGTGAACCGCAAGCAGTTCGACCCGGTGGCCTTCGAAAATGAAATAATTGGCAAGCGCCATCCATTCGAGACCGCCAATATGATCCGAATGCAGATGGCTGATATAGACGGCATCAAAGTCATTGGGCATATGACCCAGATTGCGCAGCGAATGCCGTGCATCTGAACCGCAGTCAATCAACATGCGCGCCGGTTGGTCACTGCCGGGCTGAACTGCTTCCAGAACCATATTGCTCTGGAAATTGTCAGCCGCCATGCAGAATGCCGAACCTGTCCCCGCAAAAGTAAGCTTCATTCCCCGATCTCCCGACATTTTGCCGAAAGATTAGACGAGGTTTGGGGCAAAGAACCACCCCCTTTGATAGAGAAATGCTAATTTTCCCGTTAAAGGCGGTGGGCTGACCCATCGTTCAGCAAGATATTATGCGCTATTCGCCGGGTTGGCGAACCGTGTCGACGTCTTTTTTGCCATCGGCAAGCCGGGTGACTTCAGCCCGCAATTCCCGCAGTTCTGCAAGGATTTCGTGGTGATCCAGACCAAGTTCGTTGCGAGTCTGCGTTTCTTCGACGTCAACATGGGTCGCCATCGCATCGACGACAATGGCGATGAATAGGTTGAGGACGGCAAAAGTCGTAACCAAGATGAAAGGCACAAAAAACATCCACGCCAGTGGATAGATTTCCATAACCGGGCGGACGATTCCCATTGACCAGCTTTCCAGCGTCATGATCTGGAAAAGGGAATAAAGCGATGCGCCGATTGTGCCAAACCAGTCGGGGAAACCCGATCCGAACAGCTTGGTTGCCATGACGGACGAAACGTAAAATACCAGCGACAGCAGGGTCAGAACCGAAACCATGCCGGGGATGGCTTTCATCAGGGCTTCGACGACCTTGCGCATCGACGATACGGTCGAGATCAGTCGGAAAGCACGCAGGATTCGGAGCGCACGCAGAACCGATACCCCCTGCCCCATTGGTAACAGGGTGATGACAACAATCGTGAAATCAAAGATGTTCCATGAACGCCGGAAAAAGCCCAGCCGATATACGGCAAGTTTCATCAGAAGTTCGATGACAAAAATCGCAACCGCGATCTGATCAAGCAGATGCAGGACCGATCCGGCGGCATTCATAACGGTCGTGGATGTTTCAAGTCCCAGAATGACGGCATTGATCGCAATCACGGCCGTGATGAAATTCTGGAACTTTGAAGATTCGACAATCCGGCGCAGCTTTTCCATTAGGCCCTCCCGGCGGGTGCCGGTTCAAAAGGCGCAGCGACCGGGGTTTTCACCGACGGGCGGGACAGCGCCGGAAAGAAAACACAAACAGGGCGCAGGTCAGATATACTGACGACTGCGCCCTGTGAAATCAGTTCAGACCGTGACGGCCCATATCAAGGAATTTGTCACGACGACGCGCCTTGAGAACGCCACCTTCGACATTGTCCATCGTTTCAAGTGCCTTGATGATCGCATCGCCAACACGTTTGCAGGCATCAACGGGTGAACGCTGTGCGCCGCCGAGCGGTTCGGTGATGATTTCATCGATGACACCAAGCTGATGCAGATCCTGTGCCGTCAGGCGCAGTGCATCGGCCGCGGTTTTGGCCTCGTCACCCGAACGCCACAGGATCGAGGCGCAGCCTTCCGGCGAGATCACGGAATAGATCGAGTTTTCAAGCATCATGACCGAGTTTGCGACCGCAAGCGCGATGGCGCCGCCCGATCCGCCTTCGCCGATAATGACCGAAATCAGCGGAACCTTGATATCAAGGCAGGCTTCGATTGATCGTGCGATGGCTTCGGACTGGCCGCGGGCTTCAGCGTCGGCACCCGGGAAGGCGCCGGCGGTATCCACCAGTGTGACAACCGGAATCCCGAAACGTTCGGCCATCCGCATCAGGCGGATCGACTTGCGATAGCCTTCGGGCTTGGCCATGCCGAAATTGTGCTTTACGCGGGATTCAGTATCGCGGCCCTTTTCGTGGCCGATCACCATGACGGTCCGACCCTGCAGGCGTGCCAGGCCACCAATGATGGCCTCGTCCTCGCCAAACAGGCGGTCGCCGGCAAGCGGGGTGAAACCCTCGAACAGGTGGGCGACATAGTCGGTGAAATGCGGCCGGTCGGGATGACGGGCGACCTGTGTTCTCTGCCACGGGGTCAGCTTGCCATAGGTGCTTTGCAGCAGCTTGGTCAGCTTGTCCTGCAGGCGCGCAACCTCGTCGGCGATGTTGACTTCATCATTGCCGGTCAGGTGGCGCAATTCTTCGATCTTGCCTTCGAGTTCGGCGATCGGCTTTTCAAAATCCAGAAAGTTATGCATCAGGGCATCATATCCGGCTGGGAAACAATGAGGCGGAACATAGTAGATCAACCCGTCACGTCAAGGGTTGAGGTCCGATACGCATATAAATTCCATCAATACACGGGTTATATCGTATATTTCATTCTGCACAGTGACAGTTTTGCATACGGAAATCCATGACATCCAGTATCGAGATCACATCGCCCCGCGATCCCGCCCTTGTTCCGTTCGACCGGCTTGTTGAAATCCTCCTGGCTGCCTTTGCCTTTCAGGACGATATCGTCGATCCGCCAAGTTCGGCGAAATCGGTCAATATTGCCGAACTTCAATGGCGGTTTGCCCGTGATACGCTGTTTCTGGCACATGATTCAGCAGGCCGTGTTATCGGTCAGGTCTGGGTCGAGGATGTCGGTAAGGACGCCTATCTTTATAAATTGTCGGTCGATCCGTCCATTCAGGGTGGTGGCATCGGCAAGGCACTGGTCGAGGCGGCCTGCGCCCATGCCGAAAGTGCGGGCAAGGAAAACATGCGGCTTCATGTTCGGGTCGAACTGACTGGCAATATTGCCTTTTTCAAATCGCGCGGTTTTGAAATCGCCGGTGAAGGCGTTCATGGTGGATATGATCGCACGACATTCTGGAAAATGGCGCGGCCCTTACAGTTGGCAAAAACGGCCTGATCACACCGGTAATCAGGCGACGTCGGTTTCGGGTTTGATTGCATAATAGGGCACGTGGCTTTCCCCCCAATCCTTTAACGCAAGGATGATCGGGCGAAGCGTTTCGCCCTTTGCGGTCAGGCTGTATTCCACACGCGGGGGGACTTCGGCATAGACTTCGCGGTGGATCAGGCCGTCGGCCTCCAGCTCGCGCAGTTGGCGGGTCAGCATGCGTTGTGTGACGCCGGGCATCAGACGGTGCAATTCATTGAACCGCTTGGTGCCGTCGAGCAGGTGAAACAGGACGACACCCTTCCACTTGCCACCAATCATATCAAGCGTGCCTTCGACCGGGCAGCCGAGGCTTCGATTCGGTGGGCAATTGAATGTCGTTGCCATTCATTTATTCCTTAAAATCCGCAGAAAACGTCAATAGTATACAAATTGATACTATTGGCTTGAATTGTGCGTACTTACGTTTATCGATATTATGCGTTAGGTCTTGGGCATTCGCAAATCAAACCTTTTCACAAAGGATGCCGACAATGAAAGCTATCGGACTTTATAAAGCTGCCCCTGTCGATACGGCCGGGTTGTTTAGTGAAATTGATATGGAAGTTCCAAAGGCCGAAGGCCGGGATATTCTGGTTCGGGTCAAAGGTGTTGCTGTCAACCCGGTTGATTTCAAGGTGCGTCGCGGCAAGGCGGATGACGGCAATTTCAAAATCCTTGGCTGGGACGCGGCCGGTGTCGTTGAGGCCGTTGGTGAGGATGTCACCCTGTTTCGCCCGGGCGACGAGGTCTGGTATGCCGGGGATGTTACCCGGTCGGGCAGCAATACCCAGTTCCAGCTTGTCGATGAACGCATCGTTGCGCCGAAACCCAAGTCGCTTGGCTTTGCCGATGCGGCGGCATTGCCATTGACCACGATTACGGCGTGGGAAGCCCTGTTTGACCGTATGATGATTGATCGCAACGCCAAGGATGCCAATGCGGGCAAGACGCTGCTGGTGATTGGCGGGGCAGGCGGGGTTGGCTCGATCGCGATCCAGCTTGGCAAACTGGCGGGATTGACTGTCATTGCGACCGCATCGCGCCCGGAAACCATCGACTGGGTCAAAAATCTTGGTGCCGATCAGGTGATCAATCACCGCAATCCGCTGAATGACGAGCTGAAGGCAATCGGCATTCCCCATGTCGATTACATTCTGTGCACGTCGGAAACTGATCAGTATTTCGATATGATGGCTGAAATCATCGCCCCGCAAGGTCGGATCGCGACGATTACCGAAGCCAAGGAAAACCACAATGTCGATCTGCTGAAGGCGAAATCGGCCAGCTTTTCCTATGAATTCATGTTTACCCGTTCGATGTTCCAGACCCCGGACATGATCGAACAGCACAAATTGCTGGCGACCGTGGCAGATTTGATTGATGCCGGAACCCTGAAAAATACCGCAAATGAAAGTTTCGGGGCCTTGACACCTGAAAGCCTGCGCAAGGCGCATGCGTTGCTGGAATCCGGCAAGGCCATTGGCAAGATCACCTTTGAGGGCATCGCGGATTAACCTGTTGCGGTTGCCATAAAAACAAAGGGGTGCCGGGCGGCACCCCTTCTTGCTTGGCAGAGTGTGATGATTTATCCCGCGTCGCGTGCGGCAATGGCTTCGGCCTGTTTGACCATGACTTCGGCCTGTTTGATGGATGCGATATCGATCAGTCGGCCATCCAGGGCGACGGCACCGGCACCTTCGGCCTGTGCCTTGGTCATGGCTTCAAGGATGCGTTTGGCTTTGGTGACTTCGGCCTCGGACGGGGAATAGACATCGTTGGCAAGGGGGATCTGGCTGGGATGAATGGCCCATTTGCCTTCGCAGCCCAGCACCATGGCGCGTGCGGCTTGGGCGCGATAGCCATCCGGATCGGAAAAATCGCCAAACGGTCCGTCAATCGGGCGCAGACCATTGGCGCGGGCGGCCACCACCATGCGGGCAATGGCATAGTGCCACATATCGCCCCAGTGATAATCACGCGGATTATCGCCGTCCTTGTCGGTCAGCACACCATAATGCGGGTTCGGGCCGCCGATCCCGGTCGTCATGGCCTTGGTCGATGCAGCGTAATCGGCCACACCGAAATGCAGGGATTCATTGCGTTTCGAGGCACCTGCAATTTCGTGGATATTCTGCATGCCAAGGGCGGTTTCAATGATCAGTTCGAACCCGATGCGTTTTTTGCGGCCTTTGGCGGCCTCGATCTGGGTTGCCATCATATCAAGCGCATAGACATCGGCGGCCGTGCCGACCTTGGGGATCATGATCAGGTCAAGCCGGTCACCGGCCTGTTCCAGTACATCGACGACATCACGATACATATAATGTGTATCAAGGCCATTGATGCGGACCGAAAGCACCTTGTCGCCCCAGTCGATGTCATTGATCGCGGCAATGATGTTTTTGCGCGCCTGTTCCTTGTCGCTTGGCGCGACCGCGTCCTCAAGATCAAGGAAGATCGCATCGGCCTTTGATCTGGCGGCCTTTTCAAACAGTTCGATGCGGCTGCCCGGAACGGCCAGTTCGGACCGGTTCAGACGTGCTGGTGCCGGGGTCGGTGTGGTGAAGCTCATGGTAACGTCTCTCCAAAGCCTGTCATTCTGGAAGGATCGGCCTGTTTGGGCCAAGCTTCCGGCGTTAAATGCTTTTGTCCCGTTTTCGGGATCGTACCGTGGCCGCCGTGACAGAATTCTGCGCCTGCGATCATTGTGCGCCGCAGTGAGATAGAGCGAATTTGATCCAATTTATGGTGCGCATGCTAACAGATGCAAGCCATTTTGCGCACAAGACCATTGTCTGATGCCGATCAGAAGGCAACCCGGAAAAACGGGACTTTGTGGCTGAATTAGAAAAAACGCACAAACAGGGCACAAAGCAATGGCCCCTTAAGGATGCAGTGGTTAGATTACCGGCGATATTGCGGATCGGGCCTGCCCGATACCGTATCCTTGGGGGAATTTCAGGCAGAACCAAACGGCCCATGCGTCGCGCTTATACCATTCTTGTCTCAGCTGGGCTGGCACCCTTCCTGATTTTGGGGGCTTGCCTTGTGCTTGCGCTTTCGCCCGGGCTGGTTCCGGGTGAACTGGCAGGGCTTGTGCGATACGGGCCTTTCATCCTTGCCGTTCTTGGCAGTGCGATCGGCTGGTGGTTTAACCGTGGGCGGGCGGTTTTCGTCATGATCCTGCTTCTGGTCTGCTACTGGCTGCTGGTGGGGAATGGTGGCGGATTCTCAGCCGATGGGGTGGCATTCCTGCGCATTGCAACGCTTTATCTTATCCCGGTCAATTTGCTGGTTCTGGGCTTTACCAAGGAACGCGGGGTTCTTAACCCGCGCGGGATTGCGCGGATGCTGGTTCTGGGATTGCAGCTTTTTGTCATGCTGATGCTGGCCGGCAAGGCCGATGTTGGCGCCGCCCTTTATCAGGTGCTGAATTACCGGCTGATCGACACCGGAACCTTCATGGCCGATATGCCGCAACCGGCCCTGATCCTGTCGATCCTGTCGGTCGGGATATTGCTTGTACTGCATCGACCGCTTGAAACCAGCTTTGCCGCAGCGATCATTGCGATTGCGGTCGCCACCGTCATGGGGCCGGGCTTTATCAAGTTCGGGTATCTGGCGGCGACCGGTGTAGTCCTGGCCGGGTTGGCACAGGAAGCCTGGCGGATGGCGTTTGTCGATGATCTGACCGGGTTGCCTGGGCGTCGGGCACTTGGCCATACCTTGGCCGAACTTGGCAGCCAGTATGCGATTGCCATGCTCGACGTCGATCATTTCAAGAAATTCAATGATACCTATGGCCATGATGTCGGCGATATCGTGTTGCGCAAGGTTTCGCGCGAACTGGCCCGTGTTGGGGGCGGGGGGAAGGCATTCCGTTATGGCGGCGAAGAATTTACGGTCGTTTTTGCCGGAAGAAGTGCGGAAAAAGCCCACGAACCGCTTGAAGCCCTTCGCAAGCGGATTGCTGCGACCACAATTGCCCCACCCGACAGGAACAAGACGGTTTCAGTGACAATCTCAGTTGGTCTTTCGGAGTGGGACGAGGATGTCGACGATCCCTGGGCGGTGCTGAAACAGGCAGACGAAAAACTTTATGCCGCCAAGCAGGCCGGGCGTAACCGTGTCGTTACCTGAGCTTAAAGTTCTTCAAACCGGAACAGCATGCGCATTGACCCAGCGGTGTTGGCGAGTGTTGCAAGGCAGGCAGCCGCACGGTCCGCCGGTATGGCAATCGCAAAACGCGTAGTATAAATGCGCGCGTCCTTTTCATCGGTTGCCGATGCCGCCAGTTGCACGATGTTGGCGTTGAATTCGATGAAAATTTCCGACAGTCGGGCGATCAGGCCGGGCTGATCAATGCCGGAACATTCAATCATATGTGTCGCGCCTGGTGCGCGGGTCAGAAGCGGGGCTGGTTGAATTTCTTCGACCGTTATTTCGGCCTGTTCCATCGGCAATTCAAAAAGGGCTGCCTCGCATTCGGTGATGGGGCAGGTGTCAGGCAATTCGCAGGTCGTGACGAAATTCGCGCGTCCCTGATCCAGTACGAAGCTGGTCGGACCAAGATTGGCTCCGATATCAAACAGGCGACCGGATATATCCGATACCAGGCCGACACGATCAGTGCAGGAAATGGTGATGCGCGTATTGGCGTTCATGCGTGGGGCTCCTTGAGGCGGTCGTTAGACGGCATGAAGCATAGCATTCCTTGCAGGTTCCGGGCACCGGCTTTTTCCCATTTTCTGCATGCACAAGGGTTTCTGTACGCAAGCGCCCCCTGTGTGGATGCCGGGTCGGTTATCACAATTAAATGATGCATCAAGATGGATCCGTTGCCAGGGCGCGGTGCGTAAGCTTTTTCGACAGCAGAGATGTCGGCACATCCGACAATATATGGACAGGAGTTCGAAACATGACTGCTTTGAAGAAAACCGTGATCGCAACCGTCACCGCAGCGGCATTCGCCTTGGCGAGCCTTCCGGCAAAGGCGGCCGACATCGTTGATACGGCTGTATCTGCCGGGTCTTTTAAAACGCTTGTTACCGCGGTTCAGGCAGCCGGGCTTGTCGATACCCTTAAAGGTGAAGGGCCCTTTACCGTTTTTGCGCCGACCGACGAAGCTTTTGCCAAGTTGTCGGCGGGCACGGTTGAAGACCTTCTGAAGCCGGAAAACAAGGAAAAGCTGGCCGCCATTCTGACCTACCACGTTGTACCGGGTAAAGTGATGGCAGCTGATATCGCGGGTAAGGAAATGGAAGTCGCCAGCGTGCAGGGCGACACCATTGATGTGAATGCCACAAGCGGCGTCATGGTTGATGGCGCGACAGTAACCCAGGCCGATATCGAAGCCGACAACGGCGTTATTCACGTTATCGATACTGTCATCATGCCTGCGATGTAATCCGTTCTTAAAGGATAATGCAACAGCGGGCCCGAACGACACTGTTCGGGCCTGTTTTTCGTTACCGGGCTTAACTGTTTGCGAATTCCTGTCGGGCACCTTCGGCCTGAGTATCAAGGTGGGTGCGCAATTCATCGGGCAGGCCAAGACATCCGGCAAGTCTTGACAGATATTGCTGTTCAAGCTGGTCATCGGGATCAATCGACAGGCTGGATGCGAGATAGATTTCCGCACCCTGTTCGCTGGTTCGGGCCAGACGGGCAATCGCCAATGGGTCGGCATCGGCGGAAAAGGCGTCAAACAGAAATGCCTTTTCCGATGCGCCCAGTTCGAATTGTTCGATCTGGGCTGCAATACGTTTGTGTTCGGTCTGATCGATATGGCCATCGGACTTGGCAGCCGCGATCATCGCACGGACCAGTGCAAGCCGGAAATCAACATCACCTTCGCCTCGTTCCTGTTCCGGGGCAAAACCGCTATCGGCGGGAATGCTGGCAAGATCGGTATCACGGGCATGGCTTTGCGGTTTCTGGCGGTTGCTGTAATCGCGCCAGGCCTTGTAGGCAAGCCCCGCGACCAGTGCGGTCCCGCCATAGGCCAGCACCTTTCCGCCCATCTTGCGTCCTTTTTTCGACCCGAGAACTGCAGACATCAATCCGCCACTCAGCGCGCCGCCGACAAGACCTCCACCAAGGCCACTACTGCCCAGCGCCTTGCCGATGCCACCGGTTGTTCCACCGGATGCGGCCTGTTTGATCCGGTCTCCGATTTGGCCGGAATTACCGGAACCGAGTACATCGCCGAGAATCTTTCCAATATCCATTCCTGTCTCCTTGCGGGTAGGGCTGCCGTTTCCCTGATATGTTTGAGGGATCGGCAGAGGCAAGGATGACCGGGGAAAGTTGCACGACAAGGGCTGCGAATTGGCCAAAAGGTGTAATCCGGTTCACATTTCGGCGGTTTTATCGGATGAAAGCGGGGTCGCGGTGCGGCATGATCCGGAAATGGCAAAGGCCCGACGCGTTAACGTCGGGCCTTTGAATGGCGCGCCCGGAAGGATTCGAACCTCCGGCCTTCTGATTCGTAGTCAGATGCTCTATCCAGCTGAGCTACGGGCGCTTTGCCTTGGTTTCCGCCGGTTTGCGTTCAATGCTCCCCGTCGGCGGAGCGGAACTTATGCAAACGAGCGGGGCATTGCAAGCGGTAAATTTCAAAAAACCGTATTTTTTCCGACAGCAGGTTTTTTCGCGCTGCTAGGGCCTTGTTCTGCCCCGGTTTGTTGCGTTTGACACCGATATGACAAACTATGGCTAAAAAAGGGGCAAATGCGTCTTGTTCCACAAGTGGTCGTGGACTAAGATGCATTCAATCCCGGGGGAGCAGGGGCTTGTTTCAATTCATAAAAAAGCAGGCTCAGGGAGATTCGCTTATTCCTACTTAGGTAATAGATCGAAATGGCCGTTCGTAAAACCTACCTCGCCGTTATCGGCGCCGCCCTTTTGCTGGGGGGATGTTCTTTTTCTTCAGAGGCCCTTTGGCCGACTTTGGCTGGCGAAGAGAATGCCGGCACTGAAAACTCGGCCGCGATGGCCGATACAAGCGGGGCAGATGCTACGACGTCGACTGATGTTGCGCGCAGCTCTCAACCGTTGACCGGCATATCGCAGACCGGGACCTTTGTCGGGTCCAAGGTCGAAAACATGCAGGCCGAACTCAACCGCCTGAAATCGGCGCTGAGTGATCACAGTAACGAATTGCAGCAGCTTCGTGCGCAGACCGTTCGCAACTCGCAGGCCTATCACGGTACTGTTGCTGCGATCAGTGCGCGACTTCAGGTTGGTACCACGCCGGGCAACCCGGTTCTGGTGCAGCAGTGGAATACCGCACAGCAGGAACTTGATCGTGTGAATGACGACATTGCGGCAATGAATTCGCTGGCCAATAAAGTGGCTGCTGATTCGACGCTGTCGACCTTCCTGCTGGAATCTGTCCGGTCTGCCTATCAGGTTTCCGGCGCGGTTGACGAAGATCATCGTCAGCTCGCACTGCTGGAAGACGAAACCAACCGCACCACGGTGCTGATTGATCGTCTTCTTAATGAAATCAGCGAGGGCCTTGCCCGTCAGACGTCTTATGTCAGCAACGAGCGTGCGAACCTCAATGCGCTGGCACTGGCTGTCAAGAATGGCGAGATTTTCGGTGACGCGCTTTCCAAGCGTGTCTTCCAGTCGCAGGCTGCACCGGCATCCGCCGGTAGCAGCATGGCATCGACCAGCGATCGTCCGCTGGTCGTTATCCGTTTCGACAGCCCGAGCGTGAAATACGAGCAGGCGCTTTATAACGCGGTCAACCGTGTTCTGGAGCGCCGCCCGCAGGCCAGCTTTGATGTTGTTGCGGTAACGCCGAATCGCGGGACCCCGGCGCAGGTTGCGCTGAACAGCAACAAATCCAAACGCAATGCACAGTCGGTTCTGCGTTCCCTGACAGATATGGGAATGCCCAGCGCGCGTGTTCGTGTTTCTGATGCGACCAGTGCCTCGGTTTCGGCCAACGAGGTCCACGTCTTCGTCCGTTAAGGCGGATTGAGGCAGGTTTTGTCAACGGTTTGCCAAGCTTCTAGGCGGGTGCCCTGATCAATCGGGGTGCCCGTTTGTCATTTTGGACCGGGATGAAAGGGGACGTTCGCATGGGCGATCTTGTCAATCTGCGGCAGGCGCGCAAGCAGAAGAAACGCACAGCCAAGGAAAAGCAGGCCGATGCCAATCGAGCTCTGCATGGCCGGACACGGGGCGAGCGCACGAAAAAAGACGCCGAGGACCGCAAGGCCGACAGGCAGCATGACGGCCATTATCGTGGTGCCGTGCTGCCAACCGATGATACCAAGCCCGGTGAAACGGACGATGACATCGAAGCGGTCAAGCGCGGCGAAGGTGACGGTGATAGTGCCGACGATGGTACAGGTGATCCGGGTGCTGCGTCTTCCGATACGGATAATGTGGTTTCATTCTTTCGGGCAGCCAATCCGAATTCCAAACCCGACAACGACTAGCAATGGCGATCACCGTGGCCGGTTTTTATCCGCCTTGTCGCACGATAACATCACAGGATCTGAAAACGGGGTGACAGAGGTACGTTGCCCGGCTGTTGGCTGTGGCGGTACGAATGCGTACCCGGGCGCAGCCGGCGGGCAAGTCAGTGGCCATCGGACGGGCATCCGGGCCGACCGGATTGATACCGGTTTGGTCAATTCCGGCACCGCCCTGGTTCCCCCAAATGGTGCCGGTCCGCAAATCCTTCATGCCGGACTGCCTTAGGTGTCCGGAATGATCCCCTAGCTTACAAGCGTTTCCGCTTCGCGTTTGCTTTGGTCAAGGGCCTCGTCCCAGCCCATCAGCCAGTCTTCATGGTCGCGGCTGTCTGATGGATAGGGGTTTTCGGTCAGTCGATGGGACCCCAGTCCCGCCGAAAAGCCCGATCCATAAGCAGGATTGGGAAGATGCCGTTCATGCACAACCGGTGCATTGGTGTCGTAAATCTGATTACGGAATGCCGGTAGCGAACACAATACCCCGTCATCAATCCCCATTGGATAGGCCATCATCATGGCCCGACCAAGGGATGTGATGGACAGGCTGCCATCCGTTTCCGTGTGCACCAGACCGGCAATTTTCAGATGTGAAATTGCAATGTTGATACGCCGCCTCAGATCGGGCGTGTCTTCGACAATGATCTGATTGCCGTCATCATCCGTGCAAAACAGGGATAAAATGCGTTCAAGAAGGACGCTTTGGTCAAGATTGCCTTCGGCACCGCGTAGTACCGTCAGCATCAAGGCGGGATCGCCAGGCACGAAATCAGTCGCAGTGGACATCAGGAGCCTCCGTTCTGTCCGAACCGAATTCCCTCCCATAGGCAACGTTTTTCTCTCGTTTTCGGGCCCGTCGCCGGAACCCTGCTGCCTTTTATTATTATAGTTTGCAGATATGTTTCCATCTTGTGAAGACAAGATTGCGCTTTAGTAGAATTTTTTGATTTCTAAGCTGATTTTGATGCGAATTCTGCATGGCTGCATAAGAAATGGCGGAGATTCAACGCGATATCCCCTGTCCATGTCGCATCTTTGAAGACGATCACATTTTCGATATCGGTCTGGTGGGGGTAACGCGGCTCGGCTGTTCAGGTGTCGGATTCTGAGCTGCCGGTTTTGGCGGTGTTTTTTGCCCCATCGGGATTGCGCCAGACCCGGACCTTGTTTCGGCCGCCTTCCTTGGCGGCATAAAGGGCCTGATCGGCCTTTTCGATGATCTGTTCTATGGTGCGGGTTTTGGTCATCGGGGCCGCCCCGATAGATGCCGTGACCGGCAAGATCGTGCCGTCATTAAGCGTAACCGGAGATGCTTCGATAACGCGGCGCAGGCGTTCAAGAACGCGGGCGGATTGCTTCATATCGGCATTTGGCAGGCAAATCAGGAATTCTTCACCGCCATAACGATAGACCTTGTCGAACGGGCGGACATGGGATTGCAGGATACCGGCAACCGATTGCAAAACCAGATCACCGGCCTGGTGGCCATGTGTGTCATTCACCGCCTTGAAGTGATCCAGATCGACCAGGGCAATCGCGGTTGGTGTATCGGTGCGCACAGAACGTTCGCGTTCATTGCCAAGGTCGCCCAGCATGGTTTGCCGGTTATAGGTACCCGTCAGCGGGTCGACATCGGAACGCGCGGTCCGGAAGGCCCGTTCGAGCCGCCGAAGTTGGGCAAAAAACGATTCGGCGCGCAGTGACAGCATTTCGAATTCGGCTTCGTCGACGCTGCCATCAATCTCGTGGCCGTCCAGAAGCCGTCTGGCAGAGGCATGAAGCTGTTCATGGGTGGCAGCAAGCGCACGCATCGCAGGCTGGTCTATGAGCCTGTTGTGGCGATTAAGCGCATACCACGCACCAAAGTCGCAATCATGATCTTCGCTGTGGTCATGAAGAGGAGCCGGGCCAGTCTTGCCTGGAGGCAGGGTAAGGCGACGGCTCCATCCCAGCAGGAGCGAGATATGCTCGCTTAACGCCTTGTCGAGTTCTGCCAGAATATCGCGTTCCGCATCGGCCATGCCGACTTCGGCGATGCTTTCGCCCATCTTCCGGGAATTGCCCGGTTTGGCTTTGCTGTTTCTGGCAACCTTGTTCGGGCTGTCACTCATCTGCGAATCCGGGGAATACTTCGACAAAGGTCTGTTTTAACAGCCTATCGAGTTCCGCCATAGAAATATCGACACCCAGATCGGCAAGGCTTGTGACCCCGTGATCGGAAATACCGCAGGGAACGATACCGCCGAAATGCGATAAATCGGGATTAACATTGATTGCGATGCCATGGAACGTAACCCAGCGTCGCACCCGCACGCCAATGGCGGCGATTTTATCTTCGCGTCCGCCATCGCGGGCAACCCATATCCCGACCCGGCCATCGCGGCGTTCGCCGACAACGCCAAGCAATGCCAGCGTGCGAATCACCCATTCTTCAAGGTTATGGACATAGGCCCGAACGTCGCGACCGCGCTTTTTCAGGTCCAGCATCAGGTAAACGGTGCGCTGTCCGGGACCGTGATAGGTATATTGCCCACCACGTCCCGCGTCATAGACGGGGAAGCGATCCGGATCGACAAGGTCTTCGACATGCGCGCTGGTTCCGGCCGTATATAACGGCGGATGTTCCAGAAACCATACCAGTTCCGTGGCTTTGCCTTCATGGATGGCTTCGGCGCGCGCTTCCATTTCGGCCAGTGCTTCGGGGTAGGAAACCAACCCGGAGGCGGTGCGCCAGTCGGGAATTTGCGCGGCAGGGGCGATGGTTTGCATTTTTCCTGTCAAATAAGTGAAATGAGCCCTTGATCAGGGGTAACCTTTTTGCTATCTCCCTTTCCGCACCAAGGCAAGCCCGCAAAATTACCTCATGGGTTTGCAGACAAGACATATGCGGTCGTGGCGGAATTGGTAGACGCGCAGCGTTGAGGTCGCTGTGGGCTAACCCCCGTGGAAGTTCGAGTCTTCTCGACCGCACCATTATCTGGATCCCTCCTTCGGGAAGGGTCATGAAAAGAACCCGCCAGAGATGGCGGGTTTTTTCGTTTCGGATGATCCCCATATGAAACGGGACCGCTATTGGGGCGGGAACGAGGAAAGTTGCGGTGTGGCGTTGAAAATTATGCAATGCTGACCCTTGCCGTGTTTGGGCACTTCTTTGAACTGAATGCTTCAAACCGGCTTGAAAGTGCTCTACGCTGTGCGCCCCACTTAAAGACAAAATAATCAGGATTTAACCAATTTACGGTTAATTTGGCTCAAATACCTGAAATTAAAAGGTATTCTTATGGCAAACAGAAATGACAAGCTGCGCGAAGCGGCTTTGGACTATCACCGGTATCCCACCCCGGGGAAGCTGTCCGTTACGGCAACCACGACGCTTGCGAACCAGCGTGATCTTGCGCTGGCTTATTCGCCGGGTGTTGCGTTCGCCTGCGAGGAAATCGTCAAAGACCCTGAAACCGCTGCCGAATATACCGCGCGCGGCAATCTGGTTGGCGTGATTTCCAATGGTACGGCGGTTCTGGGCCTTGGCCCGATTGGTCCGCTGGCATCCAAGCCGGTGATGGAAGGCAAGGCGGTTCTGTTCAAGAAATTCGCCAATATCGATGTCTTCGACCTTGAGGTAAACGAGACCGACCCGCAGAAATTCATCGATATTGTTGCAGCCCTTGAGCCGACATTTGGCGGTGTTAACCTGGAAGACATTAAGGCACCGGAATGCTTCATCATCGAGAAGGCATTGCGCGAACGCTGCAACATTCCGATTTTCCACGATGACCAGCATGGTACGGCGATTTGCGTTGCCGCAGCCGTGCGCAACGGCCTTCGGGTTGTTGGCAAAGATATCAGCAAGGTGCGCCTTGTTGCATCGGGTGCCGGTGCCGCGGCACTTGCGTGCCTTAACCTTCTGGTTTCCATGGGGCTACCGCGCGAAAACATCACCGTAACCGACCGGTTCGGTGTGGTTTACAAGGGGCGCAAGGAAGAGATGGATCCGTGGAAAGCGGAATATGCCATCGACACCAATGCACGGACCCTGAGCGATGTGATCGAGGGTGCGGATGTGTTCCTTGGTCTTTCGGCGCCGAACATCATGGGCGAGGAAGAACTGCGCAAGATGGGCGAACGCCCGATCATCATGGCGCTGGCCAACCCGACCCCGGAAGTGTCACCCGAACTGGTCAAGGAAATCCGCCCGGATGCCGTGATGGCGACCGGACGGACGGATTATCCGAACCAGGTTAACAACGTTCTTTGTTTCCCGTTCCTGTTCCGCGGTGCGCTTGACGTTGCCGCGACCGAGATCAACGAGGAAATGAAAATCGCTGCGGTCGAAGCGATTGCCGATCTGGCAACCGCCGAGGTTTCCGACATTGTGGCGGCGGCCTATGGCGGGCAGGAGCTGCGTTTCGGGCCGGAATACCTTATTCCAAAGCCGTTTGATCCGCGCCTGATGTTGGAAATTCCGCCGCGCGTGGCAAAGGCCGCGATGGATAGTGGCGTTGCCAAACGTCCGATTACGGATTTCGATGCGTATCGTCAGCAGCTTGAAGGCTTTGTCTTCCGGTCCGGTCTGGTGATGAAGCCGGTCTTTGATATGGCTCGCGCGCACAAGAAACGCGTTGTCTATCCCGAAGGCGAATCGCGCCGTGTTCTGCAGGCCTGTCAGGTTCTGGTCGATGATGGTGTGTGTCATCCGGTTCTGATCGGTCGTCGTGATGTGATCCTTGAACGCATTGCCGAGCTTGGCTTGCGCCTGATCCCGGACGAGCAGGTTGAAATTCATGATCCGGAAGACAATCCGCATTTCGAACAGGATTGGCAGGATTTCCACAACATCATGGGCCGCCGCGGTATCAACCCGGAATATGCGCGTTCCATCGTGCGTACCCGTCCGACCGTGATTGCCGCCCTGATGCTGCGCCGCGGCGAAGTGGATGCAATGCTGTGCGGGTGTCAGGGTGGTTTCCTGCGTCATCTGCGCTATGTGCGGAACCTTGTTGGCGTGCAGAAGGGGGTTACCGACTTCTCGACTGTCAATATGATGATCATGAAGCAGGGGACATTCTTCCTGACCGATACTTATGTGTCGGTTGATCCGACGCCCGAACATGTTGCGGAAACTGCGATCATGGCGGCCGACGTGGTCAAGCGTTTCGGGATTACGCCGAAGGCCGCCCTGATTTCGCATTCGAACTTTGGCAGCCACGAAAACAAATCGGCCTGCAAGATGCGCGATGCATTGCAGCTGATCCGTACTCTGGCACCGGACCTTGAGGTTGAGGGTGAAATGCATGCTGATGCCGCGATTTCAGAAGAAATCCGGTCACGCATTTTCCCGAATTCGATGTTGAAAGGCTCGGCAAACCTTCTGGTGATGCCAACCCTTGATGCGGCGAACATTTCCTACAACATGGTCAAGATGCTGGGTGATGGTTTGCCGGTTGGTCCGATTCTGGTCGGTGCGGCCAAACCGGCCCACGTCGTCAGCCCATCGATCACGGTGCGTGGGATTGTCAATATGAGTGCGATTGCGGTGGTTGATGCCATCAATCGCAGTCAGGAACATAATTAAACCGCACATTGCTATCGCGCGGCCCTTGACCGGGCCTGACCGATAGCGCAGAAACAGCCGTGCCGGACAATTGGTCCGGCACGGCATTTTTAATTGAAGTGCAGGAACGGGCTTAGCGCGCAACACAATCAGGGGAGGGGCAGATGACGGATCAGGTCGAAGAACTGGAACGTCCGGCAGAAAATACGTCGTCTGGTGACGACTATGTCGATCTTACTCCTGAATATGCGCGCGAGATTCTTGATGCACTGGGCGACGATGATGTATCGCGCGCCGAAGAACTGATTTCCGAGCTTCACTTTGCCGATATTGCCGACCTTCTGGGGTGGGCGAGCAGCAGCCAGCGCGCAAAACTTGTTGATCTGATCCGTCCGGATTTCGATCCGGAACTTCTGACCGAACTTGATGACGAACTGCGCGAAGAGGTTATTTCGCTGCTCGGTACCGAGGCGGTGGCCGAAGCGATTTCCGAACTCGATTCGGATGACGTGGTCGAGGTTGTCGAATATCTGGAAGAAGAAGACCAGAAAGAACTTCTGGGTGCCCTTTCCGATATCGAACGTGCGCGCGTTGAAGAAGCGCTGTCCTATCCGGAATATACCGCCGGTCGTATCATGCAGCGCGAGCTGGTGGCGATCCCGGATTACTGGTCGGTCGGGCAAACCATCGATTTCCTGCGGTCCGCGAAAAACCTGCCGGATGATTTTTATGACATCATCGTGGTTGATCCACGATACAGCCCGGTCGGAATCGTTCCGCTTTCACGGGCCATCCGCACGAACCGCCCGGTTCTGATCCGTGATGTTATGGATACCGAAAACATGCGCACGGTCGTCGTGACCGAGGAACAGGAAAACGTCGCCCACCTGTTCCGTCAGCGCGACCTTATTTCTGCGCCGGTCGTCGACGATACCGGGCGGCTGGTCGGTGTGATCACGGTCGATGACGTGGTTGACGTTATCGATGAAGAATACGAGGAAGACATGATGCGCCTTGCCGGTGTTGGCGAGGAAGACGACCTTTCAAGTGCGATTTTTGATACCACGCGTTCCCGCTTTACCTGGTTGCTGGTCAATCTTTTTACGGCGATTGCGGCGTCTATGGTCATTAGCGTGTTTGAAGGAACCATCCAGCAGCTTGTCGCACTTGCGGTTCTCATGCCGATTGTGGCCTCAATGGGGGGGAATGCAGGGACCCAGACCCTGACAGTTGCCGTGCGCGCGATTGCCACACGTGAACTGACCAGCACCAACGCGTGGCGCGTCATCCGCAAGGAAGTCGCCGTGTGCGGTTTGAACGGGCTTGCATTCGCGGTATTGACCGGGGCTGTGACATGGTTCTGGTTTGATGACGGTTTGCTCGGCGCGGTGATCGGGGCTGCGATGATCATCAATCTGCTGTTTGCCGGATTGTTTGGCGCATTGATCCCGCTTGGCCTCGAGCGGGCCGGGATTGATCCGGCGGTGTCTTCATCGGTATTCCTGACAACAATTACCGATGTGGTTGGCTTCTTTGCCTTCCTTGGATTGGCGGCAACCTTCCTATTGTAACAGTGCTAAATGTAAAAACAAAAGGCCGGGCGTTTTACCCGGCCTTTTGTTTTTGGTTCGTCCATAAAGCCCGCGAAACTCAGCTTCGGGCTGGTGACTTGTCTGCCGGGTTCTGATGGCTGAGCAATGCCGGGGTTTCGATGGCATCCACGGGCGGCGATAGCAGGAAGCCCTGCAATTCATCACAATCGGCGGATTGCAGGACGGCGAGCTGGTCCTCGGTTTCGACGCCGACAGCAACCACTTTGCGGTTAAGGCTTTTGCACAGGCGGATCGCCGGTTGCAGGATGCTGTTTTCGGGTTGTTCATCAAGGGCGATATTAAACAGTGCCTTGGACAATTTGATCCGCTGCACGGGGAATCGTTTCAGATACCGAAGCGAGGTATTGGCCGCGGCAAAATGATCGAGCGTCAGGCCAATGCCTGCCTCGGCAAAGCGATAGAACTGGCCAAGTGCCCGTTCCGGGTCGCGCATCGCAATCTCTTCGGAGACTTCGATTTCGATCATTGCCGGATCGATTTCGTACGCCTTGGTGAATTCGACAATGCTTTTGAGCAAGTCAGCCTGAATGAACTGGCGGCTTGATACGTTCAATGCCACCGGAACCGGGATGTAGCCGTCGTCCCGCCATTGAGCGATCTGTTTGCAGACCGTTTCAATGATCCAGCGACCCAGCGGGGAGAGCAGACCCGTGCGATCGGCAACGGCAATGAAATCGGGCGGCAGGCGTCGCTTGCCGCTTTCATCAATCCAGCGCAGCAAAGCTTCGAACCCGGTCAGCGTCCTGTCCGACGTGCGATAGCGCGGCTGGAATTCCAGGACAAAGCGTTTTTCATCGACTGCGCGGCGCAACTGCGTTTCCATTGACAGGCGCGCATGCATGACGCTGTTCATCGTTTCCACGAAGAAGCAATAGGACGATTCCGCCGATTTCTGTGCGCGGTACATCGCGGCATCCGCATTGGCCAGCAATTGTGACGGTGCCCGTGCATCGTTGGGATAAAGGGCAACCCCGACACTGACATGCAGGCGGATTTCATCGTTGCCACCGGCCTGAATTGGTTGGGACATGGCTTCGACGATCCGCTCGGCGACAAGGGCGGCACCTTCGGCTTCGGACAGATCTGTTGCAATCACGGCAAACATATCGCCTGAAAAACGCGCACAGGTATCTTTTTCCCGAACGGTCGCACGGAGGCGGCCGGAAACAGTGCGCAGTGTTTCATCACCGATATCAGAACCAAACCGGTCATTGATGGCACGGAAATTGTCGATATCCACAACCAGAACGGCCAGAAGTTTTTCATAACGTTTGGCGTGGGCAACGGCCTGGTTAAGCCTGTCGTCAAAAAGGGCCCGGTTGGGAAGGCCGGTCATCGGGTCATGCGTTGCCAGATAGCGCAGGCGATTGACCGATGCGTTGGCCGCCGGATTGTGATGCAGGGTGATATCCACGCAATCGTCATGATTGACCGACGGACGCATGGAAAGGTCGCAAACGACATGGACGCCTTCGGCGCTGCGAACGACCCATTCACGGCGGATTTCTTCGTCACCACGGCTGAGTGCCAATAACATCTTTTCCTGCGCCCGGCGTGATGCGGTACCGTCGGACTGGAATTCCGGTGCCAGATTATAGAACCGTATGAAGCCGTAGTCTTCTTCGCGCAGGTCAAAGAAATCTGCTGTTTCGGGTGTCATGGATTTCAGGTGACCGTCCAGTCGCGTGATGGCAAGCGACAGGTCGCTGATATCATCAGGAGCGCGCATGTGATGGATAATGCGGCCCGAGGATCGTGGTTGCCGGTTGGCAAGAATAAAGACCACGATGGTCATGATGATCGTGATTACCGCTCCGATAAACAGAACCATTTCCGGGCTGAACATGGCCTGATTTGCCAGAGCCGGATCGGCCGTGACATCAACCTGCCACTGGCGACCGGCAATATCGACGATGGTGGTCTGTTCCAGCCGAGGATCATCACCTTCGCCCTGAAGGTCGAACAGAACGGTGTCACCTTCGCGGACACGGACCGAATAACCGATGATACCTTCGTCATCGATAACGGATGTCAGCATCGTGCGGATACGAACAACGCCGTTGATCACGCCGACGATCTGCCCATCGCGACTAAGCACCGGGGTATAGACGGCAAAGCCGCGCCCGCCCTGCAGCAGTTCAAGGGTCGGGGTGATCTGTGTGCGGCGCTGATCAAGTGCGATATCAAGCACCGGTCCGGCAAGCGGATGGCGTTTAAGGTCCGCACCCATTGCCGGGACATTCCCCTTGATCGGGGCGACATACATGATGATGTAATTGGGCGTGACCCAGTTAACGGCCTGAAGGGCAGGGAAGCGGGCCTGAAGCGGAGTGGCGAGGCTCAGATATTCACGTTCTTCCGTCGGTGCCCCGTCCTGCCAGTTATCGGCGAAAGTTTCCAGCACATGCAGATTGTTATCGACGATCTGTTTGACCTGCCGGGCGATGCTAAGAGACATGATCCGGGCAGATGACAGCAGCATTGTATCGCGGTTCTGAAGCGCGTTGCTCCAGAGCAGGAAGGTCGCGAGAGCCAGCAGCACAGCGGTCATGAAGCTGGCAAGAAGGGCCTGCTTGCGAATGCCGGTTTTGCGCTCGGTTGCTGTTTCTTCGGTTGGCCGGTTATCGTCTTCCATGTCTTCCCCAAGTCTCACGGTTATGGCGGACCGTGATATTATTCTGCGTCTCGACTGCAAGAGACAGATTGCACCTATGGGCAGCTGTCACAATGATTGCACTGACGGGACGGCGTTTTTGTGATTATCGAAAATAGCATCACCGCGTTTTGTGGCCCCCAGATTCACCCACTACGCTGTTTATGGGGACATTCTTACACGATTTTAAGGGTTTGAGCGTGCGCAAAAGACAATAAAGACCAAATTTCAACTGACCGGCGGGTCACTTGCCGGAGCGAAAGGCGGATTTCCGGCCTTTGGGCAGCCATGCATTGTGCGGGTCTGTTCGCCATTGCATATCTGGTGTATGTCGATGCCCGAAGCGCCATCCCGCAAGGTGCTGCGAAATATCGATCCAAAGAGAGAGTTCATGAAACATCATCACCGTAATCCCCGTGCCCGCGGTGGGCGTCGTAAGTCCGCGCCGCGCCGCGATCCGTTGATCGGTTTTGAGGCGACGACGACTATCCGTGAAATCGGTGCGCGGGGTGACGGTATTGCAAGCATCACGGGGCCGGATGGTTCCAGTATCATTGCTTACGTCGATTGCGTGCTGCCCGGGGATGAAGTGCGTGTGGCCCTGCGTCAAAAGCGCGGTGACGGCTATGGTGCGGAACTGATCGAATTGATGACCCGCAGTGCCCCGGCCAGTGCCCCGCGTTGCAGTCATTATGAAAGCTGCGGCGGATGTGCGCTTCAGCATCTTGATGATGACAGTTATCGCGACTGGAAGCGCCAGAAGGCAATTACCGCAGTTCAGCGTGCCGGAATTGATCCCGACGAGGCAGAGGAACTGGTCGGGGCCGTCGAAATTTCGCCGCCCGCTAGCCGCCGCCGCGCCGGTTTTGCGGTTCATGTGGGGGCAACCGGTGTGCATGTCGGTTTCCATGGCCGGTTCAGCCACACTGTTGTCAACATTACCGACTGCGCGGTTTTGCATCCGGACCTGATGGCATTTCGTGATGCCTTTGAAGTCTTTCTTGGCAAATGCGATCCGGATGCTGCCAAGGCGATCAAGGAAGTGTTTGTAACCCGTGCCGATAACGGCCTTGATGTGGTGATACATGCGGGTGTCGAGCCGGGGCTCGATATGCGGCAGGATCTGGCCGACTTTTCGCAAGATCTTGATCTGGCAAGGTTAAGCTGGAAAGTGGGTGACGCAAATGATGAGCCGGTCGCAGCACGCCGCACGCCGACCGTTGCATTCGAGGGGATTGATGTGCCGGTTCCGCCGGGTGGTTTCCTTCAGGCGACGCAAAGTGGCGAGGCATCGCTTGTCAATGCCATCAAGACGGCCTTGCAACGCATTCCGGCCCGCCATGTTGCCGATCTGTTTTGCGGCATTGGCAGCTTTACCTTTGCGCTGGCATTGGGTGGGGATCGTCGCAATGTCGTGGCAGTCGAGAGTGATCCGCGTGCGGTGCGCAGCCTTCAATATGCGGTGGGTCAGTCGTCGAGTCCGATCAAGGTTGTCGAACGCGATCTGTTCCGGCGACCGCTGGATAAAACCGATCTTTCGGGGCTTGATCTGGTGCTGTTTGATCCGCCGCGGGCAGGGGCGTTGGCGCAGTGCGAGTATCTTGCTGTCGACGGGCCGGAATGGCTGATTGCGGTATCCTGCAATCCGGCAACTTTTTCGCGTGATATCAGGGTGTTGCGCAATGGTGGCTATGAGCTGAAACAGGTGGTGCCGGTAGACCAGTTTTTATGGTCATCGCATCTTGAATTGTTTGCTGTTTTGCATCGCCCGAAGTCGGCTTTGTCGTAAACTTCTTCAGTTGCTTGTTTTGGTTTAATATTTAACCTCGAATACGCTATACTTATGTCTGGATTTTCCGCCGGACTTCCAGGATGGGCTGCCCGGATCTGAACCAGTGTGGTTCGGACCGGGACGTGGCATGTAGCTGCATAACCGGCTTGTTTGTGCGGAAACGACATTGCAGGCAGTTGGTAGTCCCTATCCGATCTATACGGACACCGCGCGCGCTATTGCGCCGCAGAGCCGTCTGCTTGCGTCCGTCGACAGCATCCAAAGCAGCACTTCCCAGAACACTGACCGCAGCAATGATGCCCTGCGTCATAGCAGTTCGGCATCGCAGGATTTGCGCGGATCACTTGGGCGGGCAGATGATCTTCTGGATGTCGCTGCCAACGATCTTTCGCGGATCGGTTCGGTTCTTGATGAGATTGATACGCTGGTCACCAGCGTTGAAAACAATTCATCGCTTTCGCGGACCGAGCGCGCATTTATTTCATCGCAGATTCAGGATTATCTCGAACAGATCGACGATATTGCGGCCAGCAGCAGTTACGATGGTCAAAATCTGCTTGATAGTGATCGGACAATTGAATTGCAGATCGGGTCCGGCACAACATCCAGTGATCGTCTGAATGTCGAGTTTTTTGCATCCGGCACCGAGGGTTTGGCAGCCGGGCTATCTGCCATCGATGTTTCGGACGATGCGGCGCTTTCGAATGCGCGTGATCTTGTTGATGCCGCGCAGGAAGCGCTTTCAAGCCGGGAACTGTCGTTACAGGCGGATCGTCTAAGCATTGCAAGCGCCGCAGATCGCAGCCGCGTTTCGCAGGTCGCGGGGGATAATATCCTGCAGGCGCAGCTTGCCGCCGCCGAGCCAAACATCACCGATCAGGCACGATCAGGAATTATAGAGGCATTCCAGGGCTATCTTGGCGAGGTATCCGCACGGTTGCAGGACCAGACCGCGACTGTTGGGGGCATCAGCCTGCCAGAACCGCGACCAGAGCCTGTTACCGAACGGGATGATCCGTTTGCCTATGATCCAAATGCGGATCCGTTTGACCGGGATGATACGGAATACTTCACGCCGGATGCGCGAACAAATAACAGTAATCCGCCTCTATCCACCGGGTTTGGTGGCTATGACAGCAACGGCAGTGGCACCGGAATTGGCGGCGCTTCGTCAGGCGGCGGCAGTGCAGGTGGTGCAAGTGGGACCAGCGGATCGCGTATATCGATAGAAGCCTGATGTTCTTGTCCTTGCCCCTGACAGAGACGTAAAAAGACCTCTATTCGATATATTCCCCGTCATAGATGCCCCAGTAACCCTGTCGCGGTGCCCATCCCTCGAAGTCGCCAAACTGTAACTGGCACCAGTCAACAGAACGCGGGCAGGTTTCGATCTTGCCAATGACGGAATTGGAAATCAGGGCGATCTTGCGCGCATTTTCATCGGCCGCGGAATACAGCGTGATGGTGTCGGCAGTGACAATCACATGGCGCGAGCCAAGCAAAAGACTTTGATGTACCCATCCTTCGCTGCCTTCCCAGTCGCGAACCTTGCGCCAGGTATCAAATTCCGAAATCACTTCCATCGGCATGTTGCGGCGCTGATAGATCCAGACCTTTGGATATCGTAGGCCGGGCCCGGATCGCAGGTGAACCTTGTCTGATCGCAACGCAACAAAGCGCGGGATCGGCAGACCGGATTCCTGTGCGCTGGCGACAATAGGTGTCGCAAGGCTGCCAAGGATCACCATGGCGACAAAATTGTGAAGGAATTTACGGACGATCCGCGGCATTGTGACGGTTTTCCCTGCTCTTTCTTCTACTGCCGGAACTCGGCGAAGCTCAGTCTTTAAGAAATAAAATTACAAAAATGGCGTCAAAATTCTTGCTTTAATACCCTGTGCCGTGGCATCACTGCATTGCGGCAAGAGCGCATTTGGCGCATGAAACCCATCTTGTCAGCAAAAGAGTTAAAAGACCGCATAGGAACGGCAGATGACCAAGAAAAAACCGCTCGTCATCGTGACCCGCAAACTGCCGGAAGCGATTGAAACCCGCATGATGGAACTGTTTGATGCGCGCCTGAACATCGACGATGTGCCGATGTCCAAGCCCGAATTGATCGAAGCGGTCAAGCAGGCCGATGTCCTTGTCCCGACGGTAACGGACCGGATCGATTCCGCCGTGCTTGCCCATGCGGGGCCGAATTTGCGCCTGATTGCCAATTTCGGGACGGGTGTTGACCATGTCGATCTGCAAACCGCACGGTCGCGCGGCATCACCGTCACCAACACGCCCGATGTCCTGACCGAAGATACGGCCGACATGACAATGGCGTTGATCCTTGCGGTATCGCGCCGTGTTGCCGAAGGCGAACGCATGATTCGCAGCGGCGAATGGACGGGCTGGGCACCGACATCGATGCTGGGGCATCGTATCTGGGGCAAGCGTCTTGGCATCGTCGGTATGGGCCGTATCGGGCGGGCACTGGCACGCCGCGCAAAGGGCTTTGGCCTGTCTGTGCATTACCATAACCGCCGTCGTGTTCATCCCGATACCGAGGGGGAACTGGATGCGACCTGGTGGGAAAGCCTTGATCAGATGCTGGCGCATGTTGATATCGTCTCGGTCAACTGCCCGCATACCCCGGCAACCTATCATTTGCTGTCGGCGCGTCGCCTTAAACTGATGCAGCCGCATGCCATTCTGGTCAACACGGCGCGCGGCGAGATTGTTGATGAACCGGCACTGACCCGAATGCTGGCTGATCGCGAGATCGCCGGTGCCGGGCTTGACGTGTTCGAACATGAGCCGGCCGTAAACCCGAAATTGCTTGAACTGCAGAACGCTGTTCTGCTGCCGCATATGGGGTCGGCCACCATCGAGGGGCGTGTTGATATGGGCGAAAAGGTTCTGATCAATATCAAGACCTTTGTCGATGGCCACACCCCGCCTGATCGGGTGATTGAAGGATTGCTTTAATCTGCTTTTTCGACGGTATGAAATCGCATTTAGCGACCCGCCATCTGGCGGGTCGTTTTGTTTGGGGCGGGCTCCTGTCATGAAATGTCAGGATGTGTTCTGTTTTTATTTCTCGGCCATTTCAATTTGCTGGTGGCTTGGGTATCAGTAAGGACAATATTTCCATCAGGATTTCCTTCAGGGGGCCACCATGCGTTTCGTCTTTCCTGCTGCCAAACCTGTTACCGTTCCGGTGCAGGATTCGGATCAGCTTTTCCCAGTCAATCGTATCTTCTGCATCGGCAAGAATTACGCCGACCATGTGCGTGAAATGGGCTCCGACCCGGCCGATACCCCGCCCTGCGTTTTCATGAAGCCGACGGATTGTCTCAAAGTCGGGAATGGCGATCTTGCCTATCCGTCGGGGACCGAAGACCTGCATTACGAGGGCGAGCTGGTTGTTGCCCTTGGTGCGGGTGGCAAGAATCTGGATCGTGCAGCGGTTGAAGCCGCCATTTTCGGATATGCTGCAGGCCTTGATATGACCCGCCGTGATGTGCAGGCCGGTCTTAAGGACCGTCGTTTGCCATGGGATATGGCAAAGTCCTTTGATGATTGTGCCGCGATTTCGGCAATCAGGCCCAAGTCCGATGCCGGTAATCCACAGGCAACCAATCTTAAACTGTCGGTCAATGGCGCGGTCAAACAGGATGATACGACCGCCAAGATGATCTGGCCGATGGTTGACGCGCTGGAACATCTGTCGACCTTGATCGAGCTTAAGGCTGGCGATCTTCTGTTTACCGGAACCCCCGAAGGTGTCGGTCAGGTGGTTCGTGGTGATCGTATGGATGTGGTCATTGCCGATGTCGCGGAACTGTCGGTTACGCTGAAATAGAACCAATCCAGTCGGTACAGGGATTAAAGGGGCAGGGCCCAATTCACCCCATCAGGAAACGGAGTCCGTTTTGAAAGTCGTCAGTTGGAATATCAATTCCGTTCGATTGCGCATCGAACAGGTCATAAAGTTTTTAGAAGAACAACAACCCGATGCGCTGTGTCTTCAGGAACTGAAATGCCCCGACGAGCATTTCCCCCACGAGGCATTTGAAGCAGCCGGTTACATTCATCGTCATAATCACGGCATGAAAAGCTATAATGGTGTTGCGATCCTGTCGCGGTTGCCGTTTGCCAAAACCGACATCAAGCATTTTTGTGGCAAGGAAGATCGTCGCCATTGCATGGTGACGTTTGAAAACGGGGTCGAACTGCACAATTTCTATATCCCGGCCGGGGGCGATGAGCCGGATGTGACGATCAATGAAAAGTTCGCTCACAAGCTTTCTTTCCTTGATGAGATGACCGCATGGTGGGCGGAGTGCCGGGTTGCCAATCCGGATCGCAAGGCCATTCTGGTCGGGGATTTCAATATTGCCCCGTCGGAAAATGACGTCTGGTCGCACAAGCAGCTTTTGAAAGTTGTCAGCCACACACCGATCGAAGTCGAAAAACTCGAAGCATTCCGTAAATCCGGTGATTTCGTGGACTCGGTGCGTGAAATCGTCGAAGAACCGGAAAAGTTGTTTAGCTGGTGGAGCTATCGTTCACGCGACTGGCGGGCAAGCAATAAGGGACGTCGTCTGGATCATGTCTGGATGACCCCGAATATGGCCGGAACGGTGCGCACGGCATCGGTCTATGACCTTGCCCGGGATTGGGAAAAGCCATCCGATCATGCACCGGTGGTTGTCGAATTCAATATCTGAGTACCGTTTTTTTAGTATCAAACAGCGGGCCGGATTTATCCAGCCCGCTGTTTTTTCATCTAAAATGACTTGATCAGGTGGCGTGCCGGGGTGAAGCTTCTGATTGAAATGGGATGCGACCGTCCCCAATTCTTTAAGCAATTTTATCCCGATGAAACAAAAAGCAGGATACGGGCAATGAAAAAGATTCTTATCGCGTTGGCAGCCATCATTTTGCTGGTCGTTGCCGGACTGGTGTATGTCTATGTCAATCTCGACAGTATCGTCAAAGCAACCATCGAAGAGGCGGGCACACGTGTGACGCTGGCTGATGTGACGGTGGACAACGTCAAGATCGAAACCACCCAGAACACGGCGTCGATTGGCGGGTTGGTTGTCGGGAACCCGGATGGTTTTGAAACCGACTATGCCTTTTCACTGGGCAATATTTCGGTCCGGCTGGATGGTTCAACGCTTACCAGCGATACCATTCGTATTATCGAGGTGATCGTGGATGAACCAAGCGTGACCTACGAATTGGGGCAGGGATCTTCAAATATTGCGACCATTCAGCGTAATGTTGAAAGCTTTGTCCAGCGTATGTCTGGCCCGACCGGTGCGGGCGGTGCAGATAGCGGCAACACAGATACGGCGGCGGATGACGGTGCCGGCACCAAGGTCGTGATCGACAATGTTTATGTTCGCAATGGCAATGTCAGCGTATCGGCTGCGATGCTGAAGGGCAAAAAGCTGTCATCGGGGCTTCCTGAAATTCACCTGAAGGACATCGGCAAGGAAGAAGGCGGGGCAACCCCGGCGCAAGTTGCAGAAGAAATCATCACCGCCCTTAACACTGCAGTGTTCAAATCGGTTGCCAGCCTGAATGTCGATGGGCTTTTGCAAGGGGTTGGTGACCTTGGCAAAGGTGTCACCGGACTGATTGGCGGTGCGGCAACCGGGACTGGCGGCGTGGTCAAGGACGGCGCAGGAGCCGTCGGTGATGCGGTCAAGGGACTGTTTGGCGGTTCGTCCGAATAACGGGACTCGGGTCCGGAATCGCGGCGTATTTCAATAATATCCGTATAATCAATGTCTTGGCGGAAGGAGCGGTTATCGCTTCTTCCGTTTTCTTTTAAGAACGAATTCTCGGCTCGGCCGCACGGCATAAGGATAGTCCGCATATTACTGATGTGCGATTTTCTCTATCCCCCTGCTTTTTTTCATGAATTTGGTTTCCATATATTTTGGGGTGTGGAAACATTTCACCAAAGGCCGGTGTCGTCTTGGGGAACCTTATTCGGTACTACGAACCGAGTACGTTTATTTTCGGGGTCGGGTCATTTTTCCGATCTGGTCATCGACAACGATTTACACCGCCAAACAAGGATCGATGCATTGCATCCGATCACGGGGCATTTGCCATCAAGCCGGATCAACCGGTTGGTAAAGCGCTCTTATAATAAAACGATTGGGACTGGGATCATTATTGTCGTCATCCAGACAAGGAGTGAAGACCAATGAGAGCTAAACTGCTTTTCGCTGTTTCCGCTGCGGCATTTCTTGGTGCCTGTGCGAATATGGACATTCCGGGCGTTCGCGGCATGGCCGATGAAGGTTCGGCATTCGACGCAGCCCTTCATCAGGGGTATTCCGATCTTGCCCAGGCGGAATATGAAGAGGCGGACTGGGTGGATGCACGTTACTTCACCAACCGCGCGAAAATGGCGGCAATGGGACAGGATACCGGCCCGCAGCCGTTGGCAGATCGTGATCTGCCGGAAAATGGCCTCTCGGAAATCAGCGTTGCACGTGCCGATATGATGGCGGCATTCGACGCCGGCGGTCGTGACAAGTCGCCACAGGCGGCCGGTCGTACGCAGGTTGGGTTCGACTGCTGGATGCAGGAACTTGAAGAAAACATCCAGCAGGAAGATATCGACAATTGCCGTGCGGCTTTCTATCAGGCACTTGCAATTGTTCAGGCCGATATCGCCCCGGCTGAAAGCATGGCCAAAGCCGCGCCAATGATGATGCCCGAACCGATGAACATCTATTTTGCCTTTGATAGTGCCGTTCTTGGGGACAAGGCGATGCCGGTCATCGACGGGATTGTCGAGGCATATGAAAAATACGATCCGAAAATGATCAGTCTGACGGCATATGCTGACCGTGCCGGGGATGCGATGTATAACGATATGCTTGCCAAATCGCGTGTCGATGCGGTGGTCAAGGCATTGCGTGATCATGGCATCAGCCCAAGCAGGCTTGCGATCAGTATCAGTGGCGAGGCCAATGTTCCGGTTCCGACGGCTGATGGGGTCGCCGAACAGGGCAACAGGGTCGTGACAGTCAAATTTGAAGACGGCATGTAAGCCGACATAACAAAGAGGATGAATTCATGCGGTTACTCATCGCACTTCTGCTGCCGTGGTTGTTGTTCTTTACCATCGGGCGGCCAATCGCCGGCATCATCTGCCTGATCCTTCAGATCACTCTTCTGGGCTGGATTCCGGCGGCGATCTGGGCGGTTTATGCGCTGAGCCAGTACAACACCGACAAAAAAATCAGTCAGGCCATGGGCGGTGGGCAGGGTTAAATCCCGGCAATGCGTTCAGGTATGCTGATGATTGGCGGGTAAACCGCACCGCATCTGAAAGGCAGGCCTTCGGGCCTGCCTTTTTTGTTAGTGCATTTGGCGACGAACGCCGCCGATAAAACGCGATACAAGGCGTGAAACGGTAAAACGCGTTATCAAAAATGCAATGAACCCGGCGATGCCGGGCCAGTACCATGCCTGAATTTCGGGGCGCGTGCTTTGTTCAACCAATCCGTAAACGATGGCTGCCAATCCTGCGCCCGCCATAAAAGCCAGACGCCTGCGATAGCGGCCGATAAACGGGTCAAATAACCACATCGTCCCGTTTTCCTATGCTTTGGGCCGACAGTCGGGATTGGTGCCGGGCATCAATGCTGCCCGCCGCCGATATCGTGTGCAAGGCGGGCGGCAAAGTCGTCCGTCATGCCCGAAATGTAATCCAGGATCGTCAGATACAGGTTGTAAAGCGGTGCGCCGACCGGCATCGAATCGTTGCCGATCAGTTCTCGAACCCGTCCGGTGCGATAGGAAAGCTCTGCGTCATTCTTGGCCTGATGGATTTCAATGGCTGTTTTGCAGAAGGCCTCAAGCAGCGTTTCAAGGCATGCAAAAGCGCCGACTTCGATCTGGACCTTGCGGCGGTTCAGGATGATCTGCTTTTCGGAAAACTGTTTGGCGGTTGCGATCATTTCGTTGAACGGCCCATCGGCACAGGACAGAAGATCACCCGTAATCTCGCCCTTGAGGAACTGGTCCTCGCGCGTGACAAATGCATCGGTCAGGGCATCAAGCAGTCCTGTCATGATCTTGCCGCGCAGGAAGGTCATTTTGCGCCGGATATTGGTTTCGCGGTGATATTCGGCAGGAAGGTCGTCCGCGATACAGGGCAACAGCAGGTTCTCAAACACGCTGAAATCAACCAGTTCGAGTTCAACCCCGTCTTCGATGTCGATCAGTGCATAACAGACATCATCTGCTGCCTCGACCAGATAAACCAGCGGATGGCGGCAAAACGATTGCGGACCGGTGCGGATCAGGCCGGTGGCATCGGCGACCTCGGTCAGCAAATCCATTTCGCGCTGAAACGCGCCGAATTTCATTTTCTCTGGATAGGGACTCCCAATCGCCGACCATGGATATTTGACAAAACTTGCCAGCGTCGCATAGGTCAGGCGCATGCCGCCGTCATAAAGGCCGCTTCGTTTATGGGTCAGCAACCTGAACCCCTGCGCATTGCCTTCAAAGGTGGTCAGATCGGCGCGTTCGGCCTCCGACAACGGCGCAAGATATTTGGGATCGGCATCCAGAAACCACTGACGCACGGCATATTCCCCGGCATGGCCGAATGGCGGGTTGCCGATGTCATGGGCAAGGGCGGCGGCCTGAACAATGGCGGCCATATGATCGGGTTCAATTCCGTCGGGCAGGTGGCCTTTTTCGGCCAGCTGATGGCCGACCATAAGTCCCATCGACCGTGCAACACAGGATACTTCAAGGCTATGGGTCAGGCGGGTATGGACATTGTCGTTTTCAGGCAGCGGATGAACCTGCGTCTTGCGTTGCAGACGCCGGAAAGCCGACGAAAAAATGATCCGGTCGTAATCCTTGTGAAAATCGGATCGGCCAAAGGCGCCGACACTTGAATGTCGAGTGCCCAGACGTGCTGGTGATAGCAATTTTTGCCAGTTCATCATCGGTCCGAATTTCCCGTATGCCAAAGTCTGTTTGCTTAATGTGGTGGTTATATGCCGGTGTTTGGTAAAGAACCGTTTTAAATTTGCAGAATCTGCAAAAGAAAACGGCGCATCGAATGACGCGCCGTTTTGATTTTCCATCGAACAGGGACGGGTTAGCTTCCCAAACCCTTTTCCATCACCAGATCAAGGCGGCGGGCAAAGCTGACCGGGTCGGGCAGGGCTTCGCCTTCAAGGATGCGGGCCTGATCCAGCAACAGCAGGGCGGCATCATTAAGGATCGGCGCCTTGGCGTCCTTGATGGCAATATCCGACAGTTTTTTGATCAGGCTGTGTTTCGGGTTGATTTCAAGGATGCGCGGGCTGATTTCATCAACACGGTTGTGCTGCTTCATCAGGCGTTCCATCCGCAAATCCATGCCGGTTTCATCGGCAATCAGGCAGCAGGCCGAACTGGTCAGGCGATCTGATTCACGGACATCCTTGATGCTGGTGCCAAGTGCGATCTTGATTGATGCAATCAGGGCATCAAGCGATGCATCGGATGCTGCATCGTCTTTCTTGTCGTCCTTGGCATCGTCCTTGTCGTCCGATTTGACGTCGGCAAGGTCTGCACCGCCACGGGTGACCGATTTGAAGTCTTTTTCTTCAAACTGGCCGACGGACGGCAACCAGAATTCATCCACCGGATCGGTCAGCAGCAGGACTTCGATCCCCTTGGCGGCAAAGCCTTCAAGCTGCGGGCTGCGTTTAAGCGCATCGACGTCTTCACCGCTAATATAGTAGATCGCCTTCTGACCATCCTTCATGCGGGTGACATAGTCGGAAAGCGTTGTCCAGCCATCGGAATGGGTGGAGCGGAAACGTGCGAATTTGAGGATACGGTCGCGGTTGGCGTAGTCTTCATACAGGCCTTCCTTGACGACAGAACCGAAGTTTTCCCAGAAGGTTTCGAAACCTTCCGTGTCTTTCTTCGATGCGGTTTCAAGTTCGGACAGGAGTTTTTTGGTCAGGCCGTTTTTGATTTTGGTCAGGACCGGATTGTGTTGCAGCATCTCGCGCGAAATGTTCAGCGGCAGATCCTGGCTGTCGACAACACCGGACACAAAGCGCAACCAAGGCGGCAGCAGATCATCCGCACCCTCGGTGATGAAGACCTTGCGGACATAAAGTTTCAGATGGCCTTTGCGCGCCGGATCATACAGATCGAACGGGCGCATGGTCGGCAGGAACAGAAGGCCGGTATATTCAATCGCACCTTCGGCCTGATAGTGGATGGTTTTCCACGGATCGTCGAAGGCGTGCGAATTGTGTTTGTAGAACTCTTTGTACTGCTCGTCGGTAATGTCGGACTTCGGACGGGTCCAGAGTGCCGATGCCTCGTTCAGCGTTTCGTCATTGCCGTCTGCCTTCATCAGGACAACCGGAATACCGATATGATCGGAATAGGTTTTGACAATATGACGCAGGCGGTATTCTTCGGTGAATTCCTTGAAATCATCGGTCAGATGCAGGGTGATCTGGGTGCCGTGGCCTTCCATTTCGGCTTCGGCGATGGTGTATTCGCCCTTGCCGTCCGATGACCATTTCCACGCCTGATCTTCTCCGGCCTTTTTCGTCACGACTTCGACCTGACCCGCAACCATGAAGGCAGAATAGAAACCGACGCCGAATTGACCGATCAGGTCAACATCCTTGGCTTTGTCGGATTTCGACAGGGCCTCGACGAATTTTGCCGTTCCGGAATTGGCAATCGTGCCAAGGTTTTCGATCAGGTCGGTCTTGTTCATCCCGATCCCGTTATCGGCAATCGTCAGAACATTGCGAACGTTATCGGTCAGAAGACGAACCTTGAATTCTGAATCCCCGGCGAGCAGTTCCGGTTTTGCAATCGCCTCGTAGCGCAGCTTGTCGCAGGCATCCGAAGCATTGGAAATGAGCTCGCGCAGGAAGATGTCCTTGTTCGAATAAAGCGAATGGACAACGATATCGAGCAGGCGGCTGACTTCAGCCTCGAACCGCATTTTTTCTTCCGTCATGACCTCTGTGTTCTCCTGTAATTTCAATCCACTATGTGCAATTTGCGCTGTTGGGTCCCGATTTGGCAACCTTCAGGCAGTGCTTGATATGCGTCAACGCATCTTGCAGCGCAAGCCCTGTATCCTAAGTATATAAAAAGACGGTTTCATTACAGGGCACGAGGCTTGCGGAAGTTGTCTTGGGTCCTGTCCTGCCCCGAAACGGCAAACGTTTCGGATAATTGCAAGGTGCAATGCCTTGTGAATGTCTCAGGCTCTATAACAGGAGGCCGCAATATGAAGGTTCCCGTTCAAATCACCTACCGTGATGTTGATCAATCAGATGCGCTGGACGAGCGGATCCGCTTCAAAGTGCAAAAACTGGAAGAAACCTTCGACCGCATGACAAGTTGTCATGTCATCGTGGAAAGACCACATGCATCCCACGCACAAGGAAACCGCTATGCGGTTCATTTCGGAATTAATGTGCCGGGTAAGGAGATTATGGTTAAGCGCGACAGTGCCGATCATGCCCATGAGGATGTCTATATCGCGCTCAAAAACAGCTATCAGGCGGCGCGCCGTCAACTTAAGGAATATGTCGATCGGATGCGCGCCCACTAGGTCCCTGTTCACAATAGCGAGTAAATGAAATGACGGAGCGGTCGGCTGACCGCTCCGTTTATGTTTGGGGCAATGTGATATGGTTGGGGCCGCTATACATCGCCAGAACGCCAAATTGCTGTGTACCGGCTTGGGTGGGCCTTTGCGAGCAGAGGTCTGACACGGGCCATGTGGCCAGCGAACAATTCCGAACCGCTCCATCTCGCAAGATCGTCGTGCGTTTTGAAACGTGACATGATGATCAGCGACTGGCCATCCTCTGAACGCAACAACCGTCCGCCCAACAACCCCTCAATCCGGCCTGCGACGCTTTTCTGAAAGCTGGTCTGTATCTCGATGAATTCGTCGATCCTGCCGGGTTTCGGTGTCACCAGACTTACCGTGACAATTTCATCGCCGGTTTCGGCCGTACCGGTCATGATGCCGCGACCTCCCGCAATTCAGTTCTGGCCTGGGGATACCGGCCATCGCGCAATGTGCGGGCCCACCATTTCAGATCATTGGTCATGTGTTTAAGGGCTGCCTCGGACCCGGCTTTGTCGAATGGATAGCCATCCTGATCAAACAGGTCCCAGACATTGGCGAAGCTGACAACGTCGCGCATGGTAACGACGTGTAATTCGGCAAAAACCAGTCGCAATTGTTCGACTGCCCGCAACCCGCCCGACATCCCGCCATAGGACACAAACGCCAGTGGCTTTCGGCGCCATTCAGGCTTGGCAGCGTCTATCAGCAATTTCAGTTCACCGGTAAAGCTGTGGTTATATTCCGGAGTTACGACCAGAAAGGCATCGGCTTCGGCCAAGCTGGCCTGTAGTTCGGCAACGCTCGGATGCGTATTGCCGACATTACGCGAAGGCAGATCAAGTTTGGCGGGGTCGATGACATCAATCGACAGGTCCGGGTCATTTTTCAGGGTTTCGACGGCCCATCCGGCTACCGTGTCGCAGAACCGGCCTTCACGGGCACTGCCATAAATGACAGCAAGGTTGAATGACTCTTTCATGGCATGACTCCTTGATTATTTCGCAGCAAGGAGTAATTCTATAGAACCTTAACATTAGTTTAGGTCAACAACGAATTTCGAATGCAACACTGCATCGTGAAAGAATGATGAAAAGGGCAGGGAAATGGGAAAAAGCGGCGTATTGCATCGCTATCTGAGTGTTGGGGAGGTCGCAAAAAGAAGTGGCCTTGCGGTGTCTGCGATCCATTTTTACGAGCGCAAGGGGCTGATTGCCTCGATCAGAACGGATGGCAATCAGCGACGCTTTCCGCGCGGTATCCTGCGCCGGGTTGCGATCATCAAGGTCGCACAACGCACCGGCATTCCGTTGGCCGAAATCGGGAATGCGTTATCGGGACTGCCAAATAACCGGGCGCCGACAACACAGGACTGGGAAAAGCTTTCGTCGCGGTGGCGTGATGATCTTGATGCCCGGATCGAACAATTGACCCTGCTGCGCGATCAGTTGGGTAAATGCATCGGGTGTGGCTGCCTTTCGATCAGCGACTGCCCGCTTCGCAACCCGTCGGATGAACTGGCAACGGATGGTCCCGGCGCGCGGTTGCTTGAACTTGATGACCCACAGGATCACGAACCGTTAGATGGAACGTCTTGATCCGTAACGGAATGCATTGGGATACTCTGACCGATACGGCAGAATGCTTGACATTGTGCGATGCGGCGTGTTGAAAGGCGCATTGATCTAGGCGCGCGAAATCATCGGCGATGCCTGCTGGAAAAGTTTGATGCAGATTTCAACCCGAACCGGTCCCCGTATCCTTGCCATATTGGGGCCCACCAACACCGGCAAGACCCATCTGGCCATGGAACGGATGTTGGCGCATACCTCGGGTATGATCGGTTTTCCGCTGCGGCTTCTGGCGCGCGAAAACTATGATCGCGCGGTGGCCCGTGTTGGCAAGGGGGCGGTGGCCCTGATCACCGGCGAAGAACGCATCCTTCCGAAATCAGCACGTTATTTCCTGTGTACGGTCGAAGCCATGCCGGTCAACAAGCAGGTTGATTTTCTGGCCATCGATGAAATCCAGATGTGCGCCGATCCCGAACGCGGGCATGTCTTTACCGACCGGCTGCTGCATGCGCGCGGTATGAGCGAAACCATGTTCATGGGGGCGGAAACGATCCGCCCGGTGATCCGCCAGCTGATCGACAATGTCGAATTTGATACGCGCGCACGGTTTTCGACTCTGACATATAACGGATCGAAAAAGATCCAGCGTCTGCCATCCCAGTCGGCCGTCGTGACATTTTCCGCACAGGAAGTTTACGCCGTTGCCGAATTGGTCCGCCGCCAGAAGGGCGGTGCGGCGGTGGTGCTTGGCGCGCTTAGCCCGCGCACGCGCAATGCCCAGGTCGAGATGTTCCAGAATGGCGAGGTCGAACACCTGATTGCGACCGACGCCATCGGCATGGGCCTTAATCTTGAACTGAACCATGTGGCCTTTGCGGCCCTTCACAAGTTTGACGGTCAGTTCAATCGCGGGCTTTCGGCGGCGGAAACCGCCCAGATCGCCGGGCGCGCCGGACGTCATATGAATGACGGCACCTTTGGGGTGACGGGTAATCTTTCGGGGATTGATCCCGATATTATCGAACAGATCGAAGCCCACGAGTTCGAACCGCTTGCCAAAGTCTTCTGGCGCAATGCGCGACTGGATTTCAGAACCGTCGATGCCTTGCAGAAATCGCTGCGCAAGCGGTCGGATAACCCGACGCTTGTTCTGGCGCGCGAACCGGTCGATGAAGTCATGCTGGCGCATTTATCGCAAAACGAAGACGTCGCGCGGATTGCATCTGCCCCGGATCGGGTGCAATTATTGTGGGAAGTCTGCCAGATTCCGGACTTCAGAAATATCCATACCGATGCCCATCCAAGGCTGTTAACATCTATCTATCGCTATCTGGCAAAACCAAATAGCAAACTGCCGGTCGACTGGTTGGGCGAACAAGTCTTGCGCCTGGACCGTTATGATGGTGATATCGATCAGTTGTCATCACGGTTGGCGGGTATTCGCGTCTGGACTTATGTATCGCACAAGCATCACTGGCTCGAAGATGCCAATCATTGGCAGGAACGTACGCGGGCCATTGAGGATAAGCTCTCTGATGTGCTACATGAACGCCTGACCCAAAGGTTCGTTGACAGACGAACTTCGGTTTTATTGAAAAGTCTCAAGGACAAGTCTGAACTCATGTCTACCATCACTGCGAATGGTGAAGTCCAGGTCGAAGGTGAATACGTCGGCCGACTGGAAGGATTCCGTTTCATCGCCGATGAAACCGATGCTGCGTTTGAAGGCAAGGCAATCGCCAGTGCTGCACGTCGTGCACTGACTGGCGAGATTGCGCAGCGTGTCAAACAACTGGAAACCGATGAAGACGACAAATTCGCGGTGAATGGTCAACTGGAAGTCCTGTGGAACGGGGCGGTTGTCGGTGGTCTGAAAAAGGGCGACACCGTCCTCAGCCCTGATGTCCAGGTCATTGATAGCGAGTTCTTTGATGGTCCGACCCGCGAACGCGTGCGTACCCGTCTTCAGAATTTCATCAATGCCCATATCGAAGCGCGTCTGAAAATGTTGACCCGCCTGCGCGATTGTCAGTTGCCAGGCCCGATTCGTGGTCTTCTGTTCCAGTTGAACGAAGGCTTGGGCTGTGTGCCGCGTGCCGATCTTGAAAGCCTGATCAAGGATCTTTCAGACGAGGATCGCAAGGCGCTGGCCAAGCTTGGCGTGCGTCTGGGGGTTGAAACGGTTCATGTGCTGGATGCGCTGAAACCTGATCCTGTGGAACTGCGTGGTATTCTTTGGGCGATTTCGCGCGAACTGGATGCGCTTCCGGAACTGCCGCCGGCAGGCCGGACGTCGGTTCCAAATGATCGCAGCAATTCCAAGGGCTTCTATCTGGCGGCAGGTTACATGCCTGTTGGCCCGCTTGCCGCACGTGTAGACATGCTGGAACGTTTTGCCGCGTTGCTGCGCCAGAAGGCACGCGAAAATGATGGCAAGGTCAAACCGGATCCGGATCTGCTGTCGCTTCTTGGCTGCACGGTCGAGCAGGCAGAAGGTGTGTTCACCGCCCTTGGCTGGCGTGCCGAGGTGGTCAAGGTCAGCAAGGCTGAACTTGATGCCAAGGAAGCTGCTAAAAAGGCTGCTGAACCTGTTGCAGTAGCTGCCGATGGCCCGACTGAGACCGAAGCTCCGGCGGAAGTCGCGGAAGAAGCTCCTACCGAGACTGCAGAAGAAGTCAGTAAAACGACAACCGAAGCTGCCCCGGCAGCCGGTGAAGCCGAAGCCGAGCCGGAATTCGTCGAGGTTAAATATTTTGTCCGTGTTGATCGCCGCAAGCGCGGCGGTGCCGGCAAAGGCCAGCGCGGTGGACCGCGGCAGGAC
>NZ_JPWA01000025.1 GCF_003326475.1 Thalassospira xianhensis MCCC 1A02616 | reverse complement strand
TGGTCGTGACGGTGGTCGCGGAGGATTTGGCGGTGGCCGAGACGGTGCCCGTTCATTCGGTGGCCCACGTCGTGCCGAAGGTGACCGTGATGGTGCGCGCCGTTTCGAAGGTGATCGCGAAGGCGGTCGTGCTTTTGGTGGCGACCGTGACGGTGGTCGTGATGGCGGTCGTCGTTTTGGCCAGTCAGATCAGCCGCGTGGTGATCGCGGTGGTGATCGTCCGGCGCGTTCGGATCGGAATGACCGGGGTGGCGATCGTTTTGATCGCAAGCCGCGCTTTGACCGCGCTGCCGCCGATCAGCGTCCGGATCGTGCAGAGCGTTCGGATCGCACCGAGCGCCCGGATCGTGGCACCAACTTCCGCCCGCGTGGCGAAGGTGCACCGGCACGTGATGGCGAGCGTCGTTTTGCTGACAAACCGCGCGGTGAACGTGGTTTCAAAAACCGTGATCGCGATACCCGCGGTCGTGATTTCAGCGATCGTCCGCGCCGTGCCGAAGGTGGCCGTGGTGAAGCTCGTGGTGGCAATCAGGGCATGAAACGCCGTTCCGCCTAAGGTATTTTCCCTTTCCGGCTCTGGCTGGAATATCCGGGAAATCTGAAGATTTTCGAGGAAGCCTCCGCTTTGCGGGGGCTTCTTTGGTTTCAGTATCATCCAGCAGTTGGTGCGTGATTGTGGTAATGTGCGAAAAAATACATGCCAAGTGGTGAATATGATCGTGTGCCTTCTTACATAACGCATAAAATAATCGACGCTGCGCGATTAGCGATGCAGTTGGAGAGTGGTGGATATGCATTTGATGACCCGGACAGGGTATTTGGCGTCCATTTGCGTTGCTGGTTTGATCGCAGCAGACATTGCGTATGCCAAGGACGCCTCACTGAATTTGGCTGTTGATAATGATGGTGCGCGGGATTGCAATCATCTCATTGCATCGGGAAATCCGGATTACCCGCCTTATCTTTGGCCGGCTGACGATGGCAGTGGTCATCTGATTGGTGCGGCTGCTGAATTCCTGCAGCGGGTTGGCGACGCTGCGGGCATTACCATTGAAGTGATCAATGCCGGTAGTTGGGGGCGCGTGCAGCAGCACATGCGCGAAGGCGGCATCGATATGATTGCCGGGGCTTTCTTCACCGTTCCGCGGCTCGAATACATGGATTATTTTTATCCCGCATTTCAGGGAACGCGCACTGTCATTTGGACCAAGGACAATATCGATATCAATTATCGCCAGTGGTCGGACCTTCGCGGGCTTGAGGGTCTTACCGTGATCAATAACAGTTTTGGTCAGGGGTTCGATACCTATGCGGCCCAAAACCTGACGATCCGCGAAGTCCCAAGTCTGGAGCAGGGCCTGAAGATGCTGGATCGTGATCGTGGCGAATACCTGATTTATGAAGAATTTCCCGGCAAAGCTTTTGCCGCGCGGGAAAATATTGACGGCATTCGCAGTTACGATGTCCCGGTCAGTGAGGAAAGCCTGTATCTGACCATGTCACACAAGTCGCCATGCAATACCGGTGCATTGCGCGGCCGGATCGCGCAAGCCTTGTTCAAGCTGGTGACCGACGACGTGATGACCGACATGCTCGAAGCCAGCATCGCCCGCTGGAGCACCAGCACAAACTGATCCCTGTTGTCTGGATGAGCGATCAAAATTGGCGTTGGCCTGCTTGTGCTTATAAACCGGTATAGTTATGCGGATTTAATTTGACGTTAACGTAAACGTTAACTACAACAGAGTTGCATCACAACCCGTTTTTACTTCCGGGGTTCAGGCATGGATCCGGAATAGTCACAGGCAAAGCAGGACTGCAAGATGGCACAGTTTGAACCGCAAAATCCGAACTATGATGTTGAAGTTCGGCACCGGTTTCGCCAACAACCCTACAACCTGTCGATCGGCGCCGAGGTCATCGACGTGAAGCCGGGGCGGGTCGAGATTGTCGTGCCATCACGCGCCGATCTGATTCAGCATAACGGCTATTTTCACGGCGGCCTGATTGCCGGCCTTGCGGACATTGCGGGTGGTTTTGCCGGGTGGAGCCTTGTTGCCGAAGATCAGGGCATGCTGACCATCGAATACAAGCTTAATATCGTCGCACCAGGTATCGGGCAGGAACTGCGTGCGGTGGGCGAAGTCGTTTCGCGCGGTCGGTCGATCATTGTCACGCGCATTGATGTTTTCGACTCCAAGGATGGTGCACCGGTTCTGTGTGCGACTTCGCTTCAGACACTGAAAGTGATGAAGCTGCCACCAGAACTTCTGGGCGACGCAGCGGCTTAAACCATCACGCGGGTCTTATATCCGTGAACAAACAGAACTCCACTCCAGGGCAGGATAGTTACCATGGCATTTTTCGAATTTCCCGGATTGAAATTTGATCTCGGCGAGACCGCAGAGACGATCCGAGAAACCGTTTCATCCTTCGCCGAGGCCGAAATCGCGCCGCGCGCCGCTGAAATCGACGAAAAAAATGAATTCCCCAACGATCTGTGGCGCAAGTTCGGCGACCTCGGCCTGTTGGGTATGACGGTTCCCGAAGAAGATGGCGGCACAGGCCTTGGCTATCTTGAACATGTGATTGCCATGGAAGAAATCAGCCGCGCATCGGCATCGGTTGCGCTTTCATACGGGGCCCATTCCAACCTGTGTGTCAATCAGATCAAACGCAATGCCAATGCCGAACAAAAGGCAAAGTACCTGCCAAAGCTGATGAGTGGTGAGCGTGTCGGTGCGCTTGCCATGAGCGAACCGGGTGCTGGTTCGGATGTGGTATCAATGAAATTGCGGGCGGAGAAAAAGGGTGACCGTTTCATCCTGAATGGTAACAAAATGTGGATCACCAATGGGCCGGATGCCGATACGCTGGTGGTTTATGCCAAAACGGATATGGATGCCGGGCCCAAGGGTATTACGGCCTTCATTATCGAAAAGGGTTTCAAGGGTTTCTCGACGGCGCAGAAGCTCGATAAACTGGGGATGCGGGGCTCCAACACCTGCGAACTGGTGTTTCAGGATTGTGAAGTGCCAGAGGAAAACATTCTAGGTCACCTGAATGGTGGTGTGCGTGTTTTGATGAGTGGCCTTGACTATGAGCGTGCCGTTCTGGCAGCAGGCCCTACCGGCATCATGCGTGCCTGCATGGATGTGGTCGTGCCTTATATCCATGAACGCAAACAGTTCGGTAAGGCGATTGGCGAGTTCCAGCTGATGCAGGGCAAGATTGCCGATATGTACACCACAATGAATGCTTGTCGCGCCTATGTTTACGAAGTGGCCAAGGCGTGCGATCGAGGTGAAACATCGCGCAAGGATGCGGCCGGTGTAATCCTTTATGCCGCGGAAAAGGCGACCTGGATGGCGCTTGAGGCCATTCAGACGCTGGGCGGTAATGGCTATATCAACGAATACCCGACCGGACGTTTGCTGCGCGATGCCAAGCTTTACGAAATTGGCGCGGGCACCAGTGAAATCCGTCGCATGTTGATCGGTCGTGAGCTTTTCGGCGAAACCGCTTAACCCGCGTCTTACTTCGGAATACAGGACCAAAGTTATGAACAGTTCAGATCCCATCGTTATCGTTTCCTGCGCCCGTACCCCGATGGGGGGCATGCAGGGTGACTTCGCAACCGTCACTGCATCCGAACTCGGCGGCGTTGCCATCAAGGCAGCACTCGAACGTGGCGGTGTTTCTGCCGACGATGTCGACGAAGTCATCATGGGTAACGTTCTGCCTGCCGGTCAGGGGCAGGCCCCGGCGCGTCAGGCGGCATGGAAGGCGGGTATTCCGCGTTCTGCCGGTGCAACCACGATCAACAAGATGTGCGGATCGGGTATGAAAGCCGTGATGTTTGCCCATGATATTTTGCGTGCTGGCAGTGCCGATGTCATGGTCGTTGGTGGTATGGAAAGCATGACCAATGCACCCTTCCTTCTGCCCAATATGCGTAGTGGCCAGCGTTACGGTCATACCGAGGTCTATGATCACATGGCGCTGGATGGGCTTGAGGATGCCTATGAAAAAGGTCGTTCGATGGGCACCTTTGCCGAGGCGACAGTTGATAAATATGGCTTTACCCGTGAACAGCAGGATGATTACGCGATAACGTCACTGACGCGCGCGCAGAATGCGGCGAGTGCCGGGCATTTCGATACGGAAATTGCCCCGGTGTCATTTACCGCCCGTAAAGGCGATGTAACCATTTTCGCCGATGAACAGCCGCCCAAAGCGAAACCGGAAAAAATCCCGACCTTGCGTCCGGCATTCCGTAAGGACGGAACCGTGACAGCGGCTCATTCGGCATCCATTTCGGACGGAGCGGCGGCAATGGTAATGATGCGCCAGTCCGAAGCAGAAAAACGTGGTTTGAAACCTATGGCGAAAATCATGGGGCATGCAACCCATGCGCAGGAGCCGTGCTGGTTCACAACCGCCCCGATTGACTCGATTAAAAAAGTGCTGGCGAAAACCGGTTGGGCCAAGGATGACGTTGATCTTTGGGAAATCAACGAAGCCTTTGCTGTGGTGGCAATGGCCGCCATGCGTGATCTCGACCTTGACCATGGCAAAGTCAATATCCATGGCGGTGCCTGTGCGCTTGGCCATCCGATTGGTGCGACCGGTGCACGTCTGCTGGTGACTTTGATCCATGCACTTAAAACCCATGGTGGAACCAAAGGGGTGGCATCACTTTGTATTGGTGGTGGCGAAGCAACTGCGGTCGCCATAGAGCTTTTGTGAGCCAGATTAAAGTTGTCCTAAAAATCAGTGATTGGGGCTACCAACTTGCGCGAATTCACCCTATTTTGTCGCCAGAGTGATTGACGAGGATGAGGGAATTCGCGTGATGTCAAAACCGACAGTCGACCGGATGCTTGCCGGATTTAAAAGCTTCAAGGCGATGTATTACGAGCAACGCCCTGAACGAGTAGAAGATTTGGTCAATATGGGCCAAAAGCCGGAAGTTCTGCTGATTGCCTGTTCGGACTCCCGTGTTGATCCAGCGATTTTGACCAATGCCGAACCGGGTGAGATGTTCGTCGTTCGTAACGTGGCAAACCTGGTGCCGCCTTATGAGCCTGACGAGAATTATCACGGAACGTCAGCGGCGATTGAATTTGCCGTTCGCGATCTTAAGGTCAAGGATATTGTCATTCTTGGTCATTCGGGATGTGGCGGTATGGCGGCTTTGGTCGAGCATGGTGACGCGGGCAAGGTGCCTGATCGTGACTTTATCGGCGAATGGGTCAGCATTGCGAAATGCTGCCTCCATCACGGGCCGGATGTGGATAAGGTATCCCGGCATTCGATCCGTAATTCGCTCGAAAATCTGATGACGTTCCCGTTCATCAAGGAACGGGTCGATGCCGGTGACCTTAACCTGCATGGTTGGTGGTACGGCATGAAGGAAGGCATCCTGTGGCGTTTCGACGCCGATCAGGACAAGTTTGTGCAGGGCGAAGAATAAGCTCTGGTCTGATCCATAGGTTCCAAACCTGTTCCGATCGCATGGCCGGCGCATCGCCCAATGGGGAGGATGGCCGCCATGCGGTTGGAAGAACATCAAATCATGGTGCGCGATACCGCGCGCGAGTTCGCCGAAAATGAACTCAAACCTCATGCCGCAAAATGGGATATCCACCATACCTTTCCGGCCGAAGCGATTGCCGGGCTGGGTGAGCTTGGTTTTTTGGGCATGCTCGTGCCCGAAGAATATGGCGGGGCGGGCATGGATCATGTCGCCTATGCGCTGGCGTTAGAAGAAATTGCTGCGGGCGACGGTGCAACATCGACCATCATGTCGGTACACAATTCGGTTGGTTGCATGCCAATCCTGAAATTCGGTACCGAAAATCAGAAAGAAAAATATCTGATCCCGATGGCGCGTGGCGAGAAGATTGGCGCATTTTGCCTGACCGAGCCGCAAGCCGGATCGGATGCCAGTTCCTTGCGGACGCGTGCTGTGCGCGACGGTGATCACTGGGTTCTGAACGGTTCAAAACAATTCATCACATCGGGCAGTGAAGGCGATGTTGCGATTGTGTTTGCCGTGACGGACCCGGATGCAGGCAAACGTGGTATTTCCGCCTTTATCGTGCCCACCGACACTCCGGGCTATGTGGTGTCACGGGTAGAGGAAAAGCTTGGACAGAATGCATCGGATACCTGCCAGATCACCTTTGTTGAATGCCGCGTTCCGGCGGAAAACATGCTGGGTGCAGAAGGTCAGGGGTACAAGATCGCACTCGCCAACCTTGAAGGCGGGCGCATCGGTATTGCCGCCCAGTCGGTCGGCATGGCGCGTGCTGCGTTCGAAGCTGCGCGCGATTACGCCAATGAGCGCGAAACGTTCGGTAAAAAGATCATTGATCATCAGGCGGTGGCATTCCGCCTTGCCGATATGGCGACCAAAATCGATGCGGCACGGTTGCTGGTGCATCGTGCAGCAGCGTTGCGCGATGATGGCAAGCCCTGCCTGACCGAGGCCTGCATGGCAAAGCTTTATGCGTCCGAAATTGCCGAACAGGTTTGCTCTGCCGCGATCCAGATTCACGGTGGCTATGGTTATCTGAAAGACTTCCCGGTCGAACGGATTTACCGTGATGTCCGGGTGTGCCAGATTTATGAAGGCACATCCGACATCCAGCGTATGGTGATCGCGCGGTCGCTGGCCGATTAAATGCCGGGTAGCGGGCCAAATCGATCTAGATAGCGTTCGGCGCGGGGCAATGCGTTGTGAAGAAACTGATCTGGTTCGCGTAACCAAAGGCCTTTGATTTCCTTTGATTTTTGCTCCGATATCAGAACGTTACGAGGCAGCAAGGTAAGTTCTGCATTCCATCCCGGCCAGCGTTGTCTCGCCCGCTTGAAATAATGGGCGATTAGGTCGGTGCGCTTGCTATAACCATGATAGTCAAACGCCCACTCGTTCCATATGACGATAATATGGCTGCCAGTATAACCTTCAAACGGGCGCAGCCAGAGTGGCTGCATTGTCCTTGTTGTGTGCCGATCAATAAAGGCGTGTGCGAGAATGTGACATGCACCGCAGGCAAAAAAGACCCTGTCGGGTAGGTTCCAGCGTTTGGCCGGATCGGACTTGCAGTAATTTTTGGTACGGGGCTGATACATTCCTGTGCTCCGGGCCTATTTTCCGGGAAGCAGTTTGTGTTTGTCGAGCAATCGGCGGAATTGATGATAGTTTAGGCCAAGTTGTTTGGCGGCTTCGGTCTGATTGTTGGCGTTGTCTGCCAGTGCCTTTTCCAGAAGGCGAATTTCGAAGGCTGCGACTTCTGATTTGAAGTCGAAGCCGGTTTCGTCGCCTGAATTTGGGGGGGTAGCCCTGGCTGGGGCGGCGGTTTTGGCTCCGGTTTCGGACCAGATGTTGGCAAAGGGATCAAGTACGATACGCCCAAGCGGGTTTTCGTCATCTTCAGCCAGATAAAGGCTGCGTTCAACCGCGTTGCGCAATTCGCGGACATTGCCCGGCCATGAATGGGTCAGAAGCTGTCGTGCTGCGGCGGGGGTAAAGCCGGCAAAAACGGAACGTGATAGACGCTTGGTCATTTCAAGGGCGAATTGTTCGGCAAGCGGCAGAATATCATCGGATCGTTCTCGAAGTGGCGGTACGGCAATTACATCAAAGGCAAGGCGATCAAGCAGGTCGGCGCGGAATTTTTCCTGATGGGCCAGTTCGCGCAGATTTTCATTGGTCACGCCAATCACGCGGGTATCGACTTCAATTACGTCAGAACCGCCAACGCGTTCTATTTCACCGTATTCAACAACGCGCAGAAGCTTTTCCTGCACCATGGGGCTGGCGGTGGCGATTTCGTCCAAAATAATGGTGCCGCCATGTGCGCGTTCAAATCGTCCGACATGGCGTTTGGTGGCTCCGGTAAACGCGCCGGCCTCGTGGCCGAATAGCTCGGTATCCAGTAGGCTTTCGGTCAGGGCTGCGCAATTGACCTTGATCAGAGGGCCGCCCCAGCGTCGGGACAGATAATGCAGGCGTGATGCAATCAGCTCCTTGCCCGACCCGCGTTCGCCGATCACCAGACACGGCCGTTCAATCGGCGCCAGACGTGAAACATGTTCAAGGGCGGCCAGAAAAACGGGGTCTTCGCCCAATATTGGCTGCAAACTATCCATTTCACGAAAAACGTTATCGAAAAACGATATTAAAGTCGCGAAAAATATAACTTTCCAAGAGCGAGGATATGTTAACTCATTGATTTTTTTGAAAAATAAAACTGGCACGCTGCCTGCAATAGTTGGATCAGAATTTTTGCGTCCCCCGTATTCTTAAGGAGATCAGACAATGGGCGTGTTCTCGCGTTTGTCCGATATCGTAAATGCCAATATCAACTCGCTTCTGGATCGTGCCGAAGATCCGGAGAAAATGGTTCGATTGATGATCCAGGAAATGGAAGATACCCTGGTCGAAGTTCGTTCCGCTGCCGTCAAGGCGATTGCCGACAAGAAGGAAGTCGAGCGCAAGCTCAAGAAACTTCATGACGGTCAGCTTGAGTGGGAAGGCAAAGCAGAATTTGCCATTTCCAAAGGTCGTGATGATCTGGCGAAAGGTGCGTTGATGGCGCGTCGCCGTCTGGCCGATCAGAGTGTCGTGCTGGAGCGCGAGCTTGAAGTGATCGAGGAAACGCTTGGCAAGTTCGATGATGATCTGAACAAGCTTCAGAACAAGCTCAACGAAGCCAAGGGCAAGCAGCGTGCAGTTGAAATCCGCATGCAGACCGCCGAAAAGCGTGTCAAGATGCGTGAAAAGCTGCATTCCGGTCAGATCGACGAAGCGCTTCTGCGCTATGAGCAGATGGAGCGTCGCATTGACGAGCTTGAAGCCGGCGCGGACTCCTGGGACCTTGGTCGCGGGCAGAGCCTTGAAGAGCAGTTCGATGATCTTGAAGCCGAGCTCGGGATCGAGGACGATCTGAAAGAGCTTAAGGCTCGGGTCAAAAAAGACAAATAATCAGCGGTTTGCGTGTTTCGATGCGATAAGCTGCGACAAAGGTTGAGCTGACTGAAATGTGGGCGATTGCTGTACCGCTAATTGTGTTTGTTGTCGTTGTCGGTCCGGTATGGGTTGTGTTTCACTACATAACACTCTGGAAACGGATGAAAGCCGAACAGCAAAAATCCAGTCCGGAACAGGTGGCGAAGGAAAAGGAAATCGTCGCCATGCTGAAAGGCCGGGCAGAACGCCTTGAAAATCGTGTCGAAACACTTGAACGCCTGTTGGATGCCGAGGTTGCCGAATGGAGGAACAGGATATGACTGCACAGCAAGCTGCTGCCGGTGCCGGTTATCAGCGCGGTCACAAGAAACATCGTCATGGCGGATGTCGGTTCCGGCATCATGACCAGGATGGCAGGGAATGTGGTGGTGTCATTCGCCGGACAACACGCGGGATTGCGGAGAAGTTCGGTATCCCGCGCAAAGGGGTTCTGATCGCCTTCATTCTGATCCTGATTTTCAGCTTCCCTGTCGGTGTGATGCTGTTTGCCCTTGCATGGGCCTATGTGCATCATCCGGAATGGTTTGATGGTCTGCGCGGCAAATTCCGCGGTGCCGGTCGCCCCGGTTCATATAACGCTTCGGCCACGCTTGCCGGTGCAGCAGAAGAACGTCCGACCATGGGGGTTGACTTTGAAGAGCCCTGGATGGATGAGCTTCGCGAGAAATTCGATGATCTCGAACGTCGGACCGGTTCGATGGAAGGCTATGTGGCCTCAGGTGATTACCGGCTCGCCTCCGAGCTTGAAAAGATGAAAAAGGACGATACCAGCGACAAAAATGATGTCGGTGGTAAAGCTGACAACGCTTCATCTTCCCCCAACGATAAAGCGTAACGCATGCTGTGATGATGCCGGTATCAATCCCCCCCTGCCTCGCAGTGATACCGCGTGACATTCAGCATTGCTACCTGACCGGGCCTGTTTTACAGGCCCGGTTTCTTCTTCTGGGAAACTTGGGTGGAATTGCAAGTATTTGCTGAAAACCATCGAAATAGCGTTTATCACTATACCTAATTTAAAGGCTTTCCCGGTTAGCTTGATGCCGAACATGATGCGGGCATGCTGGAAAATCGGCCGGAAAACGGGGTGGGGTGATAATGGCGACCATGATTGAACATCCGGGCGAGCAGGACTTCCTGCACCGGCTGATGCTTGATAATCCATGGTGGGATGGCATTACCGACGATCTGGTTCATGATCTGCCGCAGCGTACCTTTTTCAAACGGTTCTGGACGGCGATTGAAAAGAATGACGGCTTGAAGGCCGTTGTTTTAACCGGGCCACGCGGGGTTGGTAAAACCGTCATGCTGCGTCAGGCGGTGGCTGAATTGCTGAATGCGGATACGCCGCGACGTCATGTTTGCTATATTTCGCTTGAGCATCCGCTGTTTCTTGAAATCGATCTGCCGCGTCTGCCAAAGCTTCTGCGTTCCATGCGGGGCATATCGGCAGATCATCCGCTATGGCTGTTTATCGACGAGGTTTCCTATCAGCGTGACTGGGAAGACCGGATGGCGAAATTGCTGGTCGCTGATCCGATGTTGCGCGTGGTCGCAGTTAGCGCGCTGGCGCCAAAGCCGGATGCGCTTGGCCATATTCAAAGCATGTTTTTACCACCCTTCAGTTTCGCCGAATATCTTCAGCAGCGGGGGATCGCGCCATCGGATGTCTTACCGCAAACACCGAATGTCGGGCGCTATACCACCGATGTTCCCGATGGCCTGATAGAGCTTAACGACCTGTTTGAAGCCTATATCAACGAAGGCGGTTTCCATGATCGTGATGGCGAGGCAGGGTCAATCCACCGCTCTCTTCATTCGGATCTTCCGGGGCTGCATGGTATTTCAAGCCCGTCGGATTTACATCGATTGTTTGTGCTTCTTGCCTACAATACGGGCGCGGAATTTTCGATTGAGACACTGGCGCGCGAACTCGATATCGCCAAAAACACGCTGCGTCGTTATCTTGAATATCTTGAAAGTGCGTGGCTGGTGCGCAGGCTTGAACGCGTCGATCAGGACGCCAAGCCATTTCAGCGCGCGGTGGCATTCAAGGTACATTTGATCCATCCGGGCCTTCGGACCGGCCTGATTGGTGCAAAGGCGATGGATAGTGCGACAATTACCCGGCTAGCAGAAACCGCCATTCAGACCCAGTTTCTGACATCAAGCGTGGGGATCGAAAGCCTGTATTATGCACGTTGGGGGCATTACGAGGTGCCGTTTGTCTTCCTTGACCGGCGCAGCGGAACACCGCTTTTTGCCTATCACTGTCTGTGGCGGGACGAAGGTATTCGCAAGCCCAAGGAAATCCGTGCACTGGTCAATTTCCGCACCAGTCATGCCCTGCCGCTTGGGGCATTTGTCCTGACCAAGGCGCAATGGCATGGCGGCAAAATCGGTGGTGTGCCGATGCGCTTTGAGCCTGCAAGTGTCTTAGCACTTCGGATCGGACTGGAATTCTCGCAGCTCTAATGTCGTGGCTTCACAGTGCAGGGTTGGCGGCGTCTGTTCCGGGCAGTATGTCGCGGCCCTGATGGTTGCGGCAGGAACTGCACAGGACAAGGCAAAGGAGGTCGTTTATGACGACACTTTCAAAGCTTCCCCGAACTTTCGCATCCGCGATCCTTCTGATGTGCGGGCTGTCTATGCTCAGCGTTACATCTGCGATGGCGCAGGTTGCATGCCCGGTCGGCACAATCACGAATGCCGGCCTGCCCGACATTAATGGCGACCACGTTTTCTGTGGCGAGATTAACAGCAGAGGCAAAGCCGTCGGCTTCCATTCTCGTCCCGGCGGAAGCAATCCTGCGGGTGGGGGAATTACGAATGTTGTGATCACCCAGACAGCTAACCCGATGGGAATCTACAACATATCCTTCGATAAGAACGGAGTTCCGAAATCGATTTCGACAATGTTCCCCGACAGCTGTTCCCAGGATGAGGTTGTGAACTCCATCCTTTATGCCGAGGCCAATCAGGAAGCCTGTCCGGCCGGTGCGCCCGGTTGGGTGGTGTGCGGAAAAAACCGACCCGATCCGGTGTTGGCGACACAGGGGCCGTATTGCGAAGGTGACGACGATTCAAACCGTTTCTATATTGCGGTAGGGATCAATGGTGGAAACATCAACACCGCGTTCCCGCTGCGTTAACCGTGAAATGTGAGGCTTGAAAATGGCAGGCGGTGAAATGATGGTGCCCGATTGGCCCGGCAGGATTGTTGGCGACGAAGGGCATGATCGCATCGCCGCCTGTCTTGTTATGGATATTCAGAATGCGCCGGAATGGGCGCAGATCGTGCTTGATCGGCTGGATGCTGTAATCAATGGCAGTGAAGGCCATCGGGAGATGGCAATGAATGCCTATATTTTAAAAGTGGATCCGGCCATTTGTGAAATTGCGCCGGCATATGAAGAGCACGGCGAAGAAACTGTCTGGGTGCCGTCTTCCGAATTTCGGGCGGCACTGGCCACATGGATAAAACAGATGGATAAATCAACGGGTTAACCAGCCGACAAGTAACTTGATCAATGTTGGCGCCAAATTTGACGTTTTTCGGGGACAAAATCGTGATTGCAGGCCTTTGGCGGCTTTGGATGCCGGTGTTTTTTATACTGGTCACCGTGATATCAGCATCGCAATTGGCCTATGCCGAGGAAAAAACAGAACCGGGCGATCCTCTTGTCAAATTTCTGCGGCAATATGTCGAGCAGGCCGGGTTGCCGGGCGGTGTGATCGGTATCGGTTACAGTGATGGTAAGATGCGCTTTGCCGCGACTGGCTATGCTGCAGTAAATCCCGACAAGGGCATGACCCGGGACAGGCAATTCTATATCGGATCGCTGACCAAGATGATGACGGCGGTTGTTGTGTTGCAGCTGGCATCCGAAAAGCGGATCGATCTTGCCGATCCGATTGCCAAATGGCTTCCCGAAGAGTTCCGCGATAAGATTGCCAACGCCAGAATTGCCACCATTCGCGATCTTTTGCGCAACAGTTCGGGTATTCCCGATTATCTGGATGGGGAGTTTTTCTTTGAGCTGGTAGGTCGCGATCCTCAGCACGGATGGCGCAATCGTGAATTGCTGCCACTGATTGCGGGACGCGAGGCGCATTTCAAACCCGGAACGCAATATAATCCGTCCAACAGCAACTACATCCTGCTGGGCATTCTGATCGAGCAGGTCGAAGGCGATCATATTGAAGCAGTGTTCAATCGGCGGATTTTCGAACCGGCAGACATGCGCAATACGTCCTTTGGCCGCTATCCGCGACCGGATGATCTGGCGCGTGGTTTCGATGATGCCGACGGGGATGGCAAGCTTGAAGACGTTACCGATTTTGATGTTGGTGATCAGTTGGCCGATGGCGGGGTGATTTCAACTGCAGAAGACCTTTTGAAATTCGGGCGGGCTCTTTTTGCTGATAGCATTCTACTTGGTTCGAACGCGCTGGAACGCGCGACGACCGATACGCTGTTTGCCGGGGAAGGTTCCTATGGTTATGGCATGATGATCGGCAATACCAACTGGGGGCCGGTTTGGGGGCATGACGGAATTTATTTCGGGTATTCCGCAGAATTTTCATGGTTTCCAAAACAGGGTGTCGCGATTGTTTTCCTGTCCAATGGGCGGGCGTTAAACGAGGTGCCACCTGTGACGGGTCTGCTGTTGTCGGGCCTGTTTGGTAAGGCTCAATAGCGCGGCCATTGTTTAACTCATTGAATATAGATTGATAATTTTCATTCTGCCATGTGCAGGGGTGGATTTATGCCCGTGACGCATAACAGATAGGATTATAATAGTTAGAATCCTATCTAATTTTTCTGTTATGTTTTGCGCATGGAAAACAATGATCCCGATACCCCTTATCTGAGCCTTGGAAGCACGTTGATGCATGTCGCACGCTGTTGGCGGCGCGAGATTGACCGTACATTGCAATCGCATGGCCTGTCTCAGACCATGGTCATGCCCCTGATTGTTCTTAATCGGGCTGGCGGTTCGGTGCGGCAAGGCTTGATCGCAGATGAGATTGGTGTTGAAGGCCCATCGCTTGTGCGGGTTATCGATGCGCTGGAACGCGACGGGCTTATTTCGCGGGTGTGCGACCTGAGTGACCGGCGCGCCAAAATGGTTGCGCTAACGGCGCCAGGTCAAGACAAGGCCGCTGAGATCGAGATCATCCTTGCCGATATCCGCAACGAATTGACGGCGGATATCGATCCCGAAAACCTCGCGACCACACTTGATGTCATGCAGCAATTGCTTGGCAAGCTGGCGGAACGCGACGGTAACGTCCAGTAAGGGGGAAGGATAAAATGTTTGCAAATATCCTTGCCCTGCGTCCCAAAGGTGCCGACTGGCTGTTTTCGGCAAAGACATTCGTGGCGTCGGTTCTCGCGCTGTTTATTGCCCTGGCCTTTGATCTTGATCGGCCTGTCTGGGCGATGGCCACGGTCTATATCGTTGCCCATCCTTTGTCCGGTGTTCTGGCGTCCAAGGCACTTTATCGTGTGATCGGAACGATCATTGGGGCGGTTGCAGCCATTGTGATGGTGCCGACCCTTGTGAATGCGCCTGTTCTGCTCTCGCTTGCGCTCGCTCTTTGGGTTGGTGGTTGTCTTTATCTGTCACGGTTGGACCGTACGCCCAAAAGCTACCTTTTCATGTTGGCGGGCTATACCGCGGCGATTGTCGGTTTTCCCTGTGTCACTGATCCCGGGTTTATCTTTGATACGGCCGTTGCGCGCGTCCAGGAAATTTCCCTTGGCATTGTCTGCGCCACGCTGGTGAGCCATATTGTTTTCCCCCGTCATGTCGGGCCGGTCATTGCGGCACGGATCGATGGCTGGATGGGCGATATTGCCGAACTGGCAAAGCTAAGTTTTGATGCCGGTTCTGACACCGAAAAATTGCATCAGGACCGCACACGCATCGCGGCGGATATTGGCGAATTGCACGGGCTTGCCGTTCATTTGGGATATGAACGGTCCCGGTTTGCCGGTCGAACCCGCCAGTTGCAGGCCTTGCAAAGTGCGATTGCGGCTCTTTTGCCTGTGCTTTACGCCGTTCATGACAGAATAGCTGCTCTTGTTGGTCACAGTGGGTCAATACCCAAAGATTTGCAGGCTATTCTGGACGATATTGCGATCCATATCGCAACCGGCCACTATGATGGTTCGTCAACGCAGGCGCTGCATGCGCGAATTGCCGCATATGGTGCCGAGTTTGCGAATGCGGCGGAGTGGGATGGCCTGTTGCAGCTGAATCTTTGCAATCGTCTGCATCGGCTTTTGAATTTTCATTCCGATTGCTGCCGGTTGTGGGACGGCTTGCGTAAAGACAATGTTCCAGCCGACGTCGTGGATCGCTGGCGCGACAGCGCGCAGGACAAGGCGTTGCATCGGGATTATGGCGTTGCATTCCGGTCTGGCCTGACGGCGGTGATAGCAACGCTGCTGGTGTGTGGTTTCTGGATCGTGACAGCATGGCCTGCGGGCAGTACAGCCGCGATGATGGCGGCCGTCGGTGCAAGTATCATGTCGTTTCTTGATAATCCGGTTCCGGCATTAAAGGGTTTTATTCGTTATACCGCGATGGCAATCGTTGTCGTGATTGTCTATAGCCTTGCGATTCTGCCCGGCATTGATGGTTTCCCGCTTCTTGTGATGGCGTTTGCACCATATTTTCTTTTGCTGGGTGTGTTGATGACCTCCCCGCAGACCTACGGGTTTGGTCTGGCGATGCTGGTTAATGTCGTGATGATTCTAAACGTCGATACCAGTTACAGCAGCAATTTTGCCGCCCTGCTTGATAGCGGAATTGCGTCTCTTGCCGGTTTTGCTGTGGCGGCAATTGTTACAGCCTTCGTGCGCAGCGTGACAGTTGATGCCAGTATTCGGCGGCTGGTGATATCGAACTGGCGCGATATCAGTGCAATTGCGCGCGGGACACTCCGTTTACCGCGGATGGTCATGATCCGCCGGTTACTGGATCGGCAGGGGTTGATTTTGCCGCGGTTGGCACTTGCACCGGACCATCGTGACACCCTGATCCGAGCAATGCCCGAAGTTTCAATCGCGGCTAGCATCTATGATTTACGTCGTTTCAGGGCGCTGGCGGATCAACGCATTGCAACAAAGCTTGACGTCGTTTTGCGAAACATGGCCCGCCATTTCGACAATCGTCGTCATGACTTCTCCGCCCTGCCTGATCCTGTGATCCTCGATGAAATTGACAATATCCTGCGCGAAGTCGTGGCAATTTCGCCGACACCACTTCGCGATAAATTGCTGATCCCTCTGATTGCGCTGCGTCGTGCCTTATGCCGCACGGGCGCACCGGTGCTGGATCGCCGGGCAGATAAGGCATTCGTGCCCGACCTGCCACCCCTGATGGGAGAAACCGCATGATCAATCCGATGATCGATATTTATGGCGTGTTTGTACCCGCCTTTCTGATGATGGCGCTTTGCGCCTGGTTTTGCCTGAAAGTGCTGCATGTCGGCCTTGCGCGGATCGGTTTTTACAAGATAACCGCGCATCCCGCTTTAACGGATTTGGCCCTGTTCGTGCTGATCCTGACCGCGCTTTCGGCTCTGTTTGTTCAATAGGTGACGATATGAAACCGACTTTTGCCAATTTGCTTCGCGTTCTGGTAACACTTGTTCTTGTTCTGGGGGCATCCGCCGGTGGTTATCAGCTTTATGATTACTACATGAATTCCCCATGGACCCGGGATGGGCGGGTCAGTGCCGACGTTGTTGCGATTGCGCCTGACATCGCAGGGCTGGTCAGCGAGGTAAACGTAACCGACAACCAGATTGTTCGTGCCGGTGATCTGTTGTTTTCCATTGATCCCGCCCGATATCAGGTGGCCGTCGATCAGGCACAGGCAAAACTTGAAAGTGCGATTGCCGCACGTGATCAGGCCAAGCGCGAAGTGAAGCGTTACCAGGGGCTTGATAGTGATGTTGTTTCGCGCCAGAAAAAAGAACAGGTTGCAACCGATCTTGCGACTGCTCAGGCGGATATGGATCTGGCAAAGGCCGATCTCGACCTTGCTGTTCTGAACCTGACGCGTACCAAGGTTGTTGCGCCGGTTGATGGCACACTGACCAACTTTTCCCTGCGTCGAGGCAACTATGTTGCAGCCGGGCAGGCAATTGCTGCGCTTGTTGATAGCCAGTCATTTTATGTGGCCGGATACTTCGAGGAAACCAAGCTTCCGCGTATCGCAATCGGCGATCAGGTCGAAGTTCGTTTGATGGGTGAAGATGAAGCTATTTACGGTCATGTCGTCAGCATCGCCGGTGGCATTCAGGATAGTGAACGGTCAGGCGCAGGTGGAAACCTTGCAAATGTCAAGCCGACCTTTAGCTGGGTCCGTCTGGCGCAACGTGTACCCGTGCGCGTATCGCTTGATAACGTCCCTGAAAATGTCCGGCTGGTTGCCGGGCGCAGTGCGACGGTGACGGTGATGGAGGCACGTGGTGCCACTTTCCCGAACCTTTGATGCACGAGATTGTTCGCCCATTTTCTGATCGGTAATATTATGCCGCAGCGCAAAAGATGGCTTGCAGTGCAAAACAAGTTTCGGTAATTTTCGGAAACAATATCGATAATTATTGAACAAAAATTATCAAACGGGAGACGCCAGATGGCCGCAATCGCACGTCCACGCCGCAGTGTTCTTTATATGCCGGGTTCAAACGCTCGGGCACTTGAAAAGGGGCGCAGTCTGCCTGCTGATGGCCTGATCCTTGATCTTGAGGACGCCGTGGCACCCGACGCAAAGGATGTTGCCCGCGATCAGATCGTTGCCGCGCTTGCAGAAGGCGGCTATGGCAAACGTGAAATCCAGATCAGGACCAACGGATTAAACACCCCGTGGGGATATGCCGATATCGTGGCTGCGGCCAAAACATCGGCTGATGCCATTCTGCTGCCCAAGGTCGAAAGTGCCGATACTGTCCGGCAGGTCGCGACCATCATGGAGGCCGAAGGCGCGCACGCAGATATGCGTATCTGGTGCATGATGGAAACGCCGCTTGCGATGCTTGATGCCAGGGACATCGCAGGCGCTCACTCGCGCCTTGGCGGTTTTGTGATGGGGACATCCGATCTGGCAAAGGATCTGAATTGTGCCCATACGCCTGATCGGTTGCCGATGATCACAAGTCTTGGGCTTTGTCTGCTGGCGGCACGTGCCTTTGATCTTGCTATTCTTGATGGCGTTCATCTTGATCTTTCCGACGATGACGGCTTCGTTGCGTCGTGCAAACAGGGGCGCGAAATGGGATTTGATGGCAAAACGCTGATCCATCCCAAAACCATTGCTGCGGCCAATACCGCATTTGCCCCCGCCGAAAGCGAGATTTCCTGGGCGCGTAAAATCATTGCTGCCCATCAGGAAGCGGCACAAGAAGGCAAAGGCGTTGTCGTGGTCGATGGCAAGCTGATCGAGAACTTGCATGTGGTTTCGGCCAAACGTCTGGTCGCGATGGCCGATCAGATTGCGGAAATGGATGCGGTTTAAGCCCGGTCACATAGCCGGATAAAAAAGCGAAAAGCACCGGCTCCAGCCCGTCAGTCCAAGCGCCATACATGCAGGGAGGTACCATGGCATCGAAAACAAATCCCAGAAACTACTTTGAAGATTTCCGTATTGGTCAGGAAATCCGCCACGCAACACCGCGAACGATTACAACCGGTGACGTTGCGCTTTATACCGGCCTTTATGGTTCTCGCTTTGCGGTGCAGTCATCTGATGAATTTGCCCGCCGGATCGGGTTCGATGGCGCGCCGGTGGATGATCTTCTGGCGTTTCACATGGTCTTTGGCAAAACCGTGCCGGATGTGTCTTTAAATGCGGTTGCCAATCTTGGTTATGCGGGCGGCGTGTTTGGTACGCCGGTCTATTCGGGGGATACGGTAAGCACGGTATCGACCGTGATCGGGCTCAAGGAAAATTCGAACGGCAAAACCGGTGTGGTTTACGTCAATTCTGTCGGTCGCAATCAACGCGGCGAGATGGTGCTGGATTACAATCGCTGGGTCATGGTGCGCAAACGCGATGAAAGTGCATCGACACCTGAAACAGTCCTTCCTGAGTTGCCGGGTGTCGTTGCGCCCGAGGCGTTGCAAATCCCCAAAAGCCTTGATCTGTCGGCCTATGATTTTGAGCTGGCCGGATCGCCCCATCGCTGGGATGACTATGCGATTGGCGAGAAAATCGACCACATTGATGGCATGACCATCGAGGAAGCCGAGCACCAGATCGCAACCCGGCTTTACCAAAACACGGCCAAGGTTCACTTTGATCAGGTCGCGGCAGGTGCCGGGCGGTTTGGCAAGCGGCTGATTTATGGTGGGCACATCATTTCGCTGGCACGGGCATTGTCCTTTAACGGCCTTGGCAACGGTTTCCGTATTGCCGCGATTAACGCGGGTGCGCATGCAAACCCGGCTTTTGCCGGTGATACGGTGTTTGCCTGGTCCGAGGTGCTCGACAAGTTTGAAATTCCGGGGCGACGTGACATCGGTGCGCTTCGTTTGCGTCTTGTTGCGGTGCGGGATTGTCAGGCAACTGACTTCCCGTTACGTGACGCGGAAGGAAAATATGACTCCGGCGTTCTTCTGGACTTTGATTATACGGTTTTAATTCCCAGATAATCTGGCAGCTGCAGTCTTGCGTAATAAGGTCTAATTGTGCGATTGCTAAAAGCACGTTACGCCGTTTTCTGCGTTTAGGGGAAACCCTTGGCCCTTCCCGCGGGTCGCAAACGGCATATGAGAGGTCAACCTACGTAGTTTAACCGAGGCGAAAACGGAATTTGATCGCGGATTTCTTTGGATTTCAAAGGTGTCTAGATTGACTCAATCCCGTTGCATGGGTAAATAAACCCTGCTTTCCCGCCAGCTACTTTGAGAAGAGGCAAATCCGCTATGAGCAAAGCCAATCGGCCGCTGTCTCCGCACTTGCAGGTGTACCGGCTTCCGATGGCAGCAAAGATGTCCATTTCGTTCCGTGCGATGGGTGTCGGTCTTGCCATTGGTTTCGTATTTCTGGCGTCCTGGCTGATTGGTGCCGGCGCTGGTCGTGACGCCTTTAACGGCTATCACGCATTTTTCACCTCGTGGTTTGGTCTGCTGCTGCTGTTCGGTTGGACGGCGGCTTTTTATTACCACGCTTGCAACGGTTTCCGGCACCTTGTCTGGGATACCGGTCGCGGCCTGACGAATGAGGGGGCCGCAAAAGGCAACCCGATCGTCCTTGGCGCGGCAGTCGTGCTGACCATTCTTACCTGGATTATCGGTCTGGCCTAAGGCCGGGCAAGAGGGGACAAACCTGTCATGAAAATGCAATCCGATCTGGGTCGTGTACGCGGCCTCGGTTCTGCTAAAAGTGGCTCGTCGCACTGGTGGACCCAGCGCGTTACCGCTGTCGCAAACCTTCCGCTCGGCATCTGGTTCATCATATCGATCCTGTCTGGCCATACGGCCGACTATGATGCAGTCCGTGAATGGCTGAGCTCCTATTTCCATTCGACCATGATGATCCTGATGATCATCAGTGTTTCGGTGCACTTCACGCATGGCCTGCAGGTCGTGATCGAGGATTATGTGCACAACCGTAAAGCGGAAATCGTATCGCTGTTCCTGATCAAGGCTGTGGCCGCCTTCCTGTCGGTTGCTGCCATCGTGTCGGTCTTGCGTATCGTTTTTGCCGGAGCCTGAACCAATGAGCGAATCATATAAAATCATCGACCATAACTACGACGTCGTTGTTATGGGCGCAGGCGGCGCCGGTCTTCGTGCGACGCTTGGTACGGTCGAAGCCGGGCTGAAAACCGCTTGTATCACCAAGGTCTTCCCGACCCGTTCGCATACCGTTGCGGCGCAGGGCGGCATTGGTGCGTCGCTTGGCAACATGTCCGAGGATCACTGGCAGTGGCATATGTATGACACCGTCAAGGGGTCCGACTGGCTTGGTGACCAGGATGCGATCGAATATATGTGCCGTAACGCCGTTCCGGCGGTTCATGAACTTGAACATTACGGCATGCCGTTCTCGCGTACCGAAGATGGCAAAATCTATCAGCGCCCGTTCGGCGGCCACACCCGTGATCACGGCAAAGCTCCGGTTGAACGTGCCTGTGCTGCGGCTGACCGTACCGGTCACGCCATGCTGCACACCCTGTATCAGCAGTGCTTGAAGCACAAAGCCGAATTCTTTGTCGAATATATCGCCCTCGATTTGATCATGGGTGAAGACGGTTCGTGCAAAGGTCTGGTTGCCTGGGACCTTGATACCGGCGAACTGCATCGCTTTAACGCCAAGATGGTGATTCTGGCGTCTGGTGGTTACGGACGTGCGTTCTTCAGTTGCACCTCGGCGCATACCTGCACTGGGGACGGTCATGGTATGGTTGCACGTGCGGGCCTTGGTCTTCAGGACATGGAATTCGTTCAGTTCCACCCGACCGGCATTTACGGTTCGGGCTGCCTGATCACCGAAGGCGCACGTGGCGAAGGTGGTTACCTGACCAACTCCGAAGGCGAACGTTTCATGGAACGTTACGCACCGACCGTTAAGGACCTTGCATCGCGTGACGTCGTTTCGCGCGGTATGGCACAGGAAATCCGTGATGGTCGCGGTGTTGGCGAACACGGCGAATACATCCATCTGCACCTTGAACATCTTGGTTCGGAAGTGCTGTGGGAACGCCTGCCGGGTATCACCGAAACCGCAAAAATCTTTGCCGGTGTTGATGCGACCAAAGAACCGATTCCGGTCCTGCCGACGGTCCATTACAACATGGGCGGCATTCCGACCAACTATAAGGGCGAGGTCCTGCGTCCGACTGCGGATAACCCGAACGCAATCGTTCCGGGCCTGATGGCGGCTGGCGAAGCAGCCTGCGTGTCTGTCCACGGTGCGAACCGTCTGGGTACTAACTCGCTGCTTGACCTTGTTGTGTTTGGTCGTGCCTGCGGTCTGCATGCAGCCGAAGTCGTCGATGCCAAGGCATCCTACAAGGAACTCAAAACCAGCGATGGCGACGAGGCGATTGCTCGTTTCGACCGTCTGCGTTGGGCAAAGGGTTCCCGCCCGACTGCCGAGATTCGTCTGGAAATGCAGCGCGTCATGCAGGGCAACTGTGGTGTGTTCCGTACGTCCGAAATTCTCAAGGAAGGTGTCGAAAAGCTTTCCGCGACCGCAGCAACGCTTCCTGATGTTGCCGTGTCGGACCGTTCGCTGATCTGGAACTCCGATCTCGTCGAAACGATGGAACTCGAAAACCTTATGGTTTGCGCCGCAGCAACCATGAATTCCGCCGAGGCCCGTCACGAATCACGCGGGGCACATGCCCACGAGGATTATCCGAAGCGTGATGACGAAGTCTGGATGAAGCACACGATCGCCACCGTCGGTTGGGACAAAGGGTATGGCGTTGATCTGACCTATCGTCCGGTCAATACCTTCACCCTTACCGATGAAGTGTCGTATATCGAGCCGAAAGAGCGCGTCTATTAAGGCGCGGCAAGAGAGGATTTGAGAGATGGTAGAATTCAATCTTCCCGCCAATTCGGTCGTCAAAGAGGGCAAGTCGTTCTCTGCACCGGCTGACGCGAAAAACACCCGTAGCTTCAAGATCTATCGTTACGATCCTGACAGCGGAGATAACCCGCGTACCGACACTTACGATATTGACCTCGACAAGTGCGGTCCGATGGTTCTTGACGCGCTGATCAAGATCAAGAACGAGATCGACGCGACCCTGACATTCCGCCGTTCCTGCCGTGAAGGCATTTGCGGTTCGTGCGCGATGAATATCGATGGTCGCAACACGCTTGCGTGTCTGAAACCGATCGAGGATATCAAGGGCGAAGTCAAAATCTATCCGCTGCCGCATATGCCGGTGGTCAAGGATCTGGTGCCGGACCTTTCCCAGCCTTATGCTCAGCTCGCCTCGATCGAGCCGTGGCTCAAGGCTGACAGCCCGACACCGCCGGATGGTGAACGTCTGCAGTCGCGTGAAGAACGCGCGAAGCTTGACGGTTTGTGGGAATGCATCCTGTGCTTCTCCTGCTCGACTGCGTGCCCGTCCTATTGGTGGAACTCCGACCGTTATCTCGGCCCCGCTGTTCTGCTGCAGGCTTATCGCTGGCTTGCAGACTCGCGTGATGAATATACCGGTGAACGTCTCGACGCGCTCGAAGATCCGTTCCGCCTGTATCGTTGCCACACGATCATGAACTGCACCAATACCTGCCCGAAAGGTCTGAACCCAGCATTGGCGATCACGGAAATCAAAAAGATGATCGCAGAACGCCGTGCCTGATCGGTTCGCACCATAAAAAAGTCTTTTTAAGACAAAAAGTTAAAGCCGTCGGAGATCAGATGATCCCGGCGGCTTTTTCTGTTTTAATACTGTTTATAAAGACAACCTGACCCGAACAATCGGGCGCGAGCAAAGGCAAACCCATGAAAAAGGCGCATTGGCTGTTCCCCCTGAGCGGCGCGGCATATGGCTTCGCATTCTGGTATCTGATCGATTATCGCTGGGAGGACGATTACCTTCTGGCGAGCCTGATGACGTTTATCGCCGGACTGGCTTATTGCAGCTGGTTTGCCATCGGGGTGAGGCGCCTGCGCGATGATCTTGCCGTGACGCTTGTGCTGCCATTGCTTGCAGCCCTGCAAGTGCTGGCGTTTCAGCATCTGGTCGGGTTCGAGCATACAGACGAAGCCGCTATTTTCGGCCTGCTGGCCTGTCAGGCGCTTTGGGTCGGGGTTGCTGTTGGCATCTGGCGCATTTGGGGGCCTTTGCAAACGACCGTTTTGCCAAACTATCCGGATAGGGCGGCACTTGTGCCGGAAATCTGGTCGATCAAGCTGGCATTGGCTTTCGGTTTGGTCGGGGTTGGTGTTTTCTGGCCGGTTTTCTATGCGCTATGTTCGCTGCTGATGCTGGTCGGCATCGACCAGATCTGGGAATTGATCAGCGAGGCATATGTTGCCTTGCCGCTTTCGGGGGCGGCCTTTGCCACCGGTATTCTGATTGCCCGGGAGAAATCGGGGCTTCTCATCCCGGTCCGCCAGGTGATTGGCGGCATGTTCCGCATTCTATATCCGATTCAGGCGTCCGGACTTTTCCTGTTTCTGGTTGCTGCCGCACTTGGTGGCTGGGAAGTTCTGCTCGATCAGGATTTTGGTGTCTGGTGGACCGTGATGGCCGCTGCAGCAGGGCTTAGCTATTTGCTTTTTGGTGCGGTTCAGGCAGGCGAAGGCACAACTCTGTTTGGCCGGATTGCTGATCGCGTCTTTCGCTTTACATTATGGATGGCGCCGATATTCGCCCTGATTGCGATGGCGACGATTTATATCCGAGTGCGTGAATATGGCCTGACCCCGTCACGGATTTATGCGATCTGGGCGGCGGTATTTGTCTTGATGGCGACGATCTGGCTTTCGGTAGCGGCGTTTGGCCGTCGTCAGTCAACCCCGGTGTCGTTGCGAAGGGCGTTTGGTCATATCGCTATTTGCGGAGCTCTGACTGCCTTTATCATGCATCTGCCATTCCTTGATCCGGTCAGCATTTCGGCACGCAATCAGCAAAGCCGCCTCTCGTCTCTGACAGACTGGGACACGGCTGATCTTGCTTTCATTGCTCGAAATCTTGGAATGCCGGGCGAAGAAGCTCTTGCCGAACTTGGGGCAGCAAAGCCCGACATGGTGCTACCACTTGCCGAATTGCGCAGCTATTTCGACCCTGATGGTGATCGGATGACGGCTCGCATTGACAATATTCCGATCTATCCATCGCAATATCAGATACCTCAGGAAGCCGTTAAGACCTTGCTGGAAGGCCCGCTTGAATATGATCGCCGTTTCTGTCGCACGGCAGGTTCAGGTACAGGGGCCCCAAACCAGTGTGCATTATTGATGATTGACCTTGATGGTAACGGAATGGAAGAGGCGGCCTTTTTCACGACGCGCGACTATGTTGATATCTATCGTTATGGGACCGAGGATAATAGTTGGCAGGTTGTGACCAGTTTCTTCCATGACCAGAATGAAATCGATCACGAGGCGATGTTGCGTGATCTTGCCAACGGAAATTTCGAAATCGTTTCGCCGCGTTACTCCGACCTTCTAATTGGTGGGGCACGTTGGGGGCAATATCGTTAACGCCTGCCTAATCGGGGCGGGTTATGCTTTGTCATCATATGAAACAGCATTAGGGAATGACTGCTTTGTTGATCCGGACACATCATCTCATTGCGGGTTTCGCACTTCTGACTTTGGCGGCCTGTGGCGATACCTCCCCGAAATGGGAGCCTCAGGACATGTTTGGCAGCCCGGCGGAAAAGCCGGTTGATGAGCGTTATCGTGCGATGATTGATTTCAAGGCATTGTCGCGTGACGAGGCCGGGGTTGAATATGCCGCCGGGCCGAGTGCGACTGTGCTGGGCGCGGTAGAAGAAGCCGTTGCCCTTTGTCAGGAAAAAGGTGGCAAGGGATGCAAGGCGGTTCGTGTCGGTCTGACATGGGTTGATGGTCTTGATAGCGATGGCATCAAGGCGGTGATGGAAACCTATCGCAACACCATGCTGGCAGAAGCAACGCAGGCATCGAATGCGGGGAATGCCGGTGCTGCAAACTGGCTGGCGTTCCACTATGCGGTTCGTGGAGAAAATCTGGGTGAAGCAGAACGCCTGATCAAGCGTGCCTTGCAGGTTGCACCCGATGATCCCGGTGCACTCGATACCTATGGGCTGGTGCTTTACAAGCAGGGCAAATATCAGGAAGCCGAAGAGATATTCATTGCTGTTAACAAGGCAATGCCGACGGCGGAACATCTTGCGCATTTTGCCGACAATGCCCTTGCGATGGGCAAGACCGAAATGGCACGTGCGGCTTATCAGCGCGCCCTTGGGGCGCAGCCAAGTGCGGTGCTGTCACAGGAAATTCAGAAACGATTGCTCGCCCTTGATCTGGGTGGCGGCTCGGCAACGCAATGATCAGTCTGGTCATCTTTGATTGTGACGGTGTGCTGATAGATAGTGAAGTGCTGTCTTTTGCCGTCGATGTTCAGATACTTGCAGGCTATGGCATTGAAGTCTCATCGGATGATCTGGCGCTCCGGTTTGGCGGTGTGTCCTATGCCGGGATGATCGAGAGTCTGAATGATGAACACGCGACTGCAATCGAAGCGGCGCATTATCAGAAAGAATGTGAAGATTTGCTAGCACATCTTTTTGAAACCGATCTTCGGGCAATCAGCGGTATCGACACCTTGTTGAAATCGTTGAGCGTACCGGTTTGTGTCGCATCAGGCAGCGATTTGGCGCGGCTTGATATGTGTCTTGGGATTCCGGGACTGCTTGATTTCTTTGGGGCGCGGATTTTCTCGGTCGAGGAAGTGGCAAATGGCAAACCAGCCCCGGATATCTTCCTGCATGCGGCGCGCGAATGCAGTGTCAAGCCGGAAAACTGCCTTGTGATCGAAGACAGTCCAGCCGGAATTATTGCCGCCGGGGCAGCCGGGATGCGGGCCGTCGGCTTTCTTGGTGGTGGCCATCGCAATCCGGAAGATGCCGAAATGTTGATGCAGGCCGGTGCCGAGGATGTCGTCGGCGATGCCAGCGAACTGCATCGGTATCTTGCAAATCTGAGACTGGCAAACCGACCCTGATCGATTTCGATCAGGGTCGCGGTCTTTTCGGGTCGCTATCAGGTCCGGGGCCAATCAAGTGTGATGGTCGTGCCATTGACCATCGGCAGATCAACCTCGTTCAGGTTTTTGCCCGGCCCGCTGCGATCCACGATCAGGAAGTCGCTTTCTGGTTCAAGGACCAGCAGCGGATGGTGCCAGACATTTTTGGCATAGGTCACACCTTGTGTCCCGTCCGAGATAAAGGCGCGCAGATTTTCGGCGGCAGGGGCTTCCGTGCCCTCGGCCACAACGATCAGGAACTTCTGACCGCTTAATGGCATAAAGGCCTGCGAGCCGAGCGGATGGCGTTCCATCATTTTGATTTCAATTGGCATCGGACGCGGTGTGCCGCGAAAAATGCTGATGATTGGTGTGCCACCTTCGTCTCCGACATCAACGCGCGATATGTCGTGAAACCGCGTTGTTGTGCCCAGATTGATTTTATATTCATCCCGCGCGGTGGCGGTGGATATCACCTCGCCAAACGGGGCAAAAGATGCCGGTGTCAGCGGTTCGACTTTCAGTTTCATCGTTCTTATCGCTTTGCCGGTTTACCAAGAATGCGCAGACGGCTGATCCCGCCATCTGGAATGGAATTGACGCGCAAATGCGATACCGGGCCGAGCTTTGCGATGACCGAAGCATCAAATTCGTGGATATGGTCGGCCTGCATTTTCTGTTCAGGCAGAATGGTTTGCCAGAACATGGATCGTGCACGCAGCGACTTGTCTTTTTCACCATCGACATAAGCGGCCTGAATGGAAACCCGGTCGGGATAGTTACCCTTGAAATGGCAGGTATCGACGATGATTTTTTCAATCTCGCCGGGATGGCCGAGTTCAACAACCAGCCACTCGTTACCGGGTTCGCGACGGCGCCGGGTTTCCCAGCCATCACCCATATTAATGCCCCGGCCCGGCGCGAGAATGGCATTCGGGTTACCATAATGGGCATCCGACCATGTCAGGACCACGCCGCCATTGATCATGGCTGCCAGATCAACCTGATCGGCACTGCTTGCCATTTTTGACCAGTCGCGATCCGGGCGTCCATAAACGCGCAGGCGGGCAATACCGCCATCGGGATAGATATGCAGGCGCACATGGGTGAAAACGCCCTCTGCCGTGACAGCAGCATAATGGTGGGCTTCCGCGCCGACACCGGCACGTAACCCGATCGGGGCGACGATTTCGGTCCAGGTCGCATCATCTGCGGGATCGCCATCCGGGCAATAGCATGCCTCAAGCGATGCGGCGGGCGGGAAGTTGCCGGTGAAGTGGCTGGTATCGATATCGACACCATAAATCCGGCCCGATGTCGCCAGCCGCACCACACAGTAGTCATGACCTTCCACACGTTTCCGGCGGCTTTCCCAGCCATCCATCCACTTGCCATTGTCATCATATTTGTCCGGATAGAAAATGGCATCGGCGGTTTGCAGCATGCGTTGCTTGTCGGCAAAGAAATCATCGGTCGCAAAGATTGCCTCTGCGCCCAGACGTTCATCTGCCAGATTGACAAAACGCCGGGTAAATTCCGGGGCATCATGGTTTGTGTGGTGGCTCATGGCTTTTAAATCCTGATTATTGGTTATTTTGTTCTGGCCGGTCATTGGCGATCAAAGGGCTTCGAGGCGCAGCTTGGCGATACGATGTACCTGATTGATGGCCTCGTTAAATTCGGTTTCAACATCGTTTTTAACGCGGCGTTCGAATGCGTTCAGGATGTCGGTCCGATGGAACCCTTTGACGGCAAAAATGAACGGGAAACCGAACTTCTTCTTATAGTCGTCATTCAATTGCGTAAAACGGGCAAGTTCGTCTGGCGTGCATTGATCAAGTCCGGCACCGGTTTGTTCATTTTGCGAGGAATGCGTCAGTTCCGCCAAGGCAAGCTTGCCTGCAAGATCAGGGTGGGCGCGAAGCAATGTCAGTTTGTCATCATCAACCGCGCCATTTACCACGGCTGCCATGGCATCGGCGAGTGCATCGGGGGTATCAAGGGCAGACGTGATGCCGCGATCATAAAGCTGCTTTGCGATCCAGGGGGAATGTTCGTAAACCCCGCCATACAGCGAGACAAAGGCGCTTTGCGCCAAGGTGCTGGGCGGTCGGGTTTCGAACAATGATTTTTCAGGTTTGGTCATAACGGCCATTTCAGTGCTTGTTTTTCTTGATGCTTATTTGTTTTCGGTGAACGGATGATGTTCACGCCAGTGACGCGCAATATCGACGCGACGTGCAAACCAGACATCATCATGACCGCGCACATAATCGACAAAGCGTTTCAGGGCTGCAAACCGCCCCGGCCGGCCGACAAGACGGCAATGTAAACCAACCGATAGCATCCGCGGCGTTTCGGCACCTTCTTCGTAAAGCGTGTCGAAGCTGTCTTTCAGATACTGGAAATACTGTTCGCCGGAATTGAAGCCCTGCATGGCGGCAAAGCGCATGTCGTTGACGTCAAGCGTATAGGGAACGATCAGATGCGGTGTGTCTGTCTGAGTTGACCAGAAAGGCAGTTCGTCGCTGTAATCATCGGCGTCATACAGGAAGCCGCCTTCTTCGGCGACAAGCCGCCGGGTGTTCGGGCTTGTACGCCCGGTATACCAGCCAAGCGGGCGCTCTCCGGTCACATTCCTGATGATGTCGATCGCTTTGTGAAGATGTTCGCGTTCGAGTTCTTCGGGGAAGTACTGATAATCGATCCAGCGATAGCCGTGCGAACAGATTTCATGGCCATCCTGCATCGCGACTTCGCCAACCTTCGGGTGACGGGCCAGCGCCATGGCAACGGCAAAGATTGTAATCGGAATTTGCCGTTCGCGGAACAGGTTCAGGATGCGCCATACACCAACGCGCGAACCATATTCGTAAATCGACTCCATGCTCATATGACGAACACCTTCGCGCATGTCGGCACCGATGATTTCCGACAGGAATGCCTCGGACGCACGATCTCCGTGCAGAACGCAGTTTTCACCGCCTTCCTCGTAATTCAGCACGAATTGGACCGCAACACGGGCCTTGCCCGGCCAGTTGGCCTTTGGCGGATTGGGGCCATAGCCAATCAGGTCGCGTGCATAATTTTGTTCGGTCATCTTCGGCCTCTCCTGATATCGCAACGCCCGGCTTTGTCATGCGGGCTGTTTGGTGTAGCATTAACCATAGGTCGCAGCGCAGCAAGGAAGAACTCCTGCGCGCTGATTGATGGATGATCATGCCGCACTATCAATGTGACTTTGATAATGTTCCTGGACGGGAAAACGCTTTGGCCGGTTTTTTATTGGCTTTTAAAAGCTTTTTATCCGGCTTTGATAGTATTCTGCACGAAGCTGTGGCAATCGTTTTTCAAAGAATTATTGATATAGTTTCACTTTATCACCTCTTTCCACGATCCGTGTCCTAATGCGACCTTTTTGAAACGCTATAAATTCGTTCGGCATAAAACGATAATCAGAAAAGCCGACCAGGGAAGAAGCGACCGACCACCGCATGAGAGAGAAAAGAGGAGGCCCGGCATGGGACGACTGACTACCCATGTTCTAGATACGGCAAAAGGTTGCCCGGCGGGCGGCATCCGGATCAAGCTGCACCGTTTTGGTGACGGCCATGATGATCTGGTCGCCGAAGCCGTAACCAATGCCGACGGGCGAACCGATGCGCCAATGCTTGACGGTGCCTCGTTCAAACCGGGCGAGTATCAGCTTGTCTTTCATGCTGGAGCGTATTTCGATGCCATCGGTCTTGATCTGTCGGAACCGAAATTCCTTGATCAGGTTGTAATCCGGTTCGGTATTTCAGATGCTCACGCGCATTATCATGTGCCGCTGCTGCTTTCGCCGTTTGGCTATTCTACCTATCGCGGCAGCTGAGGCCATCATGACCAAACCGGCCCTTAATACGCGCGATGATATCCGGTTCCTGTTCGGGAACGAGGAACGTCGCCTGCGCGATATCGATCCGCAAATGACGGTTTTGAACTGGCTGCGCTTAAACGAGCGCAAGACCGGGACAAAAGAAGGTTGTGCGGAAGGCGATTGCGGTGCCTGCACGGTTATTCTGGGCGAACCGGATGGAATGGGCAGCATGCGTTACCGGACGGTCAATGCCTGTATCCAGTTTATGCCGACCCTTGATGGCAAGCAGCTTCTGACTGTAGAACATCTTAAATCCGATGACGGCAGCCTTCATCCGGTGCAGCAGGCCATGGTAGAAACCCATGGGTCGCAATGCGGTTTCTGTACGCCTGGTTTTATCATGAGCCTGTATCAGCTTTGGCTGGATGGGGGCGAGGATGACCGGGGTGCCATCAATGATGCCCTTGCCGGGAACCTGTGCCGTTGCACCGGCTACGGGCCGATCATCGAAGCCGCCCGCAAGGCCGGTGGCATAAGCGCAACCGATCCGGTCGAACAAAAACGCCGTTCCGATATCGCGACCCGATTGACCGCGATGATCGAAGGTGCAGGCATGCTGGCACTTGAAATGCCGGTTGGCCGTTATTTCGCCCCGCGAAGCAGCGATGAACTGGCCGCACTTTTGGTGGCCCATCCCGATGCGACGGTGCTGGCGGGCGGAACGGATGTCGGGCTTTGGGTGACCAAGATGCTCAAACGGCTTGATCCGATCATTTATATCGGGGATGTCGCCGATCTTAAATCGGTCCGGGAAAAGGACGGTGCTCTGACCATCGGTGCCGGTGTAACTTATAGCGATGCCCATAACGCACTTGGCATGATTGCCCGTGATGTCGGGGAACTGGTCCGCCGAATCGGGTCACGGCAAATCCGTAATGCGGGGACGGTTGGCGGCAATATCGCCAACGGATCGCCGATTGGCGATACTCCGCCTGCCCTGATTGCGCTGGGCGCGCGGATTGTTTTGCGCATGGGCGATATCCGTCGCGAAGTTGCCCTTGAAGATTTCTTTATCACCTATGGCAAGCAGGATCGGGCCAAGGGCGAGTTCGTTGAAAGCATCATTGTTCCGAAACCGGACGCCGGGGTGCAGTTCAAGGCCTACAAGATTTCCAAACGGTTTGATCAGGATATTACGGCGGTTCTTGCGGCCTTTGCCATTCGGGTTGATGGCGGCAAGGTGATCGAATTCCGTGCGGCATTTGGTGGCATGGCCGGAACACCGATGCGGGCCAAAAAATGCGAGACTGTCCTGATTGGCATGGATTGGAACGAGGCCAGCCTGAACGCGGCGCAACTGGCTTTGACCAGGGATTTTGCTCCGATGTCGGATATGCGGGCGTCAAAAGAATATCGGATGCTGGTCGCGCAAAACCTTTTGACCAAACTGTTTATCGAAACAACCGCCCCCGAAATTGCCACCCGTCTGGTTGGCAGGGAGGCTGCCCATGTCTGACAACGCATCCAAAACCATCGATACTAAAGACCCGGATGAACTTCTGGCTCCGACACCGGGACTTTCGGGTGGGGTTCGCTCCGCCAGCAAGCATGACAGCGGTCCGAAGCATGTCGCGGGCGAAGCGGTTTATGTTGATGACATTCTTGAACCGTTCGGTACCCTTCATCTGGCCCCCGGTGCGGCAAACATCGCACATGGCAGGATCACGAAGATGGATCTGTCAAAGGTGCGATCCGCACCCGGTGTGGTGTGTGTCCTGACGGCTGATGATGTGCCGGGTGTCAATGACGTGTCACCCGCGCATACCCATGATGATCCTGTTTTGCCCGATGGGATTGTTCAGTTTTACGGGCAGCCGGTTTTCTGTGTCGCCGCCGAAACCCGCGAACAGGCACGCAATGCCGTCAAGCTGGCCGAGATCGAATATGAAGAACTGCCCGCGATCCTGAGCGTCAAGGAGGCACTGGAAAAACAGCAATTCGTTGCACCACCCCATGTCATGGCGCAGGGCGATGCCAAATCGGCACTGGCGCGTGCCAAACATCGCCGGTCCGGGGTGATGGAAATCGGCGGGCAGGACCATTTCTATCTTGAAGGCCAGATCACCTTTGCCATCCCGCAGGAAGATGGCGATGTGCTTTTGCATTGTTCGACCCAGCATCCGTCGGAGGTCCAGCACAACATCGCTAATGTCCTTGGCCGTCCGGCCAATGCGGTAACGGTCGAAGTGCGCCGTATGGGCGGCGGTTTTGGTGGCAAGGAAACGCAGGCATCGCAATGGGCGGCACTGGCGGCGATTGTTGCGGTTAAAACAGGGCGTCCGGCAAAAATGCGCCTGGACCGCGATGATGACATGGTCATGACCGGCAAGCGCCATGACTTTATCGTCGAATATGATGTCGGCTTTGATGATGACGGCCGGATTTGCGGGCTGGATATTCAGTATGCGGCCAATTGCGGTTTCTCGGCTGATCTGTCGGCCGCGATCTGTGATCGTGCGATGTTCCATACCGACAATGCCTATTTCCTTGGCGATGTCGAAATCCGGTCCTATCGCTGCAAAACCAATCTGGTGTCCAATACCGCCTTTCGCGGATTTGGCGGGCCGCAGGGCATGGTGGCAATTGAACGGATCATCGATGAAATCGCTATGACGATTGGCCGCGATCCGCTTGATGTGCGGATCGCCAACTATTACGGGACAACCGACCGCAACACGACGCCCTATCACATGACGGTCGAGGATAACGTCCTTCCGGAACTGACGGACGACATTCTGGCATCTTGCGATTATCGCAAGCGCCGCAAAGAAATAGATGCGTTTAACGCCGAAAGCCCGGTGATCAAGCGCGGCCTTTCAATCACGCCGGTCAAGTTCGGCATTTCCTTTACCACCACCTTCCTGAATCAGGCGGGCGCATTGATCCATATTTATCAGGACGGATCGGTGCATCTGAACCATGGCGGGACGGAAATGGGGCAGGGCCTGTTTATCAAGGTTGCTCAGGTCGTGGCCGAGGAATTCCAGATTGATCTCGACCGGATCAAGATCACGGCAACCAATACCGGTAAGGTTCCCAACACATCGGCAACCGCGGCATCAAGCGGGGCGGATATGAACGGCATGGCCGCGCGCGATGCTGCAATGACGATCAAATCCCGCCTGATTGCATTTGCGGCTGAAAAATACGGTGTGGTTGAGGCCGCTGTCCGGTTTGCTCCGGGCCGGGTGATTGTTGGCGATGTGACCGAACTGGAATTTGCCGATCTGGTCAAACAGGCTTATCTGGCGCGCGTTTCGCTTTCGGCGACGGGCTATTACGCGACACCGAAAATCCATTATGACCGTGAAACCGCATCGGGCCGGCCGTTCTATTACTTCGCCTATGGCATGGCCTGCTCCGAGGTAATGATCGATACCCTGACCGGCGAATACAAGGCCACACGCGTTGATATCAGCCACGATGTCGGCCGATCACTGAACCCGGCGATTGACCGCGGTCAGATCGAAGGCGGTTTTATTCAAGGCATGGGATGGCTGACATCCGAGGAATTATGGTGGGATGATGCAGGTCGTTTACGAACACATGCACCGTCCACCTATAAAATTCCCGCATGTTCGGACCGGCCGGAAGATTTCCGTCTTGAATTATGGTCTTCCGGAAGAAACGTTGAAAAAACCATTCATCGATCCAAAGCGGTTGGTGAGCCGCCGCTGATGCTGGCGATTTCAGTGCATCGTGCCATTGCTGATGCGATCGCATCGGTCGGGGATTACAAGGTGATCCCGATGCTGAATGCCCCGGCAACGCCCGAGGCCGTCCTGAATGCGGTCGCCAATGTGGCCAAGGGTATGATTGCCCAAAGTCATGATGCGGTTCCGGCGGCGGGGGAATAGACATCATGCGCCTCTCACCCGACGCCCATATCGCTTTGCTGCAATCATCCGATCCGGTGATGCTGGTCAGTGTGGCGGCCATTCGCGGGTCCACCCCGCGCGAGGCAGGGGCATTTATGCTGATCAGTGAAGCCGACATTGCCGGGACGGTTGGTGGCGGCAATCTGGAACATCAGGTGACGGTACGGGCGCGTGAAATCCTGACCTTGGATCGGGATTTTGGCGCGGAACTGGTTCCCTTTCCGTTGGGGCCGGGGCTTGGTCAATGTTGCGGTGGTTCCGTCGAAATCGCGTTTCATCTGCTGGACCCGATGCAAAAGCATCAGCTGGCAACAGCGATCCTAAATACGCAGAGTCCTGCAGGTGCTGGTCATGGTGACTGGATAATGTTGCCGATGGGCGGAAGTCGGAATATTGAAACGGCCAGCACTCAGGATGCCGACGCATTGGATCGTTTGTTTGCCGGGGGCCGTGGCGGGTTGTGTGATCTGGCCGGGCAGCAGAAGCTGTGCCTGCGCCTTGATGACGGAGCAACGCCCCTTTGGCTGTTTGGGGCCGGGCATGTCGGGCAGGCGATTGTTCGGGCACTGGCACCATTGCCATTTGATCTTCACCTGATCGATTCGCGTGATGAATACCTGACCCTGCCGGAAACACCGAAACTTCATCTGTATCAAAGCGATAGGCCACAAGACGAGGTGGGCGACATGCCGCCCGGTGCCTTTGCACTCATCCTGACGCACAGCCACGCGCAGGATTTTGATATCTGTCGGGCGGCCTTGATGCGGGATGATCTTGGTTTTGTTGGCATGATCGGAAGCCAGACCAAACGCGCCCGCTTTGTCCGGCGATTAAAAGATCGAGGGTTGGGTGACGTGGAAATCGGTCGTTTGACATGCCCGATTGGAATTCAAGGCATTACCGGCAAACAGCCGGCAATCATTGCGGCATCGGTCGCGGTGCAATTGCTGTCCGTGCGTGAAGGGCGAATGGCGCAACATCCGGTGAACAGGGTCGCACAAGACGGCCTTGCCGGATGATAAGGCCTTCATTGCAAGGCATATAAATGATAAAGGGCCGCGCCAATAGCGGCCTGATCAGGAGGATCCGTTTACCGGATCAGGAGTTCATATAGGGAGATTTGGCTGTGTGTGATGCCAAGCATAAACACATGCTCCATGCCGTGAATTTGTCGCGGACGAAAATGGAAGAAGGCTGTGGCGGCCCGTTCGGGGCAATCATTGTCAAGGACGGCGAAGTCGTATCCGAAGGCTGGAACAAGGTAACATCCAGCAACGACCCGACCGCCCATGCCGAGGTCAGCGCCATCCGTGCGGCCTGTGAAAAGCTTGGTACCTTCAATCTTGCCGGATGCGAGATTTACACCAGTTGCGAGCCATGCCCGATGTGCCTTTCGGCGATCTATTGGGCACGTCTTGACCGGATCTATTATGCCAATTCCCGCGATGATGCCGCGGCAATCGGCTTTGACGATCAATTCCTGTATGATGAAGTGGCAAAACCGATCCCGGATCGGAGCCTGCCGTGCGAACATCTGGATTTAGGGGAGGCGCGTGATGTCTTTGCGGCTTGGGATGCCAAAGAAGACAAAATCGCGTATTGAGACCGTTTGATTAGCAAACCGTGAACGGGTAATACCTTCGGTGCGCGTGATCGGATCGCAATTTAGGGGTGGCAGCAGTGACGTCCACGACCGGGAATACCGGATCAGATACAGGCTTGGCTATGACAGGCGGATCAAAACCGGCACAGCTTGAGGTGCGTGGTGTGACCAAGGCCTTTCCGGGCTGTCTGGCAAATGACGATATCAGTTTCCGTATCGAACCTGGCGAAATCCATGCCCTTCTGGGGGAAAATGGTGCGGGTAAAAGTACGCTTGTGAAAATCATCTATGGCGTGCTGCAGGCCGATCAGGGCGATTTGCTGTGGGAAGGGAAGCCGGTCACGATCCATAGTCCGCATGACGCGCGCGAAATGGGCGTTGGTCTGGTGTTCCAGCATTTCTCGCTGTTTGAGACCATGACGGTGCTGGAAAACATTGCGCTGGCGATGAACGATGTGCGCGATATGGCCGCCCTGCGTCAGCAGGTGATCGAGGTCGAAAAGACCTATGGTCTGCCGCTTGATCCGGATCGTCATGTTTACACGCTCTCGGTTGGTGAACGTCAGCGGATCGAAATCGTCCGCTGCCTTCTGCAAAATCCCAAACTGCTTATTCTGGACGAGCCGACATCGGTTTTAACCCCTCAGGAAGTCGAAAAGCTGTTTGAAACATTGCGCCGTCTTGCCGATGAAGGTTGCGCAATCCTTTATATCAGCCATAAACTGCACGAGGTCAAAGCACTGTGTCAGAAGGCAACCGTATTGCGCGGAGGCAAGGTCGTCGGCGGGTGTGACCCGCGCGAGGAAACGGCGAAATCCATGGCCGAAATGATGATCGGCCAGAAATTGACAGCACCCGATCGCAGCGGTACGCGCAAATTCGGTGATGTGCGTCTTGATATCTCCGATCTGTCACTGATCAGTGACGAACAGTTTGGCACGGACCTTAAGGGGATTGGTCTTAAGGTGCGGGGGGGGGAAATCATGGGCGTTGCCGGTGTGGCCGGGAATGGTCAGAACGAGCTGTTTCAGGCACTGGCCGGTGAAACCGAAATCATCGGCACGCCGGACTGCATCAAGATCGATGGCGATCCGGTTGCACATTTTGGTCCGCGCCGCCGTCGCCGGCTTGGCGCGGCCTTTGTGCCCGAGGAACGCAACGGACATGGTGCCGTTCCCGATATGAGCCTTTCGGAAAACGGGTTTTTAACGGCGTTTCGTCGTATGGCATTGTCCGCACGTGGTCTGATCCGCGAAGTGCCGACCCGTAGCTTTGCCGACAAGATCATCAAGACATTCGATGTGCGGACCACCGGTGCCTCGGCCGAGGCAGGAAGCCTCTCGGGCGGGAACCTTCAGAAGTTTATCGTCGGGCGTGAAATCCTTCAGGATCCGGGCGTTCTGGTGATTTCACAACCGACCTGGGGTGTCGATGCCGGTGCGGCAAGTGCCATCCATCAGGCATTGCTTGATCTGGCGGCAAAGGGCACGGCGGTTCTGGTGATTTCGCAGGATCTGGACGAAATTTTCGCCATCTGTGATCAGGTGGTGGTGATGTCCGAAGGTAAGATGTCCGCCCCGCGGCCAATGGCCGATGTCAGTGTCGAGGAAATCGGTTTGTTGATGGGGGGACTTCACGATCTGGACGGCGACGTAACCCTGAAGACGAAAGAGCTTATCGAAGGAGATCGCGTTGGTCAGGCTTGAACCCCGTCGCCAGCATAGTCAGGCGATGGTCTATCTGTCGCCGGTTCTGGCAATTCTCATGACGCTGTTTGTCGGCGGGATCATCTTTTCCTTTATGGGCAAGAACCCGTTTGATGCGCTCTATACTTTCTTCATCCTGCCGATCAACAACAGCTACGGCATTTCCGAACTGTTTGTGAAGGCAACCCCGCTTGTGATCATCGCCATCGGGCTGTCGATGGGGTTCCGCGCCAATGTCTGGAACATCGGTGCCGAGGGGCAATTGACCATGGGCGCCATATTCGGCGGTGGTCTTGCGCTTTATTTTTATGACAGTGAAAGCATGTTCCTGTTGCCCGCGATGTTTGTGCTTGGGGCAATTGGCGGGGCGTTCTGGGGCGGCATACCAGCGCTTCTGCGCACCCGATTTAATGCCAACGAAATTCTGACCAGCCTGATGCTGACCTATGTCGCGACGCTGTTTCTAAGCTTCCTTGTGCATGGTCCGTGGCGCAACCCCGAAGGTTTCAACTTCCCTGAATCCCGACCGTTCCCGGATGCGGGCCTGTTGCCGGTGATTTATGACGGCACGCGCGTTCATCTTGGAACCGCCTTCGCTGTACTGGTGGTGATTGCTGGTTGGATTTTGCTGTCGAAATCGGTGATCGGGTTCCAGCTGCGCGTGGTGGGCAAGGCCCCACAGGCCGCCCGCCATGTCGGGTTCCGTCAGAAACGCATGGTCTGGTTTACCCTGTTGCTGGGCGGCGCACTTTCCGGTCTTGCCGGTTTGTTCGAGGTTGCCGGGCCGATTGGCCAGTTGCAGCCTGCCATATCGCCCGGTTACGGCTTTACGGCAATTATCGTTGCCTTCCTTGGGCGGTTGCATCCGCTGGGTATCCTGTTTGGCGGGCTGATCATGGCGCTGACCTATCTAGGTGGGGAATTGGCCCAGATTACGTTGGGGCTGCCAAATGCGGTGACCGGCCTGTTTCAGGGGATTTTGCTGTTCTTCCTGCTGGCCTGTGATGTTTTGACCAAGTACCGGGTTCGTTTCGGAACCCCGGCAGCCAAAGGGGAGGCCGCATAATGGATTGGCTTATTCCACTGATCCTGACCGTGATTACGGCATCGACCCCGCTTTTGCTGGCATCGACCGGCGAACTGATTACTGAAAAATCCGGGGTGTTGAACCTTGGTGTCGAAGGCATGATGCTGGTCGGCGCGATTTCGGGATTTGCGGTCACCGCAACAAGCGGCTCGGCCATTCTGGGCATTCTGGCCGCGATCATTGCCGGAATGCTGATGTCGCTGATCTTTGCCTTTCTGACCCTGACCCTGATGGCCAACCAGGTGGCAACGGGGCTGGCACTGACCATTTTCGGGGTGGGCTTTTCGGCTCTTGTTGGTTCCGGCTTTGTCGGTTTTGCGATCGAGCCGCTTCCGGGGCTGCATATTCCGCTTCTGACCGATATTCCGCTGGTTGGTGAAATTCTGTTTGGTCAGGATTTTCTGGTTTATCTTTCGATTGTGATGGTGATTGCGGTCGGGTTCTTCCTGTCGCGTACCCGTGGGGGGCTGATCCTCAAGGCGGTTGGTGATTCCCATCATTCCGCGCATGCCATCGGCTATTCGGTGATCAAAATCCGCTATATGGCCACCATGTTTGGCGGTGCGATGGCAGGCCTTGCGGGCGCGTATCTTTCGCTGTCCTATACGCCGATGTGGGCCGAAAACATGACAGCCGGGCGCGGCTGGATCGCGTTGGCACTTGTCGTGTTTGCAACATGGCGTCCGGGCCGTCTGTTGGCGGGGGCCTATATGTTCGGGCTTATTTCGGTATTGCAGCTTCATGCGCAAAGTGCAGGCGTACATGTGCCGTCGCAATTCATGTCGATGCTGCCGTACCTTGCGACCGTGATTGTGCTGGTGATCATTTCCAGTGATCGCGCAAAGATCAGACTGAATGCACCTGCCTGTATCGGGCAGGCGTTCCGGCCCGCACAATAGGGCTGGTTAAACGGGATCGGGGCGCGTCAAAGGGTGCCCCGACCCGGGGGGAGGAAGTGCGTATCGGACCAACACTCAATCAAACCGGTCTTGTGTTATTTGGCCGGTTTGGCTGAGTTTTGGTCTGGACAAGAACACGTCATTGATTGCGTAAACAATTGGGTTTAAATCCTGATTAGCTGATTAACAGGGAGACCAAATAATGAATGTAAACCTCGTGAAGCGCACGCTTGCCGCCGTTGTGGCAACCGGTGCACTTGCACTCGGCATGGGTGCTGCCCAGGCCGAAGAAGTCAAAGCCGGCTTTGTCTATGTCGGCCCGATCGGTGACCATGGCTGGTCCTATCGTCACGATATCGGTCGTCAGGCGATCGAGGCGGCTCTTGGTGACAATGCCACCACCAGCTACGTCGAAAGCGTTCCGGAAGGTGCCGATGCTGAACGTGTGATCCGTCAGTTGGCCCAGACCGGTCATAACCTGATCTTCACCACTTCGTTCGGTTTCATGAACCCGACCGTCAAGGTTGCCAAGCAGTTCCCGAACGTGAAATTCGAACATGCAACCGGTTACAAACGTGATGCAAACGTTTCGACCTATGCCGCGCGTTTCTATGAAGGTCGTTATGTTGCAGGCGTAATCGCCGGTAAAATGACCAAGTCGAACATTGTCGGCTATGTCGGTTCGTTCCCGATCCCGGAAGTGGTTCGTGGCATCAACTCGTTCATGCTGGGTGCATGGTCGGTTAACCCGGACGTCAAAGTCAAAATCGTCTGGGCCAACACCTGGTATGATCCGGGCAAAGAAGGCGACGCTGCCAAGGCTCTGATCGATCAGGGTGCTGACATCATGGTTCAGCACACCGACAGCCCGGCGCCGCTTCAGGTTGCCGAGAACCGCGGTATTGTCGGTTTTGGTCAGGCATCTGACATGATCAAGTTCGCGCCGAAAGCACAGTTGACCGCCATTGTTGACCATTGGGACGAATATTATGTCGCGCGTGCCAAGGCTGTCATGGATGGTACCTGGGAATCGACCGACACTTGGGGGGGCATTGATTCCGGTATGGTCGACATGGCACCCTACACCAATATGCCTGATGACGTAAAAGCACTGGCCGAAGAAACCGAAGCCAAGATCGCATCGGGTGAAATCCACCCGTTCGCAGGCCCGATCTATGATCAGGCTGGCGAACTGCGCATCAAGGAAGGCGAAGATGCAACCGACGAAATGCTTCTGGGCATGGACTGGTACATCAAAGGCATCGATGCCGAACTGCCGAAATAATCACGATCTGCAAGCCTCTTGAGGGCAGCGCAACGAACAACCCCGCATCTGGTATGCGGGGTTGTTTCGTTTCAGGGCTTCTTGATGCTTGTTTCCGGATCACCGGGACGGATGCGTTTCAGACTGTCGTCGACTTTTTCGTATGCGATCATTTCCATCTTCGGGTGTAACAAAGCATAAACTGCGGCGCGCCAGAATTTCAGTTTGATCTTGTGCTCGCGCGTCTTGCCAGCCCAGCGTTCACGGAAAAGCTCCATATCCTCCCGACGGGCAAAATAGATCACCATATCGACGATGGGGGCGGATTGGGTCGCGCGCGGCAGTTCGATATTGCGAATGCCCATGGTCCATCTGTCGCTGCGTATATTCTTGTCCAGCCAGTCAAGCACCCCTTGGGCAGAGTGCTTTTCATGGATTACCACGCGAAATGGAAAGTCCCGAAGATCTTGTGCCATGCTGCTTCCCCGCAAACGTTACCATAATCAGAAAATCAAAAGCATGCACATCTGACAAGGCATGATCATTGACCGGTCCCGCTATTGTATGTCGCGATCATGGTATCTAGTTATATTTATCTAATTTTTATCGTTGCGCTTAGTCTATGTATCACATGGATATTTTACATTTATCATTCGCGGATATATCGTTACATGATATCCGGACATGCAAAACTGCTGTGATCTACAATGGCAGGTTATCGGACAGAAAATCGGGGACAGAAACGTGAGCGAAACGCTAGTCAGGTCCAAGCCAACCGGCAAGGAACGCCATTTCAAGCCAGAAGAACTGATCGTCAGTAAAACGGACCTTAAGGGCCGGATTACCTATGCCAACGAGGTTTTTCTGCGTCTTTCCGACTACCGTGAAAAGGAAGTTCTGGGTCAGCCCCATTCGATCATTCGTCATCCCGATATGCCGCGCTGCGTTTTCAAACTGCTGTGGGATGAAATCGCCGCCGGTCACGAGATTTTCGCCTATGTCGTGAACATGTCAAAGAACGGCGACCATTACTGGGTATACGCGCACATCACGCCCAGTCTTGACGCAAATGGCAAAATCATTGGCTACCATTCGAACCGTCGGGTGGCTGATCCGAAAGTTCTCAAGGATAAGATTATCCCGCTTTACGCGGAACTCCGCCAGATCGAAGAAAGCACAGCCAACCGCAAGGACGGCATGATTGCGGCGGGTAAGGCACTGGCGCAAAAGCTTTCAGATGCCGGTCTGGCATACGACAAATTCATTCAAAGCCTTTAGGCTGATTGCTAATTCGAGGTTTCAAAATGTCGCTATTTGGTGGTTCCAGCAAATCGGGGATCAAAAAGGCACTGGACGTTGTTCTTGCCGCGGCTGAGGGTGATTACGAAGCACGCATTACCAATGTCGACAGTCATCCCGATATGCGCGAACTTTTCATCGCGATCAACAGACTGATCGACCGCAATGACGCCTTCCTGCGTGAAAGTGCGGCATCCATGGGCGCCGTTTCTGAAAACCGTTATTATCGACGGATTGTCGAAACCGGATTGGTCGGTGCCTATCTGACGTCAGCGCAGAAAATCAATGCTGCAACTTCGTCGATTGAAAAGAAGCTTACCGGCTTTAACACCATCATCGAAGAATTCAAAAGCGGATCATTCGAGGCCGTCGATCAGATTGCCGAAGCCGCAGGTGCACTTTCAAACGCATCGGGTGATGCCAACCGCATTGCGCACGAAACCAGTTCACGTTCAACTAACGTTGCCGCCGCGGCCCGCCAAACGGCAGCCAATGTTTCGGGGGTCTCCGAGGCATCCGAAGAACTGAACCAGTCCATCCGCACCGTTGCCGATCAGGCTCGTGAGTCGGTTGAAATCGCTCATCGCGCCAATGGTCTGGCGCAGGAAACCGATGGCCGGATTGGTCAGCTCGAAGCCGCAGCAGGCGAAATTGTCGAAGTCGTCAGCTTCATCCGCGATATTGCGGCACAAACCAACCTGTTGGCATTGAATGCCACTATCGAAGCTGCCCGTGCGGGCGAAGCGGGCAAGGGCTTTGCTGTTGTCGCCAACGAGGTCAAGGGACTTGCCAACCAGACCAGCAAGGCCACTGAATCGATTGAGGAAAAAGTTCAGGATATCCAGAATGCGATCGAAGCATCGGTCAATTCGATCCGCGAAATTGCATCTGTCATTGATGATCTGGCTGCACGTTCGGACCTGATTTCGAACAATGTCGAAACCCAGACGGCACTGTCATCGAACATCACACGCAATGTCGAACAGGCATCCAGCGGCGCACAGGAAGTGACTGACAATATCACGGTGGTTTCTGAAATGGCCGGTCAGACGGGCGAGGCTGCCGATACCACGCGTGATATGGCGGGCAAACTGGCGCGGGAAGCTGAAAATCTGCGCAAACAGCTTGGCGGGTTCCTTGAAACCATCGCCGAACTGCTATATAGCACCGCGCGCAAATAGCTACCTGTTAAGAACTTTCTGCTACGATAAGGGGATAGATGCCCCTTATCGCCTTTGCCGGAAAGGAAGTCAGTCATGCGTGTGTTTTTTAATTCCCGCCACGATGCCCATGACGGGAATGGTGAAATGCACCATGGGCGTTTGATTCCATGCTTTGAAAATTCCCGCCGTATGGCAATTATCCGTGATGCGGTGGCCCACTCGGTGCAGGCGCAACTTGTTGATCCGGCCGATCACGGCATGGCACCGATTGCCTCAATTCATGATGCGGATTATCTGGCCTTTCTTGAAAACGCATGGGCGGACTGGAATGCGGCGGGCAACGACCACGACGCTTTTCCCTATGTCTGGCCAACAGCCGGATTTTCAGGCGGCAAACCCGCCCATATCAGCGCGCGTCTTGGGCAATATGCCATTTCATCCGATACCCCGATTACCAAGGGAACGTGGAAGGCGGCCTATTGGGGGGCACAAACCGTGGCGTCGGCGGCCGATGCTGTCTGGAACGATGGTGAGGCATCCTTTGCCCTGACCCGCCCGCCGGGGCATCATGCGCATGCCAATCGTTATGGCGGATATTGCTTCCTCAATAACTCGGCCATTGCTGCCCAGCAGATGATTGCCAAGGGTGCTAGAAAGGTTGCGATACTTGATATCGATTACCATCATGGCAACGGAACGCAGGATATTTTCTATGACCGTGGTGATGTTCTGACCGTCTCGATCCATGCCGACCCGAAACACCAGTTTCCGTTCTTCATGGGCTATGAAAACGAAACCGGTCGTCTGGACGGGCAGGGGGCGAACCTGAATATCGTGCTTCCCGGCGGATCGGATTTTGGGCCGTGGTCACAAGGTTTTTCAAAGGCCATTCAGAAAATCATCACATGGCAGCCCGAAGCCCTGGTGATCGCCCTTGGCGTTGACGCTCACGAAGCGGAAACGCTGTGCGATTTCAGACTGCAAACCGATGATTTCAAACGGATCGGACAAATGATCGGGCGATTGGGATTGAAAACCGTCTTTGTCATGGAAGGTGGTTATGCCCATGACGTCATCGGGTTCAATGTCGCGGCGGTTCTGGGTGGGTATCTGTCCGAAATCAAAAAGTAATACAAACGAAAGCCTCAAAACGCCTTGCATCTATCGGAGCGTTTTTGTGGATATACGGATTTTTATCAGCTCTTATCCCATGGCGGTGTCCCGCCAAACTCGCCTACCAGAAAATCGACAAAGGCCCGCACACGTGTTGGCAGGTAACGGTTTTCGGGATAAAGCGCGTAAACCGCATGGGCTGGGGGCGTGTAATCGGGCAGAACCACCTGAAGCTGGCCGTTGCGGATATATTCGCCGACTTCCCAGTAGGATTTAAGGGCGATGCCATGCCCGTCAAGGCACCAGCGGGTCAGCACTTCACCATTGTCTGAATCCATGGATCCTGAAACCGACAGGGTCACCGGGCCTTCTTCCTGAGAGCCGAGCAGGGTCCATTGATATTGACGTGATCCCGGAAATCGCAGCAACAGGCAGTTATGGTGCAGTAAATCACCGGGTGCGCTGGGGGCACCATGCCTTTTCAGATAGGCGGGGCTTGCGACCAGCATGCGTTTGTTGGCCGCAAGCTTGCGCACGATCAGCGAGCTTTCCTTTAACTCGGCAATGCGTATGGCAAGGTCGACCTTGTCCTGAAGCAGGTCAAGCAACCGGTCGGAAAGGTGCAGTCTGACCTGCACATCGGGGTTCTTCTCAACAAATTTCGGGATGATCGGTGCGACATATTTATTGCCAAACGCAACAGGGCAGGTCAGCGTTACCGGGCCGCGCGTGGTGTTTTTCTGGTTGGCGATGGCGTTTTCGGCTTCCTGCATTTCGGCCAGAATGCGCAGGCAGTGCCGGTAATAAACATCGCCTTCGGTGGTAAGGTTCACCCGGCGTGTGGTGCGGTTCAAAAGCCTGACACCCAGCCGTTCTTCAAGGCGTGCAATCCGGTTTGAAACAACCGCCGCCGAATGGCGCAGCTCGCGCCCGGCAGCAGACAGGTTTCCAAGCTCGGCTACGCGGACAAAAATCTGAATGTCCTCAAAGTCGGACATGGGTTGCGGGCTCCTGATACAGCTTTTTTTATTTTCTGAATTTGTATTCTTCCAAATCCTGACGGTCACTGTGCCATTTTAAAAAATAACTTGAAAGTCATTTCGATTATGCATCTGCCCTTAATAATAGAGCGCCCGGATACGCTATGTTAGGACTCTGATTGGAATAATTCCGGATCAATGTGGTCAGATGTGTCGCATAACCGGCAAGGGGACAGCAGGGCAGTATGAGATATGCCCTGCAAGACGGAGGTTTCAACGGGTGGATATTCTGTTTCAGGACTGGATCAATCTGATCCTGCGCTGGGCGCATTTGATCACCGGTATCGCGTGGATCGGTTCATCCTTTTACTTCGTCTGGCTTGATCTGAGCCTGCGCAAGCGTTCAGGCATGGACGAGGGCGTTTATGGCGAGGCATGGATGGTCCATGGCGGCGGGTTTTACCATGTCAATAAATGGATGGTCGCGCCGAAATCCATGCCGCCCGAACTGCACTGGTTCAAATATGAAGCCTATTTTACCTGGCTGACCGGTTTTGCGCTTCTGGTGACGATGTATTACTGGAGTGCCGAAAGCTATCTGATCAATCCGAATGTCATGCCGCTTGGCAAATGGGATGCGATCCTGATCGGGCTTGCCAGCCTGTTTGCCGGTTGGGTGATCTATGACATCATCTGCAAAAGTGTGATTGGTAAAAGTACCGGCAAGCTTGCGGTTGCATTATTCATCCTGATCATGGCAGCGAGTTATCTGTTTACCCATGTCTTCAGCGGTCGCGGGGCGTTTATTCATGTCGGTGCGATGATTGGCACGATCATGGCCGCCAACGTGTTTCGCATCATCATTCCCAACCAGAAAAAGGTCGTCGCCAGCCTCATGGCGGGCGAAAAACCCGATCCGGCATTGGGATTGCAGGCCAAGCAGCGATCCACGCATAACAACTATCTGACGTTGCCGGTTTTGCTGATGATGATCAGCAACCATTATTCGATGCTGTTTTCCCATGATCAGTCGTGGCTGATTGTCGGCCTGATCCTGATCATTGGTGGGTTGGTGCGCCATTTCTTCAACACGCGTAATGCCGGGGGCAGCGGCAAGGCGATTGCATGGCAACTGCCATCGGCTGCGGTGGGCATGGCGATCTTGGCGATGTTTGCATCCTATGATCCCGATGCCGCCAAGCTGGCCGATCAGGAAATCATCACCGGCGATCATGCGCTGGCGATTGTTCAGACCCGCTGCACGGCCTGTCATTCTGCCAACCCGACCGATGAAGGCTTTGACGAGGCGCCGATGGGCGTAATGTTTGATGACATCGCGCAAGTCAAAGCCAATGCGCAGCGTGTTCTGGCCCAGTCCGTTATCGGGCGTGCCATGCCGCTTGGCAACATGACCGAAATGACGGACGAAGAACGGGTACAACTGGGGCAGTGGATCCGTGCCGGGATGCCGGAATAGCCGGTTTTGTCGAAAAAGGAAATCAAAGGGCGGCCTGCGTGATGCAGGTCGCCCTTTTTTCGTCTGGCGTCTTAAGCGCGGGTCGGGGAAGTCGGATCAGACGTCGGCGCGATAGTTCATCGGCACCCAGTCAAACATCGTGCTGTCTTCGATGACATGCCCAATACCCGGGAAGGCGATATGGCACCCGGCAACCAGATATTTTTCTGATACGGCTTCGGCAAAGGCAGCCTCGCGGGTGGTTATGGCCTGATCTGGATCGACATCAAACGCAATCGAGACACCCGGTTCGTCAAACTGGATGACATCGCCATGGGTGATGTCGCCCCAATAAACGAACTTTTCGCCTTTGCTTTCAAACCAAAGTGCACTGTGGCCCGGTGTATGACCCGGACGATGCGTTGAATTGATCAGACCTGGAACGGGTGATGCATTGGCCTCGTAAGTCGAAAGTGTACCGCTTTCGCTATAAAGCTTTGTCGATAGGACAGCCTGATCAAAATACTGCTTGGCACTTTCCGGCGCCTTGTCACGGTTTTCAGTGCTCAGCCAGTATTCGGCATCAAGTTTCGGTACATGCGCTGTGGCGTTCGGGAAGACTTTCTTGCCGTTCATGATCAATCCACCGCTATGATCGGTGTGAATGTGGGTAATCACCACATCATCGATCTGATCCGGGTGATAGCCCGACGCGATGATATTGGCCGGCAATTTACCAAGTTCCGGTCCCAACAGGTCGCTGGTACCGGCATCAAGCAAAACAAGACGGTCGCCGAAATTCAGAAGATAGGCATTCACGGACGTTGATGTTGGGGTTCCCTGAAATGCATTGGCAAGGGCCGTGCGCGCATGTTCGGGGCTGGTATTCAGATACAGATCGGCAAGCGGGAACTGCCCGGTCCCATCCGAAAGTGCGGTAACTTCGACGTCGCCCACCATCAGCCGGTAGTATCCGGGGGCCTGTGTGCCCACCACTGGGGCCTTGGCCGCGGCGCGCAATGGAATAAAAACGGTGCTGGCCGTCGCCCCGATGGCAGCGGCAGCAAGCGAACCTTTAAGCATGTCTCTGCGTGACAGCATCAGAATATTCTCCCTCAATCAAATGCCGGGATTTAACCGGCAGCTTGTAACGCGATAGAGAAAGGCTATATTCCAATCAGTCAGTAATCAAATCGATGCGGATCATGGATGCTATTGATCATTTCAATTTAAGGTCATTTGACCTCAATCTCATGATTGCGTTTGACGCAATGATGCAAGAGCTAAGTGTCACAAAATCTGCGGAAAAGTTGCGGATTGGGCAGTCCGCCATGAGCCACAATTTATCAACGCTCCGGATGCTGTTGCAGGATGATCTTTTTGTCCGTGTCGGACAGAAAATGCAGCCAACCGCAAAAGCGCGCGCATTGGCCGGACCGGTTCGGGCCGCATTGACACAGGCACAAAGTGCGCTGCAGTCGACCGACAGTTTCGATCCGGACACGGCAGATCGCATTTTCCGGATCGGTATCACCGGCGAAATGGAAATGGTTCTGTTGCCGGCATTGGTGCACCATTTGCAATCAACCGCACCCGGTGTGCGTCTGGTGAGTCGTTCGATCACTGTCGAGACGGTCGATCTGATGCTAAATGCCGGGGAAATCGATCTGGCAATCGGATGCAAGGAATCCCGCCAGATTGGCGAAGTGCTGTTTGAATCCAGTGTGGCCTGTTGCTTTAACCCCGATATGTGCAAGCTGACACTGCCGCTATCTCGCGAAACATACCTTGGCGCACGCCACGCGGTCCTGTCCCAGACGGGAAATGTCGAAGGCTGCGTTGGTGATGCCTTGCGCGCAATTGGCATTGATCTTGATGTCGTTCTGGCCGCGCCGGATTTCATGCCGTTGCTTGCCGCTGCCCGGAACGCTCCGATTGTCGCGACTGTGCCGCGCAGGATTGCGGTACAATATGCGCCGTTATTTGGGCTGGTGTTCTGTGAAATGCCTATTCCGCTGAACTTTCCGCCGGTGACCATGAACTGGCCGATCTGGGCGGATAAGGATGTCGGGCTGGTCTGGTTGCGTAATCGGATCAGATCAGTGATCGGCGACATTTCAACGGATCTGCCTGCCATTGCGGCACAATGATTGACCCGCATTACTGCATATAAGCGAACCGGCGGGGCGGGATGCTTCGGCCTATGGGCATTGTGGTGCAATAACCGCAGAAAGGCGAAACTTCCGCCCCTCAGATAAGGGCTGAGTGGCCGCAGGTCAACGTGATTAAAAAATAATCAAATTTTAATTAATGATCGAAAAGTGATCATTGAAATCGCGTCCGGCGCAAATATTTTCCGTTTTTTGCCTGTTAAATAGTTGGATATTGCGTTGAGTCGCCGCGATTTCTGGCGCTGCAGCATATTATTCGGAATCTGGCACGATTTTAGCAAGCACCACTGCGGTGCAATAAACTCGCAGTGGAGGCAATAGAATGAATAAGAAGCTTCAGGCGCTTATGGGCGCTGGGGCCTTGGCTTGGTCGGCAATGACCATGTCAAATGCCCAGGCCGCTGATACGATTAAAGTCGGCGTTCTGCACTCTCTCTCTGGGACGATGGCTATTTCGGAAACCACGCTGAAGGATACGGTCCTGATGCTGGTGGACGATCTGAATAAAAATGGCGGCCTGTTGGGGAAACAGGTTGAGGCAGTTGTTGTCGATCCGGCTTCGGATTGGCCGCTTTTTGCCGAAAAAGCACGTGAACTGATTGAAAAAGACAAGGTCGATGTCGTGTTCGGCTGCTGGACCTCGGTCTCGCGCAAGTCGGTACTGCCGGTCTTCGAAGAACTGAACAGCATGCTGTTCTATCCGGTTCAGTATGAGGGCGAGGAAAGCTCGCGTAACGTGTTTTATACCGGTGCCGCGCCGAACCAGCAGGCAATCCCGGCTGTTGATTACCTGATGAGCGAAGATGGCGGCGGTGCCGAGCGTATCGTTCTTTTGGGGACGGATTATGTCTATCCGCGCACGACCAACAAAATCCTGCGTTCCTACCTGAATGGCAAGGGTATCTCCGATGAAGACATCATGGAGAACTACACCCCGTTCGGTCATTCCGATTGGCAGTCGATTGTTGCCGATGTGAAGGCATTCGCATCCACCGGCAAGAAAACCGCAGTGGTTTCGACCATTAACGGTGATGCCAACGTGCCGTTCTACAAGGAACTCGCCAACCAGGGCATCAAAGCCGAAGACATTCCGGTTGTTGCCTTCTCGGTCGGTGAGGAAGAACTGGCTGGTATTGATACCGCTCCGCTGGTTGGTCATCTGGCTGCCTGGAACTACTTCCAGTCGGTTGAGTCCGATGCGAACTCGGCCTTCATCGAAAAATGGCATGCCTTTATCGGTGATGAAAAACGCGTAACCAACGATCCGATGGAAGCAACCTATATCGGCTTTAACATGTGGAAACAGGCTGTTGAGCAGGCTGGCACCACCGATGTTGATGCGGTTCGTCAGGCCATGTATGGCCAGGAAGTTGCAAACCTGACCGGCGGTACCGCTGTCATGAACACCAACCATCACCTGTCCAAGCCGGTTCTGATCGGCGAAGTGCAGGACGATGGCCAGTTTGACATCGTTTGGGAAACCGAAGGCACCGTCGTTGGCGATGCATGGTCGGACTTCCTGCCCGAAAGCGCAAAGCTGACCGCCGACTGGACCTATCCGTGGGTCTGCGGCAACTGTGAAAAACCGATGTACTGATCGGGATTGGACAGGCTGGCTGTTGATGCAGCCAGCCTGTTTTTCATTGCCCTGAGTATCGGGCAACCATTCTTTTTGCGATTTTCTGACATCCGATTTTCAAAGGCTTGGTGACCATGCGTACTGTCATGACCGCTGTCCTGTGCCGTTTCCGTGTCCGCGCGAACAATTCCCTGCCTGTCCTGTTTGCCGTTGCCGCAATTTTTGCGATTTTGGTGCTGGCATCACCTCGGCCAGCATACGCATTTAGCGACGAAGAACTGCGCAATGTGACGGAACAGCTGAACCACAAAAGTTCGACCAAAAAGGTTGAAGCAATTGAAGCCATGGCTGCCGATGGCGACCCCCGCGTCGCGCCGATCCTGAACGCGATGCTTGAAGGCAACCTGTTTGTCCGCGCCAGCGACGAACACGTCGTGATTGGCGAGAAAAAGGGCAAGGTCTGGAACCATATCGACGTCGTCAGCGGCGAGGTTGTGGGTGAAAGCGGTTCCAAGGAACTCGACAAGATCAAGATCAACAACCGTCTGCGTGGCGCGCTGCGCGATGCGTTGGCCGCCCTTAACCTGTTTAGTCAGGATATCGGAATCCGTACTGCCGCCGTCGAGCAGGTCATGGACGCCCGCGATCCGTCGATGTTGCCATTGCTGATCCGCGCGATCGAGCGTGAGGAAGATGCGACGCTTCTGGCGCGGATGGAACTTGCACGGGCGACCATGGCGCTGGCGGCCGGTGAAACCACCGAAGAACGTCTGACCGCCATCGAAGTGCTGGCCAGCGAAACCACACCGCAAATCCGTGCGGTATTGTCGCAATTCGTTGCCAGTGCCGAAGCCGAAGGTTACCAGCCCGAAGTCGTCGCCGCGGCCAAAGATGCGCTTGCCGATGTCGAGGGGCGGCTTTCGATGTGGCAGACGCTGGGGGATGTCTATCGCGGCATCAGTCTTGGATCCGTGCTGTTGCTTGCCGCGGTTGGCCTTGCCATCACCTTTGGCGTGATGGGCGTGATCAATATGGCGCACGGCGAAATGATCATGATCGGTGCCTATACCACCTTTGTCGTGCAGCAGATTTTTTCATCTGTCATTCCGTCGGGTTCGCCGTGGTCGTTGGTGATTGCGGTGCCTGCGGCATTCGTTGTTGCCGGTCTGGTCGGCATCGTGATCGAACGCTGCGTGATCCGGTTCCTGTATGGTCGTCCGCTTGAAACGCTTCTGGCGACATGGGGTGTCAGCCTTGTCTTGCAGCAGGCGATCAGAACCATCTTTGGCGCCACCAACCAGCAGGTTACCGCACCCGATTTCATGAGCGGCGCGCTTGAGCTGTCAAACGGTCTGGTCCTGACCTACAACCGTCTTTGGATCATCCTGTTCAGCCTGATTGTGGTCGGCGGGATCGCGATTGTGCTGCGCTATACCGCCTTTGGTCTGCAAATGCGTGCTGTCACCCAGAACCGCCGCATGGCGGGATCGGTTGGCATCCGCACCGGCTATGTCGATGCCCTGACATTCGGGCTTGGTTCCGGCATTGCCGGAATTGCCGGTGTCGCGCTTAGCCAGATTTCAAATGTCAGTCCGAACCTTGGTCAGACCTACATCATCGACAGTTTCATGGTCGTGGTGTTTGGCGGGGTTGGCAACCTTTGGGGCACGGTCCTTGGCGCATTCAGTCTTGGCATTGTGAACAAGTTCCTTGAACCGGTGGCCGGTGCGGTGCTGGCGAAAATCTTTGTTCTGATTGCGCTGATCCTGTTCATCCAGAAACGACCAAAGGGGCTGTTTGCCCTTAAGGGTCGCGCGGTGGAGGCCTGATACATGACCGACTATCGCCAGAAATACCAAATGACGCCGGTGATCGGGTGGCTGTTGCGGGATCGTGGGGGGATGATCCTGCTTGGGATCCTGATTGTGGCGTCCATCCTGATCCCGGTCGGTAATCTGATCGTGCCCGAAGGATCTGCCCTTCATGTTCCGACTTGGATGATGAGCCTGCTTGGCAAGTACCTTTGCTATGCGTTGCTGGCGCTTTCGGTTGATCTGATCTGGGGGTTCTGCGGGATTCTAAGCCTTGGTCACGGGGCGTTCTTTGCGCTTGGCGGTTATGCCATGGGCATGTATCTGATGCGCCAGATCGGGGATCGCGGGGTTTATGGCAACCCGGAACTACCGGACTTCATGGTGTTCCTGAACTGGACCGAATTGCCGTGGTACTGGTACGGCTTTGACATGTTCTGGTTTGCCGTCGTAATGGCGATGTTCGTGCCGGGGCTTCTGGCCTTTGTGTTTGGTTTCCTTGCCTTCCGGTCGCGTGTGACCGGTGTGTATCTTTCGATCATCACGCAGGCAATGACCTATGCGCTGTTACTGGCATTCTTCCGCAACGATATGGGATTTGGCGGCAATAACGGCCTGACCGATTTCAAGGATCTGCTTGGTTTCTCGTTGCAGGCCGATGGAACGCGGGCGGCCCTGTTCATTGCATCCTGTGTGATGCTGGGCATCTGTTATGTCGTGGCGCGCTGTATTACCAATTCCCGTCTGGGCAAGGTTCTGATTGCGATCCGCGATGCCGAGGCGCGCGTGCGTTTTACCGGCTACCGGGTCGAATATTACAAGCTGTTCGTCTTTACCGTGTCGGCCGTGATGGCCGGGATTGCCGGATCGCTTTATGTGCCGCAGGTCGGCATCATCAATCCGGGCGAATTTGCCCCGGCATTGTCGATTGAAATCGTCATCTGGGTCGCGGTTGGCGGGCGTGGCACGCTGTATGGTGCGGTGCTGGGGGCTTTCATCGTGAACTATGCCAAAACCTTCTTTACCGGCGTGATGCCTGATTTCTGGCTGTTCTTCCTTGGCGGGTTGTTCATCGCCGTGACCCTGTTCCTGCCAAAGGGTGTGATCGGGGCGGTGCCGGCATTTGGATCACCCGACCGGCAATCGGCGTTTAGCACCCTGCGGAAGCGTTTCCTGAACGGGCGTGCAAACGAAGGAGGTAAGGCATGAGCGAGGCAGCCGCAATCGAGATTGAAAAGGCCGAACGCAAGGCCGCCAAAGCCAACACCATCCTTTATGTCGATGGCGTTTCCGTCACCTTTGACGGGTTCCGGGCACTTAACAGCCTTTCGTTTTATGTCGAGCCGGGCGAGCTTCGCGCGATTATCGGGCCGAACGGGGCGGGCAAGACGACGATGATGGACATCATCACCGGTAAAACCCGGCCCGATACGGGTGATGTGATGTTCCGAAGCGAAGTCGACCTGACCAAGCTTGATGAGGCAGAGATCGCGAACCTTGGCATCGGGCGCAAGTTCCAGAAGCCGACCGTGTTTGAAAGCCATACGGTGTTTGACAATCTGCTGCTGGCCTGTTCGGGCGGGCGCGGTGTGTTTCAGGCGCTTTTCCATCGCTTGGGCAACGCCGAGAAGCTTCGCATTGAACAGACGCTTGAAACCATCATGCTGACCGACAAGCGTGACGAGACGGCAGCCAACCTGTCGCATGGACAGAAACAGTGGCTTGAGATTGGCATGTTGCTAATGCAGGAGCCGGAATTGCTTCTGGTGGATGAACCGGTTGCAGGCATGACGGATTCCGAAACCGAACAGACCGCGAAATTGCTGCGATCCATTGCAACGGACCGGTCGGTTGTGGTTGTCGAACATGACATGGAATTTGTCCGCGATCTTGATTGCAAGGTGACCGTCCTGCACGAAGGATCGGTGCTTGCCGAAGGTCGCCTTGACCATGTTCAGAAAGACCCGCGGGTCATCGAAGTATATTTGGGGCGCTGATCATGCTGGATGTAGCCAATATCGATCTGTTTTATGGGGCTTCGCATGCGCTTCGCAAGGTATCGCTCAGTGCGGAAACCGGCAAGGTTACGGCGGTTCTGGGGCGTAACGGTGTTGGCAAAACATCGCTGATGCGCGCGGTTGTCGGACAGCATCCGATTGCCGATGGCAACATCACCTGGGAAGGCAAAAACATATCGCGTGATCCGGCCTGGAAACGATCAGCATCGGGGATTGCGATTGTGCCTCAGGGGCGCGAGATTTTCCCGCTTCTGACCGTGAAGGAAAACCTTGAAACCGGGTTTGCTGCCCTTCCGCGCGCCCTTCGTCATATCCCTGACGAGATTTTTGAACTGTTTCCAGTGCTGCGCGACATGCTGGGCCGTCGTGGCGGGGACCTGTCGGGCGGGCAGCAGCAGCAGCTTGCCATCGGGCGGGCGCTGGTGACGCGTCCGCGACTTCTTGTGCTTGATGAGCCGACCGAGGGTATTCAGCCATCGATCATCAAGGATATCCAGCGCGTCATCAAACAGCTCGCGGATCGGGGCGATATGGCGATCCTACTGGTCGAGCAGTATTTTGATTTCGCCCATGAACTGGCCGACGAGATTGTCGTGCTCGAACGTGGCGAGGTGGTGCTGGCGGGGTCCAAGGATGCGCTGGATCGCGAAAAAGTGCGGTCGTATCTGACTGTTTGATCAGCATTTGCCAAAATTTTGCGCATGGATGAATTGGGGCCGGTGCGGTAAATGGCGTGATTGCGGGCTGTGCGGTTTGGCCCGCATCTTGCTGTGTTTGCCGATGGGCCAGCCGGTCTGACCACGGGTTAACCGGTTGTGCGACTGAAATATTCAGGTGGCTTTGTGCAGCTTCGCAAACTCGAAAACCCGGTCCGCAGCGATTTGAAGGCGGAACCGCAAATGTCAGACGCTTCCAACCCGATCGTCACCGACGGCCGGGCCGAGGTTGCGTTCAAGCCGGGTGCGGGTTTTGCAGCCCTTGATCACCTTTATTACCGCGATCCGATGAAAATCCTGTTCCCGCGTCCGATGGCCGGGGATCTGGTGACTGCCGTTCTGGTGACGACATCGGGCGGCATGGTTGGCGGCGATCATCTGGCATTTGAAGGCCGGGTCAGGGCAGGGGCATCCGCGCTATTTACCGCCCAGGCCGCCGAAAAGATTTACCGTTCCGCCGGGCCTGATTGCGTGATGTCGGTTAATCTGGCGGCCGAAGATAACGGCTGGCTGGAATGGTTGCCGCATGAAACCATCCTGTTTGATCAGGCGCGTCTGCGCCGCAAGACGAAGGTTTCCGTTACCGGTTCCGGGCAGGTGATGGCCGGTGAAATCATGGTGTTTGGCCGTCTTGCCCGTGGCGAGGTTTTCACAACCGGGCTGGCACGTGATGCATGGGATGTCTCGATTGACGGGCGGCCTGTCTGGCGCGATGCGCTGCATCTGGAAGGTGATGTTTTGCGCATGCTGGATCATCCGGCATCGTTTGATGGTGCACGGGCGGCGGCGACCGCCATTCTGGTCGGGCAGGGTGCCGAAGAAAAACTTGATATCGCACGCGATTGTCTGGCGCGCGCATCCGATGGTTTGATGGAAACGGATGTGCTTTGCGCGGCAACCGCGATGAAGGGGATTGTGATCACGCGTTTCATGGCGCGCGATCCGATGAAATTGCGCCGGGTTTACGGCGCGTGGTGGAAACAGTTCCGCCATGAAACACGGGGACTTCCGGCGCGCCTGCCGCGTCTTTGGGAAATTTAGGAGAACGGCATGAATCTGACGCCACGCGAAAAGGACAAATTGCTGGTTTCAATGGCCGCCATGGTGGCGCGACGCCGCCTTGAACGCGGCGTGAAACTGAACCATCCCGAAGCCATCGCCCTGATCACGGATTTTGTGGTCGAAGGCGCGCGCGACGGCAAATCGGTTGCCGATCTGATGCGCGACGGAGCGACTGTGATCACGCGTGATCAGGTAATGGATGGCATCGCCGAAATGATCCATGAAATTCAGGTCGAAGCGACATTTCCCGACGGGACGAAGCTTGTGACCGTTCACGAACCGATCCGCTAGGCAAAGGAAACAGGCCATGATTCCAGGTGAAATCATTACCAAAGAAGGCAGCCTGATCCTTAATCAGGATCGCGAAACCAAAACACTGACCGTCGCCAATACCGGGGATCGCCCGGTGCAGGTCGGATCGCACTATCATTTTTATGAAACCAATCCGGGCCTTGATTTTGATCGCGAAGCGGCGCGCGGTTTCCGTCTTGATATCCCGGCGGGCACCGCCGTTCGGTTCGAGCCGGGCCAGACGCGCGAAGTCAATCTGGTGAAATATGCCGGGTCGGGTGTGGTCTATGGCTTTAACGCCAAAATCAACGGCAAGCTGGGAGCGTAAAAATGGCTTATGAAATTGATCGCGCATCCTATGCCGCCATGTTTGGCCCGACCGTGGGTGACAAGGTCCGTTTGGCCGATACCGAGCTTCTGATCGAGGTCGAACAGGATTTCACGATCCTTGGCGAAGAAGTCAAATTCGGCGGTGGCAAGGTCATCCGCGACGGCATGGGCCAGTCGCAGGCATCGCGCGCCGAGGGATCGGTCGATACCGTGATCACCAATGCGCTGATCCTTGATTATACCGGCATCATCAAGGCCGATATCGGCATTCGCGATGGCCGCATTGCCGGAATCGGCAAGGCCGGGAACCCTGATGTGCAGCCCGGTGTTGACATCATCATCGGTCCGGGGACCGAGGTGATTGCCGGTGAAGGCAACATCATTACCGCAGGCGGGATTGACGCCCATATTCACTGGATTTGCCCGCAACAGGTCGAAGATGCGCTGTATTCCGGTGTAACCACGATGCTGGGCGGTGGGACCGGCCCGGCAGCGGGTACTAACGCCACCACCTGTACGCCCGGCCCGTGGCACATTGCCCGCATGTTGCAGGCAGCCGACGGATTACCGATGAATATCGGTTTCTTTGGCAAGGGTAACGCGACCCTGCCGGGATCATTGATAGAGCAGGTCAAAGCCGGTGTTTGCGGGCTTAAACTGCATGAAGACTGGGGCACGACCCCGGCGTCGATTGATACCTGCCTGTCGGTGGCTGATGACCTTGACGTGCAGGTGATGATCCATACTGATACGCTGAATGAAAGCGGCTTTGTCGAACATACCCGTGCATCGTTCAAGGGTCGCACCATCCATACCTTCCACACCGAAGGGGCCGGTGGTGGCCATGCGCCTGATATCATCAAGCTGTGTGGGGAAGCGAACGTTCTGCCAAGTTCGACCAACCCCACACGTCCCTTTACGGTGAACACCATCGACGAGCATTTGGACATGCTGATGGTGTGCCATCACCTTGATCCGAAGATCCCCGAAGATGTCGCCTTTGCCGAAAGCCGCATCCGCCGCGAAACCATTGCGGCCGAGGATATCCTGCATGACCTTGGCGCGTTTTCGATCATTTCGTCGGACAGTCAGGCCATGGGCCGCGTGGGCGAGGTCATTTCGCGCACCTGGCAGACAGCCGACAAGATGAAAAAGCAGCGCGGCAGCCTGTCGGAAGACGGGCCGGGGAATGATAATTTCCGTGCCAAGCGTTATGTCGCGAAATACACGATCAACCCGGCAATTGCGCAGGGGATTGCATCCCATGTCGGATCGATCGAGGTCGGCAAGATTGCCGATATCGTGGTCTGGAAGCCGATGTTCTTTGGCGTCAAACCCGACATGATCATCAAGGCCGGCATGATTATCGGGGCGGCGATGGGGGATCCGAATGCCTCGATCCCCACACCGCAGCCGGTTCATTATCGTCCGATGTTTGGCGCCTATGGTTCGGCATTGGCAAAATCGAGCTTCTCGTTCGTATCCCAGGCGGGGATTGATGCCGGAATTGCCGCCGAGTTTGGTCTGGCAAAGCAGCTTCTGGCGGTTTCGAACACGCGCAATATAGGCAAAAAGGACATGAAACTGAACGATGCCCTGCCGAGAATGGAAGTCGATCCGGAAACCTATCAGGTCCGTGCCGATGGCGAACTTCTGACCTGTCAGCCGGTTGATCGCGTGCCGATGGCACAGCGTTACTTCCTGTTCTAGGAGCCCGGATCATGCGTCGCGCCATTGAACATATCCCGGTCAGCCAGTCCGACACAGCCGAAGTGCGCGGTACGGTAACACTCGCCTTTGCCGACCGTCACCGGCGGCGCATCCGGCTGCTGGATGATGCCGGGGAGGCGTTCCTGCTTGATCTGCCCCATGCGGTGCGGTTGGGGAACGGTGACCGGCTGCGTCTGGTTGATGGCGGGGTGATTGTGGTGCGCGCGGCTGCCGAGGACGTTCTGACCATCACGTGTTCCGGCCCGATTGCGGCGGCCAAACTGGCCTGGCATATCGGCAACCGTCATACCCCGCTTCAGGTCCTGAAAGACGGGCGGCTTCGCATCATTGATGATCATGTCATGCGCGATATGGTGCAGGGGCTGGGCGGTGTTGTTTTCGCCGAAGTCGCCCCGTTCGATCCGCTAAATGGGGCCTATCACGGGCTGGGCGGTGGCGGCCATGGTCACAGCCACGGCAATGATCATTTCGAAGAACCGCATGATCATGACGATCACGATCATGACCATCATCACGATCACGGTCATGAACATAGCCATGCGCATTCTCACGGGCATTCCCATTCTCATGCGCACGCCCATGCCATCGGGGAGCCGCATGACCACTGATCTTGATCCCCGTTCCCCCGCCAACCTGACGCCGGGTGGCCTGATGCGGTTGATGACATGGCTTAGCCCGTCATTCCCGGTCGGTGCCTATACCTATTCGCACGGTGTTGAATACGCGGTCGAGGATCGCCGGGTCATCAGTGCCGAGAGCCTGACAACCTGGATCGAAGGGGTTCTGGAATTCGGTGCCGGGCGGATTGATGCGGTGCTGTTCTGTGCCGCATGGCGCGCGGCGCGTGCGGGGGATCTGGACGCGCTGTTTGATATCGGGGTTGATGCCGATTGCTGGCGCGGGACGGCTGAAATGGCGCTGGAAGCAACGGCGCAGGGGCGTGCCTTTGTCTCGACCGCCCAGAAGGTCTGGGGCGATGGCATTTTGACCCTTTGGGCCAAGCGAATGCGCGATGATGATCGTCTGCCATCCTATCCGGTTGCGGTGGGTATTGCCGCGGCCGAGGCGGATGTGCCGTTGCGTGATGCGCTGAGCGCGTTTTTGCACGCGATGGCGGCCAATCTGGTGTCAAGTGCCGTGCGTCTGGTGCCGTTGGGGCAGACCGATGGCGTGCGGACCCTGGCGTCCCTTGATAAGGCGGTGGCGATGGCGACCGAAACCGCGATGAATACCGGTCCGGTCAATCTTGGGGCGGCTGCTCCGATGGTTGACTGGACGTCGATGAAACACGAAACCCAATATACGAGGCTTTTCAGATCATGAGCTCACCCCTTCGCATTGGTATCGGTGGCCCGGTTGGTTCGGGCAAAACCGCCCTTCTGGAACGGCTGTGCAAGGCCATGCGCGACGAGTTCAATATCGCCGCGATCACCAACGATATTTACACCCGCGAAGATGCCGAATTCATGACCCGGTCGGGGGCATTGGCAGCAGACCGCATTGCCGGTGTTGAAACGGGGGGCTGCCCGCATACCGCCATTCGCGAAGACGCATCGATCAACCTTGCCGCGGTCGAGGATATGAGCGCCAAACATCCGGGGCTTGAGGCGATCTTTATTGAATCGGGTGGTGATAACCTGTCGGCGACATTTTCGCCGGAACTGGCCGATATCACGATTTATGTCATCGACGTTTCGGCGGGCGACAAAATCCCGCGTAAAGGGGGGCCAGGCATTACGCGGTCCGATCTGCTGGTGATCAACAAAACCGATCTGGCACCGCTTGTCGGGGCCGATCTGGGAGTGATGGACCGGGATGCCAGAAAAATGCGCGGCACCCGTCCGTTCCTGTTTACCAATCTCAAGGCGATGGATGGCCTTGAAGACGTCAAGAATTTCATCATCGAGACAGGGGGGCTCCGTCAATCCGCCGCGTCCTGATGGGGATCAGGACGCAATAATACCGGATGACGGGAGCACACAGGCCCGGCCTGAAAATGGTCGGGCCTGAACATTTGGAGGGTAGGTTGAGCAGGGGCGATCGCCTGCGGGCGGACTGCATATAAAACTTTTTTCAAAAAGTTCTTGATTTGTTCTTTTAATTATGGCATAAAAGAAAAGTCAACGGGACCGAAACCCGCGAGGCCTTGAGCCTCGCGGGTTTTTGCGTTTGGGGCCGGATCAAAGAGGTGATCAGGATGCAGCGGCAGGGATACCGACAGAGCGACGGGGTGATTCGCAGGATATTGACCGGCGGATGGCGGAGCCATTATGGCGGCCTTCTGCACGAGGACTAAGGGAGCTAACCCGGTCATTTGTCATGACGGGAGAGGTGCGTCTTGTTGGAGAGGGAGCGCTGAATTTGCCGGGAGCGGCAGTAATGGCAGCAGCGGGCAGCGGTGATCTGTGACCCGTCGATGGTGGACCAGTGGGGGCTGTACGCCCGAAGTGTATCCGGGCTTCATCGGTTGTCGGAAATGTCGCCATGGCCGGGAGTGACCGGAGCGGGCCGTGAGCCCGAGGTGGTCTGTTTGGCGAGGATGGTGGTGGCATGATGTCCGTCCGGGATGCGCGGGGTGCCAGAATTGCCGGAAAGCGACCGGAGCGGATTGTTGGTCAGAAGGCGGCCCGTCTGCGGCCCGTCTGCGCCCCGTTGGCGAGGATGCCGAAGCCCAAGGTTTGTCCGGACTTACCTGATTGCGCGAAGCCCGGTTTTGGGTGGGGTAGCTTTGCCGTCGCATCCGTCATCGGCTGTTGGCTGTCTGGCAGTTGTCAGGGCGTCGTGCTCAGGGCATCACCGGTCCGGCGTGATGCTGTTTGATCCGCGGCAAGCTTTTGAAACCAAAATATTATTAGGCGATTCTGATCCCGCCCTAATGGAGATGATGCGTCATTTTGCTTTGCGATCTGCGGTTTTGCGGCTATCCCTTCGGCCGTTGAACCGGTCGGGAGGACCGGAAAACGAACGGTGATGTGTCGGGGCTTGTGCCATCACCGTCGGGGAGAACGGGAAGGAAGGATCGTGAAATCATGAACACCAAAGATATCGTCTATATCGCGCTGTTTGCGGCTGTGACTGCCGTGCTTGGGTTGTTTCCACCCATCACCCTGCCGATTACGGGGGTGCCGGTGACCGCGCAATCGCTGGGGCCGATGCTGGCCGGGGCGATTTTGGGGGCGCGTCGTGGCGGGCTTTCGATCCTGCTGTTTGTTGTGCTGGTTGCGCTTGGCCTGCCGCTTTTGTCGGGGGGGCGCGGTGGTTTTGGCGTTCTTCTGGGGGCGACGGGCGGCTTTATCGTCGGCTGGGTGATTTCGGCCTTTGTGATCGGCCTGCTGATTGAAAAATTCTGGGACAGGCTGAATGTCGTTAACGCGGCATTGTCGATTGCGATTGGGGGGATTGTTGTCCTGTATGCGATTGGCAATCTTTGGGTCAGCATCGTTGTTGAAATCAGTTACTGGCAGGCGACCGTTGGTGCCGCGCCGTTCCTGATTGGTGATGTGATCAAGGTTGCGATTGCAACGGCTGCCTGCATGGCGGTCCGGCGTGCCTATCCCTTGATTTCCAGGGCACGCTAGGTTTTGATGGGGCGCGGTCATCAGATCGCGCCTTTTGCTGTTATTCCCTGTCTGAAATTTTGCGCCAGGTGCCGATGATCACGCTTGAAAATGTCACCGTGGAATTCGATCAGCGTCGCGTGCTTGACGATATTTCACTGTCACTTTGCGAAAGGCGGATCGGGATTGTCGGGGCCAATGGATCGGGCAAAAGCACGTTTGTCCGGCTTCTGAACGGGCTTCAGGTGGCATCGTCGGGGATTGTGCGCGTCGATGATTTCGATGCCGCCAAAGACGGGCGCAAACTGCGCCGTCATGTCGGTTTTGTTTTTCAGAACCCGGATAATCAGATCGTCTATCCGGTGGTCGAAGAAGACATCGCCTTTGGCCTGAAGGCGTTGAAACTGCCCAAGGACGAGATTGACCGTCGTATCGACGAAGTCCTTGCGCGATATGACCTGTCGGATTTCAAAACCCATTCCAGTCATCTGTTAAGCGGGGGCCAGAAGCAGCTTCTGGCGATTTCCGGTGTGCTGGTGATGGCACCGCGTTACATCATCTTTGACGAACCGACCACCTTGCTTGACCTGCGCAATCGCAACCGGGTCGAACGCGCGATTGCCGAGCTTGATCAGACCGTGATTACGGTTTCCCATGATCTTGATCTGATTGCCGGTTACGACCGGGTGCTGGTGTTTGAAAATGGCCGGATCGCCTGTGACGATGTGCCGGCCATCGCCATTGCCCGCTATCGGGAGATGATGGCGTGATTGCCGGACTTTACATCGATGGCAATTCCGCCCTGCACCGGGCGGCGGCGGGGTTAAAGGTGCTTGCCCTTGTGCTGCTGGGGACCGGGGTTTTTCTGATCCCCGACTGGCCGGTTCTGGCGGTGGTGCTGGTGACAGTTTTTGTCCTGTATCCGGTTTCGGGTTTTGGCCCCCGCATCCTTTGGGCGCAGATCAGGCCGATATTGTGGCTGCTGGTTCTGTTCTTTGCCGTGCAGCTTTGGCTCAATGACTGGCAGGCGGGGCTTGTGGTGGTTTTCCGGCTCGCCGCGATTGTCAGTTTTGCCGGGCTTGTCACCCTGACGACCAAAACATCCGACATGCTGGCCGCGCTGGAACGGGCAATGACGCCGCTGGCGCGGTTTGGCGTTAATCCGGAAAAGGTCAGTCTGGCCTTTTCGATGGTGTTGCGTTTTATCCCGGTGATTGCGCAAATCGGTCATGAAATCCGCGATGCGCAACGCGCGCGTGGGCTTGATAAATCGGTGCTAGCACTTGTCGTGCCGCTAATTATCCGCACGCTTAAAACGGCGGATGACGTGGCCGATGCCATTGATGCGCGCAGCTTTGACCCGGATTAATCTTCAAAAAAAGACCCGGCACGCCTACAGGGACGAGGCGCGTGCCGGGTGAAAACCGCTTGGGTGCGGGTTCTGTGCGGTTACCTGATCTCAGGCGATACCAAGATGCCATGCGTGGAAACGCAGATGGTCTTCGATAAAGCTCGCGATGAAGTAATAGCTATGGTCGTAGCCTTCCTGCATGCGCAGGTTCAGCGGATAACCGGCATGACTTGCGGCGGCAAAAAGCGTATCGGGTTTAAGCTGCTCGGTCAGGAAGCCATCGGCATCGCCCTGATCAACAAGGGCGGGGGTTTGCATATCCTTGGCGGTTGCGGCCTTCATCAGTTCCGAGCTGTCCCACTGTTTCCAGACGGATTTGTCATCGCCGAGATAATTGTCAAGCGCCTTTTGGCCCCATGGGCAATTGATCGGGTTTGAAATCGGCGAAAAGGCCGTGACCGATTTGAACATGCCCGGGTTTTTAAGCGCGATCATCAGCGCACCATGCCCGCCCATCGAATGGCCGGAAATCACCGCATCATCGGAAATCGGGAAATGATCGCGGACAAGGGCCGGAAGTTCCTTCGTCACGTAATCATACATGCGGTAATTGCGCGCCCACGGTTCCTGCGTCGCGTTGACGTAAAAACCGGCCCCCTTGCCGAAGTCATAGGCTTCTTCTTCGTCATCGGGCACATGGTCGCCGCGCGGGCTGGTGTCGGGGGCGACGATGGCAATGCCAAGTTCGCTTGCGATGCGAAACGCGCCGGCCTTCTGCATGAAGTTTTCATCCGTGCAGGTCAGTCCCGATAGCCAGTACATCACCGGCACACGGTTGCCCTTGCCCGCCTGACGCGGCAGGAAGATGGCAAACCGCATATCGCAACCCAGCACATCGGACCGATGGGTATATTGTTTGTGCCAGCCGCCGAATACCTTGTTGCTGGACGAATTTTCAATGCCCATTTTATTCTCCCGTTCGCCCACCTTGCCGGAATTTCACCGGCAGGGCGGGGTTTTCGTATGAAGCCAGATGGTCTTAATAGTGAATGACCGAACGGATGCTTTCGCCTTCATGCATCAGGTCGAAAGCTTCGTTGATGTCTTCAAGCTTCATGGTGTGGGTGATGAAATCGGACAGTTTGAATTCGCCCTTGAGGTAGCGTTCTACATAATCGGGCAGTTGCGAACGGCCCTTGACCCCGCCAAAGGCGGTGCCGCGCCAGACGCGACCGGTGACAAGCTGGAACGGACGGGTGGAGATTTCCTGACCGGCACCGGCAACACCGATAATCACCGACTCCCCCCAACCCTTGTGGCAGCATTCAAGGGCGGAACGCATCACATTGACATTGCCGATACATTCAAAGCTGTATTCAACGCCGCCATCGGTCATCTCAACGATGACTTCCTGGATCGGTTTGTCGAATTTCTGCGGGTTGATGGTGTCGGTTGCGCCAAGCTGTTTGGCGAGTTCGAATTTCTTTTCGTTGATATCAATGGCGATGATGCGGCTGGCACCGGCCATTTTGCAGCCGATGATGGCCGAAAGACCAATGCCGCCCAGACCGAAAATCGCAACGCTGTCACCCGGTTTGACCTTGGCGGCGTTGGTGGCGGCCCCCATGCCGGTGGTGACACCGCAACCCAGCAGGCAGACTTCTTCAAGCGGGGCGGTTTTGTTGACCTTGGCAATCGAGATTTCCGGCAGAACCGTATATTCCGAGAAGGTCGAGCAGCCCATATAATGGTAAATCGGCTTGCCATTCTGCGAGAAACGTGTGGTGCCATCGGGCATAAGGCCCTTGCCCTGGGTGGCGCGGATTTTCTGGCACAGGTTGGTTTTGCCCGATTTGCAGAATTTGCATTCGCCGCATTCCGGGGTGTAAAGCGGGATCACATGATCGCCGACCGCAACGCTGGTCACACCTTCGCCGATTGATTCAACAATCCCGCCACCTTCATGGCCAAGGATGGCGGGGAAAATGCCTTCGGGGTCGTCGCCCGACAGGGTAAAGGCATCGGTGTGGCAAACGCCGGTGGCGACGATGCGCACACGGACTTCGCCAGCCTTGGGCGGGGCGACCTGAACGTCTTCAATCGATAGCGGCTTGCCCGCTTCCCAGGCAATGGCGGCTTTGCAGGTGATGATTTGGGCGCTCATGTCGCTCCTCCGGCTTGAATGATTTACTGCCAACAGTGTATTTATTTCCCCTGATCTGATAATCCGGTATTTCGGTAAATGACTTTTACGGTGGTGTAATAATGAATGCGTGGGACGGGATCAGCGAATTCGTCGCCGTGACGGAACGCAAAAGCTTTACGGCGGCGGCCAAGCAGCTTGGCATTTCCGTGGCCCAGGTCAGCCGCCAGATCACTGCCCTTGAAGAAAAACTTGGCGTGCAGCTTTTTTACCGCACCACGCGCAAGGTCAGCGCGACCGAAGCCGGATTGGTTTACTATCAGCATTGCCGACAATTGCTGGATGGCTTGCAGGATGCGGAACGGGCAATCGGTACCCTGACACAGGTGCCGCGCGGCAAGCTTAAACTGACCGCGCCGACCACCTACGGCGAAACCGTGATTGCGCCGCTGGTCAATGATTTCGTGGCGCGCTATCCGGAGCTTGAAGTCCAGTGTCGCTTTACCAACCAGAAACTTGATCTGGTGCTGGAAGGTTATGACATGGCGATCCGGCTTGGGCGGCTTGATGGCACGACCGGCAGTCTGATGAGCCAGCAGCTTTCAACCCGCCGCCTTCATGTCTGCGCATCGCCAGCCTATCTTTCCAAACGCGGGGAGCCGCATTCGCTTTCGGAGCTTGCGCGCCATAACTGCCTTGTCGGGACGCTGGATTACTGGCGGTTTGAAGAAGACGGCCGGGAACGTACCATCCGCATTCATGGCTCGATCCATGCCAATAGCGGGCAGGCGTTGCTGGATGCTGCCCTAAAGGGGATCGGCATTGTCCAGTTGCCGGATTATTACGTCGATCCGTGGATCGCCAGCGGTGATCTGATCCCGGTCCTGTCCAAATTCCAGCCGACCGATGAAGGTATCTGGGCGCTTTACCCGACCAACCGGCACCTTAGTCCGAAAATCCGGATGCTGGTGGAGCATTTGGGGCGGTATTTGGGGTGATTTTGTTACCGAACAGTATCATTTATCCTGAAATCGAGGAAATGATACCGTTCGGTAACAATTAGTGGCTCTGGCAGCGCGATTTAATGTCTTCCAGGGCGAGATCAAGCAGGCTTGTGTCCGCAATTGTTCCACGCGTGGCTTGGCGCAGTTTGGTTGCTGCTTTTTCGGTTAACTTCGAGAGTGTTGCAAGTTCGTCGATCACCAGTTTCGGACTGATATTGATATCGGATGCAAAAGATTCCCAATGTTCACGGCCAAGCAGTTTCGGGTTGCGTTCGCCACCGATGGACATGGCAAGGAGAATGCGTTGCTCTTTGTAGAAATTACGAAATGCTGCGGCGTTATTGAGGTCATAAAGCGGTGCAAGGCGCACGCCGCCAGACTGCCAGATCAGGCTGTAATTTTTGGCATGCGCATCAGGATTGCCGACAAGATATTGGAAAATGGCATATCGTAGCAGCAGCAGTTTATCGCGGGCAGGATCGAGGCTGAAATCCAGCGCGGCAAACATTTTTTTCCAGTCTGGGCCGCCATCACGCTCGTATTTCTGATGCGGAAAATATCCGAGCGCCTGACAGAAATCTTCCTGATGCAGGCGGGTCAGATATCGTTGGCCGGATCTTTCGCGCAATGTCCGGTCGTATCGTGCGACAAGCATGAAAATCTGATCTTCTGCCTGCAAAATGTGTGACCGGGGGCAGGGAAGCCCGATTTCACGGGCGATTTCAAGGCAATAATGTTCGACGCGGATCGATTCCGGAAGGCCCTGAATATCGGTCTTGAGGATGTGGGAACTTGGTGTGTTGCCATGCGGCAGGGCAATTTTTTCGCCGGTTCGAATAACAACGGCCTTGTCATGCACGCCTGCCAGCGAAATGCGGACTTCGCCCTGCGTATCAACGAATAGGGGGCGCGCAGGCAAGTCGCGGATGTGCCCGGCAAGTTCTGCTTCGTCGAGAATGCGATATTCCGGGTGGGTTGTATCTTCGGGGGTTTCAACAGTACCGACCGGGGCGATGGATACGGCCCCCGCACAATCCTTGCCAAGGGCAAATAGCATTGCAAATTCGTCATCTGCGGCGATGTCGTGATCTTTGCTTAGAACAAGAGCGAGTTTTCGACGGGTCAATTTGTTGTCCGGCAACAGCCCGGCAAAGAAAGGCCCGCATTCAGCATCATCAAACCAGCGATTTTCACCCGCTTGTGTCGGTACCGGCAGGCGAAGGGACAGTTGGGGGTTGACGGTCTGAGCGGTGGCAGATCGTTGGATGTGATCGGGGCTATAGCGAAAGCGCAGGCCACCCTTATCGTCGGTGCCAAGTGTACCGATTTCGATGCCGTGCAATCGAACAGAGGCTTCCTGTGTCATTAAAGCCCCTCGTCAATGTCGATAACGCCCGATAGATCGTTTGGTGTTGTGGTGGTCTGAAGATCGGTCAGAGATAAAGGGCTGCCCAGTAAAACGAACAGGCGAATGATCATGTCAATTGGTGGGGTGCTGCTGCCCCGCTCGAATGACGATAGCCATTTTCGGCTGTAGCCGATAAGGGCTGCGGTCTGGCTTTGGGTAAGGCCGCGCTGCTTGCGTAAGCTGCGCGCGGCCTCCCGAATATCGTCAATGTTTCGAATGATCATGATGTCACCGAACAGTTTCATTCTTGCCTGAGGCAAGGTTATGTAACTATTCGGTATCATTCAAGCAAAATGCGCTACTTTGACACCAAACGGTATCAAAGTAGCGCATGAAAACTTTACTGCGCCGTCCAGCCACCATCGACCGACATATGGGTGCCTGTCATCTGTGATGCGGCGTCCGAGCACAGGAACAGGGCGGTCTGGCCGATCTGTTCGGGGGTGACGAACTGTTTGGATGGGTGTTTGTCCGAGACCAGATTGGTTGCGGCCTGTTCGACGGAAATGCCGCCTTCCTTGGCCTTGGCTTCGATCTGGCGTTCGACCAGTTCGGTGCGCACCCAGCCCGGGCAGATTGAATTGGCGGTGATGCCGCTTTCGGCGGTTTCAAGGGCCGTTACCTTGGTCAGGCCCATGATGCCGTGCTTGGCCGCGACATAAGCGGCCTTTTGGACCGATGCGACCAGACCGTGCGCAGATGCGGTATTGATGATCCGGCCCCAGTTTTTCTTTTTCATGTTCGGCAAGGCAAAGCGCGTCGTGTGAAAGGCCGAGGTCAGGTTGATCGCAATGATCGCGTCCCATTTTTCCGGCGGGAAATCCTCGATCAGGGCGGTGTATTGAATGCCGGCATTGTTGATCAGGATATCGGCCCCACCGCCGAATTTTGCGGCGGCGTCTTTCATCATCGCTTCGATCTGATCGGGTTTGGAGAGGTCCGCGCCGTTGTAATGCGCGGTCACGCCAAACTCGGTTTCAAGCGATTTGCGGGTGGCCTCGATTTCGTCCTTATCGCCAAAGCCGTTCAGCATGACATCCGCCCCGGCCCCTGCAAGGGCCTTGGCCATGGCAAGACCGATGCCGCTGGTGGATCCGGTAACAAGTGCGCATTTGCCTGTCAGCATGATGTTTCTCCCTGTGGGTGAGGAGTTGTTCCTCCTCATAAGTTAGGTGGATCATGCCGCAATGCAACATGGGAGGCAAGATCAACCGGAAATGCCATATTTGCGAAGCTTGCGGGCAATCGCAGTGTGCGAGATTCCAAGCCGTTCGGCAAGCTTCCGCGAGCTTGGATAATCCGGGTAAAGGCGCATCAGCATTTCACGTTCGAGCATGTCCATCCCATCGGCAAGGCTTCCTTGCGCGATGGCCGCATTGATCGGGTCGGTTGCGGGGGCATTGGTTGCCAGATCGCGGGATGTTGCGGTTTCATCCGTGGCCGTGGCGGGCGGGTTGCTTGCGGTGGTGGTCAGGTCGCGTGCGGTCAGGATGTCGCCATCCAGCAGGGCGACCGCCCGGAAAAGGGTGTTTTCCAGTTCGCGCACATTGCCCGGCCAATCGTGGCTGGCAAGCCAGGACAGGGCATCCCTTGCGATATGGGGTGTGGGTCGTTCGGTTTGCTGGGCGGTGCGGGTGACGAAATAAAGGGCCAGTTCGGCAATGTCTTCGCGCCGGTCGCGCAAGGGCGGCAGGGTGATGCCAAGGACGTTGAGGCGGAAATAAAGGTCTTCGCGGAATGTGCCGTCATGGGACATGGCGTCAAGGTCGCGGTTGGTCGCGCTGATGACGCGGACATCAACCGCAATTTCATCCGTGCCGCCGACGCGCCGGAACCGGCCATCCTGCAACACGCGCAGAAGCTTGGCCTGTAAATAGGGTGTCAGTTCGCCGATTTCATCCAGAAACAATGTGCCGCCATCGGCCAGTTCCAGAAGCCCCGGCTTGCCGCCGCGCCGCGCACTGGTAAAGGCCCCGGCGGCATAGCCAAACAGTTCGCTTTCGGCCAGGCCTTCGGGCATGGCGGCGCAG
>NZ_JPWA01000024.1 GCF_003326475.1 Thalassospira xianhensis MCCC 1A02616 | reverse complement strand
ACTGAGCTACGGGCCCTCAACGTTGGTGAAGCGCGTTTTAATGGGACTGGCGGCTGCGGTCAACACCTGTTTTCCATATTTTCCGGGTTTTTACGTTTTCTGGCCCCAAAACGCGAAAGCCGCCCTGACCAAGGACGGCTTTCGGTTGCATTATGTGGCTCAAGGCGCTTATTGCGCGTCTGCCGCGACCTGCATTTTTACAATATGATCCGGGTCTGCAACCCGGCCATTGGCCCAGGGTGCACCACGCTTCAGACCATCAACATATTCCATGCCCGATACGACCTGCCCCCAGATGGTATATTGTCCATCAAGATGCGGCGCGTCGGCAAAGACGATGAAAAACTGCGAATCAGCACTGTTCGGATTGGCGGAACGTGCCATCGAAACCGTACCACGCACGTGATGCTCGTTTGAAAACTCCGCCGGAAGTTTCTGACCGGAACCACCGGTACCATCGCCCTTGGGGTCACCGCCCTGCGCCATAAAACCTTCGATCACACGATGGAAGGTCAGGCCATCATAGAAACCTTCGCGGGTCAGTTCTTTGATACGCTCGACATGTTTGGGCGCCAGATCCGGGCGCAGCTTGATCACAACGCGACCTGCTTCAAGATCCAGATACAGGGTATTTTCCAGATCCTGCGATGCATCGGCCGACTGGGCCTGAGCACCGCCGCCGATTCCACCGTTCGACATGGTCACTATTCCTAATACGAGTACAAAAAGAGATGCGAGACGAATAAAACGCATGGGTGCGCTATTCCTTTTCTTCGGCCAGCTTTTCGTGCAGTCGCTTCAGCACGTTTGCCGGCACAAATTCTGTAACATTACCGCCCAGACGAGCAATTTCCTTCACAAAGCGTGAGGATACGAATTGCTGTTTGTCCGACGCCATTAAAAAGACCGTCTCGACCTTCGGGGCAAGACGGGCATTCATTCCGGCCATCTGGAATTCATATTCGAAATCCGAAACGGCCCGCAGGCCACGAATGATGATGCTTGACCCGTTTTCCTGGGCAAACTGCATCAGGAGCGATCCGAACGGCTTTACGATGGTGCGGGCAGCAACTTCGCCACCCGCAGCCTTAAGAGCCTCTTCGACCAGTGCGCAACGTTCTTCGACCCCAAACATCGGGCCCTTTCCCGCATTGACCGCAACGCCGACAATAAGCTTGTCAACGATGCGGGTCGCGCGACGAATAATGTCCATATGCCCCTGGGTCACCGGGTCAAACGTGCCCGGATAAATCCCGATACGCGAGGCGTTTGAAGACTGTTCGTTCATTGATCTTCCGTTTTATTCGTCGGTGTCGTCAGAACCGGCTTCCACTGCCTCGCTGCTATCTTCGGCAACGACCGGTGCATCATCACCTGATGCGATTTCGATGCCTTCTGCACCTTCTTCGCCATCAAGCTCTTCATCACCATTGTCACCCAGATTGGACAGACGTTCGACAGCAACAACCTGTTCGTCTTCAGCCGTGCGGAACAGGGTAACCCCCTGTGTCTTGCGCCCGGCTATGCGGATATCGTGTGTCGGCATACGGATGACCTTGCCACCATTGGTGACCATCATCAACTCGTCGCCTTCCTCGATCACGAAGGACGCGGCGACATTGCCGTTACGTTCCGACATCTCGATATTGGCAAAGCCCTGACCACCACGGCCCGTCACACGGTATTCATAAGCAGACGTACGTTTGCCATAACCGTTTTCGGTAACCGAAAGAATCAGCTGATCACCAGCGAGAAGTTCGTCGTAACGCTCCTGCGAGAGGATTTCCAACGGCAAAGCATCATCGGCCGAGATTTCCTCGCGGCGTAGTTTGCTTGCGATCGAAAGATACTCGTCACGTTCTTCCATCGAGGCATGATTGCCAAACAGGACAGACATCGCGATGACCGCGTCCTCGTCCGCCAGACGAATACCACGCACACCGACCGAGTTACGACCGGTAAAGACACGAACGTCCCCGACACGGAAACGAATGCATTTACCCAGACGGGTCGTCAGCAGAATGTCGTCGTCATCGGTACAGGTCTGAACCGCGATCAGCTTGTCACCACGATCTTCTTCAAGCTTCATGGCGATCTTGCCGTTCGATTTCACATTCACGAAATCGGCAAGGCTGTTACGACGGACGTTACCTGTCGAGGTAGCAAACATCACATGCAGGTTCGGCCATTCTTCCTCGTCGGGAAGCGGCAGAACCGTTGTGATATATTCGCCCTCCGACAGCGGCAGCAGGTTCACAAGCGCCTTGCCTCGCGATTGCGGCGTGCCCAGCGGCAGGCGCCAGACTTTCATCTTGTAGACCATCCCCTCGGAACTGAAGAACAGAACCGGGGTGTGGGTGTTGGCGACGAACAGTTTGGATACGAAATCCTCTTCGCGCGTTGCCATGCCCGAACGGCCTTTGCCGCCGCGACGCTGTGCACGGTAGGTCGACAGCGGAACACGCTGGATATAGCCGGTGTGCGATACGGTCACGACCATATCTTCACGGGCAATCAGGTCTTCGATGTCGTGTTCGAACTCGGCTTCAAGGATTTCACTGCGACGTTCATTGGCGAACTCGTTCCGCATTTCCGTCAGCTCATCCTTCAGGATGATCATCTTGCGTTCGCGTGAACCAAGGATATCAAGGAAATCTTTGATCTTCTCGCCCAATTCGGTCAATTCGGACGCGATTTTATCACGTTCCAGACCGGTCAGGCGATGCAGACGCAGTTCAAGGATTGCGCGCGCCTGTGCTTCAGAAAGCTTGTAATTGCCATCGTCCGAACCAACCTGGTTCGGATCAGCGATCAGTTCGATCAGCGGAACAATATCGCCCGCCGGCCAGCTGCGTTCCATCAGTTGCTCGCGCGCAATCTGCGGGTCAGCTGCGGCACGAATCAAACGGATGACTTCATCAATATTGGCAACCGCAATGCCAAGACCAACCACAAGATGGGCACGTTCACGTGCCTTTTTCAGCAGGTGAATGGTCCGGCGTGTGATGACTTCTTCGCGGAATTCGACAAAGGCCTGAATGATTTCTTTCAGGTTCATCAATTCCGGCTTGCCACGGTTCAGCGCCAGCATATTGACGCCAAACGACGTCTGAAGCGCGGTAAAGCGGAACAGCTGGTTCAGAACAACATCGGCAACCGCATCGCGCTTGATCTCGATAACCATGCGAACGCCTGAACGGTCAGACTCGTCACGCAGATCGGAAATGCCTTCGATCTTCTTGTCACGGACCAGTTCGGCGATCTTTTCCATCAGGGTTGCCTTGTTCACCTGGAAGGGAACTTCGGTAACAATGATGGCTTCACGGTTGGCGCGGATTTCCTCGACATGGGTACGTGCCCGCATGACGACAGAACCACGACCGGTTTTAAAGGCCGAATGAATACCCGAACGGCCAAGGATCAGTGCACCGGTAGGAAAATCCGGACCATGCACGAATTCCATCAAACCTTCGACGGTGATGGCCGGGTTATCGACATAGGCCATGCAGCCATCGATAACTTCGCCAAGGTTGTGCGGCGGAATATTGGTGGCCATACCGACCGCAATACCGCCCGCCCCATTGACCAGCATGTTGGGAAAACGTGCCGGCAGAACCGATGGCTCCTTGGTGGTTTCGTCGTAGTTGTCGCGGAAATCGATGGTTTCCTTATCGATATCGTCGAGCAGATAATGGGCTGATTTTGCCATGCGGGCTTCGGTGTAACGCATGGCAGCGGCCTTATCGCCGTCCATCGAGCCGAAGTTGCCCTGCCCGTCAATCAACGGCAGGCGCATGGAGAATCCCTGCGCCATGCGAACCATCGCGTCGTAAATCGCGCTGTCGCCATGCGGGTGGTATTTACCCATCACATCCCCGACCACACGGGCGGATTTGCGGAATGGCTTGTTCCATTCAAAGCCGTTTTCATGCATCGCATAAAGGATGCGGCGATGCACCGGCTTCAAACCGTCGCGGACGTCGGGCAGCGCACGGCTGACGATCACGCTCATCGCGTAATCGAGATAGCTGCGGCGCATTTCTTGTTCGATGGATACCGGGATAATATCGCGGCTATCTGGATTGGTCTCTTTGGTGGACAAAAGCCGTGACCTCTTAAACGCTTGATCAGAAATGCTTCAATCGGCGTGACATATGGACATATGCCTGACCAGTGAGCCGGAAAGTATCAGGTTTGTCCGGCACAAACAATATTGACAAATCCGCCCGCCCCGGCATTAGGCACAAACGACGGAAATAATCGTATTTTGCGCAAAATTGCCCTGCCAGAGCGCTACTTTTTGCTGTCGGGTGCGGTCATGATCGGGGTTACGGGGTCACATTCCATTTCGGCAACGTTGCTATCCCTGACCGGTTTGCACCCGAAACGTATCTGCGAAACGGCGATACCGGCCAGAATAACGCCAAGCGCGATGACGCTGGTGGGCTGAGGCACTTCCCGAAGCACAAGAAAACCGACCATCACACCGACTGCAGGCACAAGGTAATTGTTAAACACCACAAAGCTCGCTCCGGCACGCGCAATCAGATACAGGATCAAGAACATGGCAATACCAGTCGGGAAAATCCCCAGATACAGGATCGAAAGCGCGCCATCGACATCCCACCCCATATTCCAGGGCTGATCAACAAACAGCGCAAAGGGTGCCAGCATCACTGCGGCAAAAGTCAGGATCACCGCCGCAGATCCGACGCGCGGCTGATCGCGCAGATTACGCGCCACCAGTGATGAAATCGCGTAGCACACGGCTGCGATCAGAACCGCAAGCTGAAAAACAAGCTGCCCGCCAAGCCCCGTCAGGGTTTCCGGTCCAACCAGAACAATCACACCGATAGTGCCAAGCACCACGCCGAGCGCCTTGCCCGTCGAAAGCTTTTCATCATTCGTCACGAAATGCGCCAGCGCCACCGTCGTCAGCGGCACAACAGACATCAGAATTGCCGCCAGCCCAGCATCGATTTCCGTTTCGCCATAACTTATCAGGAAAAAAGGAACAGAATTCCCCAGCAACGCGACAAAGAAGGTCGACCACCACGCGCGCCGTCCCTTGGGAAGATCGCTTTTGCGGATAAAAGCAAACGCCCATAGCACCAGTGCGGCAACAGCCAATCGCCCGGCCGCAACCACCAGCGGCGAATAGGCATGCACACCGATCTTGATGAAGGTAAACGAACTGCCCCACATCAGCGCCAGCAAAAACAGCAGCGCAAATTCACGAAATCCCGGACGTGTCATCTTCCCAGCCTATTCTTGCCACAGTTTTTGGGCTTTATCGGACATTGAAGCCAACTGACAGCGTTAGAGCCAGGAAACACGAGAATCAAGAAAATAGCTGAAAAATAAACGCTGCAGGCTGTAGTCAGCCATCGGCGGAACGTCTCATCAAATGAAAAGCAGTTTTTTAGCGCAAAACCGCCCGGCGGGCTTTGACGCAGCACAACGCTATTGCAGCGAAAAGATGAAAAAAGATAATGGACACAACTTAATTGTTGCGAATGATTTTCAATCGCCTTACTGTGAGCGCAACGATATGAATGGGATGCGAGCAATGAAATATGTGGATCAGGAACTGACCATCGACGAAATGCTGGACGATCCGATCGTCCAGACATTAATGCGCTATGATGGCATTTCTGCCAGTGACGTTCGTCACACGATTGATCAGGTTTTGCAAAACCGTCTGCCATTGCGCCCTATTCGGGTTCGCAGCAGTGGCGCAGCCCCCCATGACTGGCGAATGACCGGCCTCCGCCCGGATGCTGCTTGAACGCACCCGACTTATGAACCGCTGTCGTTCAATGACCAGTCGTAATGATAGCTGCTGATTGGTAAATCATCGCCGTGGACACTCAGCCATGTTGCGAATTCCAGTCCGGCATAGCGCGCCAGATGATCGGAAAATGCAGCGTCGCTTTTGCCAAAATCGGATCGATACCAGTCAAAAAGCGATGAAAACTCTACCTCTGATCCATCTTCTGCCACTCGTACCGCACGTTCATCCCGGATGAACGCCAAAGCAGCCTTATCAAGCTGTTCTTCTATCCGGCTGCCGTCAAAGGCCGACGCCGCCAGTGCAGGACAACCGATTGAGGCGCAGTTAAGCACATAGTGAATGCGGGGGTCCTGCCAGATCGGACGCAGGATGCGATGCTCAATATCATTCAGGCTCAGTGACCGTCCTTCGATCAGCAGAAATTTTTTGTCCCATGGCCCCACCGAAAACCAGCCAGGCGAAATATTTATGTCGCGAATACTGTCGACCGGATAATGATCCAGGACCACCGCAACGGTTTGCGCATTGTAAAGATTGATCCAGAATGCCATTTGCTGTTCGCGGCTGTATCCATCGATTTCAATGGATTGCATTGCGGCAAGGTAATCTGAAATTTTTGCACGACTTGATGATTTGGCTCCGGCGTAATCAAACTTGGTGACACCCGACGAAACCACAATCAAATGATGATCAAGAACCGTCTGCCAGTCAGAATGATCAATCTCTGTTTCGTTTGAATCCTCATGGGTCTGCCAGTCAGGCCACAGATCGCCATCCGGTGCGGCAATTGCCTCCGGCGGTAAAATTGCCCAAAGCCCAATTACGGCCAGCCCCCATAAACGTTTCAAGTTATCATTTCCCCAGCGCCATCCATGTTCTGTATTCTATGGTCGATCACCCCTTAAAGGTCACATCAAACTGCCGTGATGGCAGAACAGCCAATTTTGTATACTTAACCAACGGTTGATATATAATGACTGTATGACACAGGCCGGTGCAATTCAGCTTATACCCGGCAGTGGCGGGCAACTGGGGCAAGTCATTGCCGCACGTGCCCTGCCCGGCTCCGGGCAACAACAACCGTCGAGTTCGGATCCCGCCGGTGACAATTTTGCTGTGTCACAGTCAAGACCTGTAGCTGTTTCAATTCGCCCGATCAATGGCCCTGCCTCTGGCGTACAGGCACAGGCATCCGATCCGGTAGCCAGTCAGCCTTCCGCACCGGTTAACTTCACGGCATCAATCGTTACCATTATTCAGCAGCTTGATCCGCGCACTCTGCCCGGCGCATCTCCCTCCGATACCCGAAGCAATGCCGCCCAACAACGCGAAGCCCGCGAGGAGATACCCGAAAGTTCCCGCCCACCAACAAGCAATCCGGCCCTTCTGACCGACCGGGAACGAGAGATTGTACGTGAATTGCAGGCACGGGACGCCAATGTCCGGACAGAGGAAGAGAGCCATCAGACCCTTGCTGGTGCGAATGCCGGGATGATCAGTTACAGCTATACCGCCGGTCCCGACGGGCGACTTTATGCCACCGGAGGCAAGGTTAGCATTCACCCGCTTCAGGGCCTTGACGGGATTGCGGCGATTGCCAATCAGGCCGCCATATCGCGCGCCGCCTCCATGCCCGGAACATCATCGGCCGACTTCAATGTTGCGCAGGGTGCCTCACGTAATATCAGTGCGATGATCGCAACGCAGGCCATTGCGGCGGCCGAAAGTTATCGCATGTCTCTCGGACTGGGCAGCGCCACCAATCATTTGGATATCAGTGGCTGAATTCGTGCCCAAATAGCTCGGCACGGGATTAGATTAAAGCTGGGCCTCGACAGCGGCCTTATCGATAACCGACCAGACATCAAGAATTTTTCCGTCCCGGAACTCGTAAAAAACATTCTCCGAAAATGAAATTCTTTTCCCGTTCACGTTAACGCCAAGGAATTTTCCCTGGGGAGAACAGTGGAAGTCAAGGCGACTGCCAACACGCTTTTCATCAGACACCAAAAATTTGATATTGAACCAAAGATCCGGGATCTCTCGGAAATCACGTTCAAGCATTGCCCGATACCCGGACAACCCAACATATTCGCCATTGTACTGCACATCATCGTTAACAAATGTGCCAAGATTGTCCCAATCCTGACGGTTCAGACAATCAATGTATCCGCGGTAAATTTCAGCAAGATCAGGAATGCTCACACGCGTCCTCCCGTTGGCTATTTGCCATAGGGTCGTATCGCGCGAAGCCATGCAGATACGACAACAAGGCCTATTCCTTACGCATAGTGCCAATAAATCGGGAAACCCGGATCAAACACTGTTACCGGACCATCACCGGTATCAATCTTGGACGGAAATGTGGCCGCCTCACTGCGCTTTTCCAGCGTGATCTTGTCGCCATTCAACGGCAGTCCATAGAATTGCGGACCGTTAACCGAGGCAAAGCCCTCAAGCTTGTCAAGTGCCCCTTCTTCCTCGAACACATGCGCCAGAAGCTGGACAGTATTATTGGCGGTAAAGATACCGGCGCAACCACATGCGCTTTCCTTGCGGTCATCGGTATGTGGCGCAGAGTCCGTGCCCAGGAAAAAGCGGACATCGCCGCTGGTAGCCGCCTTGCGCAGTGCCTGACGATGTTTTTCGCGCTTGGCCACCGGCAGGCAATAGAAATGCGGATGAATACCGCCGACCAGAATGGCATTGCGGTTGATGATCAGATGATGGGTGGTGATCGTCGCACCAAGGTTCTTGTCATTGGCTTTGACATATTCAACGCCGTCTTCCGTCGTGATGTGTTCCATAATCACGCGCAGTTCCGGCAAACGCGTGCGCAACGGATCAAGAACGCGGTCGATAAACACCGCCTCGCGGTCGAAAATATCTATTTCAGGGTCTGTAACTTCGCCGTGCACGCAAAGAGGAATACCAAGGCTTGCCATGCGTTCCAGCACCGGCATCGCCTTGTCGAAATCGCGCACACCACTTGCCGAGTTGGTGGTTGCCCCGGCCGGATACAGCTTCAACGCCGTGATCACGCCATTTCGATACCCTTCTTCGACATCGTCGGGATTGCTACCCTCGGTCAGATAAAGCGTCATCAGCGGCGTAAAATCGTGCCCCTGCGGGATGACCGCGTTAATCCGGTCACGATAGGCAATCGCATCCGCGGTCTTGACCACCGGCGGCACAAGGTTCGGCATGATGATCGCACGCGCAAAATGTTCGCTGGTTTCGCCAATAACCCCTTCAAGCATCGCGCCATCGCGCAGATGCAAATGCCAGTCATCGGGGCGGCGAAGGGTAATGCGATTTACTGAATTTGCGGACATGGGGGCGACCTCCTCGGAACCGGAACAAACGAATGGGCGCGAGCGCACAGGCTAACTAGCAGATCAGTCCCGATTTTGGAATTGGAAAGCGGCCAGAAAGACAAAAGGCCAGGCATTTCTGCCTGACCTTTTCACATGGGGCGAGTGATGGGACTTGAACCCACGGCCCCCAGAGCCACAATCTGGTGCTCTAACCACCTGAGCTACACCCGCCGTCGTGTGGCGCGGTTTTTATCGCCGGGAGCCCCGGACGTCAAGCGCATATTTTTACTTTTTTGCCCTGTTTTCCCCGGAACTTCGCAAAGTCGCGCAATTCGGGGGACTGCGGGTTTTACATCGGGTATATCATTCCATCCAATCCGACCGAACAGGCATCCCATCCGTTTGAACATCTTGCATGATCGGGCAAGTGGCCTAATTAAATCAATTCAATATCTTGAACACGCCCGCCATTCCGGGCGAAATTAACACGGCGCACCGGCCTGAACCGTCATGTGCGCCACAAAGAGAAAACAATACGGAGTATCGGAATGAAGTGGGGCGTCATCAGTACGGCAAAGATCGGCACGGAAAAAGTCATTCCGGCCATGCAGGAGAGCGACAAGCTTGAAATCCTTGCCATTGCCGGGCGTGATCTTGAAAAAACGCGCGAAACCGCCCAAAACCTGCGCATTCCGCGCGCCTATGGCTCCTATGAGGAACTGCTGGCCGATCCATCAATCGAGGCGATTTATAATCCACTGCCCAACCATTTGCATGTTGAATGGACGATCAAGGCACTGGAAGCCGGAAAACACGTATTGTGCGAGAAGCCGATCGGACTGGATACCGAAGATGCCAAACGCCTGATCGCAGCCCGCGACAAAAGCGGCAAACACGTGCTTGAGGCCTTTATGGTTCGTCATCATCCGCAATGGCAGGAAGCACGTCGGCTTGTCGAAAGCGGTCAGATCGGCACGATCACCACAGTGCAAAGCATTTTTACCTATTTCAATGCCGATCCGAATAATGTGCGCAACAAGAAGGATATCGGCGGCGGCGGTTTGCTTGATATCGGCTGTTACTGCATCGTCGGCCCGCGCTACATCACCGGCAAGGAACCGGTCCGTGTGGTTTCCCTGATGGACAAGGATCCGAAATTCGGCACCGACCGGCTTGTTTCGGGCATGCTCGATTTCGGAAGCGGCGTTCAGGCAAGTTTTGTTTGCGGCACACAGTCGGCTGCGGTGCAGCGCGTTCATATACTAGGCACCGAAGGACGCATTGAAATCATCATGCCGTTCAATCCGATTCCGGAAAATCCGGCACTGATTCGGGTCGGCACGCAGAAGCAGCCCGGCTTTGACGAAGCACGCGAAATCAAATTCCCGGTTTGCAACCATTATACCCTGCAGGGCGAAAATGCGACGGCGATCTTTAATGGCGAAAGCCCGGTCGATTACCCGATTGAGGACGCCATCGCCAATATGCAAATTCTCGATGCCCTGAACCGTTCTGCACGTACCGGAAGCTGGGAAATGGTCAGTTCCTGATACCTACCGAAAAGAAGACAAAGAAAAGGGCGCAGCTATTTGGCTGCGCCCTTTGTCCTTGTATTTGGCTTGAAACCGGTTTCAGCCGGTCTTTACCGCAGCCTGTTTTCGATGCTCGGTAACCGGAATGCCGCCAACGCCCCAGTTATCTGTCTCGACCTCGTCGATGACAACGAAGGTGCTGTTATGCGGTTTGCCCAGAACCTCGAACAAAAGGTCGCTAACCCCCTTTATCAGGGCCTGCTTTTCTTTGACCGTGGTGCTGGTTTCTCCCGTGGTGGTTCCCTCACGGGTGATCTTGATATTCACATAAGGCATCTTGTTCTCCTTGGGCATTGGCCCGGCTCAACAATTAGGATCAACATCGGAATTACCAGCGACCGGCGTGCTGACCACCATCGACATTCAGGGTTTCACCGGTAACGAAGTCGGCCAGTTCGAGATAACGAACAGCATCAGCAATGTTTTCAACCTCGCCCATTCGTCCCATCGGATGAAGGCCTGCGAAGAATTCGAAATGTTCGGGTGCATGCATCGGTGTTTTGATGATACCCGGCGCAATGGCGTTCACACGAACACCCTGCTTGGCGTACTCAATCGCAAGCCCGCGGGTTACCGAGTCCAACCCGCCCTTTGTAAGGGTCGCCAAACCGGATGGCACCCCCGCCAAAGCCTGATGGACCAAACCAGTTGTAATCTGGACGATATGACCGCGTCCCTGACGGAGCATCAGGGGAATAACGCGCTGCGTAATGTGGAAAAACCCAGCAACATTCACCCGCAGAACATTCTCGAAATCTTCGGCAGAATATTCATGAAACGGCTTGCTGATAAAAATGCCCGCATTATTGATCAGGGTATCAATCCGCCCAAAACGATCTTCGGCAGTTTCAACAATCTTTGCCGCAATCACGGGGTCACTGATATCACCGGCGACAGTTACGACATCGTTATCCGCACTAGTCGCGATGTTGCGAGAGTTGGCAACGACCGCATATCCCAGTTCGCGATAAGTTTTGACAACACCGGCACCAATGCCTTGGGAAGCACCGGTTATGATGGCAACTTTCTGTTCGTTACTCATGACTTCATTCCTTACAAAACTGAACAATGCAGGCATCACAGCCATACTTTTCGTTCAGGCAATTTGAATTCGCCCATTGGGCAACAGCGTTACCAATGGTTTAATTAATTGCGCTATTCGATGGAATTAGCGAAAAATGCAATTCAGTCTTTCGATTTTAGGAACGAACAATGGATCGCATTGATGCAATGAAGGTTTTCATCACCGCCCTTGATGAAGGCAGTCTTGCCGCGGCGGCACGAAAGCTTGGCAGATCCCCGGCTGCGGTCACGCGGGCTTTGACATTTCTGGAAAGTCACATCGGTGTGCAATTGCTGCACCGTTCTACGCGTGCCCTTCGTCTTAGCGAGGCGGGTGAACGCTATGCCGCTGCATGCCGTCGCATCCTCACTGATATCGAAGAAGCCGACCTTCTGGCAGAAAGCGAGACAAAGGCACCACGCGGCCTGTTGACCGTAACTGCCCCTATCACCAGTGGGGCTGGCATCCTGCGCCGGATACTTGATGATTATCTTGACCTGCATCCAACGGTTCGGGCAAAGCTTTTGCTGCTTGATCGGATTGTCAGTCTTGTTGACGAAGGCATTGATGTGGGATTGCGCATCGCCCACCTGACTGACTCCAGTATGATAGCCATCCGCGTCGGTGAGGTCAGACGCCTGCTGTGTGCTTCGCCGTCTTATCTGGATAACAGCCCACCGATCCGCGAGATCACGGATTTGGCCGGCCATCGATTCATTGCCAATTCCCAGTTAGGCGAAACCGGGTGGTCCTTCCCCTCAAGAACTGCCGACCGTGCGCCACGGGTCGTGCGTTTCACACCCCGCCTGATCGCCAACGGCATCGCGGGCACCCTACCCTCTGCCGTGGAAGGAAAAGGGGTTACGCGGGCATATTCCTATCAGATTGCTGAACATGTCGAACGGGGCGAATTGCGGATATTACTGCCCGATGATGAAGAACCACCCATCCCGGTTCATCTTGTCATACCCGAGGGACGCCTATCCACGCCGCGTGTGCGCACCTTTGTCGATTATGCGGTTCCCCGCCTGAAGGCAGAATTCAACCGCAGGAATGCTATTTGCGCCGAAGATAACGAGCAGCTTGTTCATGCAACACCGGCAAACAGTGCTGATTTGGCCTTCAATCGTGCAAACATGAATTCATTGAATGCGCGAATACGCGGCAAGGCCAGCAAGTCATGATGGATCAAAACCCATAGATCATTATCCAGTCCGTTGATCGGTTTACCCAGCACCTGGATATTGGCGAAAGCACGCGCCAGAAAATACGGCAAAACGGCTACGCCCGCGCCGCTATCAACAAGACGTGCGACATTCAAAAGCGAATTGCTGCGTAATGCCACCCGGCTATCCGCGAAGTTTTTATCGCGCCATCGGGCGGCAGCGATATGCGCCAGACTTTCATCACAAGTGATCCAGGGTGCGTTTTCGTGATCGTCAAAAATATCCGATCCGCAGATCACCGATGCGATTACACCGATTCTCCGCCCGACGAGGCTACCGTCCGGTGCGTTCGCCGGGCGGATGGCAATATCGGCGTCGTGCCGGTTCAAATCGTAAAAACGGTTATCGGTAACGACCTGCACCGTGATTTCGGGAAAGGCCGCGCCAAACGCAGCAATATCCGGGGCCAGAATGGCATGAAGCAGAGTATCGGTGGTCGTCAGCCTAACCGTACCGCTGGGGCGGATATCCGTTCCTGCCAGCTTGCGCGACAAGACCGACAGTTCACCTTCCAGCTTTTCGGCGGTTTCAATCGCCACCTGCCCGGCATTAGTCGGCTGATAGTCACCCTGATTGCGCTCGAACAGTTTATTGCCCAACCGCATTTCGATATCCGCAAGACGGCGAAACAGGGTTGAATGGTGCAGTCTGGTTTGGCGCGCGGCCTGCGTCACACTACGTGCCCTTGCCACAGCCAGCACCAGCCGCAAATCATCCCACTCCAGCATCACAATCATCTTTCGCTTTTTCACACATCATATGCGCTTTATCACAAATTTACTTCGCAAAATAGCACATCAATAATCAAGCCATCAAACACCCCGTCCCATACTGGAGATGACAGATGGTTGTTAAAATCACCCGCGATGAACTTAAAGCCGCCCTTGCTGGTCCGGATGCTCCAACTCTGATCGAGGCGCTTCCGGCGAAATATTATCTTGATGCGCATTTGCCGGGCGCGATCAATATTCCACACGATCTGATCGCGGAGATCGCCACACAGGTACTGCCTGATAAAACATCACCGATCGTGGTTTATTGTGCCAGCGGGCCATGCCGCAATTCCGGCCTTGCAGCAGAAACGCTGACCCGTCTTGGTTACAGCAATGTTTGTGATTACCACGAAGGCAAACAGGACTGGCAAGCAGCGGGACTGCCTGTGCAAGGTCAAAGTATATTGCAAACCGCCTGAACATCTTTGGCAGGGCACAAAACACAAACCAAACAGGCCAGCAATTGCTGGCCTGTTTTTCCTGATTGCAAAGCGTTAAATTATTTTGCAAACGCCTTCTTCATCCGTCCGATGGCCTCGGACATTTTTGCTTCTTCCTTGCAGAAGCAAAAACGTACAAAATTGCGAACGCCGCCATCCTTGCCCTGATAGAAAGCCGAAACCGGAATTGCGACAACACCGGCCTCCTTGATCATGATCTGGCAAAACTCGACATCGTCGCAATCATAGCCAAGCGTACGGAAATCACAGGTGATGAAATAAGTGCCCTGAGAGTCCAGAACACCAAAACCGACCTCCTTCAGCCCCTTCATCAGAAAATCGCGCTTTGCCTGCATTTCGGCCGTAAAGCCTTCGAAATAATCATCGCCCTTGTTCAGGCCATAGGCCACACCATGCTGCAGCCCCGGCGGCACAGTGAAAACAAGGAACTGGTGGGCTTTTTTGATCGGCTCCATCAACCCTGCGCAGGCGGTGATGTAACCAATCTTCCACCCCGTAAGCGAAAATGTCTTACCTGCCGACCCGATCCGCACCGTGCGATCACGCATACCGGGGAAGGTCATCAGCGGACGGTGTCTTCGCCCATCAAAGACCAGATGTTCATAAACTTCGTCACACAGCGCGATGACATCGTGTTTGATGCATAGATTCGCAATGAATTGCAGCTCATCATCGCCATAGACCTTTGAACATGGGTTCTGCGGCGAGTTAATCAGGATCAGCTTGGTTTTATCTGAAAACGCCGCTGCCAGTTCTTCGCGCGGCAAGTCCCAACTTGGCGGAGTGACCCGCACCAGTTTGGGAATCCCCCCCGCCAGCTTCACCATCGGAAGGTAACTGTCATAAAGCGGTTCGATCAGGATGACCTCATCACCTGGCGCCACAAGACCAAGGATAACATCCGCCAGGGCCTCAGTCGCCCCAACGGCAACAAGAACCTCTTTCCTGGGATCGACTTCGATGTCGTAAAATCGCTTGTTATGATCAGCAACCGCCTGAAGCAGCTCTGGCACGCCGGCCAGTGGCGGATACTGGTTCGACAGTTCCATCATTGCCCTTGCGGCGGCTTCACGAATGTCGGCCGGACCATCCGTATCGGGTGCTCCCTGCCCCAGATTGATGGCATTGTGTTTCTGGGCCAGTTCATTCATCACTTCAAAAATAGTGATACCGCCCGAAGCGAAAAGAGGATTGCCGACAAATTCGGTCATGAGGCGTCCTTCTCTATATATTAATACCGGTCGGTGGCAACCGGTCTTTTACTTAATGTGCCTGATGGCAGACAGATTATATGATCCATCCTTAACCGTCATAGTCCGTGTTTTCGGTATTTTCTGTCGCATGATGCAGGCTGATCAGGCAAGCACGGATAGATCGTAGCTACATTGAATGCGGCAAGCGCAGACCATCTGCATAAATTTTAAACATTATGCCTAAAAGTCGACCACATGCATTCAAGAAAATCTTAAAAGTTTCATGGGTTTTGCTGGGTTTTCGCGCAGAGACTCCTTAGAATGATCGTGCGGGCCAAAACTGGCACGGCCCGTGCAATTGACGCGGCAAAGCAATTGAGCTTTCCGAGTTCTACGCAACTCTCGCAAAAAGCAGAGGGCGCTTAATGAAAAAGATTGAAGCCATCATCAAGCCATTCAAGCTTGACGAGGTCAAAGAGGCCCTTCAGGAGATTGGCCTCAAAGGGATTACCGTTACCGAAGCTAAAGGCTTCGGCCGACAGAAAGGCCATACGGAGCTGTATCGCGGCGCCGAATATGTCGTGGACTTTCTGCCGAAGGTAAAGTTGGAAATCGTCGTTGAGGACACGCTTGTCGAGCGTGCGATTGAGGCAATCCAGCAAGCCGCTCATACCGGTCGTATCGGTGACGGTAAAATCTTCGTTTCCTCGCTTGAGGACACGATCCGCATTCGTACCGGTGAACGGGGCAACGACGCGATCTAATCGGTCTGTTACCTGACATTGAACATCGTACGGTCACTAATTTTGAGTTTTAAAGGGTTGCATCATGTCTGACGCTGCTTCTGTACTTAAGCTTATCAAAGAAAAAGGCATCCAGTTTGTCGATCTGCGCTTTACCGATACCAAAGGTAAATGGCAGCACACCGCGCAGGACATCTGCACGATCGACGAAGACGTTTTTGTTGACGGCATCATGTTCGATGGTTCGTCGATCGCTGGCTGGAAAGAAATCAACGAATCCGACATGATCCTGATGCCGGATCCCTCGACTGCTGTTGTTGACCCGTTCACCGCACAGCCGACCCTGATCATCGTTTGCGACGTTATCGAACCGGCCACCGGCCAGGGTTACGAGCGTTGCCCGCGTTCGACCGCGAAACGCGCACTCGCATACATGAAATCCGCTGGTATCGGCGACACCGCATATTTCGGCGCAGAGCCGGAATTTTTCATGTTTGACGACGTTCGCTGGACCACCGCTGGCGAAGGCATGGGCTATCAGCTGGACTCCGAAGAAGGTCCCTACAACACCGGTACCGAATTCGAAGGCGGCAACCGCGGCCACCGTCCGGGTCCGAAGGGCGGCTACTTCCCGGTACAGCCTGTTGACTCGGCCAACGACATCCGTGCCGAAATGGTCAACTATATCAACGAAATGGGCGTGCGTTGCGAAAAGCACCACCACGAAGTTGCACCGTCGCAGCACGAACTGGGTATCGCATTCGGCACCCTGATCGAGCATGCCGACGCCGTTCAGATTTACAAATACTGCATCCACATGGTTGCACACCAGTATGGCAAAACCGCAACCTTCATGCCGAAGCCGGTCTTCGGTGACAACGGTTCGGGCATGCATACCCACCAGTCGATCTGGCACGAAGGCAAGCCGCTGTTCGCAGGTAACGGTTATGCTGACCTGTCTGACACCGCCCTGTACTATATCGGCGGCATCATCAAGCACGCCAAAGCACTGAATGCTTTCACCAACCCGACGACCAACTCCTACAAGCGTCTGGTCCCGGGCTTCGAAGCACCGGTTCTTCTGGCTTACTCGGCTCGCAACCGTTCGGCTTCCTGCCGTATCCCGTATACCGCTTCACCGAAGGGCAAGCGCGTCGAGATCCGCTTCCCTGATCCGCTTGCCAACCCGTATCTCGCATTCACCGCAATGCTGATGGCTGGCCTTGACGGCATCGAGAACAAGATCCACCCGGGCGATGCAATGGACAAAAACCTCTATGACCTTCCGCCGGAAGAGCTCAAAGAAGTCCCGACCGTTTGCCGTTCGCTCCATGAAGCACTTGACAGCCTCGACGCAGACCGCGACTTCCTGAAAAAAGGCGATGTGATGAGCGACGACCTGATCGACGCATACATCGCTCTGAAAATGGAAGAAGTTATCCGCTTCGAACAGTCGCCGCACCCGGTCGAATTCGACATGTACTACAGCGGCTGATCCTTTCACCAGAAAGGACCATCGAACACGAAACGCCCGGCCATGTGCCGGGCGTTTTTGTTTGTCGCTTTTGTTTTATCCCGACCGCCAGTTTTTCCGTCAGCAAGCGTGTTTATACACAGCACCTGCCCACAAGCCCGGAAAAACTGATGTCAAATCGGATAGCAGAGCATCACCCAACGACAACGACGACCAAGACCATCTCCGAAATCCAAAATCAGTGGACCAATGGACATCGCCGAAAGGCACGCAAGCTGTGTTACCGCTTGCTGAAAGAGAAGCCCGACCTGCCCGAGGCCCTTCATATCAGTGCCCTGATGCATCATCAGGATGGTAATGCCCTTGATGCGATTCGTGATCTTGAAAAGGCGTGCAGCAGTTTTGATCCACAAACGGTTTACTTTACCGATCTATCCGCCATTCTGAGCAATTCTGGCTATACCGCACCGGCAAAAACCGTTCTGACCCAAGCGCTAAAACGCAAACCGCTTGATCCGAAACTGTTGCTGCAAATGGGCATTTTCCTGACCGGCAATAACGGCACGACAGGCGGGACCATTTCTGAAACGCGCGATATTCAAAGATGTCCTTGCACGGCATTCCGGCCATATCCGCGCATGGCATTGCCTGACCCTGATCGACAGAGCTTCGGCAGACCACCCGTCCCGGCAGGTAATGATCAACAAAACCAGATCACGGTCCTTTGAGAGCATTCCCGACGGGCAAAAGGAACTATTGCTGTTTGGTCTGGCCAAAAATCATATGGAACACGGCGAAATTGATGCCGCAATGAAAGCATTGAATGACGGCAACCGCATCAAGCGTCGGAACATTCAATATTCCCCGCAAACCATCGAAAACGTCCTTGGCATTACCAAGGCGGCCTTTCATTTTCCGATCTGCAAACCCCGGATGAAAAGGGTGATCTGCCACAACATGTTTTCGTCGTCGGTATGCCGCGATCCGGAACGACACTGGTCGAACAAATTCTGGCATCTCACCCGGAAATGTACGGAGCAGGTGAACTTGACACACTTGGTTATCATCAGGATGCCCTGATCGAACATCAGGTTAAACACGGCCAGCTTCGTGACGAGGTTCTTAAATTCAGCGGCGCGTTTATTCAGACACTCGGCACCATCTATCGCAAAGAAGTGCGGGCAAGGGTCAAAGCTGGTTCTGGCACCATGAAAAGCACGCCCGTCAAACGCATTATCGACAAGATGCCTGCAAATTTCACTCGGGTGGGTCTGATTGCGCTGATGCGTCCGGACCCCCGGATTATCCATTGCCGCCGCGCTGCGATGGATACCTGTTTTTCCTGTTACACTCGACGTTTCGGAAGTGCCCAGAATTTCAGCTACCACCAAATGGAACTCGGCGCATTTTACAACAGCTACCTGAAATTCATGGACCAGTGGCGAAACATTCTACCCGCTCATCGCTTTATAGAGGTCGATTACGAAGACATCGTCAATGACCTTGAGGGACAAGCCCGCCACCTTATCACTTTCACGGGATTCCATGGGATGATGCCTGTCTGACATTCTATGAAAACAGACGCCAAATCCGGACACACAGCACCTTGCAGGTTCGGCAACCGATCTATCGCAGCAGCATCGGTGCCTTGCACCCGTACGCCCGATATCTTGGTCCGCTGATGGATACGCTGGGCATCGATCCGGCAACCACGACCGGGCAACAAAGGAAAGAGGCGGAATGAACAAGTCCCCCCCGCCCCAAACAAAATCTTATTACCGACATCCGCGTCAGGCAGTCTCATCTCGATGCAGATCAGGTTCAAGTTCCGGCCGATAAAAACATGCCTGTCCCTTGCCTGCGGCCTTGGCCTCGTACATGGCCTTGTCCGCACGGCGCAATTGTTCGTTCATGTCGCAATAACCGGCATCAAAAACGGTAAAACCGATAGATGCACCGATATCACAGGCATTTCCCTCCCACACATAGGGTTTGGAAATCTCGGCGATGATCTCATCAGCCAGAGTGGCCATTTCCCTTTCACCACCCTTGTTAATGAAGAATAGGGTGAACTCGTCCCCGCCTAGGCGAGCCACTTCCTCCGCGCGACGTGCAACCCGTTTAAGACGCTTCGCTGTCTCGACAAGAACCCAGTCACCCGCGGCATGCCCCAAAGTATCGTTGACCGCCTTAAAGCCATCCAGATCAAGCAGGAAGATCGACGCCGCGGTATTTGTGCCGCGCAGAACCGTCTCGCACTGCGAAAGCTTCTGCATATAGCGCGCCCGGTTGGCCAGACCGGTCAGTTCATCGTTATTCGCCTTGTTCTGTAACTCACGCGCAGCGAGTTTCTGCTTGGTGATGTCGCTTAGCCACCAAAGAACAGATTCCTGTCCTTCGAACGTGAGTGGCTCCATGGATGTTTTAAGCCATCTTGCGTCGGAATCCGCCGGGCGACGAATACGAAGTTCAACATCCTGCAATTCACCGAGCATATCCATGTCCCGCAGGCTTTTCTCACGGTAACGTTCCGAAAGAAGAACAGTATCGGTTGGCATCGTATCGTCACTGTTCAATGCCAGAAGGTTGCCGAACATTTTGTTGAAGAACCGGAACTCACCACCGTCCCGGCTGGATATGCCAACACCAATAGGGGCTTTTTCAAGCAATCCCGTCAAACGTTGCGCCGCGGCAGCCACTTCGGCCTGCGCGCGTTTCAGCGATGTCACATCAATCAGCGAACCGATGGTCCCGGCAATGGAACCACTTGGACCTTTCAGACTTGCAACAGCGAACAATGCAGATTTTTCAACACCATCCATTTCGAAATCGATTTCGTGCCGCACATGCCCTTCGGATATCAGTAGCGGTGCTTCGTAATCGGTAATCTGCGCGACCAAGGGCTTGGAAGCGACATCGGCAAGTTTGCTACCGATCACCTTTTTGGGTTCGTGGCCAATCAACTCCGCAAACGCTTCATTGCAGCGGTTAATCACACCATCCAGATTTTTAAGGTAAACCGGGATCGGCAGAACGTCGATCAGATGCTGGATGAAAATCTTGTGATCGGACAAAGCCCTGGCGAGTTCCTCGGCCTTGCCCGCTTCGCGAAAGACCAGAGCCGTCAGACCTTCGGGACCTTCGGCCTTGCGCCAGGTGACTTTTTTGCCGCCCGTCTGGAACGCAGGTAAATCCGCCTTGGCTGCTTTCTCGGAAATCAGGCCAAGCGTCTCGCGTACGGCTCCAACACCATCACCCGAGGCGAATTCAGCATTTTTCGCCAGAAATGCAAGGAACTGTTTGATTTCGGTGCCGTCACGCAACGCGGATTTCGATGCGTTAAAAAGATTAACCGCAACCGGGTTCGCATGAACGATTTTAAGATCGGACGAACCGATAAATATAATGCCGTCACGCGCCAGTGCTGCTGTGGCGACGACGTCCGGGGCAATTGACACTACACGTACGCGCCGCTTCGCGACGCACTCCCTTTCCCGTGTTATCTATAATGCCCCAAAACCATTGGATCTTTTGTAAATTCAGACCCATTAGAAGACCTTTTACAAGGCTCTTATTACATACGTAAGTATATGACAAGACTGCTCATGCGGCCAGCGCCAATCAGTCAGGATTTTTTATCTCCAACCGGCAAATCAATGTATCCCCGATCAATGCAATGTTCGAGTTCCCGGGCTGCTGCCAGCATTTCCTGATAGCTTTCGCGCAGATGCTTAAGCTTCGCCAGTTCTTCGGCCGTCGGGTGATTATCCTTGCGATCCGCACTGAGCTTGAAAGCATATTTGAGATAATCGGCGCGAAGCTTGGCGACGTTGATAATCAGCGGCAAGGCCGTATCGACGCTCATATCAGGGATCGCAGGGCTGATGACTTCATGGTTCACTTCACGCAAAACATGTTCCATGGCCATCATGAAACGGCTTTTGCTGCGTCCGGCATCCTGCGTCATGATTTACCCTCCTTGGCGATAACGGTCTGGAATGACATACATTATCTCTTGTTAAGGTAAAAACTCCTATAACAGTTTTACACCCCTGCACGAGATGTTTTTCAACCTGTAACTGCCTTATGTGATCACGGCTTGCGCGAACCGGTCAGGCAGGCTAGACGATGAAGCATGCAATTCTCGAGACAAGGAACCCGATCATGGAAGCACGCGTAAAGTGGCTTGAAAATCTGACCTTCACCGGTACCAGCGGATCTGGCCACGGAGTGGTCATGGATGGCAACAGGGACACCGGCTTTGGCCCGAGCCCGATGGAAATGTTGCTTCTGGGGCTGGCAGGATGTTCATCGATTGATGTCGTGCATATCCTCCAGAAAGGCCGCGAGAAGGTCATTGATGTTCAGGCAGATGTCAAAGCCGAGCGCGCTGAAACTGATCCCAAGGTGTTCACGAAAATCCATCTGCATTTCAAGGCAAAGGGTGAAAACCTCAACGAAGCCAAACTGGCCCGTGCGGTTGAACTGTCAGCCGAAAAATATTGTTCAGCCTCGATCATGCTGTCGAAGGCTGCCGAAATCACACATAGCTGGGAAATCATGGAATAAGTGCCTGATTTGCCAGCCTGCTTTAAAGCGGTCCGTTTCGGGCCGCTTTTTTTGTTAGTCGCGTCATAATCCAGCCTGAGTTAGAGTTTATCGGACAAGCCTGCAAACAGAAAAGATGGAAGGAAGCATCCCATGTCCGTAAACGGCCTTGTGCGTTCGACACTTGTCGCGATTACCCTTCCGGCGACCCTCGCACTTTCGGGATGCTTTTTTGAAGATCCGCAACATGATCCATCCGGTCTTGCCATCGGCGCGCCTGCGGCGAACGAACCGTTTGACGATTATGTCAAAAAAACCGGCGAACAGCTTCGTTCGGCCCTGAAATCCAAACGCTTTGATCAGGAAGCTGCACCATTTGGCCAATACAACCTTGATCAGGTGGTCGCAATGCGAGCCCCCTTTGCCACAGGCCCCGATAAGGCTGCCTGCAACGCTGCCGGAAACGATAAAGCACACGGCATGGACGTTGGTTTCCTGATGGTGCACGGCTTGACAGACAGCCCGTTTCTAATGACCGATATCCGAGATACGCTAATATCCAAATTCCCCTGCGCAACCTTCCACGGCGTCCTTCTTCCCGGGCATGGCACGGTACCTGGCGATCTTTTGGACGTAACTTACGAAGAGTGGATCGAAACGGTTCGCTACGGCATGGATAGCTTCTCCGATGATACCGATCATATCATCACTATCGGCTACTCGATGGGGGCAGCGCTGATCGGACGGGAATTTGACGCCCGTCGCCGCGATCCACGAATGGCAGCAATGGTTTTGCTATCCCCCGGCTTTTCGGCCAAAAGCGATCAGGCTTGGCTGACACCCTATGCCCGTTATGTCCAGAGCTGGGTTGGACAGGGCGAAAATAGCGACGCCGCCAAATATGGTTCGATGGCAATGAATGCCGCGGCCGAGTTCCATCTGCTGACAGAACCGTATCGCGACGGTACCATGGATGCGTTCGATATTCCCGTCTTCATGGTGGTCAGTTCAGATGACCGAACTGTTGACCCCATGCTGGCCGCTGATTTCTTCTGCAGCAAGGTCACAAACGACAACAAACGCCTGATCTGGTATCAGGGCGAAGAACACCTGATCGAAGAGCATCCGTTGTGCGACGGTGTCGACATTGTCAAATCTGCCGATCCGGACTGGCGTACCCTGAACCATGCCCATACCGCGATCACCATGCGCCCCGACAATCCCCATTACGGTATGGATGGCATCATCCGTCGTTGCGATCATTACGACGAACAAAGCCCCAACAGCAAATGCCAGACCAGCAGCGATGCTGTTTACGGTGAACTCAATCTGGCAAAATCCGCATCACCGGGCAGCCTAAGGCGCGGCACCTTCAACCCTGACTTCGTAAGCATGCTCGACAAAATGACCCATTTCATTGAAGTGTCACTGGAAGTCCCCGGAAAGACCGCAAATTGATGAACAGTCCTGATACTCCTACGACCGGATAGAAGTTCGCGAAGATATGACATTTGCCATTGATCGTTTCACCGGACAAAGCGGCCTGACATTGCGTTATGCCCTGCATTCTCCTGAAAATGCCCTTGGTCATGTCCTGATCCTTCAGGGACGTGGTGAATTTATCGAACGATATAACGAAACCGCACGCGAACTTGCCGAACATGGGCTTGGATGCGTCACCTTTGATTTTCGCGGTCAGGGCGGATCAACCCGCGAAGTATCCGAAAGCCACATGGGCTATGTCGGTGATGTCGGACATTATGTCGAAGATACCCATGATGTGCTCCGGAATCTGGCCGATCATCACGATATCCGCTGTGATCTGCTTCTGACCCATTCTACCGGTGGATTGGTCGGCATGCATATGCTGCTTGAAAAACCGAACCTGTTTGGCAGTGCTGTCATGATTGCCCCGTTCTTTGGACTTGGCGGGCCTGACTGGATTGCGCTTGCCGCACAGTTTCTGTCAGCCGGACTTTGTCGCTATGGATTCAACAAACAGTTCCTGCCGGGACAAAAGCTGCTTTCGCCATTGCAACCCTTTGCCGATGACAATCTCCTGACATCAGATCGTGCGCGCTATGAACGCAATGTCACCTGTTTGCAGGACAATCCCGATCTGGTGGTTGGCGGGGTATCGGCAGGCTGGCTTGATGCCTGCTTCCGGGCGCAGGCGGAATTGTCACGGCGCGTGTTACCCGACAATGACTTTGCGACCGCCACCCTGCCCCCAATTACCATGGTGCTGTCAGGCAACGATCAGGTGGTCAGCAACCGCGCCACACAGGAATTATTTGGCGATCACCCATCCGTCACCATGGTCGAAATCCCCGAAGCCCGCCATGAGATCCTTCAGGAAAGCGATCATTTGCGCGCTCTTTTCTGGCAGGCCTTCGACCAGCATCTGGTAAATCATCACCACAACTGGGCCCTGCCCCGTTTCTGACAGGCAATGTTCATCCTTAGACCACTTGCAGTATCCCCTTTTCAAACCGGTCCCGCCGGAAACGGCTCGGCGGCATGCCGCGGTGACGGGAAAATTGCCGGTTAAAATGCGATAGATTCTGAAATCCGGCCTCCTCCGCCACCCGATAGATCGGAAGGTCCGAAGACAGCAGCAGTGATACCGCCCGCCCCAGCCGCAACCCCATCAGATAATCCTGAACGCTTGATCCTGTATGGCGTTTGAAAAACCGGCGCAGGGTCCGTTCGCTCATACCGGTATGATCCGCGATTTGGCGGCTTCCGATTTGTTCGACATAGCGCAAATGCAGAATATCCAGCACCCGGCCAAGCCGCGTTGCCTCATGATAATCCGGCACCGTTGCGTCAAACCGCTCGGACGCCAGCGGGATCCGTTCCCGCGCATCCAGCAAAATCCGCAATACCTCTATCAGTAACAATAACCTATCAGCCGGATCACCTTCGTCAAACCGGGGGGTAAACGCCGCAACCTTTCGTGCAGTCAGGGCATCAAATTTCACCCCCCGCCGCGCATCTATCAGGACGGGTCGCAGTCGAGCAAATTCCGGCATGGTTGCACAAACATTATCGATCCACTCGGCCGTAAACCAGAATACAAAGGCCTGATGTGGCCGTTCGCCCGGCTTTGCCTGTAAATCAAGATCATAGGCTCCCATATCGATTTTTCCGGCTGCCGGGGGGGCCGCATTGTGCGAATGCCATGTATGGGGCAGGTTCGGGCCCAGCAACACCAGATCATCGTCACCGTAAGAACCAATATGATCCCCGACATAGCGTTGCCCTTCGCTTCCAAGCGTAAGGGTCAGTTCATACTCCGGATGGAAATGCCACTCGAACGGGATTGCACGCAGGTTCCGGTGCAGGCCGCGCCATGATCGGTCCGGTGCAATTTGCACATGCTCGAATAGAAGCTTCATTCAAATACCCGCTTATACGGCTATCACAATCGATTAATTTGGCCGAATAGTATCATATTATGTCCGCCCTGTCAGTGGGCGCAGTCATTGCAGGACCCTAGAATGGTTCCAACATCATGAACCATGCGGGAGGAAACAATCATGAGCATGCTGGCAAACGCAACCATGGCGACAATGGCCCCAATGGGCCCGAATGCAAACAGACCAGGCAATGCCTCGGTCAAGGAAGTCACCGGCACGCAATTGCGTGACCTTGAAAAAACGCTGCCGCTGCGCGTGCTATCTGATGCGGATTTCAAACACTGGCAGACCTATGGCTATGTTGTCGTGAAAAATGCAGTCCCGCAGGAACAGGTCAAAGCCACCGTCGATTTCCTTTGGGAATTTCAGGAAATGAACCCGAATGATCCGGCAAGCTGGTCACGGCCGCAAATGCGCGATCATGCCATGACCGAACTGAACAATTCCGGCATGGTCGAAGCCTATCACCATCAATCAATGTGGGATAACCGCCAGACACCACGGGTTTATGATGCCTTTGTCGATATCTGGGATCGGACCGATCTTTGGGTATCGATTGATCGCGCCAATCTTAATACCCCCAATGTTGGTGCGCGAGCCTTTGACGGTTTCATCCATTGGGACGCTGATACCAGTCAGAACCCGTTGCCGATCAATGTGCAGGGCGTTTTATCGCTGGTCGATACCAATGATGATATGGGCGGTTTCCAATGCGTGCCCGACCTGTTTGCCAATTTTGCCGACTGGCTTGCCACCGCGCCAAAGCATCGCGATCCATTCCGCCCGGACATCGCCAATATTCCCTATGAACCCAAACGCATCCCGATGCAGGCCGGTGATCTTTTGATTTTCAACAGCCTGCTTGCCCATGGCATTCGCGCCAACCGGTCCAACCAGACACGCATTGCGCAATATATTTCTATGGCTCCGGCAACACCCGAAGAACAGGAACTTGTTGATTGGCGGACCCAAAGCTGGTCGGAACGACTGCCAGCACGCGGTCACGCCTTCCCGGGTGACCCGCGCAATTGGGAACAGACGCGCTATGATCGTGCGAAACTGACCCCGCTTGGGGAAAAGCTTCTGGGTAAAGTTGCCTGGTAACAGAACAAAAAAACGCCCCGGATTTCTGGGGCGTTTTGTATTAGTTCGCATCAAGCTTTGCGATCAGTATGGCTTTCGTGTCCGCATCCACAAAGGCCGCCTCAAGGGCGGTACGCGTTATACCACGAAGCTCATTCTCGCTAAAACCAAACACATCTTTGGCGCGCTGATATTCCTCGGCCAATGTTGTGTGGAAGAACGGCGGATCATCTGATCCCAACGTAACCTTGACCCCGGAATCATAAAGCCTGCGCAAAGGGTGGGATGTGTAATCCGGATATACAGACAGGGCAATATTCGATCCGGGGCACACTTCCAGAACAATGCCGCGTTTCACCAGTTCTTCAACCAGTTTCGGGTCTTCGATGGATCGCACACCATGCCCTATTCGGGTCACCGGCAGTTTGTCGATTGCATCCCAGACACTTTGCGGACCTTCAATTTCACCGGCATGCGTTGTACATCCAAGCCCTGCATCGGCGGCAATTTTGTAGGCCGGGTAAAACGCTTCCTGCGAAAACATGCTTTCGTTCCCGCCCATGCCAAACCCGACGATATAAGGATGACCACACGCAACCGTATCAGCCGCCACGCCAATCGCCTTTTCCGGGCCGATATGGCGAACGCAGGTCATGATGATCCTTCCGATAATTCCGGTTTCCTTCCCGGCACGGTCAATCCCCTCAGCAACACCATTCAGATGATCATCAAAGGAAATTCCACATTCTAGCGCATGCGACGGCGAACAGAAAATCTCGACATAAAGTGCGCCGGATTTGGCCTGTTCTGTCAGGTACCAGTGGGTCAGATCGGCATAATCCTTTCCCGTGCGGATGGCCGCACTCGCCTTGTCAAAACTACCCAAAAATTCAGGAAAATTCGACCAGATATACCGATCCTGTTCATCATAAATCCCGTCCGGAAGATTAATACCGTTGCGGGCGGCGAATTTCCGAACCAACGCAGGCGTCAGCGCCCCTTCCATATGCAGATGCAACTCGGCCTTGGGAATGTGCTGTGTCATTTATGGGCGCTCCGGATCTTTTTATTTTCTTTCCTGATCCAGTTCTAACCTGAACAGCTTTGCCGGTCACGCCACAACCGTTTTCCCTCTGATTTTTTCTCAACTGATTTATCATCCACTGCCAAATCCACAAGCGGCCCGATATAGGGAGCAAATCGCTGCCATTTCCCGACAGCATCCCGATTGATTGGACGGCGCACCTGAATCATGCTGGCAGTACGGGCCGCCTTTTCCTCGCGATAGAATTCAAGACATTCCGGTCGCCAATCCAGTCCGCAATGCGCCAGATAGTCTCGTGCCATCTGCTCAGGCTCCGAGACAAGGTCCTCATAAGGCAGATCAAACAATGTCCCGTTTCGGTCGGTTTCAAACAGCACGGACATCAGTTTTTCGTAAGCCCGATAATAATCCGCCAGATCACCAAGATCATCGGCGTAGCGCATTGGGATGGCAAAGGGCGTGGTATAAAGCGACAGGCAGGTCGCCAGCGGATGGCGATGGGTGTGTAATATTGGCGCATCAGGGAATACACGCCGGATCAGCCCGACCCGCAGGAAATTGGCTGGTGTCTTATTGGTCACAAACTTCACATTCGGATCATAGGCACTCAGCGCCGCAAGATAACGTTTGCGAATCTCACCAATCATTTTGCCATCAAGGCGTTCCATCTGCTCCGAGATTTTACCCGTTCCCGTGATATCAACAACGATCTTTGAAAAATCGGCAATCTCTCCTGCTGCGAAAACATCGGGATGCGCCCCCAATATACGCTCGCTAAGCGTCGTTCCCGAACGTGGCAGACCAACGATAAAGATCGGCTTGGGACCGGTTTTCGCCATTATGTCTGCGGATATGGCACCCTTTCCATCCTCCCGCTTGGCTTCGGCCTTCACCAATTCACCGATACGCTCCATTTCAGCCAGCTCCATGGGCATATCAATCGGAGATACCTGGCGGTTTGCCTCATGTCCGCGACGATACCAGTCAAAAGCGGTTTCCATATTGTTTTCGGCCTCAGCCATACGTGCCAACGCAAAGCATGCTTGATAAATCTCACGCGCGGGGGCGTCATCCGAAAATGCGATCTTTGACAATGTATCGGCCGCCCCGACCGGCATGGCTTCCGGACGCAAAAAGGCAATATGCAGATAGGGTTGCGCACCAACATCGTCATAATCATCGATAAGCCTGATACATGCGGTTATTGCACGATCCACCATCCCCGACAGGGCAAGAACAGATGCCTGAAATATCCGCAACCCTTTGTCACCCGGTGCATCTGCAATCAGCTTGTCAAGCAGATCAAGCGCCTTTTGAATCATCTCGCAATGCATGTAAACACGAAGCAGCAGCCTGTGAACTTCGAGCAATCTTGGATACCCGGGTGCAATCCCTTCCAGAAGCCCGATTGCACGATCAATATTGGCAGAAACGCTGCGCCCTGAACCGAACCGTATTATTTCCTGACGGAAAAGAAGATCAGCCAGAATTTCCCTATAGGCCGGCTCCTTGGGCGCATTCAGATGCTTCTGCTCAATAATGTCGATTGTCGGTTTAAAGTCACCAGCGCGCTCTGAGAATTGCAACAAATTCTGGGCAACCGGTCCGAAATAACGGTCGCCGGGTTCCAAGTTGCGAAACAGACGACGTAACCTTTGACCTCCACGGGCAAAATCCGATCCCCGCATTTCCGCAACCGCCGTCATAATATGGATTTCGGTCCGTTTGGGATGGGTACATACGAGCTTCGCGCCGATGGATGCAGCTTTGTCGAATTGACCTGCCGACATGGCTTTTTTCATTTCGGCTGCAATATCTTTTTGTACCTGAGCCATCAGGACATCCCCAAACTAAAAGCACGATATAAATGAGTTGAAGTCACTTATATTGCACAACGCAGCCCCAATTTGGAAACAGAACATTCAGTGAGAAATGTCAAATTCAGGATGACACGGCGACTTTACGTCGCAACATTCTGATCGATGCCAAAAGCGCGCCGCCGACGATCAAAAGGCAGCCGACAATTACCGCCGGACTTGCATCGGCCTTGCCAAAGGCGATCAATAGAATCGTGCTGAGTAAGGGCGCACCATAGGAGGCAACGCCAAGTGCCTGTATGTCGCCGTGCTTGGTCCCGTAATCCCAGACAAAAAACGCAGCCCCCACCGGGCCAAGCCCAAGTCCGACAATCGCAAGCCACTGCCCGGTATCAGGCATGACCCAGATTTCAGTCACGCCATGCGTTATGAAGCCCAGCACTGCCGCCCCGGCGCAAAACCCGCAAACGGCTTCGACCGGAACATTGCGATAACGCCGGTTAAGCACCGAATAGCCCGACCACAGGATTGAACAAATCATCGCCGCCCCATAGCCAACGCCATAGGCCGGATCAAAATCAAAGCCCTGCCCTTTGGTTACCAAAACTGTCGCACCGCAAAGCCCAAGAGCCGCACCGGCAATGTGATACCAATGTAATCTTTCGCCCGGCAAAAGGGCCGAAAACAGCACAATGAAAAGCGGCCAGAGATAGGCAATCAGACTGGCATCAACCGCTGGCGCATTGGCCAAGGCAACGAAATAGAAAAAGTGATAGCCAAACAACCCGCCGACACCCAGCACCCAAGCACCAACCGGCTGCCTTAATGCCCCAAAAGCCGAAAAACCACTGCGCGCAATCCAGATGAAACTGAAAATTGCCGCAACGGAAAAACAAAGACTGACCAGCTGAAAAGGCGGGATGGTGCCGACTTCTGTTGTGAACAAAGCCAGCAATGACCAAAGCACAATCGCAATGCCTCCAATCATGGAGGCCTTCGTTCGATGATCAAGCAAAGTCATGGACGCCATCCCGGAGTTCAACTAAACGCAGCGGCGATTAAAGCAGGTCAGGATGAAAACGTCTTTGCCGAAACTCCGGATTTCATTCGAGTGAGATAAACCCGGAGGTCTTTAAGTTCGGCGGCGAAGCACAATCGGTGCATGCCCGAACCGCCGGGAAAAGGCGCGGGAAAACGCACTTTGATCGGTGAAGCCGACCTCGCGCGCGATATCTCCAAGCGGCACTGTATTTTTCGGATCATTCAGCATCGCATAGGCACGCTGTAATCGTTGTTCGCCCAGCCATCGCATCGGCGTTGTGCCCAGATACCTATGGAAAGCTGCAAATAGCGCACTTTCAGATTGCGCAGCGATCATCGCCATTTCAGGGATGCCGATTGGCTCGGAAAGGCGCAGCTCAATCCAGCCAAGCAGCCGTTGCAACTGCATCGGAATGCCCTGATCGGCATCAGCATCGCGGCCCTGTGCGGTTGCCGAATGGCCAAGTACCTCGCGCAAGGTTTTGCAAACAAAGGCGTTATCGGCAAAGGCACTTTCGCAGGTCGCAATCCCGGCGATATGCAGCAATGACAGATTTTCCGATTGCAGGTTTCCCTGCCCATCCGGGGAAATGCGCTGTATCCGTGATATCGCACGCCTTTGTTCAAGCCCCAGCAAAAGCGAGGTCAAGTGCCCTGCATATGCCGCGCCGACTTCAAGATAGGGCGACGCCCCTGCCTGATGCCAAAGCCTTTCAAGGCCGGTCTGTGACGCGACATCGGTATCGACATCAAGCACAAGAAACCGGTTCATACCCACCGCCCGATAGGCATGAGTATCCCCGGCCGGAACAAAAGCCAGCCTGCGGCCCGAAACACAACCACCGCGCCCCTCTATCTCAAGTTCAAGCATGCCAAGATCGGCAATGATGATCTGGTGAGAATCATCATGGCTGTGACTGGCAGCTTCAGACCGGTACTGGCGAAAACTTGTTTGCATTTCTGTTCCTGTTCAGGAGCCACACGATATGCGATTGCAGCAGTTCCGCAAAGCCCCTCGGCACCCGAAATCCGGACAAACAAAAATCCGGCGAGGCGTTTACCACGAACGCCTCGCCGGATTGCACCGGTCGCCCGGGAGGAAGTCCAAAACCCTATGAAAACAGTTCCCAGTTTTCTTCGACAATCTGCGGCAAACGTTCCATGGTTCCCGAAAGATGCTTTCGCATTTCCGAGCTGGCCAGATTTCCGTCACCAGACTGGATCGCTGCAATAACCGCCTTGTGCCCCTCAAGCACCGAAAGCATTTTGCCTGCACGCGGCAGATCAAGCATGCGAACGCGTGCCAGGTGGCCGCTTCGCGCCGTTACCTGCACATGCAGGTTGGACTGGTTCACACCGGTAAACAGGGCGGCATGAAACGTCTCGTCAAGCTGCTTAAACAGGTCGATCTGTTCGATATCGCCCGCAAGGGCTTCCTGCATTTTGATAATGCCCTTGGCTTTGACAACCGCGCCGGTTTCGCCCATTTCCGCCAATTGCCGAACCACTTCGCATTCCGCAGCAACTCGCAGAAAATGTTCCTCGCGAATGCGGGCGACATCTATCTTGGTTACAATGGTGCGCGACTGGGGATAAGACGCAACCAACCCGTCCTGTTCCAGACGCATGATGGCTTCACGCACCGGTGACTGGCTGACTTTGAAGCTTTCGGCCAGTTCCGCCCGGACCAGTGTTGTTTCTGGAGGAAGTGCCAGCGAAATAATCCGGCTTCTGATTTCCTCATAAACAAGTGCCGAGGCCGGAACATGCGCATTGGCCTTCATCCCGCCATCCTGAACAGGCATAAAACCGCCCATAAATGTGTTCATCTTCATTCAACTCCCCGGCAATTCCGCATATCCCTGCACCCTTCGGATCCCTAATTACATCAAGGCGTTGGGCAATAACAACGTCAAGCTTGGCACTGCCGCCATCAGAATGAAAAATACAGCCATAGCGATGAAGAACGGGATCGAAGCACGGGTATAAGCACCGGTTTTGACATCAAGAATACCGCAAACCGTAAACATGATGACCCCGACCGGGGGCGTCAAACCACCAAAGTTGATCAGTGTCACGATCAAAATCCCCATATGAACCGGGTCATATCCGGCATTGACCAGAACCGGCATGACAATCGGCGTGACCAGAAGAATATTGGCCGCCCCTTCGAGGAACATGCCGCTGATGACAAGAACCGCAACAACAAGGGTCAGGATCAGAACCGGGTTTTCGGTAAGCGTGGTGACAAATTCGGTGATCTGCTGGGGTGCACGTTCGATGGTCATGGCGTAGCCCAGAACGGCAGCCATAATGATCAGCAACATCACCATTCCAAGGTCGGAAACAGAGCCGGTCACCGCCTCGTGAAGCTTTTTCCAGTCAAGTTCCCGATACACAAAAAATCCGACACAAAGCGCATAAAAAACAAGAAAAGCGCCAGCCTCGGTCGCAGTAAACAGGCCGAACCGGAAACCGACAATCAGAATAACCGGAAAAGCCAATGCCCAGATGCTTTCCGAAAAGCTCGACCAAAGTTCTTTTGCACTCGGCACCGTTGGTAGATCGGGCTTGTAGCCATTTTTATGCGCCACAAACCAAGACGTGATCATCAGAACAATCGTCAGGAAAATACCCGGCAAAATACCGGCCAAAAACAAACGACCGATCGAAACCTCGTTCACAAACCCGAATAGGATTAAACCGATGCTTGGCGGAATGGTCGCGGTGATAACCGACCCGAAGGCCAGAACAGCAGCGGTCGACGCCTTGGAATATCCCTGCTTGATCATGCTGGGGCCCAGAAGGCGCGCCTCCATCGAGGCATCGGCAACAGCCGATCCTGAAATACCGCCCATCATGAAGCTTAAAACAATGGATACCTGTGCCAGCCCCCCGGCCATCCAGCCGGTCAGCAGACGGGCAAATTTGACCAGACGGAACGTAATCCCCGTCACATTCATCAGGTTTCCGGCAAGGATAAAGAACGGCACAGCCAAAAGCGGAAAGCTTTGTGTGGCCGTTACCATTTTCTGGATCACCACGGTTGGCGGCATGGCGCCAGTCAGAATGAAGACCGGCACCGAAGCAAGCGCCAGGGCAAAGGCGACAGGCATTCCGATGACTAGAAAAACCGTAAACAGTACTGCGATCAGTATCAGCATCAGAACAGCCCCTTGCTTCGAATTCGTTCGACAAGCTTAAACACCATGGTCCGCATCAAAAGGAGCAGACCGACAACCATCGAAGCATGGATGTAAGAGGCATGGATTTGCGTTGCGCCGACAAGACGGGGATGCATCAAAATCATGTTGCCCCACGCGTAATACAGCAGAAACGCAAGGAAGCTGATGATCACGACGATATTGAACAACTCGACCAGATCGCGTGCCTTGGGAGATATGTTGTCTTGCAGGATCTGAAGACCGAAATGCCGGTTTTCCTGCATGCCAATGTCAGCAGCCAGCATGCAAAGCCAGACAAAAATCAGCTGCGCCATTTCAATCGACCAGATAATCGGGGATCCCATGGCTCTGGCTATTGACGCAACGCCGACAAGAACGACGACCGCGACAAGCAGAATCCCGGCACAGGCAAACTCAATTTGCTTGAGCATGTATTCCATTCCATCTTGAAGTTTGAAGTGCGTTGCCCCGCATCCGGAACAACGCACATTCGAAAGGCACGTTACCGGTAACCGGGCAGTTAGCGGCCCAGCACTTTATTGACGATCTCGGCCTCTGCTTCGAGTTCGAGCAACTTGTAAACCGGTTTTACAGCTTCCTTGAACGGTGCAAGATCGACGTCGCTGACCTCAACCCCGCTTGCGGCAACATCTGCAAGGGCCTTTTCGCCAAGCTCGATGGTCAGCTGTGATGCATAGCGGCCATCCTCGACCGCAAGATCACGGACGATTTTCTGGTTTTCGGGGGAAATGTCATCCCATGCATCGGCACCGACGACCAATGCGGTAACAAGCTGAATATGGCCGGTCTTGGTCACATTCTTGATCACTTCATACAGTTTGGCATTCCAGATTGCAGTTGGCTGGGCTTCGGCACCATCAATCGTGCCTAGCTGCAAGGCAGTGTAAACTTCGCCCCAGGCAATCGGGGTTGGCTCGGCACCCATCGCGCGGATGGTTTCGATCCAGACTGGCGCACCGATTGTCCGCATCCGGACACCGGCAAGATCAGCAGGGCTTGAAACCGGGTGCTGCGTCAGGGCATGGCGCGCGCCCTGATACCAGTTGGATGCAATCATCACGAGGCCGGACTTCTCGCGAAGCTCGTCACCCCAGGCGATATATTCATCCGAAAGGGCAAATTTGTCGGCCTGCTCGTAATTATCAAACAGGAACGGTGCCGACATGATCGCCAGCGACGGAACGAAACTTGAAAGACGGGCAACATCGGTGACCGTTCCAATCGCGGCACCAGCACGGGCCTGATCGATCATCTCGGTGGTGTCGCCAAGCTGCGAGTTGTGGAAAACCTCGATTACCACTTCGCCATTGGTGGCTTTTTCCACATCAAGCTTGAACTTCTCAAGCCCCTGCCCCATCGGATCATTCGGTGCGAGAACAGTCCCGATGCGAAGCGTCGTTGCAGCCGTCGCAGGCATGCCTGCGGCAAGAGCCCCGGCAAGCACGGCGCAGATTCCAAGTGTTTTCACAGTAAAGTTCATTATGGAAGTCCTCCCGTTGGATTGGCGTTTTTGCCATTAATTGATATTTTAGTTTGTTTGAAATTTTAGATAGGCGAAATCAATCTTGTCAACTGATTTCTCAACTTGTTAAAATCAATAAAAATCAACAACTTAAATAGAATTCTCAATTGTTCAGGACGAAACTTGTAATAAAATTGGGAATGATTACCGCCCCGCTCCAAACGTGAAGCCGGTAATCCGGAGCCGCCATATTCTGTACAAAGCCCCATCACATTTACCGGTCATCTTCGACAGACACGAAATAATCCGCATTACACAGAACCGTGACTGAACCCTGCGTCAACACGACGCGTAAAACGTACAAAACAACAGGATCATACCGTGACAACGGATACCGGGCACGCGCACACCTCGACGCCCATTGTCGGGCAGCCAGTATCGGACAGCACCATTGCGCCCGGTCACACCATGCTTGTCCGCTACATTCTGTCGATGGCGGGCATGGCTTTCATTGATGTGTGTTTTTCCGGCGCTTATGTTCTCATCTCGGGCAACTTTTCGGTCATCTGGCGGGCGGCCATCATTAATGCCGTTATTCTGCTTGCCCTCAATACCGCCGGGGCAATTGTGATTTTCCAACCGATTTTGCGGATGATCAATGCACTGGCACTCAAACAGCCCATCAAACGCAGTACCGGCCTACGGCGCCTGCGCAAACTTCATGTTATTTCCGCAATCTGGGCCTTCATGGTCGGGCTTGCCTATTGCCTCGCCGCATTCGGCCTTGGCACCTTCAACGTCAATCAGGCCGACCTGCCAGAGGTTGATCTGGCAACCAAAATCTATGCCGCGTCATGGTTCAGCTTTGCTTATGCCGCACATTTTGCGATCTATGCGTTTTTCGCCTCGGCCGACTGTGCTGAGATCATCCGCAAACAAACGCATGATCTTTGGGGAATTGAATATCATCCCGGACGCGGGCGCATCGGATTACGCTTGGCCATTGTGATCCTGGCCCTGACCCTAATTTCATCGGTAGCCATTCTGCTTGATATTACGCTGTTTCGCGATATCCGTGCAGCACAGGGACTAAGCGTTGAGCAAGCCGTGATCCTTGATGTGATCGCAACGGAAACCGCCGCCGTTTTGTGTCTGTTCTTCATCAGCCGGACCCTCACCCGCCCGATCGGACAATTGACCGACGCCGTGCGTGAAATCGGCATAGGACAAACCACAACCCGTATCGCCGTCACCAGCGACGATGAAGTCAGCCGACTGGCATTCGAATTTAATCGAATGGCTGCGGGGCTGGAGGAAAAAGACCGAATGCGCCGAGCGTTTGAACGCTATGTCAGTCAGGATGTTGTCGAACTGGCCATGAAACGTGAACAAAGCGGCGATCCCCGCGCGGCCGGGGAGCTTCGCTTTGCCACGGTAATGTTTACCGACATCAGCGGCTTTACGCACCTGTCGGAGGATATGGAACCGGCTGATGTCATTGCCCTGCTGAACGAATATTTCGATCTGGTCAATGCACCGATCCGCAATCACCGCGGTGTGGTTCTGAACTATGTCGGCGATGCGCTGCATGCCGTGTTCAATGTCCTGCACGAAGACCCTGATCATGCTGCCAACGCAGTACGGGCGGCTATCACCATGCAAAACATCACCCGCCATCATAAATTCGCGAGCACCATGAACATCCAGACACGCATCGGTATCCATTCCGGGCCGGTGGTCGCCGGGCCTGTCGGATCGGGGGACCGGATCGATTTCACCATTCAGGGCGACACGGCCAATCTGGCATCGCGCCTTGAAGCCATGAACAAGGAAACCGGCACCGAAATTCTGGTCAGTGCCGCAACTCGCGAACTGGCCGGTGCGGTTACCAACGGAAAAATTGCCTTTAAAGCCTTGGGTTCCTTCGCCATTCGTGGCCGCCAGCAACCGGTTGACCTGTTCACCATTTCCGATGAACAAAATACACTTAACGATATCGCCAGTTCGCAGCGAAACACGTTATCCAGAATTTAGGCTTTTTTTGCCAAACCCCAATCCCATATGGTTTAATGAAAGAAGCCATTATCTTACAAGATGATGAGCCTTCGTGAGAGCAGGCAAATCTAAAAGCGGAGACGATTTTGACCTTCTGCGAGAAGTGCGATCAAATACCGGAAATTGCGCCAAGCGAAGGCCGCCTTTACCTTTGGCCACCCGTTGCACATACAACCGGTAAAATTCTTGCCAATATCAAGAAGTTTGGGCACCCGGCAGAAAAAAGCACATCCGTTGCAACGCTTTATCTTGATTATGTTCGTCCGGGCCTGCGCCCGCTGATTGATGCAATTTCCGAAAACCTGCTGCCCGAGGAAATCGCCGACACCAAGGCGTTGATTATGCCCGGCAAGGGGGAACCGCAACTTGACGACATTGCGCGCGTCACCTCGCTTGGTGCCATTCGCGCACAGATCGGTGCCGAATGGCTTGGTGATATGCTGCGGGAAAATCGCCTGAAATCCGTTTTCCAGCCAATTTTTGCCGTTGAAAACATCACAGAGCCCTATGCGCATGAATGCCTGATCCGCGGGACCGATAAAACCGGTAATGTCATCACCCCGGATAAATTGTTTGGCGCGGCTCAATCAGCCGATTTGCTGTTCCAGCTTGATCGGGCGGCCCGTGCGGCAAATGTCCGTAACGCGCACAAAGCGGGGATTTCGGGCAATCTGTTTATCAACTTCACACCAAGTTCGATCTACGATCCGGACTCCTGTCTGCGCACAACAATTGATGTGGTTGCGGAATGCGGACTGGATCGCAACAAGGTTGTCTTTGAAGTTATCGAAACCGAAAAAGTTCGGAGTATCGAGCATCTTGGCGCGATTTTGAAATCCTATCGCGATTCAGGATTTCGGGTTGCGCTGGACGATGTCGGATCGGGCTATTCGACCCTGAACATGCTGCCGCAACTGCAACCCGACATCATTAAAATCGACCGGGATCTGATCGACCATGTTGATCAGGATAAATACAAACAGGCCATCGTCAGCAAGCTGATTGCCTTGGCCAAGCAGCTCGACATTGACGTCGTTGCAGAAGGAATTGAACGCCAGGGCGAACTTGATTTCCTGACGGATCATGGCGTGGATTATGTGCAAGGGTACCTGCTTGGAAGGCCAAATGCCGTGCCCTTTGCCAGCGGCGCATAACACCCAATCCAATTCTTCTGCGACGCCATTTCTTGTCTGCAGGCACAGGGCATGGACGCCCTCGCAGTTATCGGGCGACGCTTCGGAATTTTGCCGGGGTCAGGCCGGTAAAGCTACTGAACCGCGTGGTCAGATGGGCCTGGCTTGAAAATCCGGTGGCATGCGCGATATCGGCAACCGACAATGCCGGATCACGCAACATCTGTTTTGCGGCCTCGATCCGGCGGCGCAGAACATATTTATGCGGCGCCTCGCCCACCGACTGACGGAACATGCGCGCAAAATGATAGGGTGAAAGCCCTGCCTCGGCCGAAATCTGCTCCAGCGAAAGCGGCTGATCCAGATTGGCCTCGATAAAGTCAAACACACGGCGCCTGATTTGCGGCGACAAGCCACCGCGTACCCGGAATTCCAGATCCCGTTTCGAGGAATAGCTGCGCAGCATATGCCCCATCAGCATCTGACCGGCACTGGACATTGCCATACGATCGGCTGGCGCATTCCAGTCCAGCGGCAACATCGCATGACGAATTGTCTGCTCGATCAGGGGATCGAGGAAAAAGGTCTTTTCAGGGACTTCGACAGCGTTGGGTTCGATATCAAATGCTTCGACCACCGCACGTTCCCATGCAGAATGCGGGATATAGAGGTGGAACAGCTCGACCTCACCATTCACCACCCAATCCGATGTCAGATGGGCAGGCATCAGGCAACAGCGTCCCGGTCCGCCACCGGTTAGCGGATCGGGTCCAATTTGCCGCTTAATGCCGGTGCCACCATTGACATACAGGCTGATGGTGTGATGGTCGGGATCGGTATAGCGGGTCATGACATCCGCATTGCGCCGCCAGTGTGCCGCCGAAATGCTGTCGCCAAAATCGCCCGCATTCAGCAGTTCGGCATCACCGATCAGCTGATTATAGACTTCAAAATTCTGGTATCGACCATTGGGCACAAACATCGGCACGTCCTGTTTCTGAGGCCTGATCATCGCATTGCGGCACCATATTGCAAAGCCCGTCGTGCGAATGGCTGTATTGAATTGCGCAAGATTGTGAAAAACACCGCAAGTTCGTGAAAGCCGTACATCACTCAAACAGTCTATAAACAGGCTTCGGATATGCCCCACATATCGTTCTCTCCCTCTCGCCACCGGAGTTTCCCGCATATCATGACCGCCCTGCTTTTTCTGATCGTTACAGCCTGCTGGGGATTTACCTGGTATGCGATCAAACTTCAGATCGGGCCGATCCCGATTGAAATGTCGATCTTCTATCGTTTTTTGCTGGCGGCCGTCGTGCTGTGCGGTTTTCTGATCCTGTCGCGCAAATGGCGGCCGGTTCCGTGGCGCGCCCATCCGTGGATCGTGCTTCTGGGCTGCGGGCTGTTTGGCATCAACTTTATCCTGATGTATTCGGCGACCGGCTACATCGCATCGGGTATTGTTGCGGTGATCTTTACCACTTCGACCATTTTCAACGCGCTTGGCAACTGGGCCTTTTATGGCCAGCGGCCGGGTCTGCGCTTTGTCTTCGGGGCGGCATTCGGCCTTGGCGGCATTGCATGTCTGTTTGCCAACCAGATTTATGCCCTGTCGCACAATCCGCATGCCATCACCGGCCTTTTGTTTGCCCTTGGCGGGACGGCGGTGTTTAGTATGGGCAACATGGTTTCGGTCAAACTGAACGCCATGGGCATTCCGAACCGTGATGCAGTTGCGCGTGGCATGGCCTATGGTGCCGTAATGCTGTTTATCTTTGCCATGCTGCGCGGGCAGACGCCGGTCCTGCCGACCGATCCGGTCTATATTGGCGGTCTTCTGTATCTCGCCATTCCGGGCTCGGTGGTTGCCTTCATTGCCTATCTCGCGCTGGTTCACCGTGTCGGTGCGGGGCGGGCGGCCTATGTCACCGTGCTGTTCCCGGTTGTCGCTCTGACCGTTTCCACCTTCCTAGAAGGCTATATCTGGACCCCGATTGGTGCCACCGGACTTGTCATGATCTTCCTTGGCAACATTACGATCTTTGCCCGCCTGCCCGGCGCAAAAACCAGAGCGGCCAAAGCAGCAGCAGAAGCCGCGAAGGCATAAATGAAAAGCGGCCACCGATGACCATACCGGCGGCAGTTTGCCATTTTGGGTGTGCTGATGCCAGACCTATGCCGGTTTGGCTTTGCTTCCCTGCCAGACTTCGGGGTTGATCATATGGATCGGATCGCCATTGGCATAGGCGACCACCTGATCGAAAATATCGCCAAACTGCATGTCCAGCTCGTCCTCGGTCACGAAGCCAACATGCGGGGTCGCCAGTACACTGGGATGGTTGGCAAAACGATCATCCGGGTCGGTCAGGGGCTCGGTATCGAGCACATCGACCGCAGCCTTTCCCGGCCGCCCGGCATCAAGGGCCGCCAGAAGCGCACCCTGTACCACCAGGCCTGCCCGCGATGTATTGACAAACAGGCTTCCGGGCCGCATCCGCGCCAGATCATCGCCGGTAATCGTGCCGCGTGTTTCCGGGGTCAGGCGCATATGCACCGTGATGATATCGGGTGCGGCAAAGAATGCTTCGCGTGACGCGGCAACATCCAGCCCGTCATCAGTAGCGGCCTTGCGCGATGCCTCAGACGCCCAGACCAGCACATTCATGCCGAACGCCTTGGCATAGCCCGCCACCACGCGCGAAATCTTGCCATAGCCGAGAATGCCGATCGTCCGCCCGCGCAGCGTCTTGCCGATCCCCATCTGCCACTGTCCGGCTTTGAGTGACGCGTTCTGTTCCACGATCTGGCGGGCGGATGCCATGATCAGCGCCCATGTCATTTCCGCCGCCGCATAGGACGGTGCCTTGCCCGCCCCCTGTTTTGAGCAGAGCAACACGCCACGTTTCGTGCAGGCACCGACATCAATATGCGGATAGGCGCTGCGCTGGCTGATCAGTTTTACACCCGGCAAATGTGCCAGCAATTCATCGGTGATTTTGGTGCGTTCGCGAAAAAGGACGACCGCCTCCGCATCGCCAATTGCGCCCGCCATATCGGCCGGATCATCATATTTCTGTGTGAGGATGGTTACGTCATGCCCGGCCAGTTTTTCATAGCACGGCAGATGAAAAATGCTGTCGAGATAGTCGTCAAGAATTGCGATCTTCATTCCAAATCCTGCCATGTTTTACCGTATGTAACGGCATTTATTCGCCGTGATCACGGCACTTTGGGCAATACTCGCATCACGGGAATAGCGGTGCAAGACAGATCGCCATGATCCAGTTTCATCGCCCTTTCCACCTTTGCTTTTCCTTCTGGTTTGACACGATGCGATCCTGCAAAAACCGTGAAAGCCGCCAAGCGGGATTGTGCCGATTGGCCAGAAGGCTGCGTTTCGCCGCGATGATATCGCCATGCCCTACCCCATAGATGTCCTGCAGCATCCAGTCTTCCATCGCCAGCATAGCCTCAACCTCGCGCAGGTTCCGCCGATACGCCGCGCGACGCGCACGCCAGTTGGTCCAACAACCCACCACTTTGGCCCACAGGCCATCGGACGTGCGGGTCACATCGGTTTTGGCCGCTATCGCCGGTTCGCATGAAATTTGCGCTGCCATGACCATCATCCTTTTCAAGTTTTTCCAATCACTGGTAGCATGACGATGAGGATTTCTTATTGATGAGACAAACGAGAAGATTTAACATCTTCCATTGGAAAAACTCACAAATTGGCAATCATACATGTCCTCCATGCCCGGAAATCTGCCAAATCTTGACCTTGATCTGGCACGTACCTTTGTCGCGATTTGTGAAACCGGCAATTTTTCGCGCGCGGCCGAACGGGTCAATCGCAGTGCCTCTGCCATCAGTCTTCAGGTCAAGAAGCTTGAGGAAATTGTCGGATGCAGCCTGTTTGAACGCGAAACCCGCCGGGTGCGACTGACCACGGATGGCGAGGTTTTACTGGGTTTTGCACGACGTCTCTTGCAGCTCAATGATGAAGCCATGTCGCGCTTCCGCACCCCGGATTTAGCCGGAAAAGTGCAGCTTGGCGTGCCCAATGACAATGGCATCATCGCCATTCCCGAAATCATGCGTCGTTTTGCCATCAGCCACCCGCATGTCGAGGTCGATGTGTTTCTGGGCCCAACCGCAAGCCTGCGCCAGCGCATTGCCGACGGCACCACCGATATCGCCGTTTTCAGCTATAACCCCGAACTTGATCCGCAACCGCCAATCCATAGCGAACCGCTTGTCTGGCTTGGTGCACGCAACGGAATGGCGGTTGAAAAACGGCCACTTCCGGTCGCACTGGCCGAACCGGGATGTTATTGGCGAGCGATGGCACTGCGTGCGCTTGACGAAGCGGGGATCAATTACCGCGTTGCCTATACCAGCGAATTTTGTCAGGCCCAGATTGCCGCAACCGAGGCCGACCTTGCCATCTGCCCGGTCCCGATCAGCGTGATTTCGGACCGCCTGATCCACCTTGATGCCCGCCACGGACTGCCCGATCTTGGCGAATACCGCATGACCTTGGCCAAACGCCCCGGCACCGGCCCGGCCGAGGATGCGCTGGCGGAGCATGTCGTGGGCAGTTTTAAAATGGCGGCAGAGCGCGGCATGCGGCTTTTTGCCTGAGCTTTTTTGCCATCCGGCGTTGATGTCCGAATCTGGCCAGCCAGCCACGCCAGCACGCTTTAACATCCATTCCGTCACCACCCCATTTTGACGGATCATGGATATGAGCACGGATACCTGGATTGCCCTTTACCCGGAATATGATCGCGACCGCAGACTGGTTCGCCGTATTCCGGAAAGCCCCAAAACACCGCCGCGCCCACCCGAAAAACGAAAGGAATCCAACGGCCTTGCTCCGCGCATGGATGGGCGGAGTTGGTTGATGTTGATTGTGCTTTCGGTACTTTGGGGCGGGTCGTTTTTCTTTACCGAGATCGCCCTTGTCGATTTGCCACCCTTTACCCTTGTCTTGGGGCGGGTGGCGATTGCGGCGATGATCCTGTGGTGGGTGGTTCTGCTGCGCGATATCGAAATCCCGCGCGACCCGCGCATATGGTTGAGCTTCCTTGTCATGGGGGCGCTTAACAATCTGATTCCCTTTTGCCTTATCGTCTGGAGCCAGACCCATATCGCAAGCGGCCTTGCGGCGATCCTGAATGCGACGACGCCGCTTTTCACCCTGATCATTGCGCATCTGGCGACCAAGAATGAAAGGCTGACGCGGCGTAAAGTGATTGGCGTGCTGACCGGTTTTGCTGGTGTGGTGATCGTGATCGGCCTGCCTGATGCGGTTGTGACAGCGATTGAGCCCGGCGGGGCGAGCAGCGCGTCGGAGGATGTTTTCGCCCTCGCGTCGTTTGCTCCATTTGCCCCTGTCGCGGTGCTGATCGCCGCAATTTCCTACGGCTGCACCGGGGTGTTTGCGCGTCGGTTCAAAGACACCCCGCCGATCCTGACCGCGGCGGGACAAACCAGCGCATCGACCCTGATGCTGATCCCGATCTGTATACTTATCGATACACCCTGGAACCTGTCGTTTCCAAAAACCGACACCATCCTTGCCGTGCTGGGCATTGCGGCATTTAGCACAGCACTTGCCTATATCCTGTATTTCCAGCTTCTGAAACGTGCCGGGGCCAGCAACCTTCTGCTCGTCACCTTCCTGATCCCGGTTAGCGCGATTTTGCTAGGCGTGCTGTTCCTCGGCGAAACGCTGGCGCTGCGACAGATTGGCGGGATGGCCGTGATCGGATTGGGGCTTGCCGTGATTGACGGGCGGCTGATCAGGCGCAAAGGGGGCTTGCGAAAGTCTCCGGCTTAACCAGCAGGGCAGAACAGCGAGGTTGCGAGTGTAAACCAAATGCAACAGACCGTAAACCAAACGCAACACCCTGCTCGCCTGCCCCCCTTTTCTGCCCCCTATAACGCCCCCTGAAAAAGTTCTTGATTTGTTCTTTTGTTTGTGGCATAAGAGAAAAATCAACGGGAGAAATGCACCCGGACCAAAACCCGCAAGGCCTTGTGCCTCGCGGGTTTTTGCGTTTCGGGCTGGATGAAAGAGGTGATCAGGATGCAGGGACAAAGACACAAAGCGGGCGGCGGAGCGACCCGCAGGATATTGGTCGGAGGATGGCGGAGCCATTATGGCGGCGTTCTGTAAGGGGGCTAACCCGGTCATTTGTCATGACGGGAGAGGTGCGTCTTTTTGGCAAGGGAGCGTTAAATTCGCCGGGAGCGGCGGCAATGGCAGCATGGGCGGCAGCGAGCAACAGTGATTTGGGGCCCGCCGACGATGGACAGATGGGGGCCGTGCGCCCGAAGACCGTCTGTTGGTGAGAACAGCGCATGCCCGAGATTTGTCCGGGCTTCACTGGTTGCCGGAAATGTCGCCAGGGCGTGAATGGCAGCCGTCAGCAGCCGTGAGCGGTTGCCCGTTGACGGCGGACAAGTGGGTGCTAAGAGCCCGAATACCGCCTGCTGTCGGGAATGATGCAAGCCCGAGGTTTGTCTGAACGCTAGGGTGACACGTTGTTGCCGGGACAGGAAAGTGATCGAGGTGGGCGGTGCGCCCGGCGGTGGTCCATTGGCGAGGTTGGTGAAGGCCCGGAGTTTGTCCGGGCCTCGGTGGTTGCGACATATCGGGTTTTGGGTGGCGTCTTGTTTCCGGGTGAACCGCTGGCACTCCGCCAGATTGGCGGGATGGAGATTATCGGTTTGGGGTTGGCAGCAAGTGACGGGCGGCTGCTGTCAGCCCGGAAAACAATTCATCACACAAACCGGATCACAGGTATTCTGGCCCACCAGCTACAAATAAAACAAAACATTCGCACAATAAACTGAAAAGCAAAATTTCGTAACTAATGCATATCAAGAAAACGAATAATTTTTAAATTGCGTTGCACGCTAAATACAATGAGCGCACGATGAATTTGTTGTTCATTATTTTTTGTCTGGCACATCAAAATTCATACAATACTTGAATAATATGCTTATGGCCTGTGCTTTCCTGTCGATCTGCTTGCCCGACATCCTTCCGGATCATCCGGTTGCAGCGCAAAGAAGATGCGTGCCGTCGCGCACCAACGGATCGGCAGAAACTTTTAACTTCATCAATATTGGCGTTTGCGTGGTCCTGCAAAAGACGACGAAGCGGCAAATATGCCCGCTTCGACGACGCACCAATATTCAGTCCGGGACCCCACATGACAACCACATTATCAACCACCACCCAGAATGCCGAAAATGTTGTCCAGATGCACGCGGGCCCACATTCCGCACACCAAGACACCCCCACCACGCCAACCGCGATTGTCTATTGCGAGGGCAATTTCGGATTGCCCGACGGCAAAACCGCCAACGGGCTGATCCGGCATTCCGAAAAATATGAAATTCTTTCGGTCATCGACAGCACACAGGCAGGCCGTGATGCCGGTGAAGTCCTTGACGGAGAAACCAATAAAATCCCGATTTTAGGCAGCCTGGACGATGCATTTGCCGCCCACCTGCCTGTGCCGGATTATTTCATCTATGGCATGGCCCCGGCAACCGGGATGCTGTCCGCAACAGAACGCCAGATCGTTCTTGATGCGCTGAAACGTGGCATGAATGTCGTGAACGGGCTTCATGAATTCCTGAATGACGATCCCGAATTTGTCGCCGCGGCGCGCGCAGGCAATGTCGCGATCATCGATATCCGCAAACCCCGCCCCAAAAACGATCTGCGCCTGTTTAGCGGCAATATAGACAAGGTCACCTGCCCGCGGATTGCCGTGCTTGGCACGGATTGCGCGATTGGCAAGCGAACAACCGCAAGCATCCTGACGCGCGCCCTGATCGCGCGCGGCATCAATGCGGTCATGGTCACAACCGGCCAGACCGGGATGATGCAGGGGTCGCGATATGGGGTTGCCCTTGATGCGGTGCCGTCGCAGTTTTGCTGTGGCGAGCTTGAAGCAACCCTCATCGATGCCTTTACGGGTGAAAACCCCGACATCATCATTGTCGAGGGCCAGGGCGCGCTCAGCCATCCGGCCTTTTGCACCTCGGCCTTTATCCTGCGCGGCAGCGTTCCGGACGGCGTTATTTTGCAGCATGCCCCAAAACGCGCGCATCGCTGTGACTTTGACCAGATGCCGATGCCCGAACCGAAATCCGAAATCAGCCTGATCGAAGCGTTTTGCGACACCAAGGTCATCGGCCTGACCATCAATCACGAGGATATGAGCGACAGCGAAATATCGGACAGCATCCTGTTTTATCAGAAACAGCTCGGCATTCCTGTCACCGATGCGCTTGCCCGTCCGGTCGAGCAGCTTGCGGAAATGGTCCTGTCGTCCTTCCCCGACCTGCAAAGGAAGCTGATTCTCAGCGTGCAGTGAGCATGCCGGGACTGGTCATCGACCTTGATAAAATCCATCACAATGCAAAAACACTGGTCATGCGCCTTGGGGCGCATGACATTTCGGTCACCGGGGTGACAAAGGCATTTTGCGGCGCGCCGCAACTGGCAAAGGTGTTACTGCGCGCGGGCGTGACCTCGCTTGGCGATTCCCGGATTGAAAATATCGAACGCCTGCGCGAAGCCGGGATTGACGCCACGATCACCCTGATCCGGTCGCCAATGATCAGCCAGGTTGACCGGGTCGTCGCCGCCGCCGATATCAGCCTGAATACCGAACCCGCCGTGATCCACGCCCTTTCGGCAGCGGCCCGAAAGGCCGGTAAACAGCACGGCATTATCCTGATGGTCGAACTCGGCGACCTGCGCGAGGGGATCATGCCGTGCGATATCGAAAACATCCTGCAATCCTTGCGCAGACTGCCCAATATCAACATCATCGGCCTTGGCACCAACCTTGCGTGCAGAAGCGGCATATCGCCCGATGATGACAATATGGCAAGTCTGTCTGCACTGGCGGAGCATATCGACGCCGGGGATGCCGTGAATGCCACGAATGCCGGGGGTACCGAAGCTGGACCGTTCATGCCGCCCCTGTCCGTTATTTCGGGCGGCAATTCCAGCAATCTGGACTGGTTTTTCGCGGGCGGCACGGTTGGCCGGATCAATAACCTGCGGCTGGGCGAAGCCATCCTGCTTGGCCGTGAACCGCTGCATCGCCAACCGATCCCCGGCCTTCATACCGATGCGATCCGGTTGATCGCCGAGGTTATCGAAAGCAAGACCAAGCCATCAAAACCGTGGGGCACAGCGGCACAGACCGCGTTCGGGACGCCCGCCGCGATAGATGACACCGGGGATATTTTCCAATCAATCCTTGCCATCGGCCAACAGGATGTCGACCCGAACGGCCTGCGCCCGCCGCACGGCATCAAAATCCTTGGCGCCAGCAGCGACCATCTTGTGCTCGATACCGGGGAGCACCCGGTCCCGGTCGGCACGGAAATAGCGTTTATGCCCGATTATGCCGCCCTTCTGCGGTGCATGACCTCGCCCTATGTCGATACGACCTATATTGGCAAGACGGCAACACCGCGATCAGTCTTCAAATCCGTCCCGGTTTTTCAGGGATAAATGACGAAAACAGGGGGATAAATCCCCCTGCGCGTTATCCTTCGAAATAATAACCCTGATCGATATCGGCCAGTAATCCGGCCTCTGTCGGGGACCACTCCAACTGCCGACGGGTGATGTCACTTGCCGCCGGGCAATCGCGACCTAGACCGCGCGCACATAGGCCAGAAGCCCGATGACCGATGTCACGACAAGCGGCTTTTGCGTGTCCTCTATCGCCTCGCCAAGGGCGGCAAGGTGTTTGAGGCTTGAAGCCCATTCCAGTTGCACAACTTCTCATCGGCGTCATACGCATAATGCGCATCATTCCATTGACTACCGCACCCGAAATGCGCATAATGCGCATATACTCTGATGGAAGGAGCCTATGGACAGCAAAACCATCCTGAAAAGGCTTCAGGCGGACGGTTGGGAAATCGTGCGCACGAAGGGCAGCCACCATCAATTGAGCCACCCGACAAAGCCGGGGAAAGTGACGGTCCCGCATCCGAAACGCGATTTGCCGATTGGCACCATCAAAAGCATTGAAAAGCAATCCGGGGTGAAGCTGCTTTAGGCAGCCTCCCGGAAGCACCGCAAAATTGATGAAGCTTGGGCATCCAAGTGGAGAAAGCGAAATGAAACAGACCTATTGGGGCTTGGTCCACAAAGACGGCGGCAGCGATTTCGGAATTTCCTTTCCGGATTTTCCGGGCTGCGTCAGTGCGGCATCAACCATGACCGAACTGGTTGAAATGGGCACCGAGGCCCTGACCCTGCATATCAATGGCATGCATGAGGACGGCGAAACCATCCCCGCCCCATCGCCGATGATCGAACTGCCGAAAGACGCCGACGGGATCGTTGCGATTACCGTCGCCGTGCCGGGCAAGAAGCGCCGGATCAATTTGACCATTGATGCCAATCTGATTGACCAGATTGAAGCGAAGCATGGCAAGGGAGCGGTTTCGGGGTTTCTGGAGGATGCGGCGCGGAAGGCGCTTTAGTCCGTCTCCTTTAGAGAGATTGTTCTATTGCGGCATTTTTTGAAATTATTGAGCAACATTTTATCGCGTGCTTTCTTTCTCCAAACGACGAATCAGGTCATTTCCTTCTCGTGATAAGTTGATGAGATCGTCCGTAGCTTTGTTTGCCTGAACCAAATACTTACTCGCCTCCTGTCGGATAGAAATTGTATCTTTCTCAATATTTTGAGATTCTATTTCTTCAGCACGGTTGTGGCACATATTGAATTGATTAAGATTACCGAGTATTCGAGTTCTTATGATAGCAATGTTGGTAATGTATTTTCGCAAATCCCCTCTTAACTCTGGAGATAGACGAATTGAGTATTCTCGATTTCGTCCGAAAACAGCTAATTCAGCGTCTATTAAAGCCAGAAGATCTTGATGGATTGCTTGGCTCCTTTCACGAGCTTCAGCAAGCTGATCAATTGTTGACTTCAAGTTGCGAATAATGTCGATACTCAGGTCAATAAAGTTATTAGTCCACTCCGATTTTAACTGCTTTGACTGTATCGATCCTAACGCATAAGCACCTATAATAGATAGAACTAGCCCAACAATCGTTCCCCAAAAGTAATCACTAAAGAATATGGCATATAACTGCTTTTCCAACAGAGCCCCCAATCAATAACAAAACGCCATCAATATATATTCTATCACTTTCAACCAAAAGCAGAATTCTTATTAGAAAACCCTCAAGTAAAATCAGATAAAATATTGATATTGTTCATGAAAATTTGATTTCGGTATTTCATCCTTGGCTACCATTTACACATTCTCGCACATTGATACTCGAACAAAAAAGTTCGAATATCTTTTGATAAATACGTTGTATTAGGGAAAACATCTTACGACCGTAAAAGGAAATCAATCCAGTAACGGAGAATGGAAATGCACTTTATTTATCCCGTGGACTTAAGCGACGATGGCGCGGATGGTTTTCTTGCCGTTGTGCCCAATGTCACCGGCTGCGCAACGGATGGCGCAACAGAGCACGAAGTCTTACGCGAAATCGCCGATGCGCTTGATGAAGCCATTGCGGCGGCCATAATCGCCAAGGAAGACATTCCCCTTCCCTCTCCCGCCAAGGGCCACCCCACGGTGACGCTGGGTATGCTTATGGCGGCCAAAGCCGCCCTTTACATCACCATGCGCGAAACCGAAACAAACAATACCGCCCTTGCGGCAAAGATGGGACTGGCCGAAACCGAAATCCGCCGGATGCTTGATCCGCGTCACGCAACGAAGATCGGGCGATTGGAAGACGCGCTTGCCTTGTTGGGGCGGAGGATTTCGGTGGTGGTGGAGGCGGCTTAGTTGGGGCGTTTTGGATAGAACAAGCAGGAAATAAATCTGCCACCTTTTTTGAATTCGCAATATATTGCAGATACTTATCGAAAACGACCTTGGCACCTTTGTTCACCTTGGATTTACGCGGCATGGGTAGCCTGTCCATAAGAGTAGAACCCATTGCAACCGCTTGACGCAGCTTCATTGTTACCGAACAATCCTTCCGGGCGGATTGATACAATGGGGAAGTTATGGACAAAATTGGGGACTGGTTGAACAGCGTGCCTTTGGTGGGTATTGCTAGCGCTTCGTTTGCAGTAGGTATTTTGTATGGCAAGGGACTGCCGTGCGTTGAATGGGAAACGCTTATCGCAGGAGGTCTCGGGTTAACAGGCGGCAGCTTTGCCTACTACGCGGCCAGAGTTCAATTGAGAACAAACGAACGAAATAATACCTTTGCAGCCAAAGTGATAGCACGACAGCATACCCTCAAAATTGGTGAGCAACTTCGCTTTGCGATCAGACTTGACGAATACCCAGACATATATGTGCCTTATTGCAACAGCCTGACTAAAGATGTCGAAAGACTGATTGAGGCAGTAACAAATAAAGGTCCATTTGAAAGTAAACTCGCAAATGCAATCGCCAATCTGGCAGATGCAAATTCTGCCTGGATTTCGGCAACCACGTTTTTTGATAACGGAAGCGAAGACCCTGCCGAGATGCAGGAGGAACCCCGATACAGCTTTAAAGAAGTGAAACAAAAAACTAGCGAAATCGAAAAGGCTATGGACGGACTATACGCAGTCATTTACTAGCGCCGACTTATCCAAGGGAACAACACGGTTTAACGGGTGCATAAGCAAGCAGTCTTGAAATGGCGACGCGGCCAATGCAGTCCTTTTGAACTGCGCGTCTGCACCAGCGTTCCAGCTTGGCGCATAACATCGGAATGTCTTTGCCATCGCCATCGCCGAGGAAAATCCGTTCGTGGCATTCCCATGACCAAAGCATCCCCGCGGGCCCTATCGGGCACGACAGCGGGCAAACGACGGCTCCCGTCACAGGGATGACTATCCCTCCATCAGGCAAGCGCCGACAAGGTTATCGAGCGAATAGGAAGACCAGCCGGAATGACCAGAAACCATCATGCCGGAATAGGCCGTCTCCCCCCTCGCCACCGTCCACCACCTAGACTGGTTTGCCAAGGCGTATCGCCGGACAGCAAACCAAATCACCGCTCAGGTAAACAAACCGGAGGGAATTGTAAAAACCAGCCTTTGGGCTGCTTTTTATCCTTGGGCTTTGCCCGGCGGACCGTTGCGCTGTGCACAACGTCTCTCGAAAGCTGCGTGCCTCGCTTTCTCGCGAACCCACGGGGGCAAGCCCGATCCAAGGAAACCAATTTAAAACCCCCTCAGGCGGAGCCATGAGGGGGTTTTTAATTGGTAGCCGAGGAGGGACTTGAACCCCCGACACGCGGATTATGATTCCGCTGCTCTAACCAGCTGAGCTACTCGGCCACAGAGTATGTATAGGGTATCTATTCTGCGGGTTCCGTAAGCGCCGGAACGGGGCGGTTTTTACGTCAGGGAACCGCCCCCGTCAAGCGCCTTTTTGACGTTTGACGGAAAAAAGATATCCACAAAACCCTTCCATAAACCTTGGGACGAACGGTTCCCGCCCCTATCCCCACCCGCAGCAGGAAGCGATTGTCAGTCAGGGGTGCCATAGGCCTGATAATAATGCTCTTTCCGGCGTGTCGCGTCGTAATCAAGATAAACCGCAAGCGCGATCATATAAATCGCCACCACCAGATGGAAGAACAGGGCAAAGGAGGTTTCAAGCCATGCATAGGTCGGGGGTATGGAAATGCCCGGCACCATTCGCACAACCGTCGCGGCAAGATATACCCAGCCAATCAGGTGGGCCAGACGGCGTTTCCAGCGGCGCGGCACAATCGCGTGCCGTGCGGCGCGGAAGGTGCTTATCACCATGAACAGCAGAACGGCAATCTGCAAAGGCGACGCGTAGGAGTAGCTTAGGCCACCATCCTGCCAGAGATGGGCGGCAGGAAGCCACGTCACAGGAACGGTGCGTTGCACATACTGTCCCGCAACCCGAAAACCGTACAGGCCGGTCAGCAAAGCCATGAATAAAATATAACACCACCGGATCATGTCTATCCCCCGTCAGACATTCCGTGGCCAACCTGCATGCGAAAAGCACGTCGCATCTTTTTATTATCGGGGTTCCCCGAATATTGTTGCGCACATCATAGCACAGTCAGGAACGCGAAAGAATCTTAATTACCGCAACGCAAAAGAAAAGGCCGGGATGGATCAGAGCCGTCATTCCGGGCGACGCGGCGCGCAGGCCCGGAATCCATATCCCATTGGAATAGAATGGATTCCCGCTTTCGCGGGAATGACGATCTGAGTGGAAATGCGTCGTCAGCAGCCTGAAGATCAGGCCGCTGTTGGCGCATGGGATGCCAGAAGTTCCTGACGGGTGATCCAGCCGCCGCCCATTACCCGGTCGCCGGCATAGAAGACTCCCGCCTGCCCCGGTGCGATGCCGAACTGCGGGTCATGCAGTTCGATGCGGGCAGCACCCGGCCCTTCGGGGTAGATGGTGGCCGGGGCCGGGGCCATGGCGGAACGCAGTTTGACTTCGACCTCGACCCCGTTCGGGTCAATCGCGTCACCATCAAGCCAGTTCAGTTCCTTGACATAGACCATCTGGATCGCAAGGGCCGATTTCGGGCCGACCACGACCTGCCGGGTTTCGGGCAGGAGTTTGACGACATAAAGCGGTTCGGCCGTGCCACCGATGTTAAGACCGCGCCGTTGGCCAATCGTGTAATGGATCAGGCCGCGATGATCACCCAGCACATTGCCATCCAGATCAACGATCTGGCCCGGTTCACCGGCTTCGGGGCGGAGCTTTTCGACCAGACGGGCATATTTGCCATCCGGGACAAAGCAGATGTCCTGACTGTCGGGCTTGTCCGCCACTTCAAGGCCGAATTTGGCGGCAAGCGCACGGGTTTCGGCCTTGCTCATCAGATGGCCCAGCGGGAAGCGCAGGAAATCGAGCTGTTCCTGAGTGGTGGTGAACAGGAAATAGCTTTGATCGCGATTGGGATCGGCTGCACGGTGCAGTTCGGCATGGCCGTTGACGCCGAGTTTGCGCTGCACGTAATGGCCGGTCGCCATGCAATCGGCGCCAAGGTCATGCGCGGTTTCCAAGAGATCGCGGAATTTGACCGTCTGATTGCATTTCACACACGGGATCGGGGTTTCGCCGCGCATATAGCTGTCGGCAAAATCATCGATCACTTCTTCGCGGAAGCGTGATTCGTAATCGAGCACGTAATAGGGAATGTCGATATCCTCGGCCACCTTGCGCGCATCATAGATATCGCGCCCGGCACAGCAGGATTTGGCGCGTGACGGTGCATTGGCCCCCATATCGTAAAGCTGAAGGGTAATGCCGACCACGTCATAGCCTTCGGACTTCAGAAGGGCCGCAACGGCGGAGCTATCGACCCCGCCCGACATGGCAACAACCACGCGGGTATCTTTTGGGGCTTTGTCAAAGCCAAGAGAGTTCATTTTTCCCACCCATCCGCGGGTCAAGGCCGCGGCGACAAGAAGTTGATGTAAAATAGCGATGGGTGACGTTCAAACCACCCGTGAATTCATGTTGGGGCATATATAAGGCATCTGCGCCTATTTTGCCAGATCAAGCCCCATCTGCCAGAAATCGGCTTCAAGGCGGCTTGCCTTGGAGAAGATTTCCGTCAACCCCGCGATCCTTGCATCCCCACCGCGGGTTTGCACGGTATGTTCCAGAAGATCGATTTCGGCCTTTGCCACATCCTGGAATTCGGTCGAGGCATACATCTCGATCCAGGGGCGGTAGGGATTTCCATCGAGCCTTGTATCAGAACTTGCCATCAGGCGGTTTGCGATTTCGGCATAGCCAACCATACAGGGCATCAGGGCGACCTGAAGATCAACCACATCGCCCCGTCCGCCGCAATCAAGCACATAGCGGGTATAGGTGATGCAGGCGCGCGCCTCTGGCTCCGCCAAGATGTCGGCCTCAGACAGGCCCCAGCCTTTGCAGAAGTCGAGATGCAGGCTCATTTCCATATCAAGGATGGCGTGCACGGTGCCGGAGAACTGGCGCATGGCACGCAGATCATCGGCCTTATAGGTCGCGAGTGCATAGGCACGGGCAAACTGGATCAGGAACAGGTAATCCTGAATAAGGTAGTGCTTGAAGGCGGCCTCTGGCAGGGTTCCGTTGCCAAGCTGTTTGACGAAGTCGTGGCAGACATAGGTTTGCCACGCATCGGGGGCATTGGCACGCAGTCGGCCAAACAGGCTTTGGGCCGGGATGATATCGGTGAAGGTGTCGGTCATGGTTGTCAAAGCCCCTGCCCGTGGTGATGCCAAAATACGGATAAAACAAAGCCAGCCTGCGGAAGGATCCGGGCTGGCTTGTATCGATGCGGGTTCTGCTGTCTGGATTCCCGCCTTCGCGGGAATGACGTGTTAGCAGGTCCTAATCGTCGCGTTCATCGATCCATGCCATCTGGATGGCTTCGAGGATCTTCTCGTTCGATTTCGCGGGATCGTCGTCAAAGCCGTCAAGTTCACAGATCCATTTATGCAGATCGGTATACCGCAGATTGACGTTATCCTTGTCGGGATGGGCTTCTTCAAGCTCGATCGCGATATCCTGAATATCTGTCCAGCGCATGGGTGTCCCCCTTTTGGCTTGGGCGGAAATCTTGGTGTTACTTGTCAACCATCATGTTGCGCGTGGCAGACGGCAGCATGACGCGCAGGCCGTCGAGCTCGTCGCTCATGATGATCTGACAGCCAAGGCGCGAGGTCTCGGTCAGGCCGAATGCGAGGTCGAGCATGTCTTCCTCGTCTTCGCTTGGCTCGTCGAGCTTGTCAAACCAGCTATCGTCAACAACGACATGGCAGGTCGAGCAGGCCAGCGATCCTTCGCAGGCACCTTCAAGGTCGATGCCATTCTTGTGGGCAGCTTCCAGAACGGACAGACCGTCGGCAACGTCAAATTCCTTTTCGGTGCCATCGGGTTCAACAAAAACGATCTTAGGCATCTGTGCCTTTCTCCTCGGTAATACTTTTTCGTTCGATCTCTGGTCCGACCTGACCTTGGCGGTTGCACGGGACAATCGCCGCAGTTGGCCGGTTTGTCAATTATGTCTGGTCCCTAATTCACCTGATCGACATTGCGACCGGCAAGGGCCTGACGGATGCGGGCGTCCATACGGGCCTCGGCAAAGGGACGCGATGCGTCTTCCAGGGCCTCGGCCTGTTCGTTGATAAGGTCACGATCCTCGCCCGACATGGCGGCTTCGAGTTTGGCAATCGCGGCTGCGATATTGTCTTCGTCTTCGGATGTCAGAAGTGCTCTGTCGGCATTCATTGCGGCCTGCACGGCCAGAACGTTGCGGCGTGCTTCGACCCGGGCTTCGGTCAGGAGGCGCATTTCCATATCCTCGCGCGCATGAACCATGCTTTCGCGCAGCATATTGGCCATATCAAGCTCGTTAATGCCATAGGTCGGCTTGACGGCGACTTCCTGTTCGGTGCCGGTGGTTTCCTCGCGCGCCGAGACAGTCAGAAGACCGTCGGCATCGACATTAAACGTCACCTTGATGCGTGCAGCGCCAGCCGCCATTGACGGAATACCGGTCAGCGCGAAGCGCGCAAGCGAGCGGCACTGATCGACCATTTCGCGTTCGCCCTGCACCACATGGATCATCATGGCCGACTGGCCATCCTGATAGGTGGTGAATTCCTGTGCCTTGGCGACCGGGATCGGGGTATTGCGGTCAATGACCTTTTCGACAATCCCGCCCATTGTTTCAAGGCCGAGCGACAGGGGCGTGACGTCGAGCAGAAGGTTGTCCGAGCCACCTGTCAGGGCCTCTGCCTGCAGCGCGGCACCAAGGGCGACGACCTCGTCCGGGTCGATATCGGAAAGCGGGTCCTGTTCGAACAGATCAGCGACGGCCTTGCGGACGGCGGGCACACGGGTCGAACCGCCGACCAGCACCACGCCCTTGACGTCATCGGCCAGAATATCGGCGTCATCAAGGACCTGTTCGGTGATCGCAATCGTGCGCGATACCAGTTTGGCAATCATCGCATCGAACGCGGCACGGGTGACTGTGTGGGTGGTGTCCGCGCCACCGAGCGAGACGGTAACGCTGGTTTCATCGGCATCGGTCAGGGCTTCCTTGACCTTGCGAGCGGTTTTAAGCAGGCGTTTGGCATCCGACGCATCGAGATCATCGGTGGTGCCGCCGTCTTTACGCTCCGCCAGAAGATGTTCGGCAATGGCGTGATCGAAATCATCACCACCGAGTGCGGCATCGCCCCCGGTTGCCTTCACCTGGAAGACGCCCTTTTGCATTTTAAGCAGGGAAATATCAAACGTGCCGCCGCCAAGATCGTAGACGGCATAAAGGCCCTCCGCCCCGTTATCGAGGCCATAGGCAAGGGCGGCCGCGGTTGGCTCGTTCACCAGACGCAGGACTTCGATCCCGGCCAGACGGGCGGCGTCCTTGGTCGCGGTGCGCGCGCCATCATCGAAATAGGCCGGAACGGTGATGACCGCCTTTTCGACAGGCTTGCCAAGGCTTGCCTCGGCACGCGCGCGCAGGGCACGCAGGATATCGGCGGAAACCTCTACCGGGGTCAGGACGCGGTCGCCGACATTGAGCCGCACCATCATCGGTTCACCCGATTTTTCGGCGTCCTCAGCCGGGACTTCGACATGATAGGGCAGCGTGCCGGCGATGGATTTGACATCAGCAATGCCACGGCCCATCAGGCGTTTGACCGACGATACGACGCGATTGGCATTGTCGTTGATCTGATCACGGGCCGCCTCGCCCACCACCGGATCGGCATCCGCGCCATAATAGACGACAGACGGCACGATGGCATTGCCACCGGATGTATCGCGGAGCACCTCGGGTTTTTCATCGTTCGAGATCGCGACGACGGAGTTCGTCGTGCCCAGATCGATGCCAACCGCAAGCTGGCGTTCATCTTCGTGGGGCAGCGGCGTCTGGCCCGGTTCGTGGATCTTTAGCAAAGCCATGAATTCTATCCGTTCTTTTTAAATGATCAGGCGGCGGCAAGACGCGATTTCTTCGCGCGCGCTTCCTCGGTCATTTTCATCAGGTATCTCAGCCGGGTTGTCAGTTTTTTGGCCCGGTCATATGCGTTCTGTTCGAGTGCGTCGGCAACGTCCTTTTCACACGCACGGGCGGCCTTGCGGGTATCCTTGATCATGGTGTCGACCGCGTTGCGGTCATCGGCATCATGCAGGGCTTCGCGCATTTCCATGGCTTCCATCAGAAGCTCCGGATCGTTGACCGTGTGCCCCTCGCCGCCTTCGGGTTCGTGGCCTGCCAGACGCAGAAGATATTCGGCACGTGCAACCGGGTTTTTAAGGGTTTCGAACGCACCGTTAAGGGTTGCCGCCTGCTGGGATGATAATGCCTGTTCGCGGGCGGATTTTGATGCAAAGCGGTCAGGATGCAGCAATTGCTGCTGCTTGAGATACGTTGCCTCGATCGCATCGACATCGATGATGAAGGTGCGTTTAAGCCCAAAGCGCGTGAAATGGTCAAGCTGGCCCGGGGGCTGAATGGCATTGCAGGTTTCGCAAAACAGGGAAGTTGCCCCGACCGGGCCCTTGCAGGACCAGCAGACTTTATGCTGCGGCTGTTCTGCGGTGCGCGTTTCTGAGGTACCGGTGTTGCTCACGCTATGCACTTTCGAGATTTAAAAACAAACGACAAAACGAATAAAGACGGACGTCAGATGCCGGAAAATAATGACAAAAATAACGGCGACCGCCCCTTTGTCAGTCGATGGCCCCGACGATATCGGTCGATATCACCGGGGCCATGACAGTCAGAAAGCAGGGAAAACCCGGCGGGCCGTCAGACGTGGAAGGATTCTCCGCAGCCGCAACGCCCCTTTTCATTGGGGTTACGGAACACGAAACCTTCTTCCATCTTGTTGACCTCGTAATCCATCTCGGTGCCAAGCACGAACATGATGGCCTTGGGGTCAATCAGAAGCTTCACGCCATCCTCCAGCTCGACGACTTCTTCGAAGCCCGATGCATCATCTGCATATTCAAGCGTGTAGGACAGACCCGAGCACCCTTTGCTGCGCACGCCAAGGCGGATGCCTTCGGACGGTTTGCCGCGGCTATCAAGCAACGCCTTGATATGAACAAGCGCCTCCGGGGTGACACTGATCGGGGACGGTAATGCCATAGTCTTCTCCTGAATTCCCGAAAACGAGCGGGGTCGTGAAGCTGCTTATTCAGCAGCTTCGACTTCGACCTGACCGTTTTTGGTTTTGTAGTCGGCGATCGCTGCCTTGATGGCATCTTCTGCCAGGATCGAGCAGTGAATCTTCACCGGCGGCAAAGCCAGTTCTTCGGCAATCTGCGAGTTCTTGATCGATCCGGCTTCGTCAAGCGACTTGCCCTTGACCCACTCGGTGATCAGCGAGCTTGACGCAATTGCCGAACCGCAACCAAACGTCTTGAACTTTGCATCCTCGATGATCCCGTCTGCGGTCACCTTGATCTGCAGTTTCATAACGTCGCCACAGGCCGGTGCGCCGACCAGACCGGTACCGACAGACGTTTCGTTCTTGTCCATCGAACCGACATTGCGCGGGTTTTCGTAATGGTCGATCAGCTTTTCACTATAAGCCATGGTAAAAGTCCTCCTAAAAGTCCTGTTTCTCTCTCACGAGAAGGAATAGTTCGTTACGCTTAGTGTTCAGCCCACTCGATCGACTTGATGTCGATGCCTTCCTGGGCCATTTCCCAAAGCGGGCTCATTTCACGCAGGCGCTCGACCGCAACGCAGATTGAATCAATCGCCTGATCAAGCTCTTCGCGGGTGGTATAGCGACCGATGCCGATACGAAGCGAGGTATGGGCGAGTTCTTCGTCAACACCGAGCGCACGCAGAACATAAGACGGTTCCAGCGAGGCAGAGGTACATGCCGAACCCGACGAGACCGCAATGTTCTTGATGTCCATCAGAAGGCTTTCGCCTTCGACATAGGCAAAGGAAACATTGAGGTTGCCGGCAACGCGCTGCGTTTCATCACCGTTCAGGTAGATGTCGGCAAGGCGGTCACGGAAACGCTTCATGGTGTAGTCCCGCAGCTCCATGATGCGGGCATTTTCTTCGGCCATTTCGTTCATGGCGATGTCGCATGCCTTGCCCAGACCAACGATCAGCGGGGTCGGCAGCGTACCGGAACGCATGCCGCGTTCCTGACCACCACCGGTGATCTGTGCGATGACGCGAACGCGCGGACGACGGCGGACATAAAGCGCACCAATGCCTTTCGGGCCATAAATCTTGTGGCCGGAAATCGACATCAGGTCGATTTTCATCTCGTCAACGTCGAGCGGAATCTTGCCAACGGCCTGCGCGCAGTCGGTGTGGAAGAACACACCACGTTCGCGGCAGATTTCGCCGATTTCTTTCAGCGGCTGGATCACGCCGATTTCGTTGTTGACCGCCATGACGGACACAATCGCGGTTTCGTCGGTGATCGCGGCCTTGAGCTGTTCAAGGTCTATCAGGCCGTTATCCTTGACGCCAAGATAGGTGACTTTGAAACCTTCCTGTTCAAGGTGACGGGCACTGTCGAGCACGCATTTATGCTCGGTCACGACCGTGATCAGGTGCGGCTTTTTCTTGCCGTAGAACTTCATCACGCCTTTGAGCGCAAGGTTGTTCGATTCAGTCGCACCCGAGGTGAAAATGATCTCTTTGGACGAGGCACCAATGATCTTGGCGACCTGGTCACGTGCGACCTCGACCGCGTCTTCCGCTTCCCAGCCAAAGCTGTGGTTGCGCGAATGCGGGTTACCGAACTTCTCGGTGAAGTACGGCAGCATGGTTTCCACCACGCGCGGATCGGTCGGCGTCGTTGCCTGGTAATCCAGATAGATCGGCTTTGCTTTAAGCTCGTTCATAGTTAAGGCTTCCTCACTCACTCTTTTTCAGGCAGCGTGGCGCGCACTTTTCTTACGCACTGCATTGCCCCGCATCCGGCTCCAAACGCGGATAAATGTATCAATCTCGTCATCGGTGGTTTCCAGTCCCAGACTGACCCTTATGGCCGATCCGGCATCGGTAACCCCCATTTCCTTCAATACGTGGCTTTCACGTACCTTGCCTGATGAACAGGCTGATCCCGAACTGATCGCAATCCCTGCAAGATCCATGGCCATAACCTGGGTTTCCCCCGGCATGCCCGGCAGGATCAGGCAACTGGTATTGACCAGTCGATCCGTTCCTTTTCCGGCGATCAGAAGCTCGGGAGCTTCTGCTGCCAAAACCGTTTCCAGACGGTCACGCAAACCGCGGATTTCGTCCATTTTCGACCGGGTGGCCTCGCACCGTTCGGCCGCAGCGCCAAAGCCCGCGATCCCGATGGTATTTTCCGTACCACCCCGTCGGTATTTTTCCTGCCCGCCGCCGCAGATTTGCGGCACCAGCATCACGCCGGGCGCGATAGCCAGGGCACCGACACCTTTGGGTCCGCCGATCTTGTGGGCCGAAATCGACACCATATCGACCAGAAGCTGGCCCATATCGACCGGCATGCGGCCCAATGCCTGAACGGCGTCGCAATGGACCTTTGCGCCATATTCACGGGCCAGCAGGCCGACTTTGGCAACCGGCTGAATGACGCCGGTTTCGTTGTTGGCCAGCATCACCGAAACCAGAACCTTTTGGCCGGCATCGGATGCGGCGCGCAGCATGGTTTCAAGGGCGGCCAGATCAATGACGCCATTGGCATCAACCGGAATGCGTTTCGCATCCGACCGGGCTTCGATCACCGAAGGATGTTCGACCGCACTGGTCAGCACGGTGACATCCTCAAGCCCGTTCAGGGCCAGATTGTTGGCCTCAGTACCGCCGCTTGTGAAAATCACGCGTTCGGCGTCACCACCAACCAGATCGGCAATCCTGCGCCGGGCATGATCGACGATCTTGCGGGCCGCACGACCGGATGCATGAACCGATGACGGGTTACCCGCGACGTCCATCGCCACAAGCATCGCCTGCCGTGCTTCGTGGCACAGTGGCGCGCTGGCGTTGTAATCAAGGTAAACCGGGTTGGTCATCAGTTTAAAATCATCCTTATTCGCATTCTCTTATTCTGCCCTCGATATAGAGGACAAGTTACTGGGCCGCAACCTGGCTCGGCTCTTTGATTTTCGTGGTCCGCGGTTCGAACATCCGGGTCGATCCGGAAACACGGCGATCCACAACGTCGGCCAGGCTGACAGAGGCCAGATAAAGATAAATCTGGTTGCCAAGTTCTTCCCACAATTCATGGGTCAGACACCGGCCCTGATTGGATTTGCAGCCCTTTGGCGATCCCGACTTGCAGCGGGTTGCACGGATCGGCTCGTCCACGGCCAGGATCACGTCGGCGATGCGGGTATCCTCGGCGGTGCGGGCGAGCAGATAACCGCCACCCGGACCACGCACGGAACGGACAAGCCCGCCTTTGCGCAATTTGCCAAAAAGCTGTTCCAGATAGGACAGGGATATTTCCTGACGGTCCGCAATATCGGCAAGCGCGACCGGCCGGTCCCTGCTGCTATCAGCGAGATCGACCATCGCCATCACGGCATAGCGGCCTTTTGTACTCAGCTTCACGGTTCGTCCTCCTACCTGTCGATCAAGACCCGACCTGACGGGTAACGATCACAAGCTCTGTATTTCCTTTATGGGCGATCAACATGTCGATTTGATGCCCCTGTCTGTACCTGCCCGATTTCGGGCGGAACAAAATCACTCGGATGCCGCAACAATCCGCGGCTTTGCCGGTTTATCCGCACCGGCAACAGTGCCCGCCTTGTCGGCTTCGAGGGCGGCAACCTGATTGCGCAGCGTCTGGACTTCGCGTCCGAGTTCTTCAAGAGCGCGGGCAACCGGATCGGGCAGATCGCCCAGCGGCGTGCCATAGGCACAGAAACGATCATCTTTTTCCCGGCGTACGATGCGGGCGGGAATACCGACCACGGTCGCACCTTCGGGGACTTCGGACAGCACGACGGCGTTGCCGCCAACACGCGCATTCTTGCGAACGATGAACGGACCAAGGATTTGCGCGCCAGAACCGACAATCACCCCATCTTCAAGCGTCGGGTGACGTTTCAGCCCGCGTTGGCCGTCGCTATTGACACTGGGCGACGTCCCGCCAAGGGTTACCCCCTGATAAAGGGTCACATCATCGCCAATCTCGGCGGTTTCGCCAATCACGACCCCCATACCATGGTCGATAAAGAAGCGTTTGCCGATGGTCGCACCGGGGTGAATTTCAATCCCGGTAAGCCAGCGCAAAATCTGTGACAGGAAGCGTGCGGTTAAACGGAAACCGCGCTTCCACAGCCAGTTTGTGCCGCGATATCCCATGATGGCATGGAACGCAGGATAGCTGATCACGACTTCCCAGCGGGAACGCGCCGCAGGATCACGGGCGATCATCGCGTCTATTTCCTGACGAATTAGCTTGAACATCGGGCTGTCCACTGTGTAATTAGTAGCTTCGATTCCCGGCAGCCGACATCGTTGCCCGCAGCGCGAACCGCGCAAAACGGACAGCAATGATGCCATCGGGTTAGCCGGAATATAGGATAACCGAGTAACCTGGTCAAGTATTTGCCCAAAGCAATTTATGCACAAAAACGAAAAAACCTACAAAAATACTCGGATATATTCTTCACTCACCCCATTCCATTCGTGGACAGGAGCAGTCTGATCCATGCCTGAGGTCATTTTTAACGGCCCCGAAGGCCGCCTTGAAGGTCGCTATCACCACAATGGCGCAGACGATTCGCCCATTGCACTTATTCTTCATCCGCACCCCCAGCAGGGCGGCACGATGAACAACAAGCTGTGCTTCAACATGTTCAACATGTTCAAGGATCGCGGCTATTCGGTCATGCGTTTCAATTTCCGCGGTGTCGGACGCTCGCAGGGCGTTTATGACCAGGGGATCGGCGAATTGTCGGATGCGGCATCCGCACTCGACTGGATGCAGACCTATAACGCCAATGCACGCGCAACCTGGGTTGCCGGTTATTCGTTCGGTTCGTGGATCGGCATGCAGCTTTTGATGCGCCGCCCGGAAATCGACGGCTTTATTTCGGTTGCGGCCCCGGCCAGTGAATATGACTTCACCTTCCTGGCCCCCTGCCCGTCATCCGGGATCATGATCCACGGGTCACACGACACCAACATCCCGCTGTCTTCGGTCAACAAGCTTGCCGACAAGCTGAATGCCCAGAAAGGCATCGAGGTTGATATGTGCACCATCGAAGGTGCCGATCACTATTTTGCCAAGCAGCAGGACGAAGTGATCAAGAAAACGGCTGCCTATCTGGACAAGCGCAGCGCGTAATTACGCGCCGCCAGCCAAAAAGACCAAAGGCCGCCTGATCAGGCGGCCTTTTTTTATTACAATGAACTCTTAAACAATTTTCTTTCATCACTCTGTCCGGATGCTACGCTCAACAAGCGTTCATAAACCCTCCATCTAAAATAGAGGCTCTTGATCGGATGATCAGTGAGGATAAGTATCTAGAACGAATTGTTGCTGGCATTCACAGCGCCACAAGCGAAGGTGCTGACGTAACATGGAATGAGATCATTGATGACAGGCAATTTGACGTTACCGTCCGGTTTCAGATTGGAACTATGCGATATCTCGTTCTTGTGGAAGTGAAGAACAAAAACAGGAAATCCTCTGCCTCAGAAATTGAAGCCTTCGTAACAAAGACGAGGGACTACAACTCCAACAAATCAGTTTTTGTTACCGCAGCAGGATTTCAATCCGGAGCTATTAAAGTTGCACAGAAACACGGTATCGAGCTCTTTACCGTTAAATTCAACCAAGAAAAATTCGTACTCTCCGAAGCGCAAAGCCATGTATTGATACGTCATAGAAAAGCTCAGACCAGCGAAGAAATGAAAATCGAACTTGGCCCACCAACACCGGTAGAAATAATCACTGACATTGTTTTGCACTACACAAGCGGCAAGAAAGCAAAACTCCCGCAGGACCCCTCCCAACTAGAGTATTACGTTGCCAATACAGTTCTTAGCGACGGAAAAACAATTGACCAAGTCATTAGGGAAATCCCTATCGATTTTGATAATTCAAATGGCAATGAGTCGCATTTAATTAAATTTCCTGCACCAACGTTTGCGAAACCGATTGATGATTATTTTTTTCCGAAAGGATCCATACAATCTCTGGAGTTTAAGATCACACGATCAATGGGACACCCTATTCGTGGGAATACACAGATAGAGCCAAGCGCCTTTTCTCATCCTGTGGTTTATAAGAACGCATTAACCAACGAGGAAATTGAACTACAACTTGACCAACTTCCCCTAGGTGACAAGCAACTCTCTATCGGGAAATTTTACTTTCAAGTCCACCCGCTGATTTACTATTACTGCAATAACATCACAGACGATGAACAAGAAATGTTCATCGTGGAGAGCTTCCAAAATAGACGACTCCTCACCACACAATTTCGCCAGCACACAAAGTTTTCCAATCGCTATATACCCGTTGCACACAAACCCACGATCAAACGACTGGAACGCAGGCTAAGTGACTTCAAGAGAAACCGGCATTTAGACTGAAGAGACAGGGTGCAGCGCCTTATATAACAGCCCCCCGCAACAAGGATGCGGAACACCGGTTGTCCCCGGAAAGCTTAGCGGCAGATCGCAAAGGTGGCGTACCGCCAGATAACCGAAACATTCGGCCTCGACCGCGTCGCCATCCCAATCCAGTTCATCAACGGATCGCACCGGAACACCCAGCCGATTATTCAAATGTTCCATCAGATAATCATTGTGCCGCCCGCCCCCGCAGACAAACCATTGCAGGGGGGCAGATGGCAGATGATTTACCCCGGCAACGACTGCGGCCACCGTGCATTGCGCCAGTGTTGCCGCCCCGTCGGCAACGCCCAGCTTTGCCTCTGCCACCAATCCATCAATGCGGGATGCTATATCCTCGCGATCAAGCGATTTGGGCGGGATGCGGTCGAAATACGGGTCTTCGAGAAATCTGACTTCGATCATCGGGTCCGGCAGGCCGGATGCGGCGGTTGCACCATTCAGGTCAACCGGCGTGCCGGTATGGCGCAGCATCCAGTCGTCAATGCGTGCATTACCCGGTCCACAATCAAAGGCCAGCAGTTCTTCGTTCGGGCCGATCCATGTCACATTGGAAACGCCCCCGATATTGAGAACCGCGACCGGCATATCAACACCGGCACTTTTCATCAGTGCCGCATGATAAACCGGGGCCAGCGGCGCACCCTCGCCCCCGGCGGCAACATCGGCCAACCTGAAATCGGCGACAACCGGAATGCCGGCTTTTTCGGCCAGCATATCGGGTGTGCCGATCTGGCGCGTGATCCCCGATGCCGGTTCATGAAACACGGTCTGGCCATGAAACCCGATCACGCCGATTTCAGAGGGTGAAATCGATGCACGATCCAGCAACATGTTAACGGCATCAACATGCACAAGCGTCAGATCGTCGGCCACGACATGTTCGGTATTGGTGGCACTGCGATTGCCAAAGCAGGCGCGCATGCGTTCGCGCAATTCGGGGCTATACGGCACGAAAACGGCATGACCGGTACGCCTGACTTCGACGCCATCGGTTTCAATCAATGCCGCATCCACCCCGTCAAGGGATGTGCCGCTCATCATGCCGATGGCCTTGATCCAGCCGGTTGTCATTTTGTACTCCATTCCCGTATGCGTTTTTGCGTCTGTTGGTACTGCAAGAGCGCAGATTAAGCCCGATTTATCGCGAAATCGTTACCATGCATTGCAAACAGGGCGTCGATGCGTTGCCGTGGGGATATTTTCTGTGCTAGATCATCGCGTCCGCCCTTTGGGGTGCTCGTATTTTTACACTCACAACCAACATAGCGCAAAAACCATGACTGAACTGAAGTCTGATTTTCTCCGCGTCATGAATGACCGCGGTTACATCCACCAATGTACTGATCTTGAAGGGCTTGATGCCTATGCGTCAGAAAAAAAGGTGGTGTGCTATGTGGGCTATGATTGCACTGCAGACAGCCTGCATGTCGGGTCGCTTGTTTCGATCATGATGCTGCGCTGGTTGCAGAAAACCGGCCATAAGCCGATTGTCCTGATGGGCGGCGGCACGACCCGCGTTGGGGATCCGACCGGCCGCGATGATGCCCGCCCGGTTCTGACCGATGAAATCATTGCCGCCAACATGGCCGGGATCAAAAAGGTCTTTCAGCAGTTCCTGACCTTTGGCGATGGCCCGACCGATGCGGTCATGGTCAACAATGCCGATTGGCTCGACAAGATCAATTACATCGAATTCCTGCGTGATTTCGGGCGTCATTTTTCGGTCAACCGGATGCTGAGCTTTGATTCCGTCAAGCTGCGTCTGGAACGTGAACAGTCGCTGAGCTTCCTTGAATTCAACTATATGATCCTGCAGGCCTATGACTTTGTCGAACTGCAGCGCAAATATGGCTGCGTCCTTCAGATGGGCGGTTCGGACCAGTGGGGCAATATCGTCAATGGCGTCGAGCTTGGCCGTCGCGTTGACGACAGCGCATTGTTTGGCCTGACCACACCGCTTATGACCACCGCATCAGGTGCGAAGATGGGCAAGACGGCGTCGGGTGCGGTGTGGCTGAACGAGGAACGCCTGTCGGCCTATGATTATTACCAGTTCTGGCGCAACAGCGAAGACGCCGACGTCATTAAGTTCATGCGTCTGTTCACCGAGCTGTCGCTTGAACAGATCGAAGAATACGCGAAGCTTGAAGGGGCTGGCATCAACGAAGCCAAGAAGATTCTGGCATTCGAGGCCGTCAAGCTGTGCCGCGGTGAAGAAGCCGCCCTTGCGGCAGCGGAAACCGCGCGCAAGACGTTTGAGGAAGGCGTTCTGGCCGACGATCTGCCGACTGTCGAAGTTCCGAAATCGGAAATCGAGGCCGGTATTCCGGCATTTGATCTGTTCCGCCGTGCCGACCTTGCCAAATCGGGGGGCGAAGCACGTCGCCTGATCAAGGGTGGTGGTGCCAAGATCAATGACGAGAAAGTCGATGATGAAAACATCACCATTGGCGGGGAAGCCATCAATGCCGATGGTGTCATCAAGCTTTCGGCGGGCAAAAAGCGCCACGTTCTGATCAAGCCGGTTTAATCCAGCTATCCGGTCTTATCGGATGGGAAATCAAAGGCCCCGGGCATACGTCCGGGGCCTTTATCTTATCCCGGTTCGGCCCCGGTGATCAGGTTGCGGAACACGCCAGGCACAAAGGTCGATAGCGGATTGACCGTGACGTCGGGGTCTTCAAGTGCGCCTTCGATGGTGTAGGTCGGGGCGAAAATGCCGCCGCCTTCCTCCCCCACCAGCAAATCGCCCAGAAGCGGGATCGCGCCAAGGGCGGAATTCAGCGCATAGATCGGCACAATCGAGCCTGCCAGCCGGATTTCGGATTTGGCCAGATCAATCGACCCATTGCTGGTCACGCCAACCGCCGATCCGTTGGCGGCGAATTTGCTAAGCGAGAGCACATCATTGGCATAGGTGAAATCGCCGTTCAGTTCGGAAAACGCAATCCCATTCCCACCCAGCACATCGGCAAGCCCGGTAAGCGACGCAGCACCAAGCACGCGGGCGGCAAGCGGTGCGTTCACCGCACGAAAGGCGGTAATATTGACCTTGCCGGTGAAGGGTTGCGACCATGTGCTGTCATCGACCGTGCCCTCGATGGTCAGTGCCCCGCCCAGCAGGTTTTCATAAAGATCGACTGCACGCAGGAATTTGCCCGCATCGTCGCTGGTCAGGCGCACGTTGCGCGTTTTCGGGTCCTTGCGTTCGACCTGGGCAAAGACATTGGCGCGATCTCCCATCATTCCGTTCAGGACAAGACCATCCCATTCGTCACCAACAACGTGAATGGATCCGTCAATTTCATCAACCAATTCACCATTGGCCATGATCAGCTGATCAATGGACAGGAAGATATCGGTTCGCCCGCCGGTCCGGGATGCGTTTTGGCCGATGCCACCGCTATTGGGGCTTTCGGCGGGGCCGGGTTCGCGCGGGGCATCGTCATCACCGACAAGCCATGGCTGGGCATCGGCCTGCCGGGCGGTGATTTCAATTTCGCGGTTTTCGCCCGTCTGATGCAAAAGGATTGATCCATCGCGCAGAACCGGACGTTCACCCTTGATCAGGAAGTCGGCTGCTTCGAGGCGGATGTCCATCGCATCGAAATCCCCCGCCGGGCTTGCGGTTTGTTCCGAACCATCCGCCGGTTTATCTTCGACAAACGGACGCAGATCAAACTGTTTGCCCTTCAGGTCGACCAGAAGTTTGCCGCCCTGATCAACCGTAATGGCACCTGCAATCGCAAGGTTTTCGCGAAACCGCGTATCGGTCAGATTAACCGTGAATTTATCCGCAATCGGGCTATCACCGCGCCAGCGGCCCTTGGCCTTGGCGACCAGTTCGGGTGCCATCAGATTAAACGACCGCACTTCACCCGCCCCATTGGCCTTGACGGTGAGATCGAAATCAAGGCTGGCATCCTGCCCCGGCGTTTTATGATAATCGACCATATCAAGCGCAATATCAGCCGCTGACAGGCTGGTTTGCGCCTTGATGGCGACCTCGTTGCTGCGCAGATGTTCGATGGTGACCTTGCCGGTCGCGACACCGCTTAGATACGGATCAGCAGCAAAACCGACCTGTTCGAGTACGGCGAGATCAAGATCGCCTTCAAGGTCATAGTGGCTGATGACGGGGGTATCGTCGGCAAAGCTTTCGACCCATTTAATGTTGGTTCGCCCCTTGCCTATCGCGGCCTCGCCCGACAGTTCCAGCCCCTTGGTATTGACCTGCAATTCAAAGGTGCCATCGGAAATATCAAGGTCGCGGAACGCATCGGTAATGGCGGCATTTTCGATGCGGGCGGCAGCGGCGACTTCGACATCATCGAAAGACAGGTCTTTGAGCAACGGGAAATGCAGTTTGACGCGGGTTGCCTGTTCGCCTTCGACCTGTGCGGGATTGATGCCAAGCTTGGTTGCGAAACCAAGCGGCTCTTCGTCGATCATTTCAAGCGCATTGCGTGCCCCGCCATGGGCGACGATTTCGAAATCGGCCATTTCGCTGTCGGTATCGAGCTGCGAGAAAACAAGCGTTGCCTCGTCCACGACGATCCCGTCGGCTTCGCCTTCATTAACAAAGATGCTGAAGCTTGACTGATCAAACTCCGCCCGACCGCCTGCGCCCAGAACCGATGGCATATCGCCAAGGTAATGCACGGTAACGCCGGTCATGTTCATTTCGCCGTCCAGATGATCGACAACGATATTGCCGGTTTCGTCCTGATGCAGTCTGGTGCGCAGTTCGGCCTGATGAACAATGCCCTCGGTCAGGTTTTCGACCACCCAGGTGCGCGCGTTATCGCCAATAGTTTCGGGCCACAATTGCGGCAGATCGTTGGTCCGCACATCGGTTGCCGTCGCGGTGATATCGATGGCCCACTGGCCAAGCGGGTTTATCGCCTGCCCTTTCAGGACCGCCGCGGTTTCGCCAGCCTCGATCCGGACATCATCAAAGCTTAGCCGACCGGGCACGAAACTTAACCCCACCTTGCCACCAGTGACGTGATAGGCCGCAACCATTGGGGCGGGAAGATCGACCCGGCCTACACCAAGGTCAAGATCGGTACCAAGTTCGATGACACTGCCATCCGCGCCAAGCTTTGCCGTAAGCCTGCCGGATACCGGGACATCAACCCCGGCCAGATCAATAAACGTATCCGATATGCTGGTCAGGTTTGACGGGATCACTTCGCCAATATCGGCCACCATGTCGATTTCCTCGACCCGGCTGTCATATTCGGCCGAGACATTGACATCGGTTGATACCAGCCCGGCATTGACCTTCATCGTTGCTTCGGCGTGAATGCCCATCGGCTTGCGCGACAGACGGATATCGGCAGATGGTGCCGCCCAGACAAGATCAAGGGCCTCGTCCCATACTTGAAGATCCGCGCCAGATACGCCGAAGCTTTCGAAATAGGCGGCGGCGGGAAAATCGGCCATCTCGCCCGACAGGATCGCGACAATTTCGCGCATGGCCGCACTGCCATCGCGAATACCGCGTTGCGCATCGCTAAGTGATTGATCGGGTTCGGTCCCGGTGCCTTCCGATGGCGACGGCAGAGGCATATTCACGCCCGGCTGTTCGGCATTGTTGCCGCTGGCATCACCGGATGCCGGGGCGCCTGGATTGTTTTGTGCCGGTTTTGGCGCTGTTTCGGGTTCAGGTTCTGTTTTGGGATCAGGGACTGGCAGGGATTGCAGCGGGGCTTCGGCCTGTCCTTCGGGATTATAGCCGATATCGATCTGGCCGTTGGCGTGCCGGACCAGACGCAATTTCGGTGCGATCAGGTTCAGTTCCCGCAGGGCCAGAACCCCGTCAAACAGCGCCTTGCTGGAAAACACCACGTCGGCCTCGGGCACATGGAGCATTTCACTTCCTGCCCCGTCGCGCACCGACACATCCTGAAGACGGATATCAAACCGTTCTTCCCATCCGCGCCAGAACAGGACCATGTCGCCGACTTCGAATTTGGTGTCACCGCTGCTTTCATTCAGTTCGGCAACCACATAAGGTACCAGCCGATGCAGGGAAACCGGGCCCTGCGCGATACGCCAGACCAGAACACCGGTGAAAACGCCGACAAAAAGGATCACGGCCGCAAGAAACAGCCCACACCAGCCAGTAAAGATTTTGATGCGACGCACCTGCCTAAAGATCCCGAATTTGCGATGCCATGAATGACATTTCCAATCAATGTAACAACGCCGTCAAGCCAATGATGTTTCCCGGCCTGCGAAAAACCCAATAAATGTAAACTGATACTGTTTCCCTGTCCCCTTTTTGGTATCGTCGGGGGCATAAGGAAACCTTTCCGTGTCATGTCGCGTGCGTGGCCGGATGCCCGAGATATCCTGCGTTGCGTCACGAAGCCAAGGGATAGCCCGGTTTTACGTCCAAGAGCAATAACAAGAGCAACACAAGGAAAGCAAAAAGTGTCTCTTTCCTGGATTACGCCAGATTTGCCGAAACCCTTCGATACCGATCGTTGCAATAACGGTTTCGAAAGATGGTCTGCGCTTGCCGATCGCCCCGCTTTCGAGCATCTCGCACAACAGATTGGCGATATTGCGGCCAACAAACCAAAACGCGACGTTCTGGCCGCGATGTTTGGCAACAGCCCCTATCTTGGCAATCTGTGTCTGCGCGATCCCGATATCATCTGTCTGGTGTTTGATCAGGGGCTTGACGTTGCCTTTGACGCGGCCCTTGATCCAGTGCGCAAAAGTGCGGACGCCGCCCAGACCGATCAGGCGACAACCATGATGATGGTACGCAAGGCAAAACGCCGGGCGGCCCTTGTGATTGCCATGGCCGATATCTGCAAGGCGTGGTCGCTTGATAAAATCACGAGCGCAATTAGCACCACGGCCGAAGTGACCCTTGAATTCGCACTGGCCCATTGCCTTTCGGCGACGGCAAAGCAGCGCAAATTTGACCTGCCCCATCCCGACGATCCGCTGCGCGATTGCGGGATCTTTGCGATTGGCATGGGCAAGCTTGGCGCCAAGGAGCTTAACTATTCATCCGATATCGACCTGATCTTCCTTTATGATCACGAGGTCGTCACCTATATCGACCATGACCGTCTGCAACAGGACCTTGTGCGTATGGTGCGCGACGTCACCCGCATCATGGAAGAACGGACCGGCGACGGGTATGTTTTCCGAACCGACCTGCGCCTGCGCCCCGATCCGGCATCAACACCGCCGATCCTGTCGATGCTGGCGGCTGAAACCTATTACGAGACGGTCGGGCAGAACTGGGAACGTGCGGCAATGATCAAATCACGGATCGTTGCAGGCGACAAGAAATCAGGGGATATATTCCTTGAAATATTGCGCCCATATGTCTGGCGCAAGCATCTAGATTTCCTTGCGATCCAGGATATTCATTCGATCAAGCGTCAGATCAACGCCCATAAAGGCGGCAGCAAGGTCGTTATTCCCGGTCATAACATCAAGCTTGGCCGCGGCGGCATTCGCGAGATCGAATTTTTCGCCCAGACCCAGCAACTGATCTGGGGCGGGCGTGCCGTCGCGCTGCGCTGCAAGGCGACCTGTGATGCGCTTCGCGAACTGACCAAGTTCGGGCAGGTGTCCGAACAGGTTCGCGATGAAATGCTGGCGGCCTATGAGTTTTTGCGCACGGTCGAACACCGTTTGCAGATGACCAACGACCATCAGACGCAGACCCTGCCCGAAACCGAGGAAGGGTTGCATGCGCTTTCGACCTTCCTTGGTTATGACACGCTTGATGGTTTCAAGGCCGATCTTCTGCATCACCTGCGCAAGGTCGAAAGCAATTATGCCGAATTGTTCGAAGACGATATTCCACTTGCGGCAGCAGATGGAAACCTTGTCTTTACCGGCACGGAAGATGACCCTGAAACACTTGAAAATTTGCGCCATATGGGTTTCGAGAACCCGACCAATGTTTCGGTCACGGTGCGGGGATGGCATCATGGGCGGTATCGCGCCACCCGGTCACGACGTGCGCGTGAAATCCTGACCGAACTGATGCCGACCCTGTTAAAGGCATTATCGCAAACCACCAACCCTGACATGGCGTTTCGGGCGTTTGACGAATTCCTCAAAGGTCTGCCTGCGGGGGTTCAGCTTTTCTCGCTGGTGACGGCAAATCCGGAATTGCTGGAACTTCTGGCACAGATCGCAGGCACAGCGCCGCGCATGGCCAAGTATCTGGGGCGCAATGCCGGGGTTCTTGATTATGTCCTGATGTCGGGTTTCCACGACGAACTGCCCGATGCCGACACGATGCTGGATGAACTTAACACCCGGCTTGCGCGCGAGGATATGGTCGAAGACTGGCTTGATACCGCACGGCGCTGGGCCAATGATCAGAAATTCCGTATTGATGTCCAGACCATCCAGAACCGCCATACCCCGCATCAGGCAGGACGGGCATTGGCCGATGTTGCCGATGTCGCCATTCGGGCGCTTTTCCCGCGCATTGCCGATGATTTTGCGCAAAAGCATGGCAAATTTGATGACGGCGGACTTGCCGTCTTTGCGCTTGGCAAACATGGCGGGCAGGAACTTTCGCCCGGTTCTGATCTTGATATGATCTTTGTCTATGAGGTGCCCGAGGATGCCGAGGAATCAAATGGCGAAAAGCCGCTTAGCCCCGGCCATTATTACATCCGGCTGAGCCAGCGTTATATCAACGCGCTTTCGGCACCGACGGCCGAGGGGGTTCTGTTTGAAACCGACCTTCGCCTGCGCCCAAGCGGCAATAAGGGGCCGCTTGCCACCCATTTCAAAAGTTTCGAGGCCTATCAGCTTAACGAAGCCTGGACGTGGGAGCATATGGCACTAACGCGCCTTCGTGCGGTTTATGGCCCGCAGGCCCTGTGTGACAGGGTTATGGAAACCACCAATGCGGTCTTGCAGAAAAAACGCAATCCCGATGATCTGCTGCGTGATGTTTATGACATGCGCAACCGCATGGATGCGGGCAAAGGCGATAGTCATCCCTGGGCGATCAAGATGCGGCGCGGCGGACTGGTTGATCTGGAATTCATTGCGCAATATCTGCAACTGGCGCATGCGCACACCCATCCCGAAATCCTGTCACCGACCACGCGCGAGGTGTTTAAGAACCTTGGAAGTGCGGGCATTCTGGATGGTGAGGAAGCCGCATTCCTTGCCAATGCCGGGTCGTTCTGGCTGGCGTTGCAGGCGATCCTGCGCCTGACGACCGAAGGACCGTTTGAGCCGAAAAATGCCAGCACCGATTTGCGGCGCATGCTGGCGCGCGCCGGGCAGTGCGATGATTTTGATGCGCTTCAGGTCAAGCTTGACGAAACCGCAACGCGGATCAAGGCCGTCTATGACCGGCTGATCACCGAACCGGCAGAAAAACTTCCGCCGCGTTCAGAATGATCCGAGTGATCCGGATGAATTGGCAATGCTTATAAGGCTTTGTAATTTGGTACGCAGATATTGGCGAAACTTCCTGACATGGCTTTCCGAAGCCGGTCAGGGACATGAAACTTTGAGCAAGGATAAAAAAATGACACTTGATGTTGGTGACAAGGCCCCCGATTTCGACCTGCCGACCGATGGTGGCGGTTCGGTAAAATTATCGGACCTTAAAGGCAAACCGGTGGTGATCTATTTCTATCCCAAGGACATGACACCGGGCTGCACAACGGAATCCTGCGAGTTTCGCGATGCCGAACCCGATTTCAGTGCGGTCAATGCCCAGATCATCGGCATTTCCAAGGACAGTGCCGATCGTCACGACAAGTTCAAGGCCAAGCATGATCTGAACTTTATCCTCGCATCGGATGAAAACAGCACGACCTGCGAGGATTACGGCACCTGGACCGAAAAAAGCATGTATGGCAAAAAATTCATGGGAATCGAGCGCAGCACCTTTGTCATTGATGGTGATGGCGTGATCCGCAATGTGTGGCGCAAGGTAAAGGTCAAGAACCACGTCGCCGACGTCCTTGCCGCCGTCAAGGCGTTGTAATTTCCTGCCCTGCCCTTGCGAATAGGACCGGTCGGATGAAAATCCGGCCGGTTTTGCATTTTTTGTAACGTTCAAAAGAATATAGTTTTCAAGCACCTAATAAACCACAGGCTTATTCAATATATTGCCTTGCCTTGTTTGTCGGGCTAAGAATCCGGATATGGGAGTTATGGGTGTAGCGATTTGCACTTCCTGGCGTATGGCGAATGACCGGGCAACCGGCAAGGCAGGGTATAATAATGAGCAAGAATGTTATCGATCTCGACGATCAGATGCTCGCCGATTTCCGTGATGAAGCGAACGACATCGTCAACAGCATTGGCGTGCATCTTCAGAATGCGCGCAGCAAAGCCGATCCGGCGATCCTGACAGCAATCCAGCGCGAGATTTTCAATCTTCGTTACAAGGGCAAGTCGGTCAATGCGCCGCTGGTCAATCTGACCAGCCACCGTCTTGCCGATTATGCCACGACATGCCGCGAACTGACTGAAGAAGCGATTGCCGATATTCAGGCCTTTATCGACAAGATCGAAGGGCTGCTTGATGGCGACGTCACCGGTGGCGGTGCAGATTCTGCTGAATTCGTACGTGAACTACCGTCCAAACGCGCGCCTGATATCGACCCGGCGTGGCTGAAAAAAACCAATGTCGAGGCGCTTCTGGTTATTCCGCAGCGTTCCATGTCCGCGATTGTCGAACGTGAACTAGCGGCCTGCGGCTATCGCTGTTCAGTGACGCAAAGTTCATTCGAGGCGATTGAACTTGCCGTGCGCACCCGCCCGGATTTCATCATTGTTGCCAAAACCATTGATGAACTTGGCGGTGTTGACGTTGCCAGTGCGTTGCAGGCCATGCCGAAAACCCGCAACATCCCGACCGCGGTTCTGACATCGGATGCGCCAAACCATCCGTCGCTTCGGGACCTGCCCTGCCGGACCGCCATTATCCGTAAGGGCCCTGCCTTTGGCGAGGATCTGGCCGAGGCACTGGCGCGCTTCAACATTACCTGATCGGCAAACAATACCGTTTTTGATAGGGCGACCGTGATTTTCCGGTCGCCCTTTTTCGTACCATCGCCATGCCGGGATTGACCCGCCTTGGCGCACATGGCACAGAAAGCCGGTAATTCTTCATGTTCCGGAAAAGCCCCATGTCCCGCCTTACCCTTGCCGAAGCTGCCAAACGTGCCCTTATGACGGCGGACGCCACGGAAAAAGCCGATGTCACCGCCGAAATGGCGGCAATGTGGCGCAATGGTGAGATTACCGAGGTTGGCTCAACCGATCTGCCTGACCGCCCGGGCCGTCCGGCAAAGCCCGAACTGCTGCCGCCCAACAAAATGCCCAAGCGCAAAAAGGGCAGCGTTCAGGGGCGCATCGGGCTTTTGCATGCGTTGGCGCATATCGAACTTAACGCCATCGATCTGGCGTGGGATCTTTGCGTGCGTTTTCCCGAAGCCGATATGCCCCGGCATTTTCATGATGCCTGGGTTCAGGTCGCCGATGACGAGGCGCGTCATTTCAAGATGATCAACAAACGTCTGGGTGAAATGGATGCGACCTATGGCGATTTGCCGGCCCATGATGGCCTGTGGCAGACATCGATGGATACGGCCTATGACATTCTGCCGCGTCTTGCCGTGGTGCCGATGGTGTTTGAGGCGCGCGGTCTTGATGCCACCCCGCCGACCATCGAACGGTTGCTGTCGCATGGTGATACCGAAAGTGCGCGCATCCTTAAAATCATCGCCCATGATGAAATCGCCCATGTCGCGGCGGGGCGGAAATATTATGAATATGTCTGTGATCAGCGCGGCCTGCCCTATTACACGACATGGCATGACATGCTGCGCAAACATTTCCGCGGGCCGCTAAAACCACCGTTTAACGACGAAGCCCGATATGAGGCCGGAATGCCGCCCGACTATTATCAGGACTATGTTCTGGAGCTTCCGGGCGAGGATGACTAGGTCCTGACCCTAGGAAGCTTTTATCGCGTTCCTTGATACAGCGCAAAGTTTAGAACCACATCAACCTATACCCTTCCTGCGCGTTTAATGCGTGCCCGCGTTTTCGGGCATAAAGTCATTCCGCAAGGAGGATACGAGCATGCCTGCTACCATGAAGGCCGCCGTTGTGCGGGAATTCGGCAAACCATTGTCGATCGAGGAAGTCACCGTCCCCAAACTCACGCCCGGCAAAATTCTTGTAAAGATCGAGGCATCCGGCGTTTGCCATACCGATCTTCACGCTGCCGAAGGCGACTGGCCGGTCAAGCCGAACCCGCCCTTTATCCCCGGCCATGAAGGTGTGGGCATCGTTGCCGAAGTTGGCGAAGGTGTTACATCGGTCAAGGAAGGCGACCGGGTTGGCGTGCCGTGGCTGCATTCGGCCTGCGGGCATTGCCACCATTGCATTACCGGCTGGGAAACACTTTGCGGTGAACAGCTTAATACCGGTTATTCGGTCAATGGCGGCTTTGCCGAATATGTCCTTGCCGACCCGAACTATGTCGGCCACCTGCCCGACCCGCTTGAATTCGGTAATGCCGCACCGGTGCTTTGCGCCGGGGTTACGGTTTACAAGGGGCTTAAGGAAACCGAATGCAAACCGGGTGAAACCGTTGTCATTTCCGGTGTCGGCGGACTTGGCCACATGGCCGTACAATATGCCAAGGCGATGGGCATGAAGGTGATTGCGGTTGATATCAGCCCGGACAAACTGAAACTTGCCAAGGACCTTGGTGCGGATTGGGTTTTGAATGCCAAGGAAACCGACGTGGTTGCCGAAGTGCAAAAACAGATGGGTGGTGCGAATGGCGTGCTGGTCACCGCCGTTTCCAAATCTGCCTTTGCGCAGGGTGTTGGCATGCTGGGCCGTCATGGCACCATGGCATTGTGCGGCCTGCCGCCCGGCAAGTTCGAGCTTGATATCTTTGATACCGTTCTGTCGCGCAAAACCATTCGCGGTTCCATCGTCGGCACACGCGCCGACCTTCAGGAAGCACTTGAATTTGCGGGCGATGGCAAGGTGCATTCGCACTTCACCACCGAACCGATGGAAAACATCAATTCGATCTTTGATCGCATGCGGGCCGGTACCATTGATGGCCGTATCGTGATGTCGATCTGATCAATCACGATCACGGGCCCACAGCGGCACGGAGAAAGCAAAAGGGTCGCCCTATCCGGCGCCCCTTTTTGTTTTATGGCGATGATTACAAATCTAGACCGCTTAGCGGGTCTTCGCTGTAATAGCGGACCGGCACCGCGCCCCCGACAATAGCGCCAATCCGTTTGATCCAGCGATTGATCCCGTCATAGGGGGTCATATCCAGATCGGCCTCATGTGCCAGATGGGTGTAGGCATAGACCGCGATATCCGCGACCGAATAGCGGGCATTTGCAAGAAAATCATGATCGCGCAAATGCCGGTCAAGCATGCCTAAAACCTGTGTGGCCTTGGCCCGGCGTAACGGCAGTTGCCCGGCATTCCGGTCATTCTTCCCCGTCAGGTTCCAGTAACGCAGGCAGGCTATGGTTGCCTGTATATAATCGGTTTCAAAAAACAGCCACTGACAGACCTTGGCGCGCTTAAAGGCGTCCGAGGGCAAATAATCCGTTCCGTCCGCCAGATAAAGCAGAATGGCGTTGGATTCAGCAATACAGCGCCCATCATCAAGTTCCAGTACCGGAACCGCCCCCGCCGGGTTCATTTCATAGAACGCATCGGTATGGCTTTCGCCGGTAAAAATCGAAACCCACTGTGTCTGGTATTCAAGGCCAAGATGGCCGCAAAGCTGGCGTATCTTCCACGCATTCTGTGATCCGGCGTAATCATGAAGCTTCATCAGATGAAACCTTTCAGACAAGGAAATAGCGTTCCGGCACATGATCCGCCGATTGGCATTCGCTATAATTCGGGATTATCGGGAATCAGAACCTAAAGGATCAGGCGGCTTTCGTGACCATCGCCGCCTCGTGATCGAGCAGCCAGCGTTTGCGATCAAGACCGCCGGCATAGCCGGTCAGGGTGCCATCCGATCCGATCACCCGATGGCACGGTACGATGATTGATACCGGGTTCAGCGCATTGGCACGCGCCACCGCCCGCACGGCTTTCGGATTGCCAAGGATATCGGCCTGCCCGGCATAGGATCGGCTTTCACCGCTGGGGATCGCAATCAGGGCATCCCAAGCCGCTTTCTGAAAATCGGTGCCGATCATCCGGATATCCGCCATTGGCAAGGGCATGAGACGACCGACAAAATAACCATCCAGCCAATCGGTGACGGATTTTGGGGCAACACCGCCTTCGTGCCAGTCGACATTTTTAAAACGTCGTGTCTGGATCGTGTGCAGGCGGGCATCGTTGTTTTCGAAATCCAGATGCACAAGTTTGCCATCCACCGTCGCAAGGCTGAGCTTGCCAATCGGGCTGTTGTAACGGGCAATGTCGATGCGGGTTGTCATGGTCATTTCCCTTTCTTTGGTGGCTTGGACTTAGGCTGGGGCTTTGGCAGATGGTCCTGTTCAAGTGCCGACCACAAATATTGCGCAGCATAGGCACGCCACGGGCGCCAGCGTTCTGCATGCTGTTCCAGTGGCTTGGGCTTTGCCGGGCCCCCACCGATTTCAGATGCCTTCAGGATGCCAAGGTCCGCCGCCGGGAAGGCGTCCGGGTCGCCAAGCCCGCGCAGGCCGAAATAATTCAGCGTCCACGGGCCGATCCCCTTTGTTGCGGCCATTTCTGCCAGGATATCATCGCCCGATTTGCGGTCACTGTCGGGATCGGCAAACAGATCGATGATATCGGCAAGCGTTTGCGCACGGCGTGTTGTCAGCCCGATGGATATCAATTCCTGTTCCTGCAGGGTTTCTGGTTTCGGGAACAGATGGGTGATGCCGGTTCCGGCAATCAGGTTTTCAGGCAGGGCTTCGCCAAAGCGTGCCACCAGTCGCCCGGCCAAGGTACGGGCGGCGGCAACCGATACCTGTTGGCCCAATACCGCCCGGATCGCCAGTTCAAACCGGTCCCAGCATCCCGGCACACGCAGACCGGGGCGATTATCGACCAAGGGACGCAGCAATTCATCATCAGCAAACAGGGCCGTGATCGAGGGCACATCGGCATCAAGGTCAAACAACCGCCGCACCCGCCCCCCGATTTCAAGCACGGCGTCACGCGCCGGGCCGCGCAGGATGACTTCCACCCCACCCTGATCGGCAGCAAACCGGCATATCATCAGACCGACGGCATCATGGATGCGAAAACCACGGGCATAGGTGCGGTCGCCCACCGCCTCCAGCCCCGGAATGGCGCGTGCCCGAAAGAATGTCAGAAGGTAGTCGGCATCAAAGGGCTGGCGTGCGCGCAGGCGCAGGATCAGATCATCGCTTTTGGGAGCGAATGGATCATTATCGTTTTTATCTGACACGGGTTCTGCCTTTATACCGCGCCGGAACGCGGTTGGTGCGTGGCCATAGGCCGTTTTCATCGCATCGTTGAAGCGGCGCAAACTGCCAAAGCCGGCAATATCAGCAATTTCCGTCATCGACAGGTTGCTATCGACAATAAGCTGGCGTGCGCGCAGCAGTCGGCGTGCCTTGGCATGGTCCTGCGGGGTGACGCCGGTATGTTCCTTGAAGATACGGCGCAGATGCCGATCCCCGACGCCAAGCCGCCCGGCAAGCTGTTCGACCGATCCGGTTTCAAGGGCACCTTCCTCGATCAGCCTTACCGCACGAGCAACGGTGGCGTGAACCCCGGCACTGGCCGGGGA
>NZ_JPWA01000023.1 GCF_003326475.1 Thalassospira xianhensis MCCC 1A02616 | reverse complement strand
CCGCCGGGCCTTCCAAACACAGCACACATATTCCCTGTTCAACGATTTGATAAAACCCCTGACCTTTACTGGTCAGGGGTTTTGTCGTTTCACGCATCCGTGATGAAATACCGGGAAACTCTCACACTGACTTGATGCTTCGTGTGCCGAAGTTGCAATGACGGTGATCCGTTCGCCTGTTACCAAAAAGACATCGCCAGTCAGGCGATCAGGTTTCACGCAACAAGGATGACATCATGAAAAACGCATTGGTTCTGGGCGCGGCACTTTCGGCGGCGGTTTCGCTTGCGGCGGTTGGTCAGGCGCAGGCGCAGGGTGCCAAGGAAAAATGTTTTGGCGTATCGCTTGCCGGGCAGAATGATTGTGCGGCGGGGCCGGGCACCACATGTGCCGGGACGTCGAAGGTCGATTATCAGGGCAATGCCTGGAAGCTGGTTCCGGCCGGGACATGCGAGGATATGAGCTTTACGACGGCGGATGGTCGTAAAGTCATGGGCAGCCTTGAGGCGCTTGAGCGCGATCTTCCGAAATCCTGACGTGATGGTGCCGACCGGTTTGGCCGGTCGGCATATTCTTTTTTCCGGGAGGTTTGCGATGATTGATAACCCGCATGGCACCAGATTACCCGACCGGGCCGGTGTCGGTTTCAAGGGCGCGCATGCTGATGATGTGATCGGCCAGCCAAAGCAGGTCGGCTGGTTTGAAATCCATCCGGAAAATTACATGGTCGCGGGCGGGCCGCGCCTTGCGGTGCTTGAGGCATTACGCGCCGATTATCCGATATCGATGCATGGGGTTGGATTATCGCTTGGCGGCGGGGAAAGGCTTGATCCCCATCATCTGGCCGATCTCAAGCGGCTGGTGGATCGGTTTGAGCCTGCGATGCTGTCGGAACATATTGCATGGTCAAGTCATGACGGGCTTTATATGGCCGACCTTTTGCCAACACCGATGACGCAAAAGTCGCTTGATCAACTGGTTGAGGCGATTGACGAGGTGCAGACGGCAACAGGGCGGAAAATCCTGATTGAAAATCCGACCTCTTATCTGGCGCTGCCGCAAAATTCGATCCCGGAAATCGACTTTATCACCGAAGCCGCGCGGCGTTCGGGCTGCGGGCTTCTGATTGATGTAAACAACATTTACATTTCGGCCTGTAATCTGGGCTTTGATGCCAGCGATTATGTCGATGCGATCCCCGGTGATCTGATCGGGGAAATCCATCTGGCGGGGCATGAGGCGGATGCCAATAGCAATGAGAAGGTTCTGATTGACACCCACTCGCGCCCGGTTGCCGATCCGGTCTGGGGGCTGTTTGATCGGCTGATTGCTCGGATCGGCGCACGGCCGACCCTGATTGAATGGGATAATGATGTGCCTGACTGGGCGACGCTTCGGGCCGAGGCAGCGCTTGCAGACTTGCACCTTGAGGGGCATCTTCGGCGGTTTTTGGGTGCCGATCCCGTGCGGGTGGCATCATGAGCGGTGCAGGGGGATTTCAGGCGGAATTTTCCCGTGCCCTGATGGCAGCAGACCCTTCGGCGCGGCCCATGGGCCTTGACCCGACGATGGAGGGACGGTTTGCGATTTATCGCAACAATGTCCATCGCGGGCTTGGCGATGCGTTGATCGCGGCCTATCCGGTGGTGGCGAAGCTGGTGGGCGAGGATTTCTTTCGGGCCATGGCGCGAGGGTTTTTCCGGGCCGAGCCAACGCGCACCGGATCGCTTGCGCTTTATGGCGCCGGGTTTGCCGATTTCATTGATGGTTTCGATGCCGCTGCATCCCTGCCGTATCTTTCCGACATTGCCCGACTGGAACGGGCGCGGCTTGAAGTGCTGCATGAGGCTGATGAGGTGGTGCTGGATGCCAATTCACTTGCGGCTTTTGGGGGTGATCTGGCGGCCTGCCGGTTTGTGGCGCATAGCGCGTGCCGGTTGGTGAATTCAGCCTTTCCGATCCATGCGATCTGGGGGCGACAGCAGGCGGATCATGACAGCAAAGAAGCAACACCCATCGTGCCGCAGGCGGAAAATATCCTGATTACCCGACCCGGTATGACGGTGCGCCAGATCGTACTGGATGACGGGGGTGCGGTATTTGCCCGATGCCTTCTGGACGGCATGACGGTTGCTGATGGGTATGACGCGGCAATCGCCCGCGATCCGCAATTTGATGTGACATCCGCGTTCGCCCAACTGATAGCGGCCGGCGCATTTGCCGGTTTGAGGGAGTGATAAAATGCAAACAGCGATCAAAAGAATGAGCAGCCTTCATGCCAGCCTGTTTGGCGGACTGGAAGCACGAACCGATGGCTGGTTCATCGGGCTTTCGGCACGTTTGTGGTTTGCCGCAATTTTGCTGCCTTATTATTTCAACAGCGCGATGACCAAGGTAGCGGGGGATAGCTTTCCCAGTGCCGGGGCGTTTGCTCAGATCGTGCCGTCGATTGCCGATCAGTATTTATATGATACCGCGGCCATTCCGTTTTTCCCGTGGCATATCATTGTGATTGCCGGGACTTTGGCGGAATTTGTTTTGCCGGTTCTGATTGTGCTGGGGCTGTTTACGCGCCTCGGTGCGCTTGGCATGATCGGTTTTATCGCTGTGCAGACTGTGGTGGATATCACGGCCCATGGTGCGGCGGCAGGTGCGCTTTTTGACGGTCTGCCCGATCAGTTGATCAATCAGCGGATGTTGTGGATTTTTGTGTTGCTGATGCTGGTGATCAAGGGGGCGGGTAAATTTTCGCTTGATCATGTTTTGGCAAGGCGGGCGCGCTGAACAATAGCGGTGCCCGCTAATATCACTTCGCGATCAAAAGGGCCCGATGGTCGCTTTCGGCGCGCAATGTTGCCAGATATTCCTGACTGACGTCATGGACTGACATGATGTGGGCGTAAAGCAGTTCTTCGGCGGCCTTGTGATCGCCACGCAGGATGGCATCGACGATGCCCTGATGTTCCTCGTGCGAGGAGGCAAGGCGGGGCAGGCTGTTGAATTGCACCCGGCGGAAGGGGGCAACCCGCCGACGAACGGCCTGGGTGACTTCGACCAGCACATCATTATGGGTGCCGGCATAGATCGCATTGTGAAATTCGCGGTTCTGGCCTTCGTAAGCCGGGCTGTCGCCCGCACGCATGGCATGGGCCAGTTCGTGATGGAGTTCTTCGAGTGCGTGGCGTTCACCACTTGTCATGCGTTTGGCGGCAAGTCGCCCGCAGGTGCCTTCGAGTTCGGCCATGCTTTCAAACATTGCTGTCAGTCGTTCCGGCGTTGCCAGCGAGACATAAACCCCGCGATTGGGGATTTTTTCGGCAAGTTCGGTCGCAGTCAGCAATTGCAGGGCTTCGCGGACCGGGGTGCGTGACACGCCAAAGCGTTTTGCAAGCTGGGTTTCTTCGAGCCGGGCACCGGGAACAAGCACGCCGGTAACAATATCGTCTTCGAGGGACTGGCAGAGTTTTTGCGCAATGCCGACCGGTTCGGGCGAAGGTTGCGGGGCTTGCTGCAGGTGGATCATGTGCCGTTTCGACCCTTTGATCTTGTTGTCGATTGATATTCAGATGCTCTTTCGGGGCACCCTATACAACCGATGTATACATGATATTTCCCGTAAAATCCAAGCGCAACTGTCGCGTGCGGGATTCAGGCCCCAGCGACATCGTGCGATATGTTTAATTAATATGCATATATGCGATGCAGTAATTTAATATGATTAAAAAATAAACAGCAAAAGGGGATTTGAAGAAGTCGTAAATCATTTAAGTTGTTGAAATATAACAGATGGCACGTCGGTTGCACGGTGTATACACAATGCGGGCCAAGATCCGTTCGATGATATTATCCGCGTATTGCGCTTTCTCTATCAGGGAGACACCGATGACCAACCTTAAAAGACGCGACTTTCTGACGAAGTCGGCATTTGGCACGGCAGCCGCCGGGGCGGCTGTTTTTGCCACGCCGCATATCGCGCGTGCCCAGGAGAGCTTTAACTGGAAAATGACCAATGCCTATGGTCCGGGTTCACCATTTTACGTGACCGGCCCGGGCAGCCCCGAGGATTTCTGCAAACGTGTTACGGAAATGTCGAGCGGGCGTCTGAACATCCAGCATTTTGCCGCTGGTGAACTGATCCCGGCACTTGAGGGCTTTGACGCCGTTCAGGCCGGTACGGTCGAAATGAATGCCGCCAATGCCTATTTCTGGGCGGGCAAGATTTTTGCCGCCCAGTATTTCACTACCGTTCCGTTTGGCCTGAACTTCCAGGGTGTCAATGCGTGGCTGTATCATGGCGGCGGGCTTGAGCTTTGGCATGAGCTGTATCAGCCGTATGGCCTGATTGCGTTCCCGATGGGTAATACCGGCGTTCAGATGACCGGCTGGTTCCGCGAGCCGATTGAAAGCCTTGATGATTTCAATGGCCTGAAAATGCGTATTCCGGGCCTTGCCGGCAAGGTCTATCAGCAGATCGGGGTCGAGGTGAAACTGCTTCCGGGGGGCGAGATTTTCCCGGCCCTTGAACGTGGCGTGATTGATGCTGCCGAGTTTGTCGGCCCGTATCAGGACCGTCGTCTTGGCCTTCAGAAGGCAGCCAAATATTACTACACCACCGGCTGGCATGAGCCGTCCAACGTGACCGAGCTTCTGATCAATCAGAAAGCATGGGAAAGCCTTCCGGCCGATCTCCAGGCGATTGTCAAAAACGCCGCACAGGCGTGCAACCTTGACAGTCATTCCTGGTGCGAGGCCAACAATGCCGCGGCCCTTCGTGATCTGGTGGAGAATGAGGGCGTTATCGCCCAGACCCTGCCTGATGATGTCGTCAACAAGCTTAAAGGCATCACCAACGACACGCTGGAAGCCGAAGCCGCCAAGGATCCGCTGACCAAAAAGGTCCATGATGCATTCATGGCGTTCCGCGATACGCACCGCGAATGGGCGGCGGTGAGTGAAAAGCCCTATCACGGTATCATTTCATCCAAAGACGGGATGAGCTGATATGAATTCGACCCGTACTGAATCGCTGGCAGAACCGCTTCCCGACCGTGTGTTGGGATATATCGTTGATTTTGCCGGATGGGCGGCCGCGTTAAGCGGTCTTGCGCTTGTTCTGGTGGTCGGCGGCAATGTGTTGCTGCGCTATGTGTTCAATACCGGCAGTGTCGCCATGCAGGAACTTGAATGGCATCTGGTATCACCGATTGCCCTTCTGGGGATGGCATATGGCATGCGGCATGGCGGCCATGTACGGGTCGATTTTCTTTATGACCGGCTAAGTGACCGGGCACGCGCGATGATTGATCTGTTTTCGGCGGTGCTGATGGTGATCCTTGGTGCGGCGATCATCTGGTTTGCCATTCCCTATGTGAACCAGTCGATCATGATGGGCGAGGGATCGCCTGATCCGGGGGGATTGCCGTATCGTTTCCTGCTTAAGGCATTTATCCCGGTCGGGTTCGGGTTGCTGTTCGTGCAGGCAATTGCGCAGGCCCTGATCAATTTCCGGCAGGTGACCGGGGCGACCCGGACCGCCGATGATACTGATGATGCCGGATACGCCACCCATAAAACCGCCACCGAAGTGCCTGGGGAATAATCGAACATGACTGGTAATGAATGGCTGGCCATCGGCATGGTCGGCGGCTTTTTCGGCTTCCTTGTTCTTGGGGTGCCGGTGGCGATATCGCTTGCGATTTCCGGTTTTGCCTTTGGCATTCTGGGATTTGGCACCGGGCTTTTTAACCTTTTGCCCGCGCGTATTTACGGGGTTGTGACCAACTATACGCTTCTGGCCCTGCCGCTTTTCATCTTCATGGGGGTGATGCTTGAAAAGTCGAAACTGGCCGAAGAACTGATTGATGTGATCGGCCATGCCATGGGCCGCCTTCGCGGCGGCATGGGGCTTGCGATTGTGATTGTCGGGGTTCTGATGGGGGCGTCTTCGGGCGTGGTCGGGGCGACGGTGGTGACGGTCGGTTTGCTGTCGTTACAGCCGCTGATCAATCGCGGCTATAACAAGGGGGTGGCGTGCGGTGTGATTTGCGCATCGGGTACGCTTGGGCAGATCATCCCGCCCAGCCTTGTTCTGATCCTGCTTGCCGATATTCTGGGGGAGTCCGTAGGGACACTGTTTGCGGCGGCGATGGTGCCGGGGCTGATCCTTGCCGGGATGCTGGCCCTTTATCTGGTGATACTTGGCATTTTCAAACCCGAAATGGTGCCCGCGATCCCGCAGGATGAACGCGATGCGCTGGCCACGCGTGACCTTATGCTTAAGATCGCCAAGGTCGTGCTGCCGCCACTGGCACTTGTTTTTGCGGTTCTGGGGTCGATTGTTGGCGGGATTGCCGCCCCAACAGAAGCCGCATCTATGGGCGCGCTTGGTGCGTTGCTTCTGGCACTGTTTACCGGGCGGCTTAATTTCGGGGTGATGCGCGATGTGTTGCGCGATACCCTGATCACCAGTGCGATGGTGTTTTTCATCCTGATCTGCGCGCAGCCATTTGGTCTTGCCTTCCGCGGGCTTGGCGGCGAGGGTCTGGTGCATGCCATGTTTGAATGGGTGCCGGGTGGCGATATGGGCAACCTTCTGTTCATGATGGCAGTGATCTTTGTCCTTGGGTTCTTTCTTGAATGGATCGAGATTTCCTATATCGCGCTGCCGATGTTTTTGCCGGTGTTTATCAATAGCGGCATCGACATGGCGTGGCTTGCGATCCTTGTGGCGATGAACCTGCAGACCAGCTTCCTGACACCGCCTTTTGGCTGGGCGCTGTTCTTCCTGAAAGGGGTGGCGCCAAAATCGGTGTCGACGGTGGATATCTATCGCGGGGTCATTCCGTTTATCGGTATTCAGGCGCTGGCTCTTGTGCTGCTGTTCATCTTCCCGGAACTGACAAGCTGGCTACCGGATCTTATCGGCTGGTAGGCAACAGGTAGGTCCTGATCTGAAATATCAGGCGATTTGTCCACGATGTGAAAATCGCCTGATACCCGGATCATTTTCACGATAGATTTCAAAGAACAACAGGGCATGCCGGACACACGGCATGCCAAAGATTTTTGCGCCATCAGGAGGCCCCGAAATGCTTAGAACGAGAACAAGCCTTGGCGGGATGGTTACCGCCCCGCATCATCTGGCAGCCCAGGCCGGGCGCGATGTTTTGCGCGATGGCGGTAACGCGGTCGAGGCGATGATTGCGGCGGCGGCCACCATTGCGGTTGTCTATCCGCATATGAATGCGATTGGTGGCGACGGGTTCTGGCTGATTGCCGAACCGGGCAAGGACCCGGTGGCGATCCGGGCTTGTGGCGGGGCGGCCGGTTTGGCGAGCCCGGAATTTTACCGTAACCTTGGGCATGATAAAATCCCAGCGCGCGGGCCGCTGGCGGCATTGACCGTGGGCGGGGCGATTGGTGGCTGGATGGAGGCTGCAAAAATCGCGCGGAAACTGGGCGGCACTTTGCCGATGGCACGTCTTATTGCGGATGCGGTGCACCATGCGCGCACGGGGGTGCCGATCACGAAATCGCAGCATGAACTGACGCGCGACAAGTTGCCGGAACTTCGAGATGCGCCGGGTTATGTTGCTGCCTATGCCGCAAATGGCGTGCCCGAAATTGGTGATGTGTTGAAACAGCCGGCCCTTGGCGCAACGCTGGAACGGCTTGGTGCCGTCGGGCTTGATGATTTTTACCGGGGTGATATCGCGCGCGCCAATGCCAAGGGGCTTGAGGCGGCGGGAAGCCCGCTTCGGTTATCCGATTTCGAGGGCTATTACGCCAAAACCACCACACCGCTTTCGGTGAAGCTATCGAGCGGGATTGTTTTCAACATGGTGCCCCCGACGCAAGGGGCTGCGTCACTGATGATCCTTGGCCTGTTTGATCGGCTGGGTGTGACGGCGGGCGAGGGATTTGATCATATCCACGGCGTGATCGAGGCGACCAAACGCGCCTTTATCAAGCGCGATGCCCATATCGGCGATCCGGGGCGGATGGATATTGATCCGATGTCGCTTCTGAGCGATGCGATGCTGGATGCCGAGGCGGCAAAAATCGATATGAAAACCGCATTGCCCTGGCCGCATATCGCCAAGCCGGGCGATACGATCTGGATGGGGGCGACAGATAAAAACGGCACGGTCGTCAGTTACATCCAAAGCATTTTCTGGGAATTCGGATCGGGCGTTGTCGTGCCTGAAACCGGGGTCCTGTGGCAGAACCGCGGGGCAAGCTTTACGCTGCATGACGGCCCCAACCAGCTCGGCCCCGGCCGGTTGCCGTTCCACACGCTTAACCCGGCGATGGCGCGCCTGAATAATGGTGATGTCCTGACCTATGGCACCATGGGGGGCGAGGGGCAGCCGCAAACCCAGGCAGCGGTGTTTACCCGCAATGTCCTGTTCGGGCAGGATTTGCAGGCGGCGATCACCGCACCACGCTGGCTGCTGGGCCGGACATGGGGGGCGGAAACGACTACGCTGAAGCTTGAAAACCGGTTTGACCCGGCCCTGATCACGCAGCTTGAAAAAGCCGGTCATGCGGTTGAGGTTGTCGGTGATTTCGAAGACATGATGGGCCATGCGGGCGGCATTTTGCTGCGCGCCAATGGTGTGATGGAAGGGGCGACTGATCCGCGGGCGGATGGGGTGGTTGCGGGGCTTTAACGTTTGAAGACATTGCCCCGATACGGGCAATGTCTTTTCCGTTGGTTTTTGGGGCCCTGTTTAATCGCGATCCATCGAAATCGCGAGGTCCTTCTGGCTTTCAAGTTCCTGAAGGCGTTGTGTCAAAGCGTGGTGAATGGACGCATATGCGCCGGCGCCCATGGTCAGCCTTTTGGGCGCCGGATTGACATCCACGCTGTCGATCATGGCCTGTGCCATTTTGCTGGCATCGCCGTGGATTTCAAATTCGCCCGATGCAATCATGTTGCGAACATCTCCGGCTGGCGTGTTTTCGTAAACATCCATCTTTGGCGGGGATACCAGCCCGGCGGCGAAGTTGGTCATGGTCGGGCCCGGTTCGGCAAGGGTGAAATCGATATTGAACGGTGCGACTTCCTGTGAAACGGATTCTACAAATCCCTCAATTGCCCATTTGCTGGCGTGGTACAGGCTGAAATTGGGATAGGCTATTTGACCGCCTTCTGATGACACCTGAATGATTCTTCCGCCCGCTTGTGCACGCAGCAACGGGAGGGCTGCGCGGATCGTCTGAATTGATCCGATGACATTGGTGTCTATCTGATGGCGGATCTGATCGTCGCTGACTTCTTCTGCGGCACCAAACAATCCATATCCGGCATTGTTGACGATGACATCGATCCGTCCAAATGCATCAAAGGCTCCCTTGACAACCGCGTAAATGGCAGCGGTATCCGTAACGTCCAGATGGGCAATCCAGAGTTTGTCGCCATATTGTTCTTTGAGATCATCAAGGCTGCCTTTCTTGCGCAGCGTTGCGGCAACTTTGTCGCCGCGCGCAAGGAGCTTTTCGGTCATCAATCGGCCAAATCCAGATGATGTACCGGTAATAAACCATGTTCTGGTCATGTGCTGCCTCCTTATGTGAACACTGAGGCGATTGTAGGGAGGTATGTTTTGTGTGATTATCCGAATAATATTGGATAATATGATGCAAAATTCACATGAATAAGAAGCCGGACCTGAATGTGTTGGCAGCCTTTGCCGCGATTGCGACGCATGGCAGTTTCCGCAAGGCTGCGGACGAGCTTGGCATGCCGCCATCGACACTTAGTCATATGATGCGGGGGCTTGAAACACGGCTTGATGTCCGCTTGTTTAATCGCACAACGCGAAGTGTCGCCCTGACGGATGCGGGTGCGCGATTTTTAGCTCGGGTGCGGCCATTATTGCGCGATTTCGATGCTGCATTCGAAGAAATCGAATTGCAGCAAAACCGCCTTAGCGGTGTTGTTCGCATCAATTCAAATGAACCGGCAGCCCGCATGCTGCTGCGCCATGTTGTTCCCGTCTTTCGTAAACGTTTTCCTGATATCGAACTCGATATCGTGACGGAAGGTGCGCTGGTTGATATCGTGGCAGAAGGCTTTGATGCAGGAATACGTCTTTGCGAAGATGTCCCGCAGGACATGATTGCGATCCGCTTTGGGCCTCAGATCCGGTTTATGGTCGTTGCGTCGCCAGACTATCTTGCCCGGCATCCGGTGCCACGAACTCCTGAAGAGCTGCGAAGGCATGCCTGCATTCGCCACCGGTTGCCCAGCGGTAAACTATATCGTTGGGAATTTGAGAAGGATGGGCAGGAAAGCGCAATTGAGGTTAGCGGCCACATTACACTCGATCATCTTGAACTTATGGCAGAAGCCGCATCGGATGGCATGGGGATCGCCTATCTGCCGGACCATATTGCGGCACCTTATATCGACAAAGGTGAACTTGCGCCGCTTCTATTGGACTGGTGTCCGCCGGGACCGGGACTTTGCATTTATTATCCGGATCATCGCCATGTTCCGGCCCCTTTGCGTGCCTTCCTTGATGTGGTCAGAGAAGTCAGAATCCCATCTTGATCGCATCGCTCAGGTCGCAACAAACCGGTAGGCATTGCCGTGGCGTTCGGCGTAGCCGACGCCGGGATAGGTCCAGTGATAGCCCAGCATCCTGATCTTTTCCGAGGCGGCGCGGTCAAGCAGCATCTGCCGGTTGACCAGGGCCTGTTCCGGGTCGGTGTCAAAGCCGAAATGCCATGCGGGATGGGCAAAAAAGATGATGTCGTTTGTGCAGGCATCCCCGGTGATCAGAAGGTTGTCATCACCGGCCAGTTCGAGCGAGATGTGGCCCGGTGTGTGGCCTTTGGTGTCGATGACCTGCATACCTGGTACGATTTCGTCACCGGGGCGAACAAGGTTCAGGCGATCCCGTATTGGGAGAAGATCGCGTTTTGCGCCCGTGGCAAAGCCATGCAGTGCCTTTGGCATGCGGGTTTCGAAATTGCGGTCGGTCCAGAACATCCATTCTGCTTCGGATATGAAGTAATCCGCGTTGGGATAGTGAACATTGCCGTCTGCGGTTACCGTTGCGCCGGAATGGTCGGGATGGGCGTGGGTGAAAACGACCTTGGTGATATCGTTTGGCGAGATACCGATGGTCGCAAGGTTGTGTTCCAGCATCCCGGCACTTGGCTGAAAATTGCCACCTGATCCGGTGTCGATCAGGATCAGGTCATCGCCATGTCGGATCAGGGGGATGTTTGTCTGTACCGGGGCACTTTGGGCACCCCCACCCATCATCTGCAGGATGGCAAGCCGTTCGGCGTTGCTGGCATCGGGAAGCAGTATTTCGACCGGCAGGGTGAGAAAGCCGTCGCTCAGTACCGTGATGTCAAAGGCACCATGACGGAACCGGTAAAAGTCGGTGGCGGCAAATGCCTTGCGCGACAGCAGGGATATTCCGGCAATTGCCGTGGTCGCAGCGGCACCGATCATGAAATTTCGCCGTGTGAGCTGCATCGGGGGAAATGCGGGACGGATCATGCCGGTTCACCTGTTTTGACGCGGTTTGCATAACGCGGTGCGGGTTGGGCGAGGGACAGGAACGGGGCAATCGCATGGCGGGCCGTTTCCATGGCATCCCACATCGCCAGATCGGCAAGGGACGGGATGGTGATCAATTCACCCTGATCAAAGCCGGCAAGCGCGGCATCGACCATGTCACCGGCATCCATCATCATTTCCGGCGGGATCACGTTGATATCGAGCCCGGCGCGTTCGAAAAGTTCGGTGCGGGTAAAGCCCGGAAGAACCGCCTGCATCTGCACCCCGCGCGGGCCGATTTCAGCGGCAAGGGACTGGGTCAATGACAGGACGAATGCCTTGCTGGCGCAGTAGGATGCATTGAAACGTTCGGGCATCAGCGGCACGACCGATGCGATATTGATGATCGCGCCGCGACCGCGATCTGCAAAATTGTGGACGGCGGCAAGTGTCAACCGGTGAAGGATATCGACATTCAGAAACACCAGTTGGCGCAGGATGTCCGGGTCGGAGGCCAGAACGTTTGCATTCGGGCCAATGCCAGCCGAATTGACAACCAGTGTCAGGTCGTCGCCGGTGGCGAGCCGGGTTGCGACATTTTCAAGATCGTCATGATTGGTCAAATCCGCCGGAAGGGCTGTGACTGCGATGCCGTATTGCGTGGAAAGATCGGTGGCAAGCTGGTCAAGACGTCCGGCATTGCGTGCAACAAGCACAAGGTTATAGCCGCGTTTGGCAAGCCGGTCGGCATAGACGGCACCAATGCCCGACGAGGCACCGGTAACAAGTGCGGTTCCCTTTGACATGGCGGGCTCCTGCTTTTCTGGGGTTTGAAACATGTAATGGGATGGGCGAAAAATCGGTGAAGGCAAACCGGGCCGATCTGCCTTCGTGATGATCATGCGGCCTTGGCCGCGGAGCCGATGTAATCATCGGTCGACATCATGGTGGCATAGGCAAAACCCAAGGCAGACATGAAGGCCGCATGGGCATATTTCGCAGGCACCGTCACACCATCAAATTCAAGATCGCGCGACGCGCAGGCATCATGGATCACCGTTACCGGATAGCCGAAATCGGCAGATGCACGGGTGATGGCATCAACGCACATGTGGCTCATATTGCCGCAAATCACGACTTCGGTGATGCCGTTACGGTCCAGATGTTCCTTTAGGTCGGTATCGCGATAGGAATTGATCTGGTGTTTAAGTACCACATGTTCATTTTCAAGGTTCATCACGCTGGGATGAAGGGCGGCACCCTTGGAGCCCGGTTGGAAAAACGGTGCGTCGCTGCTTTGGAATTCATGGCGGATATGGACCACCAGATCACCGGCCTTGCGGGCACTTTCGATCAGACGGGCGGCATTCTTGGCGGCGGACTCAACACCGGAAAGAGTCCATTTCCCACCGGGGAAATAGTCGTTCTGGATATCGACGACGATCAGGGCTTTCTTGGTCATGGTTCTGTTCCTTTGTTTCGAAACGGGGCCGCTTTCCGGGGTGCGGGCAGGGGGAGAGATGCATGGAGTGGTGAGGACGAGGTGCATCATCCGAACCCGGAAAGCGGTTCTGTTCTGCCTGACTTTTCAGGCAATCGGTGATGACGGGTTGTCAGGCCCGGATGAAATCGAGAACATCCTGATTGAAACGTTCGGTATGGGTTTGCGAAAGGCCGTGATCGGCACCTTCGTAAATCTTCAGAACCGATCCCTTGACGATTTTCGAGCTTTCGAGCGCGGATGCGACGATCGGAACGATCTGGTCATCATCGCCATGCACGATCAGGGTCGGTTTATCGATCTTGCGAAGGTCTTCGGTGTAATCGACTTCGGAAAATTCGCGGATGCAGTCAAGCTGGCCCTTGATGCCGCCCATCATGCCCTGCGCCCAGAAGCTTTCGCGCACACCTTCGGAGATTTTCGCGCCGTCGCGGTTATAGCCGTAGAACGGAATGGTCACATCGAGGAAGAATTGCGACCGGTCTTCAAGCGTGCCTTTGCGGATGCCATCAAACACATCCATCGGCAGACCATTCGGGTTCTTGTCGGTTTTCAGCATCAGGGGCGGGACCGCCCCGACCAGAACGACCTTTGCAACGCGCTTGGTGCCGTGACGGCCCAGATAGTGCGCCACTTCGCCGCCGCCGGTCGAATGGCCGATCATGATCAGGTCCTTGAGATCGAGATATTCGATCAGTTCGGCCAGATCATCGGCATACTGGTCCATATTGTTGCCATCCCAGGTCTGGGTGGAACGGCCGTGGCTGCGGCGGTCATGGGCGATCACGCGATATCCCTGCTGGCCAAAAAACACCATCTGGGCATCCCAGGCGTCGGCCGATAGCGGCCAGCCATGAGAAAACAGGATCGGCTGGCCCTTGCCCCAGTCCTTGTAGAAAATTTCGGTGCCATCCTTGGTTTTGATAAACGACATGCTCTGTGCTCCTGATTTTGTCGGGTTCGGATTGGTTGCGGCAAAGGACATTTTGGGAAGTGCGGTGGCCGCGACTGCCGCCCCGCCCGCAAAAAGAAGATTTCGCCGTGATGTTTCCATTGAAAATGCGTTTGACTGTTCGTTCATGATATCTGCTCCTGCTGATGTGTCGTTTCTGGTGCCGTGCTGATGACGGGCATTTGTTTGTCGATGAAATCAGCGTGAGGGAGTTCTGTCGGGAAAACGAGTTAAGCGTCGTAAATTGATGCAAATCGGAATTTTGGCTGCTTTGCATCAATCGTCAGTCGGGCAGGGGCGGTAATCGCGGACCGAGCTTTTCTTTGACAATCCGGATCATCGCGCAGGCGGCAAGTGAGGGGGATTCATCGGAACTTCCAATAATCAAAAGCCCGCGTCCGGCGTCGTTTGCAGTGATTTGAAGATCGTCCGCGTCAATGAGGGCTACGGGCTTCTTTTCGGCAAGAAAGGCTTGCAAAACGGGTATCAGGCCGCGGCTTTCATCGTTCCAGATGTGACTTGAAAACCCGACACAAAAGGCCGCGACAAAGTCGCAGACCGCGATCTGATCCAGACGCAGCGTATCAGCGATATCTTCGCGGGCAGCGCGGTCTGACTGAAATCGCAGCATTGCGGTTCTGACGGCGGTGGAATGAGCACCCGCGTGGTCGGGTGGGGTGATGGTTATTGCCGGAAACCCGCCACCGGGAGATGCCAGAACGACTTCGGCCGGCATGTCGCGGAACAGATAATAGGCCGAGGCAATCCGGGTGATGTCGAGACGATGATTGCGGATCGCGTCATCTTCATCTCCGGCGATTATCATTAAAAAGCGGACGGGAAAATTCTGGTCCATGAATGGTCTCCTCCTCTGGGATATGATCCGAGGATCAGAGACATTCAGCGAGTTGCAAGTTGTAAATCGTTGTAAATCTGAAGGCGATGGAAGCCCGGATTCAGGCCATTATGCGGTCTGGCACAGGGCGAATGCGGCCATGTCCCTGCGGATGCGGTTCTCCCAGCCGATTGCGCCATCCTGACGGGCGAGTTCCAGTGCAAGTGTCAGGCTGGTGCGCCCCTGTTCCAGACTGTTCTGGGTGTTGTGGCGGATCAGGATCGCACCGCGTACCCGGTGAAGTTCGGCCAGACACCATCTTTCGCCCGATTGCGCGCAACCGGCAATGGCTGCATCAATGGATTTGATCGCAGCGTCATAATCGCCAAGAGCTTCCTGTGCCTGTGCCATGATGGATTGAAAATAGGATTGAAACAGCACGAAGCCACCATGTTGCAGGGTCGCAAGACATGATTGCATCAGGTGCAGGCAATCCTTGGGCCGACCATTAATCAGATGCAGTTCCGCATCGAAACAATCCGCATAACAGTGCCAGACATCAAGCGACAGTGCTTTGGTGTGGTCGCGTAATTGCGCGATATAGGTGGAAGCCAGATCATGTTTTTCCGACAGAATGGCGATCGGGCAGCCTGCTTCGGCCAGAAGGGTACACAGCGAAATGTCGTGCGAGATGTCTGTCAGATATTCAAGGGTTTCGGAAATCTTGCCAAGCGCATCGTCGGTATCACCCAAAACCCATGAAATGCGGGCCAGAATGATGATTGCCGTTACCCGCTGATCAAACTGGAAACGGATCGAATGCTGACCTGCCGAGAGGGCCTCGTAATCGGCAAGCATTTCGGTCAGGATGTTTTGCGCATCCTTGTGCTGCCCCAGCCAGTGCAGGGTTGCACCATGCAAGCGCTGGCCGATGACCCTGTCTGCGATATCGGGCGAGGTTTGCGCCAGTTTCTGAAATTTTTCGGCAAGTTCAAGGCCAAGCTTTGGTTCCGCGCGGTTGATGGCATCGACCCATAGTGCCCAGATCGCCCGAAGCTGATAGTCAAGGTCGCCGAGATCCTCGGCAATGGCAAGGGCGGTGGACCACGCGGCGATACCATGTTCCGGCGCATTGATGGCACGTAACTGCGGCCAGCCAAGTGCGGCATAAAGCTGCATGCGGCTGCGTTCGTCACGTCCCGGTTTGGCATCAAGATATGCCAGTGCCTGTGTCACGTGGCTCAGACATTCGTCGAGAAGCGACAGGCGGAAAAACAGTGGCAAGGCCACCACCGTCAATCGTGCGCCAAGTACCGGATCGCCATCATCGCCAAAGGCCCATTGCAGGGCGACCCTTAAATTCGCGACCTGTTGGAGATCCCGATATTCCTGTCTGGCGCGCGCGGTGGCCGAAAGTTCGTAGCTCTTGCCATCGTAAAGATCGCATAGATGACAGACGAACTTCTGCATGACCGGGGTCTTTTCGCCTTCGTTATCGAGCTTTTGCAGGGCATAAAGACGCGTGGTATCAAGCAGGCGATAACGGGTTTCGTCCGGGGCCGCAGCGGCAACGATCAGTGATTTGGCCACAAGCGATGGAAGAATATCGTGGGCATCGCCGTTGCTTAGGATCGCGCTGGCGCTATCAATGGTGAAGGGCCCGCGAAAAACGGACACTTCCCGAAGTGCGCGCTGTTCGGCGGCGGACAGGATCATATAGCTCCAGTCCAGGGTCGCGGTCAGGGTCTGGTGGCGTGGCAGGGCGGTGCGTCTGCCGCGTGTCAGAATGCGAAAACTGTCGGCCAGTGATTTTTCAAGGGATTCAAGCCCGATGGTTTCAAGCCGTCCGGCGGCCAGTTCAATCGCCAGCGGAATGCCATCCAGCCGGGCACAGATTTCAACTATATGCGCGAGATCGGCATCATCGGGGGTAAATCCGCCAAGGAACCCATCGGCGCGTTCAATGAATAACTGCACCGCCGGGGATTGCCGGGCGACCGCGGTATCTTTGACATCGGGCAGGTCAAGAGCCGGGATCCGATGGACTCGCTCCCCATAGGCCCGCAACGGTTCGCGGCTGGTGGCGAGAATGCGAAGACCTGGTGCCCGGTCCAGAAGGTCCTCGGCAAAGCTTGCGGCACTTTCGATCAGATGTTCGCAGCAATCGAGAACCAGAACTGCCTTGCCCGAATGCAGTCGGGTGGCAATTTCACCGATGATATCGTTGCTGCGTGGCAGGATGCCGATTGCCGATGCGACGACGGTCGGGACCAGATTACCAAGTTCGACTTCCGACAAATCAATCCAGATCGTGTGTTCGGGCTCGGTCCCGTTCGCCACGACTGCGCGGGCGACAATCGATTTGCCAATCCCGCCCGGGCCGACAATGGTCAGGAGCCGGGAAATGGATAATTGTTCTGTCAGGCTTTCAATTAGCTGATCGCGCCCCAAAACCCGTGACAAAGGTCTTGGCATGACAACGGAAGAGCGGGCCGGAATGACATCGGATGTCGGCGTGACGATTTTATCAGCGGGCGCAATGTTGCCATGGCCGATGTCAGGCGACCTTGTGCCGCGTTGCAACGTTGCGATGAAGGTGTAGCCGCGTCCGGGAATATTGGCGATGAAGGCTGGTGCCTGTTTGGTATCTTCCAGTGCCCTGCGCAGGGCGGATATATGCACCCGCAGATTGGCTTCTTCGACAAAGGTGTCGGGCCAGACATGTTTGACGATATCGGCATTGGTGCGCAATTCACCAGCGTGCGAAACCAGATAAAGCAGGATATCCATGGCTCTGCTGCCGACGGGCACGGTTTTGCCATCACGCAAAAGAGCGCGCCGGGTAGGCAAAATCGTGAAGGGGCCGAATGAAAGCTCTTCTTCCACGCAACGATCACCCTGCGGACATTCCGCGAGGTGTGCCTCCAGATGGGTTTCTCAAATGGAATGACTATAAGGTATCACAAAAGTTGTTTTACACCAACGCGTTATTGCGCTGCGTCATACAACTTTCGATGACATTTTTTCGACGATGAGCTGGAGATGGGAACTGTCGTCGTCACGAGAATTCCCACTCGATCACGTGCTTATATGTCTCGCCCGGATTGAGCCACGGGCTCGGGAAATCTGGGCGGTTGGGGCTGTCGGGAAAGGTTTGGGGTTCAAGGGCAATGCCGCCTGATTTGTGGAGGCTTTTGCCGTCGGGTATTTTCATCGCATCGGTGAAATGCTGCGATAGGTAGAATTGCAATCCGGCCTCGGTCGAGAAAAGTTTCATCGTCCGGCCGCTATCGGGATCGGAGAGGGTTGCGATCTGTTTAAGTGGTCCGCGCGCGCCATTGAGGCAGAAATTGTGATCAAAGCCCTGATCGGCATTCAGAAGGTTTTGCGCAATTCCCTTGGGGTTTCTGAAATCGTAACCGGTTTCCGCCACATCCTTGCGCCCTGAAAGCGGGATCAGGCGATCATCAATCGGAAGATAGGCATCGGCATTGATTTGCAGGATATGCAGGGCCGCGCATTTATCAAACCGCCCTGTCAGGTTCCAATAGGCGTGGCTGGTCATATTGACCGGGCAGGTCTGATCGCAGGTTGCCGTGATTTCAAGGCGCAGGCGATTTTCAGCGACAATCGAATAGGTCGCGGTGGCCGCGAAATTCCCCGGATATCCCTGATCGCCATCCGGGCTTTCGAGGTGGAAGGCGATTTTGTGATCAGAGTTTTGCGTAACCGACCAGTCGTGCCGGTCAAAGCCGGTGATGCCGCCATGCAGGTGTGTGGGGCCTTCATTGGCGGCCAGTATCACCCGGTCACCATTCGGGGCGATGTAGGCCGAATTGGCAATGCGGTTGGCATAGCGCCCGCAGACCGCGCCGATATAGCTGTCATGAGTGGCGTAGGCATCATCATCGGGCAGGCCGACAGTGATATTGGTTTCCGTGCCGTCGTCATTACGCAGCCAAAGCGCCCGGATACGTGCCCCATAGGGGGAGAGCAGGATTCGCATTTTTGCGGTCCTGATTTGCAGGGTTCCTGCCGGTGCCGGGTTCATCGGGATTGCTGTCGGGTTTTTCGACATGTCGCCTCATTTTATCTGCAAATAGCTGTTTTATTTAGACTTTGCGGTTTTTTCATCCGCTGTCAACCACGCTTTCTACGCGAAAGTGGGGAGGCGCATTTAGGCCGTTGAGTTCCTTCAAATCATATTGTATTACTATATGGCTTTTAGCAATAAAACAGCCTTTAGGGAGGAAATAATGAAAAGTCTCAAGCAGCTTGCAGTTTCGACGGCGGCCCTTGGTGTTGCACTTGGTCTGTCCTTTGCGGCACAGGCCGAAATGATGATCGGCTTCTCGCAGATCGGGTCGGAAAGCGGCTGGCGTACGTCCGAGACGGAATCAATCAAGGCCGAAGCGGAAAAGCGCGGCATTGATCTGAAATTCTCGGATGCGCAACAGAAACAGGAAAACCAGATCAAGGCAGTCCGTTCCTTCATTGCCCAGGGCGTTGATGGCATTCTGCTGGCACCGGTTGTTGAAACCGGCTGGGATCAGGTGCTTCAGGAAGCCAAGGATGCCGGTATTCCCGTCGTTCTGGTCGACCGTGGGGTTGCGGCCGATGAAAGCCTGTATCTGACCAAGGTTGCATCCGACTTCGTGGTGGAAGGCGCGCTTGCAGCCGCATGGCTTGCGGCGGAAACCAACGGCGTTTGTGATGTTGTCGAGCTGCAGGGCACTGTTGGCTCGTCGGCTGCCAATGACCGCAAGGAAGGTTTTGAGTCCGTTGTCGGCAACTTCCCGGGCATCAGCATCATCCGTTCCCAGTCGGGTGATTTCACCCGTTCGGGCGGCAAGGAAGTCATGGAAAGCTTCCTTAAAGCCGAAGATGGCGGCAAAAACATCTGTGCGGTTTATGCCCATAACGATGACATGGCGCTCGGTGCGGTGCAGGCGATCAAGGAAGCCGGTCTGAACCCGGGGGATGACATCCTGATCGTATCGATTGATGCGGTTCCTGATATTTTCAAGGCGATGGCCGATGGCGACACCAACGCTACCATTGAGCTGAACCCGCATCTTGGCGGACCTTCCTTTGACGCGATTGCTGCTGCCAAGGAAGGCAAGGAAGTGCCGAAATGGATCAAAGCCAATGGTCCGCTTTATCTGCCTGATACCGCTGCCGAAGAATACAAAATGCGCAGCAAGTAAGGCCGTTATCCCCAACCGTGCGCCTTACCGTGCGGTTGGGGTGACGCTACTGGCGTGATGTCTGAGCGCATCCTTGTCGGAGGCAGGGGTGCGCTCGGCCACATCCGGCATCTCGTCCCAGATGGGGCAGGCATGCCGGGGCCACATCAGGCCAGCGAACATAAAGGGAGAGGGGCTATCCATGTCTGAGAAGACGCAATCCGTGCTGTCAGTACGCGGGGCGGGAAAATTCTTTCCCGGCGTCAAAGCCTTGCAGGATGTCGATTTCGATTTGCGATCCGGTGAAATTCACGCGCTTTTGGGTGAAAACGGTGCCGGGAAATCGACGCTGATCAAGGTGATTACCGGGGTTCATCCGCGCGATGCCGGAACCGTCCTGCTTGACGGGCAGGAAATCCATCCAAATCATCCGGGCGATGCGCAGGCACTTGGCATTTCGACGGTTTATCAGGAAGTCAACCTGGTGCCGACATTGTCGGTTGCCGAAAACCTGATGCTGGAACGCCAGACGTTGAAATTCGGGTTTATTTCGTGGAAGAAAACCGAAAGTGATGCCAAAGCCGCACTTGAGACGCTGGGTCTTGATATTGATGTCAACCGGCCGCTGGGTTCCTATTCGGTGGCAATCCAGCAATTGGTTGCGATTGCGCGTGCGGTGGCACTTGATGCGCGGGTTCTGATCCTTGACGAACCAACCGCAAGCCTTGATGCCGAGGAAATCCGCACCCTGTTTCGCATCATGAACGAACTGCGTGCCAAGGGGCTTGGTATTGTGTTCGTCACCCATTTCCTGGATCAGGTTTACGCGATTACGGACCGCATCACGGTCCTGCGCAACGGGCGGCTTGTCGGTACGTTTGTGACCAAGGAACTGGCACAGATTGACCTGATCAATCACATGCTGGGCCGGGAACTGGCCGAAGTCAGTTCACACCGCCATCAGGATGAAAGCAATTTCACCGGCAAGGGCCGTCAGATCCAGATCAAGAATCTGGGCAAGAAGCGGGTTCTCGAACCGGTGACGCTGGACCTTTCGGGGGGCGAGATTGTTGGGCTGGCCGGGCTTCTGGGGTCGGGCCGGACGGAGCTTTCGGAGCTTATTTTCGGGGCGAAAAAGGCCGATAGCGGTCTTGTGTTCCTTGACGGGGAGCCGGTGATGCTGCGATCCCCGCGCCATGCGATCCGGTCGGGTTTCGGGCTTTGCCCCGAGGACCGCAAACAGGATGGCATTGTTGCCGAGCTGAGCGTGCGCGAAAACATCATGCTGGCCCTTCAGGGGCGGCGGGGCTGGTTGCGCCCGATTGCACGCGCCGAGCAGCAGAAAACCGCCGATGAGATGATCAAGGCGCTGGGGATTGCGACACCGGACAGCGAAAAACCCGTCGGGCAACTGAGCGGTGGTAACCAGCAGAAGGTTATTCTGGCGCGCTGGCTGGTGTCCAAGCCGATTTTCCTTATTCTCGACGAACCTACACGCGGCATTGATGTCGGTGCGCATGCCGATATCATCAAGCTGATCAAGGAGCTTTGTGACGAGGGGCTGGCCCTGCTGGTGGCGTCATCCGAGCTTGAGGAAATCGTTGCCTTTGCCGACCGGGTTGCGGTGATGCGCGACCGCCAAAAGGTTTCCGAACTTACGGGTGCCGAAATCACGCAGGACAAAATCATCGAGGCGATTGCACGATGACCAGCTTGCAGGACAAAAAGAAATTACGGGAAAGCAGCACCATGTCTGCATCTTCTTTGCTGAGCCGGCAGTGGTTTGGCCCGGTGGCGGCCCTTGTGCTGATCATTCTGGGTATCGGGATCATATCGCCGGACTTTTTTGATATTCGCATTGTTGACGGGCATCTTTACGGGTCGCTTGTTGATGTGGTGCATCGCGGGGCGTCAACCGCCCTTGTGGCGGTCGGCATGGCGGTGGTCATCGGCACGCGGGGCATTGATCTTTCGGTCGGTTCGGTGATTGCGATTGCGGCGGCTGTGATGGCGGTCCTGATCCGTGATACCGATCTGCATCCAGCGGTCATCATCCTTGCAGCGCTTGGGGCCGGGGTGCTGTGCGGGCTGTGGAACGGGATGCTGGTGGCCTATCTTGATATCCAGCCGATCATTGCGACCCTGATCCTGATGGTGGCCGGGCGCGGGATTGCGCAGATGATCACAGATGGCCAGATCGTGACCTTCCACGGGGCGTTTTTCGAAGGGATCGGCAGCGGGTATCTGCTGGGCATTCCGTGGCGGGTGATCATTGCTGCGGTGGTGATTGGTGCGCTTTACGCGGTGATGCGCAAAACAGCCCTTGGCCTGTTTGTTGAATCGGTTGGCGGCAATGCACGCGCCAGCCGTCTTGCGGGTATTGATGCGCGCGGGATCAAGCTTCTGGCTTATGCGATTTCGGGGCTTTGTGCGGCTTTCGCCGGGATCATTATTGCGGCCGATATTCGCGGGGCGGATGCCAACAATGCCGGGCTGTGGCTTGAACTGGATGCCATTCTGGCGGTGGTGATCGGGGGCGCGTCGCTGATGGGCGGGCGGTTCTTTATCGGCATGACGGTGATCGGGGTTCTGATCATTCAGTCGCTGACCACGGGCATTCTGTTATCCGGTCTGCCGTCGCAATATACCCTAATCGTCAAGGCGGCGGTGGTGATGGTGGTTCTGCTGGTGCAGGCACCGAAATCCCGCGAACTGGCGGGCAAGGCCTGGGAGAAGATCGGCAGCCGGAAGGTGCGGGGGAATTCCGATGAAAATTAATGAACGTTATTACCCGTTGCTTGCCACGCTGGCGGTGCTGGCCCTGCTTTATGGTTACGGGATTGTCGAACATCGGGCGTTTTCCGATACTTATGTTCTGGGTGCGCTTCTGACCGATAATGCGTTTCTGATCATTACTGCGGTCGGCATGACATTCGTTATCCTGTCGGGCGGGATTGATCTTTCGGTCGGCTCGATGATTGCCTTTGTGGGCGTATTGATGGCCGAACTGGTGACCGGGTTTGGCATGCATCCCTTGGTCGCGGTGGTGATTTCGATTGCGGTCGGGACGCTTTTCGGGGCCTTCATGGGGGTGATTATCGCCAAGTTCGATATTCAGCCGTTTATCATCACGCTGGCGGGGATGTTTTTCCTGCGCGGGATGTGCTTTTTGATCAACCTTGATTCCGTGCCGATTGATCATCCGTTTGTGGCAGATTTCAGCGGATTTAAAATCCCGCTGCCCGGTCGTGGCTGGATCAGTGCGGCGGCGTTGCTGATGCTGATCACGGTGATTGGCGGGGTGATTATTGCGCATTACACCCGGTTCGGGCGCAATGTCTATGCCATTGGCGGGGACCGTCAATCGGCTGAATTGCTGGGCATTCCGGTGCAGGGCACGATCATCCGGGTTTACACTTTGTCGGGCTTTTTCAGTGCCTTGGCCGGTGTTGTTTTCGCGTTTTATACCGCGTCGGCCTATCCGTTGGCAGCCGTCGGGGTGGAGCTTGATGCGATTGCGGCGGTGGTGATTGGCGGAACGCTTCTGACCGGGGGCATGGGCTTTGTGGTCGGTACGTTCTTTGGCGGGATCATCATGGGGGTGATCCAGACCCTGATCGCGTTTGACGGGTCGCTCAATAGCTGGTGGACCAAGATCATGATCGGGGCGCTTCTGTTTGGCTTTATCGTGCTGCAACGCCTGATTACCCGGTCATTTTCGGGGATGCGGGCCGGGGCAGGGTAAGCCACGGGAGAGCCGGAAGCCGGCCATATCATAGCGTAAAATTCGGGCCGGGGCGGCAGGGCTGCTTCGGCCCGAATTGTTTTCCGGGCCTTTTATTTCGGCGGTCAGAATGCGGGTTTTGGGACCGGTTTTTTATGAAGTTATTTTTCATAATCGATCCGATTTTTCAGTTTTGGTGAATAATCGATCGGGAAGCGGCGTGTCGAAGATCGTGACCGTCCGTTTCGGGCACGAAAAACCGGCTTTTATTTGTGTGAGGAATACGGGTTTTGGATGTTGTGAGGCGAAAAACGGCTTTTTATTTGTATGAGGAATGCAAAAAGGGCGACGCTGATGACAGCCCATTTTTATCTTTGGCCGCTGTCTGGGCGCTGTGTGGGCACGATGAAATCGTCGGGTCCGTCAGGCGGGGTCAAAGCGATATCACAGACCGGTCAAAGCAGTATCAAAGCCCGATCACGTCCCAGTCATGTTCGCTTTTCATGCCGAGCTGCTGACGGAGTTGCAGCATGGTGCGGCTGAGCAGGTTGCGCATGGCTTCGCGGGCATCGCCCGGTTCGCGGTGCGCGATGGCGCGGTAGACCGCGAAATGGTCGGGCAGGGATTTGACATGCGCCTTTGGCCCGCCCGAGGACAGGCGGAACGAGCCGATCAGCGCGGTTTCAATCAGCATGCCGAACGATTTCATGAAATCATTGCCCGACGCATCCAAAATCGCCTGATGGAAAACAAGGTCGGTGATATAGACGGCCTCGGTGCCGAGTTCGGCATTTTCCATGCCGGTATAGGCGGCCTCGATGGTGGCGAGCTGTTCCTCGGTCGCGCGTTCGGCGGCCATGGCGGCGGTGTTGGGCTCGATAATCATGCGGGTTTCAAACAGGCCATACAGAAACGCCGGATCGGGATCAGGGAAATGCCAGGACAGAACATCGGGATCAAGCAGGTTCCAGCTTTTGCGCGGTTTGACGCGCGTGCCGGTTTTCGGACGGCTTTCGATCAGCCCCTTGGCCGAGAGGATTTTGATGGCCTCGCGCAGGGCCGTGCGCGAGACGTCAAGCGATTCACTCAAGGCCGCCTCGGTCGGAAGGACATCGCCCGGTGCCAGTTTGCCCGAAACGATCCGTGATCCCAGATCGTGGGCAACGATGCTGTGCAGGCTGCGTTTGGCATAGGTTCGTGACATGGACGATGGCATTCAAATTCCTCCGGTGCGGTCTTTTGATATCTGCGGACGGCGGTGGTTCGGTATGTGACCGCACTCTGACATTATTCATATAATATGAATTTATTTTTAGGGCAATGTCTGAGCGCCCGATAATGCCTTGTGCTGCAACGCATATATTTATTTCGGTGGCATCGCAGCAACCGCGATCACGCCCTATCGGAGGTGTCATTTTTATAGACCACTTATCACCAAATAAGAAGCAATCACTTGCAGCAGACTTTGCCGGTTTGTCGCTTGACAGCAAGCCACATCCTGATAATTAATGTTATTGTATGAAGAATAAAAGAACAAGACTGTCAGGAGGAAGCACCATGCCGCGCATGAACGGGTATTGTAAACGGGTATCATAATCCGGCCTGAAAGATGCGCGATTGTGGATTTTCGCAAAATTTGCGGGTCGGCGGGCGAGATGTTTTCGCATTCACCGAGTCACCCAACCACCCGCTGCGATGCCCTTTGAGTACCCCGTCTGGGGTGCCATTCTGCCAGTTTGAACCCTGATCCCCGATCATGGCGTGCCGGACGGACCGGTACCCGGAGGGGGATCGGCACACAAAGACCAGATGACGGGAGAGCCGACGATCATGTCCGATCGCATGCCAACGAACTATACCAGCCTTGCCGATAAATCGGTTTTCATTACCGGCGGTGCCACGGGCATTGGCGAGGCGCTTGTCACCGCCTTTGTCGAGCAGGGGGCGAAGGTCGCCTTTGTCGACATTGCCGAGGAAGCAGGCCATGCGCTTGTTGAAAAGCTGGCTAAGGACGCGAAAAACAAGCCGCTTTTCATCACATGCGACATTACCGATATCAAGGCGCTTCAGGATGCGGTGGCAACGGCGGCCAAGGCCAATGGCCCGATCACCGCACTGCTGAACAATGCCGCCAATGACACCCGCCATAAATGGCAGGACGTGACCCCGGAATATTGGGATGAACGCCAGGCGATCAATATCCGCCCGTCGTTTTTTGCCATTCAGGCGGTCGCCCCGATGATGCAGAAGGCCGGTGGTGGCGCGATTGTCAATTTCGGGTCGGTGAGCTGGATGATGGGGCAGGGCGGCATGCCGGGCTATACCACGGCAAAGGCCGCAACCCACGGGCTTACGCGCGGTATGGCGCGTGACCTTGGCAAGGATGGCATCCGGGTCAATACGCTTGTGCCCGGCTGGGTCATGACGCAGCGCCAGCTTGACCTTTGGGTCGATGAAGCCGCCGAGCGCGAGATTGACGAGCGCCAGTGCCTTAAAAACAGGGTGATGCCGCAGGATATCGCGCGCATGGCGCTGTTCCTGACCTCGGATGAAAGCCGCATGGTCACGGCACAGAACTTTATCGTTGATGGCGGCTGGGTCTGATCCGGGCGGGGTATAAACGCCGCCGCGGATTTTAACCGTTACAGATTATCAAGCAGATTATCAGGACAGATTTCATGAGACTGGTTCAATACAAGGATACGAGCGGCGCGCAGCATGTGGCCGTGGTCGAGGATGCCAAGACCCTGATCCCGCTTAAGGGCGTTGCCACCACGCGCGAGCTTGCCAGTGCGGCAATTGCCGAAGGCACGACGATGATCGCGGCCGCCAAGGCGCGCCTGGGCGACACCCGCGTTGATTATGACGAAGTCGCCAAATCCGGCCGTCTGTTGCCACCGATCACCCATGCCGATCCGGCGCATTTCCTTGTTACCGGAACGGGGTTGACCCACCTTGGCTCTGCCTCGGCACGGGCGAACATGCACAAGGCCGATAACAAGGCGGCGGACGAAACGGATTCCATGAAGATGTTTCGCATGGGCGTTGAAGGCGGCAAGCCGAAAGCAGGCGAACAGGGCGTGCAGCCGGAATGGTTTTACAAGGGCGATGGCTCCGTCGTGGCCAATCCGGGCGCGGATATTCCAAGCCCGTCCTTTGCCCTTGATGGCAGCGAGGAACCCGAAATTGCCGCGATTTACGTAATTGACCCCGAAGGCAATCCGGTGCGCATCGGCTTTGCGATTGGCAACGAGTTTTCCGACCATGTGATGGAACGCCAGAATTACCTTTATCTGGCGCATTCGAAATTGCGTGCCTGCGCGATGGGGCCGGAATTGCTTCTGGGCGATCTGCCAAGCCATGTTGAAGGCACGTCACGGCTTTATCGCGATGGCAAGGTGATCTGGGAAAAACCATTCCTGAGTGGCGAGGACAATATGTCTCACTCTCTCGCCAATCTTGAATACCATCACTTCAAATATGATCTGTTCTGCCGCCCGGGCGATGTGCATGCGCATTTCTTTGGCACGGCGACGCTTAGCTTTGCCGATGGCATCAAGACGCAGGATGGCGACGAGTTCGAGATCGAGGCCGCCCCGTTTGGCCGCGCATTGCGCAACCGGCTGAAAACGCAGGCGGAACGCAAGGTGACGATCAGGTCGATCTGATTGGTCGGATCTATCTGACGCCCAAGGGATATCTGGGTTTTACCAAGGGGCCACGATAAAAGCCCCGTCTCCCTCCAGAGCACTTCGTGCCCCGGCTCAAGTTATTGGGCCGGGGTTTTGTTTTTTGAGGTCGATGAAGTTGATGCTTTTCGCCAGTGTTTTGAGGTGCTGGCGTATTCAAGAATTCGAAAATCTCAGCACGGTAGGGAGAATGGTCTTTATCTTGCATAGGTTGCAGTAGACGCAATGTAAAAATGTTTCACATGCAAATGCATAGGCCGGTATGGCCGCATTTAAATACGGGAAGATATTCATGGTCGCTGCACTTAACGCTTACTCACAAGGCTTGTCGGTACAGGAAAGTGCTTCGCGCAGTGCGGGCAGGGGAGCAGTAAAGACAGAGGCCCAAAACCAATCACCCGGCAATAGCGGCGCGAGGTCCGCCGATACGGTGGAAATATCTGCCGAGGCGCAAAAACGAATGCAGGCGGAAGAGGCACAAAATGCCGCGCTTGATGAAAAAATTTCTTACTTCGAACAATTCAGGCCAACCCGAGAAGGGTTTTCTTCGCGTAACCTGGCTCAGGGTATTGTAGACCCCGGGGCGCAACCATTCTCGCAAAATCGTTCTTTTGAAGAAGTTGCGCAAGCTGCCCGTGAAAACATGGACGGCAAATATCAGCAGATGCGCGACAGTGGTGAGCCATATGGCACGGATAATTTTGAAGGGAAAGAATGGTATTCTCTCATGGGCGATTTAGATCGTCGGGCCCTTTATGCCGTGGCAAGCAATGAAGGGGGATCTTTTTCCAAAGAGGAGCAAGATATAGCGAGAAATATCATGCTCGGCCAGCAGGGTATGGCTATGGGGCTGTATAACGGCCCAACCCGTCTGGCGGGAGAGTTTACAGCTTTGCTCCCGACCTCCAATGCCGATCATATGCGCAACTATAAGGCGGGCATCCAGTTTCTCGATCAGGTGAGCATCGAAGAAAAAGCAATGAGCGTTGAATGGGCGTATCAACGGGGCAGCCTGCAATACAGCTATGAACTCATGGCGCGTGGCGAGGGGGTAACCCCGCAGAATTTCGATATCGATCATCCGCTTGTGAATCTGATCTTGGGAGCACTGGAATCATCCTCCGGCTTTAGCCGTGATGCAGATGTCAGCAGCAAGGAAGAATTGCTTGATGAACCGTGGTTTGAGGGCTACGTAGATCGCCTTGATAATGTCATGGCGCAAGTGCGTGACGTATACGGCCTGTCTGAATAATTAAGTCTCCATGCTTCAAAAAGAGGACAAAGCCTTTTTGTTGCTGATGCGTGCATGTGCGATTGGGCCGGGGTTTTGTTTCTGGGGGACACAGGGCCTTTCAGATTTCATCATCCCTTGTCTGGCAGACGCATTCGATATTGTTGCCGTCCGGGTCCAATATGAAGGCGGCATAGTAGTTCGAATGATAGTTGTGTCGAATGCCGGGTGCGCCGTTATCGCGGCCACCAGCGGCAAGGGCGGCTGCGTGAAACGCATCGACAGTCGCCCTTTGGGGAGCCGAAAACCCAATATGTATCGGGCTGTTTACAGGTTTACCATCATGGAACCACAGTCTGGGGTAGCCATCCCTGCCAAGGCCGTAATGTATTGCGCCCGAGCGGGTTTGCATCGCGTTCTGGCTGATAATGCATTTGATGCCAAGCGGTGCCAGCGCGGCTTCGTAAAAGCGTTTGGAGGTGTCGGCATTTGTTACGGCAAATTCGATGTGATCCAAAAACATGCAGAGTTCCCTTTTGGTCGTGATCGGGTGTCAGACGTCCATGATTTGCGTGTCGGCAATCGTTTCGGCAAAATCACTGCCAAATAAACCAAGCGGTGTCTGGAAGCCCGGTTTGACGGTACCTGCCAGAACGCGGCGGGCGGCCTCGGCCGCGGCAAGCGGTGTGAAAGAATAGCCATTGACCGTATCGAGCCGTGCCCGATGGATTGAGCCATCCATGTCTGTGATTTCGACCGCTGCCTGATAGCGGTTTGCCTGTCGTTCGGTTTCCGATGGGCCGTCAGGGAGGTCGGCAAGGTTGCCGTTGGGAAAAGCATCCCCTGAAACATGAACATATGTTTCAATGTCGGGGATACGGGTTGCCTGCCACAGGGTAATCAGGTCCGGCAATGTTAAGGGGATACCAGATACCGGCCCGTTGCCGAAATCGAACATCTGTAAATGACCGGAGGTGCGGGGCTGGAGTTTGCCATCTTTGCACACCAGTGTTTCGACCATCATGTTTTCGGAAGCGCTGATGGCCGAGCCGCGCGACATCGTGCCGGAAACATGCAATGCGATGGCAATTTTCCTGGCATTCTTCGTGTTTTTGATCACATGACCCGCAAGAGACCCAAGTATCGCAACGCTGCCGCCACTTCCGGGCAAGAGCATGACGCCTGCTGTCGCCGCCGATGCATCAAGCTGCTGTGCAAGGAGGTAGCTGTTTAGTTCGGCGGATACATCAAGATAATGCACCCCATTGCGAATGGCGGCATGCATCAATGGTTCTGCCGTATGCAGATACGGCCCCGCGCAATTCAAAAGCACGCCACAATCAGATAGGGCCGCGTCAAGGGTGTCAGGGTCGTCGAGGGCGAACACCCGTGTGGCGACACCGAGGTCTTTGGCGAGTATTTCAAGCTGTTGCGCGTTACGTCCGGCAATCAGAAGCGGCAGCCCGAGAGAGTGTGCCGCTTTTGCCGTCAACCGGCCTGTATACCCGGTTGCGCCATAGATGATGAGGTGTTTCATGATGCGTGCTGCCAGCTTTTGTAAACGAATTCGAGACTGTATCCATCGGGATCGCGAACCTGCGCCGCGTAGTAGTGCGGGTCGTAATGCAATTGTGCGCCGGGGGCGTGTATCTCCGTCGCACCGGCTTCGAGAGCAGCCGAATGGGCGGCTTTAACCTCTGCCTCCGAATTGGCAACAAAACCTATATGCACGGCATTCATCGAGGGTTCTCCTTGGCGGAGCCAGAAGAAGATACGCCCGTTGGCGCCAAAGCCCTTCAGGTCGGGATGGCCCGCCGGGCCGTCTTTTCCGTCATAATCGTGACGCACCGTAATGTGCAGTGAAGGCAGGACTGCTTCGTAAAATGCGATGGAGCGCGTCATATTCGAAACGGTGAGAAAGATGTGGTCCAGCATGTCTATTGATATCCTTGACGGTGATCAGATCATGTAGCCGCCGCTGATTTCGATGGTCTGTGCATTGACCCAGCGGTTATGCGTCGAAAGCAGGCTTGCGATGGCTTCGCCGACGTCTTCGGGTTCGCCGACGCGGCCCAGAGATGTTTGCCCGGCAAGCAGGGTTTCGAATTCTTCGTTCAGACCGCCGCCCAATTCTGTGCGGATCGGGCCGGGGGCAATGGCATTTGCGCGAATGGACCGGTTGCCAAATTCTTTCGCCTGATAGCGGGTCAGGGTTTCAAGAGCGGCCTTGAAACTCGCATAGGGGGCAACGCCAGCGGTGGCGACGCGCGATGTGGCACTGGTGACATTGATGATATGCCCGCCATCCGCCATCAGCGGGAGCAGGGTTTGGGTCAGGAAGAACGGCCCCTTCAGATGAACCTTAAACAGGCCATCGAACTGTTCTTCGGTTACGGTCTCCATCAGATTATAAAGACCGTAACCGGCATTATTGACCAGATAATCGAAATCAGTGCGATCCCAATGTGACGCCAGCGCATTTGAGACAGCGTCACGGAAGGCCGGAAAGGTGAGGCTTTGGGAGACATCAAGCGGCAGGGCGATGGCGTTGCCGCCTTTTTCAACGATATGATCCACCACGGCCTGAGCCTTTTGCGGGTTGGTATTGTAGGTCAGAATGACGCCCAGTCCGGCCATTGCGCAGGCGGTTGCGGTTGCAGCCCCGATCCCGCGGCTTCCACCGGTGATGATGACGATTTTCATGGTTGGCTCTTTTTGTTGTGTTGACTGATGGAGACAACATATGACGGAGCCGCTGTGCCTGCTCACCCGTTCCTGTCTGGAACTTGCCTATTTCTGCTTTTGTCTTGTTCGCGGTTCTTCCTTGTGACTAAAGTCCGGCCATGGAAAAGCAGCTTGCAGAACTCAGACATCTTGCCAGTCGTGCGGAAAACCGGAAAACCGAAACGGGTATTCCCCGGGTTGCCATGGTGCAGGGCGAAATACCGGAACATCATCTTTCGGCTGTCTATGAGCCGATGGTGAACCTTATTTTGCGCGGTTCAAAAACGATGACGGTCGGGGATCGGACCTATCACTATGATCCTGCCACCTATTTCGTGATGTCGGTTGATTTGCCTGCGGTCGGTTCGGTGCATCCATCAGAAGAGGGGACACCTTATTTGGCGGTCAGTCTGACATTGTCGCCGCCGGTTGTGGCGGATTTTCTTGCTGACTTGCCTGTTCCTGCCAATGGCGGGGTTGATCGTTCCGGCTTTTCGGTGGCACCGGTTACGACGGAATTGTTGGATGCCTGGCTTCGCATGTTGCGGTTGATGGACAAACCTGACGAGATTGCGGCACTTGCGCCGGCATATGAGCGGGAAATTCTGTTTCGGGTCTTGCAGGGGCCGCTTGGCTGGATGCTGCGCGATATTGCAATGCCTGATACGGCCCTGTCACGTATTGCCGTGACCATCCAATGGATACGGGAAAATTTCGCCGAGCGACTGAGCATTGATTCTTTGGCCGGAATGGCCGCCATGAGCGTGTCGGCATTTCATCGGCATTTCAAGGCGGTTACGGCGTTAAGTCCGCTTCAGTACCAAAAACGCATGCGGCTTCTTCAGGCGCGGTCCATGCTTGTTTCCGGCGCGGGCAACGCCACCAGTGTTTCTTTTGGCGTGGGTTATGAAAGCGTGACGCAGTTTAGCCGGGAATATGCACGGTTCTTCGGTTTGCCGCCTTCGCGCGATATTGCACGACTTCGAAAATCAAACGGAAAAACGGGCGGGTAATGGTGGCGGCAAGCCTGATCCAGCCCCAGACTCAGACCCAGACCCAGACCCAGACCCAGACTTTGCCATGGCAAGACCGGAAGACCAAAGTCATCGCGCAATGTTACATTTCGCCGGTGCGTATGGTTTCGGCACCCTTGGCATGGTCAAGCTTGCCCAGGGTTGTCGCCAGAGCGTGCTGCATCTTCCTGGCCGCGCCAGAATATGCGCCTTCAAGCGTTGCGGCCTGTTCGCTGACCACTTCGGGTTGACGTCCTTCCAGGCGGGCTTCGATGAGGCAATGCTTGTCGGACCTGCCGGACTTGTCGCCATCTGCATCGGAAAGGTGGACTTCAATGCGGGTGATGTGTCGGCTGTAGCGATCCAGATGGTTGTAGATCCGGGCTGAAACGTGGGCGGAGAGTTCTTCTCCGCCCGCTATGTTATTGTCGGTATTGACCTGAATTTGCATGACGAATTCCCTTGCTCATCCTTGCGTTTTTTGGCGGGTTTATTGCTTGATGCGGGAAATCTTGGTGCCTTCGATGCTGACGCTGAGCATCAGGCCTTCCTGATCGAAGATGAAGGCATAGGCATCATCCTTTAGGGTTGATGTGGACAGGTTCTTGGCGGCACCTTCGTCCATCACGACCACGGTCGGCCCAACGCCGATTTCCCAGCCGTTGGATTTATCGAGATAGTCTATCGCCTTGTCGGTCATCAGAAACACGGCATAGCCAAAGGATTGCGCGCCGGCCTGAAGGCCCCAGGAGGCCGAAACGGAGTTGTAATACTTGTCGAACTTGCCGTCCTCAAGAAGGGCGCCCTCGCCATAGGCACCGCCAAAGACCAGACCCGCCTTGATAATGCGCGGGAATATCAGGATGGCTTTGGCTTCCTTGGAAAGCTGCTTGGCGACCGGGTGGGTGCCATAGAGCTTTTGCAGGGACTGGTTTGATAAAGTGTTGAGTTCCTCGACCGAAGCCGCATGTGCGACAGGGGCCGTGGCGATCGAGATTGGAAGGGCGGTCGCCCCCGTGAGGACGAGCGCAATTAGTATTTTTCGGATGATTGTCATGTTGGCAGTCCTTCTGAATGAGAGAGGTTCTTAGGGTCACACGGCGCGGCCCTGGAAGGCACGGATAAGCCAGAACACGATGAAGATCGTCAGGATCAAGCCAAGAACACCGCCCAGTCCAACGCCGCCATATGTGCTGTAGCCGTAATATCCACCACCGCCGCCGATAAGCAGGAGCACCAAAACGATGAATATGATTGTTCTCATTACCTGAAATTCCCTTTGAAAACGGATGACCTTCGCGGCATCACGGACCGAGACGTCCGTTGTCTGAAACCCTGGTGAGCCTGCGGCATGTTTTAGACCGAGTTCCGGCAAGCCCAGTCCGTTAGCGTGCCAATGATCGGCGAATAACACACCGCAGCGCGATCAGGCCGCGACCGACGTGATGCCGTAATGGGCGCGGAATTTTTCTTCAAAGGCCGGGTCAATCATTTCAGAGGCGTCGTAGGCCTCACGGTCTTTTACCTTCTGGCGATTGACGCTGATGTTCACCAGTTCGTCCTCCGAATTGATGTCCTTTACCGAGCGCGGGGAGATCAGCACCTTCTTGCCGGTCCACCAGTTTTTTGTATCGATGACGAGGTAATGAATGCCCCAATCAGCATCCTGGATGATCATGTCCTCGACGTGACCGATCTCGCCGTCCGTGGCATTGATGTGATAGCCGGTGACCTCTTCGACGCTGCGCAGATGCACGTCACCGCTGTTTTTGCGGGCAAGGATCATTTCCTCCTCGCGCTGTTTTGAGGCGGATGAAACCGGCATCGCGCCGCCCATTCCGCCCAGGTAACCGTAACCACCGGCCATGCCCGCACCGCCGGTCATGCCATAGCCGCTATTCCAATACGGGCTGTATCCGTAGTAACCGTAAACGTCGGTTTCCATCTGTCGCGACACGGGCTTGTCCGTGTCTACCTTCGGGCTTTCCTCGATCTGCTTTTTTGTCAGTTTTATGGAGCATTCCTCTTTGTCGGTATCGAGGTGGTCCATCGCCGATGTCGGCAGCAGAACCTTGCGACTGGAGAGCCAATTGCCGGTATCGACAACCAGCCACCGGACGAGCCAGTTGGTGTCATCGAAGAAAAAGTCGCTGATCTTGCCGATTTTGCCGTCACTTGCCGAGATGGCGTAGCCAATGATCTTCGATCCATTCCACAACATGTCAGACTCCTTTGCGTTATCGGGGATTGTTGATAACACGGTGATTCTTAAACTAGTTCAGGTGGAACGGAGCTGATGCATATTAACTTCCGCGTGCATTTATTTGATTGGTTGAAGGCAGCGTGATGGGGACTGCATAAAGAAAACCCCGGCAGTCAGGGGAACTGCCGGGGTGCACTGGGCCCGCCTGATCAAGCATCAGGGTGGGGGTGGGGCGATGCTTAAGCCTGTTCGGTTGCGGGAACAGGGCTGGTCCGCAGACCCAGTGTAACGATGATCGATGCGCCCACCAGCAACATGCCGGCGATGGTAAACACGCCAAGCGCGCCGCTGGCGTCAAACAGAAGGCCGCCAACGCCAGAGCCCGTCGCAATCGCAAGCTGGAACCCGGCGACCAGAAGGCCGCCGCCGCTTTCGGCCTCATCCGGGACGGTGCGCGTGATCCAGGTTGACCATGCGACCGGAACGCCGCCAAAGGCCATGCCCCAGATCGCGACAAGAACGGTGGTCGGGACAATCGCGCCCTGGATGGAAACCATGCCGATCCCGGCCAGCCCCATGATCATCGGCATCAGGGCAATCGTCATGCGCAGCGACCGCGCAACCAGCGCACCGCCGACATAGGTGCCGATGAAATTGGCAAGACCAAAGCCGAGCAGAATGCCCGAAACGCCCGCCGTCGCAACGCCGGTGATGTTTTCAAGGAACGGCCGGACATAGGTGAACAGGGCGAAATGGCCGGTAATGATCAGGACCAGCGAAAACAGGCCGAATTTCATGCGCGGGCGGCTGATGACCTCGACCAATGTGCGCAGCGTTGCACGGCCCCGCGGCGGCATTTTCGGCAGGGTCAGGAACTGTACGACGAGGGCTAGAACGCCGAGCAGGGAGGCGAGCAGGAACACATCGCGCCAGCCGATCACATCGCCAAGATAGCTTCCGAGCGGGGCGGCAAAGATGGTGGCAGCGGAAACGCCGCTAAACAGGATGGAGAGCGCGCGCGGAATGCTTTTTTCCGGCACAAGGCGCATGACGGTGGCGGCCGACATGGTCCAGAAACCGCCCAGCGCAATGCCCAGCAGCACACGACCGGCCAGCAGCACCACAAAGCTTGGCGCGGTGGCGACCATGATGTTGGAGATGGTCAGCAGCACGGAAAAGCCCAGCAGGACATAACGGCGGTCAATGCTGCGGGTGACGGTTGCGGTCAAAAGGCTTGTGATCAGGGCCAGAATGGCGGTGGTTGACATCGCCTGACCAGCGAGGCCTTCGGTAATTTGCAGGTCATCGGCCATCGGGGTCAGCAGGCTTACGGGCAGGAATTCGGCCGTGACCAGCCCGAAAACCCCCAATGTCATGGAAATAACCGCCCACCAGGCCGGCGCGCCTTGCGCGGCAGCAGCCGTGGGCCTATTTACTGTCTCAGTCATCGAATGTCCTCTCGGATAGAGTGTTTGTGCATTGCAATCAGAATAGAGTGGACGTGCCGGACGGGCTATGCCAGTTTCTCCTTGATTATTGATCAATCGTCCGAAATTGGGCGAATTATCCCGGAACTGATGACATGCAGATGCTTTCCAGTGACCTGATCAGCGAGCTTTTGCTCGGCATGCGGCTTGACGGGCTGCATTACAACCGCATCCAGATTTCCCCGCCCTTTGGCGTACGATTTGGCGATGACCCGACGCGCGCACAGTTTCATTTCATCGCGCGCGGGCGGGTTTACCTGCGCACCGATAGCGGGGTTGTCCATACGCTTGAGGCCGGTGATGCGGTGCTTTTGCCGCGTGGCGGCATTCATGCGCTGCTCTCGGACCCGTCCATCCCGTGCCTTGACGTGACCGATTACAGTGTCACGACGATCTGTCGCCGGGTGGATGACATTCATGCCTGCAAGGCGGAGCAGTGCCGCAGCACCGATACGCTTATTTTCAGCGGCTGCATGGAATTTGACCTTGGCGGGATGCATCCGCTGGTCAGCATGATGCCGGAAGTCATGCAGGTCGGAACCCTTATTGATCGAAACCCCGAACTTTTACCGGTGCTGGAAGCCATGGCGCGCGAGGTTTCGACCGAGCGCGCCGGTTTTGCCGGCATCCTGACGCGGCTTGCCGATGTGGTGTCGGCATCGATCGTGCGCGACTGGGTCGAATGTGGATGCGGTGATGCGCAAGGTTGGGTCGAGGCATTGCGCGACCCGCGCATGGGGCGTGTGATTGCCGCCATCCATCGCGATCCGGGCCGCAACTGGACCGTCGAGGCGATGGCATCGGAAATGGGCAGTTCGCGGTCGGTCTTTGCCGAACGGTTCCTTGAAGTCACCGGGGTAACGCCGCTTCGTTATGTCACCGAACTTCGCATGCGGCTTGCCAGCCAGTGGATCACACGTGATCGCATGTCGATTGATGTGGTGGCCGAACGGCTTGGCTATGGCTCGCAGGCGGCATTCAGCCGGGCGTTCAAACGCACGACCGGCAAATCACCGGGCACGATCCGAAGTCCCCGGACGGAGCGCGAAACACGGGTGGCCTGAGACCGGTCAGAAATGCCCGTAAAGGGCGCGTGTGCCATTTTCGGCGGCGTCGCGGAGGGCGGCGAGTAGCGTATCGCGTTTCTGTTCGATCAGGGTCGGCGATGCGCCGAATACCGAAAGGGCGGAAACCATGCGGCCATGCTGGGTCAGGATCGGGACGGCGATGGCGTAAATGTCGCTTTCGCGTTCGCCGTTATTTGTTGAAAAGCCCTGTTCGCGGATGGTGCGCAGTTCGGATTTGAGTGCGGGCAGATCGGTGATGGTGCGATCCGTCATACCGGTCAGGCGGATGCCATCGAAATAGCGGTCCTGTTGATCAGGCGCCATGAAAGCCAGCCACAATTTGCCATGTGCCGTGCAAAAGGCATCAAGGCGCGATCCGATGCGGATATCGACATAAAGCGAACGATCCGGCAGGGCCTTGGCGATGCAGACCGCCATGTCGCGATCAAATTCGGTGGCCATGCAGGCCTCGCCGACATTACGGGCCAGATCGTCCAGCACCGGCTGGATCAGATTGGGCAGGCTGCCATCACGCAGCACGCGATCCCCCAGATCGGCAAAGACATAGCCCAGCCGGAACACCCCGCGCGCAACCATGCGCAGCGCACCGGCGTGCTCAAGCGTATGCAGGAACCGGTGGGCGGTGATGGTGTTGATGCCAAGGGCGGCCGCCGTGTCGCTTGCGGTCAGTTCTGTTCGTCCCTCGGCAAACAGTTCGAGGATGCGAAACGCCTTGAGCACCGATCCGTTAAGCTGGCTTGGCATCCTGTTTCCTTTGGTCTGGTGGTTTTGTGCCGCACGCGCGTGATTTTGCATCGCGGTGCCTTGACGCATGCCCGATTTCAAGAATAAACTATATTATAAATCAAATTTCAAATATAGAAATATAGCAGGAACGTCAAATGAAAAATGACAAGGCGCACATCACGCTCACCGCAGGCGGGGCCGTTCTGGCGCGGATGAAAGCGATCGGGGTGGACTATATCTTTGCCAATTCGGGTACGGATTTTCCGCCGATCATCGAAGGGCTGGCCGAAGCCAATGCCAAGGATATCGAGCTTCCCAACGCGCTTGTCATGCCGCACGAAAACGCCGCGATGGGCATGGCGCATGGCTATTACCTTGCTACCGGCAAAACGCAGGCGGTGATGGCGCATACCAATGTCGGGTTGGCCAATTGTGCGATTGGCGCGATCAATGCCGCGACGGAGCATGTGCCGGTGATCCTGATGTCGGGACGCACCCCGGTTATGGAACAGGGGCGGCTTGGCGCGCGCACGGTTCCCATTGGCTGGGGCCAGGAAATGCGCGATCAGGCGGCGATGGTGCGCGAGGCATCGAAATGGGAATATGAACTTAAATTCCCCGAACAGGTGCCCGATGTGGTTGACCGGGCCTATGCGATTGCGTCGTCCGTGCCCAAGGGGCCGGTTTATGTTTCCCTGCCGCGCGAGGTTTTGTGCGAACCCTGCCCAGGGGATGCGATTGACGCGCCGCTTCGCATGCAGCCGGTTCGGGTGATGCCACCGAAGGAAAGCCTTGAGGACGCAGCACGCATTCTTGCCAATGCCAAGAACCCGGTGATCATTGCCCAGCGCGGTACGGGCACGGCGGAGGCATTTGATCGCCTGTCGTCACTGGTGGATCAGTGGGGCATTCCGGTGGTGCAATATTGGGCGATCCAGCTTGCCCTTGGCACCGATCATCCGATGATGGCGGGGATGGACCCGGCACCGTGGCTTAAAAATGCCGACGCAGTTCTGGTGATTGATTGCCTTGCCCCGTGGTCGCCCGATATTCATACGCTCCGCCCCGATTGCAAGGTGATCCAGATCGGGCAGAACCCGCTTTATTCGCGTTTTCCGGGGCGCAATTTTGCCGCCGACCTATCGCTGACCGGGGAAACCGGCGATGTGATCATGGCATTGGCCGATGCGCTGGATCGCCATCATGGGGATCATCGCGAAATGTGCGCGGACCGGCGCGAAAAGGTCGCGGCGATCAATGCGGGCACGCGCAAGAAGGCGCTTGCGGTGGCCGATGCCGGATCGGTTGATCCGATGAGCAAGGCCTATGTTTCGCGCTGCCTGTCGGAGGCGATTGTCGGGCGATCGGCAACGGTGTTTTCGGAGCTTGGCTGCCCGCTGGAGCCACTTTCGCTTTCGGAACATGGTAGCTGGTATCAGGAACCGCATTCCGGCGGGCTTGGCTGGTCCTTCCCGGCATCGATGGGCTATCAGTTGGCGGATAAGGATAAGCTTGTGGTCGCCACCATGGGGGACGGATCCTACATGTTTGCCAATCCGACGGCATGCCATCAGATTGCCGAGGCGCTGGAGCTTCCGATCCTGATCCTTGTTCTGAACAATAATGAATGGGGGGCGGTGCGTCAGTCGGTGACCGGGATGTATCCCGACGGTTATGCCGCGAAAACCAACCAGATGCCATTGACCGGCCTTAAACCCAGCCCCGATTTCACCAAGGTCGCGGAAGCCAGCCGTGCCTGGACGGCGAAGGCCGAACGGGCAGCCGATTTGCCGGAAATCCTGCGCCGTGCGATTGCGCATATCGACACCAACCGCACCCATGCGCTGGTCGAGGTGACGATTGCGCCGTAAGGGGTGGTGATGCAGAGCCGATGATGAAAACCGGGTGTCATGGTGATGATGCCCGGTTTTTTTATGATTTAGGCGCGTCATCGGCCTATGATTTACCGATTATGGAAATCAATCGACGCGGGAGCGTTCGCAGAACATGGGAAATCTGATGGAAAAACATCCGGAGAAAAGCGTGCCCGCCAAGGATGTTCATGACGGGGTGAAGCTGCTTGATAGCGGTGTGAATTTTGTCGGCGAGCAGGTTTCCTATCCGTCGGGCAAGGCGCGGATCAGGTCGGTGCTGGCGACGATGGCGCCGGGGCAGAAAACCGGCTGGCACAAGCATGGCGTGCCGACCTATGGATATATCCTTGAAGGGCAGATTACCGTCGATTACGGCGATGCGGGAAAAACCACCTATCGGGCCGGGGAAGGGGTGCTTGAGGCGATGGATTACTGGCATGAGGGGATCAATGATGGCGACGTTCCCGCGCGTGTCGTTGTCGTCTTTATGGGGGCCGAGGGCGCGGAAAACGTGATCTACAAGCCTGAAGACCCATCTAGCGACGTCTGATTTTGCAAGGTGATAGTGGATGCGGCGGGTTCGATTACCGGGGTTCATCTTTTAGCTGGTCAAAAATCCACTGCCCAACCGGGCCAAGCGGCTTGTCCTGACGGTGAGCGACGACAATGTCGAGGACCGGCATGTGATTTAGTCCATCCCAGCTTTCGGGATCGAGCAGGGCGAGGGTTCTGTTGCGGATATGGTCTGCGACCATATGTTCGGGCATGCCGCCCCAGCCAATCCCGCGTAAAATCATAGCAAGTTTGGTTTCAAGGTCATTGACCTTCCAGTAATTCAGGGCCTGAACAGCGTGATTGCGTTGCAGGGTCGGGGCATCGCGCGCCGATGTGATGATCTGGGTGTGGGCGTGCATCGCATCGATATGGATTTTTCCCGGAAACCAGGCGAGCGGATGGTCCGGTCGTGCCACAGCACACATTCTGACCTGCCCGCAGGCAGCCCGGGCATAGTCGGAACCAAAGGGAATGAATTCCGGCAAAATCGCAAGATCGGACGCGCCGCTGTCAAGGACTTCGGTTGTCTGGATCGTAACCGTCGACAGGCTTACGCGGACTGTCGGGAATTTCCGGGCGAGAACCGCAAGGACATCCATCAGCGGGGCGTTTGATGCAAACTGGCTGATTGTAATCGTGATCGAAGCTTCGAGCCCGTCAGCGATGCCTTTGGCGTGTTGGCGGTAGCTGGAAATATCCGCCATGACCTTGCGTGCATGGGGCAGCAGGGAATGTGCCGCCTTGGTCAGGGTCGGACGATAGGCCGTCCGGTCAAACAGTTCCAGATTGGTCTGTTCTTCGAGTTTCTGGATCGTGTAGGTGACCGACGATTGTGTCCGGTTCAGATGCCGCGCGGTGGCGGCAAAGCTTCCGAGGTCGGCAATGGTGACGAAGACCCGCAATTGATCAAGGGTGATGCCAGACATAAAGCTTCAACTTTTTTGAATGAGATAATCATAAATATAGAATTTTTTTTATGGTCTGACACTCGTAAATTTTGTGCAGGAGCGAAATAGGGGAGGGGCACAAGGAGTGTAAGATCGTGCTGGGCGTTGATCCCCATGAGTTTTTAGTGCCGTTGATCCGGCAGTCGGTTTTGATGTTGCACCTGTTTGCGTTCGCATTTGCGTTTGTTCTGGTGGCGCGGGCAGACATTGCGATGCTGCGTGGTCAGTATCAGGAAGGCAGGTATGACCTAGGCAGGGATGCCGTTTACACGGCTTTGCTGTTGGGGGTGCTTTGGGTATCCGGGGTGGCATTGATCGGGCTTGGTATCGGGTTTGATGTTGCTGCCATTACCGCAAACGGCAAAGTATTTGCCAAGGTTACGGTCGTCACTATCCTGACGATCAATGGCATTTTCCTTCACCTTTATGCTTTTCCGGTATTTGCCGATAAACAGGAAAAAGCGTCATCGGTCAGGCTTTTGATATGCACGATCCTTGGCGCGGTAAGTTCCGTGTCGTGGTTTTGTGCATCTGCGTTCGGGGCCGCACGCGTGGTTGCGCCGTGGCTGGGATATCAGCATTTCATGCTGTTTTATGGCATCAGTCTGTCGGCCGGGCTGTTCGTTGCGATTTTGTTCGTAAGGCCGGTGTTGCGGCGTCAGCTTGAACGTCGGTCGTCGGTTGTGCCGTCTGCCGGCTTTGTTGCAGGGGCGGTTGCCGAATAGCCGGAAACAGTCGGGATGATTTCTGCCGGATGCGGAATATAAGGATTTCAATCACTACCCGGCCATGTGCCGGGTAGGTTTTCTGCGGCGCGATAGGCCGCCTTTGAGGCGGTATAAGCTTCTGCAAGGTTTGGCTGCCTGCTTTGTTAGCACTTTGAAATCGTTGCTTGCATCATAGGCAAAATCATTATTTGATTAAGGTGAATTCCTGATTTGCCTGCCCAAAGGAGCCAGCATGGATCGCGCTATTGGAACCTCGGGGCGTATTGCGTTCGCAAGTGCAATGCGCAATCTGCTTGCGGATGTGTATCCGGAACATGATCACGCGGAACTGGTGCGCCGGGTTTTTGATGTGCTGGACCTGCCGCTTGAGGGGGACGGGGCGGAGCCATGCGAGGAAAATCTGCGCAAATGGGATCAGCGCGATGCGTTTCTGATTACCTATGGGGACAGCATATCGCGCGATGGGCATCACGGGCTTGAAAGCCTTGGTGATTTTTATCGCACATGGCTTAAGGACTGGCTGACCGGGATACATATCCTGCCGTTTCATCCGTTTACGTCCGATGATGGTTTTTCGGTTAGTGATTTCAGTAGTTTGCGACCGGAACTTGGCACATGGGATGATGTGAAGGCATTGTCCAAAGATGCCACCGTGATGGCCGATCTGGTGGCGAACCATATTTCGGCATCGCACGTCTGGTTCCAGCAGTTCCTTGCCGGAGAAAAGCCTGGTGTTGATTACATCAAGACCGCCAGCCCCGATGATGATCTTTCCGATGTGGTGCGTCCGCGAAGCCACCCGCTGTTAAGCAAGGTCACGACATCGGATGGGGAAAAGCATGTCTGGTGCACGTTCAGCTATGATCAGGTCGATCTGGATTACGGCAACCCGGATGTGTTTTTTGAAATCCTGAAGATCGTTCTGGAATATCTTAAACATGGGGTGCGGGTCGTGCGGCTGGATGCCATCGGCTTTATCTGGAAGGTGGCCGGGACCAGTTCGATCAACCTTGATCAGACGCACAAGATCATCAAGGCATTGCGGCTTGCGACGACGGCGGTGCATCCGGATGTGCTGTTTATCACCGAAACCAATCTGCCGCTGCTTGAAAACCTGTCCTATTTCGGTAATCAGGACGAGGCGCATCTGATTTACAATTTCAGCCTGCCGCCGGTGATCATTCATGCGCTGTTATCGGGGCGGAGTGATTGCATCCGCAAATGCATCATGTCGATGCCACCAGCCCCGGCGGGCTGCACATTTTTCAATTTCACCGCCAGCCATGATGGCATTGGCCTGCGCCCGGCCGAAAACCTGATCCCGGATGCGGATATTGATGCCATGACCGACCATGCGCGCAGGATGGGCGGGCAGGTGAGTTACCGGTCGCTTAAGGGCGGCGGGCAGAAGGCCTATGAGTTGAACGTCACGCTGTTTAGCATGCTGGCCGAGAATTTTGCCGGGGATCGCACATATGGGCTGGAACGGTTTGTGATGAGCCAGGCGATTGCCATGTCGCTTGAGGGGGTTCCGGCGATTTATGTGCAGTCGATCTTTGCCACCGAAAACGATCAGACGGGATATGAGGAAACCGGCATTCCGCGCAGGCTTAACCGCAAAATCTGGCAGCTTGAGGAGGCGGAGGAACGGTTATCGGAAGAAGGGATTGCCAAGCGGGCGTTTGATCAGTTGCGCGCATTGATGTCGATCCGCATGGGGCAGCCGGCGTTCCATCCCAATGCGACGCAATATACCCTTAACCTTGGCCCGGAATTGCTGGGCGTGTGGCGGCAAAGCCATTTGAATGATCAAAGCATTTTCTGTGTGTTCAACCTGACCGATCAGGTGCAGGACCTTGATCTTTCGAAGATCAACCTGATCATGACGGAGGGCTGGACCGATCTGCTGTCCCAACAGGTGATCGAGGATTTCAACGGTATCCTGCCGCTGGCACCCTATCAGATCGTGTGGATTTCAAATATCGACGGGCGCAATCGCATTGATAGCCGGTTGTTGCAGCGTTATCGCGATGCGATGCCGGTTTGAGGAAGGCTTTCGGCCCGGTTGCTACGTTGTAATACTTAAAATCAGAAAAGCCTGATGTTTGCGCCTTGCATTGCGTCGTGATGCTTTCCTATGATCGATACAGAGTGAATGGACGTGTCGGGGAGCTGTTGCGTGATGGCCTATGCGCGGGAAATTCGGCTGGATGAGCTGCCGGAAGATGCGGGCGGGCATATTTCTCAATTGTTCGGGCTTTGGCAGGGGGCCTGCCGCAACGGTGATATTCCCGACCGCTGTGATCTGAATGCCGATATTCTGGCACCATGGCGCGACGATATTGGCATTTATGAATATCAGCCAGAACGCAATGATTTCGTCATTCGCATCGATGCGCCGAACATGATTGCGGCGAGTGGCGAGAATTATCAGGGATCAACCCCGCGCCAGATTGATCTGGATTTCGGAACGGCGGTCTATCCGACCCTGTGCGAGGTGGTCAGAACCGGGCAGGCACAAATCCACATGATCGGGGTTGAGCGCAAGCAGTGGGAAAACTGGCTGCGGCTGATGTTGCCGGTGCGAACCCGGTGCAGGAAGGGCGCGCCTGTCATTCAGGTTCTGGTAGTGCATTTTCTTTATAAGGTGTGATACGGGCCGATTTTTCGGCCGGGACTTGTTATTTTACCTTGTATTGCCAATTTTACTAATATTGGGAGAGGCAGAAGGTCACACCGCAGAATGGCCGAGACGACAGATTTCGAACTTGATGAATTACCCGAAAATATCGGGCCGCATGTCACCGATCTGGTCAGGGTCTGGTATGAGGCGCGCGCAGAAGATCCGGAGCAGATTGTACCGTCGCGTGACATTCTGACCGCAGAGCGATTGCGCCCGTGGATCGACGATATCACCATCTATGAATATATGCCGTTAAAGGAAGACTTCGTTGTGCGGATTGATGCGCCGTCGATTGTGGCGTTGAACGGCGAAAGCTTCCAGCGCGCCAGCCCGCGCGAGATCGATATGAAATACGGGTCCTGCCTGACACCGGCATTGTTCAATACCATGATGTGCGGACAGCCGACATTTTACCACGTTACCCTTGCCGTGCGCGCCGACCAGCATTGGCTGCGCGTCCTTTTGCCGGTGCGCACGCGAAACCGGGATGGCTATCCTGTCGACCAGATACTTGGCATCCGGTTCGACTATGAATACCAGTACGATATTTGATCTATTGCGATGTGCAGGTGCATGTTAAGTGCCGATCCCTGCATCGTTCAGGTCGTCTTCGACGGCAGCCGAAAGCTGTTCGAAGATATCGCCCATGGCACTTTCAACGCGTTGCCAGCTTGGGATGAAGGGGCTTTCGAGCGGGTTATCAAGGTAATGCTGCCCCGCACTCATGATGACTTCGGCCAGGACCTCGACACATTTTTCTTCTTCGTCGCGATTGATTTTAAGGCCGTTAAACAGCGCGTCCGCGCGGTATTGTTCGATCAGGTCAAGGGCGGTGCGGTAATAGGTGGCCTTGAGCGTGCGAAACGTTTCGTGCGAGAAGACGGTGCCCTGGGTTGCGAGTTTGCGGAACAGGGATTTCGCGATGTCGCTTGCCATGCGTGACAGGCCATCATCCTTTTCGGCCGGGTCAAATTCGCGGTGTTTGTGATCATAGATATCGGCGATATCGACCTGTGCCAGACGGTGGACCGTATGGTTGCGGTACATTTCCGAGAGCATTGAAATTTCAAGGCCCCAGTCGGATGCGACGCGAAGCCCATAGGCAACGTCGGTACGGATCGCCATTTCGCCCGATAGGGAATAGCGGAAGCAATCAAGGTAATTCAGGAAATCTGTTTTGCCGACGACCTGTTTAAGTGCGCGGATCAGGGGCGTGACAAACAGGCGGCAGACCCGGCCCTTGAGCGTGCCATTGGCAACGCGGGCATAATATCCCTTGGCAAAGGCGAAATTAAATGCCGGGTTGGCAATCGGATACATCAGACGTGCGGGAAGATCGGGCTTGTAGGTTGCGATGTCGCAATCATGAATGCCAATCACCGAGCTTCGCCCCGATGCCAGCGTATAGCCAAGGCAGTACCAGACATTGCGGCCCTTGCCCGGTTCATAGCGTGCCAGATCATATTCGGCGAGCCGGTCATGGACGCTGCGCAGGCGCGGGCCATCATTCCACAGGATGCGGACATGTTGCGGCAGGTCTTTGAAAAATTCCCGTGCATAGGCGTATTGCGTGGCATCGGCCCGGTCCAGTCCGACGACGATCTGATCGATATAGGTGGCCTGCTTCAATCCATTAAGGATGGTGGTCATGGCCGGGGTTTCAAGTTCGGAATAAAGGCAGGGCAGGATCAGGGTTTGCCGACGCTGGCGGGCGAAGGCGGTCATTTCATAAGCGAGTTCTTCGGGGTTGCGGTCGATGATGCGGTGCAGGGTCGTGATCGGCCCGCCCTGATGAAAATCAGCCATGAAGTACCTCGCTTTTGTTATTGGTATTGGTCAATTGATCGAGAAGAGCGTTGATGCCCGCGTTCCAGCCCGAAGGGCCCGGTTCAGGGGCGATGATCAGTTTTTGATCCTGTATCAATGCGGTTGTTGTCGATGCGTGTTTTTGCGGTATCTGGATCGGGAAATCGGCCGCGGCCAGCATGGTCGCGTCATTGGCGGAATCCCCCAAGGCGATTGTGCAAGGCGTTAAACCCGTTGAAGGCAGAACGCCGTTTTTGGCCAATAGTTTCAGCATGCGCGCCATTGCCGCCCCCTTGTCAGTCGGGCCGCAAAGGGTGTGGAAGCGCCCGCCCTTGACCAGTTTCAGGCCGAATGTTTCGGCAATGGTCCGGGCGGTGGTGACATCTTTGTCCGTCGGCGCCCAGATCAGCGGATCAGAGCAGTGCCGACGTCCGGCGCGCGCCGCATCATCGGGGGAAAGACCGGTTTGGGCGGCGATGATTTCGGGCGATGTGCTGCGGAAACTGGCGACGGGAATGGAGAGGGCAGCCCGGATGGCATCGCGGGCGGCGTCAATGGTTTCGGTGGCCGGGCCGGGTTGTTCGGTTTGATCGCCAAGGCGGATGACACCGCCATTTTCGCCAATCAATCCGTCAAACAGGTGATCGGTGGCATTGATATGGGAAAGTTCGGCCAGCGTTTTTGACGAGATCGCAATCAGCGGTATGCCAAGCTTTTTTATGCGTTCAATCGCCGGGGCCGCCGGGGCCCAGGAATAGGTGTCATGATCAAGCAGGGTGCCGTCAAGATCGGTGAAAATGGCGCAGTGGCTGTGTTCTGTCATCGTCCCGTTTGGTCGGTTTCAAAAGGCTTTTGACGGGGCCGGTGCAGTGACCGGAACTTACCTTAGCACACAGGTCGGGGCAGGGCGACAGTGGAAAGGTTAAATTTTATGCGTCGTTACATGTTGATGAAATTAAAGGCATTTTGATCCAGTATCGTGATCGAACGTATGAAAAATATCGAATTTGGCGTTTAATAATCCGTGAGGCTTATCAACATAAGATAAGTCGTGAAAAACAATAAAGTGACGTATCGGGGTAAGGCGGCAGCATATGCCGCAACCATGCAGGAGTGTGGTGTGGGGAAAAGACGGACGGGTGGTATCGCGCCTTTGCTGGCGTTGATGGTGCAGATCACGTGGGCAGCTGTGTGCGTGGTCGTCACGGGGGTATCCGGCGGGGCGGTCGCACAGGAGGCCGGAAAAACCGCAGAAACATCGGTGGCGAAGCCGGAAGTTCTGTTTGCGGTAGGCGAATGGCCGCCGATGATTACGGAAAATGCAGCCGGATACGGCATTCACACCAAGCGGGTGACCGAGGTATTCGAGGCGATGGGATACCGGGTGCGGTATGTTTTTGTGCCGTGGCGACGTGCTTATGAGCAGACCATTGCGGGGCAATATGCCGCGACATTCAGCTGGATCTGGACCGACGAGCGCGCGGCCGAGGTGCTTTATCCGCGCTATCCAATCGCAAAGGCGCGCCAGATCGGATTTTATCGCAAGGACAGGTTTCCGGTCGGGCTTGATATTGACGCAATCGCCGATATTGCCCCCCTGGGGCTGCGTCCGGTCGGGGTTGCCAGTTATTGGTACGAGGTTGAATTTCGCCGTCTGGGCATTCAGGCTGATATTGTCACGTCATCGGAAGCCGCATGGCGGTTTCTGGATGCCGGGCGGGCTGATATCTATTTTGACGAAAAGGATGTCGGCCTGATGGATATGGCGCGGGTTCTGGGCGAGGATGCGGTGAAACGCTATGGCATTACCGATCCGGTGCAATCAGAGAACATGTTCATCCTGTTTTCCCGGGATCACCCGCAAGGCAAAGTGTTGCGCGATGCGTTTGACGGGTTTCTGGATACCCCCGAAGGCCGGGCCATGTGTCGGGGCTGGGGTGTGTGCGAACAAACTGCAAGTGCCACGCCCGGAACGAAAATGACGGTTAACGGACAGGGGAGCGAGCAGGGAAATCCGGTCGGGGCAGATCAGGTGGGGGCAGATCAGGTTGGCGGTTTTTGACCGCCTTTTGATGATCCTTTGACCATCAGCGCCCCGATCAAAACCATCGGGATATGTTGCAATAACCATTGCGATATAGATGTTCGATTTGTCCTATCCTTTTCCCGGTTTATCCATTCTTCCCATGTGAAATCAGGCGTATTCTTTCCTTGTTGGAACGGTTCTTGTTCCAGAAAACCAACAAGAATAGTCGAGTGAGGATTACGTCATGCATGTCCCTGTTGCCATTATCGGCTGCGGTCCTTCGGGGTTGCTGCTTTCGCATTTGCTGCATGTGCAAGGAATTGACAGTGTGATCCTTGAACGCAAGGACCGCGCCTATGTCGAGGGGCGCATCCGGGCCGGTGTTCTTGAAATGGGGACGGTCGGCCTGATGGAGCGTGTCGGCGTTGATGCCCGCATGAAGCGCGAGGGCATCATTCATGGCGGGATTTATATCAGTGTCAATGGCAAGCGCCAGCATGTGAATATCGAAGAACTGACCGGTGGCGCGACCGTGATGATTTACGGCCAGACCGAGGTCACCAAGGATCTGATCGCTGCCCGTCTTGATCATGGTGGCGAGATCGTGTTCGAGGCCGAAGATGTCAGCCTGCATGATATCGAGACCAAGAAGCCGCGTGTTCGATATGTCAAGGATGGCAATCAGGTTGAACTGACATGCGATTATATCGCGGCCTGTGATGGCTTCCACGGGGTCGGGCGGCAGACGATGCCGCAATCGAAACTTCGGACATATGAAAAGGTTTATCCGTTTGGCTGGCTGGGTGTTCTGGCCAAGGCAAAGCCGGTGGCGGACGAGCTGATTTATGCGAGCCATGATCGTGGATTTGCGCTGTGTTCGATGCGATCCGAAACCGTTGTGCGCCACTATGTGCAGGTACCGAGCAGTGATGCGATCAAAGACTGGTCCGATGACCGGTTCTGGAACGAGCTTCGTCTGCGGCTAGGCGAGGCCGATGCGGAACTGGTCAATGAGGGCGAGGTGTTTGAAAAAAGCATCGCACCGCTTCGAAGCTTTGTTGCCGAGCCGCTAAGCCACGGGCGTCTTTTCCTGGCCGGCGATGCAGGTCATATCGTGCCGCCGACGGGGGCCAAGGGGCTTAATCTTGCGGCGAGTGATGTGCATTACCTGTCCGAGGCCTTGATCGGCAAATTCAAGCAGAACCGGGATGATTTGCTTGAAACCTATTCCGATACCGCGCTTGCGCGGGTGTGGAAGGCAGAGCGGTTTAGCTGGTGGATGACATCGATGCTGCACACATTTGATGATCATCACGATTTTGACGGCCGTATTCGCAAGGCCGAGCTGGAATATATCCTGTCATCCAAGGCAGGTTTGACGACGCTTGCAGAAAACTATGTCGGTTTGCCTTACTGACCGGCATGGTTCGGAGCCCCACGCTCCGTAATCCGCCCAGATTTCTGCAAGGGATGAACGGCCCGTTCCCACGACGGGCCGTTCTTTTTTGTCAAAGGCGGATTTCCGTTGGAAAAACGTGTTGGCCCGGGGGCGCAGAATGCCGCGGTTTGAAGCGGGTGCCCCCAAATAATCACAATTTTATGTGGAACTTCTTTGGGGTCCGGTTCGTTAGGCAAGTGTCGAATAAGTTAATGGATAACCACAGGAGTTTTATGATGGTGACCAAGACTGATACGGATAATGCAAAACTTCAGGCCGATGTCGAGGCTTTGCGCAAGGATCTTGCCGAAGTCACCAAGACGCTCAAAACGATGGGAAGCGATCGGGCCAATTCCGTTGCCCAATCCGCCGCAGAGCGCGTCCGCGAGGTTTCCGGCCAGGTTCACGACCAGTTTGACCATGCACGCGGCGTTGCCGTTGATCAGGTGCGCGAGCGCCCGCTGACTTCGGTTGCGGTGACGTTTGGCATTGGTATGCTGGTTGGCGGTCTGCTGCGTAAATGATCGATCAGATCGTTGAAGCGATCACTGAAATCGCAAAGGCCGCCGCCGTAAAGCTGGCGGTCTTTGCGGTTATCGGGGTAACGATCCTGATCGGGATCGGGTTCCTGCTGGCGGCGGTGTTCATTTATCTGGCCGCGCAGTTCGGGACACTTGGTGCTGCCCTTGGTCTGGGGACGGTTCTGGTCGCGCTTGGCTTGGTGGCGCTGGCGATTGTTCTGCAACGCGACCCAAGTGACGGGATTGCGCGACAAGACAAGGCTGATGCCGACCCGGCACGCAGTGAAGATGCGCTTTTATTTGATATGCTGATCCATGCGGCCCGCGCCGGTTACGCAACCGGGCAGGGTGACAAGCCGCAAATGCAGGATGGCCTTGAACGCCTGGTTGCCGATTTATCCGCCCTTGGCGTGTTTGATCGGCCGGTTGGTGCGACAACAAGCCCCGCCGAACAACCGGGTACACCAGACGAGCCGCGAAACGGCAGCACGACATCAGATTCAAAAATGGCGGGATAACCGGATGGTTCCCGCCATTTTTCATTTCAGATTTCCGAAACCTTATTCGCCGTGGAAATGCACCGTGCCGATAAAGGGCAGGTTGCGGTTGGCCTGTGCGTAATCGATGCCATAGCCGACGACAAATTCGTCGGGAATGTCAAAGCCGCAATAATTGATCGGAATTTCGACTTCGCGACGCGACGGTTTATTGAGCAGCGTGCAGATTTCAAGCCGGTTCGGATCGCGGGTTTTAAGCAACCGGACCACTTCGGACAGGGTATAACCGGTATCGATGATGTCTTCGACCAGCAAAACGTCCTTGCCGCGGATTTGACCGTCAAGATCCTTGACGATGCGAACATTGCGCGAGCTTTCGGTGGAATCGCCGTAGCTTGAGGCGACCATGAAATCGACTTCGACCGGAACGGTCAGTTTGCGGGCCAGATCGGCGATGAAAACGAACGATCCGCGCAGCAGACCGACAACGATCAGTTTTTCGGTATCCTTGAAGTTTTCATTGATCCTGGCGGCAAGCGCATCGATCTGTGTGGCAATTTCGTCCGCCGTTATCAGCGGCTTGACATCATAATCGGCCATCAATCTCGGTCCTGAAGCGTTATGGGATGATTTCCCGCTTGCTATCACAAGCGATCCGCCATGACCAGCCCGTGAATGGTAACAGAAGTATAATCCCGTAGAATTCATGCCCTGTTGCACGCCCTGATTGTGCAACAGGCGGGCCATCTATACGACGGCTTTTTCATCAGATGGAAGCTGTGCAGGTGGGACCCGATCAGGCGGCTTTGAAGATCACCGGTTCGTCGCCTTCGTGCCACTGGTCATATTTGACCATTGCGGCCGCAAACCACCGGGAATTCAGGAATTCATCAAGCCAGCGTTGCAGATGGACAAATGGCATCGCATCAAAGGCATCCGTGTCGGTATTGGCGAACTGGCGGATGAAGGGTGCAATCGCAAAATCGGCCAAGGCCGGGCGGGTGCCAAACAGATATTTGCCAACCGCCAGACGGCCATCGAGCCGGTTAAGGATTTTTTCCGCGTCACGGCGATGTTCGGCCGGATCGGCATCCTCGTAGCGGTTGAAATATTTATAGCGATCGAGATGATGTTTGAACGGCCCGTCATTTTGCGAAATCAGGGCCAGCATGTCTTCAAGCGTGCCGCTTTCGGGTTCCAGCCATTTTTCCGGATCATTTTCGGCCAGCGCCCAGACCATGATCTCAAGGCTTTCATCGATCACGTTGCCATCGGGCAGGATCAGCACGGGCACGGTGGCCTTGGGCGAGGCATCGATCATGGATTGGGGTTTGTCGCGCAGAACAACTTCGCGCAGTTCGACATCGATCCCGCTTGCCAGCAGGGCCATGCGGGCGCGCATCGCATAGGGGCAGCGACGGAAACTGTATAAAACCGGGCGTGCTGTTTGTTTGGTCATATAACCCGATTAGCCGTTGGGGCAGCGCATTGCAACCGCTTATCGGACACAAAGCGGATTGTCATGCGTTAGACATTCACGTATCGACTTCCTATGTTCAAAAGACGGACAAGACGGGATCGAGCCAGAAAATTGCGTCCTTTGGGGCCTTTTTTGCGCAAGCGGGGTTGATTTCATGGCACAGTTTGTGAAAGGACAATGCCCGTTATTTATTTCGTAAGACCGGTTTGGGGACGTGCTGGCGCGAACAAGCTGCGCCGTTTGCCCCGAACACGGTTCAAAGACCAAAGCCGATCTGACAGAAGCAAGGGACCAGTTACATGACACCGACCGAAATCGCCCGCGTTACCGATTATCTGCGCCGCACTTTTGATAATCCGAAAATTGCCGTCGATGCGCCCAAGCGCAAAGGCCACCCGATTGAAATGCGCGTTGGCGACGAGTTTGTCGGTGTTGTGCACCGTGACGAGGACGAAGGCGAAGTCAGCTATTCGCTGAATATCGTGATCCTTGAAGAAGACCTGCCGCCGGCCCCGTAAGATCGGTTGCCAAAAGGTTTTGCAAAACGCCCCGTGCCAGTAATGGCCGGGGCGTTTTTGTTTGGGCATCGCGCGGTTTGAAACAAAATGCCCGCTGATACGTTCGTTAACGGGGCTGCCAAGGCCCGCGTGCAGCCTGCACATTTCGCCATCGTTATACGAGGTATCTATGATCGCATGGATGGAGCAGCACGGTACTGTGCTTCAGCTACTGATCAGCTTTGCGACATTGCTGGTCTGGATTTTCTATGCCCAACTGCTTTTTCAAAGCTATCGCCGGGCCAGACGTCCCAAAATCGTGATCAACCAGTTGCTTGATCATGCGCAAACCGCGCGGTTCCTGATCAGCAATATGAGCCAGGAAGCCATCCATATCGAAACGGTTTTGCTGTGCATTGATAGCGGCAATGACCGTGTCTGTCAGGTCATCACCGATGCCGAACCCGGCGAGGGATCCGATGCCCGGAATGAGGACGGGGAGCATCACGGGACGGATGGAAGTCGTGCGCTTTCCGAACGGCTTGACGATTTTACCCTGCAGGGGCCATTGCCGCCGGGGAAATGTATCGAACTTGGTTCGGCCAATCGTCTTCTGGCCCGGGTGCGCCGCCAGATCGCAAGAACATCGGATGATAACGAACAGAAATTCCCAGGCCGGGATCGCGATTGCCGGATCGAGATCATCGTGATCGGTGTTTACAGCTCCGAAAAGGGTGTGATCGGGGCCAGCCGAGCCTTTGTCTATGACCGGGAATTCCGGCTGCGTCCCGAAGAAATCAAAACCACGCAGCATACCGGCTTTTTCGCCCGGCGCGAGATGGGCAGACTGCATTCGCAATATATCTGAGCCGGGAAAAGGCAGGGGTATCCCGGCCAGCCATTTCATCACATCGCCACGGATTGATCACAATCGTTGGACATATCAGGGGGTGATCGCAATCAGTTACGGAATATCATGACACGAACCGACGATCCGCTTCCCAAAGACGGGGCAAGGCTTTCATCGATCTTTGATGCCCTGTTAAACGATGATCAGGCCGTGCAGCCCGCAGATGGCGGGGCGCAGGGTATCAGCCCTGATATCAGTCTGGGTGCGCTGTTTGATGCGATGGGTGAAAAAAGCCAGGGGGCGTTGATTGTCCTGTTTGCGCTGATTGCCTGTGTGCCGGTACCGGGGCCGAATGCGATCCTGACCATTCCGCTGGCGTTTCTAGCGCTGCAACTGGTGATCGGGCGGAAAAAACTTTATCTGCCCGACTGGATGCGCCGCCGCAGGATTGGTCGCCGTCGCCTGAGCGGGTTTTACCGGCATATGCGGCCACGGCTGATCTGGCTTGAAAACCGGATGTCGGACCGCTGGCAGTTCTTTGTCCCGGCGCAGCGCATGCCGGTGATCGGTCTGATCTGCCTTGTCATTGCCTTCATCATTGCCATTCCGATCCCGGTTCCCGGTGCCAACAGCATCCCGGCACTTTGCCTTGTCGTTGTCGGCCTTGGGCTTGTGTTATCAGACGGGGTGGCGATTGCCGCCGGGATTCTGGTTGGCGGGGTGGCGGCAACCGGGATTGCGGGCCTGACATGGTATAGCGTGACTGCGCTGGCGGCGTGATCGCTTGCAAACAAAAAAGGCTGCGAAATCAATCGCAGCCGTTTTGTTTTATACGGTTATGTCCGGGCCACGATCAGGCGGCCTGGGCATCCTCGGCCTTGATGACCTTGTGGTTGTCTTCGTTCAGGCCAAGTTTCCAGTAGCTTGAGATATAAAGATCATCCTTGCCCAAGCCCCGATCATTGCGGAAATGATCGCGCAGCATTTTCATCGCGGTAAATTCGCATGCGGCCCAGACCGACGGGCGGCCATCAGTCCATGGCAGTTTTTTCACGACATCGGGCAGGGCATTGGCATTTTCGCCCGGATGCGGATTGATCACCCATTCGATGGTGACGTTTTCAGGCTTTTGCAAATCCTGCATGTCGGCCTCGGACGCGATTTCGATCACGGCGTAACCGCGTGCATCGGATGGCAGCGTTTCGAGATTGACCGAAATGGCGGGCAGCGCCGTCATATCGCCGACAATCAGGAACCAGTCGGCGGTGGGATCAACAAGCTTTTTCGGGCCGGGGCCGCCGATGGTGATCAGATCGCCGGGTTTGCAATTCACCGCCCAGTTCGAGGCCGGGCCGCCGTGATCGTTATCATCGGAACCATCGCCATGCATGACGAAATCGATATCAATTTCCCGGCCCTGATCGGTGATGCGGTCATGACGGACGGTATAGGTCCGGCGCAAAACCCGGTCCTTTTCATCGCCGTCGATGGGGAAGATCAGTTTGACATAGGCGCTTTCCTGATCGTCGGGGAAGGATGCGATGCCGTCACCGCCCAAGGTCACGCGCAGCATATTGGGCGTGACATAGGTTTTGCGGATGACGGTCAGATCGCGGGGTGCTGGTTTGTTCATTCCAAGCTCCTGTAGGGATTATCTGTTTTCAGGATTCCAGATTGTCGGCCATCAGGCTGGCAATTTCGTTGAAATCCGTGATTTGTTTCTGGCTTAAACCGGTGGCCATGCGCGTGCGGATTTTGGCTTCTACGGCACGGTATTCTTCCATCAGCGCATCGCCCTTTGGCGTCAAATGCAGGGTCTGGCTTCGCCCGTCTTCGGGATGGGGGCGGCGTTCGATCAATCCGTTTTCTTCAAGTTCCTTGACAAGCCGCGTGATGCGGCCCTTGTCCTGCCCGGTGCGGGCGGCGATTTGCTGTGCGGTGACGCCGGGGCTTTTGATGATCCATTTCAGCGTGCGCATCTGCGAGATTGGCAAGGGCATATCGGCATCCTGCAAACCTTCGCGCATCGCACGCTTGAAGGCATGGACAAGCCGGTGAAGGGTTTCGCCGGGGACATGCGCATTTGCGGGTTTGGTTGTTGGCGTTTCCGTTGGCGTTTCCATTGGCTTACTCATCGATATGTTTCTGTCTTGCCAGTGCGCAAGGTGTTGCGGGGTTTGTCATGACTGCTTGGCGACGGCATCCGCACCATGCGGGGCGATGATGCCGATGCGGATGGCATATTTGCGTCCCTCGCAAATGGCGGCCGATATCAGGGCAAAGCCCGCCGCAACCCCCATGATCGCGGTCAGATCAAACGCACCACCGGTACCGATCAGGATGGCGGCCAAGGCCGCACCGACCGATTGCCCGGTCAGGCGTGCGGTTGCCAGCATGCCGCCGGCACCGCCGCTTCTATCCCGTGGGGCGCTTGTCATCATCAGGCGGTTATTGGGCGACTGGAACAGGCCAAAGCCAACGCCGCAGATCATCAGGCAGGCAATGATCGCAAGGGCAGTATGGGGGCTTCCGGCCGGGATCAGGGTGACGGAAAACAGGCCGATGGCAAAAATCCCCATGCCGATGCCGGTCAGATGGATCGGCGAATATCGATCGGCCAGCCGCCCGGCAATGGGGGCGATGATGGCGGTCGCGACCGGCCATGGCGTCATCAGAAGGCCGGTATCGACAGCACTATAGCGCAGCACGTCATGAAAATAGAAGGGGAGTGCGACAAAGGCGATGAATTGGGCGCAAAAGCCCGCAATCGATGACCCGATGGAGCAGGCAAAGACCGGACGCGCCAGCAGATCAAGCGGCAGCATCGGGCGTTCGCGCGAGAACTGGCGGCGCACAAGGAAGAAACCGGCGGTAATCGCTATCACGAATTGCCCCGCGATCAGCATCGGGTGGCTTTGGGTGCCGATATTGCCAAGCGCCGAAATCAGCCCGCCGAATGCCAGCACGTTCAGGAACGCACTGATATAATCAAACCGGGTGCGGGTCGGTTTGGTATAGGGCAGGGCAAAGGTGCCGAGGCCGATTGCCACGATGGATATCGGGATATTGATCAGAAACAGCCAGTGCCATGCCGTCACCGCCAGAATGGCCGAGGCAATGGTGGGGCCAGCAGCGGCCGAGATCGAGACCACCATGGCAATCAGCCCGATGGCGCGGCCAAGCTTTGCCTGCGGGACGCTGTGGCGCATAAGGGCGGCGTTGATGCTCATCAGGGCCGCCCCCCCCAGACCCTGCAACACGCGGGCGAAAGTCAGGAATTCGATATTGGGGGAATAGGCACACAGGGCCGATGCAATGCCGAAAATCACCATCCCGGCCAGATAGACCTTGCGAAAACCGATGGCTTCGCCAAGCGCGGACAGGGGCAGCAGGGCGACGACAACCGCCAACTGATAGGCGGTGATGACCCAGATGGCATGCGCCGGGCTGACATTCTGATCCTGGGCTATGGCAGGCAGGGCGACATTCATGATCGAGCCGTCAAGAACGGCCATCATGACGGTCAATAACACGGCGATCATGGCGAATGACCGCTGGGGCTGCGGCAATCCGTCGGCGTGGATGGTTTTTGATATCTTCATGTGGGGCAACATTCCGAAAACAAAGCGTGCGGTGGCAAGGGGGCGCGAGGAGCGGGCAAACGGGGCAAAATGCCACCCGATATCGCGGTTGCTGGCACGGTTATATGGTTGACTTTATCAACCAATATAAAATGTGGTTGATTTTGTCAACTTGTTTTCGGGGCTGTTCTTCTGGGGCTGTCCTTAGGGGTAGTATTCGAAGGTATATTAGAGGTGTATCATTCAGGATGAATAAGGGAGGACAGAATGATGAAAATGATGATGGTTCTGGGGATCGGTGCGCTGCTTGCGATGGGGACCGCGCCGGTGCCGAAATATGCAGCGCAGGGTTCAATTGCGTTTGATCAGGCGGTTGAACATGGTGGCGGTTGCCGCAAAAGCTCCCCGCCGGGGCAGTGTTGCCATATGGATAACAAGGCTGGGTCTGTGCATTGTCATTGAGGGCATGTGAGAAAGAGAAATATTTTGTGGGGGACTTTCTATGGGCTACTTTAAATCGTGGGCCGACTATTATTCATTCCAACTGGAAGTTCGTTTGAAGCAGCGATATATGCGGAGCAAGGAAGCGGAAAGTTTTCTTGCAGCAATCAAGACTACTTCTAAGTCACGAGTTCAACTATTGGGGGAAAAACGATCATTTTGGCGAGCACAGGTTGGAATTACTACTAGAGAAACTGAAGATGATCCATATGAGATAGAATGTGCATTTCCACCAGAACGTATGAAGCCTCTAAGAGGTAAGGCGACTGAGGGGCGCGCAAATCCGAGGGGCATACCTTACTTGTATCTAGCAACGACAAAAGAGACTGCGATGTCTGAAGTTAGACCATGGATCGGTGCCGAAATTTCTGTTGCTCATTTCGTGACAGCAAGAGAATTGCAAATAGTAGACTGCTCAAGGGGGCATGACGCACTCATCCCAATCTTCGAAACCCCCAAACCGGAAGAAGTGGATGATCTTGCATGGGCAGAGATTGCTAAGGCGTTCTCCAAACCTACTACGCAAGGTGATCAAACTGCAGATTATGTGCCGACGCAAATCATAGCTGAGCTGCTAAAAATCGAAGGTTACGATGGAATTGCATATAAAAGTCAATTCGGCGAGAACGGTTTTAATGTGGTTCTGTTTGATATTGATGATGCTTATCTCGTGAGTTGCGGGATTTATAAAGTAAAAAACATTCAGATGAATTTTTCACAGCAAGACAATCCGTATTTTTGTTCACGACCTAAGAATTTATAGTTTATAGTTTTGTTTGATGTTTTTGTTTGTATTATTTTTTTGTTCTGTTGAACACCCACTCAACAAATACCCCCGTCGGTGCTTCCCAATCTACCATCTCGACCAAGCAATATGTAACGGGGCGTTTTTTTTGAGCTGGAATGTTTCGTCGAGTTCTTCCCATGCGAGCCACTCGCGGTGCTAATGGCTTCGTCAATCGGGCTGGCGGTGGTGATTTTGATTGGTAGGGCCTTGATTGCGATGGGGGCCGCACCGGTTCCAACATATGCAGCGCAAGGTTCAATCGCGATTGATCAAGCCGTTGAACATGGCGGCGTCTGCCGCAAAAGCCTCCCCGCCTGGGCAGTGCTGTCATATCGATAACAGGGCGGGGTCGGTGCATTGTCATTGATGAAGAAAAATAGTGCTTTCGATTGGAATACAGCAACAAGACGTACTCGGAGCAATGATTGGCGACCTATAACGATCTCGAAGTATTTGATCTGAAATGATAAATCTGGGGCGGATGCTTCCTATTCATATGCGATACACCCATCTCCTTTTATGAATTAAATGATGTTTTTTTTACCAGCTTCGTAAGTGCTGTAAATTCTTTGGATCTCTCGAAGCTTCTCTCAATAGCTATTAGTCCAATGTCAGGTGATGCTTGAAGTTCACGTAGATTGGTGGGTGCCTTGCGCTGATCTATCTTTACATATGCGACATAACCCGCAAGATAAAAACGAATATAATTGACGCCATCAAAGCGACTGCGATCAGGATCAAGCATTGCACCCGAAGCTGTTTCAGAGTTGAAGACTGCTAGTACTACCGAAAAATCGTCGGGAGTTCCGGGGTTTTTGTCCAAGATCATTTGGCGTATTTGGTCAATATGTGGTCCCAACTCAACTTTTCTGAAGAAAGGTTGTTTCGTTGTTGATGATCTCCATAGAAGTGTCAAAAAAAATAACTTGAACAATTTATAATCAAAATCTTCTGGAGGTATTTTTTTCGCCTTAATATTTGGCCTTTTTTTCCATACCGATTTCGACCCCAAAAAAATTTCATATGCATATTTGTCTGGTGCTGAAAACATAGACTCACAATCTAGGCAAACAAGTTCTGGATCGTAAACTCCAGTAGCCGACCTAGAGCTGTAAAACCCTTTTACATTTGTAATAAATTTATATGGTTCATAGCCTTTTTCTTTTGGAAACCCATAAAGGCTTCGTGGAATAATATGGGCTTTAACTAATTTTTTGTCTTTTCCGCAAAACTTACATGTCGCCATATTAATTACCCGTATTCATCAAACACCCACTCAACAAATACCCCCCCGTCGGCGCTTCCCAATCGACCATCTCTCCCACGCAATAGGTGCCGGGGCGTTTTTTGAGTTGGAAAGTTTCGTCGAGTTCTTCCCATGCGACACCGCCCGCCGTGCTGATCGCCTCGTCAATCGGGCGGGGGGTGATGATTTTAAGCGGGAGGGCCTTGATCGCGGTGGCGAGTTTGGCGGGGTCGTTCAGGGTTTCACGCGGGGTGACTTCGAAAACGAGCGCGGTTTTGGTGGCGTCCAGACCGAGTGTTTTGCGCAGGTGATTACCGAGCGAGTTTTTGCCGCGTGGTTTGGCAAGGCGGGCTATGACGTCGGCCAGGTCGCGGTCGGGCGTTAGGTCGAGCGTCACGGTGGCATCGCCGGTTTCAAGCCATAGATCGCGAAGGGCTGCCGAGATGGCATAAACTGCACTGCCTTCGATCCCGGTTCTGGAAATCACGAATTCGCCGCGCACGGTTTGCGGGCCGGATTTGGTTGTGACCGTCAGCGTCACGGCCTTGACAGGCGACCCCGCGCATTTATCGATCAGATGGTCGGTCCAGGCGACGTCAAAGCCGCAATTGGCCGGTTTGAACGGGTTGCATCTGATCCCGGCATTGCGCAGGATTTCCATCCATTTGCCATCCGATCCCAGTCGTTTCCAGCTTCCGCCGCCCAATGCCAGAACGGTGATATCGGCCTTGGCCGTCACTTCGCCGTTCGGGGTTTTGAAAACGGCATTTTCGTTATCATCCCAACCGGTCCAGTAATGGCGGTAATGGATTTTGCAGCCCAAACCATCCAGACGCCTAAGCCAGGCGCGCAAAAGCGGGCTTGCCTTCATCGCGGTCGGGAAGACGCGGCCCGAGGAGCCGACAAAGGTTTCGATGCCAAGCCCCGCACACCAGTCGCGGATTTCGTTGGGGCCGAATGTGCGCAGATGCGGTTCGAGCCGTGCGCGTGAGGTGCCATAGCGCGACAAAAACGTTTCGAGGTCTTCGGCATGGGTGATGTTGAGACCCGATTTCCCGGCCATCAGGAGTTTGCGCCCGGCGCTTGGCATGCCTTCATAGATCGTGACGGCATGACCGGACCCGGCGAGGCGTTCAGCCGCCATCAGCCCCGCCGGACCCGCGCCGATGATCATCGCGGTTTTGCCGTTTGGTTTTGGGGGTGGGGTATCCGGGTTTGATGACATGCGGGGCCTTTGTGCGTGGGTTTGTCTCTGGCGGTTTTAGCCGGTTTGGCGGGGGATGGCAATTTGCGGGATTGTTCGCAGACGGGGAGCGGGAAGGGCGGAAGACCCGCGCAAATTCGACCTTGGCGGAAATAGGGGGCGGGGTGACTTGCGCATTAAGGGTGAAATCGACCCTTTTGGCGAAAAAATGCGGCAAAGATTGGCAATTTGTCGATAAATCGGCTAACAAAATTCCGAAGGTTATCATGCATTCAAAAATAATGATCCTGTGGAGGAAACATGCTTTCGATTAGGGGAATGGCGGGCGCGGCACGGCTGGCGCGTGGATCGGTTGTCGCACTGGCGATGGGGGCGAGTGCCCTTGTGGCGTTTGGCGCACAAGCCAACGAAAAGGTCGATATTGCGGCACTGGCGTTTGTTTCAAGCGCGCCGTTATTTATTGCCAAGGAAAAGGGTTACCTTGCCGACGAGGGCCTTGATGCCGAGATTTCGATCTTTCAGGCGGCCCAGCCGGTGGCGGTTGCGATTGCATCGGGCGATGCCGATTTTGGCGTGACGGCGTTTACGGGCGGGTTCTTTAACCTTGCGGCCAAGGGGGCGCTTAAGGTTATTGGGGCGCAGTTGCATGAAGATCCGGGCTATGACGGATCGGCCATTCTGGCATCCAATGCGGCGTTTGAGGCCGGGCTTACCTCGGTTGATAAATTGCCCGGTCATAGCTTTGCCCTGTCGCAGGTGGGGTCGAGCTTCCATTACATGATCGGCAATGTCGCCGAGAAGGCCGGGTTTGACCCCGAAAGCGTTGAATTGAAACCGTTGCAGTCGGTGCCCAACATGATTGGCGCGCTGAAAAGCGGGCAGGTCGATAGCATGATCATCGTGCCGCATATCGCAAAGCCGTTGGCCAATGCGGGGGCGGCGCATATTATCGGCTGGGTGAAGGATTACGTGCCTTATCAGGTCGGTGGCCTGTTTACATCGACCGAGAATGTCGAAGAAAACCGCGAGATGGTCGAGAAATTCGTGCGCGCCTATCAGAAGGGTGTCGCGGATTACCGTGCGGCCCTTTTGGCGACGGATGCGGATGGCAAGCTTGTTGAGAGCGACACCACGCAGGAGATTTTGGAGATCGTGCATAAATATGTCTATGCCAACGATCCGGCGGACAAGGCCTATCCCAAAATCCGCAATGGCGCGATGTTCATCACCGAGGAAGCCAGACTTGACGTTGCCGATGTGAAGGCGCAGGTCAAATGGTATCAGGATCGCGGTTATGTTTCCGCAGATGCCGATCCGGCGAAATTCATCGATACCAGCTTTATCCCGGCCCTTGGTCAGTAACTGAGCGTATTTTCCGACCGGGCCGCCATTTTGCGCGGCCCGGTCGTTTCATTTGTAGATTTCAGATAAACGGATTGTGCCATGCGGCTGCAAATCAAGGGCATTTGCCATTCATATGATCAGGTCGAGGCGCTGCGCGATATCGATTTTGGGATCGAACCGGGCGAGGTCGTCGCATTGATCGGGCCGTCGGGCTGCGGCAAATCGACATTGCTGTCGATCATTGGCGGGTTGCTGGCCCCCACACGCGGCGAGATTCTGATTTGCGACAAGGCGACGCCCGAAGGGTGCCTTAACCCGCTGACTTATGTGTTTCAGGATTTCGCGCTTTTGCCGTGGCGGACGGTGGCGGGCAATATCAGCCTTGTGCTGGAAGACCATGGATTATCCAAGGCGGACCGTGATGCGCGGGTGGCAGAGGTGCTGGAGCAGACCAATCTGTGGGATTTCCGCGATGCGTATCCGAAACAGCTTTCGGGCGGGATGAAGCAGCGTGTGGGGATTGCGCGTGCGCTTGCCGTCCGCCCGGCGGCTTTGTTGATGGACGAGCCGCTATCGGCCCTTGATGCGCAGACGCGGATTTTGCTGCTGGATGAATTTGCCGCGTTATTTGCCCGCACCGGCATGACGGCGGTTTATGTGACGCATAACCTGAACGAAGCGGTGCGGCTGGCCAACCGGGTGGTGGCATTGCGCCGTCGCCCCGGCACGATCAAGGAAATCCACACAATCGATATTCCGATTGCAGAGCGGCGCGAGGGCATGCCGGAGCTGATCGCGCATGAGAGCGCGCTTTGGAACCTGATCCGGGACGAGGCGATTGCGGCCGATAAGGAGCTTGAAAATGTCGCATGATATCAGCGAAGTCCGGGCGGAGCGCCAAAGTGCGGCGTCCCCAGCAAGTCAGGTGCGGTTTCGCGCCACGGGCTTTAATCCCAAGGCCAATCCGGTTGCGGCGTGGGGCTTTTTCGTTGCCGTGATTGCGCTTTGGCAATTGGGATCAAGTACCGGGGTGATCAGCGAGCTTGCGATGCCAAGCCCGGTTGCGGTGGCCAAGGCGCTTTGGCAATTGATCGTCACGGGTGATCTTTGGCTGCATCTTGGCGCGTCGTTGCAGCGGCTTGTTGGTGGCTGGATCATGGGGACGGTGGCCGGGCTTTTTGTCGGTTTTCTGGTGGGGATGTTTAGCTGGGCGCGCTCGCCCGGTGTGGCGTTTGTATCGGCCCTTTTCCCGATCCCGAAAATTGCGCTTCTGCCGCTTTTCATCATCTGGTTCGGCATTGGGGAGCCATCAAAATTTGCCACCATTGCCTTTGGCGTGTTTTTCCCGACCGTGATCAATACATTCGGTGGGGTGGATAACGTGCAGCGCAACCTGATCCGCATGGGGCAAAGCTTTGATCTGCCGATGTGGTCAGTGATCCGCAAGATCATCCTGCCCGGTGCGTTGCCGACCATCCTGTCGGGTTTCCGTATTTCATCGTCGATCGCGATCATCCTTCTGATTGCGGCCGAAATGATCGGCGCGCAATACGGCATCGGGGCGCTGATCCTGGCTGCCGGGAACCTGTATCAGACCGATCAGTTGATTGCCGGTGTGGTGGTTCTGTCGCTTTTGGGGCTGTGTGTTTCGTGGCTTTTGGGAAGGCTTGATCGCTGGTTGCTGGCATGGCGATAAGCCAATCCTGATCGATGATATCAAAGGCCGGTTCGGGCATGCGGACCGGCCTTTTTGCTCTGTGGCCTGATGTTGAAAATGACTTTTATGGAACCTTGATCGGGTGGGGGACGTTCCGGGGGCAGTCGCAACAGAAAGGCAGGTTAATATGCATAAAAACCAATGGATACTTGTTGCCGACGGCGGTCGCGCCCATGTGGTGGCCGTCACGTTTGATGCCGAAGGACGGCATCTGGAAACGGTTACGGAAATGCAGGCTGATAACCGGTCCAGCCGGGAAATCGCCAGTGACAAACCCGGACGCGGTTTTAACAATCCCGGCGGCAACCAGCAGCGCCACGCCATGCCACCATCGACCGACCCGCATGAACATGCGCAGATGGAATTTGTCGACGATGTCGTCAATTACCTGACCGACAAGCGCAAACACGGCAAGTTTGACAATCTGATCGTGATTGCCCCGCCCAAGGTGATGGGCGAGGTGCGCAACAAAATGCCCAAACCCTTGGCCGAGGCGCTTGACGGGGAAATCGTCAAGGATCTGACCAAGATACCGCTTGATGACTTGCCCAAGCATCTGAGCGGGACGGGGGCTGGCTTTAACCCGTAATCCTTAATAACGACATATCAAGGCCGGGATGTTATCGGTGGTCCTGTCGGAATTGCATCGGTGACATCGCGGCCTTTTTGGCGAAAAAGCGTGAAAAATATCCGGCATCGCGAAAGCCCAGTTCATCAGCGATCTGCTGAACCGCGATGTCGGTATAGATCAGGGTGCGTTTGGCCTCCAGGATCAGGCGGTGATGGACGACTTCGATGGCGGTCATGCCATAGATGTCCTTGGCGATGCGGTTTAGCTGTGTGGTGGTGATGCCGATTTCACGGGCGTAAAATTCCAGCGGCTTGTGCTGCTTGTAGAAGGTTTCGATCAGTGACTGGAATTTGCGGAACTTCGCAGTTTTCTGTTCCTTGCGGCTGAGCCGTGCGGGATCGCCCGACGGGGCATCGCGCCCGATGGCCAGCAGCAGCAACCCCAATATGTTGCGCAGTGCATATAACCGCCCGGTATTATGTCCGTAATATTCCGCGACCAGTTGACGGATCAGGAAATCGGTCGGGCCGGGCTGATCGGCGGTTCCTGATCCATCGACACAAAGCGGCCGGTCGAGGCGCGCAAACAGTTTGGGGGCGGGGGAAAGGATTTCCTGCAAATGGTAATCGGTCAGTGAAATGACCCAGCCATCGATATCGGGGCTGAAGCGAAAGCCGTGAACGGTGCCGGGCGGCATGGTGAGTATCTGCCCGACCTGCATGGTGAATTGCCGGTCGTCAAATTCGATCCCGGCGTGGCCGCGTGTGATGTAAAGCAGCTGAAACAGATTGGCATGACGGTGCGGCTGAATGTGCAGGTCATGCAGTTTGGATCGCGACGGGATGCTTTCGAGATGGAAGAATTCCGGTTCGGAAATGGCAATCTGCTCGGCGGTTCCGGGCGCGGTTTCGCCGGTTTCACCGTAAAGCTTGTAGACCGGAATGCTGTTGCGGGTTGCGACCATGATCATGTTTTGCTGTTTGCTTTGGGACAGTCTAGCGGTTTTCGGGTTTGACCAAAAGAAAAGCCCGCCAGATCGGGCGGGCTTTTCGGAAGCTTATGATGCGCGTTGCTAACCGCCGAGCAATGTCGGCACAAACAGGGTCAGCACCGGCACAAAGATCAGCAGCAGAATGCGCAGGATTTCCGCCGCAAAGAAGGGCATGACACCGCGGAAGGTCTGGCTCATGGGGACGCCATCGGCAAGGGCGTTGATGATGAACACATTCAATCCCACCGGTGGCGTTATCAATCCAAGCTCCACGACAATCAGGGCCAGAATACCGAACCAGATTTTAAGATCCTCCGCCCCCATGCCATAGGCAGCCGTTGCCGCAGTCGCCCAATCGCCGCCATTGATATCGACCAGGGCCGGCCAGAAGAACGGGATGATCACAACGATCATCGACAGGCTTTCCATGAAGCAGCCCAGAACGATCAGGGCGAGCAGCATCAGAACCATGATCAGCCACGGATCAAGGCCGCTGGTTGCGGCGGCCTCGGCCATATAGGCCGGAAGGTTGGCACGGCTGAAGAAACCTTTAAGGATTTCGGCACCCAGCAGGATGAAGAAGATCATCGAGGTGGTGACAGCCGTATCGCGCAGCGACTGTTTCAGACCGGAAAATGTCAGGCCACCCTTGCCGCGCAGGCGCATATAGGCACCGTAAACCAGAATGGCAAACACACCCACACCAGCCGCCGGGGTCGGCGTAAACAGACCGGCCCCAAGACCGAGAATGATCGATCCGAAAATCACCATGACCGGGATCAGGCGCAGCAATGCCTCGCGGCGTTCCGCCGGTTCCATCGGTTCGGGGATCGGGGCGAGGCTTGGATTCAGGCGGACCTGAATGGCAATCACCCCCATAAAGAACGCAACCGCGATCAGGCCGGGAATGATGGCCGCCTGGAACATCTGGATGATCGATGCCTCGACCGTGACGGCATAGATCACAAGTGCGACCGATGGCGGGATCAGGATGCCAAGCGTGCCGCCCGCGGCAAGGGTGCCGGTGGCAAGGCGCGGCGAATAATTCAGACGGCGCAATTCGGGCAGTGCGACCTTGCCCATGGTGGATGCGGTGGCAAGCGATGATCCGCAAACCGCACCAAACCCGGCGCACGCCCCGATGGCAGCCATGGCAACGCCACCGCGGAAACGACCCAGAATGGCGTTTACGCCCTGAAACAGATCGCGTGACAGATTGGCTTGACTGGCGAGATAGCCCATCAGGACAAACAGCGGCACGACGGACAGTTCATAGTTTGACACAATCCCGTAAAACAGGGATTTGAACTGTTGCAGATAGGGTTCAAAGCGCAGGAACGGGAAGAACAGGCTGAGCACATAGTTGCCGCCAATTCCGACACCGATCATGGCAAGGCCGACAGGAACGCGCAGTGCGAGAATAAAGAACAGCAGTGCAAGACCGCCAAGGCCGATTAATTCGCGTTCAGACATTGGCCGGGGCCTCGCTTTCGAAAATCTGGCTTGCGGCAATCAGCGCCCACAGGAACATCGATACGATGCCCGGCACATAGAACGGCCAGATCGGCCAACCCAGAATTGCCGACAGGGTATTGTCGCTGCGCACTTCGATCAGGCCGTGGACCATCATATAGCCAAGGAACAGGGCCAGAAGCGTCATCAGGACGCCCGAGATGATATCCACGCCGCGCGCGAACCATTGGGGAAACATTTTGATAAAGACATCGACGGCGACATGGCCGTAGCGGGTCTGGCAATAGGGGAAGAACATCAGGGCTGCCGAGCTGACAATCATACTGACGAAGTCTTCATAGCCGATAATTGCCGGGAAATTGGCACCAAACAGGCGCGCAATCTTGTCCAGGCCGAATGCGGTAACGTTCACGATCGTGACCACGGCAATCAGCAGGGCCAAAAAACCGCCAGCCACGGCAAACCAGGATGCGGCCTTATTCAGCACGTGTTTCATGTGTCATACAATCTTGCGGGAATGAGGGGTCACGCAAATATATGATACGTGACCCCGTCAGATTTGCCAGTAACTTGAAAAGATTACTGTTTGGTATTGGCGAGAACGGCGGCTTTGGCCTTTTCGACCAGTGCGGCACCGTCGATGCCGTTCGACTTTGCTTCTTCGATCCAGCGATCAACAACCGATGCGGATGCATCGTCAAACGTTGCTTTTTCTTCCGGGGTCAGTTCAACAACCTGACCCTTGCCATCGTTGATCATTTTCTTGCCGACTTCTTCGACATTGTTGAAAACGTCACCGATCTGGGCGGCAAAATCGCGACCGGAGTTACGGTCGATGATTTCCTTGAGATCGTCCGGCAGGCTGTCGTAACGGTCCTTGTTCATGGCGAACAGGAAGACCGAGGTCCCAAAGCGGGAATTAACGCCCTGGCCTTCGACCGAGTAGGAAACCAGTTCAGCCAGTTTGAGCGGCGGGACGACTTCGAACGGCACAAGGCCGCCGTCAACCACACCAAGCGACATGGCCTGCGGCAGGGCCGGGACCGGCATGCCAACCGGTTCTGCGCCCCAGGATTCAATCACCCAGGAACCGGTACGGGTCGGCGTACGCAATTTAAGACCTTTGACGTCGGCAACGGTGCGGACTTCTTTTTCCGTCAGGTGGATGGCCTGACCGGCATGAACGTGAACGGCCAGCGGATGGATGTCTTTAAGGTCCGGTGCCATGTCTTCCATCATGTCCCAGATCGCGAGGTTGGTCGCGCGTGCATCCCCCAAATGGACACCCGGAAGTTCGAAAACTTCGGTGTGCGGGAATACGCCCGGGGTGTAACCCGGCAAGGTCCAGACGATATCGGCGACACCGTCACGGACCTGACGATACAGTTCCGGCGGGTTGCCGCCCAGCGACATGGACGGGAAGATTTCAAATTTGATACGGCCGTTTGATTCTTCTTCGATCTTTTTCGCCCACGGTTCCATCATCTGGGCCTGGGCCGGTGCTTTCGGGCCCAGGAAGTGATGGATCGTCAGGGTTACTTCCTGCGCATGTGCGCCAAACGACACCATGGTCGCAACGGCGGCACCTGTTAGCAATTTCGTGATGTTTTTCATTCTTTCCTCCTTTGAACGTCCCCTGGCGTCGCCAAACGCCATCAAACGTCTCAGCCATGATGCGTTTTTATCTGCAAAGTTTTCCTGAAGTTTTTCTTGTTGTTTTTATTGTTCTTTTTGTTCGCATGTTTGCCGTTTACGCACAGCAGTGATGCCAATTTGTAATCAATCTAATGGTCGCCGCATGGTTATGTATAATGATATTGGCGCTTGTTTTCATAACCATATGATTATGTATCGTGGCGGGAATGGGTCGCGTGATGCAGGGCGGCTTCTTCGCGGACGGCATTGATCAGCATTTCGACCGGCGGGGATACCGGGCTGTCGATGCGGGTGGTCAGGCCCACGGGGCCAAAGGTATCGCTGGTATCAATTGGCAATTCGACAAGATGGCCTTCGGCAATGTCGGATGCCACGGCCCCGTTCGAGATGATCCAGATCGCATCGGTTTCGCGGGTAAAGGCACGGCCAAAGGATGTCGAAACGGTCTCGATCCGGTCGGGCAGGGCGCCGATGCCATGTGCAATCAGCATCTTGTCGACGGTTGAATGAATGATCGCCTGCTTGGGCGGGACCAGAACGGTAAATTCGCGGATGCGGGTGATGTCCGGGTTTTTATCGGCCAGCAAAGGATGACCGGGCCGCGCGACCAGCGAGATATGTTCCGAATATAAATGTATGAAGGACAGGCCCGACATCTGATCGGGTTCAGCCAGGCGACCGACCACCAGATCAAGTTCGCCGACGCGCAATTGGCCCATCAGCATCACGTTTGGCCCGGCCACGACCTTGACCGTTGTATCGGGGCTTAGTGCCTTGAACCGGCGGATGGCGTTTGGCATGACGCTGGCGGCGACGGTTGGCAGAACACCAAGATTGATCGAAAGCCCGCCCTGCATGCGGACCTGGCTGATGCTGTCGACCCCCTGGCGAAGGGCGGTGACGCTGGCACCGGCATAGCGCAAAAACACCTTGCCGAAATCGGTCAGGGTTACACCACGTTTGGATCGGTCAAACAGGCGGGCATCAAGATGTTCTTCGAGTTCGCGGATGGTCTTGGATACGGCCGGCTGGGTGATGGATAATGTGTCGGCGGCCTTGACGACGCTGCGCTGGCGGGCGACCTCCAGAAAGCAGGTCAGATGGCGGAATTTAATGCGTTGATCAAGCATGCGTACCATTCCAGAAATCAGATATTCCTGTTTTATATAATTGTATAGTTATGCAATTAACGCAAATCCTCATTTTACATAACCAAAACCGCCTGCCAGATTATGGGTAACAAGTCAGGGTGGAAATAACATGAGTCTACAAGTCGCCCCGATCAACGGGACACATATCCATTATTGCCAGACCGGCCCAAAAAACGGCCCGGCTTTGGTGTTTTCAAATTCGCTGGGTACGGATCTTCGTATCTGGAACGATGTTGCCCCGGCCTTTGCCGACCGGTTCAATGTCATAACCTATGACAAGCGCGGGCATGGTTTGTCGGGCATTGGCGGGGCGGATTACACTATCGACCTGCATGCCAATGACCTGATCGGGCTTCTGGATTATCTGGGCGTCAAAGACGTCATCATCTGCGGTTTGTCCGTCGGCGGACTGATTGCGCAGAAGGTCGCGGAACTGGTGCCCGCCCGTGTTCGCGGCCTGATCCTGTGTGATACCGCGCCGAAACTTGGCGATGCGGATGGCTGGAACACGCGCATCAATGCCATCAGGGAAGGTGGCATCAAGGTTCTTGGCGATGCGATCATCGAACGATGGTTGTCGCCGACATATCGCCGCGAACGGCCGGTTGAAACCGCGATGTATCGCGACATGCTGGTCCGCACCACGGTCGAGGGATATGTCGGAACGTGCGTTGCCCTTCGTGATGGGGATCTGCGCGATGCGGCAACCCGGATTTCAGTGCCGGTACTTTGCGTTTGCGGATCGGATGATCTGGCGACACCGCCCGATGTGGTGCGCGAGATGGCCGGGATGATCCCCGGTGCCGAATTCGAACTTATAAACGGGGTCGGGCATTTGCCGTGCCTTGAAACCCCTGAATTGCTTTCCCGGTTGATCGACCGATTTATCAAGGAGAAGAACCTTGTCTGAGAACCGGTATGAAGTCGGTATGAAAACCCGCCGTTCCGTTCTGGGTGATGCCCATGTGGATCGCGCATCGGCGAATGTCACGGAAATCGATGCCGGTTTTCAGCGTTACATCACCGAGAATGTCTGGAATGGTGTCTGGACCAGCGATGCGTTTACCAAGCGCGAACGCAGCATTGTGACCATCGCGCTTCTGGCCGGGCTTGGCCATGAAGAAGAACTGGCGATGCATATCCGTGCAACGCTCAATACCGGTGCCACGCGCGAAGATATCCGTGAAGTTCTGATGCATGTTGCGGTCTATGCCGGTGTTCCCACCGCCAATACGGCATTCCGCATTGCCAAACAAACCTATGCCGAGATTGATGCGGCCGCCAAGGGAGAGTAAACGCCATGTCCACCTTTAAACCGCGCGACTGGGGTTCCCACGCCCCCTTTATCGCACCCGGTTACAAGTCCACCATCCTGCGCGGCCCGACGCAGGCACCACTTGCGATCAAATCAGGATTGAGCGAGGGCACCGGCCCGCGTTTTGCCCCGGCATCGGTGCGCAAGCTTGACTTCGATCTGACCAAGAACGGCATCACCAATGGCGAGCCACTGGGCGAACGCATTGTGGTGCATGGCAAGGTCATGGATACCGATGGCCGCCCGCAGCCCGACATTCTTGTCGAGGTCTGGCAGGCCAATGCGGCGGGGCGTTATGTGCACAAGTTGGATCAGCATGACGCGCCGCTTGACCCGAATTTCCGCGGATCGGGCCGGTGCATGACGGATGCCAACGGCAATTATGTTTTCTATACCATCAAGCCAGGTGCCTATCCGTGGGGCAACCATTTCAATGCATGGCGTCCGAACCATATCCATCTGTCGCTGTTCGGGCCGGGCTTTGCCACGCGCCTTGTGACCCAGATGTATTTTCCGGGCGATCCGTTGCTCGAACTTGATCCGATTTTCCTGGGCACCGAGGACGCGGCAGCACGCGAACGCCTGATTTCGAAATTCTCGATCGAGAAGACCGAGGAAGGCTTTGCCCTTGGTTATCAGTTTGACATCGTCCTGCGCGGACGTAATGCCACCCCGATGGAGAATTAAGTCATGGCATATGGTGAAACCCCTTCGCAGACGGTTGGTCCGTATTTCGCCTATGGCCTGACCGCAGGGCAATACGCGTATGACTTTACCGACATTGCCGATACGACCATCGCCGGACCGGACGCAGACGGCGAACATATCCGCATCACCGGCCGGGTACTTGATGGCAATGGCGATGTCGTCAATGACGCGATGATCGAAATCTGGCAGGCCGATGCCAACGGGGCCTATACCGAAAATCCGGTTGATGTTGCATCATCGGGTTTCCGTGGCCTTGGCCGTTGCGGTACCGGCACGGACGCGCAGAACCGCTTTTATTTTGACACCGTCAAACCGGGCGTTGTTGCCGATGGCACGGCCCCGTTTGTCAATGTCATCGTGTTCATGCGCGGCATGCTGGTTCATGCCTTTACCCGTTTCTATTTCGATGACGAGGCAGCACTTAACGCCAAGGACGACATCCTGCAATCGGTTCCCGCCGATCGCCGTGACACGCTGATTGCCAAGCGTGTCGAAACCCGTACCGGGGTTGAATACCGGATCGACATTCATATGCAGGGGGACGCGGAAACCGTGTTCTTCGACGTGTAAGTCGCTTCGGTCTGGATGGCTGTGTTCGCTGCTTTGGGGAAAGCCGGTGGTCACAGCCATCCAAATCATTCCAACGCATCCGGCTGAGATATGCCGCGTTTTATTGTTCTGGTTACCACAGGAGTTTTACCGTGGTTGCACGTTTCATGTCGCTTAAAGAGGCTGTCGCATCCTGCATCAAGGATGGCGATACCGTCTCGATGGAAGGTTTCACGCATCTGATTCCGCATGCCGCCGGGCATGAGGTCATTCGTCAGAGGATCAGGGATCTGACCCTGATCCGGATGACGCCCGATATGATCTATGATCAGCTGATCGGGGCCGGTTGTGCAAAGAAACTGGTATTTTCGTGGGGCGGGAACCCCGGTGTCGGGTCGTTGCACCGGTTGCGCGATGCGGTTCAGGAAGGCTGGCCGCACAAGCTTGAGATCGAGGAACACAGCCATGCGGCAATGGCGAACGCCTATGATGCGGGGGCGGCGGGGCTGCCCTGTGCGGTGTTCAAGGGATATCGCGGGGCGGAATTGCCGCGCGTGAACAAGAACATCAAATTCATCGAATGCCCGTTCACTGGTGAAAGTCTGGCAGCCGTTCCGGCCATTCGCCCGGATGTTGCCGTGGTCCATGCCCAGAAAGCCAACAAGAAGGGCGATGTCCTGTTTGAAGGCATTGTCGGGGTTCAGAAAGAAGCCGTTCTGGCGGCCAAGAAGTCGATCATCACGGTCGAGGAGATCGTCGATAACTTTGACGATGTACCCTACAACGCCGTCATGCTGCCGAACTGGGCGGTGACCGCGATTGTCGAGGTGCCGGGTGGCGCACATCCGTCTTATGCCCAAGGCTATTACAAGCGTGACAACGCGTTTTACAAGGCGTGGGACAAGATCGCCAATGATCGTGACAGCTTCACCGCGTGGATCGATGAGCATGTCATGAAGGGCGGCCCCGAAGATTTCGCCGCCAAGCGCGAAGCGAACAAAGGGTAAGCGGAGGAAAGATCATGGTTGACTATACCCCTACCGAAATGATGACGGTTTCTGCCTCGCGCGCACTCAAGAATGACGATGTGTGCTTTGTCGGCATCGGCATGCCGTCGGCAGCGTGTAACCTTGCACGTTTGACCCATGCGCCGGAACTGACCCTTATTTATGAAAGCGGCACGATTGGCACGAAGCCGGACGTATTGCCGTTATCCATCGGCGATGGCGAACTTTGCGAAACGGCCGTCAATACCGTGCCGGTGCCGGAAATGTTCCGTTACTGGTTGCAGGGCGGCAAGATTTCCGTCGGCTTCCTTGGCGCGGCACAGCTTGATAAATACGGCAATATCAATACCACCGTGATCGGCGATTATGATGATCCCAAGGTCCGCCTGCCGGGCGGTGGTGGTGCGCCGGAAATCGCGACGAGCTGTGGCGAGGTGTTTCTGGTGATGAAACAAAGCAAGCGTGGCTTTGTTGAAAAGATCGATTTCGTGACTTCGCTTGGTCATGGCAAGGGCGGTGATGACCGCGCGTCTTATGGTGTCGATACCAAAGGCCCGTCGCGACTGATTACCGATCTTTGCATCATGGAACCGCATCCGGTTGGCAAGCATTTCATCGTGACATCGATCCATCCGGGCGTGACGCGCGAAGATATTATCGAAAACACCGGCTGGACTGTTGAATTTGCTGATGAAGTCGCCGAAACTCCGGTGCCCGACGCGCACGAGCTTCAGGTCCTGCGTGATCTGCATGCCCGCACCGCCAAGGCCCATGAAGGCCAGCAGTAAGGACTTTGAATATGGCTGATGCTTATATCTGCGATTTTATCCGTACCCCGATTGGCCGTTTCGGTGGCAGTCTTTCGTCGGTTCGTGCGGACGACCTTGGTGCCATTCCGCTTAAGGCGTTAATCGAACGCAATCCGAATATCGATTTCGGCGACGTCGATGACGTGATTTTCGGATGTGCCAATCAGGCCGGTGAAGACAATCGCAACGTGGCGCGCATGTCGCTGCTTTTGGCCGGTTTGCCGGAAACTGTGACCGGTACGACGGTCAATCGTTTGTGCGGGTCGGGTATGGACGCGATCATCATGGCCGCACGTGCGATCAAATCGGGTGAGGCCGATCTGATGATTGCGGGCGGTGTCGAGAGCATGTCGCGTGCACCGTTCGTGATGCCAAAGGCCGAAAGTGCCTTTTCGCGCAATGCGGAAATCTATGACACCACGATTGGCTGGCGTTTCATCAATCCGGTGATGAAAAAGCAGTATGGCGTTGATTCCATGCCCGAAACCGGTGAAAACGTTGCCGAGGATTTCAAGATCAGCCGTGCTGATCAGGATGCCTTTGCCGCCCGGTCACAGGACAAGGCGGTGGCCGCACAGGAAAACGGCAATCTGGCCGCAGAAATCACGCCGGTCACCATTCCGCAGCGTAAGGCCGACCCGATCATCGTTGACAAGGATGAACATCCGCGTCCGGGCACGACAGCCGAAAAGCTTGGCAAACTGCCGACCCCGTTCCGCGAAGGCGGCTCGGTAACAGCAGGCAATGCATCGGGGGTTAATGACGGTGCGGCGGCATTGATCATTGCATCGGATGCGGCGGTCAAGAAATACGGCCTGAAACCGATTGCAAAGGTGATTGGCGGTGCGACGGCGGGTGTTGCGCCGCGCATCATGGGCTTTGGCCCGGCACCGGCCAGCAAGAAGCTTCTGGCGCGTCTTGGTCTTACGACCGATCAGCTTGACGTGATCGAACTGAACGAGGCCTTTGCCTCACAGGGGCTTGCGACGTTGCGCGATCTTGGCATTGCCGATGACGATGCGCGTGTGAACCCGAATGGCGGGGCGATTGCGCTTGGTCATCCGCTTGGCATGTCGGGCGCACGTATTACCGGGACGGCTGCGATGCAGTTGAAACGTACCGGTGGTAAATATGCGCTGGCGGCGATGTGCATTGGCGTCGGGCAGGGCATTGCCATTGTGCTTGAAGCGGTCTGATTGATCGTTTGATTTCAAAAGGGCCCCTGTACCGTTGAAGAACGGGCAGGGGCTTCTTTTTGTGTTGTTGACCGAACGCAATAGCGGCGCGACACTAGGGTTCTGACCCCTGCCAAACTGAAATAACACCTGTTTAAACGGTGGACCAAACCAGATGACGATTTCGCCCTTTGATTCTGCGATGCTTGGCAATCTGTTTGCCGATGCGGAAATTGCCGCCCTGTTTACCGATGATGCGCAGATCGCATCGATGGTGCTGTTTGAGGCGGCATTGGCATCGGCCGAGGCACGCGCGGGCGTGATCCCGGAAGCAAGTGCGAACCGTATTGCCGATGTTTGCCGCGAATTTCGCCCCGATCCCGCGACATTGGCGGCGGGTACGGCAAATGCCGGAGTGCCGGTTCCGGCCTTGGTCAAGGCGCTTAAGGCCGAGATTGGCGGGGATGATGCGCGTTATGTCCATTTTGGCGCGACCAGTCAGGATGTATTTGATACCGGCCTTGTTTTGCGCCTTCGCGATGCGGTGGCGATTATCCGCCGCCGGACACGCAAGCTGATCAAGGCATTGATTGCACAGGCCGAAACCCACCGGGCAACGGTCATGATCGGACGAACCCGTTCCCAGCAGGCCGTGCCGACCACATTCGGGCTTAAAGCCGCCGGATGGCTGGCACCGCTGGTGCGGATTGATCACCGGATTGATACGTTATGTGCCGATCTGTTCCGGTTAAGCTTTGGCGGGGCGGCGGGGACGCTGGCATCCATCGGGGACAAGGCGATCGAGGTTGAACGCAATCTGGCCGATGAACTTGAACTGCCCCCAACCGATATGCCGTGGCACAGCCAGCGCGATGTTCTGGTCGATTTTGCGGCACAGTTAACCGCACTTAGCGGTGCGCTTGGCAAGATGGGGCAGGATTTGGTGTTGTTGGCGCAATCCGAAATCGCTGAAGTCCAGCCGGGCAAGGGCGGCGGATCATCGACCATGCCGCATAAATCCAACCCGGTGCAGGCCGAAATGCTGATCACGCTGGCGCGGTTCAATGCCGGGCAGCTTGGCACATTTGCGCAAAGCCAGATCCACGAACATGAACGATCCGGGGCAAGCTGGTTGCTGGAATGGCTGACATTGCCGCAGATGATTATGGCGACAGGGGCCGGACTGGCGCAGGCGGTTGATATGGTGCCGAACCTTAAGGTCAATGCCGATCGGATGGCAGCCAATCTGGAGCTGTCACGCGGGGCGATGCTGGCGGAGGCCGCGACCTTTGCCCTTGCCGAACATCTTGGGCGTGACGAGGCGGACAAGCTGGTCAAGGACGCGCTTGCGCGGTCGGCTGCCAGTCAAAGCAATCTGTTTGATGAGTTGCCCAAACTGACCGATGTCGGGATTGACTGGGCCAAATTACGCGACCCGGCGAATTATATCGGACAGGCAGATGATTATATCGAGCGGGTGGTGACAACCGCACGGCGGGCGATCAAGGACAGTTGAAACAGAAAGGCGGTCGGGAAATGACCGCCTTTTGATTTTTGCACGCGATCAGGCCACGGAGCGCAGGCGTTTTTCGACGGCATAGTTATGGATCGGGACCCCGGCGACTTCGAAGTCGCGGCGTTCAACCACGTGAAAGCCCTGTTTTAACAGGAAGCCTTTGGCGAGTTCGCTGGCTTCGGAATAGAGCTTTGCGATGTTGCGGTCGCGCGCCGCTTTTTCAAGGGCGTCATACAGAGCTGTGACCGCACCCGTACCGGAGAGTTCGGGCAGGGCATATAGAAAATGGATGTGCCCATCGGCTTCGAGATCGCAAAAGGCGAGGGGCCGGTCGTTTTCATCCGCGGCGATCAGGCGCAGCCGACCATCGTCCATCAGTTCGGCAAATCGTTCTGCGGTTGGGGCAAGGGTTGCCCAGATGCCGACCTGATCGGGGTTATAGGTACGTGACCCCAACTCCGTAACAGAACGCGTGTAAATTTCGGTCAGGGCCGATGCATCATGCGCACGATACGGGCGGATGGTGATCAATTCTGTGTGCTCCATGCAGTGTCAAAGAACCGGACTTCAAGTTCGGTTGCCTTGCGGAAACAGGAAAGACAGTTTGCGCGGGCAGCGTCATCGAGTGTCGGTCCGGTTTTATCGAGCTGATCATTGAGGAAGGCGACGACGCTTTCGAAATAGGTCCCGATATGCAGATCAAGCCATTCGGCGTACCAGAATTCTTTGGGGTGGCTTTCGATTTCATTGTGAACCCGATCCGCCCAGCCAAGATAGGTGCCTTCGGCCACGGCCAGAACCGCTAGCATGCTGGCGTAGTCGTTGCTTTCCATTGCGGTGCGCATCAGATCCTTGAAGGCGCTCGTGACGTCCCAATCCGGCATTTCGCGGCGTTCCTGTTCGGTGACGCCCAGCGCATCAAGTGATCGTTCGAAATAGGTGTTTTCCGGTCCGGTCAGAAGGGCGAGAAACTGGCAGGCCGGAATCCGGTCCGGCAGCGTTGGCGCACGTGATACGGCACCGGCCAGAAGGGCAACAAACCGGTCGATGAAACGGTGGTCCTGAATCAGATAGTTTTTGAGATTGCGGTCGGGAACCGCGGCCTTGCCCCAGGCATCGGTGAAGGGATGATGGGTGACCGTATGCCAGTCATCGGCAACACACGCCTTTAGCCATTGGGAAAACGTGCGGCCCGGATTTTGATCGTGCCAGATCGGCCAGTCGGCAACGGATGCAACAGTATCGGTCATTCCCATTCCCATCTTTTTGCTGTTTGAACATGGGCGTAGCATGCGTTTCAAGTGTCCGCAACAGGATCATGATGCCGCATTCCTTGCGATAGATCAGTTTTAACACAAATAAATGATAAAATTACATTTGTTAATTATAATATTGTATATTATCAGGGTGATATTGATCCCGTGGTTTTCAGAAACAGGAGTTCCCCATGAAATCCAATGTCGGAAAAATTGATCGTGCTTTGCGTGTTATTCTTGGCGTGGTTCTGATTGCGCTGCCGTTTGTTGTTGCGACGGAGACCGGCCCGTTTGCCGCCCTTGGCGGATTTGGCTGGGTGGCGATGATTGCCGGTGCAATCATGATCCTGACCGGTGGGATGCGGTTTTGCCCGCTTTATCGCATTCTGGGTATCCGGACATGCCCGATTGATACAAAATCCGCCAGATAATCGACTTTTATGATGTCGGGGAGTTGTCAGCCGACGGATATAGTGGCATCCGTAATCTTGGTATTCCGCTTTTACGTTCCAAGCGCATAAGCGGTCCTTGTGACCCAGGAAAACGGACCTGCAACGATGAAACGCCTGAATGATGAACTGACCGTCTCGCCGCAGATGCCCCTTGATGCTGTTAATGACATCGCCGGGGCCGGTTTCAAGACCATTGTCTGCAATCGCCCGGACAACGAGGACCCCGGTCAGCCATCATTCGCCGAAGTCGAGGCAAAGGCGAAAAGCCTTGGCCTTGCAGCCGTGTTTCTTCCGGTTGCAAGCGGCAATGTTTCGGATGCCGATGCCGATGCCTTTGCCAAGGTTCTGAGCGAAGCTGAAAAGCCGGTCTTCGCGTATTGCCGTAGTGGCACGCGCTGCACGATCCTTTGGTCGCTTGCCAGTGCCGGTAATTTGCCGGTTGAAGACATTGTCAAAACGGCTGCCGGGGCGGGATATGATATGTCGCCTTTGGCCCCCCGGATTGCCGCGCGCAGCTAACCTGCCGAAAATGCACTTCCGGTTTCATCCGTTTCATGGCGAAATGGATGAAACCGCCTTGATCCATGAGATCGGCAAGTATTGATACTTCGGGTGCCTTTTGACCAAACTTGACCTTCGTATCGCAACAGATGGGGACCTTGATGCCCTGTGCGAGATCGAAAACAGTTCATTTGATATTGACCGTCTGTCGCGCCGCGCTTTCAAGCGTTTCCTTGGCAGCGAGACTGCGCGTCTTTGTGTGGCCGAACGTGAAGGTGTGGTGGTTGGCTACGCACTGGTTATTTTCAGATCCAACGTCGCGATGGCACGGCTTTATTCCATGGCAGTTTTGGAGGCGCGTCGCGGGCAGGGGATCGGTCGGGCACTTTTGACCCGGGCCGAGGAACTCAGCCTTGATTTCGGGGCACCGATCCTTCGGCTTGAGGTCAATCCGGATAACGAAACGGCGATTGGATTGTTCAAGGCGGCGGGATATCGCGAATTTGCCCTTTATCCCGATTATTATCCCGACCATTCCGACGCGCTGCGTATGGAGCGCGTTTTGGTGCCGCAATCCCTGCGTCGGCCATCGCCGATCCATTTTTATCACCAGACCATGCCATTCACCTGTGGCCCGGCAGCGTTAATGATGGCGATGAACGCGCTTGATCCCGAAATTGAGATGGATCGCAATCAGGAAATTGCACTTTGGCGCGAGGCAACGACCGTTTTCATGACATCGGGGCATGGCGGGTGCGGGCCGCTTGGTCTTGGACTGGCGGCGCATAAACGCGGTTTTGATGTCGAGGTTTTAAGCAGCCGCGACGGGCCGCTTTTTGTTGATACGGTGCGTAAACCCAAGAACCGCGAAGTTGTCGAGCTGGTGCATTATGATTTCGCCCGTCAGGCCCGCGAGGCCGGTATTCCTGTAAAAACCGGGCCGTTCAGCATTGCAGAAATCGAAGAACGGTCAAAACATGGCAAGATTGCACTTGTCCTGATCAGCCAGTATCGGATTTACGGCGATAAAATCCCGCACTGGGTAGTGGTTTCGGGGTTTGATGACCGGTATGTCTATGTCACTGATCCGGATATTGGCGAAGACCACGAACCATTTAGCGGAAGCGATTGCGTATCAACGCCGATCCTGCGCAACGAGTTTGACCTTATGGTCCGTTATGGCCGCGACAAGCTTCAGGCGGCAGTCTTTATTGAAAAAAGGGCCGGATAAACCGGCCCTTTGTCATTTTGATTACCATGCATTACGGACGCGCGATCTTGCCCAGAAGGTGGGCGATGATCCGGCGATACAGGTCCATGCCGAGCACGACATCCTCGACTCCGCCATCGATGTTGGGGTTGTCGTTGACTTCGATCACCATCGGGCCGTGCGGGGTTTCTTTCATATCCACACCATAAAGACCGTCGCCCATCAGGCGGGCCGCAGCCAAAGCGGTGGAAACGATATCAGCCGGGGCATCTTCGACGGCGACGGTTTCAAAGCCGCCTTCCTCGAACGATTTGCCGTCATCTTCGTGTTTGACGATCTGCCAGTGGCCGGGTGCCATGAAATAGCGGCTGGCAAAGAGTGGCTCGCCCCCCAGAACGCCAATGCGCCAGTCAAAGGTGGTTTCGACATATTCCTGAATGACGAGAAGTTCGGAATTTTTGAACATCTCGGTCGCGACTTCGGCCAGATGTTCGGGTGATTTCACCTTGCGCACCCCGCGCGAGAAACAGCCATCGGGCACCTTGAGCACCGATGGGAAGCTGAATTGCTGGCCGATTTCGGCAATGCGGCGCTTGTCGAAAATCATGCTGCGCGGGGCGGGAATGCGGTGAGTGCGCAGCAATTCGGCAAGGTAAACCTTGTTCGTGCAGCGCAGGATTGAGTCCGGATCGTCAATCACCGGAATGCCTTCCTTGCGCGCACGTTTGGCAAAGCGATAGGTGTGATGATCAAGGGCGGTGGTTTCACGGATCAGCAGCGCATCAAATTCCGACAAATGGTGGAAATCCTTGGCGGTGATCAGTTCGGCCTTGGCACCAAGGTCGGATGCGGCCTGAACGAACAGGGCCAATGCATCGCTATCGGATGGCGGAAGGACCGCATCGGGATCATGCAGGATCGCCACCAGCGCGCTTGGCGGATTGCCGCCA
>NZ_JPWA01000022.1 GCF_003326475.1 Thalassospira xianhensis MCCC 1A02616 | reverse complement strand
CCCTCGCCGAGCCTGTAAATACCTTTTTTAAGAAAAAATGACAGAAAGTGCGAGACGCAAAATTTTTGCGCGAAACCACATATAGGTTTCACTTTTATGACCTGCAAGGCCTAGCCTGACGCCAAAATCCGGATGCGGCGCTATTGCGCGCATGTTCAAGGCCGCTAAGATAGATATGTCCTGCCAGACAAAGCACCCGACTTTAGCCGGAATCCGCTCCTGAATTTCCTTTAAAAATTTGCCGAACACCAAAATGAGGCGACAGATGACCTCCAAACCGTCCCTGCCCACCCGAGAATTCCCGATCAAAGTCATTGATATGCATACCGGCGGCGAGCCGCTTCGGATCATCACATCGGGTTATCCGGCGATTCCGGGCGACGATATTTTGGCCAAGCGCCGATATGCCCGCGACGAACTTGATCATTTGCGGCGGTTTCTGATGTTTGAGCCGCGCGGTCATTACGACATGTATGGAGCCATTCTGGTCGAAACGAGCCTGCCGGATGCCGATCTGGCGGTTCTGTTCATCCATAATGAAGGTTACTCGACCATGTGCGGCCACGCCATCATCGCTCTTGGCCGATATGCCGTTGATCACGGATTGGTCGCGCCTGTCGAACCGATAACGCCGGTTAATATTGAATGTCCCTGCGGGCTGGTACGTGCCGAAGTATCGGTGATCAAAGGGAAAAGTGGTGCCGTCCGTTTCAAATCAGTCCCGTCCTTCATGTTTGCTGCCGATGTTGAACTGGCACTTGTCGACGGTCGGGCATTCAAAACAGACATCGGATATGGCGGTGCATTCTATGCCGTGCTTGATGCAGGACAATTCGGCCTTGCGGTCGGGTCTTCGCCGGTGCGCGATCTGATCGATATTGCGCAGTCCGTATGCAGCGCAGTGAATGCCAGTATCACCCTAAATCATCCCGATCATGATGATCTGGCATTTCTGTATGGAGCCATCCTGACCGATGGCAAAGACACATCCGCCAAAGAGCCAACACGTAATATATGTGTCTTCGCCGACAATCAGGTTGATCGCAGCCCGACCGGATCTGGCGTCAGTGCGCGGCTTGCCATTCAGCATGCCAAAGGATTGATCCCAACAGGTATCACGAGAAGGTTCGAAAGTGTCATCGGGTCAGATTTTGACGGTCGCATTTTTGACACGAGCCATTGCGGGCCCTATCCGGCGATCATTGCCGAAGTATCGGGCAAGGCACACTACAGCGGTGAGGCCGGTTTCTGGCACGACACAGATGATGAAATCGGGCGTGGTTTTACAGTCCGGTAATTTACAAATATCTTGCTGCCGAAAACAAAAAAGGGGCACGGCAAAAGCCGTGCGTCCCTTTATAATCTGATGCAAGAATCTTGCTGTCAGTTCGAAAGGCCTTCGCTGGCACGTGCGCCGCGCAGGCATTCGATCAGGCTGTTCTTCGAGTTTTCGATATGAGCTTCGAGGAGCTCAACCGCGTAGTCGACATCACGCGCCTTACAGGCATCGAGGATATGGTGATGTTCACGTTCGGCCCGGTCGGTTGCCCCAGATAATGCAAGCTGTGCCTGTGTAAAGCGGACCGTATTGTTGCCAATCATGCGTATGATTTCCAGCGTCTTGGGCCGGTTCGACGCACGATAAAGTCGATCATGGAATTCGCGGTTAAGCTCACCCCATTTGGAAATGTCACCTGACCGGAAGGCTTCGTCGTAAACGGCCAGAATATCTTCGACCGATTTGATGTCTTCGGGTGTCAGGCGCGGTACTGCGTGGCGCAGCAATTCGCATTCCAGCATTTTGCGAACGTCAAAAAGCTCTTCGATCTCGTCAAGCGAGAGATGGGCAACAATCGCGCCCTTATGGGGCTGGAATGACACCAGACCTTCGGCGTCCAGACGTTGCAATGCCTCGCGGACCGGAATGCGCGAGACATTATATTCGGTAGCGATCGCATCCTGACGCAACTGGAACCCCGCCGGGAAATCACCCGACAGGATACGGGCACGCAAATCTTCGGTTACCTGATCGGTAATGGTCCGGCGGGTAAAACGCGGTGATGCGGTCATTTTGGCTCTTTTTATCTGTCCTGTGCGGTATCGGGCCCGGCTTCATATCCCCAAACGTCACCGCCCCTTTTTCTAGTCATACCGATGCGTTGGTTTAGGCGCAATACAATTGCAATCATGCCGCTAAGGTATCAGGGGTTTGCCAATAGAAACCGGCCCCAATCAAACGCCTATTTCACGATAAATCCATGCGCATAAGGGTCACGATCATCAATGAAAATCGTGTTGTAGCCGTGCTTGCGCGCCCATCCTTCGATCCCGGGCACCACTGCGTCGTAGTCACCGACTTTGGTCTGCTCGACGACGGAGACACGGAACTGCGACCCGATAATGCTTTCATGAACCAGTTCATGCGCCGGGTCCCACTGTCCCTTGCCGACCAGTTGCGCCAAGCGGGCGGATGAGCCAGTTCCGCAAGGGGATCGATCAATCCCCTTATCCCCATAAAACACCGCATTGCGATGGGTGCTGTCAGGCTGGGTCGGTTTGCCGGTCCACTGAATATGCGACAGGCCCTTGATATCAGGGTGAAGAGGATGAACAAATTCGGCGACTTCGTTCAGGCGTCGACGAAATTTCGGGCTGATACGTTGAAAATCGCCAACCGTGTAGTCGGCCATATCGCGGAAGTTTTCCTGTGGCTCGACAATCGCGTAGAAATTTCCGCCATAGGCGACGTCTACCCTGATCGGGCCAAGATCGGGACAGTCGACCTCGATATCCGTTTTATACAGGAAGGACGGCACATTGGTCAGCTTGACCGATTCCACGTAATCGCCAACCTGTTTATATTCAGCAATCACCAGCCCGGCAGGTGTTTCAAGACGCAGTACGCCGGGGGTCTTCGGCTTTACCAGACCTTCCTCGATCGCCATCGTAACCGTCCCGATCGTGCCGTGACCGCACATCGGCAGGCACCCGGATGTTTCGATAAACAGGATGGCAACATCACAATCGTCGCGCGTCGGTTCATAAAGGATTGAGCCCGACATGATGTCATGGCCACGCGGCTCGAACATCAACCCGGTCCTGATCCAGTCATACTCCTCCAGAAAATGCGCCCGCTTTTCGAGCATGTTTGCACCTTCCAGTCTGGGCCCGCCACCGGCAACCACACGCACCGGATTGCCGCAGGTATGTCCATCAATACAGAAGAAGCTGTGTTTTGCCATTTGCTGTGGCCTTATCCTTGGAAACGATCAATACGATACGGGGTCATGTTAATAGGGGCGGTCGCTTCACTCATCAGGTCGGCGATCAGCCGTCCGGTGGTGGCCGCCATGGTCAGGCCAAGATGGCCGTGACCGAATGCGAAGAAGACATTTTCATGTTTGGGGCTTGCAGAAATCACAGGTTTGGAATCCGGCATTGAGGGACGGAATCCCATCCATTCGGTGCCGCCTTCGGCACTGAGTTTCGGAAGAACTTCCTTGCCTTTGGCAAACAGAGCCTTGGCGCGATCATAATTGGGGGCCGCAACCAGCCCGCCAAGTTCAACAGCACCGCCCACACGAATGCCCATTTCCATCGGGGTCAAAACGAAGCTGTCATCGGCACAGATGACCATGCGCGACAGTTTGACGCCATTATAAGGGACTGTTGTGTTATAGCCGCGCTCGGTATCAAGAGGCACGGATGAGCCAAGTCTCTTGGCCAACGTTTTTGACCATGCACCGCACGAAATGACAATTTTGTCGAAGGTAATCTGATCACCTTGTGCCGTCATCGCAGCACGCGGTTTGCCATCGCGATAGACGAAATCGGTAACTTCGGCATTCTGGAACTTCCCACCGCGTTCCAGAAAGTGCTTGTAAAGGCCGGTAACAATCCTGAACGGATCCAGAACCCGGCCCCAATCCTCCTCCATCACGCCGCAGGCGAAGATCGGAGCCAGATCGGGCTCAATATCCCTGACCTCATCCTTGGTCAGATCACGAATTTTAACCCCGTTACGACGGCGAAGATCAATTCCGTATTCGGCATCCCCGCGTGTTTTCTCGCTGCGATAAACACCCATAGCGCCTTCTTTTTTAAACACCGCATCGGAAAGGCCTGCTTCTACGATCACCGGATCGTAATCTTCCCAGGCGCGGTTGAGGATGGCTGCTAATTCGGTTGCAATCTGCTCCACCCGGCTTTTGGAACTGGCAGCCAGAAAGCGGATCAGCCACGGCATCATTTTAGGCAAATAGGACCAGCGCACCGAAAGCGGCCCCAGCGGATCCATCAGCCAGCCAGGCACATTTGCCCAAACACCCGGCATGGCGATCGGCGCACATTCCGTAACCGCAATTCCGCCAGCGTTGCCAAAAGATGCTCCCATCCCCGGCTCCGCGCGATCAACAATCGTGACGTCATAGCCCTTCTTCAAAAGAGCCAAACCAACATTGACGCCAATGATCCCTGCACCAACGACAACAGCATGCCGGCTTGTCTGCGCGGAGGATTGTAGAGCAGAAGAAGGTTTTGACATATTCTGGAGCCCTGCCTTTTGGTGTGCACTTTTGTCTTTGTTTTTTGTCTGGTGTCAGATGGCAGCAAACTCCCCTGCGAAAATCGCAGGAGAGTTCACAGTTGCCATCAAATCACACGCAGATGCAATCACGCCTTGCGGGTCGGATGCAATGAATGCGTTGATTGCAAACCGAATTAAAGTTTCGGACGTGTGTCGATGGCTTTCTGGATGGTTGCACGGATGCGTTCCATTTCCTCGCCGACCAGCGGCAGACGCGGGGCGCGGACATGGGCCTTGCCAACACCGGTCATTTCCTGTGCCAGTTTGATATACTGAACAAGCTTGGTATGAACATCCATATGCAGAACCGGGGTGAACCAGCGATATATTTCAAGCGCTTCCTTGTACTTTCCTTCGGAAAGCAGCTTCCAAAGTGCGACCGATTCCTGCGGAAAAGCATCGGTGAAACCCGAAATCCAGCCAACAGCCCCCAGAACCTGGGTTTCCATGACAAGATCATCCATGCCGCAGAACAGAACAAAACGATCACCACAGGCATTATAGATATCGGTAATACGACGCGGATCGCCCGAACTTTCCTTGATCGCGACCAGGTTTTTCACATCGGCAAGCTGATTGAACTCTTCCGGCTTGATATCGATGCGATAGGCACCCGGGTTGTTGTAGATCATGATCGGAAGCTTGGTCTTGGCCGCGACCGAACGGAAATGCTCGATATTTTCACGCGGGTCAGCGGTATAGATCATGCCCGGCAGAAGCATCAGACCATCAGCACCAAGTTCTTCGCATTTCTGAACATAACGAATGGCAGCCTGGGTCGAGTTTTCGGCAACACCTGACAGAACTGGAATGCGACCGTTGGTCACTTCGACAGCAAGTTTCAAAACCGCGATTTTTTCCTCTGGCTCGAGGGCTGCGTTCTCGCCGACCGAGCCCAACATGACGAGCCCGTCAACACCGGCCTTGATCAGAGCTTCAATCTGATGGGCCGTCATATCGTAATCGATTGACCCATCTTCATTCATCTGGGTGGCAACGGCGGGGAAGACGCCAGTCCAGTTTACCTGCATGGAAAGTAACCTCCTGATTTGGTCGCGTGCCCACTATCGGGTCAGACCGTTTGATCTTCAAAACCCGCATATTTACAGGCCTCGATTGAATATATGTATATTGTATACAAATTTTAAATCCCGTCAGCAACCAATAATTTGAAACAAAGAAAAAAGTGCCAAACAAACGCGTGATCGAGCGATAGCAGCATCGACCAGCACAAACCGATATGATTTAATTCCTGAATTATATTTCATCCATAACGTGCACTAGGACAATATCATGACGGATATGCGGGCGTTGCTACGGTTTCCCGGTGAAAGAAGGATTGCTGTTGCCAATTGCCCCATTCCCGCCCTGTTGCCCGGCACCATCATGGTCCGCACCGAAATATCCGTCATCAGCAACGGCACCGAAAAGCAGCAGGCAAACGAAACCAGGGCATCCCTTGTACGAAAGGCATGGCAACGACCGGATCTGGTGGCATTGACCATGGAAAAGTTTCGCCGTGACGGGCCACTGGCTACAATCAATGCCGTAAAGGGACGGCTCGGCAGGCCGATGGCGACCGGATATGCCAGTTGCGGGATCGTTGTGGCCATGGCTCAGGATGTCACTGAATTTGATATCGGACAGCGTGTAGCCTGCGCCGGTCTGGGCCACGCGAACCATGCCGAATACAATATTGTCCCGCGCAATCTGGCCTGCCCTGTCCCTGATGCCGTGACCGGCGAAAAAGCCGCCTTTGCCACCCTTTACGCCATAGCCCTGCATGCCAGCCGGCAAAGCGAGCTTGTTATCGGGCATAGGGTTGCCGTGGTTGGATGCGGGCTGATCGGCCAATTGGTGACCCAAACGGCAATTGCGGCTGGCGCAATCGTAACCGTGATAGAACCTGTTCCGGAACGCCGGGAAATGGCGATGACAAGCGGAGCCAGCAACTCATACGCGGAAATCCGGAACGCGCCAGCAGATCAATTTGATGCTGTTTTGATTTGCACCAGCGGCAATGAAACCGGCACCATAATTGAAGCGGCAGCACGACTTTGCCGGGATCGCGGCATCATCGCTTGTGTCGGAGACATCGTCCCAAAGGCGTCCCGGAACATCCTTTATAGCAAGGAAATCACTATACGGCAGGTACGGTCCTACGGCCCGGGCCGATATGACCCGAACTACGAGCAATCAGGACAGGACTATCCGATTGGCCACGTGCGCTGGACCGTGAAACGTAACATGCAAGCGGCCCTCGCCCTTATTGAAAGCGGCAAACTGGACCCGATTCCGCTTGTTTCACAACAGATTGACCTAGAAGATGCCGCCGATTTTCTTGGCTCTCCATCGATGATGGCGACCGTCATCCGGTATCAGAATGTCGACAACTGCCCAACGTCTTGCAAACCGGCACCACAGGTCAAAGTCGCTAGAAACAGTACAATCGGGATCGGATTGATCGGTGCTGGAAATTATACGGCGGGCACCTTGCTGCCACGACTAAGACGACAAGAGGACACCACAATCAAGGCCGTCGTTTCGCAGTACGGCCTTTCGGCCCTTGCGATCACGCGCCAGCTTCCCGATGCGACCGCACTATCGGTTGCCGAAGACATTCTTGCAAATCCGGATATCGACACGGTTTTCATTACTACCCGCCATGACAGCCATGCCGACCTTGCCTGCAAGGCACTGAATGCCGACAAACATGTCTGGCTGGAAAAACCGCTTTGCGTCAGCCAGGAACAGCTTGAAGCCCTAAGGAAAGTTACAAAACAAAATAACCCGCAAATCTTCGTGGTCGGGCACAACAGGCGCTTCGCCCCCATAACGGCAATGCTGAAAAAGCATCTGCCAAAAGGTAAAATACAGTTTCGTTATCAGGTTCGCCCTGCTCCTATCCCGGCAGATCACTGGCTTAACCAACAGGGACAGGGCGGGCGGACAATCGGCGAAATCAGCCATTTTATTGATCTGATTTCAGCCCTTGCCGAAACTGAACTAAGCAGATTGCAGTGCGACTGGATTGACCGCGAGGCCGGAGACAGCATTTGGCATCTGACCTTCACCGATGGATCGCGCGGCGAAGTTTCCTATCTGCGCGCCGCCCGAAAGAACACACCAAAAGAAGTTCTGGAAGTATCTGCACCGGGCTTTGCCGCAGTCATGAATGATTGGCGAAAACTGGTGATAAATGGCACGACAATCCTGCGAAAGCCATTATTCGCCAGTCCGGACAAGGGGCATGACGATGCCATAGCCGCCTTCCTTGATACAATAAAGTCAGGAATACACGATCCGCGTATCCCCGGTATCGACGCAGAAATACATCTGATGGATCAGATCCTTGGCGCCGCCAGCGGCGACGATCAATACGGCCCGGCGTAAAGCACAATAAGCGGCAAGGTAATCACACTGATCAGCGTTGTAATCAGGATCGTGGTTGAAGAACGGTCGATACAGACATTGTAGCTACCAGCAATGATTGCCACATTGGCCCCGGCAGGCAGGGCTGCAATCAGAACCACAATCGTAAGCCACAGCGGCTGCAGATCGAAAACAAAATGCGCAACCAGGAACACCAGAACCGGCTGAACGAACATTTTTGCAACCGTGCACAACATGCTTGCGGACATGTTGCCGCGAACCGACTGCCCATAGAGCCCGGCCCCGACCAGCAACAATGCAATTGTTGGACCCGCCGTCCGGAACCGCTCCAACGTTCCATCAATCATTTCGGGCAACCGAAGATCAATCAGGGACGCCAGCACACCCAGAATAATCGCAACGATAATCGGATTGCGTAGCACCCGAACCACACTGCCAGCGACATTTGGCAACCAATGCCCGCCGCTGGAACGAGAACCTTCAACGATCATCACGGTCAATCCCAGCAAGGTCAGCGGATGGATTGACAGGATAATCAGAAGCGGCACAAGCCCTTCTTCACCGTATACCGCCTGAACCAGCGGAATACCGAGCAACACAATATTGGAGAAAACCCCACCCATTGCGGTGATTGCCGCCTCGTCCGTTCTGGCCTTCAGCCATGCACGCGCAACCATCAACACGAGAACAAAGTTAAGCAGTGCCCCGGCATAATAACTGCCCCATAAACGCAAATCGAAATGTGCGCTGATGTCGGATTGTGACAGGGTTTGAAACAGCATTGCCGGGATAAAGGCGCTCATCGCAAGGCGGGCAAGGAATGGAATGCCCTCGCGGCTGATGACACGAAACCGGGTCAAAAGATAACCGCAGAGGATCGTCAAAAAAACAGGTCCGACTTTTCCAACGATCAGATCAAGCATCTTTTCCCCCAGCCGCCCGGTGACAGCCTCAAACGGTCGCCCCAGTAATCAATAACAGCAGTTCCATGAAAGTACGGGCGAACATCCCGCAAAAAGAAAGGACGGTACCGCACGGTACCGTCCCGATCTTACAAAGCAATTTCGACAATGACCAGCCCGTAAAACTGGCCGATGGCCCCCTGCCTGATCAACCCTGATCCGTCATCACCCGTTTGACTGCATTTTTCCAACCGGTCAAAAGATGATTGCGACGACCTCCTTCAAGTTCCGGTTTGAATTCGGCGTCCATGTGCCAGTTTTCGGCAATATGGCCGAGATCGCGATAGATACCCGCCTGCAAACCGGCAAGATACGCCGCACCAAGGGCGGTCGTTTCCGTCACCACGGGTCGCTGAACCGGAATATCCAGAATGTCGGACAGATATTGGCACAGCCAGTCATTGGCAACCATACCGCCATCAACCCGAACGGCTTTGGGTGATACACCATCTGCCGCCATGGCCTCGAACAGGTCAAACGTCTGATAACAAACGCTTTCAAGTGCCGCACGGACGAATTCGCGCGGACCTGTATCGCGGGTCAGCCCGAAAATGGCACCGCGCGCATCCGGATCCCAATAAGGTGCGCCAAGTCCGGTAAAGGCCGGAACAAGATAAACACCGTGATTGTCATCAAGCGATTTGGCCAATCCTTCGCTTTCGGCGGCCGACTTGATGATACCAAGTCCGTCGCGCAACCACTGCACCGCCGCACCGGCGACAAAGATCGCCCCTTCGATGGCATAGCTGGTTTCGCCATTCAAACGATACCCGACCGTGGTCAGCAAACGGTGCTGTGAGGTTACAGCCTCATCCCCGGTATTGAGGATCACGAAGCAACCGGTGCCATAGGTACTTTTTATATCGCCGGGTTCAAAACAGCATTGACCGAATGCAGCGGCCTGTTGGTCGCCGGCCATACCCAGCACCGGAATTTCGCGACCAAACAGTTCCGCATCGACCATACCGAAATCGGCAGCACAATCCTTGACCTCGGGCAGCATACCCTTGGGCACACGGAAGATTTCGCACAACCGGTCATCCCAAGCATTGTCACGAATGTTGAAAAGATTGGTCCGCGCCGCATTGGTCGCATCGGTCGCATGCGACCTCCCCCCGGTCAAACGCCACAGCAGGAATGAATCGACGGTGCCAAACGCCAGATCGCCCTGTTCGGCGCGGGCCCGCGCACCGGTCACATGGTCGAGTATCCACGCAACCTTCGTCGCCGAAAAATAGGGGTCGATCAAAAGCCCACTTCGGTTATTCACATCCGTTTCAAGTTCTGGATCGCGCCGTTTCAGATCATGGCAAAGTGCGGCGGTACGACGATCCTGCCAAACGATGGCGTTATAGACCGCCTTCCCGGTTTTACGATCCCAGACCACCGTGGTTTCACGCTGGTTGGTGATGCCAATCGCTGCGACATTGGCAATATCGACCCGAGACAGGGCTTCGCGACAAACGGTAACAACTGTTTCCCAAAGGTCTTCGGGATCATGCTCGACCCAGCCACTATTGGGGAAATGTTGCGGGAATTCCTGCTGCGCGACGGCCACTGATCGACCATTGGCATCGAAAACGATGGCGCGCGAACTGGTGGTTCCCTGATCAATCGCCAGAATGTAGCGTGTATCGGTCATTTCTGTTTCCTCCCAAGCCGACAGTTGGTCTGTCGTACCCTCGCAGCCCTTTGCGGCACCTGATTGTCACCACGCATTCGGCTGGTTCAACTGATTTTGTGTTTCTATTTAGAAAAAAATCGCGCCAAAAACAATTCGTTTTCGAAAATTTGATCAGATTCTTTGTCAACCTCTATATCCCGTTTGGCAACAGGTTCGCCAAAATGATATAGAAGACAACACCTTACCGCACACCAACCCGGTTTGAGCATTCATCAGGAAAAACGCCGCAATGATCATCGATCTGGTCTATGGCACCCGCCCCAACCTGATCAAGGCTGCGGCACTTTATCTGGCATGGCAGGAAAAGCGTGATGATCTGCCCTTTATCCTTCGCCTGATCGATACCGGCCAACATTGGGATCTGGCCCTTTCTGAAGGCCTGCGTCATTCGCTTGGTTTACCTGCCCCTGAAATCCGGTTTGGAATCGGGCAACCAGGAAATAACAGGCACACGCTTATTCAGAATGCAGATGATGCCTACTGGAGGATGCTCGCTCAATCACCGGCTCAGGCGACGATTGTCATCGGCGATGTTAACGGATCTTTGGGTGTCGCGCACGCAGCCAAAAGGAATTCCGTTTACCTGATCCATCTTGAAGCCGGATTGCGCGGCGGTTTTGATGCTGTTGCCGAGGAAGCCAACCGAACGGAAATTGACAGCCTGTGCGATATGCACTGGGCCCCGGATGAAGCCGCAGTCAACAACCTCCATAACGAAGGCATCAATGCAAAAGGCATTCACAATGTCGGTAATATCGTAATTGATGCGATGCTTCGCTTTGGCGAATCAACAACAGCGATCCTGTCTTCATCGACGCAAACCGGCTCGGTTTTGCTGACGCTGCATCGGGCGGAAAATATCGATAATCTTGTTCGCATGTCTTCGATAATCGACGCAATTATCGACCTTGCCCGCGAAACCCCAATTATCTGGCCACTTCACCCGCGTGCACAAGGCGCCCTTGCACAAAGCGGCCTTTGGCGTCGCATCCGCAATGCCGAAAACATCAAGATCGTAGCGCCGATGCTCTATCCCGATTTTCTGGCGGTTCTTGTTGCCGCGCGCTATGTGATAACGGATTCCGGCGGGATGATTGATGAATGCGCGTGGCTCGGCAAGGCGGGATGCATTCTGCGACCAACCACCGAACGCGCGAGCGCACTTGACGCGTCAGCGCTGGAACTTTGCGAACCGGCAGATCTGATCCAAACCACCACCAACCTTACCGCCAGAATAGCACCACCAGTTCCTTTCCGGCCTGCCGGTTGGGATGGCAAGGCAGCCATCCGAATGCTTGATACGCTGATTGCCCTTGCCCGGTAAAGTTTTCCGATAAATCGCGGCACGGGATTTGCAAACTGCGATCCCATGATTTCTTTTTACCGGCATTATTTTCCCATGGAGGATCGGGATGGCAATATATGACACCCTGATGAGCATCAGCAACATCGCATCCAGTGCGAAAAGCACCTATGCGGCGGCAAAAACCATTGCCTCGAACAGTCAGCCCCTGCCCGAAGAGAACAAGGAAAAAAATGCCGATATCGCCTATATCAAGGAACACGGCTTTACGACCTATGTGAAGGAAATTGAAGAGCGCAAGATCGAAGAGATGCGTCGCAAGATCCTGCAATCAATGGGCCTTGATGAGGAAAGCCTGGCAAAGATGAATGCAACCGACCGTCAGGCAATCGAAAAATCCATTTCGGACGCGATCGAACAGAAGCTGAATGGCGCGACGCTTGCCAACAAGCAAAATGACGGTGATGAAACCCCGTCAGAACGGCGTGATCGCATGCAGGCAGAAATCGCATTCAACCCGCGCATGTTTGACGTTTTCACCGCTCTTCAATCGGAATTGTCAGATGGCTCGGTCCAGTCGATCACACCCGATGACAAGAAAAAGCACGATAGCGCAGCATAACATTGCGATTTCATGCAACAACAAAAGGCGCTGTCGAAGTGACAGCGCCTTTCTCGTTTCGGAAATCCGAAAATGCCTTAATCGTCGATGCCTGCCATGCAGACATATTTGACTTCAAGGTAATCCTCGGCCCCGTATTTCGAGCCTTCGCGGCCGATACCAGATTGCTTGTAACCGCCAAACGGAGCTACTTCCGTCGCAATCACACCGGCATTGACGCCGACCAGACCGGTTTCAAGGCCTTCGGCAAGTTTCCAGATACGGCTGATATCACGCGAATAGAAGTACGATGCCAGGCCGAACTCGGAATCGTTGGCCATTTCCAGCACTTCATCATCGCTGTGGAAACGGATCAGCGGTGCCATCGGACCGAAAGTTTCCTCGCGGAAGACCAGCATGTCGCGGTTGGCATCGGCAATCACGGTAGGTTCGAAGAAACTGCCGCCCTTTGCGTGGCGCTTGCCACCGGTCAAAACCCGACCGCCCTTGGAAAGCGCATCGGCAATCTGGTTTTCGACTTTCTCGACAGCCTTTTCCGTAATCAGCGGACCAAGAACAACGCCTTCTTCGGTGCCATCGCCCACTTTCATTGCCGATGCCTTGGCAGCGTATTTTTCGGCAAATTCGTCATAGACGGCGTCATGAACAAAGATACGGTTGGCACAAACACAGGTCTGGCCGCTATTGCGGTATTTCGAGGCAATCGCCCCTTCGACCGCAGCATCGATATCGGCATCTTCACAGACAATGAACGGAGCATTACCACCAAGCTCAAGACTGATTTTCTTGACAGTGTCGGCGCACTGACGCATCAGCAAACGGCCAACAGCGGTCGAACCGGTAAACGTCAGTTTACGAACAATCGGGTTTTCGGTCATTTCCGCACCGATGGTCTTCGCGTCCCCGGTGACAATCGACAAAAGCCCCTTGGGCAAACCGGCGCGTTCGGCAAGAACCGCCATCGCAAGTGCAGAATACGGTGTTTCCATCGCCGGTTTGACAACCATCGCACAGCCCACGGCCAATGCCGGTGCGGCCTTGCGGGTGATCATCGCGGTAGGGAAGTTCCAAGGCGTGATCGCGGCACAAACCCCAACCGGTTCTTTCAGAACAACAACCCGCCGCCCTGGTGCGAAGGTCGGAATGACGTCACCATAGATACGTTTACCTTCTTCGGCGAACCATTGCAGGAAGGACGAGGCATAGGCAATTTCTCCGCGCGATTCCGCAAGCGGCTTGCCCTGTTCGGCCGTCATCAGGCGCGCTAGGTCTTCCTGATTTTCCATCATCAGGTCGTACCATTTCATCAGAATGGCCGACCGTTCCTTGGCCGTGCGTTTCTTCCACTGCTTTTGCGCCTTTTCGGCAACCTCAATCGCGTGAGCAACGGCATCACGGCCCAGCACCGGCACTATGCCAAGCACTTCGCCCGTCGCGGGATTGGTAACCTGTTCAGTTTTGCCGTCTGGGGCGTCGACCCATTCACCGCCGATATAGGCCTGCTGGGTAAACAAGGACGGGTCTTTTAGAGAAACCATGGGAATGCCTCCGGAATTTTGCTTTGGGATCGAAGCATGAAAGTCATGACCATCATCTAGTTCGATCCGTGGTGGTTGCCACATCTTCGCAAGGAAAAAGCCCATTTGGCAATCACAAACACCTTGCGTACAACGCTTTGCAACAAGATTGCGTCTGGCTTCTGATGCGGCACGGTTTTTCGCAGAACCGATCGGCAAAGGGTCGTTTTCCCAATCCGCCCCACTCGGGCGAGGCAAGTTGCGCGTGATTTAAGGCCGCAATCTTATGCCTTGGGGGAACAGATGGCCGCATTCATTTTTTTCGGTTTCAAACGATTCTGGGCGTTTTCCCGAAGCAAACCGGTTCAACCCAGCTATTCCCCCGGAAACAAAACAAATCCGTCAGCCACAAAGAATCCAGATATTACAAACCATTACAACCCTACATTCTTATTTCGTTATCGAAAATTAAAATTCTTCATAATTTTCGCTTGCAATTATTTTTGGTGGTTCGTAACGTTTTTGAAAGAACAGAATGACAGTTGAGAACATCTGTCACAAATCAGAGCAATCAGGGAGGAAGCGGTTGCTCAATTCAGAAACATACGACATTGCCATCATTGGCGGTGGCATCAATGGCGCAGGCATTGCGCGTGATGCGTCCGGCCGTGGCCTCAAGGTCTTTCTTTGCGAAAAGAACGACCTTGCAAGTGCGACTTCATCGGCCAGCACAAAGCTGATCCATGGCGGGTTGCGTTATCTTGAGCATTACGAATTCCGTCTTGTGCGGGAGGCCCTGATTGAGCGCGAAGTACTTTTGAACGCCGCCCCGCACATTATCTGGCCTCTTCGTTTCGTTCTGCCCCATGTCAAAGGATTGCGTCCGGCTTGGATGATCCGGCTGGGCCTATTCCTGTATGACCATCTTGGTGGCCGCGAAAAACTTCCCGGTTCGGAAGGTATCCGCCTGAAGCAGCATGTCGCCGGTGCGCCGCTGATTGCCGACATGGAAAAGGCATTCGTCTATTCCGATTGTTGGGTGCAGGATGCCCGTCTTGTCGTCCTTAACGCGATGGATGCACGTAATCGCGGTGCAGACATCCGGGTCGGAACCGAATGTGTTGCCGCCAGACGAGAGGGCGATCTGTGGTCTGTCACCGTTCGGGACAATACCGGCGAACACACAGTCAAAGCTAGGTCGCTGGTCAATGCCGCCGGTCCATGGTGTGCGGAAATCCTTGAAAAACGTGTCGAAGCCAAAAAGAAGCAGGGCATTCGCATGGTTCAGGGCAGCCACATCGTGGTGCCAAAGCTGTTTGACCATGATTACTGCTATATTTTCCAGAATCCGGATGGCCGTATCGTTTTTGCCATCCCCTACGAACAGGATTTCACCCTGATTGGCACCACGGACCGCGATTATAAAGGCGATCCGTCAAAGGTTGCGATCAGCGCAGATGAAATCAGCTATCTGTGCGAACTCGCCAATACCTATTTCACGCAGAAAATCTCGCCGATCGATGTCGTCTGGTCCTATTCCGGCGTTCGTCCGCTTTATGGTGACGGCTCCGAAGATGCATCCCAGGTCACGCGCGACTATGTTCTTGAAATTGATAATGGCGACAAGGGTGCGCCGCTTCTGAACATTTATGGCGGCAAAATCACCACCTATCGCAAGCTAGCCGAATCAGCGATGAGCAAACTTTCCCCCTATCTCGGGATTGCAGATGATCGCTGGACTGATAGCGTCGCCCTTCCGGGCGGCGACATGCCAAATGGCGATTTCGAAAGCTATCTTGCTGCAACGCAAAAGAAATTTCCTTGGATTCCGGCGGCTCAACTCTACCGCTACGTGCGAAACTACGGCACACTGACCCACACCATCATTGGCGATGCATCCGACCTTTCCGGGCTGGGCACGCATCTTGGCGATGATATTTACGAATGCGAACTGCGTTATCTGGCGGATCAGGAATGGGCACGCACTCCCGATGACGTATTGTGGCGCCGATCCAAACTCGGCCTGCATCTGTCAAAGGATGCCCAGACCGCCATTGCGCAATGGTTTGCAACTGAAACCAAATCGAATGACGCCGTGAAAACGGGCGAAGGAACAAATGTGAAATGACCCTTACGCTTGAAAACATAACCAAGACCGTGGGAGGAGAAACCCACATCGACGACGTGTCGATGTCTCTGGAGCCGGGATCATTTAACGTCCTTCTCGGGCGGACCCTGGCGGGCAAGACGACGCTGATGCGCATTATGGCAGGTCTTGAACCACCAACCAGCGGGCGCATTCTGGTCAATGGCAACGATGTCACCGGCATGCCCGTTCAGAAACGCAACGTTGCGATGGTCTATCAGCAGTTCATCAATTATCCGTCGATGAGAGTCTATGACAATATCGCGTCCCCCCTGAAATTGCAGGGCGTTGATGCTGCTGAAATTGAACGCCGTGTGAAATCCACCGCCGAACTGATGCATATCGAACATCTGCTTGATCGTCTGCCGCAGGAACTTTCGGGCGGTCAGCAGCAGCGTACTGCAATGGCGCGCGCCATGGTCAAGGATTGCACCCTGCTTCTGCTCGACGAACCACTGGTCAACCTTGATTACAAACTGCGCGAAGAACTGCGCGAGGAAATCCCGAACCTTCTGGCTGAACGCGACACGATTGTCGTTTATGCCACCACCGAGCCGATGGAAGCCCTTTTGCTGGGTGGTAAATGTGCGGTGATGCATGAAGGCCGCGTCACCCAATTCGGCCCGACCACGCAGGTTTATCACAATCCGGCCTTTGTCGAGACCGGCCTGATCTTTTCCGATCCGCCGATCAATCTGGTCAAGGCCGACGTCCGTGATGGTGCCCTCTATCTGGCAAGCGGCCATCAGGTCCCGCTCGCCGGTCATCTTTCGGCCCTTACCGATGGACAATACACCATCGGAGTTCGCGCCAATCACCTGTCGGTCGATCAGACCAGTGCCGAATGCGTGGCGATGCAGGGCCAGGTTGAACTGGCTGAAATCACCGGTTCGGAAACCTTTGTCCATGTTCATTTCAACGACGTTTCCTGGGTGATTCAGGAAGAAGGTGTGCACAACCCGCGGCTTGGCGAGGCGGCCACCTTCTATGTCGACCCCAAACGTCTGTTTGCCTATGACGCCAATGATCGCCTTGTGGCGGCACCGCCTGTTGAAATTCAAAATGGCAAGGCCGCCTGAGGTTGGAGAACTAAAATGGCACGTATCGATCTTAAAAGCCTTGCGCATTCATACTTCCCCGAACCGAAAGGGGACGAGGATTACGCCCTTCGCCGCATGGAACATGTCTGGGAAGATGGCGGGGCTTATGCCCTTCTTGGCCCGTCGGGCTGCGGCAAGACGACTTTGCTTAACATCATTTCCGGCCTTCTGACCCCGTCCGAGGGACAGGTCCTGTTTGATGGCAAGGACGTCACCAAACTGGCCCCCGAAGAACGCAATATCGCGCAGGTTTTCCAATTCCCGGTCATTTACGACACCATGACCGTTTACGAAAACCTTGCCTTTCCGCTGCGTAACCGCGGTGTTGATCCCAAACGGGTTGATGAACGGGTGCGAGAAATTGCCGGAATGCTCGACCTGACCGGCAAGCTGAAGCAAAAGGCGCGTGGTCTGGGTGCAGATGAAAAGCAGACGATCTCGCTTGGCCGCGGGTTGGTTCGCGACGATGTTTCGGCCATCCTGTTTGACGAACCGCTGACCGTGATCGACCCGCATCTGAAATGGGTCCTGCGCCGCAAGCTCAAGGAAATTCACAACAAACTGCGCCCGACCATGGTCTATGTGACCCATGACCAGGTCGAAGCCCTGACATTTGCCGATAAGGTCGTTGTCATGTATGGCGGCAAGGTCGTGCAGCTTGGTACCCCGCAGGAACTGTTTGAAAATCCGGCCCATACCTTTGTCGGCTACTTCATCGGAAGCCCGGGCATGAATATCATGCCGTGTAATATCGATGCCGGTGCGGCCTGGATTGATGGCAAACGCATCGCCCTTTCGGATCGCCACATGGAAGCCGTTTCCAAGGCATCCGGGCAAATTGAACTTGGCATCCGCCCCGAATTCCTGCGCATCGAAACCGACAGCGGTTCCGAAGGCGATAACGGGATCGAAGTCAATATCGTCAAGGTCGAAGACCTTGGCCAATACAAGATCGCAACCACCCGGTTCGGCTCGTCCGAAATGAAGGTCAAAGTCAGCGAAGATCAGCAGATCACCGGCCAAAGCGGCATCCTCCGGTTTGCACCGGAATGGACCAAGCTTTACGCCGACAGCCAGCTGGTCGCATGAGGGGGATGGGGAAATGAACAAGATTACCAACAATAAGGCATGGTTCCTCGTCCTGCCGGTCTTCTTTATCGTCGCAATCAGCGCAATTATCCCGCTGATGACGGTTGTGAACTATTCGGTTCAGGATATTTTCGATCCGCAAACTCGTTTCTTTGTCGGGGCGGACTGGTTCCGTCAGGTCCTTGAAGACAGCCGCCTGCATGATGCCCTGATCCGTCAGATCATTTATACCGGCAGCGTGCTGTTCATTGAAATTCCGCTGGGCATCGGCATAGCTTTAACGCTGCCACGCAAAGGCTGGGGCGTTTCGGCCTGCATGGTTCTTCTGGCTTTGCCGTTGCTTATTCCATGGAACGTGGTCGGCACCATCTGGCAGATTTTTGGTCGTGCCGATATCGGTCTTGGCGGTTATGCCCTCAACATGATTGGCATGGACTATAATTACAGCCAGAACCCGATGGATGCCTGGGTGACCGTTCTTGTCATGGATGTGTGGCACTGGACCAGCCTGATTGTCCTTCTGTGCTATGCCGGTCTTCGTTCGATCCCGGATGCCTATTATCAGGCTGCCAAGATCGATGGTGCATCGAACTGGGCCGTTTTCCGGTTTATCCAGCTTCCGAAAATGCAGTCGGTTCTCGTGATCGGTGTTCTGCTGCGCTTTATGGACAGCTTCATGATCTATACCGAGCCTTTCGTGCTTACGGGCGGCGGGCCAGGTACGGCTACCACATTCCTCAGCCAGTTTTTGGTCACGATTGCTGTGGGTCAGTTCGACCTTGGTCCGGCTGCGGCATTCTCGCTGATCTACTTCCTGATCATTCTGCTGGTTTGCTGGGTTTTCTATACCGTCGTGATGAACGCCGGAAAGCGGGAGGAACAATAAAATGCGGTTCCAGAAACGTCATATCGCACTTCTTCTTTATATCGTGTTCCTGTTGCTGCCGATCTATTGGCTGTTCAACATGTCGATCAAGACCAATTCGGAAATCCTGGGCGCAATGACCCTGTTCCCGGAAAATCCGACGCTGGCGAACTATGCGACCATCCTGACCGATCCGGCATGGTATTCAGGCTATATCAACTCGATGATCTATGTCGGGATCAACGTTGTGATCTCGCTTCTGGTTGCCCTGCCCGCGGCATATGCTTTTTCCCGCTATAACTTCACCGGTGACAAGCATCTGTTCTTCTGGCTTCTGACCAACCGCATGGCACCGCCTGCCGTGTTCCTGCTGCCGTTTTTCCAGCTTTATTCAAGTGTCGGCCTGTTCGATACCCATATCGCTGTGGCGCTTGCACATTGCCTGTTCAACGTGCCGCTGGCGGTCTGGATCCTCGAAGGTTTCATGTCGGGTATTCCAAAGGAAATCGACGAAACAGCTTATATCGACGGTTATTCCTTCCCGCGCTTCTTCACCACGATATTCATTCCGCTGATCCGTTCGGGCATCGGTGTGACGGCCTTCTTCTGCTTTATGTTCAGTTGGGTTGAACTGTTGCTGGCACGCACACTGACGTCGGTCGATGCCAAACCGATCGTGGCCACCATGACCCGTACCGTTTCGGCATCGGGGCTTGATTGGGGTGTTCTGGCGGCTGCGGGTGTTCTGACAATCGTGCCTGGCGCGTTGGTGATCTGGTTCGTTCGCAACTACATCGCCAAGGGCTTCGCGATGGGTCGCGTGTAATCGGAAAACAGGAAGGAATAAAACAATGACTTGGATGGCCTGGACCCCGATTACCGCCGTGTTCTTTTCTTGCATCATCCTGATGCTGATCGGAATGGGAATATGGCAGGCAGTCTCGCCGACTGTTCCACGCCGGGGCTTTTTACCCCTGACGACAACCCGCGGGGATCGCCTTTTCATCGGTTTGCTTGGTGCGGCCTATATCCATCTTGGTTTTATGGCATTTAGCGATGCCGCCATCTGGATCGCATCAATCGTTGCCCTTTTCTGGCTCATCATCGTGATGCGCTGGGGCTGAATAATCCGGAACGGTACCGTGTCCTGCAACGGTGCCGTTCCTGTCGTCATTCACCACGACGGGTACTGTCTTCCCCCATCGCTGGTGAACCGGATTTTTCCGGAAGTGCAATGGAAGACAACCAGGGAGGAACGACATGATCGTCAAAGCCAAAGGCTCCTCTGCCATTATTAAAGGCAGTGCAGTTGCGGTCGCACTCGGTCTTGCAGTCTTTGCCAATCCGGCAGCAGCAGACCAGTACACCGACGCGGCAAAAAAATGGATCGATAGCGAATTCCAGCCGTCGAGCCTTGATAAAGATGCCCAGATGGCCGAACTCGAATGGTTCATCAAGGCAGCCGAGCCGTTCCGCGGCATGGAAATCAACGTGGTGTCCGAAACCATCACCACGCACGAATATGAATCAAAGGTTCTGGCCAAAGCCTTCTCGGAAATCACCGGGATCAAGCTGACCCATGACCTGATCGGTGAAGGCGACGTGATCGAAAAACTGCAGACCCAAATGCAGTCCGGTCGTAATATTTATGACGCCTACATCAATGACTCCGACCTGATCGGCACGCATTCGCGTTACGATGCGGTCGTTCCGCTGACCGACTTCATGGCCGGCGAAGGCAAGGACGTTACCTCGCCGACACTCGACCTTGAAGACTTCATCGGCCTGTCCTTCACCACCGGTCCGGATGGCAAACTTTATCAGCTTCCCGACCAGCAGTTCGCGAACCTTTACTGGTTCCGTTATGACTGGTTCCAGCGTGAAGACCTGCAGAAGCAGTTCAAGGACAAATACGGCTATGATCTGGGTGTTCCGGTCAACTGGTCGGCATACGAAGACATCGCCGAATTCTTCACCAATGACGTGAAAGAAATCGACGGTAAAAAAGTCTATGGTCACATGGACTACGGCAAAAAAGACCCATCCCTAGGTTGGCGCTTCACTGACGCGTGGCTTTCGATGGCTGGCGCTGGTGACAAGGGCATCCCGAACGGTCTTCCGGTTGATGAATGGGGTATTCGCGTTGAAGGCTGCGCACCTGCAGGTTCCAGCGTGACCCGTGGTGGTGCGGCAAACGGCCCGGCCGCTGTTTACGCCCTGACCAAATACATCGACTGGCTCAAAGCCTATGCCCCGCCAGAAGCAGCCGGCATGACCTTTGGCGAAGCCGGCCCGGTTCCGGCACAGGGCCAGATCGCCCAGCAGATCTTCTGGTACACCGCCTTCACCGCCGACATGGCGAAAAAAGGCACCCCGGTTGTGAACGAAGATGGCACGCCGAAATGGCGTATGGCACCTTCGCCGCACGGCCCGTACTGGGAAGAAGGCATGAAGCTTGGCTATCAGGACGTGGGCTCCTGGACTCTCATGAAGTCCACCCCGCCGGAACGCCGTCAGGCAGCATGGCTGTACGCACAGTTCGTGACCTCGAAAACAACCTCGCTGAAAAAGACCCTGACCGGCCTGACCCCGATCCGTCAGTCTGACCTGGATACCCAGGCCATGAGTGACATCGCACCGAACTGGGGCGGTCTGGTTGAATTCTATCGTTCCCCGGCCCGCGTCCAGTGGTCTCCGACCGGTACCAACGTTCCGGATTACCCGAAACTGGCTCAGCTCTGGTGGCAGAACGTTGCCGAAGCTGTAACCGGCGAACGGACCCCGCAGGAAGCCATGGATAACCTTGCAACGGCAATGGACCGCGTTCTGGAACGTCTTGAACGCGCAGGCATCGGTGGCGAATGCGCACCGAAACTGAACGAGGAACAGGATGCACAGTACTGGTTCGACCAGCCCGGTGCTCCGAAGCCGAAGCTTGATAACGAAAAACCGCAGGGTGAGACCGTCAAATACGACGATCTGATCGCGGAATGGAGTGCGGCCCAGAAATAATCTTGGCCACACAACTGGGGGTGCCGGGGATGATCTATCATCCCCGGCCGTCCCGCCGATTTTTCCGACAACTTATTTGTTCATATCGATTTCAAAGCACGATCCAGCTTTATGGATCGATAAAAACCCGGGACATCTGGCAAACCGGATGCAAGACCCCGTAAGGGGAATGTCTGGCTCATGGCGGGCAAGACAGGGAGGAAACAGTGAATACCGCGATTGAAAAACGTCGCGCTGGCCTTGGCATTCAAGGTCGGCTCATGGCTTCTTTTGCCCTGATTCTGGTACTGGCCGGTATTTCATCGGTGGTTTCCTGGATCTCGTTTGGCAACAGTCGCGCGCTTGTCGCCGACATCACCACCGACAGCCTGCCTTCAATCATCCGGCAGATGGAACTTGCCATGGATGGTGTTGGACTGGCGGCTCAGGCACCGGTTCTGGCCACATCCCGCAATGCCGATGAACTGGCTGAAACCGAGGCACGCCTTGATGCCCTGATCAGTGATGCCCGCACCCGCCTTGACGAAATTGCCGTAACCAATCCGGAACCCCTGATGCTGCCCGTCGCTGCGGCGGATGCCGAAACTGACGCAAATGCAGGTAACACCGAAATACCAAATCAGAATCCTGATCAAGCGCAGGAGCAGATCGGGGAGCCGACACAAACCGTTACCGTCGATGCGATTGAAACCCTGACCGCGCAGCTTGACGATATTGTTGCCCGCCGTAATACGCTTCATGAATTGACCATGCAGCGGCTTGAACTTGAAAGGCAGCGTGGTGATCTGACTCTTGATATGGTCTTTGCCTATAGCGACCTTTCGGAATTCATCAATCCGCTGGTCGAGGTTGTCGATATCGATGTATCGCGCGGCATATCGCGTATTGCCGGGGGCAATAGCGATGCAGCGGGCGAACTTGAAGAAACCATCAAATTTTCCCAGCTAATTTCGGAAATCCGCGCCAATGTGAACCTTGCATTCGGCATGCTGACCGCAGCCATCGCCGTGCCAGAAGGCGATGCCATGGACGAAGTCCGCAATCAGTGGAGCTGGGCGGAACTTCGAATTTCGGACGCACTGGAAAAACTGCCCGATAACAATGATGGCACCCAGATCAAAAAACTGGCCGAGGCATTGATGGTTTATGGTGCTGGCAAAGACAGCGTTTTTGATCTGCGTGAAACCGAATGGGATAATCAGTACAAAACCGAGCAAACCCTTGACGCCACCCTGACCAGCGCCGAAGCGCTGAGCGCATCCATCGAACAACTGGTCGATGCCAAACGTCTTGAGGTCGATAACAGTGCTGCCAACGCCCTGTCGCAGGTGGTTCGCGATCAGCAGGTGATTGCCCTGATCGGTATTGCGGTACTGGTGATTTCTCTGTTGATCCTTATTTTCTATGTCCGGGGTAACCTGATCAAACGCCTGCTCCGCGTAATTGACGGCATGCGCCGAGTAGCGAATGGCGATCTTTCGACCGAGGTTCGCGATACCGGTCGCGATGAAATCGGTCGCATGGCCGAAATTCTCGGCCAGTTCCGAGAAACAAGCCTTGCCGCCCAGCGGGCCGAGGAAAATGTCGCCCGCGAACGCGAAATCGCCGAAACCGAACGTCGCCGCGCCATGCTGGAACTGGCCGACGCGTTCGAGGCATCGGTGATGCAGGTCGCAAAGGATGTGTCACGCGAAGCCGAAAACATCCAGACAACATCCAATCAGGTGCGTGAACAGGCAGAAATCGCATCCAGCAATGCCACCGGCGTTGCCGGTGCGTCCGAGGAAATATCGATCAATATGGCGTCCGTTTCCGACGCGGCGCAATCGCTGTCCGAACGCGTGCGTGATACCGGCCTTCGTGCCCAGCAGTCGGTGAATGCCGCGACCAACGCAGTCGATGCTGCCCGTCAAACCAGCGACACCATGCACGAACTTGAAACCGGTGCCCAAGAAATCGGTGAAATCCTTAACCTTATCCAGGATATCGCCGCCCAAACCAACCTTTTGGCCCTGAATGCAACAATCGAGGCCGCCCGTGCAGGCGACGCGGGCAAAGGCTTTGCAGTCGTCGCACAAGAGGTCAAAAACCTTGCCAATCAGACCGGCACGGCAACCGACCGGATTGCCCAGCGCATCACCGGTATCCAGACAACAACCGGTGTCGCGGTACAGGCCATCGCCACCATCCGCGACAGCATCACCGGCATTCACGAAACGGTCGGCGAAATGTCGGCGGCCGTCGACGAACAGCAGGAATTTGTCGCCGAAATCGCCAGCAACGTCGAACAATCCGCCACCGCCGCCAGCGAAATGAATGAAACGATTGCACAGGTCAGCACCGCCGCAGGCGACAATCTGCAGGCCGTCGATGGCCTGCGTCAGGCAACAGATCGCCTGCGTCATCAATCGGACGACCTCGGGAAACGCGTGCGCGACTTCCTTGACTCCATCCGGTCCGAGCAAACGGCAGCAACACGACAGCAAGGCAATGAAACCATCAATGAAGCCTCCCTCCCGTGAGCGCACCTATCCGGGGCCCGATAAGGATGCCCTTCCCCCGAACGTCACGGTCGGGTCCCGGAATTTTTTCGTCCGGTTTCATTAACCAACAAAAAACGATACACAGGAAACAGCATGAAAAATTCGATCGCGCATATCCTGAAATTCTCGGCCGTCACGGCAGGCGTCACACTGTGCCTGATGGCGACGGCACCTGCCGCTTCCCCGCTTGATGAAGGGGTGAATTCCTATCGTCACGGCAATTTCGAATCCTCGGCCAAAACCTTTGCGCCGCTTGCCGAACAAGGCAATGCCACCGCGCAATATCTGCTGTCCTGCCAGATGATCAACGGCATCGGTGTGCCAACCGATCAGACTGCGGGCTGGGCCATGATGGAATCCGCCGCCAATAACGCCCAACCCGACGCCAGCATGGTTCTTGCCCGCCGGTTGGAAGCAACGAATGGTGATAAGGAAAACATCAAGTCGCTTTACATGACCGCCGCCGAACAAAAACAGACACAGGCCATGCTGTGGCTTGCCCTTGATGCGATTGACCAAGGCGACAAGGCGCATGCAAAAGAACTTTTGGCGGATGCCTGGAACGAAGGAGACCCGCGGGCGGCAACCCTGCTTGCCACCCGCTTTGCCGAAAACGACGAGGACCGCATCAGCTATCTTTCCGCCGCGGCTGAAAAAGGCGAACTGCGCGCTGCCGCCTATCTTGCCGAAATTTCGCGCGAAAAGGATGACCGCGTCGGGGCTGTCGGCTGGTGTGCAATCGCATCCGGCCTGCCCGGCCATGCGGCCAATGTCGATTGGAAAGAAATCGGCATGGCGGTCGAGCGGACCTGCGCGAAATATGACGAGGACCTTAAACCCGCCGCACGCGCTCAAAACCGGGCCAATGTCGACCAGTTCCTGTCTGACTTCTTTGCCGATTACAAAGCTTGGAAGCCTTGGCGCCCCTGTGCCGTTCGCTGATTATCGATCAGACAGATTGATCAGGCTTGCCAGAACGGCATCCATCGCATTCAGGTCGGTTGGTGTATTGATATTGATAAAGGGCGTGCTTTGACTCGGTCCAACCGGGAAATCGACGACAACAGCATTGGCAACGAGCAAGGCCCCGCCAACACGGCGGTCATCTGCCGCCAATTGACGCATAATGATCTCGCCCGTATCGCGATGCCAAACGGCCGACAGATAATGGTGCCGCCCGGCATGACTGGCAAAGGCTGCTTTTTTTCCCGTATCTGTCGCAGCCTCGATCAATTGCAGGGCCATATCGTTGGGCACAATCGGGCAGTCGACCGGGAACGAGACCAGCCAGTCGATATCATCGGGCAATGCCGACAATCCCCCCAGAATACCGCCCAACGGCCCGTGCCCCGGTTCGGGTTTGTCCGGGATGACCGGCAAATTAAATGCTCCAAACAACGATGCGTCTTGGTTACTTGAAATCATCAGATGGTTGCATTGCAGGGCGGCTGCCCTGATCGCATGCGCAATCAATGGCTTGCCTGCCAGTTCCCGAAACGGCTTGTTCCCGCCCATACGTCGCCCCTCGCCCCCGGCCAAGATCAATCCGGCGACTCTCGGGTCATTGGATATGCTGTTTGCTTTGGCTGGCATCGGCGGGATTACGTCCGTTTATTCTGATCAGGGTGACATGGCAGCATTGCCCACGGGGCATTTGCCGTGGGAGTATTTTGCCTTTATATTCGGGTCAAAGACAATGACAGCTTGCTGTCACGCGATCGGACGACCGAATACGCCTGATGATGACGACCGGGGACGGCCCCTTTGAACAAGGAGGCCGTTATGGCTTGGATTGCATTGCTTTTGGCCGGAATTCTCGAAGTCTGTTGGGCTGCTGGTCTTAAATATTCCGATGGTTTTACCAGACCCGTTCCGACAATTTTCACCCTGATTACCATGGCCGGAAGCTTTTGGCTTCTGACCTTTGCCATGCGCAGCATTCCGCTTGGCACCGCTTACGCGATATGGACCGGGATCGGTGCGGTTGGCGCGGTGATATTTGGCATAATCGTCCTTGGCGAAGCCCTTAGCTTTGCAAGGATCATGTCCATTGGCCTTATCCTTGTGGGAATCATCGGGCTAAAGCTTTTCCAACCTGCCTGAATAAAGCGGGCGGCCCTCAAGCCGCCCGCTTTCCAAATCCCCTTGAGTGCGGATCAAATCACACGCCCGCTGGAATTCCGCTGCGTTCCACCTTGCGCGGAGACGTGAGTTCCTTCCATTTTGACAGCGCCTTGTTAACCGCCGGATACGGTTCACGCGGGACGAACTCCCCATCACCGCATTTGCCAACGACAACGCCCTCCTCGGCGGCAATCCGGCCCCGGCTTATGGTGTAGCGCGGCAGACCGGTGACTTCATGTCCTTCGAACACGTTGTAATCGATGGCAGACTGCTGATGTTTGGCAGTAATGGTTTTCGATGCCTTCGGATCCCAGACGACAAGGTCCGCATCAGCGCCCACAAGGATTGCCCCTTTGCGCGGATAGACATTCAGGATTTTGGCGATATTGGTCGAAGTCACTGCCACGAATTCATTCATCGTCAGACGACCGGTATTCACGCCATAGGTCCACAGCAATGGCATGCGGTCTTCAAGACCACCAGTCCCGTTCGGGATTTTGGTAAAATCACCAACGCCCATACGTTTCTGCTTTGTCGTAAAGGCACAATGGTCGGTCGCAACGACCTGCAGGCTACCGGATGCCAGACCGTTCCAAAGACCATCCTGATGCAGTTTGCTGCGGAAAGGCGGGGACATGACGCGACGGGCCGCGTGATCCCAGTCCGCGTTCGCATATTCACTTTCATCCAGAATCAGATGCTGGATCAGCGGTTCACCAAACACGCGTTTGCCATTGGCTCGCGCGCGACGAATGGCTTCGTGCGCCGGTTCACAGGACACATGCACGATATAAAGCGGCACATTGGCCATATCAGCAATCATGATCGCACGGTTGCACGCCTCACCTTCGACATCGACAGGCCGGGAATAGGCGTGCGCTTCGGGCCCGTTATTACCCGCTTCAAGCAGACGTTGCTGAAGGGTCGCGACCACATCGCCGTTTTCGGCATGCACCAGCGGCATCGCGCCGAGTTCCGAGCAGCGCGAGAAAGATGCAAACATTTCATCATCATCGACCATCAAAGCGCCCTTATAGGCCATGAAATGCTTGAAGGTGTTGATCCCCTTTTCTTCGACAACGATTTTCATCTCGTCAAAGACCTGCTCGCCCCACCATGTGATCGCCATGTGGAAAGAATAATCGCAAACCGCCTTGGTCGATTTGTTGTCCCACGCCTGAAGCGCTTCAAGCAGCGACTGATTGGGTGCCGGCAGGCAGAAATCAACAACCATGGTTGTGCCACCGGCAACCGCCGCCTTGGTGCCACTTTCAAAATCGTCTTCGGAATAAGTGCCCATAAAGGGCATTTCAAGATGGGTGTGCGGGTCAATCCCGCCGGGCATGACATAGCAGCCGTCGGCATCAACAACCTTGTCCCCGGTCAGGTTCTGACCGATCGCGGCGATCTTGCCATCTTCAATCAGGATATCGGATTTGTATGTCAGATCGGCGGTAACGATTGTTCCGCCACGAATAACCATGGACATGGGTGGCTCCTTGTCTGTCAGTCTGTCGTAAGGCCCGGAAAATTGCGGGAAAGCCCCGGCATCCCTGCCCGTTTTCAGTTTCGTCAGATGGCTTGTCACCCGGCAGGTCAGTTACACCTGCTGGGTGACAGGATCGGATCGTTACATCGACGCCTTGTCGGTAACGGCGTGGGTCCAGGCACCCTCCGGCTTTTTGGTGATAACCGGGTCGGAACCGCCCGACAGAAGGCTATCGACGGTGCGCTGATAGGCCGCTTCGTCAAGCTTTCCGTCGTCATCCAGCAGCTTGGCGATTTCCTGCATCATGCGGATCTGATGCTTTTCTGTCTGGGCACCGGTTGCGTCGTTATCCAGAACGATCATTGCGGCGTCTTCCGGGTTTTCCTTTGCCCACTGCCAGCCTTTCATGCTCGCAGCAACAAAGCGGCCCATCTTCTCGACAAATGCCTCGTCTTTCAGATTGTCTTCAAGAACATAAAGGCCGTCTTCAAGCGTCGCGACACCCTGATCTTCGTATTTGAAGACCTTAAGCTGATCTTCGGTGATACCGGCATCAATGACCTGCCAGTATTCGTTATAGGTCATTGTTGAAATGCAATCGGCCTGCTTTTGCAACAGCGGATCAACGTTAAAGCCCTGTTTCAGAACCGTAACACCCTTTTCGCTGCCATCGGTCGGAATGCCAAGCTTCGACATCCAGCTCAGGAAAGGATATTCGTTGCCAAAGAACCAGACGCCAAGCGTCCGGCCCGGGAAATCATCCGGGCTTTCAACCCCGGTTTCCTTAAGGCAGGTCAGCATCATGCCCGACTTGGCAAAGGGCTGCGCAATGTTTACCAGCGCAACACCCTTTTCTCGCGATGCCAGTGCGGATGGCATCCAGTCGACAATCACATCGGCACCACCACCGGCAATAACCTGTGGCGGGGCAATGTCCGGGCCGCCCGGATTGATCGTGACGTCAAGACCGGCTTCTTCATAGAACCCCTTGTCCTGCGCCACATAGTAACCGGCGAACTGTGCCTGGGTTACCCATTTAAGCTGCAGGGTGACTTCGTCCGCTGCCATCGCCGAAAACGATGCCATACCGACACTTAACCCTAACGCAGTCGCAAATATTTTCTTCATTCGTCGATGTCTCCTCAGGTTATTGTCAAGTCCTCCCGACGGGCCGTCTTTTGATGCCTTTAATGGCGGCGTACCCGAAATGACGGATGCCATGACGTCGCCTTTCTTTCGACGTAGGCCACAGCTCCGTAAAAGGCGGTCCCCGCTAGGGCCGCCAATGCAATTTCCGCCCAGACCATATCGACATTCATCCGCCCGACTTCTGTCGATATCCGGAATCCCATGCCCACAATCGGGGTGCCGAAAAATTCGGCAACGATGGCGCCAATCAGCGCCAGCGTGGAGTTGATTTTAAGTGCATTAAAGACAAACGGCATTGCGGCTGGTAGCCGCAACCGAAACAGGGTCGACCAGTAACCGGACGCATAAGTCGCCATCAGGTCCTTCTCAAGCGCGCCTGCAGCATTCAACCCGGTCACGGTATTCACCAGCATCGGGAAAAACGTCATGATCACGATCACTGCCGCCTTGGATTGCCAGTCAAACCCGAACCACATCACCATGATCGGTGCCACACCGATGATCGGCAGGGCAGACACCATATTGCCCAGCGGCAAAAGCCCCCGTTTCAGGAACGGCACCCGATCCACCGCAATCGCCACGATAAAGGCACTGCCGCAACCGATCACATAGCCGCTGATCACGGCCTTGATGAAGGTCTGATGGAAATCTGCTGCCAGAATGTCGGTCGAACTGATGAAACGAAGCCCGATGGCACTTGGCGCAGGAAGCAAAACCTGCGGCACGCCAAAGCCCGCCACGATCACCTCCCAAAGAAACAGCAACCAGATACCAAACGCGATTGGCACCAGAATATTGGCTGATTGCTGTTTGGCAGTTTCAAGGCTGCGGTAGCGTGCAACAACATCGATCCCCCGCCAGACAAATGCCCAAAGCGACAGGATGAACAGCCAGAAACCGGTTGCCGCATGTCCGGCAATCCCATGATTGTAAAGGGCCCCAACCGCCTGCCAGCAACCAAACACCGCCACCGCCAGAATGATTGCCGCATACTGAATACGCCCGACACCAAGCCACGTAAAAGCGGCACCGGTGATCACAGACAACGCCATTGCAACGGCAATTCCGGGGATGTCGCTGACAAAGGCGATCTGTTTTCCGCTGTCGGGATCAATTCCGGTTAACGGGAAGATCAAAGCCAGCAATGCCGCAATCGCCGCAACCAGACAGAATTTATCAAGTTTGATCTTGGTCATCCGCGTACTCCCATTCTGGCAAGTACACGGCGTTCACACCATCCAACCATCACCACCATGATCGCGGCAACAAAAGCCGCGGTCAGCAATGCCGACCAGATCTGGATGGTTTGCCCGTAATAAGACCCGGCCAGAAGACGCGCGCCCAACCCAGCCTGCGCCCCCGTCGGCAATTCACCGACAATTGCCCCCACCAGACTGATCGCAATCGCAACCTTCAGGCTGGCAAACAGATAAGGCATCGCCGATGGCAGGCGAAGCGACCAGAAAGTCTGCCATTTCGATGCGTTATAGGTCCGCATCAGATCAAGCTGGATCACCTGTGGCGAACGCAGGCCCTTGACCATGCTGATCGTCACCGGGAAGAAACACAAATAGGTTGAAATGATCGCCTTTGGCACCAGTCCCTTAAGTCCAATCGCGCCCAGCACAACGACAATCATCGGAGCGATCGCAAGGATCGGAATGGTCTGGGATGAAATCACCCACGGCATCAGGCTTTTTTCAAGTGTCACCACATGAACGATCCCGACCGCCAGCAAAATGCCAAGTGCTGTACCGATCACAAACCCCAGCAGGGTCGATGAAAGCGTCACCCATGTGTGGTAAACCAGCGACCGTTTGGACGTGATCGAAGTCGCAAAAATGGTTTTATACATTTCCTGCGCGACCTGATGCGGGGCCGGAAGGATCGGCCGTTCCTGTGCCAGCGTATCTTCGATCAAACGCGTCGTTGTCCAGGTTTCGCCGGCGCGGTTATAGCGATCAATCTGGGTCGGGGCGTTCATAAACACCGCCCCAACATACCAGATCACAAACAGCGCAATCAGCACCACCGTCACCGGGCCTGCCTGCCCGGACATCAAACGCGACCAAAGCGACGCACCGCCCATCGCCCCATTCATCGTTGCGGCATTACTCGTCATAGCTATGCCCTGCCCGCAGCCCTTCACGTACACGATGGGCCACTTCCAAGAATTCTGGCGTTTCGCGGATATCAAGACCGCGATCCTTTGGGAAATCGGTTTTGATCACATCAATGATCCGGCCCGGCCTTGGCGACATCACAACGATCTTGGTCGACAGGTAAACTGCCTCGGGGATCGAATGGGTGACAAAGGCCACCGTCTTGTTGGTCCGGGCCCACAATTTCAGAAGCTGTTCATTCAAATGGTCACGGACAATTTCATCGAGAGCCCCGAACGGTTCATCCATCAGAAGCAGATCGGCATCAAAGCTAAGCGCACGCGCAATCGATGCGCGTTGTTGCATCCCACCTGAAAGCTGCCACGGGAATTTCTTTTCAAACCCGTTCAGCTCAACAAGTTTAAGAGCCTCATGCCCCCGTTTAATGCGTTCTTCGCGAGGAATTTCCATGATTTCCAGCGGCAGGGTCACATTGCGTTCAATCGAACGCCACGGCAGCAATGCCGGGGCCTGAAACACATAGCCATAGGCACGGTTTTCACGCGCTTCCTGCGGCGAAACACCGTTGATCGATATATCGCCACCCGTGGCCTTTTCCAGATCGGCAATCACGCGTAACAGCGTGGTTTTGCCGCAGCCCGACGGGCCGATAAAGGAAACGAAATCGCCACGTTCAATCGTCAGATCAACGTCGGACAGGGCATAAACCGGCCCGTCAGCGGTTTGGAAAGTCAACGACAGTTTTTGAATATCAACAACTGCGTCGGCGGATGCAGGCATTTGCGCCACATTATTGACGACTGCTTTTAACGTCATGGGGTATCCCCTGATCGAATGTCTCTCTAAAGCCTCCCTCAGGGTCGTTGCCCTGAACTTTGCCGACTTGTCTTTTGCCCGGTCATTTGGTGCCGGAATATAAAATGTCGGTCAAAGCAAAACGACGAGCGGAGCACATGCTCCGTTCGCCGTTAAAATCTCAGTTGCCGTCGGTCAGGCGGGTATAAGTCGAAGGCCGACGGTCCCGGAAAAACTGCCATGTGTTCCGGACTTCACGTACCATGGACATATCCATGTCATGCACGATCAGTTCGTCCCGATCGCGCGATGCTTCCTTCTCGATCATGCCACGCGGATTGACGAAATAGCTTTGGCCATAAAACTCACCGATATCCCAAGGCATTTCGCGGCCAACACGATTGATTGCCCCGATATAACATCCGTTGGCAACTGCCGATGCAGGTTGTTCCAGCTTCCACAGATGTTCCGAAAGCCCGGCCACCGTTGCCGATGGGTTGACGATATATTCCGCACCATTAAGCGCCAGTGCACGCCAGCCTTCGGGAAAATGCCGGTCATAGCAGATATAAACACCAAGCTTGCAATACTGGGTATCAAACACCGGCCAGTCCGAAACGCCGGGTTTAAAAAAGAACTTTTCCCAGAAACCGGCAACCTGCGGGATATGGGTTTTGCGATATTTGCCAAGATAGGTCCCGTCGGCATCAATCACGGCAGCGGCGTTATAATACACACCGGTAATTTCCTGCTCATAGATCGGAACGACGATGACCATCTTGTGTTTTTTGGCCAGTTCGCACATCAATTGTGTGGTCGGGCCGTTCGGGATTTCTTCGGCCGCGTCATACCATTTCCTGTCCTGGCTGGGGCAGAAATAGGGCTGCGTAAACACTTCCTGAAAACACAAAACCTGCACGCCCTGCCGCCCTGCCTCTTCGATATAGGGCAGATGCGCGTCGATCATGGCCTGACGAATTTCGTCCGGCGACTGTTCGGTCGAACCTTTAAGGCTCATCTGAATCAGTCCGCCTCTCAGCATAGACATCCGAGATACCTCCTTGATCTGATATATGCCATGTGCCGGCTTTTGCCGATCTTGTGGCTTGGTCCGGTCTGCGCCCCCAATTCCCATGATGGGACGCAAACCGGAAAATCGTGAAACGTAACGTTTCCCAAGAGCTTTCGCCCACCCTGCCCGCAATGGGACAGGGCTGAAACCAGTTCTTAGTCAATTTCCTTCAACACTTCGCGCAGCGTGCCAAACAGCTGATCGATATGAGATTTTTCAATAATCAGCGGCGGTGAAAGCGCAATGATATCGCCCGTGGTGCGGATCAGGATGCCCTTCTCGAACGCCTTGAGGAATGCACTAAAGGCCCGCTTGGTCGGGAAGCCTTCGATGCTTTCAAGTTCGACCGCACCGATCAGACCAAGATTACGGATATCCTTGACCTTCGGCAGATCAATCAGGCTGTGAACCGCATCTTCCCAATATTGGCCAAGTTCCTGCCCCTTGGTGTAAAGGCCTTCTTCCTCATAGGTTTCAAGCGTCGCGAGGCCCGCCGCACAGGCAACCGGGTTGCCCGAATAGGTGTAGCCATGGAACAGCTCGATCATGTTTTCCGGACCGGTCATGAACGTGTCATGGATGTCGTCAGTGGCGAAAACCGCTCCCATGGGGATCGTGCCGTTGGTAAGCCCCTTTGCCGTCGTTACCATGTCCGGCTGAACACCAAAATAATCCACCGCAAACGGAGCGCCAAGGCGACCGAAACCGGTAATGACTTCATCAAAGATCAGAAGAATGCCATGTTTGGTGCATATCTCGCGCAGGCGTTCCAGATAGCCCTTTGGCGGGATCAGAACACCGGTCGACCCTGCGACCGGCTCAACAATAACAGCCGCGATGGTTGACGGATCATGCAGCGCGCAAATGCGTTCCAGATCATCGGCCAGAAACGCACCGTGTTCCGGCATGCCGCGGGTAACACCGTTTTCATCAGGCAGATAGGTATGACGGATATGGTCAACCCCGCCCAACATCTGGCCAAAGGTTTTGCGGTTACCAGAAATACCACCGACCGAAATACCGCCGAAATTGACACCGTGATAGCCGCGCTCGCGACCAATCAATCGGGTCCGCTGCCCATCCCCTCGTGCCCGGTGATAGGCAATCGCGATCTTAAGCGCGGTTTCAACCGATTCAGATCCGGAATTGGTATAAAAAACATGGTTCAGATCGCCCGGCATAAGCTGCGCCAGACGGCTGGCAAGCTCGAACGCCTTGGGATGCCCCATCTGGAATGCCGGGGCATAATCCAGTTCGTCCATCTGTGCCTTGACCGCCTCGACGATCTTGGGGCGCTTGTGACCAGCGTTGCAGCACCAAAGCCCTGCAGTACCGTCCAGAATCTGGCGGTTGTCATCGGTCTGGTAATACATGCCTTCCGCGCTGACAAGCATGCGTGGGGCCTGCTTGAACTGGCGGTTCGCCGTAAACGGCATCCAGAATGCCGAAAGATCGTTCGGTCGGCTGATTTTCGTGGTGGCTGTCATAAAAAGGTCTCCCGTACCTTTCTTGTGCTTCCCTGACATCGTTTTGGCGGGCCAAATCAATGTCCGACTTTATTAAATAGCCAGACCGCCTCGACTGAGCGATATGTCGCACATAGGGCAGTTTGGACTACACCTGATAAGGGTGCAGAAAAAATCGTTAGCACGGGAATCTCCCATGCACTAGCGCTTTAAAGTCACCGGGAACTGGTTTCGAATTTTCGACTGCCAAATGCCATTTCAGCGACCCTGATTTTTGTTTACGGCACCGAATTTCTGTTTATCTTTCACCAGTGTTGTTCAAAATTTTGGACATACCCGGCTGGTTCGGCGCGTATTTTAAGCTTGCTTTTTAGTATCTAAAGTAGAGATTATTTTAACCTGACCAAACGGTCAAGATAAATGACGCAATTTCGGGGAACGTCGATGACTGCAATCAAATCCGGACTGAACGGTGCACACAAGGCCGCCATTCGTCAGGAAAACGAAGAGCAAATTCTCGCCGCTGCCGAACTGGTTTTTGCCGATTACGGCTTCAAGGGTGCAACCACCGCGCGGATTGCCGAAATTGCCAATGTGCCCAAGGCCAATGTGCATTACTATTTCAGCACCAAAGAAGCCCTTTATCGCCGCATCATGGAAGACATTTGCGATCACTGGCTTGAAGCGGCGATGACATTTGAAAACAGTTCCGATCCGGCCGAAATCCTGCGTGGCTATATCGAGGCCAAGATGGATCTGTCGCGTGCCCGCCCGCATGGTTCACGCGTCTGGGCACATGAAATCATCCGTGGGGCAAAGTTTTCATCCGATTACATTTCAACCACGGTCAAAAACTGGCTTGATAGCCGCGTAGTGGTGATCAATCGCTGGATCACCGAGGGCAAGATGGACAAGGTCGAGCCCTACTCGCTGATGTATATGATCTTCGCCACGACCCAGCATTACGCCGATTTTGCCCGCCAGATTGAAATCTTCAACAACGATCAACCGCTATCGGATACCCAGTTCGCAGAGGCCAAGGAAAATGTCGTGCGCATTATTCTGAAGGGCGTTGGCCTATCATAAAGCCACTTGCGGCATCCAGCACAACACTTCTGTATAGTTGTAACTTTCCCCATCACACCAAACCTGAAATACACAGTCCTTAATCCGGGTGATGGCGGTTCTGAATGCCCTGCATACATCGTCTACGGCACATCTTTGCCGGACTGTTGATTTCTTTGGTACCAAGCCTGTTGCTTTTTACAAGTAACAATGCCCTTGCGCATGACCTTATCTGGAAACCTTCCGTCAATCGAGCATGCGACAAGCTAATCGTTGGCGGTGCAAATGGCTGGGAGCCGGTTTCCTATGTCGATGAAAATGGCATGCCGCAGGGAGTTGCGATCGAAGTATTGCGCCACTACGCAAAAAATTGGGGGCTGGAAACCGATATCCATCTCGAAATTCCCTGGACCAGATCATTACGGATGCTGGAAACCGGCCAGATAGACGTGATAGCAGGTGCCTATTTCACCGATCAGCGCAATCTTGAATTCATATACTCGGTGCCGTTCGCCAATGACGATGTGATGATTTTCCAGCATCGGGACTTCCCGTTCAGGGTATCGGGCATCTCGGACCTGATGGGGCATCGCGGCGCCCGCCCGCAGGGTGGCAGCTATGGCGATGAAATTGACCGTTTTGCCAAACAATGGCTGGATATGGTTTATTCTCCGACCGGAGACCGGATTTTCGATGTGCTTTTAAACGGTCGGGTCGATTACGTTATGCTGGGCCGTTATGACGGCATGGCGAATATTCTTAATGACAAGCTCGACGGCATTGTTCTGCCGGTTGAACCACCGCTTGCAGTCAACAAGGTTTATCTGATATTTTCGCGTAATAGTCCCTGTCTTGCCGATACGGTTACCCTGAACAACCTTATCGGCGAGCTGGACGAAAACGGCCAGTTGGCCCAATGGGTTCAACTCCATCTGCCCTCTTCCAACAGCAACTGAAAAAAAGACCGGCACAAGGGCCGGTTCAGTCTGGAGTATCCATGGGAGGCAGTTTATCTCGGCCTAAACTGATTGTTTCATGACCGTCTCATCGGCTTTGGCCAGCACGGCATGCAGCAAAACCTGCCCTCCCGCATCTGACCAGTGCTTGTGAACTTCCTCGATCTCGTTATGCGAAATACCATCGACACACGGGATAAAGATCATCGCGGTCGGGGTCACTTGCGCCAGATAGCAGGCATCATGACCGGCACCCGACACGATTTCGCGCGCCGAATAACCGCCGATTTCAACCGCGTTGCGCACCGCATCGACACAGGTTTTGTCAAACGGAACCGGCGCATAATAGAATATCTGCTCAAACTCGGTTTTAAGGCCAATTTCAGATGCGATCTTCTCGACCCCTTCACGAAGGGCCTTATCCATATCGGCCAGGACCGCGTCGTCTGGATGGCGGAAATCGACTGTAAAGAACACCTCACCCGGGATCACGTTGCGTGAATTGGGGTGGATTTGCATCATCCCAACCGTGGCACAGGCCAGTGGGGAACGATCCAGACCGATCCTGTTGACCAGATCAACCACCCGAGCAGCCCCCAGCAAAGCGTCCTTGCGGGTTTTCATCGGGGTCGGGCCCGCATGGGCTTCGACACCGGTGAACTTGATTTCGTACCAGCGCTGCCCCTGTGCATCGGTCACAATGCCGATATCCTTGCCTTCATCTTCAAGGATCGGGCCCTGCTCGATGTGCGCCTCGAAATAGGCCCCCATCGGATGGGCGTCAATCGTGGCTTCGTCATCGCCAAGATAGCCGATGCGTTTCAATTCCTCGCCCATTGTCTTGCCATCGACATCGGCCCGTGAATGACCGTATTCAAGGTCGAAAACCTTGGCAAAAACGCCCGATGCGACCATCGCCGGAGCAAAGCGCGACCCTTCCTCGTTGGTCCAGCAAACGACTTCAAGCGGTGCCTCGGTTTCGTATTTGGCTTCGTTCAGTGCCCGGATTACTTCAAGCCCCGAGAGCACACCGTAAACACCATCATATTTGCCCCCTGTCGGCTGGCTGTCCAGATGGCTTCCCATCACCACTGGCGGCAGATCGGGGTTGCGACCTTCACGACGGGCAAAGATATTGCCCATCTTGTCGATGCGGATCGTGCAGCTCTCGGCCTTGCACCATTTGATGAACAAGTCTCGGCTTTCACGATCCAGATCGGTCAGCGCCAATCGGCAAACGCCATCCTTGGCAGTTTTGCCGATCTTTGCCATTTCCATCAGGCTGTCCCAAAGCCGGTCGCCATTGATCGACAGATTACGCACACTTGGTTGAACGGTCATGTAGATATCCTTTTGTCTGTCTTCCGGCTTGGGATTACTCGGCAGCCTGCCGCATCGGATTAAGCGGATGTTCCGGCCAGGTCATGTAAGGCTTGTCGGTTTTGACCGGCTCCATGGTGATGCAATCAGGCACCGGACAAATGTGATAGCAAAGGTTGCAACCAACACATTCCTCGTCGATGACAACAAACTCACGATGCCCGTCTTCCTTGACATTCATCGCAATCGCCTGATGCGATGTATCCTCGCACGCGATGTGGCAACGGCCACATTCGATACAATTGTCGGGGTTGATCACCGCCTTGGTATCGAAATTCATGTTAAGCTCGTTCCAGTTCGCGACCTGTGGCACGGCCGCACGCGTGAACTGTTCGACACTGGTGTAACCCTTGTCATCCATCCACTGGCTCATGCCGTCGATCAGATCATCGACAACCCGGAAACCATAAATCATAGCAGCCGTACAGACCTGCACCGCGTTTGAACCCAGTGCCATGAATTCAACGGCGTCTTTCCATGTGGTAATGCCACCGATGCCGGAAATATGCAGATCGCGGGTTTCCGGCGTGCGAGCAATTTCGGCCACCATGTTAAGCGCAATCGGCTTTACCGCCGATCCGCAATAACCGCCATGGGTGCCTTTGCCATCAACCATCGGCTCGGGAACCATGCTGTCAAGATCGACCGAAATGATCGAGTTAACGGTGTTAATAAGCGATACTGCATCCGCTCCGCCTTTAAGTGCAGCTTCTGCCGACCAAAGGATATTGGTGATGTTTGGCGTCAGCTTGGTAAAGACCGGAATATCGACCGCATCCTTGACCCAGCGGGTGACCTGTTCGACCATTTCGGGCACCTGCCCGATCGCCGATCCCATGCCGCGTTCGCACATGCCGTGCGGGCAACCAAGGTTAAGTTCGATTCCGTGCACGCCACTTTCGGCGATCTGCTGGGCCAAATCCTTCCACGCCCGTTCTTCAATCGGGGCCATCATCGATCCGATGATCACATGATCGGGATATTCTTTACGGCATTCACGGATTTCCTGAAGGTTGACCGAAAGCGGCCGGTCGGAAATCAGTTCGATATTGTTGATCCCCAGCAAACGGCGGTTCTGGTCATGATGCGCGCCATAGCGCGACGATACGTTAACCACTGGCGGATCAATCCCCAGCGTCTTCCAGACAACCCCGCCCCATCCGGCCTGAAATGCGCGAACAACGTTGTATTTCTTGTCGGTCGGCGGTGCGGAAGCCAGCCAGAACGGGTTGAGTGAATCAATCCCGGCAATTTTGCAGCTTAGATCAGCCATTTTCTCTCTCCCTTTCTGGCTTATGCGGTTTTAAGGAACGCGTCGATGGCAATCGCGGCCTGTTTGCCGTCTTCGACCGACTGAACTGTCAGGTCCTCGCCACTTTTGATGCAATCCCCACCGGCAAAGATGCCAGAGGCGGTTGTCTGGTAATTTTCGTCGACCACGATCTTGCCCCCGGCAATTTCCATCCCGGCAAGGTCATCTGCTTTGATTTTCTGACCTATGGCCTTAAGTATCTGGTCAGCGCGGATTTCGAATTTCTCGCCGGTGCCGACAAGCTTGCCGTCCCGAAGTTCCGTTTTCTCGAACTCCATGCCGATCAGCTTGCCATTGGCCTTGATCGCAACCGGTTTGGCCCAGTGGCGCACGACCACGCCATTGATCTTGGCGAGTTCCTGTTCATATTCTGTGGCCAACATATGTTCGGCCCCACGGCGATAGACCAATGTGACTTCGTCAGCACCAAGGCGTTTGGCCTGAATGGCGGCATCAACTGCAGTGTTGCCACCGCCGATCACGATCACATTATTGCCAACCGGCATGTCAGATTTGGGCTCGGTCTGACGAAGCTGCTCGATAAAGGCAATCGCATCATCGACACCATCAAATGCCTCTCCCGGCAGGCCAAGTTCGTTGGTCGCGCCAAGCCCGACCCCAACAAACACCGCATCATATCCGTCGCGCAACGCCTCAAGGCTGATGTCACGGCCAAGCGCCTTGCCATACTCGATCCGGATGCCGCCAATGCCCAAAAGGAATTCAACCTCGCGCTGGGCGAAATCATTGGTCATTTTGTACGCCGCAAGACCATATTCATTAAGCCCGCCCGGCTTCGCCTTGGCTTCAAACACCGTCACATCATGGCCCAGCATCGCCGCGCGATGCGCGCAAGAAAGCCCCGCCGGACCGGCACCGACCACCGCGATCTGTTTACCGGTCAGGGGGGCCCGTTTGAACGGATGGGGCAATTCATCGCGCGCCATCAGGTGATCAACCGCAAAACGTTGCAGACTGCCGATTTCAACCGCGACATCTTCGGACACATTGCGCACACAGGCTTGTTCGCACAGCACTTCTGTCGGGCAGGCACGCGCACAGGTGCCCCCCATGATATTGGCCGACAGGATGGTTTTGGCCGCCCCGTCCGGGTTGCCGGTGCTGATTTTGCGGATGAAGCCCGGAATATCGATTGATGTCGGGCATGCCGTAACGCATGGCGCGTCATAGCAATACAGGCAGCGATTGCTTTCGGCCATGGCCTGCAATGTGGAATAGGCTGGATGCAGATCGGAAAATCCGTCATCGGTATCATTATGTCCGATATGACCCGAGCCTTGGATCGCACCTGATTTCGAAACTTGCTTGCCCTGCAAGATGGTCATGGTTTGTCTCCCTGCCAAAAAGGCGTCCTCTCCTGGCGTCAGCGAGAGACAAAACAAGAATGGCATCCTCAAAAGACCAGCCGCCATGTAAGCCGCAAAGGGCTTCGGATGGATTTATGGCGTATGTGGACAGGCGGGCCCGACCATCTCTGCGTCTTCTATCAATGACATTCTTGGCGTATCCGTCCGGCATATTGCCGGACTGTTTCCCAGTATTCAATCTGCCGCGCTTTTATGGAGTTCGGGTTGTTCCCGGTTGATTGCACGTACAGATGCCTCTCTCTGACGGATATAGCATGTCCAATCCTGATCATTTGGTCAAGATTAAAAAATGCAGACTGTTAAACTTGCAGTTTTATCCAGCATTTCCCTTGTTTTGCTCTTTCGTCGCCAGAAAGCCGAAGACTACAGCGAATAGCTGTCCTTGACCGCTTCCATCACGACAAAGGTCGATGTGTGCGACACATATGGCAGTTCGGAAATCTTCTCACCCAATACACGTCGATAATCGCCAATATCACGGCTGCGCACCTTGATCAGGTAATCAAACGCCCCCGCGATCATGTGGCATTGCTCGATTTCCGGCACGTCGTGAACGGCCTTGTTGAACGCATTAAGCGCCTCGGTCTTGGTATCGGTCAGGATTACCTGAACAAAAGCAATATGGCTGGCCCCCATTTTCTCCGGATGAAGAATCGCCCGGTATCCAAGGATATGCTGACTTTCTTCCAGCCGTCGCAGACGCAGGGCACAGGGTGTTTTCGAAAGTCCGACGCGATGCGCCAGATCCGTAACCGTAATCCGGCCATTCACTGCAACTTCGCGCAGAACCGCAAGATCAATCTTGTCCAAAACACCCATTTGGCACCTCTAATGTAATTAAATTTCCTATTACAACGGAAATAATAAGTGAAATTACCCATCCATCAAATCAACTTTAGGGAAAACCACCTGGCATAAAGTCGTATCATTAACCAACGGCAGCAAACCGCTGGCCCGGGTCGCACAGGCATCAGCGACCAGCGGATGTCGGCAAGACCGGATCAAGTCCGGCGCAACGGGAGTGGAAAACCGACAACGAACAACTATCGCAAAAAGGGACTTCACCATGTCACAGACACCATCCGTGAAGCCGATCCTGATTGGCTATGACGGGACAGAGGCAGCAGACCGCGCGGTTCAATTTACCGCCAACCGGGCCGCCGCCGAAGGATGCCCGGTACATGTCATTTATGTTCTGGAATGGTCGCCATACAGCTTTCTGTCGGCCCAGGAACTTGAAGAACGCCATCAACGCCGAACCGAAGAACTTTCCCGTGCCGAGGCCACCCTTGCCCCGGCACTTCGTGTTTTCATCGACCGCAAAATCCCAATGACCTACGAGGTCAGATACGGCCATTCTGGCGAACTGATCTGCCAGATCGCCAAGGAAAAGAAAGCCACACAGATCGTCCTTGGTCGAAAGGGCGGCACAGCCCTTGGCGCGCGATTACTGGGCAGCCTTGCCCTGACACTGGTTCAGGCCAGTCCCGTGCCGGTCACCGTGGTGCCCTGAACACCACCGGGTTTGCAGTCAAAACATAAAACAATCAAAATCGGAGAGTTCTCATGTCTTGCCAGTACAAACTCCCGGCGTGGGCCGCGGGCATAACGGCGACTATTTTCCCCTTTACGGCAATGGCGCAGGAAGGGTCACTTGACCAGCGTATCAACGAAACCGTTGCACCGATCTCAAACGTCATTGCCGGTGCAATTTTCTATTCTGTACCCATCGCAGGGAATGATTTCCCGCTCATCGTCGGCTGGCTTGTGATTGCCGCCGCCATTTTCACGCTTTATTTCGGCTTCGTGCAATTCCGCAAATTCGGCCATGCAATTGCATTGGTGAAAGGTGATTATTCACATCCCGATGATGCGGGTGAAGTTTCGCATTTTCAGGCATTGGCAACGGCTCTGTCAGGTACCGTCGGCCTTGGCAACATCGCCGGTGTTGCTGTCGCGGTTTCCATCGGCGGACCAGGGGCGACATTCTGGATGATCCTTGCTGGTTTGATGGGCATGGCATCGAAATTCACCGAATGCACACTTGGGGTAAAATACCGCAATGAATATCCCGATGGTCGCGTATCGGGCGGGCCGATGTACTACCTTTCCAAAGGACTGGCGGAAAAAGGCAAACCCGGACTGGGCAAGGCGCTCGCCATCCTCTTTTCGATCTGCTGCATCGGTGGTGCTGTTGGCGGCGGCAACATGTTTCAGGCCAATCAGGCCTTCCAGCAGGTCGTCAATGTTACCGGCGGTGAAAACAGCTTCCTTGCCGGAAGCGGCTGGCTGTTCGGCCTGATCATGGCCGTCATTGTCGGTTCGGTCATCATTGGCGGCATCAAATCGATTGCCAAGGTCACCGAAAAAATCGTGCCTTTCATGGCGGTAATTTATGTCACCGCCGGGCTGGTTATTATCATCAGCAATATCGGTATGGTCGGTCAGGCGTTTAGCGACATTTTCGTCGGGGCCTTTACCGGGGCAGGTGTGGCCGGTGGTGTTGTCGGGGCCTTGATCCAGGGCTTCAAACGTGCAGCCTTTTCCAACGAGGCCGGTATCGGCTCGGCTGCCATCGCCCATTCGGCGGTACGAACCAAGGAACCGGTGACAGAGGGTTATGTCGCCCTGCTTGAACCGTTTATCGATACTGTTGTGATCTGCACCATGACAGCCCTTGTCATTACCATCAGCGGCGAACTCAATTCCGGCCTGACCGGTGTTGAACTGACATCGGCGGCATTCGCATCGGCCTTTACATGGTTCCCGCTAGTACTGGCACTTGCCGTGGTCCTGTTTGCCTTTTCAACCATGCTGTCATGGTCTTATTACGGCCTGAAAGCCTGGACCTATCTTGTGGGTGAAGGCAAAGGCAAGGAAATCATCTTCAAACTGTTCTTCTGCCTGTGTGTCATTGTGGGTGCGAGCATGAGCCTCGGTCCCGTGATCGACTTCTCGGATTCCATGATCTTTGCCATGGCCATCCCGAACGTCATCGGCCTATATCTGCTAATGTCGGTCGTGCGCGGCGAAGTGAACCAGTACTGGGCCAAAATCGAACGCGGCGAAATCCGCAAGGTCGACAAATCCGCGACGGCCGAAGCGGAAACCTGATTGTCGGTCAACCCGCCCCCTGCCTTTCCGGCAGGGGGCTTGATCTGGCCTGTGCGGTTAGACGTCACTAAGGGCCCCCAACCCTGATGCTTTGCAATTCCCATGAAATGTGCGATTTTGATCGGCAAGCGTTGTGCGATTGTGATATGACACGCGCAAATTCACCGCCGGATCATTGAATTCCGACGGACAGAGAGCATTCCCGTACCCCAAAGAAAAGACCCGCAAGTGATGAGTAATCAATCGCGCCGTTCCGAATTGCTGATGCCCGCTGGCTCGCTCGAAAAACTGAAAGTCGCCGTACTGTATGGTGCGGACGCCGTTTATATGGGCACGCCGGACCTGTCGCTTCGGGTCAAAAGCCAGATGTCGCTTGATGATGTGGTCGAAGGGATCGACTTTGCCCATGAACATGGCGTTCGCGTTTACCTGACGCTGAACCTGTTCTCGCACAACAAGGATATCGACAAGCTGCCGGAATATGTCGACACCGTGCGCAAGGTTCGTCCGGACGGGCTGATCGTTGCCGATCCTGGTGTTTTCATGTTTGTCCGCGAACACGCCCCGGAACTTGATCTGCATGTTTCGACACAGGCCAATGTCTGTTCGTGGCAGTCGGTCAAATTCTGGCAAAGCATTGGGGCCAAACTGGTCGTTCTGGGGCGCGAGGTTTCCTACGAGGAACTGACCGAAATCCGCTCCAAATGCCAGGACATCAAGATCGAGGCCTTCGTGCATGGCTCGATGTGCATGACCTATTCCGGGCGTTGCCTGCTTTCGAACTTCATGGCCGAACGTGGTGCCAATCAGGGGGCATGTGCGAACTCGTGCCGCTGGAAATACAAAGTCCACATGAAGCTTAAGGACGGCACGGTCAAGGAACTCAAACTGACCGAGGAAAACCTCGAAATGTTTGACTTCTTCCTTGAAGAAGACATGCGTCCGGGCGAGCTGATGGAAATTCAGGAAGACGAACGTGGTTCCTATATCCTGAACTCGCGCGATCTTTGCATCATGCCGAAGCTCGAAGATTACCTCAAAATCGGTGTCGACAGCCTCAAGGTCGAAGGCCGCGGCAAAAGCCCCTATTACGCGGGGCTGGTTGCGCGTGCGTATCGCATGGCGATTGATGACTGGTACAAGGACCCGGAAAACTGGTCTGCCGAAGAATATATGAAGGAACTGGCAACCATCCCGAACCGTGGCTATACGTTGGCATTCCATGATGGCCGTCTGACCAATTATGCACATGGCTATGACAGCAATACCAATGTGTCGGATTGGGAATTTGCCGGGATGATCGAGGAAGTCGAAGACGACACCTTCATCATGTCGGTCAAAAACCGCATGTTGCCCGGTGACGTCATTGAAATCGTCCCGCCGCGTTCGCGCCAGACCGTTTTCATCCGCATGTATGAATTCATCGATGCTGCAACTGGCAAGGTCGGCGAAGCGGTGCATGCCAATACCCATCCGCGCATCCGCCTTCCGTTCAGCCTGTTTGAACAGGAGGACCCGGAATTCCTGAAACGCGAAATCCTGCCGATGACCATCGTGCGCAAGGAAAAGGCCCTGTCCGAAGACGAATGGCAGCGCCTGAAACTTGATCAGGAAGGCCACAAGATCGAAATGGGCAAAGGCAATGAAGAACGCTATGACGCCAAGCGCGAAGCGCTTCAGACCGCCCTTGATGACCGCCAGAAAGAACGCTCTTTCCGCACACCGCGCGTCGGCACCAAGGGTTGCTGCGGCCGTGGCTGCAATGGCTGCCTGATCTTCTGGCATGACGACAGCTATGCCAAGGCCCGCGAAATTCTTGCCAAACGCAAACAGGGTGAGATGCTGGAAAAAGACGGCAAGACGATTGCTGCTGAATAAGCATACACAACGCCCGGATACAGAAACGGCAGCCCAATGTGGCTGCCGTTTTCTTTTGGGTTACTTGATGGCCTTTTCGGCCTGTTGCTCCAGCTTGTCGATCCGACGAAGACCGAACCAGCCAAGCCCCAGAAATACAATCAGCAGGATCGGACTAAGCAAGGTCAGATTGCGTTCCAGCAGTTCCGACATCCCCTCACCCAAGACATATCCAAGCGCGAAGAACGATCCGATCCAGATCAGGATCGATGCGATGCTCAGTGGCAGGAACCGGATGAACGACATCGAGCTCATTCCCACCGGAAACACACTGATAGAGCGGATGGTGTTGGGATAGCGACACAGTATGATGTAGGCGACACCATAATGCTCAAACAGGCGCATGGTTTTGCCCAACCACTTTGAAAACGAGTCAGGCAGCTTTCTGACAATCACATCACCATATTTCCGCCCCAACCAGAACCGTACCATGTCACCGACAAACGCGCCGGAAATCATCGCGACCATGGATGGCCCGATCAGAAGGCTTTCGGACACGACAAAGATGCCGACAAAAACCGGCAGGATGCTGGCCTTGCTCACGCAATAGGTAAAAATCAGCGTATAGACCAGCTGCTGATGATCCTGAATCCAAAGATTGATTGTCTCAAACACGTCCGCACTCGCCTGCCAATCCCGAAGATAAGAAGGCTTCTAGATCAGTCAGGCCACATTGGCGAGTGTGCGGCTTCACACTGCGGACGCGATCATGCCATCTCAAACCGGATCGGTTGTGCGCCTTCCCACAATGTCATCTTGCCCAGCTTTTCAAGGTCACCAACATTTCTGGTGACAGTGATGAAATGGTTGCCTGCAAGCTGACCGACCTTGGAGGCGAAATGAACACCGCCATAGGCCAACAGGATTTCGGTTTCGCTGATCCCGCCGGGATACAGGATGATCTGACCCGGTGCCGGGAAACTGGTGTGGTTTTCATACCCAACGCCAAACTGATAATCGCCAAGCGGCATCCATACGCCCTCGCCGCTCCAGCGGACATGTACCGCCTTGCTTTCAAACGGCATGCGATCCATGAACGCCTTGCAGGTTTGGGGTGCCTTGGCGATTTCAAGCACACCATCAAAGATGAATGGGCCTGCGGTGATTTTAATCTTGGTCATGATAAATCCATTCAAACAAACAGCATGATCCAGCCCCACGCAAACGCAAGACTGATCAGGGTAACCGGAACGCCGATCCGGGCATAATCGCCAAAGCCGATGGCAATACCGGCGGCGCGCGCCTGTTCGACCGCAATGATATTGGCAACCGATCCGACAATTAAAAAGTTGCCCGACAATGTGCTGAAAACCGCAAGCCCGTGCAACAGTTCCGGCGTCCAATCCGGGCCAAGTGACAGCAACATCATCACCAGCGGTACATTGCCAATCGTGTTACTGCCCGCAAGTGAAAGGACCGCCAGCACCGCCGGGTTATCAATCCGAAGCCCCGAGAGCGCATCGCGGAACAAGGCGGCAATCGCATCATCACCGGCCATTGCCCCGGTAACGATGAACAGCCCACAAAATAGCGCTAGCAAATGCCAGTCGACCCGGCCCAGCACCTGATCAGTACCAAGCTTTCGGCTCAGCAATAGCACGGCCACAATCAGCAATGACCAAAGGGCGCGATCTTCTACAAAGATAAAGATCGCGATTACCGCCAGGGTCGCGGCCAATGCCTTGATCAGCATCGGTCGGTCAAGACGGATCGGCGCACCTTCACCCAATACTGCACCATTTGGCACCGAATCAAACGCGGCGCGGGTCATCGGACCATAGGCAATCACGCCATATACAATCAAAAGTCCAATCAGGGCCGGCACACCGCACGCAAGGAGAAAGGCCGTGAAATCAAGCTGCCCGAATTCGGCAATCATCAGGTTCTGTGGATTACCGATCAGGGTCGCGGCAGATCCGGCATTGGCAGCACACGCGACCGCAATCACATAGGGACGCGGATCAAGACGGCGGGACATCACGCCCTGTATCAGAATCGGCGTTACCGCCCAGACAACAACATCATTGGTCATCACCGCCGACAGTCCGCCGCAAATCGCAATCACCCCAGCCAGAAGCCCGCGCGCGGTCAGGTCAAGGTGGGTGATCCGGTTACCGATCCAGTCAAAGAAACCGCTGGCGGCATATTGCGATGACAACACCATCAATGTCAGCAACACCGAAAGTGTTGCGAAATCGACCGATGCCAGTGCTGCATCCCCATCGACCGCGCCGCTTAACAGCAGCACCAGCGCGCCAATCAACGCAATCCCCGTACGATTGATCGCAAGCCCCGGCCAACGCCCCAGCGCCATGCCGATATAGACTCCGCCAAATACGGCAACAACCAGCCAATCCAATCTATGCCATCCTGTTTAAATTCGGCGCGCAATTACCGCCCGTTATTTATCGCTACTCTGGTAATCGGACGCGGTCAATCTCATCTCTGGATATGCACAAATTGCAATGCCCCATGTCGAAATCCGATAAATCACGTTCTTGCCAACCCCAAAATCGGCCATTCGCGCCATTTTGTGCGAAGCAACATGAATAGTTCGACGTTTCTGCGGTTGTCTCATGACAAAACGCCATAAAATTTCACTTGCACGTGGGGTTCAACAGGCGTACATCGCGACTTGCCCAAAGTCGCACGTGCCTGTGGTGGTCCTGCTAGATGGAACCCGTAGGACTTACTTAAAGCAACGACGGTGTAGGGCTTTTTTGGTCTCAGGTGGTTGTCCAAATACCACCGACACTGAAGAGGCACACCATCATTGCCCTACGTGCGGACGGGAAACTCCCATCCAGAGCGAGGCAAAAGTTTCGCAAGTTCCGGTAGGCGCCGGAGCTTATCAGCCTGACGGTAGTCCGCGTATATGCGCCTCCACCGCGCCTAAACGCATCAGGTACCGCAAGCTGCCATATCGTGGAATGGGAGAACGCCCCAATGGCAACTCAGCGTATTATCGATTTTCTCGCCCAGAACCGACCGGAAGGTCCGTGCCTGGTCGTTGACCTTGACGTGGTTCAGCGTAACTACGAAACCTTCACCCGTGCCCTGCCGGATTCCCGCATTTTCTATGCGGTCAAGGCAAACCCGGCACCGGAAGTTCTCAGCCTGCTTGCCGATCTTGGTAGCAACTTCGACACTGCATCCGTGCCCGAAATCGAAATGGCGATGGCCGCAGGTGCGAGCCCAGAGCGTATTTCGTTTGGAAACACCATCAAGAAAGAACGCGACATTGCGCGTGCTTATGAAATGGGTGTTCGCCTGTTCGCCGTTGATTGCGTCGAAGAAGTCGAAAAGATCGCCCGTGTTGCTCCGGCTTCGCGTGTGTTCTGCCGCATTCTGACTGATGGCGAAGGTGCTGAATGGCCGCTGTCGCGCAAATTCGGCTGCGCACCGAGCATGGCGCTCGAAGTTCTTCAGCATGCCCATCACATGGGTCTGGACGCCTATGGCGTTTCCTTCCATGTCGGATCGCAGCAGTGCAATCTTGATGCTTGGAACACCGCCCTTGCAGAAGCCTCGTCGATTTTCCGCACCCTTGCCGAAAAGGGCATTGTCCTTCGCATGGTCAATATGGGTGGCGGTTTCCCGACCCGGTATCTGCGCGACGTTCCGGCAACCGAAGCATACGGTGCCGCAATCATTGATGCACTTCACAACCATTTCGGCAACCACATGCCCGAAACCATTATCGAGCCGGGCCGTGGCATGGTTGGTGATGCAGGCGTGATCAAAGCTGAAGTCGTGCTAATTTCGCGCAAACATGAAGATGACGATGTGCGTTGGGTTTACCTTGATATCGGTAAATTCGGTGGCCTTGCCGAAACCATGGACGAAGCGATCCGTTATCCGATCACCACGATCCATGACGGCGGCGATGTTGCACCGTGCGTTCTTGCCGGTCCGACCTGTGATTCGGCCGACGTGCTTTACGAAAAGAAACCCTATGATCTGCCGATTGCGCTGACCATCGGTGACGAGGTTCTGATCGAAGCAACCGGTGCCTATACCACCACTTATGCCTCGGTGGCGTTCAACGGTTTCGCACCGCTGACCGCCTATGTGATCTAGGGATCGCATCGATGATCGTGATTGATCGCGAAAACAGCCTTTCGCACGTCGAACGTGAAAAGCTGCTTGATCGCGTCATGGGTCCGGCGCGCTTTCAGAAATCTTCTGAATTGCTGCGCCGTGGCCGCCTTCCGGCTGATGGTCTGGCGTTTGTCGCCCACGACGGCAAACACATGATCGGTACGGTACGGTTGTGGAATGTCAAAGCCGGTGACAGCGGGTCTTCGCTGTTGCTGGGGCCGCTTGCGGTTGAAAAAGCCTATAGCGGCTCGGGCGTTGGTGCAGGTTTGATGTATGCGGCACTGAATGCTGCGCAGTCAACCGGGCACAAGTCGGTTCTGCTGGTCGGCGACCCAGACTATTACGCGCGCTTCGGTTTTCATGCGGCCCCTGCCAACGGGCTTTTGATGCCCGGCCATTTTGATCGCCACAGGTTCCTTGGCATCAATCTTGGCAATGGGAATGCCCTTTCGGGTTCAACGGGCATCCTTCGGGCAACCGGCCAAATGACACATTGAGTTGGCACATCGATTAGACGACCGTGATCTGATGAAAAAAGCCCCGCAGCCAGTGCTGCGGGGCTTTTCTATTGCGGATTTTCGACCATCAGCTCGTGCAGTTATTGCGTGACAGCCAGCCGATAAAGATACCGTTATGTTCAAGCCGCTGGTGGCTGAAGCATTCCCCGCCGGGATAGGCCCCGCTAGCAGGGGTGAAACGTACATTCCCCTCCCCGGGCAGGCGGTTGGTATTGGCCTCGACCAGTTCGGTATGAACTTCGCCAAGTCCGTCGGTCGGCGCAAGACAGTCATAGCGCCCGCCATTGCTGTTTATCGTGCGAACGCCGACCATGCCATGGTTCAACGGCCAGGCTTTCAGAACCGACGTCAGATCACCGCTTGATACCGCAAGGCAGGAATTGATTGCGGGCATCAGTTCGTTGATGAAGCGGGTCCATTCCGGATTTTCCGGTTTTTCAAGCTCCGTGATATCGACGACCGGGAAATCGCCGGGGGCAAGTGCAAGCCCGGTAATTTCGGCAGAAACCGCACATTTGGTCGAACCACTCGGCCCGGTCCAGATCGCTTCCTGCCCCTTGCCACGAATTGAATACATCTCGTTGGCATATTCATACCCGGAACCGGTCCGCTTGATGTTCAGGACAAGCGGCTCACGGCCAAGAAATTCAATAACCGCCTCGCCCTTGCGCCCCTCGAAAGTGGCATAGAACCGGCTTTTATCCTCGCAGACAAAAGTCTGGCGACCGGTAACCGGTGCCATTGCAGCTTCACCAAGGGCGGCCTCGATCCGGCTTAATGCTACCTTGCTTTGCGCCATCGCCCCGCTGACTTCATGCTCGTCCGGGGTGCCAGGTACGCCATTGACGGTTTTCGATCCCCCGGCAAAGCGGCCCATGGCAAAATCAAGATTAAGCGTAAAGTTCAGCGCATCACCGTCACTTGCTCCGCCAAAATTTGTGCGATTGGCATCTTCAACAAATCGCAGAAGTTTGCCATTGCGATAATAGAATTTGACATCCGACTTGCCATAATCCCCAAGATCGCGATGTTCCTCCACATAGACAGGCTGCCCATCGGTAGTAACATAGGCCTTGAATGTCGCCTTGCTGTCCCCGGCACTATAACTGCCCGGGATCATCCGCAGATCGGGCAGGCGTGCCTCGATCGCGGCAACATCGCGTTCAACATCCGAACTGCCGCCATTGCGCGCGGCGGCCGCTGATCCCGGCCCGGCGCGTTTGACCATCACTTCGACATCATCGGGCGCATCATTGGTCAGCACGGGATATGCCTGATCATTGCGAAACAGAAGATCGCCATTCTTGGTTACAATCTTTGCCTCGATCACGTAACGATGGCGTGGATCAATCTGTTTGGCGTCATAAGGCAGGATAAACACCATTGGCGGATTGGTCGCCGGATGGGTTATGGATGCAATTTCGGTCGACGGCGCATCAGCCTTTGATACGTCAAGAAGTCGCACGACAAGATTTGCACTGTTTGGTGCCAGGGCAATTCTTTCGCGGAAAACGACGGTGCCGGTTACCCGGTCCTGATTGGATTGCAGTCCGGCACAGCCCGTGACCAGGACCAGAAGCCCGATCATCAATACCGTCTGCAACCTTCCCCAAATCCATGAAGAGAGTTTCATTCTGGCCTCAGTTTGCTCAAGTTATTATTGGGTGTAGTCCCCCGTTCGCAATCGTGACTGCAAACAACAAGAAAACCAAGGCCAAAAATCGGCAAAATTACTGATTAAAGTTATGTTATTTCATCAAGGCAACGGCAGGCTGCAAAACGGCCTGCAGCCCCTCAACTCGATACCCGCCTAACCGGCGAACCGGGTACAGCCCTGCCCTGCTACATCGGTTTCAATCGACAGCAACGCACCTTCAATCTCGTTACCATTACCGGTGAGCCCGACGGATGCCGACGTGATATAAAGCGTTTTAAGGTCCGGCCCGCCAAACACACAACTCGTCGGCTGCGTCACCGGAAGTTCGACGATACGATCCACCGAGCCATCAGGCGCAAACCGGATCAAACAACTCCCGCCCCAGCGCGCATTCCAGATATAGCCATCCTCATCCATCGCCGATCCGTCCATGTTGCCCCGCTCATGCGGGCCAAAGAACGGCTTGGGGTTGGACGGCGTGCCGGTTGCCATGTCGTAATCATAAACATCCAGTGTGTTCCTGATCGTATCGCCAAAGAACATCTTTGTACCATCAGAAGACCACAGCAACGTGTTCGAAATCCCGATATCGGCAACAAAGCGTTTGATGTCGCCGTCCGGTGCGACACGGTTCAACGTTCCTGTCGATACCGTCACCGGCAGGTCTTCGCCATTCGGACCGATATTGTTTTGCATGGTCCCGTGCCAGAATCGTCCTGCCGGATCAACCCGCGCCTCGTTTGACCGATTGCCGGGATGATCGGCATCCGGGGCAACAAACGGCGTCGTCTGCCCGCTTTCGGCATCCAGAAATGCCAACCCGTCGGCCAGTGCCACCAAAAGTCCGCCGCCTGTGCGCGGCACAATCGCCGATACCGGCTGATCAAACGTCCAGCTTCGCGAACCGCCATCACGCGGGCGCAATGCGAATGCGGTTTTACCAACAATATCCACCCAGTAAAGAACGCCATCCCCGGCATCCCAATGCGGTCCCTCGCCCAGCGTACAGCGCAAATTCGGTAGGACCGTTTTGACTTTGGACATGATATCTCCCTGATATTTTGGCGGGTTTTCCCCGTTTTGACCCTTCCCTTTAATGCAACCCGGACGACCGTTCGACCGCGATCCGGTGCAGGGAAATCATTATGTCTATTGCTATCGCGAAAGGCCAAATCTGAAAAGTCATTTTGTATGATGATTTACTTTTGCCACAAAATGCAATCGCAACTCGGTTGCATTTTTATCAGGTTATTGATAGGCATTCTCATATTCATACAGCCTGCTTTGCCGGATGCTATCCGCGATTTTGCAACGGCACCGAATTCTTGCGAGTTTCCGTCCAATGTTCGATCTGAAAAATGTCTTCTTCCAAAGCGAAGGCAAGAACCCGAAAACGCTGCTGGGCGATATATCGGTGTCCTTCCCGACCGGCGCATTCAGCGCAATTGTCGGGCATAACGGATCGGGCAAAAGTACGCTTTTGAAATTGCTTGCTCGCAAAAACAAACCCGCATCCGGGCAGATCACACTTGATACCCAAATCCTTGACACGCACAGCACGCGTGATTTCGCCCGCAAGGTCGCCTATCTACCGCAAAGCCCGATTGTGCCTGCCCACCTCAGTGTCCGCGAACTGGTTGCCTTTGGCCGCTATCCATGGCGCGGTGCCTTTGGCCGTTATCGGGCGGACGATCACGAAAAAATAGAACGTGCCATGGAAATGACCCATGTCACCGAATTTGCCGACCGCTTTGTCGCAAGCCTTTCGGGTGGGGAGCGCCAACGCGTCTGGCTTGCCATGCTACTGGCACAGGATGCCCCGGTTCTGCTGCTTGATGAACCGACCTCCGCCCTTGATGTCGGCCATCAGCGCGACATCCTGCAACTTGTCGCCAATCTTAAATCCGAAATCGGCCTGACCGTGATCGCGGTTTTGCATGACATCGACATGGTCGGACGTTTTGCCGATCATATCCTCGCCCTCCGCGGTGGTCGCACTTGCTGGCAGGGCGCAGCAGCCGACTTCATGCAGTCCGATACGCTTCGCGATATTTTCCAAACCGAAATCGGGGTGATCCGCCTGCCGGAATCCGCCCATTATGTCAGCTACATAGCTTAGGGTCCTGACCATGCGAAACCGCCTGATCGCGTCAATCGCCTGTTCCTGCGTGATTGCTACCGGTATCCTTGCCCCGACCATCGCCCCGTCAATCGCGCTGGCCGAAACCTATACCCACGAAATGGGAACGGTGAATTTTGCGACCCCACCGAACCGGATTGCCGTATCGAACTGGTCACTGACCGAGACGGTTTTGGCCCTTGGCATTGACCCGGTCGCCATACCCGAAGCTGACGGATATCGCGAATGGGTGGTCGAACCGGCATTGCCCGCCGAGTTTGTCGATCTTGGCACCCGCATGGCCCCGAATTTTGAAGCCCTGCGCGACAGCCGCCCCGAAGTCATCCTGATAAGCAGCGACGTCGCCATGGCCTATGACAAACTTTCGGCCTTCGCGCCAACCATGGTCTATTCGATCTATAACACCGACCAGCCTGCTCTCGACAAGGCCGAAGACCTGATGCGCAATGTCGGCCAACTGACCGGGCGCAGTGACAAGGCCGAAGAAATCATCGCATCTGCCAATCAACGTATTGCTACCGCCGCCGATCGCATCCGCAAGGCGGTTGGCGATGATGCCAAATTCGCGGTCGTGCGCATCCTCGACGATGCCCATTTCCGCATTCACGGTACCACATCGCTTTTCGGATCGACGCTGGCGCGGATGGGTTTTGCCAATACCTGGACCGGCCCGGTCAATGGCTGGGGGTTCAGCAACGGCGAAATTGGTGACCTGGCCAAACTTGGTCCGGCCCACTTCGCCTATATCGAACCGACACCCGCGGCTGTCAAAACCAAACTGTTTGGCTCTCCGGTCTGGAAAGCATTACCGTTCAACCGGCAAAATACCGTTTATGAAGTCCCGACAAGCTGGACATTCGGTGGACTTTTGTCGGCAGTACGTTTTGCCGAACAGCTTGCCGACGCCATCACCGACGCACACGGATCGTAAATCGATATGACCAGATACCTGTTTCTTTGCCTGTCCGTGATCGCCTGTTTAACCGCACCTCTTGTACCCAAAATGGCAATCGCCGAACCTATCACGATTGAGCATGAACGCGGCACACTGACCCTTGACGCACCGGCAAAACGCGTTGCGGTAACGAATTGGGCCACGACCGAAACCGTCATTGCTCTTGGGCTTGATCCGGTCGCGATTGCCGATCCCGACGACTATCTCGATTGGGTTGCCAAACCTGACCTTCCCGAAAACTTCACCGACATCGGCCAGCGCGCGGCCCCCAATATCGAAGCCCTGCGCGATGCAAAGCCCGACCTGATCGTGATCAGCAAGGATCTGGAAATGGCATATGACAATTTCAATGCCATCGCCCCAACCATCGTTCTGTCGATCTATAACAACAACCGCGATGCCCTGCCCGAAGCCCATAAACTTTTCGAGACGCTCGCCAAAGCCACCGGGCGCGAGGCGGAGGCCGCCGCATGGCTTGCAGATGCCGACGTCAAATTCGCAGAATATGGCGATCGCATCCGGGCTGCCATGCCGCCAAGCCGCGCCCTTGCAATCACCCAATTCGTATCCGAAAGCCATATCGGCCTTTATGGCAAATCGTCCCTGCCCGGCACCGTCCTGGCGAAAATGGATCTACCACTGGCCTATCAGGGGCCGGTCAACAATTGGGGCTTTGCCAAGGGGGGCGTCGAAATCCTTGGCCCGCGTGCACAGGATACGCTGGTGTACCTGAACCCGGTACCCGATGTGATCCGCGAAAAGGTCTGGGCATCGCCGGTGTGGAAAATCCTTGATTTCGTTCGCAACGACCGGGTTTACGAACTGCCTGTCGTCTGGGCATATGGCGGCATGCCATCCGCCCTGCGCTTTGCCCGGCTTCTTGCCGAAAGCATGGAAAGTGGCCCGGTTAAATGAGCGGCGAAACGAGCCGTGACATGAGCCGGTTTTTCTATCGCGGCCCGGCGATTCTGTGCCTTGCACTTGCAATCTGTTCGGTTGCCATCCTGATCAATGATCTTTGGCCGTTCCTTCAAAAGGGGGCCGGGATGAATGTGCTGTTTCATCCCGACGAAACTGATTTCGATCAGATCCTGTTTCATTTCAGCACCCTGCCCCGGATCACAATGGCCTTTATCTGTGGTGCCGGTTTGGCCCTCGCCGGGGCAGCGATCCAGACGGTATTGCGTAATCCGCTCGCATCACCGACGACCCTTGGTGTCGGTGCAGGTGTTGAATTTGCCCTGACGGTTTTCCTGCTTCTGGCCCCGGCGGCACTCGCCCCATTCAAGGAAGCCGCTGCCCTTGCCGGTGGCATGATCGCCCTTGGCGCGGTTTATCTGATTGCATCGCGGCGCGCCAATGCGACGCTGTGGCTGATACTGGCCGGAATGATCATCAATCTGATGCTGCAATCGGGAACGCAGATTTTCCTGCTGTTTAACGAACAATATCTGCAATCGGTCTTCATGTGGGGGGCGGGTGACCTCGCGCAAAACGGCTGGGACTCAACGCAGTTTGTTTTGCCCCGCCTGCTGGTCGGTGTTGCTGTTGTTCTGCTTCTCTCGCGCCCGCTTGATCTTCTTGCCCTTGGCGACGACACCGCAAGCTCGCTTGGCGCTCGCGTCACCATCTTGCGGCTGTTGATCTTGGGCTTTGCCGTTTTCATTACCGCATCGGTCATTTCGGCTGCCGGGTTGATCGGTTTTATCGGTCTGGCCGTCCCTGCCGCCCTGCGTATTGCCGGTCTGACACGTTCGCGCGATCTGATGATCTATTCGCTGTTGACCGGCGGCTTTGCACTATTGTGTATCGACTTTATTGTCCGGCAGATGAACGGGCTTGATGGCGACATCGTTCCAACCGGTGCAGCCACTGCCTTGATCGGCGCGCCATTTATCATACTGATCCTGCGCAAGGCCCGGATCATGCCCGGCCAACAAAGCGAGGACCATCATCCAGATCAGCACATTGTGTCGAAAAATCTGCTGAGCCTCCTGCTGATATTAGGGCTGGTTACAGGCTTGGGTTTATCCTTGTTTGTGTCGTTTAACGGTCATGATTTCTTATTTCTGACTGGTGGTGAAAGCTTCCATGACATCGTCCTCCAGCGTTCCGAACGGACCTTTGCCGCGATCATTTGCGGCGCGGCTCTCGCGGTTTCAGGCACGTTAATTCAGCGCGTCGGGCGCAACCCATTGGCCAGCCCGGAAATCACCGGCGTCAGTTCTGCCACCGCACTCGCCATGATCATCGCCCTTGTTTTCTTTGGCTTCGGACAACGAGCCGAACTGATGTTTGTCGGTGCTGCCGGCGGGATCATTTCGCTGATCGTCCTGCTACTGCTATGCCGGAAATTCACCCACGCCCCGCATTACCTGTTGCTAAACGGCCTGGCCTTAACTGCCATTTTGGGCGCGATTGTTCGCATTGCGCTGACCCGCAGCGGCACGCAAACATCAATGCTGATTTCGTGGCTGGCAGGCACAACCTATTTCACCCGCATGGACGAAGTCCTGATCGTCGCGGGGGTCACCGCAGCCTTGCTGGTTGTAGTGATTGCGGTGCGTCGCCCTCTTGAACTGGCGTCATTTGGCAATGATCAGGCCACCTCGCTTGGCCTTGGCATTTCAGGTTTCCAGTTCTTCATCATGCTGCTTGCCGCCATCCTTGCCGCCAGTGCAACGCTACTTGTCGGACCACTCAGCTTCGTCGGGCTGATGGCACCGCATCTCGCACGGATTGCCGGTTACCGGCTTGCGGGGGGGCATTTGCTGGGCGCAGTTCTGATCGGGGCGAATGTGATGATGGTTGCCGAATGGCTGGCCAGAAATATGCTTTATCCCCAGCAATTACCAACCGGCCTGATCGCCGCCCTGATCGGGACGGCGTATTTCCTGTTTCTGGCAATCCGCAAACGCTAGGTATTCGGCCAGTTCTTCGCCAGTGTATAGGCCTCGTCAAGGCTGTGCGCATGTTTAAGGGGAAAGGGCAGCATTCTTGCAAAGTTGCTGTTCTCGACCTCTTCGGCATGGTCATGTTCGTGATCCGGCTCCACCTGTATCAGTCCCTTGGCGAAGCACGGCAACCGGTCTCGGTTCTGCCTGAACCAAAGCGCCGCCTGTTTGCGGGTTTCGTGACCCTGCTCGACATGCCCGGTAAAAAGCATGATCAATATCACCGGTTCCGTTCGGGCCGATAGTGCGTAAAGAGCCCTGATATAGCTCTCCCCATCGGCAGCACTTTGCACGTCAACCATCTCGAACAGTATAATATCATCCGTCAACGAGCTTGATCTGAACATCAATTTCCTCATGCCGAAAGTAATTGGTCATTATCTCATAGACGAAATGCAGCAGCGTTTTTTCACCAAAAACAACAAAGGGCCGCTTATGCGGCCCTTTGTATGCGTAACAAAAATCAAGGATCAGTCTTCGAAGTGGCCCTTGGCGGCAAAACCACCGCCCTGATAGATCACAGCCGGATCATGGCGGTCCTCCGCAGGGAAGGCTGCCTCGATTTCTTCGCGGAAGATATCGGAACTGTCCTGCGGCTGCCAGCCGATCAGATCGGCGTGGTCGTTGCTCCACCATTTCGTGCGGTTGTTCGACACACCATACATCACTAGATGGCCAGTCATCGGCGCATCAAATACCGCCTTCATCAGGGAAATAAAATCGCGCGGGCTCATCCATGTCGACAACATCCGGCGATCTCGCGGCTTTTCAAAGCACGACCCGATGCGAAGCGAGACGGTTTCGACATCGAACTTGTCGTAGTAATAGCTTGCCAATGCCTCGCCATAGCATTTGGTGACACCATAAAGGCTGTCGGGGCGCAGTTCGGATTTGTCATCAAGCTTGGTCGTGCGCTTGTGGAACCCGATGGCGTGGTTCGAGCTGGCAAACAGGATGCGCGGCTTGCCATTTTTGCGCGCACCTTCATAAAGGTTATAGGTGCCAAGGAAATTGGCCTGCAGCAGGTCATCAAATGCGGCCTCAATCGAAATTCCGCCCAGATGAATGATCCCGTCGCAATCCTTGGTCAGTTCATGCACAGCGGCCCGATCCGAAAGATCGCACGGCACGACTTCCTCGCCCGGACCGGCCGGATCCATCGGTGCGATATCCGAAAGGCGCAGGACATCGGCATAGCCTTTAAGCCCCTCGCGCAGGATTTTTCCAAGGTTGCCGGCAGCACCGGTAATCAGCAAACGTTTCATCGTCTTCCTCTTTGAAGTCATCTTGGTCCGCAATCAGCCCCCACCAAACACAAGGTTCGGCAGCGTCAGGGAAATCGCCGGTACATAGGTTGTCAGCATAAGCGCCGTCAGGATCGCCAGATAGAACGGCCAGATCGTCATGACGGCCTTCTCGATCTTCACCCCGCCAATCGCGCAACCGACAAACAGGCAGGAGCCGACCGGTGGCGTACAAAGGCCAAGCCCCAAATTCATCATCAGCACCATACCGAACTGAATCGGGTCCATGCCGAATTGGGTCGCCAGCGGCAGGAAAATCGGCGTACAGATCAGGATCAATGCGGCCATGTCCATGATCATGCCGGCAATCAGCAGCATGATATTGATCAGCAACAGAACCATGATCGGGTTATCGGTAACGGATGTAATCGCATGCGCCAATGCATCGGGTACCTGATAAAACGCCAGCATGTAACCATAGGCCGACGCACACCCGACCAGCAGCATGACAAGGGCCGTTGTCTTCGCCGATTGTTTGACCGCCGCAACAAACCCGGCCCAGTTCAGTTCGCGATAGACAAGCCCGGTAATGATCAACGCATAGGCCACACCGATGGCACCGGATTCCGTCACTGTGAACACACCGCTCAACACACCGCCGACGATAATGACGGCGGTGAAAAAGCCCGGAATGGCACGAATGGCCGTAACCCCGACAACCCGCCATCCCGGAAACGGTACAGCCGGATAGCCATGCTTGATCGCCACAAGCCATGTCGCAAGGCCAAGCAGCAGGCACATGATGATGCCCGGCACCAGTCCAGCCATGAACAGCTTGGAAATCGAAATCCCGCCACCGGCCGCAACCGCATAGAGGATCATGTTATGGCTTGGCGGGATCATGATACCCGCGATCGACGAGGTCACCGTAACGTTGACCGCATAATCGGCACGATAGCCTTCCTTTTTCATCACCGGGATCAGGATCGAGCCGAGTGCCGATGTATCGGCTACGGCCGATCCGGAAATGCCGCCAAACAGCATCGATGAAAACACGTTCACAATGCCAAGTCCGCCGCGGCGGCTGCCGACCAGTGCGGTTGCAAACTGCACCAGCCGGTTAGCAATCCCGCCATGAAGCATCAGTTCGCCGGCAAAGATAAAGAACGGAATGGCCAGAAGCGAAAAGGCACTGATGCCCGAACCGATACGCTGAAACGCGATCAGGGTTGGCAGACCCTCGAAGAAAAAGGTCGCAAGGGCCGCAATACCAAGTGCAAGGGCAACGGGCATGCCAATGACAATACCAACGGCAAACAGGCCCAAAAGAATGGTTATGCCCATTTATTCAGTGTCCTTATCAAGCAATTCGTCGCTGTAAAACCGGCTATGCGCGATGTTTTTCCAACCGGTGATGATTTTAAGGATATGCACGAGGCTGTAAAATACGATGCCCCCGCCACAGACCAGCATCGGAATGGACCGCAATCCGTCGGGAACATGGATGATCGGCATGCTTTTGGCCCAGTTGAAAACAACCAGATCGTAGGCGCCGACCAACATGTAAAAACCGAATACCACCATGGCCGCATAACTGATCAAGGCCAAAACAGCCGCGGCCTTGGGCGGCAATGCATCGCGGAAAAACGATACCGAAAGATGGCTGTTGTCTCGGATACAGGCTGCAGCAACCGGAAAAGTAATCAGAACAATCAGGATCAGGGAAATCTGTTCGACCCAGGTCGGGGTTTCGTTAAGGACATAACGCCCGAAAACCAGCCAGGCAAAACTGGGGATCAACGCTACCAGCGCAATTCCGCCGATCAGATTAAGGATTTTGGCTAGTCCGCCACCCAAACGGTCAAGCATCCCGGTGAGTTGTGAAAGCATTCGCACGCCGCCAGAAATGGATTAACAAAAAGACCGGATACAAGCGTAAAGAAGGGCGGCGAAAATGTCGCCGCCCTTCTATGGCTTGATCAATTATTTCTGGGCGTCCTGGATTGCCTTGACCAGATCGGCCAGATCCGGATTGGCTTTGATGAAGTTGTCGTAGACAGGCTGCATCGCATCCTGGAACGCTGACTTGTCGGCGACTTCGTTCACTTCGATACCGGCTGCAACAACTTTCTCTTTGGACTTTTCTGCACGTTCTGCCCAGGCAGCGCGCTGTACCTTGACCGACTCATCCGCAGCTTCCTGAAGGATTTTCTTCTCGTCATCTGACAGGCCGTCATAAAGCGCCTTGTTCACGCACAGGCATTCCGGAAGGATCAGATGCTGGGTCACCGAATAGTATTTGGCAGCTTCGAAATGGCCGGAGCTGTCATAGGACGGATAGTTGTTTTCCGCGCCATCAATAACACCGGTTTTCAGCGACTGATAAACTTCGCCATACGGCATCGGGGTTGCGTTGCCACCAAGGGCTGCAACCATCTGCACATACAAATCGTTGCTCATCACGCGGAATTTAAGACCTTTGAGATCTTCGGGCGTGTTGATCGGATGCTTGGTGTTATAGAAGGAACGCGCACCGGAATCGTACCAGCCAAGAGCCTGAAGACCTGCTTCGGCAAGGCCGTCTGCGATCTGCTGACCTGCCGGACCGTCCATGACTTCATGCATCGCTTCGACGTTTTTGAAGATGAAAGGCAGCGAAACAACGTTTGCTTCAGGCGCAACTTCACCGAGTGGGCCGAGGTTGAAAACAGCCCAGTCCAGACCGCCAAGGCGAACCTGCTGAATGGCATCAGGCTGATCGCCCAGAACGCCGCCGTGATAAACCTTGGCTTCAAGGTTTCCACCGGATTTTTCATTGATCAGGCGGGCGAATTCTTCCATCCCGGTCGAAACCGGATAGTCTGCCGGATGGATGTTCCAGCCACGCCATTCACGTGCTTGCGCACCGGCAACAAAAGCAACCGACATTGCCGCTGCGGCAAGTGTCAGCGTCGTGGTTTTCATAAACTTGTTCATTGATATTCCTCCCGTGACTTTATGTCATTCAACGTTAAAGTCTTGTTTTCCCTGATGGGACCAGTTGTTGTCAGAAAACCTTACATCTTGTTACTTGTAACAACAAGTAATGGTTTTTCTGACAACCGAATTTTGCGCGCCATTTGCTTTTGCGGCGTCGCAGAGGTAGTCCCGGCAGAAGCCACCTGCCGGGGTCGTCAAGCTTAGGCAGCCTTAAGTGCGTCCTCGCCGAACGCCTTACGGATAACGTCAGCCAGCATATCGTGTTCTTCGCTGCTCAGATCGGTAAGGGGGCTGCGAACCGGGCCGGTATCACGGCCGATAACGCGCATGCCTGCCTTGACGATCGACACGGCATAACCCGTGCCGCGATCACGCACCGCAAGATACGGATAGAAGAAATCAGTCAGGATGCGGTTCATCGTCGCATCGTCGTCGCGAGTCAGCGCATCATAGAATTCCAGTGCCTGCTTGGGCAGGAAGTTGAAGATCGCCGACGAATAGGTGGTCACACCCGCGGCCTTGTATGCCTTGGCAAAAACTTCGGCCGTCGGCATCCCACCGATATAGGAAAGACGATCCCCCATCGTGACACAAACGCGCGTTACCAGTTCGATATCGCCGTGCCCATCCTTGAAGCCGACCAGATTGGGACACTCGTCACACAATTTCGAAAGCGTTTCGGCAGACAGGATCGAGTTGTCGCGGTTGTAAACAATCACACCGATGCTCACCGCATTACAAACCGCCTTGACGCGCTCATACAGGCCTTCCTGCTTGGCACCAACCAGATATTGCGGCAGCAGAAGCAGACCATCCGCACCGGCCTTTTCACATTCGTGCGCCAGTTCGACGGCCATTGCCGTACCATAACCGCAACCGGCAATGATCGGGGTATCACCGGCAACTTCCTTGGCAACGCGGACGGTCCGAACGACTTCCGCCGGGGTCAGCGAGAAAAATTCGCCTGTGCCACCGGCCGCAAACAGCGCTGCTGCCGGATACTGGGCCAGCCAGGCCACATGTGTACGGTAGGTATCCATATCCAGCGAACCATCCGCCTTGAACGGCGTAACCGGGAAAGAAAGAAGCCCGGCACCAATTGCCGTTTTCAGATCCTGATAATGCATAAATCGTCCTTCAATTCATAAATCGGCGACATAACCTATGATGATTCTATAAATTCATCATATCATTGTGTCAATCATATTACTCACAAACTTTAGTCTAGCGAGAAAACAGCGATTTACCGGGAATTTGGCCCATACCGCCCCTTCAGCCAAATCATCATATCAACGGGTTTGACACTGCAAATCCACGACTCTCGACAATTGATATGATGACTTTATGCTTTCATGCCGCTACGCTGCTGAAAACATCGCAAAAACAGAAGGATGCGCGCGGAAAATGACCGACATCACCAAGGCAAGCCGGATTCTGGCCGATGCGTTTAAGCAAAACATTCTGATAGATCCCCTGCCCGCAGACGCGAGTCCGGTCGACTTCGATACTGCCTACGAGATACAGCAAGCCACTCTTGCCCTGACTGACGCGAAGCAAACCGGATGGAAGCTTTCGGTCGCGACACGCGTTGCACAGGCAGGGCTTGGGATTGAAGGGCCGCTGGTCGGGCCGTTGCTGGATGGCCGGATCATCGAAAACGGGGCGACCATCACCACAAATGATGTTCATTTCCCAAATATCGAGGCCGAGATTGCCGTGGTCATGGCTAGCACGCCCGATAGCAACGCCACCATTGATACGGTTCTGGACCACATCAAAAGCGTGCATCTGGCAATCGAAATCGCAGACCGCAGATATCGTGATAGACAGGGACCGGTTGCAACACTGGCCGATCTTAACTCTACCGGCTATCTCGTGCTTGGCCCGGAAATCATCAATTGGCGGGATATGGCGTTTTTGAATGTACCGGTAGAAACAAGATCGGATGACAAAATCCTCGCCCAGAATAGCGATCCGGCCGCATGGCCCGATCCGTTTGGCGGATTGGCCTATCTGGTCGGATTCCTTGCTAAACGCGGCACGCATTTAAAGGCAGGTGACGTCATCACCACCGGGGCCTGCGCGACGCCAACGCTGATCAGTCATGGTCGAATTGATGCGATTTTTAACGGTGTCGGCACGGTCCATGCCACTATCAAAGCATAAGCATCCGGACAGCAAAAAGGGCCGTGCAGAACAAACTGCACGGCCCTTTTTTTCAGGTGTTATGTCTTATCCGCCTTCGCGGAACCGGTTGACCGGCACGCCCGCGACATCGACACGCAACATGACAAGTTTGCCCGCGTCGGGGAATTCATCACGTTTTTCCGCCGGATAATTTTCCATGTGGCTGGTAACATAAAGCGTTTTCATATCCGCCCCGCCAAAGCACGGCATGGTCGGATTTGGCATCGGCATATCAATAGACAGCAGCAACGTGCCATCATGCGCAAACCGGTTCAGTTTGCCTGCCGAAACACCAGCACTCCAATAACAACCTTCCATGTCAACCGCCGCACCATCCGGACGTCCGATCATGTCATCAAGATCAAGGAAACGCTGACAATTGCTGATCGCGCCGGTTTTGGTATCAAAGTCCCAGCGATTGACCCAAGGCCCGCGAGAATCCGAGTGATACATAATCCGTCCATCGGGCGACCATGCCAGACCGTTGGAAATCTTGATCCCACCGGCTTTGTGTTCGACCTCACCTTTGCCTGTCACGCGATAAAGCGATGCCACCGGTTGCTTGTCGGCATTCTGATCCATTGTACCGACCCAGAACGTCCCGTCCGGGCCGATTTTGCCGTCATTAGTGCGGCTCATGTCATTGTCGCCATCAACAACCGCCAGCTTTTCTCTATCCCCGGTTTTCGGATCAAACAGGACGATGTCGCTTTTCAGCGCCACAACCAGACGCCCCTGATCGGTTAGTCCGAAACAGCCGACTTCGCTCTCGAATGACCAACTGTGGCGCTGCCCGGTTTCGATATCAAGTGCATGGATTTTCTGACCGACGATATCGGCCCAGTAAAGGCGGTTGTTGTCTCCGTCCCAGTTCGGGCATTCGCCCAGTTCGAACCGTTCCTCCAGCAGAATGCGGGGCTGCTGCACGGCTGAAATATCACCTGACATGATCCGTTCCTGTATTCTTTCCGACGCAATTCGTCATATGACTTGTGTGCAGGCGCACGGGCGCACTTGTCAATAAATTTGCTTGGAAACTTTACAGGCTTGTATGAGACCATACGCCTTCCAGCTACATATCACGCGCATGGTCGGTTACCCGCTGACGGGCCTGATGCAAATGATAACGCATCAGCAATTCCGCACTTTCCCCGTCCTGTCCACGGATTGCATCATAAATCTGGCGATGTTCCAAAAGAACCTTTTTCACCCGGTCAGCCGATCCGGTACGGGTGATGTTAAGCGCGACATTCATGGTTTTGGCAATCACGCCATGCAGCGACGTCAGCATGGTGACAAAAATATCATTTCCGCTGGCGCGTGCGATTGACATATGAAATTCAAAATCTGCCTGATCGGCGATGTCACCGGCTGCAATGCCTTGTTCAAGCATTTTAAGCGCCCGTTCGATATCGCGATGATGGCGCAGGGTGGCACGTTCCGCCGCCATCCGTGCAGTTGCTGCCTCGATCGCGATCCGGGCCTCAAAACAGCGCAGCAACCCCGCCACATCATTGATGCCGCCAAACTCGATCAACCCTTGTGGCGGACGTTTCTTGACAAAAGACCCAACCCCCTGGCGGGCATAGACCAACCCGTCAGACTGCAATTTACGCAGCGCTTCACGTACCACGGGCCGTGACACACCAAAAGACGCACATATTTCATTTTCAGAGGGCAGCTTTGCCCCTTCGGACAGATTGCCAGACACAATCTGTTCCAGAATTTGCCCATAAAGCTGATCCGCAAGCTTTTCACGCTTTTGTATTTTAAGCTGCAAGCCGGTCATTTCCCCAATCCCCATCAACTTGTCATCTTGTCATTCTTACTTGTAAGTTTTATCGGCAAATTCTGAAGGGGTAAAGGGGAAGCAATCAGTCGACCAGTGAATAATCCCGCCTGCCGACCGGTTCCTCGTGATCATCGACAAGGCCATTATCCGATCCGGTCAAAAGGCCTGGTGTCAGGGTCATGACGCCAGAAAGCGTATCGTTATAGCCAAGCACCCTAACATCGCCGAATTCCTTGAATTCCGGACGGTTATGAACGTTTGGTACATGCGACACCGGCTCGACACAGAATGTCTGACCGTTTTCCGGGATATAGAATTGCAGATTCGACAAAGTGTCACTGGCTTCCAGAAGCAGGCTTAACTGCCGGTCTGCCCAGACCATTTCCACCTGTTTGTTCCAGCCGATATAATGAACATCAAGCCCCTTGTGATGGCGGATCATCTTGCCATCGGCAAAGTCACGCCCAAGATCAATCACCGTTCGCGTGGTCGGCAATTTTCCCTCATCCGTGCTAAAACAGTCGGTCGCAACAAACTGCACCCATGCGCTTTCACCGCCGGGGAACCATGGATGCAACCCGATCCCATAAGGCATCGGTCCCTTTCCCAGATGACGCACGCCGATTTCGATTGAAATGGTATCGTTTGCAACTTTGATCTGTTGCCAGGCGACATAGCAGAAACCCGTCTGCGGATCGTCATGTTTGTGATTGAAGCGGATGGTATCAACTGTCGGGCGTTCTATATCCCAGACACTGGAAATTCCAAATCCATGAATTGCATGCGGATCCGGTGCCCGATTGGCCGGAACATTGATGGTTTTGCCGTCGAATTCGAACTGGGCATAACCCAGCCGGTTGGCAAACGGTACCATCGGAAAACATCCCAGATGCGACGGATTACCCGATGTCAGGGCATAGTCGTCAATCGGGCGCAAAAGGTTGATCACCCCGTTGCCGTCGGGACGTACCCAGTCGATTCTTGAAATGGCGCCACCACGGGGCACAATCCCGACCTTGAAAGGGCCGCTGTTCCAGCGATATTCAGCTTCGGCCGTTTTGGCCATTATCGTCGCCTCGTCACTATATCAAAATCATATGATGACTTTCCGTCACCAACATCGTAGGACTATTTCAGGATGTTAAGTTTGTCATTATTAACATCTGGTTCCGATCATAGCGGATTTGCAGAGCAAGAAAATGAGCAACAACGCCGCGCGAAATGCACCACGCAAAGTTTCCCTGACCGAAAAGGTCATCGCAAGCCTGCGACACGAAATTGAAAGCGGCATGCGCACCCCCGGCAGTAAACTGCCGACCGAGCCCGTGCTGACCGAACAATTCGGCGTCAGCCGCACGGTCGTGCGCGAGGCCATCGCAGCCCTAAAGGCCGACGGTTTGCTTGAACCGCGCCAGGGGGCCGGTGTGTTTGTGCTCGCCCCCAGCCCACGCAAACTGGGTAGCGCAATCTTTGCTGTCGATTCCGCGCAGATTTCTGATGTTCTGGAAATTCTTGAACTGCGCATGGCGGTCGAGATCGAGGCCGCAGGTCTTGCCTGTGCGCGAAGTTCGGCGGCACAGCAGGCGAAAATCTACGAAGCCCTGCAAGAAATGACCGACCAGTTCGAACGCGGCAATCCGACAGAAAAGGCCGATTTCGAGTTCCACCGCGCCATTGCAGATGCGACAAACAATCGGCGCTATGTCGAGTTCCTTGAACATCTGGGCGATAAAACCATCCCGCGCGCGCAATTGCGCCGCCGCCCGCCAGAGGTCGAAGACCAGAAAAACTACATGCAGAAAATTCTGGCCGAACATCATCGCATCTTTGATGCAATTGCCGCGCGCGATGCCGAAACCGCCCGCACGGCAATGCGCGAACATCTCAGCCAAAGTCAGGCCCGTTATCAAAGCCTGCTGCGTCAACGCTAGATAAAATCAGCCCTGACTAATCAGGGCTGCGATATCACGCATGCCGTCAAAAACCACGTCAGCCCCGGCTTCGCAAAGCCGGGCTGCGGCAATTTTGCGATCTTCCGCATAGTGCCCGCCACCGACATAACCAATACAGGTCATGCCTGCGGCCACCGCGGCCTTGACCCCGGCAACGGAATCCTCGATCACCACCGCCTGTTCCGGGCGAAAGCCCATTTTATCGGCGGCATATAAAAACAGATCAGGTGCTGGTTTGCCGTTCTTGACGAAATCCGCACTATAGATGTCGGTACCAAACCAGTGACCAAGGCCGGTAACCGCCATCGTACGTTCAAGGCGCTGCACCGAACTGCTTGATGAAATGCAAAACGCGACATTTCGGCGGCGCAATGCATTCAAGACATCCTCGATGTCGTCTGTTTTCTGCAATTCGACGTCATAGCGGGCAAACAGCCGTTCATAAAAGAACGGTTTGAATTCTGCGGTGATATCCCGTCCGGTTTCGATACGGATATGTTCAATTGGTGCCGCACTTGATCGCCCGGTAAAACGGGCGGCAACTTCGGCAAGATCAAGCGGTGCACCATAATGATCAAGCACATCGACAAGCGTCGCCAGCGAAATAGACTCACTGTCGACCAGAACGCCGTCACAATCGAAAAGAACGACATCCTTGCCGGTCATGATCGGAGCCGACGCCGGGTTACGGGCGTTATCTTGGACATTTCCGGGGGCCATGTTGAACCTGGCTTCGTTGGGTTTGATCACAAAAGCCTATACAATCGCGAATGTCATCGTCAATCAAAATGAACATTTGACCAATCGATGCACTTTTGCTCAATTACGTACGGCACTAATTTATCGCGGTGACCAACACGCGCGAAGAATGCATAAAACCGGGATCGGGTTTGCCTATAAAATACAGGGCTCCCGCCAGCCGGCCCCGCGGGAGGAATACCATATGAGCCTTACAGACAAAGTCATTATCGGTGTGGATGTTGGCACCGGGAGTGCGCGCGCAGGCGTGTTTAGCCAGGATGGAAAACTGCTCGGCAGTGCCGCCCATGCAATCGCCATGAACAAGCCCAAACCCGACTTCGTCGAACAGGACTCGGAAAATATCTGGCAATCGGTTTGCCAGTCGGTTCGCGATGCGCTGACAAAATCAAACATCGCAGCCAATCAGGTCGCAGCCATCGGGTTTGACGCCACCTGTTCGCTCGTGATCCGCGATGCCAATAACCGTCCGCTTGGTGTCACCCCAGGCGGCGGCGATAACTGGGATGTTATTGTCTGGATGGACCACCGCGCGGTCCGCGAGGCCGAAGAATGCACAAAAACCGGCGCAAAGGTTCTTGAATATATCGGCGGCACCATGTCACCCGAAATGGAATTGCCCAAACTTATGTGGTTAAAACGCCACCACCGTCAGAACTGGGATAAAATGGGTGCGGCTTACGACCTTGCCGATTTCCTGTCCTTCCGCGCAACTGGCAGCAACGAGCGGTCCTGCTGCACGATAACCTGCAAATGGACCTATCTGGCCCATCAGGATGATCCGTGGGATCGCGCATTTCTTGATCAGATCGGTCTTGATGATTTCCCGGGCAAAGCTGGAATTGACCGCAAGGCATTGGGTGTTGGCGATCTGATCGCCAATTTGTCCGAACAGAGTGCGGCCGAACTTGGCCTGACCACCGATTGCGTCGTGGGAGCAGGCTTGATTGATGCCCATGCCGGGGCCCTTGGTACTCTTGGCGAATATCTGGATGGCAATCTGGATGAACGGTTCGCCATGATTGCCGGAACCTCAACCTGCCATATGGCGCTGTCATCCGAACCGCGCTTCATCAAGGGCGTATGGGGCCCCTATTTCGGGGCGATTGCGCCGGGTCTTTGGCTTAACGAGGGCGGCCAGTCGGCAACCGGTGCATTGCTTGATCACATTGTTGCCATGCATCCTTTTTCGCATGCTATGGGTCGCGATGCTCACAAGCTTGCCGGCGAAAAACTTTTGCACCGGATGATGGAAACACCTGATCTTGCGCCGCGCCTACATGTTCTGCCCGATTTTCATGGTAACCGGTCACCACTCGCCGATTCAGAAGCGCTTGGCGTGATTTCCGGCCTCAGCCTTGATCAAAGCGAGGAAAGCTTCCTTGACCTTTACTGGGCAACCGCCTGCGCGATTGCCTATGGCACGCGCCATATCATTGATGCCCTGAACGCGACCGGTTATGACATCAAACATATCCATCTAAGCGGCGGACACACTGCAAGCCCGGTTCTGGTCAAACTTTATGCCGACGTCACCGGCTGCAATGTCGTGATGTCCGACTGTGCCGAACCGGTCCTGCTGGGATCCGCGATGCTGGGTGCGGCGGCCCTTGATCCCGAAGGCGGTCTTGCACTTGCGTCGCGCCGGATGGCTGGCAAGGAAACCATCCACGCGCCGGACCAAACCGCAAAGGACGCCCACGATAGGCGCTATGCCATTTTCCACAAGCTTCATGCCCACCGACAGGAACTTGATGCCATGGCCGCAGGCTGATTCATCAAAAAAGCCCCGCAACATACGCTGCGGGGCTTTTCATTTTGCTAGCAAGCCTCATCAGGCCTGAATGGTTTTCTGATGCTGGCTTCCCAGCCCCTCGACACCAAGTTCCATGACATCGCCGGGTTTCAGGAAGCGTTGCGGCGTCATACCCATACCGACACCGGGCGGGGTACCAGTCGTGATGATGTCGCCCGGTTGCAGGGTCATGAATTTCGACAGATAGCTGATTAGATGGGCAACGCCGTAAACCATGGTTGCGGTGCTGCCATTCTGGACGCGTTCGCCGTTCAGTTCCAGCCACAGGCGCAGGTTCTGCGGGTCGGCAACCTCGTCCCGTGTCACAAGCCACGGTCCGATCGGGCCAAACGTATCGTGGCTTTTGCCCTTTACCCACTGGCCGGCATGTTCAAGCTGAAACGAGCGTTCAGACACATCATTGACCACACAGTAACCTGCCACATGATCAAGCGCCTCTGCCTCGGTCACATATTTGGCTTCCTTGCCGATCACGATGCCCAGTTCGACTTCCCAGTCGGATTTTTGCGAACCGCGTGGAATTTCCACATCGTCATTCGGGCCGCAAACCGCCGACGTTGCCTTGAAAAAGATGATCGGCTCAGGCGGCACCTGCATGCCTGCTTCGGCCGCGTGATCGGAATAGTTCAGACCAATGCAGATAAACTTGCCCGGTTTGGCAACACAGGCACCGATCCGCGGGTTGCCCGAGACGACCGGAAGACTTACCGGATCAAGGGTGGCAATTTTGGCAAAGGTGGCATCGGAAATGGTGTCTGGATTGAAGTCCTCGATCACCGCCGACAAATCTCGGATTACACCGCCCTGATCGAGTAATCCGGGTTTTTCCGCACCAACAGCGCCGAAACGCAGCAGTTTCATTTTGTTTCCTCCCATGATCGGTCTATTTGCATTCCTCATACAAATAATTTGACATGCGGTCCAGCAACGATCCGCCCCCCAAAACAAAAGGGCCGCATATTTGCGGCCCTTTCTGGTATCTTTTATAAGGTCAGGCAAGGTTGGCGCTGAAAAACTCGGCCGTTCTTGAATTGGCGGTTTCAGCATCCTTCTGGTCGTAATGCGCCCCTCCCTTGCGCGCAAAGGCGTGATCACGACCTGGATAGAAATGCAGCTCTGTCAACGGATGATCATCAAGCGCGTCCTTGATAACCGCCTGCGCATCGGCGGGGATATACTCATCATTCCCGGCAAGGTGAATGATCACCGGCTGTTTGATCTTTCCGGCCTCGCCGACATAATTGTTCATCCCACCGCCGTAATAGACCGCAAACGCATCGCCATCGGTGCGCGTCGCCGACAGGAAGGTCAAAAGCCCGCCAAGGCAGAAACCGACAACCCCTGCTTTGCCATTTGCACCATCAAGCTTGCGCGCTGCCTGAAGGGTTGCGGCGATATCTTCGACGCCCTTATCGACATTAAATGCCTGATAATAGCCAAATGCCTGTTTCCATTCTTCTTCGGTCTTGTCGGTGATTTCGATCCCTGGCTCGATCCGCCAGAACAGATCGGGACAAACCGCAATATATCCCTGCTTGGCATAGTCATCGGCAATGCCCCGCATCACGGCATTAACACCAAAAATTTCCTGAATAACCACCACCACCGGTGCCGGTAACTTGGCAGGCATGGCGACATAGGCATCGAAATTTCCGTCTGGCGTCGTTACGGTCAGCTTGCTGGTCATGATGGTCCTCCTTGTCGATATCCGATTTTTCCGGCGACGCCGGTTGTTTCCCTGTTGAGGTATTGGATCACATCGATTTCGCAAGGGCGCGGCAGAAATCCCCTGCCCTCAGATCAGTTTCGCCACGGATTGACCGCACGGCGGTCCACCACACCGGGCACAATCCCGCGTGCCGCGTTCGATACATGATCCATCACGTTACTGGCCGCGATATCGTATTGACGGGAGACCATGCGTTTTTGCCGTTCGGCAAATAACGGTGCACGATCCGCCAGATCAATCGGGCTTCCGGCGGTTTCGGTCCCGGCAAGGAACGCATCACGATCAAGCCAATCAAGCGTATTTTTCGTCAGATCAAGACGCAGCACATCGCCATCGCGCAAATGACCGATACCACCGCCAGAAAATGCTTCCGGGACCATATGGCCGATACAGGCCCCCTTGGTCACGCCGGAATAACGGCCATCGGTAATCAGCATACTGGATGCTTCAAGGATGCGATGATGGCGAAGGTTCTGGGACGGCGAAAACATTTCCGGCATGCCATAGGCTTCCGGCCCCTGCCCGCCAATGACAAAGGCAAAGGACAAATGCCCCTGTGCCAGCATGTCCTTGGGCGCATCCATATCAACCCGGTTGCCGCCATTGCGCCGGACCACGGCAGCAATCAGGTCTTCGTCCACACCATCAGTTTCAATCAAACGCGTCACCAGATCGGGCGACGCAAAATCAGCATTGCAGACATGCTCGTTTTCGTAATAGCGCACGATGAAAACGTGATCGTCGAAATGTTCGATCAGATGGTCGCTCATACCCGATGTCTTGACCGCACAATTCTCAAAGAAACTGCCGGTCAGAACATCAACACCGGACCGCTTGCGCACCGGTGTTGCCCGGATAACCGATTTATCCCCCAGCGACAGATCAACGGGGTTTTCAAGATTTGCAATCCTTTCCCCCCACGTCTTGCCAAGAACCGTCGGCGCATCAAGATCCATCGCCACACCAAGATCGGCCAGAATGCGATAGATGCTTTCCATGCCGCGGTTTTTGCCTTCGGCCATTTGCTGCGCCAGAACAAAGGTATCGCGGTTTTCGGTCAGACTATGGGCGAAGATTTCCGGCACCGGCGTTTTAAGACGCACATCCTGATAATCATCAATCGTCACATCAAACCCAGCATAGCGCATCATGAAGGGCAAATGCAGCAGCATGTTGCTGCTTGACCCCGTGGCATTGTGAATGCGGACGAAATTGGCAAAGTTGCGTTTCAACAGATTGCTGATCGCATATTCGGGCTTGTTAAACACACCAAACAGCGCATCAATCCCGGCCGCCACGGCCGCATAGGGCGGCACATCGGTCAGCAACTCCAGTTCCGGCGGCGTCAGACCAAAGGCTGCCAGCATGGTGCGCGATGAATTACCCGTACCGTTAAAGGCGCAAATTCCCCCCTTGGAATCACAGGTCGCCCCGGCAAGCTCGTCAAGAACCCGGCGTTCCATCTTGCCATCGATAATGCCTAGCAACCGTGCACGATCAAGCAACCCGGCAAAGGCTTCATCCGATGTGCATTGCAGGATATAGCGCATGTTTTCACGAATGTCGGAACCAAGGTCATCATGCCCGGCACGATCCGCGTCATCAGCAATTTTATCAAGCAACCGGCGGGTGCCGTCGGGAATTTCGCCCCCCTTCAGCACGTGGGACGGGGCAAATACCGCCCAAACCGGGGCCTGATCGCCGCGATATTTCCGCGCCTGATCGGCCGCCGCCAAACCGGCCACAACGGCCGAAGGTGATTTGTCGCACCCGGCAATCACATAAGCCGCATGATAACTGTGGCCTTCAAAGGTAATGTTCACGGCGGCCGCCGTATGGTTGCGTGACGCAAGTGAATAGCTTTGGCCGATATTGTTTTGCGCTGTGCCATCGCAGATTACCGGTACATGAAACAGGAACGGCACCCCGCCCATTTCCCAGATACGAATGGCCGCCATCAAGGCCTGAGGCCGGTCCAGCAAATGCGCAGGATGATCCGGTGCGCCGCCGATAATCGCAATGCGTGGCCGGTTTTCCACCAACCGCCCGACCACATCGCGGATTTCGGGCACCGCAAATTTCCGATCGCTGGCAACAACCGGGTTTTCATTCACCGCATCACGCAAAAGACGGACAACCGTAATAGGCTGATTGGCCAACCCCTGAATACAGTCGCGATAGGGATTGGCTTTTTCATCAATGGTGATGGCATTGGGGATGGATCGGGATTGGTGGGGCATGATCGTCTCTGACTGCCGGATATCGGGGCTGCGGAATACTGGCGATTATGGCGTAACGTTACTTCGTTTTGGGCAGACTATCAGACAAGTCCGCCGTCGACGATAAAGCTTTGTGACGAACATGCCGATGACACGTCAGATGCGAGGAAAAGCACCATCTGTGCAACATCATCCCCGACAAGTCGACGCTTGATGCATTGTTCGGACTGAATGCGCTCTTCATCTTCCGGGCTGATCCAAAGGTCAAGCTGTCGCTGGGTAATGATACAGCCCGGAATGACCGTATTGACCCGGATACCATCCGCCCCCCAATCACGCGCCAGTGCGCGCGTCATACCTACGACCCCTGCCTTGGCAGTTTCATACCCCACCAGGTCGGGCAGCCCCATCAAATAACTTACCGAACTGAAATTAATGATACTGCCCCGGCCCTTTTCGGCCATGCCCTTTGCCACGGCACGCGAACAGAAAAACTGGTGTGACAGATTGACATCAAGCTTGTCACGCCATTCATCCGGCCCGGTTTCTTCGGGGCTGTGGCGATCATCGCGAGCCGCATTGTTCACCAGCACATCAATCACGCCAATTTTTGATGCCATTTCGGTAACGGCCTTGGGAATCTGGGCCTGATCGCGCAGATCAAGTGACATGTAGTGCGGACGAACATCCAGATCACGTTCGATTTCGGCACACAGTTTTGCCGCAGCAGCATCATCGATATCAAAAAAGCCGACCCGCGCCCCCTGCGCACAAAAAGCCCGGACGATAGACGCCCCGATGCCCGACGCGCCGCCGGTCACAAGAACCGATTTGCCGTCTAAGTCGTGATAACTCGCTGTCATGACGTTCCCTGACTTGTTTTCATCTTTTATTTTTCACAATCAAATTAAATGCTGCGCTGCACCAACTCAAACTCACCTAGAATCAACTAAAGATGCGGTTCAATGCTGAATTCAAGCCTGAAAAGCGAGATTTTTAATTTGCTCATTAAAAAAAATTTGACAGGACGGATCGAAGGCGTCAACATTTTTTCGACAACAAAAATAAATGTCATTGCAAGACACATATCATTCAGGGAAGAAACAGATGAAAAAACTCCTCTCCTCGGTCGCACTGGCCGGTGCCGTGCTGTTTTCCGCCAACGCCTTTGCCGATGACCTGATCGTTGGTGTCAGTTGGTCAAACTTCCAGGAAGAACGCTGGAAAACCGACGAAGCCGCCATTGTGAAGGCGCTTGAAGCAGCTGGCGCACAATATATCAGCGCCGATGCTCAAAGCTCGCCGTCCAAACAGCTTTCCGATATCGAAAGCCTGATTTCGCGTGGCGCAGATGCCCTTATCGTTCTGGCACAGGATTCCTCATCCATTGGCGCTGCAGTCACGCAGGCCATCAATGAAGGCATTCCGGTGGTTGGTTATGACCGCCTGATCGAAGACCCGAACGCCTATTACATTACGTTCAACAACAAGGAAGTCGGCCGTCTTCAGGCCGAAGCCGTGTTTGCCGAACAGCCGAAAGGCAATTACGTCTTCATCAAAGGCGCACCGACTGACCCGAACGCCAATATCCTGCATGAAGGCCAGCTTGAAATCCTTCAGGCCGCGATCGATAGCGGCGACATCAAGGTCGTCGGCGAAGCTTATACCGATAGCTGGCAGCCAGCCATCGCCCAGCGCAACATGGAACAGTTCCTGACCGCTGCCGACAACAAGGTCGATGCTGTTGTCGCCTCGAATGACGGCACCGCTGGTGGTGTTGTTGCCGCCCTTTCCGCACAGGGCATGCAGGGCATCCCGGTTTCCGGTCAGGATGGCGATCACGCAGCACTTAACCGTGTCGCCCTTGGCACCCAGACGGTTTCGGTCTGGAAAGATGCCCGCCTTCTGGGGCAGCGCGCGGCTGAAATCGCGGTTGAACTGGCAAAAGGCGCCAAACTTGGAGATGTCGAAGGTACCCAGGACTGGAACAGCCCGAACGGCGTCACCATGAAATCCTACTTCCTTGATCCGGTGGCGATCACCCAGAACAAGCTTGATCTTGTGATCGATGCGGGCTGGGTATCGAAAGACGTCGTCTGCAAAGGGGTTGAAAGCGGCAAGGTCGCTGCCTGTAACTAGGCAGGTTTCCTCCCTCCGACCTTGTTAAACCCCGGGGCCGGCCGCACCCTTTCGACCGGCCCCGCTGCCTGACGAGCATTTTACATGACAAGACTACTTGCCAAGATGGAAGTCGACCGCCGCCTTGTGGGGCTCGCCGTTGTGCTTCTGGTTATCTGGATCGGCTTTGATATCGCATCCGGCGGCCGCTTCATCACCCCGCGAAACATCTTTAACCTGTCTGTCCAGACCGCGTCTGTTGCCGTGATGGCATGCGGCATGGTTCTGATCATTGTCACCCGCCATATCGATCTTTCGGTCGGTGCGATGCTGGGTGTTCTGGCGATGATCATGGGCGTGGTGCAAACCGATTTCCTGCCGCAATTCCTTGAATACAATCACCCGATGACATGGATCATCACCCTATTGGTCGGGTTGATCATCGGGGCGGCAATTGGTGGCGTTCAGGGACTGGCTGTTGGTTATCTGGGTGTTCCGGCCTTTATTGTCACGCTTGGCGGGCTTCTGGTCTGGCGCGGGGCAGCATGGTGGGTCACACAGGGTCGTACTGTTGCCCCGCTAGATCATAATTTCATGCTGCTGGGTGGCGGGATCGAAGGCACCATTGGCGCAACCTGGAGCTGGATCGTAGCCGCAGTTGCGATTGTCGCCATCATCTATGCCGCAATCATGGAACGCCGCCGCAGGCTTTCCTTCCAGTTCCCGGTCAAACCTATCTGGGCGGAATATACCAATACAATCATTAAGGCCGGGCTGGTTCTGGTGGCGATCATCACATTGAATGCCTATCACCTACCCGAACGTGCGGCTGAACGCATTCTAGAAGATCGCGGCCTTCCGGTAACGCCGGAAAACCTTATGATTTCGCATGGTATTCCGATCCCGCTTCTGATTGTTGCCCTTGTGGCGATTGTGCTGACCATCGTTGCCAAACGCACCCGGTTCGGGCGCTATGTATTCGCCATGGGTGGCAACCCGCAGGCCGCCGAACTGGCCGGCATCAATGTCAAACGCATGACGGTTGCGGTTTTTGCCCTGATGGGTGTCTTGTGCGCGATCAGTGCGGCGATTTCATCAGCACGCCTGCAATCGGCGGGTAATGACCTTGGCACGCTTGACGAATTACGCGTCATTGCCGCGGTTGTGATTGGCGGCACGTCACTGGCGGGCGGTGTTGGTACTATTTATGGCGCACTGATTGGCGCATTGGTGATGCAAAGCCTGCAAAGCGGCATGGCTCTTCTGGGTGTTGATACATCGCTGCAAAGCATCGTCATCGGCCTTGTGCTAGTCCTTGCCGTGTTCAGCGACAAATATTTCCATCGTCGCTACAGCGACCCGACCAGCTAGGAGTATCGGAAAATGAACGATATCAAAACCGGTCAAAACCCGCTGGTCGAAATGCGCGACATCCATATCAGCTTTGGCGGCGTCAAGGCAGTCGACGGGGTTTCCATCGATCTTTATCCCGGCGAGGTGGTCGGCGTGCTGGGCCATAACGGTGCAGGCAAATCAACCCTGATCAAGGTACTTTCAGGCGCATACAAGGCCGATACCGGCCAGATCATCGTCGATGGCCACGAAGCCAAAATTGAAAATGCCCGCGATGCCCGTGACAACAATATCGAAACCATCTATCAGAACCTGGCCCTTGCCGATAACCTTGACGCCGCACAAAACCTGTTTCTGGGTCGTGAAATCGTCGACAAGCTCGGCTTTCTGGATGACGCGGCGATGGAACATAAGGCCCGCGAAGTCCTGCATCGCCTGAACCCGAACTTCCATAAATTTACATCACCGGTTTCCGCCCTTTCGGGCGGGCAACGCCAATCTGTCGCGATAGCGCGCGCGCTTTTGTTCGAAGCCCGCGTCCTGATCATGGATGAACCTTGTGCGGCGCTTGGCGTGCATGAAACCCGCATGGTTGGTGAACTGATTGCCCAGCTTAAACGTGACGGGCTCGGTATTTTGTTGATCAGTCATGATCTTCATGATGTGTTTGATTTGTCTGACCGTTTGCATGTTATGAAGAACGGCAAGCTGGTTGGCACCGTCCCGACCAAGGATGTCACCCATGACGATGTTCTGGGCATGATCATTCTGGGTAAAATGCCCGAACACCTTATGCATCTGGCCGGGCCGGGTGCCACCAACGCCCCGAACAAAGAGGCCCTCGAATGACTATCGACTTTCCGAATACCGCCCGCGATATTCTGCCCGACGATCATGGTAATGCCATCCTGGTCGGTCGTGTCTGGGATCCGCGCGTTTCCGGCCCGACCCCGGTTGTTGTCGATCAGGGAAACCTCCGCGATATCAGCAAACTGGCCCCGACCATCAGCCAGCTTCTTGAACGCGAGGACCTGGTATCGCAGCTTCGTAACCCGTCGGGTTTCCCGCTTGTCGGAACACTGGATGACATTGCTGCCGCATCGAAACCCGGTGCTGGATCGCAAACACTTCATTTGCTCAGCCCCAATGACCTTCAGGCGATCAAGGCCAGTGGCGTGACGTTTGTCGCAAGCCTTCTGGAACGTGTAATCGAAGAACAGGCGCGCGGCGACGCCAGCAAGGCCGATCTGATCCGCGCCGAAATCACCGGCATCATCGGCGACGATCTGTCTCAGATCGAACCGGGATCGAAAAAGGCCGCCGACATCAAGGAAGTCCTGATCGCCAAGGGCGCATGGTCGCAGTATCTTGAAGTCGGCATTGGCCCGGATGCTGAAATCTTTACTAAATCCCCACCCATGTCCGCCGTCGGTCATGGTGCGCATGTCGGTCTGCACCCGATTTCAAACTGGAACAACCCGGAACCCGAAGTGGTTTTGGCCGTCAGTTCAAAGGGCAAAATCGTCGGCGCGACCCTTGGCAACGATGTCAATCTGCGCGACGTCGAAGGCCGTTCTGCCCTGCTTCTGGGCAAGGCAAAGGACAATAATGGCTCCTGCGCCATCGGACCATTCATCCGTATTTTTGATGGCAACTTCACGCTTGAAACCGTCAAGCAGGCCGATCTTAAAATGGCGGTCGACGGGCAGGATGGCTATCACCTTGATGCTGGATCCTCCATGAGCCAGATCAGCCGTTCGCCCGAAAGCCTGGCAGCACAGGCATGCGGCAAACATCACCAGTATCCGGATGGCTTCATGCTGTTTCTGGGCACGATGTTTGCGCCCACCGATGATCGTGGCGGCAAGGGCAAGGGCTTTACCCATGAAATGGGCGACCTTGTCACCATTTCGACCCCCTGCCTCGGCACGCTTTGCAATCAGGTCGACCGGTCTGATGCAATTGCGCCATGGACCTTTGGCATCACAGCATTGATGACCAATCTGGCCGCGCGCGGATTGCTTTAACCCGGTGCATCACCGGCTTGCCAAAGCGTTAAAAAACATGCCCTTATCCGGAACCGGGTTTTCGCCCGGTTCCGATCCCGCCTTGCAGAATAACAGGCCCCGCCGATGAGCCGTCGAACCGATAACGATACCCCGCGCCAACCGTCCCAGATTGCCATTCTGCGCTTTTTGCGCATCCATGGCCCGGCCGCACGGATCGATATCGGCAATGCCACCGGATTAAGCCCGGCAACCGTTACCTCGCTGACCGCCGATCTGATTGCACAGGGACTGGTCAAAGAAACCCAGGGCACACCAAGCAGCGCAAATGGCAGTAACGGCCAAAGTGCCACGCGCGGTCGTCCAAAGGTTCTGCTTGATCTTGTGCCCGGCGCGGCCTGCGTGATTGGTGTCAAACTGACCATCAATTTGGTTGAAATCGCGCTGGGCAATTTCAAGGGCGAGATCGAACGCAGTATCCAGCACAGCATCAATACCCGCGATCTTGATGAGACATCACTGGTGACAACGCTGTGCGATCTGATTGACCAATTCATCACTGATAACCGCGATATCGCGCCGAACCCGCCTGTCGGGGTCGGCATCGCCATACAGGGTGTCGCTGACAGCAATAGCGGCGAAATCATCTGGTCACCGGCCCTTCGCAATCGACACATCGCGATTACCAAACCGTTACGCGAACGCTTTGGCGGTGTTGTGCAGATGTCAAACGATGCCAACTGTATTGCAACCGCCATCACCCAGAATAACGATCTTGGCGGTAATGGCGATTTTGCCGTGATCATGCTGGGCTATGGTGTGGGTATGGGACTTGTCCTGAACGGGGCTGTCTATAACGGGCATTTTGGCGCGGCCGCCGAATTTGGCCATATGAAATACCAGCCCGACGGGCCGCTTTGCAATTGCGGGCGACGCGGTTGTATCGAAGCCTATATCGGGGACTACGCCATTTTGCGTGATGCCAGCGGCCTTATTGACATGCCCGACGCCAATAGCCTGCATCCCAGTGAAAAGCAGATGATGGATCTGGTCAAACGGGCGCGTGACGGCCACGAAGACCTTGCCGATCTGTTCCGCCACGCCGGAAAGGTACTCGGATATGGCATTGCCAATCTGATCGCCCTTCTGGGACCGGAACGCATCCTGATCACTGGTTCCGGCGCACGGGCCTATGATCTTATGGAACCCGAAATCGAACGCGGCCTTCGCGAGGCACAGGTACCGGAGCTTCGCAGCGGACCAAAGATCATCCACCTGCCGTGGGACAAGGATCTGGCGTTGCAGGGCGCAATCGGCCAAAGCCTTTTGCGCCATGACGAAAGCATGTTTGCCAACCCACCGGTAAACTGACCGGATCAATCATCCGAACCCGAAATGCAAAAAGCCGCCCGAAACGGGGCGGCTTTACGCGATATTCAGCAAAACATAACGGGATCAGCGACCCGTTTTCTTGCGCCATGCTTCATAATTGGCTTTGGTTTCGTCCTTGGTCGCCGGATACAGGCCGATGATCGGCTTGCCCGCCAGAACTTCTTCCAGAACGAAGTCCTCGAAGCTTTCCATGCCTGCGCATTCTTCGGCCAGCTCGTCAGCGAGGTGGGCCGGAATGACAACGACACCATCCTTGTCACCGACCAGAACATCACCCGGGAAAACCGGCGCATCGCCACACCCGATCGGCACGTTCAGATCATAGGCTTCATGCAGGGTCAGGTTGGTAGGAGCCGACGGACGATTGTGATAGGCATGAATATCAAGTTTGCCAATGCCTTCGGCATCACGGAAACCACCATCGGTAACGATACCGACAACACCACGCTTCATCAGGCGGGTCACAAGGATCGAACCCGCCGATGCCGCCCGGGCATCCTTGCGGCTATCCATCACCAGAACATGACCAGCCGGGCATTGTTCAACCGCAACACGCTGCGGATGGTTGGGATCGCGGAAAACCTCGATCGGGTTGCGATCTTCGCGGGCCGGGATATAGCGCAGGGTATAAGCCTGCCCGACCATGTTTTCGCCTTTGGGCGCAACCGGGCCGACATCCTGAATAAACTGGTTGCGCAGACCGCGTTTGAAAAGGGCCGTGCATAGCGAGGCCGTGCTGACCTTTTTAAGCTTGTCGCGCGTTGCGTCGCCAAGGACATAATCGCTCATTATATGAACTCCGTAGGTACGCCGGGGTGCAATCACCCCGGCAAATCAATGAAATACGATCAGGCCAAATCAGCTGGCAGGACATCCGCCGGGATGTTCTGATAGCAAACCGGACGCAGGAAGCGACGGATCGACATGGTGCCAACCGATGTCGCCCCGAAATTGGTCGATGCCGGGTATGGCCCGCCATGCACCATGGTGTCGGAAACCTCAACCCCGGTCGGGAAACCGTTGGCCAGAATACGCCCCGCCTTACGTTCCAAGATCGGCATAAGTGAACGCGCATCTGCCG
>NZ_JPWA01000021.1 GCF_003326475.1 Thalassospira xianhensis MCCC 1A02616 | reverse complement strand
TCACCTGCCGCCCGACCATGAAGGCCGGCGACCAGAAATCCCATTTCCCGGCCCGCACCATCGCATCGCCTTCCGCACCACGCCGGGCCGCACCCAGCATGCACAGCATCGCGATCTCGGCCGTCGCATCGGAAAGCACATCGGGCGTATTGGTGACCGTGATCCCGGCCTTCTTTGCGGCCTCCAGATCAACATGGTCAACACCGACCGAATGATTGGCAATGATCCGCAACCGATCACCAAGATCGGCAATGACATCGGCACTGAAATGTTCGGAATGGCAGGGAAGAACCGCGTCAACATCCTGACAGCGCGCAATCAGCTCATCACGCGAAAAGACGTGATCCGCGTCGTTCAGAATGACCTGATAATCACGCGCCGCACGCGCCTGGACCGCATCGGTCAGGCGCCGGGTGATCAGTAGCACAGGCTTCTCCGCCATCGTCTACTCCCTGTTTCCTGCATGGATTGCAGTTTTCTTTATACCGCATTGAAACACTTTCGCGGCAGATAGAACAATAGCATATCAACCCAACAGGGTGACTTTTCCACCAGATGGAATACCAGACCGCTTTGCCCGTCATCGCAAAATCCCCGGACGCCCCCTTTCCGTAACGGCACCCGGCCATAAAAAAGCAGGCGGTCGATCACAAGGATCGCCGCCTGTTTCTCCCCAGATGTTCCAATTTGCGTGGTGGTCCCGTTTCCGGAACCTAAAAGCTGACCCACACAGCGCCACGCTGGCTGGAACGGACCACTGCCTCGACAAATTTCATGCCTTTGACGCCTTCATTGATCCCCGGGATCAGCATCGATGCCGGATCGGCCTTGCCATTGGTAATCCGCGCGATCAGCTGATCGGCGAAATCGGTGTAAAGATTGGCAAAACCTTCAAGATAGCCTTCGGGGTGGCCCGGCGGTACGCGGACCCCGCGCAATCCGGCCGATCCGATCCCCGCCCCGCCGCGGGTCATCAGTTCCGGGCGACCATCAAGCGGGCGGAAATGCAGATGGTTGGGATGTTCCTGCGCCCATTCAATGCCGCCCTTGTCGCCATACACCCGAAGCCGTAACCCATTTTCATGACCAATCGCCACCTGGCTTGCCCATAGCATCCCGCGCGCACCATTATCGTAACGCAGCAGGATCTGGACGTTGTCGTCAAGCTTGCGGCCCGGCACGATGGCATCGATATCCGCGCACAGCTCCGAAATCTCAAGCCCGGTGACAAAATCGGCAAGGTTATGGGCATGCGTTCCGATATCGCCCAGGGCCCCACCCATCCCGGCCTTGGCCGGATCGGCCCGCCAATGGGCCTGCTTGTTGTCGGTATCCTCGACACGGGTCGCCATCCAGCCTTGCGGATATTCAACCTGCACCAGACGGATATCGCCAAGCTTGCCATCACGCACCATCTGGCGGGCTTCGCGCACCATCGGATAGGCGGTGTAATTATGCGTCAATGCAAACAGCAGCCCGGTTTCACGCACCTTGGCCGCCAGCAATTCGGCCTCTTCAACATTCAGGCAAAGCGGCTTGTCACAAATCACATGAATACCGGCATCCAGCATCGCCATGGCTGCCGGGAAATGCAGGTGGTTTGGCGTGACAATCGCGCAGGCATCAATGCCATCCTCGCGGGCGGCTTCCTGTTTGGCCATGTCGGCAAAACTGTCATAGGACCGGTCGGGTGCAATAAACAGTTCCGCCGCCGATGCGCGTGCAATATCGGGTTTGGACGACAACGCCCCCGCAACCAGTTCGTAGCGATCATCAAGGCGGGCGGCAATGCGATGCACCGCGCCGATAAACGCCCCCTGTCCGCCGCCAACCATGCCAAGGCGGATGCGCCGCGCCGGATTTTTCGTCTCAGTCATGTCAATCTCCGTCCTGAATGGTTTTTAACCGCCGACTTAATCAAGCCCCAGCAGGCGCCGATTGGTTGCCTCGTCCGTACCGCCATCGGCGAAATCGTCAAACGCCTTTTCGGTCACGCGGATAATGTGGTTGCGAATGAAATCGGCCCCTTCGCGCGCGCCGTCTTCGGGATGTTTAAGCGCGCATTCCCATTCCAGCACGGCCCAGCCATCAAAATCAATCGCCGCAAGCTTCGAAAAGATCGCGCCAAAATCGACCTGCCCGTCGCCAAGCGACCGGAACCGCCCCGCACGCCCGACCCAGCCCTGATAACCGGAATAAACGCCCTGTCGCCCGGTCGGATTAAATTCGGCATCCTTGACATGGAACATCTTGATCCGGTCGGCATAGATATCGATGAAATCAAGGTAGTCCAATTGCTGCAAAACAAAGTGGCTCGGATCATAAAGGATGTTGCACCGCGCGTGGTTCTTGACCCGTTCAAGGAACATCTCGAATGTTACGCCATCAAACAGGTCTTCACCCGGATGGATTTCATAACAGACATTGACGCCATTTTCCTCGGCCACATCAAGGATCGGCAACCAGCGTTTCGCCAGTTCATCAAACGCGGTTTCAATCAGGCCCGCCGGGCGTTGCGGCCAAGGATAGACATAGGGCCAGGCAAGGGCACCTGAAAATGTCGCATGATCGCCAATACCCAGATGGCGTGATGCCTTGATCGCGGCCTTGACCTGATTGACCGCCCATTCCTGGCGCGCCTTCGGGTTGCCGCGCACTTCGGGGGCGGCAAAACCATCAAACATCTCGTCATAGGCCGGATGCACCGCCACAAGCTGCCCCTGCAAATGGGTCGAAAGCTCGGTGATCTCGACACCATGCTCGGCCAGAATACCCTTGGCCTCGTCACAGTAATCCTTGCTTTGGGCAGCCTTTTCGACATCGAACAGGCGCTTGTCCCAGCTCGGGATCTGCACCCCCTTATAGCCAAGCGACGCCGCCCAGCGTCCGATATTGGAAAGGCTGTCAAACGGGGCCTCGTCCCCGGCAAACTGGGCAAGGAAAATCGCCGGTCCCTTAAGCGTTTTCATACTGACCTCGTGTGGTTTTTTCCGGGTGGCCCGGATGTCATCTGGTGACGAAAGTGATGTGAAATTCGAACCCCGCCCGGCCTGTCGTGACAGGGCGGGGTTCCTTCTGCTTGCTCGCGTTTATTCAACAACGCCAATTCGCATCAGAACAGCCGGATCAGAACGGGCTATCCGGGAAATAGAAGTTCTCGGCATTTTCCTGGGTCACGACGGTCGCCCCCAGAATGTAACGGCCTTCGACCGCCGCATTGGAAACGAACTTCATCGCGGTGATATCCATCGCGGTTGCGATCATCGATGGCGGATACAGAACGTCAATCGGGGTCAGTTCATCGCCATCCATCACGCGCTTGATGATGTCCTTCATGCCAGCCCCGCCAACGATGAACAGTTCATCGGTCCGGTCTGCCTGCTTGACGGCTTCGATCACGCCAAGCGCGATGTCATCATCCTGCGCCCAGACAGCATCGATTTCCGGGAAGCGCGACAGGAAATCCTGCATGACTTCATACCCGTCATCACGGTTCCAGTTGGCGTGCTTCATATCAAGGACCTCGATATCCGATCCTTCGATTGCCGTCATGAAACCTTCGACGCGTTCTTCGTCAATCACGGTCGGGATGCCACGCAGGATGACGATCTTGCCTTTGCCATCCAGACGCTCCTTGATGTATTCGCCCGATACACGGCCGAGTTCCGGGTTGTTACCCGCAACATAAACATCCTCGATCCCCGGCAGGGAAAGACCACGGTCAACCACGGTCACAAACTTGCCCGCTTCCTTGACCTGCTGGACCGGCACGGTCAGCGGATCGGATTCAAACGGCAGAACCACCAGTGCATCGATATTCTGAACCGATACCAGATCTTCAAGATCGTTGGCCTGTTCACCCGCACCATTGGCGGTAACAACGATGATATCAAGGTTCGGATAGGTCGCCTCAAGGCGCTTTTCGGCCTGTTCCGCGTGGTAGTTCAGACCACCGGCCCAGCCATGGGTCGCCGCCGGGATCGAAACCCCGATCTTTACCTTTTCCTGTGCCAGTGCCGTGGTCGATGCCAAGGTCGATGCAAGACCAAGACCCACAACGCAGGCCGCCCCGAGAAACTTTGTAATCGTTTTCATTCAAGCTTCCTCCTGATCAAAAAATGATTCTGTACGTCATCTTGAGCCGGACGTTGATCGCCGGTTATTTGCTTTTCTTGCGTCGCCAGTCCCCGCGTTGCAGGAACACGGCAACGATAATGATCAAGCCCTGAACAGCCCCGTTCAGGTAATTGCTGATCGCGTCAGTAAGGTTAAGGATATTGCCAATCGTGGTCAGCATGATCGCACCAACCACCGTGCCCCAGATGCGGCCATAACCGCCCTTAAGCATCGTGCCGCCGATGATCACGGCTGCAATCGCTTCAAGTTCCCAAAGAACACCGGTCGAACTGGATGCGGAACCAAGGCGGGGCACATAAATGATGGTCGCAATCGACACACAAAGCCCCTGAATGACATAGGTCATCGTCTTGACCCGGTCGACATGGATCGCGGAATAGCGCGCTACCTGCTCGTTCGAGCCGATGGCAAAACATTTCCGCCCGAACGGCGTCATGTTCAGCAACACATAACCGGCAACCGCCACCGCAAGGAACACCAGAACCGGTACCGGAATGCCCAGCAATTCGCCGTAATAAACCGGGCGATAGGTCCCGCGCACCTCGAAATCCAGCGACAGCGTGCCGCCATCGGCCATATAGGTCACAAGCGACCGGTAAATCCCCATCGTGCCAAGTGTGACAATGAAGGCCTCGATCTTGCCCTTGGTACTGACCAGCCCGTTGACCGCCCCGGCCCCGATACCAAGAATGATGCTTAACACGATCCCGATCAGAACGGTTTCAAGCCCCGGTCCGAGTGTCTCGACCAGCGTATTCATCACGACAATCATCGCACCGGATATGAACGCCGCCATCGAACCAACCGAAAGGTCGATCCCGCCCGCCGTAATCACAAAGGTTGCGCCGACCGCGATAATGCCGATGAAAGCCGCACGGGTGAAAATATTCGAAAGGTTGCCGCCACTCAGGAAGGCGTCATTGATCGCCGTTCCCAGGACAAACAGCACCACAAGGGCCATAAACGGGCCAAGTGCCTTGAAATCGATGGAAAAACGGGGCGAGGCACTTGCCTCGCGGCGCTCAAGGCTACTCATGAACAGACACTCCCTCCTGGCCTGAAATTCCTGTCGCGTGCCGCATGATTTCATGTTCGTTGCGATCGTTTCCTTCAAGAATGCCGGTAATGCGTCCGGCCGCCATGACCGCGATGCGGTCCGACAGGCCAAGCATTTCTGGCATTTCCGACGACAGGAGAATGACGGATTTTCCGCGATCGGTCAGACCGCCGATAAAATGGTAAATCTGGCTTTTGGTGCCGATATCGATGCCGCGTGTCGGCTCGTCGATGATCACGATATCCGGATCGGTTTCCATGACCTTCGCCAGCAACAGCTTTTGCTGATTGCCACCGGAAAAATCACCGACCTTGGCCTTGCTGTCGGCCGCCCGGATGTCAAACGCCTCGATTGCTTTTTCAAGGGCGGCTTCTTCCGCCTTGCGGTCAACAATCACACGCCCGAACTTTTCCAGCGCCAGCAGGGTCAGGTTGGGTCGCATATCCATATTCAGCAGCAACCCGCTGCCTTTCCGGTCCTTGGTCAGATAGGCGATGCCGCTGTTTTTGGCATCCTGCAAACTTGCGATCCGCACCGGCTTGCCATCGCGTTCAATCGTCCCCGACGACCGTTCGCGAAGGCCGATAATCGCCTCCATCAAGGCGGTGCGTCCCGCCCCAACGATCCCGGCAAAACCAAGAACCTCGCCCTTATGCAGGTCAAAACTGGCATCTCGCACATGTCCGGGCACCGAAAGATCGCGCACCGATAAAACAATCGGCGCGCTGGTATCCGATACCCGATGCGGGAACATCTGTTTGATGTCGCGCCCGACCATCAAACGCGCCATGTCATCCTTGCTCAGGTCAACCACCGGCTCGGTCACGATGTGGCGGCCATCGCGCAGCACGGTGACGCGGTCGGCAATGGCTTTGATTTCGTCAAGCTTGTGGGAAATATAAAGGATCGCGACACCCTGTTCGCGCAAACGCCGGATCTGATCAAACAGGATTTCAACCTCGCGCCCGGTCAGAACCGCGGTCGGTTCGTCCAGGATCAGGATATCGGCCTTTTTGCTCAGCGCCTTGGCAATTTCGACCATCTGGCGATCAGAAACCGAAAGATCACGAATACGGGTCCGCGGATCGACATCGCATTGAAGCTGTTCCAGAAGCTTTTTGGCCTCGGCGCGCATCGCGGTTTTATCAAGGAACCAGCCGCGTTTGATTTCGCGACCGAGGAAAATGTTTTCTTCAACGGTAAGCTGCTCGGCAAGGTTAAGTTCCTGATGGATCAGGATCACCCCATGCCCTTCGCCCGCCTCGCTATCGGCAAAGCTTATGGATTTGCCATCAAGGACAAGCTCGCCCTCGGTCGGCTCGTGATAGCCCGACAGGATTTTAACCAGCGTTGATTTGCCCGCACCATTTTCGCCCAAAAGCGCGTGCACCTCGCCTGCATGCAGGTCGATGGACACATCGAAAAGCACCTGTGCCGGGCCAAATGATTTGCAAATCTTCCGGCCGGAAAGACGCACTTCGCCCCCGATACCGGGATTAACGGCATGAACAGCCGCATCCGTCATTTATGTAGCCTCCCTAGCGTCGCATTGATGCGATCAACTTTTGATTGCCTCTTGTGTAAACGTTTTCATTAATTATGTAAACCTTTACATTTTTCATATGGTGATGAAAATCACACCGGTTATCAGGGCCCTTGCCGCGCCATCAATGCCGCTGGACAGCTTGCAAGCGGCAGAGTAGGAAGAAGAATGATCGAAAAAATCGCGACGATTGAAGATGTTGCCGAACATGCCGGGGTATCCATTGCCACCGTCAGCCGTGCCTTGCACAAACCCCATGTGGTTTCCGAAAGCACGCGCGAAAAAGTGCAAACCGCCATCGCCGCGACCGGTTATACCGCCAATGTCATGGCCCGGAACCTGCGCCTGAACCGGTCGGGCATGATCCTTTTGCTGGTCCCCGATATCGGAAACCCCTTCTTTTCGGAAATTCTGTCGGGAATCGAACAGGGGGCCAGCAAGGCGGGCTACAACGTCCTGATCGGCGATACCCAGAACGAACCCGAACGCGAAGCCACCTATGCCGCCTATCTGCGCAGCAATCAGGCCGACGCGATGATCCTGCTAAACGGGCGCCTTCCGGCACCGCTTGCCAATACCCCGCGCGGGATCATTCCGCCCGTCGTCATTGCATGCGAACGCATTCCGGGTTGCAACCTGCCGACCGTGATCATCGACAATGAAAAGGCTGCCTTCAGCGCGACCAAACATCTGCTCGACCTCGGCCACAGCCGCATCGCCCATATCGCAGGCCCCGCCAGCAACATCCTGACGACCGACCGCGTTGCCGGCTATCGTCGCGCGCTGGCCGAAAGCGGCATCGAAGCAAACCCGTCCCTGATTTACCGCGGCGATTTCTCGATTGAATCGGGCATTTCGGCGGCGCGTGCCCTGCTTAAAGACAGCAAAAACCGCCCGACGGCGTTTTTCTGCTCATCGGACGGTATGGCAATCGGCGTCATTGTCGCGGCCAAGGAACTTGGCCTTCGCGTGCCCCACGATGTCTCGGTGGTCGGTTTCGACGATATCCATCTGGCCGCCAATTACGACCCGCCGCTCACAACCGTGCGCCAACCGCGTCGACGATTGGGTGAACAGGCGATTTCGCTGCTGCTGGCCCGGCTTGATAAAACCGGCGCCATCCCCGGACCGGCGGAAAACCCGGTCATTGTCCCGACCGAACTGATCATCCGCCAAAGCACCGGTCCCTGCCCGGCTTGACCATAAAGCCTGATCAGCGATTGGCGATCTTCTGCCATTCCTCATAAACCGAACGTGCCCGATCTTCGTGATCGTCACTGTATTTCGGCTGATCCGCGGCAAAGATTTCAAACCGGATGCCGTTCGGATCACGGATGAACAACCGGCGCGATTGCCCGTCATCCTCGTTATGGTAAACCACCTTGTGCTGGAACAAATGGTTCTGCCAGGCAATCACATCACGCGGCGTATCGCACCGAAGCCCGATATGAAACACGTCATTGGGCATGTCGGGATCATCGGGATACGGCCCGGTATCGGCTGGCCAGTCAAAGAATGACAGCCGCGTTCCATCGGTCAGTGCAAAGGTAATCAGCAGATAATCGCTTTTCCACGACGGACTGTAACCGCTTTCGGCATGGACAAGCCGCGCCTTTAGAACACGGGAATAAAAATCATCCGTCGCCGCAAGATCGCGGGTCGGAAAGGCCAAGTGATCGACACTGACGGGTGCAGGCATGGACGCCTCCTCATTTGTCGCTTGGAGTGATTTAAATCATTATAAAACTTAATCATCGCATCCCGATGATCAAGGGCCGCACGACTGTCAATTTGTCATTTTTTGATACCGTGATGGTATCACACCCCGTCAGGGTCCCGTGCGCCCGTTTCCCTGATCTGGTCCCGCCAGCAACCCGGTTTCAACCCGCGCCATGGCGCGCTCAAACACCGCCGTGTCGTCCAGCGCACGCGATAAAACAAGCGCCCCCTGGATCGATAAAATCGCATCTTCGGCAATGTCCGATGCCCGGTCCGCATCATGCCCGATCCGCACAAGCGCCTGCTGCAACGACCGCTGCCAGACCGCAAAATAATCGCGGATTGCGTCTGAAAAACGGTCACGCACATTATCAAGCGCAAAGGCCCCGATCAGGCACACCCGCTTGCCCGACCAGAAATAGGTCGCAACCGACCGGCACATTTCCAAAATCGCCGCCCGCGGGTCATCCCCGTCACGCAGCGGCTTGTAAACCGCATCCTCGAACCAGCCATCGATCTCGCGAAGCACTTCGGATGCCATCTCCTCTTTGCCACCCGGAAAGAAATGATAAAGACTTCCCTTTCCCAGACCCGTCCGGCTGGCAATCAGCGAAAGGCTAGCCCCCTCATAGCCATACTCGCGGAAAATCTCCGCAAGGACGGGAATAACATCGGAACGCTCCGCGATAATCTTTGGCATGGCTTACTTATAATCCCAGATCGGACAGGCCCGGATGATCGGCCGGGCGCGGCCCCGAACGGTCCCAGAAGAATTTGCGGTCTTCTTCGCGGATCGGCATGTCATTGATGCAGGCAAACCGGCGATGCATCTGGCCATTCTCGGCAAATTCCCAATTCTCGTTGCCATAGGCCCGATACCAGTTCCCGGAATCATCGCGATACTCATAGGCAAAACGCACCGCGATCCGGTTGCCGTCATGCGCCCACAGCTCTTTGATCAATCGATATTCCAGTTCCTTGTTCCATTTGCGGGTCAGAAAGGCAATGACCTCCTCGCGACCATTGGCAAATTCCGCACGGTTCCGCCAGATCGTATCAGGCGTATAGGCCAGCGACACCCGCGCCGGATCGCGACTGTTCCAGCCATCTTCGGCCATGCGGACTTTCTGGATTGCGGTTTCCCGCGTAAAGGGCGGCAAGGGTTGGCGTAGCTCACTCATCGTCGGCTCCATCAGCTTTATTGTACCAATCGGTAAACATTTATCCATTCGGTACAAAAAAGCAATAGCGCAGATGCCATCGCGGGCTTTTTGCCCCGCAACCATGCAAAATCCGCGATTTGGTGATACTGTTGGAAATCCGGCTTGTGCAAAGCCCCGCACGGCAGGCCCAAGTTTCACGAAACGGAAACCTGCATCTGATCGCCACCTGTTTCCCTATGGAATCAAACTGTTACCCTTGCAAATCCTGCATCAAAAGGCCCAAAGGCCCCGGTAAATTAAAGGCCACGCGATCAGACAATGTGGTCACACTGTTGACCCGTATGCGCCCCGCTGCTATTGGGTCGCGGCGCATGCGATACAGGCACAAAGTGCCTTCGCATCGATGGTATGAAATTCGTTGGCGCAAACCGGGCTTGAATGCCGAACCTTGCGGGGAATGTTTGCCGGTCGACGGACGTTTTCCGTGTTGTCTTTTCGGTCCCTGAAAACAGGGCCTTCGGTCGAGGAACCAGAATACGATGCCGCATACGCCTTATTATCTGATCGATAAATCGAAACTGCTGCGCAACATGGAAAAGATCGCCTATGTGCGCGAACATTCCGGCGCAAAGGCGTTGCTGGCATTGAAATGCTTTGCAACCTGGTCGGTCTTCGATTTCATGTCGGACTATATGGATGGCACGACATCCTCGTCGCTGCACGAAGTCAAACTGGGCCGCAAGAAATTCGGCAAGGAAACCCATGCCTATAGCGTGGCCTATGCCGATTCCGAAATCGACGAAGTCATCGAAAACGCCGACAAGATCATCTTCAATTCCATCAGCCAGCTTAACCGTTTTGCCGATGCCGCATCGGGCATCGTGCGCGGCCTTCGCCTGAACCCGCAGGTTTCAAGTTCCAGCTTCGATCTGGCCGATCCGGCCCGCCCGTTTTCGCGTCTTGGCGAATGGGACGTCACCAAGGTCGAGGCCGTCATGGACCGCATTTCCGGCTTCATGATCCACAATAACTGCGAAAACGCCGATTTCGATCTGTTCGACAACATGCTGGGCGATATTGAAACCAAATTTGGCTCGCTTCTGTCGCGCGTCGAATGGGTTAGCTTGGGGGGCGGCATTCACTTCACCGGGGACAATTACCCGCTTGATAAATTCTGCGCCCGGCTCAGGGCCTTCTCGGAAAAATACGGCGTTCAGGTTTATCTCGAACCGGGCGAAGCATCGATCACCAAAAGCACCACCCTTGAGGTCACCGTGCTTGATACGCTGTTCAATGGCAAAAACCTTGCGATTGTCGATAGCTCGATCGAGGCCCACATGCTCGATCTTCTGATCTATCGCGAAACCGCCAAGATTGAGCCGAACAAAGGCGATCATGCCTATATGATCTGCGGCAAGTCCTGCCTTGCCGGTGACGTTTTTGGCGAATTCAATTTCGCAAACGAGATCAGGGTCGGCGACCGCATTTCCATTCAGGATGCCGCCGGTTACACCATGGTCAAAAAGAACTGGTTCAACGGTGTCGGCATGCCGTCCATCGTGATCAAGGAACTCGACGGCAGCGAACGCGTTGTACGTGAGTTCACCTTCGATGATTATGTTTCGAGCCTTTCGTAAAAAGGCGCTTTGGGTTTCATCTATTCGTAAAAAGGGAGTTTTTGGCCCGAAATGAAGAAGAATGTTCTGATTATCGGCGCAGGTGGCGTCGCACAGGTGGTCGCGCACAAATGTGCACAGCATAATGATGTGCTTGGCGATATCCATATTGCGTCGCGTACTGCGGAAAAATGCCAGAAAATCATCGACAGCATTCATGAAAAGAAAAACCTGAAGAATGCCGGCGTTCTCGAAGGTCATGCGCTTGACGCAACCGATATCGATGCCACCGTCGCATTGATCAAGAAAACCGGCTGCGAAATCGTCATCAATGTCGGTTCTGCCTTCATCAACATGCCGGTCATGTCGGCCTGCATCAAGGCGGGCGTTGCCTATCTCGACACCGCCATCCACGAAGAACAGGACAAAATCTGCGAAACCCCGCCATGGTACGCAAATTACGAGTGGAAACGCCGTGAAGAATGCGAAAAGGCCGGTATTACCGCGATTTTGGGCGTCGGTTTTGATCCGGGCGTGGTCAATGCCTATGCCAAACTGGCGGTCGAGGATTACTTCGACAAGATTGACTCGATCGACATCATCGACATCAATGCCGGCAGCCACGGCAAATATTTTGCCACCAACTTCGACCCGGAAATCAATTTCCGCGAATTTACCGGCACGGTTTATTCCTGGCAGAACAACGCCTGGCAGGAAAACAAGATGTTCGAGGTCAAGAAAATCTGGGACATGCCGGTTGTCGGCGAAAGCCAGACCTTCATGACCGGCCATGACGAAGTTCATTCCCTCTCACAGAATCTGGACGTGCCCAATGTCCGTTTCTGGATGGGCTTTGGCGATCACTACGTCAATGTCTTTACGGTCCTGAACAATATCGGCCTGCTCTCGGAAAAACCGGTCACGACGGCCGAGGGCCTCGAAGTCGTGCCGCTCAAGGTCGTCAAGGCCTGCCTGCCCGATCCAAGCTCGCTCGCACCCGACTATACCGGCAAAACCTGCATCGGTGATCTGGTGAAGGGCAGCAAGGACGGCAAGGAAACCGAAGTCCTGATCTATAACGTCGCCGACCATAAAGACGCGTACGAGGAAGTCGGAAGCCAGGGCATTTCCTATACCGCTGGTGTTCCGCCGGTCGCAGCCGCCATGCTGATCGCCACGGGCGAATGGGATGTGAAAAAGATGGCAAATGTCGAAGAACTGCCATCCAAACCGTTCCTGAACCTTCTGAACGGCATGGGTCTTCCGACCCGCATCAAGGATGCCAATGGCGACCGTGCGCTTGATTTCGCCTAAGCCATAATCCTGATGATCCAAAATGCGAACGGCGGGCTTTGGTGCCCGCCGTTTTTATTTAAGCGACCCCAGAACCGCGAGGCTTTCATAGCGCTTGATATAGGGCTCATGAAAAACCCGGTCCACAAACGCGCTATATTCATCCATATCGGCCACCTGAATGCGCAGCACGAAATCATGCGCCCCGGTCACATGATGGCATTGCACGACTTCGGGCATTTTGCCGAATTCCTCGCGCATCAGCATATAGCGGTCCGGCCGGTCGCGATCCATGGTCAGCAAGACAATGATCATCATCCGTTTGCCAAATACCTTTGGCGACACAATCGCAACGTCGCGTTCGATCACGCCGGTTTCGCGCAAACGCTGCACCCGGCGAAGGCACGCCGCCGATGACAATCCCACCTGTGCCGATAATTCGGTTCCCGTCAGACGACTGTTCTGCTGCAACAGTTCCAGCAGGCGATAGTCGAATTTATCAAGTTCAGTCAAAATGCCCCTGCCCCAAACGCATGGTCTTGAATACTCCCGAAACAATGACCGAACCGGACCGATAAGAAAAATCGTTTTTACGCAAAATTTGCGGAAATTTCGCACGCTTTTGCGATCTTTGCGCACCGAAATCGCATCAGGGGGGCTAATTTTTACCTGTGTTCGAAACCGATTTCGAACCTCATTAGCAAAGCAAACTAGCGAGCCAGCATCATGACAATGCACATCACGACCAACTCCCTCGCCGCCACCGCCCCCCATGCCGGGTCGACCGCGAATGCGTCGTTCGGCACGGTTGTCTGGCGCTGGCTCGTCCTTTCGATCCGCCATATCGCAACACAGCGCAAAATCGCGCGCGATGCCGCATGGCTGCGCCAATCCCCGAACGCCATTCTGCGCGATATCGGCATCAATCGCGACGAGATTGATCAGACCTGCCGACATGGCCGCCTGAAATAGCGTCTTGCTGCCGGGCCGGATCCACGGCACCCTTGCTGTCAAAACAAATGATCAGTCAGGGAAGCCAGATGTCCGATTTCATCTTCGAAACCACCCCGCGTGCAATCTGCCGGTTTGGCGGTGCACAGGAACTTGGTAAACTGTGCGCCGAAACCGGGGCAAAACGCGCCTTCATCCTAAGCGATCCCGGCCTTGAAAAGGCCGGGCTGACATCCGGCCCCTGTGCCTCCCTCCGTCAGGCCGGGGTCGATTATCTGCTCTGGACCGGCGTGCAGGCCGACCCGCCCGAGGAAAGCATCCTTGAAGCCACCCGTCATGCCCAGGAATTCGGTGCCGATATTGTCATCGGGCTGGGCGGCGGCAGTTCGATGGATACCGCAAAACTGGTGGCACTGCTATGCGGCAAACCGCAAAACCTTGCCGATATTTACGGGATTGGTCTGGCAACGGGCCCGCGCCTGCGTCTGATACAGGTCCCGACGACGGCTGGCACCGGGTCCGAAGTCACCCCGATTTCCATCGTCACCACGCCGACATCGGAAAAAAAGGGTGTCGTTTCCCCGCTGCTCTATCCCGATCTTGCACTGCTTGATGCGGAACTGACCATGGGCTTGCCTGCCCCGATCACGGCCGCGACGGGCATCGATGCCATGGTGCATGCGATCGAGGCCTATACGACAAAACACAAGAAAAATCCCCTGTCCGACAGCCTCGCCATCCGGGCATTGCAACTGATGACAGCCCATATCGACGACGCGATTTCGGCAAATCCCGGCCGTGCCGCGCGCGAAGCAATGTTGCAGGGATCCATGATGGCCGGAATGGCATTTGCCAATGCCCCGGTCGCAGCGGTCCATGCGCTGGCCTATCCGCTGGGCGGGCATTTTCACGTGCCGCACGGATTATCCAATGCCCTCGTCCTGACCGAGGTCCTCAAATTCAACCGCGATGCTGCGATGCAACATTATGGCGAGCTCGCCAGTGCCGTCATGCCGGACCAACGCTTTTCCAGCGATGCCGAGGCATGCGACGCCTTCATCGCCTTTATCGCGGCAATGGTCGCGCGCATGCCGTTTGCGCAAAAACTGCGCGATGTCGGTGTCGCAGAAACCGACCTTGATATGCTTGCAACCGATGCCATGAAAGTCGAACGGTTGCTGATCAATAACCCGCGCGAGGTCACGTTTGACGATGCCCGCGCGATTTATGCCCGCGTTCTTTAATCCCTCGGCTTTGCAAGATCAGGATGGGCGCGTGCAAACGCGTCCATCGCAAGGCACCGTTCGGCAATGCGATTGACCATCGGAAGGTGGCTTAAATCAACCTCCCACCGCCGGGCATTATATATCTGCGGGATCAAACAGATATCGGCCATTGATGGCCGATCCCCATGGCAAAAGCTGCCCGTCCCCGGATGGTCCAGAAGCCGCTCGAACGCCTCAAGCCCCTCGCCGATATATTTCCCCATCCATGCCAGCCGCACCTTCGCCGGATCTTCGCCGTGGGCTTCGGCCTGCTTCATGACATTGCCGACAACACCCAGATTGCAGATCGGGTGAATATCCATCGCAATCGCATGCGAAAGCGCACGCACCCGTTGCCGCCCCACCGCATCCTTGGGCAGGAACCCTGCATGGCTGCGGGTCTCATCCAGATATTCGATGATCGCGAGTGACTGCGTCAGAACAAGCCCATCAATCTCAAGGGCCGGTACCAACCCCTGAGGATTGCGCTTGCGGAAATCGGGCGCTTTATGCGCCCCCGCCAGAAGATCAACCGCAACGGATTGATACGCCATATCCATCAGCGAAAGTGCAATCCTGACCCGATAGCTGGCCGAAGACCGCCAATAATCATACAGGATGACGTCGCTCATGGTGCGTACTTCACGACACTCTGGTCAATCGCCCCAAAGATCGACTGACCATCGGCATCAAGCATCTCGATCCGCACCCGATCACCAAACTGCATGAACGGGGTTTCCGGTTTGCCATTTTCAATGGTTTCGATCATGCGGATTTCGGCAATGCAGGAATAACCCGCCCCACCCTGTGCCACCGGCTTGCCCGGACCACCGTCAAGCTTGTTCGAAACCGTACCCGACCCGATGATCGATCCCGCACAAAGCGGGCGGGTCTTGGCGGCATGCGCGATCAGTTGGGCAAAATCAAAGGTCATATCGACCCCGGCATTGGCCCGCCCAAACGGCTTTTCATTCAGATCAACGCAAAGCGGCAGGTGTACCTTGCCGCCATCCCACGCATCGCCAAGCTCATCGGGCGTCACCGCCACCGGCGAAAAGGCCGAGGACGGCTTGGACTGGAAGAAACCAAACCCCTTGGCAAGTTCACCGGGGATAAGGCCCCGCAACGACACATCATTGACCAGCATGATCAGACGGATCGCATCGCGCGCCTGATCAATCGATGCGCCCATCGGCACGTCACCGGTGATAACGGCAATCTCGCCTTCCATATCAATGCCCCATGCCGTATCGGCCATGCGGATATCATCACGCGGTCCCAGGAAACTGTCCGAACCACCCTGATACATCAGCGGATCGGTCCAGAATGTTTCGGGCATTTCCGCCCCGCGCGCCTTGCGCACCAGTTCGACATGGTTGACATAGGCCGACCCATCCGCCCACTGAAACGCACGCGGCAGGGGTGAATGCAGCTTGGTTTCATCAAGCGCGAAACGTTTGGCAATCGTCGATCCGGCGGCGATTTCATCGGCCAGTTCTTTCAGGCGCGGTGCAACTTTATCCCAGTTATCAAGCGCTGCCTGCATTGTCGGCGCAATCGCGCTGGCATCGACATATTCTTTAAGGTCTTTGGTCACCAGCACAAGCTGGCCGTCACGGGTGCCGTTTTTAAGGGTTGCGAGTTTCATCGGTTTTTATGCCTCCGGCATTCCTGTCGTTAAGTCCTGTGATGTTCTTTTTACCGGTCGCCGTTTACGGGCGACCTTCCGGCGTGCCATCAAATTTGCGTTCCAACCCGTCCCAGCAGTCAAGATAATCATCCTGAAGCGTTTCAAGTTCGGCGGCAAATTTCGTCAGTTGCTGCGGAAAACGGGTTTCAAACATGAAGGCCATGGTGCCCTCAAGCTTCTGCGGACCAAGCTCCCCGTTCGATGCCTTTTCAAAACCGAACGCATCCGGCCCATGGGGCAGCATCATGTTATGCAGGCTCATGCCACCGGGAACAAAACCCTTTTCCTTGGCGTCATACTGACCACAAATCAGCCCCATGAATTCCGACATGATATTGCGGTGATACCATGGCGGGCGGAAGGTATGTTCCGCCACCATCCAGCGCGGCGGGAAGATGACAAAATCAATATTTGCCGTTCCGGCCTCGCCCGACGGTGCGGTCAGCACGGTAAAGATCGACGGATCGGGATGATCAAACAGGATCGCGCCCACCGGCGAAAATGTCCGAAGATCATATTTGAACGGGGTATAGTTTCCATGCCACGCCACAACATCCAGCGGCGAATGCCCGATCCCGGTTTCATGAAACTGCCCGCACCATTTGATCAGGATACGGCACGGCGTTTCCTTGTCCTCATAGGCCGCAACGGGCGTTTTGAAATCACGCGGATTTGCAAGGCAGTTGGCCCCGATCGGCCCGCGTTCCGGCAGGGTGAATTTCGCCCCGTAATTTTCGCAAACATAACCCCGCGCGCCGCCATCAATCCCGGGTGTTACGATCGAAACCTTGAACATCATGCCCCGCGGGATCAGCGCGATTTCAAGCGGCGCGACATCCATGATGCCAAGTTCGGTAAAGATGCGAAGCGTGCCGCTTTCGGGCACCACCAGCAATTCGCCATCCGCATTGAAAAAATAATCATCCACCATATCGGTGTTGCACACATAAACGTGGCTTGCCATGCCGGTCTGGGTCATGGCGTCCCCGGCCGTGGTCACCGTGCGCATACCGGAAATGAAATCGGTTGGTTCGGTTGGCATCGGCACCGGGTCCCAGCGCAACTGACCAAGTGCAAGGCTATGGTCATTCACACACGGGGCGGTTTTCCATTCCGGAAGGGCAAAGGATTTGAACCGCCCGTTATGGCGCACGCTGGGTCGCATGCGATAAAGCCACGACCGTTCATTGGTGCCGCGCGGCGCGGTAAAGGGCGACCCCGAAAGCTGTTCGGCATAAAGCCCATAGGCACATTTCTGCGGGCTGTTCTGCCCCTGCGGCAAGGCACCGGGCAGACTTTCGGTTTCAAAATCATTGCCAAAACCGGGCATGTAACGCAGATCGTTCGCAACGCCGTTTTCGGCATTTCCCTTGGTAACGTTGTGATCCGTCATTGCCTTTTTCCTACCAATCTTCGATATAGTTACATCCGTAACTGTAATTTTTGTAACTATCAAACAGCCTTTTAAAGCCATGAAATCCGAATTCGATCTGCACCGCTTTCTGCCGTTTCTGATGCATCACGCCAGCGAAAAGGTCAGTCTTGGCTTCCGCGACATCTATCGCGACCGATACCGGATGACGCGGTCCGAATGGCGGGTTCTGGCAACCCTTGGGCAATATGGCGCACTAACCGCAACCGAAATCGTAACCCATACGGGGCTTCACAAAACCAAGGTATCGCGTGCCGTTTTTTCCATCGAACAACGCCGCTGGCTCCGACGCGCCCAGAACGAAAATGATCGTCGCGTTCATCGCCTTGAACTGACCTCACAGGGCCAATCGGCCTTTCAGTCACTGTGCGAGGCGGGCGTGGCCTATGACAAAAAGGTCCGCGATTTTCTGGGCGATGCGGATTTCAAACGCCTTTCCGACCTCCTGACAAAGCTGAATGACCTTTAACAAGTACTGTTTGAATGGCGTCGGCCTCATCACGCGGCTTCCCGCCCCAGCTTTGGGTAAAATCGGCAATCGCGCGTAAAAACACATCAAAGGCCGGTTGCCCCGGCTGAAAATAATTGGCCTTCGGGTTCATCAGGGTCACGCAACACGCCACCGCCCCGTCCAGATTATAGACCGGCGCACTGATCGCCGATAAGCCCGGCACGATATCGCCTTCGATCACCGCCGCACCGCGTTCGCGTGTCGCGGCAATCAGCCGATCCACCGTCGCATCATCCCAATGCAGGATATCCTGCTCGGCCCGGATCACATGCTCGATCGCGCTGCGCGGCATGGTCGATAAAAACGCCTGCCCGGTCGCGGACCGCAATAACGGCATCACCGTGCCAAGCCCCATGGTCGATATGATCGGCGGGCCACCATGTTCGGTCCGGATCAGGACCGGCCCCCGCTCGCCCCAGATCGCCAGATGCCCGGATGACCGCAAATCAATCGCCAGATTGCGCAAAAGCCTTCCGGCGCGCATCACCACATCATTGCGTTCAATTGCCGAAATAGCCATCCGCAACGCCATCGGCCCGAGGCCATAAAGCCCGGTCTGATCATCCTGCCAGGCAAGACCGATCCGCACCAGGCTCGCCAGATAACGATGAACCTTGGCCGGTGGCATATCCACCGCCGCCGCCAGATCCTTTAACGGCACCGGGAATTTGAAATCGCACAATGCCGCGATAATTACGCCACTGACCTCGACCGACTGAATGCCTTTGCGCGTATCCGCAGCATCAGCGGCATCAGCGGCATCAACCGCGTCCGAAATATCGATGTCGCTATCCGCAACCGGGATGTTTTTCGATGGGGCTTTGGTCAAAATTTACCTGCATAAATTTCATATTGCGTAATTGATTATATATATCATAATTCCAATTCAAAGAAAAAACAGCACTCCACACCGATGATCAGAACGTGGAAAGCCCATCAGCGGCCGTGATGCGCCCTTGGCACCGGACCGATCAAAAGCACGATCAAAAAAACAGGGAGAGGAACATGAAACCGATGAAACTTCGCAACACACTGCTTGGGCTTCTGGCCGGGGCAACCATTCTGGCCGGTGCGGGCATCGCACAGGCCGCCGACATCACGCTGAAGGTCAGCCACTATCTGCCGCCAAGCCACGGCTTCCAGAAAGACTTCCTCGAAAGCTGGGGCAAGGAACTTTCGGAAAAAACCAACGGCAAGGTCGAAGTCGAAATTTATGACGCGACATCGGCCTTTGGCAAAATCGACCGTCAGGCCGATCAGGTCCGCGCAGGTGTGATGGATATGGCCGTGGGCCTGAACGGCATCCCGCGTGACCGCTATCCGGCCGCCTCGATCATTGAACTGCCGTTTCTGGTGAAATATGCCGATTCCGGGTCCGAAACCCTTTGGACGCTTTACAAGGAAGGCCTGCTTGGCAGCGACTATAACGACTTCAAGCTCCTTGCCCTGTTCACCCACCCAGGCGGCCTGATCCACACCCTTGATAACCCGGTTCGATCCCTTGACGATCTCAAGGGCCTTCGCCTCAGAACGCCAAGCCCGGCGATTTCGGCCATGCTGGAATCCTTTGGCGCATCCCCGGTCGGCCTGCCGCCATCGGCGATTTACGAAAACCTGCAAAAGGGCAATATCGAAGGTCTGGTTGCCACCTGGGATCTGGTCAACGCGGTCAAGGCCAACGAACTGCTGAAATATCACACCGATGCCGCAGCCTATACCGCCGGCTTCTATTTCGTGATGAACCAGAAAAAATATGACAGCCTGCCCGATGATGTCCGTGCCGCCATTGACGAAATTTCCGGCGACGTCCTTGTCGGCAAATTTGGCGACTGGTGGACCAAATGGGAAGCCGTTGGCAAGGCCAATGCCGAACAGCATGGCAATGAAATCATCACGATTGATGACGCCACCCGTGCCAAATGGCAGGAAGCATCCCAGCCGATGATCAAGGAATATCTGGCCGGGCTGAAGGAAAAGGGCGTCTCCGACCCCGACGCCATCTATAAACGCGCGCAGGAACTGATCGCGGAATTTGATGCCAAATATCACGCTGGCGACAAATGACGCATCACGCTGAAAAATCCGGTGGATCGCGGCTTTATGCCGCGGTCTGCCACATTGATCACTTCATGAACCGGCTGACCGACATTCTTGCCTTTGTCGGCATGGCGGCCCTGATCGGGGCGATTGCCATTGTGGTGATCGATATCGTCTGGCGGCGCATTGGCGGGCAATCGCTGGTGGGGGCAGTCGACCTGACCCAGTTTTGCGTCATGGCCGCCGCCTCATGGGCCATCCCCTATGCCTTTAGCGCCCATGCCCATGTCACCGTCGATCTGATCGGCAAGAACCGCCTTCGCATCCTGTTTAAAACCATTGATCGATTGATCCCGCTTTTATGCGCCGGGCTGATGGCCTTCCTGCTTTATCTGTCATGGGGTCGCGCGATGGAACAATGGACCTATGGCGATGTGTCGCAAAACCTTGCGATCCCGATGATCCTGTTCTGGGCCTTCCTTCTGACCGGCATGGCGATCTCGACACTGGTGTGTCTTGTGCAATTTCTAAAACTGCTTTTAACGGACGAGAAGAGCTGATGGCGACGGAATGGGCGGGATTGATTGGGTTTGTGGCGGCACTCGCACTGGCCCTTTTGCGTGTACCGGTCGCGGTCGCAATGGCGGTTGTCGGCATCATCGGCACCTTGCTTCTGACCGACTGGATGTCGGCAAGCTACGTCATGGCAAGCCTCCCGTTCGAGGCGATATTCCCCTATGGCCTTTCGGTGGTGCCGCTGTTCATTTTCATGGGCGTGTTTGCCTCCCATTCCGGGCTATCAGGTAATCTGTTTCGCGGCATTACCGCATTTTCCGGCCATCGACCGGGCGGCCTGGCCGCATCCAGCATCGGGGCCAGTGCGGTATTTGGTGCGATTTGCGGCTCATCGCTTGCGACCTGTGCCACCATGGGCCGGGTCGCCCTTCCTGAAATGCGCGAACGCGGCTATGCCAAAAGCCTTGCCGGGGCATCGATTGCCGCGGGCGGCACGCTTGGCGTCCTGATCCCGCCCTCGATCCTTCTGGTGATTTACGCCCTGATGACCGAACAATCCATTGGTGCCCTGTTTGCCGGTGCGATGATCCCGGGCCTTCTGGCCACGGTACTTTACATCGCCTCCATCCGAATTCAGGTCATGCGTAATCCTTCCCTCGCCCCGGTCAGCGACTATGTCCCCTGGTCACAGCGCTGGGGTGCCTTGCTGCGCATGTGGGATGCCATCGTCTTGATCGTTCTGGTAATCGGCGGGATTTATGCCGGCCTGTTTTCCCCCACAGAAGCCGCGGCGGTTGGTGCCGGTGGTGCCCTGCTGTTTGCGTTTTTGCGCAAACGCCTGAACTGGACGGTTTTACGCACCGGCATTCGCGAAACCGCCGGCATGACCGGGATGATTTTCCTGATCCTGATCGGGGCGGCGCTGTTCAACTTCTTCATCGAAACCAGCGGCCTGACCCAAACTCTCGTGGACTGGATCACCACACAGGGCTATTCACCGCTTGTCGTGCTGATAGCACTTCTGGTGTTTTACGTCGTGCTCGGATGCTTCATGGACAGCCTTTCCATGATCCTTCTGACGGTGGTGCCTGCATATGGCGTGATCACCGGCGTCGGCTATGATCCGGTCTGGTTCGGGGTTGTTCTGGTATCGGTTGTTGAAATCGGCCTGATCACGCCGCCGATTGGCATGAACCTGTTCATCATTCAGGGCGTGTCATCGGACATGACAATCACCACCCTGTCCCGCGGCATCCTGCCCTTCCTCGCCGCCGATATTGTCCGCGTCATCCTGATGGTCGCCATCCCCGGTCTGGTCCTGTGGCTGCCGCATATTCTGGGGTTTGGGGCCTACTAGGGATCAGGCCCCGGCTTGACCGGTTTCGGTCCATACCGGAAATGCAGCCCAACCAAGGACAACGACGTCATCGCATGGCAGGCACAAATCCTGCCATCGATGCCCGACCTCCCGACATGCCCGAATGCACCATCGGCCTGCTGGCAACCAAGCAAATCCAATCCCGACTCCATCCAACCCCAGACCGCTGACAAAGCATTCCCAACCAGATCGTCATTCCCGCGAAGGCGGGAATCCAGTCTCTTTCAATCGGGCACGGATTCCGGGTCTGCGCTCCGCTGCGCCCGGAATAACGATTTGATCAATCACCAAGCCAATCCAGCCACCCCGCAGCCCCCGGCATCGCCAAACGCCACCGACCGGGTGGGCCAGACGAAAGCGGACAGGACGAGACGGGGATGAACTGAACCGGGCAGCACCAGACCGGCCTCGCCCCAGTCCCCGCTGCCCCAAACAAAAATTTCTGGCTTTCGATGGACGGCGAAAACGCACCCCACCCCAAAGGCAAGAACACTGCCGCATGGCAGGCACAAATCCCGCCATCGATGACCGGCCTTTCGGCATCTCCGAACGATCCATCGGCCCGCTGGCAATCAATTCCGCCAGCCAATCCCGGCACCCCGGCCAACCGATCCAGTGCCGACCCAATCCGGGCGCAATTCGGGCCCGCTGATTCTCGGCATTATCACGCTTCACCGACCGGACTGAACTGGACCGACTTGGCCCCGGCTCCCGCTGCTCCGAACAAACGCCCTTACCCAAAGGGCACACCTCTCCCGTCATGATAAACAACCGTTTTTCGTAAATTTCCCGCGGCTTTACGGCCCGGACGCACCACCGCCGTAATGACTTTTCCATGCGCCATTCACGGCCCGTTGGCGATATCGCCATCGCCCTTTCAGACGATCAGATCGCTGCCCCATCATCATCCCATTCCTGTCTTTGCCGCCCGAAACGCAAAAAACCCGCAAAAGCGAATCACGCTTTGCGGGTTTTGTCTCCGGACCCATTTGTCCTGTTGACTTTATCTTTATGACACAACCAAAAGAACAAATCAAGAACTTTTTCTAAAAAATCCGGAAAAAGTTCCCAACCAAAGCTCAATGCAGCGAGAAGGTTATATTTTTCAATACCTTGGGCAGGAGCAATTTAATCCGCCTGCCCTATTCAGCTACCCTTATTCCGCTGCATCAACTTTCAGAACGCCGCGACGGATCTGGTCTTCTTCGATGCTTTCAAACAGGGCGCGGAAATTGCCCTCGCCAAAGCCTTCATCGCCCTTGCGCTGGATGAATTCAAAGAAGATGGGGCCGATCACGGTTTTCGAGAAAATCTGCAACAGGATTTTGGTCATGCCGCCATCCACAACGCCCTCGCCATCAATCAGGATGCCATGTTTTTTCATGCGCTCAATCGGCTCGTCATGGCCCTGCACACGGTCATGGGATTGTTCGTAATAGGTATCGGGCGGACCCGGCATGAATTTAAGGTCATTGGCCGCAAGCTTGTCGGTGGCGTCATAAATGCCATCCGTCCCCACCGCGATGTGCTGGATGCCTTCACCGTTGTATTTTTTGAGGTACTCCTCAATCTGGCTTTTGTCATCGGTTGATTCGTTAAGCGGAATACGGATTTTGCCGCACGGCGATGTAATCGCGCGGCTGACCAGACCGGTGATTTTACCCGCAATATCAAAGAAGTGGATCTGTTTGAAATTGAAAAGCTCCCGATAGAAATCCCACCATTTATCCATGTTGCCGCGATAGACATTATGCGTCAGATGGTCGAGATAATAGAAACCGACCCCTTCGGGTTTCGGGTCGCGTTCGCCCAGCCAGTCAAATTCCGCGTCATAGGCCGAACCGGTTTCACCATACGCATCGATGAAATACAAAATCGACCCGCCAATGCCGACAATCGCCGGGACATCAAGGGTCTTGTCATCGCCAAGATATGGCTCCGCCCCCTTGGAAACCGCGTGATCAAAGGCATGTTTGGCATCCACCACCCGCCACGCCATCGACGGTGCACAGGGACCGTGCTTTGCAACAAACTTCATGCCATGCGAACCGGGCTCGGCATTCAGGATGTAGTTGATGTCACCCTGACGCCAGACGGTGATGTTTTTTGATTTGTGCTTGGCAACCGGCGTATAGCCCATGCGCGTAAACAGGGTTTCAAGCTTTTCAGCCTCTTCATGGGCAAATTCGACGAACTCAAAGCCATCGGTTCCGGCCGGGTTATCGGCCGTGATCGTTGCGCGGGGGGCATCATGTGGAAACGGTCCCATCGAAGGCTCCTTGATCTGGAATTAGAAAGGTTCTTGTTATGGACCTATCTTGCGCCAGATCGCCCGCAATGTGCGTGCATTCACGGTTGATTTTCGCCATTTCATACACATATCATGCGTGAATGGTCAAAATGGTGCATGAATGACGCAACTTGATAAACTTGATCTGAAACTGCTTGCCGAATTGCAGCGCGACGGACGCCTGACCAACAATGATCTGTCAGAACGGATCGCGTTATCACCGTCACAATGCTCGCGCCGCCGCGCCCGGCTTGAGGCCGAAGGTTTCATTCGCGGATACCGTGCCGATATTGACCGGCAAAAAATGGGCCTTGGTCTGATGGTCGTGATTTCCGTAACCCTGGCGACGCATAATCGCGACAATGCCAAACGGTTTTCCGAACTGCTGGCGAACCTTCCCGAAGTGCTCGAAGCCTATTCCCTGACCGGGGAAATGGATTATCACCTGAAGGTCGTGACCAAGGACCTTGCCGCCCTTTCGCATTTCGTAAACGAGGTTTTGCTGCCCCACGATTCCGTGCAGCATGTCAAAACCTCGATTGTGCTCAACGTCCTGAAAGACTTTGAAGGGCTGGCAGTCGAAACCAGCTAGGCACCTCCGCCGACACAATCAGATACATTCAAGCCATGACGTATCGGTAATTTCGGTTTCACGTGGCAGGGTCAGGGTAAACCAGCCGGTTTGATTGCGGCAGGCAATCGTGCGGAATTGCTCGAAATTGCGATAATGGATCGTGATAAAGGGCGGTTCTTCTATCAGCTCTGCCACCTCGAAAACCGGAAGCGGCACCATCAAGGCCGTATTAAGCGTTTTGCCAAGGCTTTCCTTGCAGCTCCAGAGAAGCTGGGCAGCGTCGCATTCCGGCAGGTCAAGCTTTGCCATTACCGCAAGTTCTTCGCGGGTCAGCTCCGCCTGCAGCAACGGCATCGCATCTTCGTCAATCGGCGCAAGATCGATACCCATCGGATGCGCCCGGTGATAGGCCATCGCCATGGAAGCATCCTCGCTATGCGCGATACTGACACATGGAAGCTTGTGCCCCAGCCCGGACCCGATTGCCGATGTGCCATCAATAAACGGCTGCCCGAACACCCCCGGCCGCACCCAGAAACGATCCGGCTCATCGGTCGCAAGCCAGTTGGTCAGGGAAATTTTGGCCGCAACCCGCCCGGCGATATAGCTTATACGACGGCCATCGTGGCTCATACGGCGCGCCAAAGAGACTTCTTCGGGATGGAGCCAGTTTTCGGCATCCTCGCCGGCCTCACCTTCCTCACAAACAGCCACATGCGCAAGCGTGGCACGCAACACCCCGATGGCGATATCAACTTCGCCCATGTCATCACGCGCCAGATCAATATGCCCGGTTCCGAGGACCCGAATATTTTCCATACGTGCTTCCGCTTGCTGTTTGGCAACCCGTTATGAAGCCTGTCTGCTGCAACTATTGTGCACCGGACACCCGCAATTGTGAACCGGCTATCTGCTGGCTGGCATATATGCGGCAGCGCATAAACGCGGAAAAGGCCGCGCACAGTGGCGCGGCCTTTTGACATCCCGGCACACCCTTACCCAAAGATGCCGGGATCCTCCCCCTGTCTGGTCAAAAATCAGATCGCGAGATACTGATCACGCAACTCGGTATCATCAAGAACCGCCTGCGCTGTGCCATCAAACACGATCTGACCGCTATCCATGATGATCGCACGATCCGCAAGCTTGAGTGCGGCAATCGCGTTCTGCTCGACAATGATGGTGGTGATGCCAAGCTTTTTGACATTTTGAAGCGTCTTTTCAATCTCCTGGACAATCACCGGCGCAAGACCTTCATACGGTTCATCAAGCAACAGCAGCTTGATATCACGCGCCAATGCCCGTCCGATTGCCAGCATCTGCTGCTCCCCGCCCGAAAGGGTGATCGCTTCCTGCTCGGCACGTTCACCAAGACGGGGGAAGAGTTCGTAAATGCGCTGGATCGACCAGCCAATCGGCTCGGCAATCTGGGCCAGTTCAAGATTCTGCTCAACCGTCATCCCCGGAATGATGCGGCGATCTTCGGGCACAAGCTGCAGCCCCAGGCGGGCGGCCTGCCATGCCTTCATGGTGTGAAGCGGCTGATGATCGAGCCAGATTTCACCATGCTTGAGTTCCGGATCGGCCATCCGCGCAAGCGCACGCAGGGTCGATGTCTTACCGGCGCCGTTACGCCCCAGAAGGGCAAGAATTTCGCCCTCGCGAATGTCAAAGCTGACACCCTGCACGATATAGCTCTCGCCATAATAGGCATGCAGATCATAGACCGAGAAGAAGGCCGGATCACCGCCCTGTTTCATGACGGGTTTGGTTTGCGGGACCGCGTTCATACAGTTTCCCCTCCGAGATAGGCTTCCTTGACCTTGGGATTGTTGCGCACCTCTTCCGGGGTGCCTTCGGCGATGATCGCGCCCTGCGCCAGAACACTGATGCGGTCTGCCAGACTGAACACGACATGCATGTCATGTTCGATGATCACCTTGGTCATGCCGCGTTCCTTGATCCGTTTAAGCAGATCAATCGTGCGGTTGGTGTCATGTCGCGACATACCCGCGGTCGGTTCATCCAGCAGGAAAAGCTTGGGCCGCTGGCTCAGGCACATGGCCAGTTCAAGACGGCGCTTGTCACCGCGCGACATGGAACCGGCCAGATGTTCCTTATGCTCGATCAATCCAACATCTTCGAGCATATGTTCCGCTTCGGCGCGAATTTCGCGTTCCGAAAACAGGCTTTTTAGGAAGCTCATATTGAACTCGCCATCCCGCTTGGCCAATGCGGGCACCATCACATTTTGCAGCAATGACAGATCCGGGAAGATTTCCGGCGTCTGGAAAACACGCGCCACACCAAGCTGATTGATTTCGTAGGGATGCTTGCCGGTCAGAACTTCATTGCCCAACAACACCCGCCCGCGATTTGGCGCCAACCGGCCGACAATGACGTTAAGCAGGGTTGATTTACCCGCCCCGTTCGGGCCAATGATGGCATGAACCGTTCCCTCCTTGACCCGAAGATTGATGTCGGACAGGGCACGCAGGCCACCGAAATTCTTGTCGACATCGGTGACATCAAGAATGTAGTCGGACATCGATCAGACCTCCCTCGTCGAAGGTTGTTGTTCTTTTTTATTGCCATCAAACGATGTCGTTCGGCTCCGAACCAGACGCCAAAGACGTGTGATCCCCTCCATCACGCCACCCGGCAGGAAAATCACGATCAGCATGAAAACAAGACCAAGGGTCAGGTGCCAGCCGTCCCCAACGAACAGACCTGCAACCGATGCCACCGCATGGCCAAGCCAGTCGGGCAGGAAGGAAAACGCATTTTGCAGAACCTGATCGTTAAAGGCCGAAAAGATGTTTTCGAAATACTTGATGATCCCCGCACCCAGAAGCGGCCCGATCAGTGTTCCCGCACCACCAAGAATGGTGATCAGAACAACCTCGCCCGACGCCGTCCACTGCATGCGCTCCGCCCCGGCCAGCGGATCGGTCACCGCCAGAAGCGATCCGGCGAGGCCGGCATACATGCCCGAAATGACAAAGGCGGTCATCAGGTAGGGCCGGGTGTTATATCCGGTATACCCCATGCGGTTCTGGTTCGACTTAATCGCGCGCAACTTCAACCCGAAGGCGGATCGGAAGATACGCAGATAGATAAAGAACGAAATGATCAGAAGAACCGCGCAGATGTAAAAGCCGGAATATCCGATCCCCTCTATTCCGAACAGGTTCGGGGTCGGCAATGCCGCCGATGCTTCGATCCCGGCCATTCGGTCAAGAACTCTTGCATCACCCTGCGTCAGTTGCAGGCCGGTTTCACCGTTCGTAATCGGTGTCAGAACCGAATAGGCCAGATTGTAGGACATCTGCGCAAAAGCCAGCGTCAGGATCGAGAAATAAATCCCCGAACGACGCAACGAGACATAGCCGATCAGAAGGGCAAACAGCCCCGAAAGTGCAACGGCAAAGATCATTGCCGGCAGGACATTCATCGACAGCAGCTTGAATGACCAGACGGCGGTGTAGGACCCGACGCCCAGAAACGCCGCGTGACCGAAGGAAAGATAGCCGGTCAGGCCAAACAGGACATTGTAACCGATGGCAAAGATGCCAAAGATCATGAACTTCTGCATCAGATCGGGATAGGCCGCACCGAAAGGCTGCAACCAGATCGGCATGGTCAGGACCACGACCGACAGAACCACCATATAAATCAGGTCCTGCTTGGGCGAGACGATTTGAGTATTTGACATATCAGCTCTCCATCACGCCCCGTCGACCCATCAGACCACGCGGACGGGTCAGCAGAATCACGACGGCAACAAGGTAGATGATGATCTGGTCGATACCGGGAAAGATGTCTTTCACTTCGGTCATCGACGAGAAGGATTGCAGGATACCAAGCAGGAAACCCGCCAGTACCGCTCCGGGAAGCGACCCCATGCCGCCGACAACGACGACGACAAAGGACAGGACAAGGAAGTCCATCCCGAGATGGTAATCAGGCGGCAAGACAGGTGTGTACATCACACCGGCAAGCCCTGCGACCACTGCAGCCATGCCAAACACGATGGTAAAGCGACGTTCGATATTGATGCCAAGCAGCTCGACCGTTGCACGGTCCGCCATACCGGCCCGCACCACCATTCCATATGTCGTGAAATGCAGGAACGAGAAAACAAGACCGATGATAATCGTCGAGAACAACAGATAAATCAGACGCCACCATGGATAAACCACAGATTCTCCAAGGCCGATCCATGCCCCGATATTGGCGGAACCGGCAACAATTTCCGGTGCACCTTGCGGGATCGGGTTTGCCCCGAAGAAGGATTTGATCAGTTCCTGCAACACGATCGCCAGACCGAATGTCACAAGGATCTGTTCGGCGTGGGAACGTTTGTAGAAATGCCGGATCAGTGCGCGCTCCATAATCACGCCAATCGCCAGCATCACCGGAATGGCAAGGATGATCGATAACGGTACAGACCAGTCAATAATCGCCGTGCCGGTATCGCCAAACCAGACTTCGAGATAAGGCGTTTCCTTGTAAGCGTCAAAGAAGGTGACTGACTCATCCTTGACCCGGACAGACAGCGTCAGGATTTTTTCCAGCGTCACCGCACAAAAGGCGCCGATCATGAAGATGGCACCATGGGCAAAGTTCACCACGCCAAGCGTGCCGAACACCAGGGTCAGACCAAGGGCAATCAGCGCATAAGCGCCCCCCTTGTCCAGACCATTCAGGATTTGAAGAAATATAGCGTCCATTGATTATCCGCCGCGTGTTCAAAAGGGCTTAACGAACAGAAAGCCAAAGCATTGGCCAAAAGCATTGCCCATCGGGGCAGTTGGGCCGACCGTCAGATGACAGTCGGCCCAGCCTGTTACGTTACAAGGGGATCAGACCTGATACGGACCGAGTTCCCCGCCGAACATGTCGGCCGGATATTCGACCTGTGCGCGCGGAACCTCTTTGACCACTTCAAGAAGGTCGAAGTTGGACTGCGGCTCCTGCTTGCCACGCACGACCAGAACGTCTTTGAAGCACTGGTGATCTTCTGCGCGATACAGGGTCGGGCCGTTGCCCGCACCATCGAACTCGAAACCTTCAAGCTGCTTGATGACTTCCCAGGGCGCGAAAGTACCGGCCATTTCGCAGGCATTTGCATAAAGCAGCGCCTGGACATAGCAGGTGTGTGCAGCCTGTGACGGCGGGAAGCCGTATTCCTGACCGAACGATTTCACAAACGCCTGCGAACCGGCATCCTGCAACGACCAGTGCCAGTTGGTGGTTCCTAGAATGCCTTTTGCGGCATCACCGGCACCCTGCGCCATCAGACGGGAATACAGCGGAACGACGATCTCGAAGTTCTTGCCGTTCACCTGCTTGTCACGCAGACCGAACTGAACCGCCTGCGTCAGCGAGTTGACCATATCCTTGCCATAGTGGTTCAGGATCAGGACATCCGCGCCAGAGTTCAGAACCGGCGTGATATACTGCGAGAAGTCACCCGCACCAACCGGGGTCCGGACCGTGTTGACGGTTTCCCAGCCGATATTCTCGGTTGCGGCCTTGATCGATTCTTCCTGGGTCCAGCCCCAAGTGTAATCGGCCGTCAGGTGATAGGCACGACGATCGGTGCCATATTCTTCCTTCAGGATCGGCGCAATCGCCTGACCGGACATGTAAGCGTTGAAGAAATGACGGAAGCCATAACGTTTTTTGTCCTTGCCAGTGGTGTCATTCGAGTGGGTCAGACCGGCCATGAAGATCACGCCCATTTCCTGACACAGCCCCTGAACGGCCACCGCCACACCGGACGATGAACCGCCGGTGATCATTGCGACATTGTCTTTTTCGATCATGCGCTTTGCCGAAGCACGCGCCGCATCGGATTTGGTCTGGGTGTCACCGGTCACGAATTCGACCTTCTTGCCCAGAACGCCGTTCCCCTTAAGCTCCAGCGGCTTGATGGTATTGAGCATACCGCCATCGCCTTCGCCGTTCAGGTGTTTCACAGCAAGCTGATAGGCGCGCAACTCATCGGCACCTTCGTCAGCATACGGACCGGATTGCGGAACGTTAAAGCCGAACTTGACACTGCCCGAGCTACCCGGGTCGCCCCGGAAAGTCTGTGCATGTGCATTTTTGATGAAATGCATCGGGAATGATGCGCCGATCAGCGCAGCCCCTGTCGTCGCAGCCGTTCCTTTAAGAACCGTACGACGGGATACATTTCGGGTGTTCTTGGTCTCCGACATGGTTTTCCTCCCCAATGTCTTGGGATGCGTTTCAGAAAAATCTGAGGCCGCGTTTTTTGATTAATGTTTTTGTCGACCTGTCAAAACAATGGGGACTAGTTGAAAATGAATCAATATGTGATTGAACAAGAACAGTTTTTTTGTAAATATATGAACAACTCAAATGAAAATTTGTAAATTTTGTCAAGAAAAGGGCACACCATGTCCCGTCAGGCACCCATCGGACACCGTATTCGCGGACGCCGCAAAGATATCGGTCTGACGCAGAATGCCCTGGCCAAGGCCGCGGGGATTTCTCCCTCGTATCTCAATCTGATTGAACATAACCGCCGGGCGATTGGCGGTGGATTGCTGCTGCGTTTGGCAAGCGCGCTTGAAATTCAGCCCCACGCCCTATCAGGGTCGGAAGAAAGCCGCTTGCTTGCCGATCTCGGCGAAGCTGCAACCGATCCGGTATTTCGTGAAACGCCCCTGATACCGCGCGAATTTCCGGCAATGATCGCCGCAGCACCGGGCATGATTTCCGCCTTCCTGTCGCTTTATCGTGCCTATCGCAACGGGCTTGAGGAAATCGACAATCTGTCCGAACGGCTCAGCCACGATCCGTTCTTGGCCGAGGCCAGCCATTCAATCCTGACCCGCATCACATCAATCCGGACAGTTGCCGAAATCTTTGACGATTACGATGACCTGCCTGCCGAACAACGGGCGCGCTTCAACGCCACACTGGTGCGGGAATCCCAAAGACTGGCAGAATCAGCAACCGAGATTTTCAGCTTCCTTGAACGCGGTGATGCCGGGCGCCCTGCCGCCAGCCCCGCCGAGGAAGTCGACGACCTGCTTTATGACAATGCCAACTATTTCCCGACACTCGAAGATCGGGCGGATGAAATGCGGGCTGTCATTGATCCTGCAGGCGGGTTGTTTCTGACCGACCTGATCAAGCATCTGGAACGACGTCATCAAATCCGGGTTGATCGTTTGCCACCCGAAGATTTGCCCGCATCGGGGTTCGACTGGAACCGCGCGGATTCCCATCTCAGATTTTCGCGCGCGATGCCGATCACCTCGACACGCTTTCATGCTGCACGGATCATTTGCCGACTGGAAGGCGAGGATACGGTCAATGACATCCTGGACCGCGCCAACCTTGGCACCGATGCCGCCCGCCAACGCGCAGGCGAGGCCCTGATATCCTATTTCGCAGCGGCCCTTCTGTTCCCCTATGACAGCTTCCGGGCCGAGGCCCAGATTTTGCGGCATGACATCGAATTGCTGCAGCAACGCTTTGCCGCAAGCTGGGAACAGGTCTGCCACCGCCTGACGACCTTGCGCCGCCCGGGTTCAGAAGGCATTCCTTTCCATTTCATGCGCACCGATATTGCCGGCAACATTTCCAAACGCTTTTCGGCATCCGGCCTGCAATTGCCGCGTTATAGCGGCGCCTGCCCCCGTTGGGTGGTCCACGAAGCCTATTTGACGCCAGAACGGGTAATACCGCAATTTGTTCGCCTGCCCGATGAAAGCGAATATCTTTTTATTGCGCGTGCGGTGCGTACCGGCGCCGGAGGGTATCGGGTGCCGCAATCGGTTTATTCCGTTATGATCGGTTGCGACACGGCCTTTGCCCGTGACATTGTTTATGCGGACGGATTGCCGCTTGATACCCCGCAGGCAGCCGTTCCGGTTGGCATTGGGTGCCGACAATGCCCACGTGAAGAATGCATGCAGCGCGCCTATGCGGTTGCCGATACAGGGCACGAGATCCATACCACCCCAAAGTAGCATTAAAACTCGCGCAATAACCGGTTAGGATCGAATATATAATAATTCGAATATTGGGGAGAACGTCCGTGACGGAGAGACCGAAGGTCCTGATAGCCGAGGACGAGGAAACCATCGTCGAATCGCTTAGCTTTCTGATGGAAAAGGAAGGCTATGACGTCAGCGTTGCAACCGATGGCCAGATGGCCATCGCAATGATTGTGCGCGACCTTCCTGACATGGTTCTGCTTGATGTCATGATGCCGGGCTGTGACGGCTTTGATGTTGTCCGCGCCGTTCGCGAAAATCCGCAAACCCGTCCCGTTCCGATCATGATGCTGACGGCCAAAACCCGTGAGGTCGACCGACGCAAAGGACTTGAGCTTGGCGTTGACGACTTTGTCACCAAACCGTTTTCCACCCGCGATGTGGTTTCACGCGTCAAAGCCATGCTGGCTGGCGACCGGAACTAGGCGCAAAAAAGCGGGAGCTGGCCAATGACCCCACCCCGGAAACTTACCGAACGCGCCTTTGTTCTTGCCCTTGTTGCGTTCTTTGCATGGATCCCGCCTTTGGTCGGGGTCTTTTCGCTCGAAGGAACGCTGTTCGGGTTACCCATCCTGTTCGTTTATTTCTTTGCCGGCTGGGCCTTGCTTATCGGCTGCTGTGCGCTCATCACACGCGCCCTTCGTCACAGCATCCAGGCGGAGGAAAGGGAATAGGCATGCTGTCCTCCGAACTGGTGATCACGGTTTCGCTTGCTTATGTCGGATTGCTTTATGCCATCGCATGGTGGGGGGACAAACGGGCACGCGACGGACGATCATGGGTGCGCAATCCGACTGTCTACACCCTGTCCATTGCGGTCTATTGCACATCCTGGACATTTTATGGCGCGGTCGGGTCGGCTGCACGAAACGGCCTTGAATATCTGACGATCTATCTCGGACCGACAGTCATTTTCCTTGGATGGTGGTTTTTGCTGCGCAAGATGCTACGCATCTCCAAGGCGCATCGCATCACATCCATCGCCGATTTCATTTCATCGCGTTATGGCAAAAGCACGCAATTATCGATGCTGGTTACCCTGATCACGGTGATCGGAACAACGCCATATATCGCGCTCCAGCTTAAGGCGATTGCCACCAGTTACACCGTTCTGACCGTCTGGGGCGGGGCGATGACCGGCCCGGTCGTCAATCAGGTGCCCATGCTTGCCGATAGCGGCTTTTGGGCGGCCCTTGGTCTTGCCCTGTTTGGCATTCTGTTTGGCACCCGGTTTATTGACGCGGATGAACATCACGAAGGCATGGTCGCAGCCATCGCCTTTGAAAGCCTTGTCAAAATGTTCGCCCTGCTTGCTGTCGGCATTTTTGTCTGCTTTTTCATGTTTGCCGGATTGGGCGATCTGTTTGATCAGGCCGCGGCAAATCCACAAACCGCATCCTTGCTGCAACTGCCTGAAAACGGCAGCGCACGCTGGATGACGTTGATGATGCTGTCCATGGCGGCAATCCTGACATTGCCGCGGCAGTTTCAGGTCATCATCGTCGAAAATGTCGATGAACGCCACCTGTCGACCGCAAGCTGGGCCTTTCCGCTTTATCTGCTGGCGATGAATTTGTTCGTCCTGCCAATTGCCTTGGCGGGCCTTGGCGTTTTGCCAAGCTGGGCCGATCCGGATTTCTTCGTGATTTCCGTACCCCTTTTTGAGGGCCATTCGCTACTGGCCCTGATTGCCTATGTCGGTGGATTATCCGCCAGCACCAGCATGGTGATTGTTGCAACGATTGCGTTGTCGACCATGGTCTGCAACGACCTTGTCGTTCCCGCGTTGCTGCGCATTCGCTGGCTGCGCGTCACCGAACGCGATGATCTTACCGGCCTTCTGATCTTCATCCGGCGCGCTTCCATCGTGCTGGTCGTGTTTATGGGCTTTGCCTATTACCGGTCAGCCGGGGCCAGTGATGCATTGGCCGAAATCGGCCTGATATCCTTTGCCTCCACCGCACAATTCATCCCGATCATGATTGGCGGCCTTTATTGGAAGGGGGGCACCAAAACCGGTGCGCAAGTTGGCCTTGTGATCGGTTTTGCCATCTGGGCCTATACCCTGCTGCTGCCATCGCTTGCCGATAGCGGCTGGATGAACCCGACACTGATCGAACATGGCGCTTTTGGTCACCCCTGGCTTCGACCGGAAAGCTTGTTTGGCTTAACCGGGTTCGAGCCACTCACCCATGCCCTGATCTGGTCAATCACACTCAATACAGCGGCCTATGTCCTGATCAGCCTGTTCACATCGCCAAGCGCGTTGGAACGCATTCAGGCCACCCTGTTTGTCGATGCGTTTCTGCGCAAAGGTCAGGAAACAGTTATCTGGCGGTCATCAGCAACGATTGACGATCTATATGAACTGGTTGAACGTTTTCTGGGCCGTGAACGTGCGTTTCATTCCTTTCGCGATTTCGGCTGGACGCGCGAAACGCCCTGGCGCGGCAAAGGCGAAGCCAATGCCGACATGATCGCCTTTACCGAACGGCTGCTTGCCGGGTCCATCGGGGCGGCGTCTGCGCGCGTAATGGTTTCCTCTGTCGCCAAGGGGGAAATGGTCAGTCTTGATGAAGTCCTCGAAATTCTCGAGGAAACGTCGCATGTGATCGAATATTCCCAGCGCCTTGAACAGAAATCGCACGAATTGGAACGTGCAGCGGCCGAACTTCGCGCTGCCAATGAACGGCTTAAGGAACTTGATCGCCTGAAAGACGAATTCCTGACCATGGTCAGTCACGAATTCAGAACACCGCTGACCTCGATCCGGTCCTTCTCCGAAATCCTTGTCGATACACCGGAACTCGATCCGGAACGCGCCGAACATTTCATGGGAATTATCGTACGCGAAAGCGAACGCCTGACCCGTCTGATTGACGACCATCTTGATCTTGCCAGGCTTGAGGCCGGTCATTCCGACTGGCGCCCGGAAAATGTTGATCCGCGGTCCGTCCTTGACGAAAGCGTCGAAGCAATCAAAGGGTTGCTCGACAACAAGGGGGTTGATCTGGAACTCGACTTGTCGCCCGCGACTGTCACGCTGCATGTGGATCGCGACCGGCTTACACAGGTCTTTATCAACCTGTTGTCGAACGCCGCAAAATTCTCCGCAGCCCGTGATCCCAGCGTAACGGTCCGCGGTGAAGTCATGGATGGCGGTTATCTTGTTTCGATCACCGATAACGGAAACGGCATCACCAAAGACGAACAGGCGGTAATCTTCAATAAATTTGCCCGTGGCGGCAAATACCCCGATGACAAACCCCGCCCGTCCGGTTCCGGCCTTGGTCTGGCTATCGCCAGACATGTCGTGGAACACTGCAAAGGCAAGATCTGGGTTGAGAGTCCACCGGGTCGTGGTGCGACCTTCAGGGTGTTTGTTCCCGCCGCCTGATTGCCTGCCCACCCCTCATTTTAACCATTCCAATTGGCGTTTACCCATCGGTTACCCCCGCTCATCAGAAGATAAATCACTGTTTATCGAGAGAGATGAGGCGGTCATGCAGTATCAGCTAAAAATAAACGGAGAATCCCGTACCGTCGAAGCAGAACCTGGCACCCCGCTATTATGGGTTCTGCGTGACGGACTGGAACTTACCGGCACCAAGTTTGGATGTGGCGTTGCCTATTGCGGCGCCTGTACCGTTCACATTGACGGGTACCCGACCCGTTCCTGCCAGACCTTTATTGAAGACGCTGTCGACAGCGAAATCACGACGATTGAAGGCGCAACCGACAAGATCGCCCAAGCGGTTCAGGCCGCATGGCGCGAAAAGGACGTCGTACAATGTGGCTGGTGTCAATCCGGACAGATCATGTCGGCCATCGGCCTTCTGACCGAAAATCCGAAACCGACGGACGATGAAATCAAGGAATACATGTACGGCAATGCGTGCCGTTGTGTGACCTATGTACGCATCAACGAAGCCATCAAACTGGCCTCTGAAAAGCTGGAGGCATAAGTCATGACAATCAATGTATCACGTCGCGGCTTCATGATCGGATCAGCCGCCGGTACCGCCGCCCTTCTGGTCGGCGTCAATGCCAAAGGCGTTCTTGCAGCAGGCAGCGGTGTGGCTGCCGCAACCGACCTTAACCCGTTTGTCAAAATCGATGCCGATGGCACGGTAACCGTCATCATCAAACATTTTGAAATGGGCCAAGGCACGACCACCGGCCTGACGACACTGGTTGCCGAGGAACTCGACGCCGATTGGGCGACGGTTCAGACGGCATTCGCCCCTGCCGACAATGAACGTTATGCCAACCTGTTCTTCCATGCACAGGGAACCGGTGGCTCAACATCCATCGCCAATTCCTTCATGCAATATCGCGAAGCCGGTGCTGCAGCGCGTGATCTTCTGGTCCGTGCGGCTGCCCAGAACTGGGGTGTCGATGCCAGCAGCATCACCGTTGAAAACGGTATGCTGAAATCCGGTGGCAATTCCGGTCATTTCGGAGAATTTGTTGCGATTGCAGCAACCCTTGAGGCGGTTGAAAAACCAACCGTTAAAACCCCGGATCAGTTCAAGCTGATTGGCAGCGACAAACTGCATCGCAAGGACAACACCGACAAGACGAACGGCACCGCAATCTTTGCAATGGATGTCAATCTGCCGGGGATGATCTATGCCGCGATCATGCGCAGCCCGAAATTCGGTGGCACCGTCACCTCCTTTGACGACTCTGCGTCCAAAGATGTTGCAGGGTTCATTGCTGCACAAATTCTGCCGAACAAGGCAGGAGTTGTGGCGTTTGGCAAAAACACCTGGGCTGCGTTTCAGGCACGTGATGCCCTTTCTGTTGAATGGGATTTCAGCCAGGCCGAAACACGCAGCACGGATGCCATGATTGCCGATCACAAGGCACTGCTTGATGCGCCGCAGTTTGACGCCAATCATGAAGTCCCGCTGGCATCCGTTGAACCGCTTCTGGCCAATGCCACCAAAACCATTGATGCAGAATTCACCTTCCCGTTTCTGGCCCATGCACCGCTGGAGCCGGAAAACTGCATCATCGAGCCAACCGAAAATGGCGTTCGCCTACATGATGGCTGCCAGTTTCCGACCCTGACCCGGCCAATGGTCGCAGCCGCCCTTGGACTGGAACCGTCACAGGTCGAGATCAGAACGCTTTATGCCGGCGGTTCGTTCGGTCGTCGTGCCAACGGCGCCTCGGACTATAATGTCGAAGCCGCCATGGCCTTTGCCGTTTCGGGCCGCAAGGTTCCGGTCAAACTGGTCTGGAGCCGCGAAGACGATATTCGCGGCGGTTATTACCGCCCAATGGCCGTACACCGGGCAAAAATCGGTCTGGATAGTGATGGCAAGATTATTGGCTGGGATCACCGGATAGCTGTCAAATCCATCATGAAGGGTGGCCCGATGGAAGGTATGGTACAGGATGGCATCGACCCGACATCGGTCGAGGGTGTCACCGAAAGTCTTTATACCATCCCCAACCATGGCATCGGGTTAAGCGACTTCCAGACCCCGACCCCCATATTGTGGTGGCGTTCGGTGGGACATACCCACACCGGATATGTCATGGAAACACTGATGGATATGCTCGCAATCGAAACGGGGCAGGACCCGATCGAAATGCGCCTTGCGATGCTTGATCCGGCAGGCACCAATCAGGCCCGCATGATCGAAGCCATCAAGCTTGTCCGTGAGATATCCGGATGGGAAAAGGGCGACAAACGTGGTTTTGCCGCGCACCTTTCGTTCAATACCTGCGTTGCGGTTGTTGCCGACGTCACAGTCGAGGACACCAGTGTGCATGTGAACAAACTGTTTATGGCGGTTGAATGCGGGGTAGCAGTTAACCCCGATGTCATCCGCGCACAGATGGAAGGCGGTGCTGGTTATGCATTATGTGCCGCCTTCCGCAACGAAATCACCCTGACGGATGGTGAAGTCGACCAGTTCAACTTCCCGGATTACGAACTGCTTCGAAATGCCGAAATGCCTGCCATCGAAGTGGCAATTGTTCAATCGAACAATGCCCCTACGGGCGTTGGCGAACCGGGCGTCCCCCCGACCGCTCCGGCTGTTGCCAACGCCATTTTTGCCAAAACCGGAAAACGGATCACGGATCTTCCGATGACCAAAGCCGGTTTCGACTTCGTGTAAGGCATGTTGCCCGGGGGGCATTTTCGGGTCCCCACCCGTCCCCCGGGCAGCCCCTTTTGCGGGAGCACATCATGAGTAACCAGTTATCGGCCATGCTACGCGTCTGGCAAGAAAACAAGACAGATACTGAATGGGTTTTGGGTACGGTTTATCGCACCGAGGGTTCGGCCTATCGCAAGGCCGGGGCCATGATGCTGATTAACGGGAATGGCCAGCAGTTTGGCCTACTGAGCGGCGGCTGCCTTGAAGCCGATATTATCCGCAACGCCCGGCGCGCCATGGTAACCAACAAAACGGTCATGCTTGTCTATGACGGCAATGACGAAGACGACCTGTCTTTCCGGCTGGGCGTTGGTTGCGGCGGCAAGGTATTCATCATGCTGCAACCCCTTGACCACGCAAACGACCTTGGGCTTTCCGATCTTTGCGATGCTTTGATGGTGCGCCAAAGCGGTCTGTATTTTCAGAAAGTCGGCGATACCCGCGGATATTTCAAACGTGCGGACCATACCGGCCAGCGCACCGGCTATATCGAAAACCGGTCTGATGGTGACTGGCTTGTAACCCCGATTGTGCCTGAACCCCACATCCTGATCGTCGGGGGTGGATTGGATGCGCGGCCTGTCGTCTCCATCGCCCATGAAATGGGCTGGAAAACCACATTGGTGGACCCGCGCCCGGCAAATGCCCGCCCGGAACATTTTCCCAAGGCAGGCACCATCCTGCGTCAGATCGACACAACATTGGTTGATTATGTTGCGCAACATCGCGTCGATACGGCAATCCTGATGTCGCACAGCATTCATATCGATACCAAGGCGCTTCAGATTCTGAAATCCAGCCAGCTGCGTCATGTCTCCATGCTTGGCCCGCGGCATCGTTTTGTCGATGTTCTTGAACGTGCGGAAATTGCCGAGCCTGCCCTGCCCTTCCCGGTAGCCAGCCCCGCCGGGATCGATATTGGCGGACAACTGCCGGAAAGCATCGCACTTTCAATGTTATCGGGTATTCATGCGGCACTTTACAAACTTGATGCCGCCCCGGCACTCGCTCAGGCGGCTGAATGATGAAAATTGCCGGTCTTATCCTTGCAGCGGGTGGAAGCACACGATTTGGCGGACGCAAACAGCTTGCCGATATCGATGGCAAGCCGATGCTGGAACACGCCATTGATCAGCTTCGCCCCATTTTCAACGATGACCTCTATGTCGTGCTGGGTGCATTTCGCAATGAAATCCTTTCGGTGATCGGCAATCGCGCAAAAACCATCGCCAACGACAACTGGCAATCCGGTATGGGATCATCGATTACAGCAGGCATTGCCGGAATTTGCGCAGCCGGTACGTATGACGGCGTTCTGATCGCCCTTTCGGATCAGGTCGGGTTAACCAGCAACGACTATCAGAAACTTCTGAATGCCTTTGACGGAAGCCATATCATTGCGTCGCGGTATAAGGAAATGAACGGCGTCCCCGCCCTGTTTCCCAGCGCATATTTCCCGAAACTTTCCAAATTGGACGGCGCGCGCGGCGCACAACAGGTGCTCAATAGCAGCAGTCACGATATCAGCGCGATTGCCATGCCAAATGCAGTGTTCGACATCGACACCCAGGATGATCTGAAACTGTTTGCCAACCGGCTTTTCGAAGCGGGCTGACCTTTGGCCGCTTTTAGGGCAATCTGGTATCTTCAGCATCTGGCAAAAAACGCCGCAACCGGAACCACATGCACATGAAATCAACCGCCAACATCATGGTCCTTCTGGTTGAAGACAACATGGATATTGCCGGAACAATAAGCGATTACCTGACGATAGAAGGCATCGAATGCGATCATGCCTTTGACGGGGAAACGGGTTTTCAGCGCGCACTTACTGGCGAATATGATGTGATATTACTTGATATCATGCTGCCGTTTCGCGATGGCATAAGCATTTGCAACGCATTGCGCAACGAGGGTATCGACACCCCGGTTCTGATGCTGACAGCGCGCGATACGCTTGCCGACAAACTTGAAGGTTTCGGCGCCGGGGCAGATGACTATCTGGTCAAGCCCTTTGCGCTTGAAGAACTGCTGATGCGCACAAGGGTTCTGTCGCGACGCCGCAGCGGCGAAATCCGGCGGTTTTCACTTGGCGATCTGGTTGTTGATTTTGAAAACAGGCATGTCGCACGGTCTGGGCAGGCAATCAGTCTTTCGCCAACAAGCTGGACCATTCTGGAAGTTCTTGCCCAGAACAGCCCGCATGTTGTGACACGATCACGACTGTCGATGGCGCTGTGGCAGGGAGACCCGCCAGATACCAATGCGCTCAAGACACATCTTTACAAATTACGGATGCGCATCGACAAACCGTTTAATCAGAATTTAATCCATACCGTCGCCGGCCAAGGCGTGGCCCTTCGCGAGTAGAATCAATGCATGCCTGTACACCGATCCAGAAAACCTTTTCCCGCTTTGTGCGGAACTACGTTTTGCTGGCACTTGTCATTACGCTGGTGATCTATACCGGTGTGGTTAATTTCTACATGCTGTATGGCAAGTGGATGGTTGCGAGTTTCCAGTTGCAGACCATCGCGGAACAATATGATGAAATGCTCAGCAATGACCCAACGACCCCACTTCCCAACGGCTTTAACATCCAGACCTTCACTGATTATGACGCTTTGCCGGAACTGCTGCGCGACCGGTACAAACCCAACGATATCGACCCGGGCGAGCTTTACTATCTGAACACCGATAAATATGCCGCGCAAAAAGACCCCGACAATCCGGTCTTTCTGGTGTTTCCTCATATTCTTGCGAACGGCACGCAAATCCTGCTGTTGCAGACCTATCACGCGGGGGACGAAGACAGCGTCTATTTTGCGCGCCTACATAAACTGGCCCTTCTTTCCATCCCGTTTGCGCTTGGCGTTGTTGCGATATTTGCCTATGTGCTTTGGCTGATCGGCAGGCGCATGACGCAGCCATCGGAAAACCTGCAAAGCTGGGCGAAAACTTTGTCGCCTGAAAACCTTGATCAACCGGTGCCGGATTTCGGCTTTACCGAACTAAATGATGTTGCCAGCGAACTGCATCAGTCATTGGTAAGGGTCGACAGGTTCGTTACACGTGAACGCGAATTCCTGCGTCAGGCCAGCCATGAATTGCGAACCCCCGTCACAATCGTCAGCGGCAATGTTGAATTGCTTGATAAAACACCGTTAAACGAAATCCAGGTTCGTCTGGCCGCGCGGATCAAACGCGCCAACCGCAATATGCAGCAACTGATTGAAACCCTGCTTTGGCTCGGACGCGAGGCAACGCCAAACGGCATACATGAAAAGATCGACTATCCGGCTTTCGTGCGTGAGGCTATCGTTGATCTAGCCTATCTGACAGACGGCAAAAACCTGACCTGTGAATTCAGTGCGGACTTAGAAAGCGGCGAGATCAAAGCATCACCTGCCGCCCTGATGATTGTCGTATCAAACCTGATCCGCAATGCGTTTGAACACACCCCCAAGGGGCAGGTTACTGTTCGACTTGAAGCCAACAAACTGATTGTCGAAAATAACCTGATGACCTGTGCCGGGGATTGTGCCCGCGATCAGGGCGAAGGCATCGGCCTGCATCTGGTGCGGCGGATTTGCGAACGCTGCAACTGGCATTGCGATACAACCTTCCTTGCCTCGGGCGGCATGCGCGCAACCTTCACCCTTGCAGACGCCTGATTTCCTCACCTTCAAGGGCGCAGCAATTTTGGTACTGGATGTTCGAACGTTACCCGGCCGTCCTTCATGCCCCATATGGGACGGGAAATTTCCGAAACGACCTGCGCCCGACTGGTTGCAGGTAATGCAATAAAGGTCGCCGACCCGCCAATCGCGATTTCAGTTGATCGCCCCAAAAGCTTTGCCGGGCTATCGGCAACCATAGCAAAGCACATTTCAAGTTCTTCGGTCGTGCTCAGCTGGCTGACATTGGCATAAAGATTTGCCATCCGTGACAACGAGCAATCCCCGAACGGCGTGAACGGGTTCAGGACATTGTTGGTTGCGATGGTACAGCACACACCGGCATGCGCCAGACTGTGCGCTGGCGCAACGCCGCGCGGGACCGAATGTTCGCAATTCCGTCCGGTCAGGAAAAGGTCGGTCGATGGCAACACCGTCAACCCGACCCCGGCCTGTCGCATCAGGGCCGTGGTGTTGGTCAACTGATCCTTGGACAAAACAGATAATTTTGTCACATGGCCAATCATCACGCGCCCCTGCCAGCCAAAGGCAACCGTCTGGCGCGCGACTTCATCGAGATGACGCCATGTCGGGTCGAGATCGAAATCAAGATGGAAATCCAGATCGACATCATAATCGCGAGCCATTTGAAACAGGCGTTCGATCTGCCCGACCGGATCGCTATCCATATAGGGACAGCCCCCCAAAAGATCCGCACCGTTATCAAGCGCTTCGCGCAGAAGTTCCTCAGTCCCCGGATAGTTCAAAAGACCTTCCTGCGGGAAAACGCAAATCTCGACATCCATCGCCCAGGCATAGTCACGTTTCAGGCGTTTGATCGCCCGAAACCCGGCCAAACCGATACCCGGATCAATTTCAACGTGGGTCCGTATGGCGTTGGTGCCCTGGGTTATGGCTTTCTCGATGACTTTTGCCCCGCGGGCATAAACATCATCTTCGGTAAAGCCGCTTTTGGCCTTGGCAACAGCGCTTATTGCACCTTGCAACGTGCCGCTTTCGTTTTTCGCACGATCAAGAATGCAGGCCTTGTCGAGATGCAGGTGACTTTCAACAAAACCACCGGTCAAAAGATTGCCACCGGCGTCAAAGGACGGCGCCTCACTTGCAATCGACGCCCCAATATCGGCGATTTTTCCACCCTGTATCGCAATATCAAGAAGACCGGTTTCGCCATGCAGGCAGGTATTCCTCACCACATAATCAAGCATGTTCGCTGATCACCTTTTCATTTTTGGACTGATCCGCACCACCGAGATACGCATCGATCAATCGCTCATCTTTCAAGAGGTCTTTGGCGCTGCCTTCAGCAACGACCTGCCCCTGTTCAAGGACATATGCATAATCGGCAACCGATAGCGCCATGGTTGCCATCTGATCCACCAGAAGGATCGTGACCCCGTCATCGCGCAATTCACCCAGAATGGTGTAAAGTTCTTCGACCATGGCCGGAGCCAGACCAAGGGATGGCTCATCCAGAAGCAATGCCTTTGGCTTGGCGACAAGGCCGCGCGCGATTGCCATCATCTGCTGTTCCCCGCCCGACAGAAGACCAGCCTGGCTGTTGATCCGGTCACGCAGTCGCGGGAAACGGTTCAGAATGGTTTCAAGTTCTTCACGGCTGACCGGTTTGGGTTGCTTGTATGCACCCAGTTCGATGTTTTCACGCACTGTCAGCTCGGGGAAAACCTGTCGTCCTTCGGGTACCAGGATCAGTCCCTGTTCGACGATCTGATGCGGGGCCAAATTATGGATATATTCGTCATTAAGAATGATGCTGCCCGAAACGGGGCGCAGCAATCCCGAAAGCGCCATCAGGAAGGTCGATTTACCTGCCCCATTGGCGCCAAGCAAAGCCACCATTTCGCCGGGTCGAACCTTGATATCAACAGACTTCAATACCGGTGCCGCCCCATACCCCGCTGTTAATCGCAGTGACGCGATAACCGGTGTTTCACTAGTTACAAGTGGTGTGGGTCTTGGATGGGTCTTGCTATTGCCATCGCCAAGATAGGCTGCAATGACACGCGGATTTTTCTGAACGTCCTGCGGATTGCCAAGGGCAATCGGTGCCCCGGCATCAACCGCCAGGATCAGGTCCGAAATGCCCATGACCATTTCCATGTCATGTTCGACCAGAACCACCGCGATTCCGGCACCTGCCAGCTTACGCAGCAATCTGGCAAGTGCAACCTTGTCCGCATGCATCAAACCTGCAGCGGGTTCATCAAGCAGAAGGACACCGGGTTTGGTCGCAAGCGAGCGGGCGATTTCGACCAGACGCCGGTCCACATGCGGTAAATCACCCGCACGTGCATCAGGATCACCAAGATATCCGCAAAACTGCAAAAGCCCCGCCGCAAAATCGCGATTTTCGTCTGATGCGATGCGTGAAAATGGTGCCCCGAACCGGCCCAATGAAATACCGGCAATCACATTGTCGACCACCGACATGTTTTCAAAAAGACGTGTCGCCTGATAGGTGCGTGCAATACCGTTACGCGCGGCAAAATCTGTAGCCTTGCCTGCGATATCACGATCACCGATGCGAACGGCTCCCTCGGTCGGTTTGTAAAACCCGCTGATGATGTTCAGTAACGTCGTTTTACCGGCACCATTCGGCCCAATGATTGATGTCACCTGCCCCGGTCGGGCCATGAAGGACACCTGATTAACTGCCTTAACACCACCAAAGGCAATCGATACATCATCGACCAGCAAACCTTCGGATTTGGGATAATCGGCCAACCCGGCTTCGATCTTTTCGGGGGGAACCGGTGTCACCTTCTGCCGCGCCAACGGTATGAAACGGGCAATCGTGCCGACAATGCCGCGCGGCGCAATCAGCAGAACCGCAACAAGAAGTGCACCGAAAATCAGCAACCGGTATTCGGCGAAGTCCGAGAGCAGCTCCGGCAGCAGGACGGAAACAGACGCCCCAACCAACGGCCCCAGAACGGTTCCGGCTCCGCCCAGAATAACCGCAAACAGATACAGGATGGATTGGCTGAGCGGGAAGTTTGACGGTGCGATAAACATCATCAACGGTGCAAACAACGCCCCCGCCAATCCGGCCATTGCCGCCGCAATGGCAAAGCCCGATGCCTTGACCACAAAGGCATTATAACCAAGCGAACTTGCGGCGATTTCCGCATCCCGCATGCTGGTCATTGCCATGCCCCAGCCACTAACCGCCAGACGCCGGAATGCCAGAAGAGCACCCCCGCCGAGCAACACGCACAACATCACCAGATCACGTTCGGAAAAGACATATGATCCGATCTGCGGCATCGGAAAACCCATCAAACCGTTTTGCCCGCCGGTCAGGTCACGCCATTCAATCGCGCCATGTTCAACGATGAAGGCAAAGGCAATCGTGACCATCGCCAGAAACGGCCCCGCCATCCGCACGGCAGAAATCGCCAATAAACATCCGGCAATCCCGGCAATGACGGTGGCCGCCAGCAAACTGATCCAGAAGTTAAGCCCGGCAAGCGTCAGGATCGCACTCGCATAAGCCCCGATGGCAAAGAAACCGACCTGCCCCAGCGACACCAGCCCGGTCAGGCCATAAAGCACGTTCAGGCCCACCGTCAGAATGACGGTCATCGCCACCAGCCCAATAATGAACTGCGTATAGCCGCCAGTGAACAATACGGCGACAAGTCCCCCGGCCATCGCCGCAACAATGACGCTGTCGAGTGCTACCGGCTTGTTTAGTTTCGGGATCGGATTTTTGAATTTCACGGACAGTTTCATCCCTACACCTTCTTGATGGCAGCACGGCCAAACAGGCCACTTGGCTTGATCGTCAGAACCGCGATCACCAGTGCAAAGACAACGATGAAGGTATAGGACGAACCGAGATAGGTGGTCACAGCGGCCTCGACCATCCCATAGATGAACCCCGCCAGCATGACGCTATAAGCCGATGTCATGCCGCCCAGAATGGCAACCGCAAAAGCCTTCAGGCCAAACAGCGTTCCCATGTCTGAATGCACGGAAAAAAGCGGTGCGATCAAAAGTCCGGCACACCCGGCCAGCATTGATGATATGGCAAAGGATCCGGTCACCATGACCGTGGTGTTGATCCCCATAAGCTTCGCCGCTGTCTGGTTTTGCACAACTGCCAGCAACGCCCGGCCCTGTCGGGTATGACGAAACAGCGCATGCAATCCCAATGCGACACCAATTGCTGCAATCGGGATCAGGATTTGTTGCGGATAAACCCCGCTGCCAAGAATATTCCAGCTGTCTTCCACAAGAACCGATGGCAAGGTTCTGGGTTCATTTCCGAAGGTAAACAGCACCGCGTTATCAAGCAAAATACCGCCTGCCACGGTTGCCATCAGCCACGCTTCGGAATTGCGAACCGCAAACGGACGGACAAGGAAAAATTCAACAAGAACACCCATCACGCCACAGCACAGAATGGCCAGCGGATAACCCAAAATCACCGGCATTCCATACTGCTGACAGAAAACAAAACCCAAAACAGCCCCAAGCATGACCATGCTGCCCTGGGCAAAATTGACTTTGGATGAAACCGAATAAGTGATCTGAAAGCCAAGCGCGATCAGGCCATACATGCTGCCCAAACCGATACCGGTAATCAGGGCGGCCATTAACAAGGTCATTGCAAATTATCCTTCGCACGAAACCGCAGCAAAATGGCACGCGGTTTCCCTGCGGCCACAACAGGTAAGGCAGGGCCGCAGGGAAAATCGGAATCAGTCAGTGATCGGAATGATTTCGCCTTCGACAAACTTCGCGAAGGTGTAGTCTTCCGGACCAAGCGCATCCTGATCATCCGGGGTGAATGGCTTGTCATAGGTTTTGATCATGCCTTCGATCCCGCTGATCTCGTACATTGCCTGCCGAACAGCCGGGCCTTCAGTCGAACCAGCCTTTTCGATAGCTGCGGCAATCAAAAGGGTCGCGTCATAGGCATTAGCGATACCGGTCGCCGGGGTAACGTCGGCCAGCGTTTTGATTTCCGGGAATTTTTCCTGAAGCTTCACGAACATCGGGCTTGAGGCATCGGTAAAGAGATAGGTCTGGATGAAATGAACCTTTTCGCCACTGGCACCGGCAAGTTCGGTAAAACGACCACCAGCCGGGCCCCAATGCGATGAAATCGGAACATCCCAGCCCATGCGATCAAGCGATTTAACGACCTGCGCGGTCGGGGCCACGTTGGCAACCACAAACAGGGAATCTGCTCCGTTTTCCTTAAGGCGTGTCAGCTGCGGGACAACATCAACATCATTTGATTCAAACTTTTCAATCCCGGCATTGGGCATGCTGCGTTTTTCTAGCGCCTTTAGAAGCCCCTTCTCATTAGACTCCCCCCATGGGTTGTTGATCAGGATCATGCCCGGTTTTTTGGCACCGTATTTCTTCACCAGATATTCGGTGATCGCTTCGTCGACATATTCATCCACGGCGGAGACACGGAAAACATAGTTTTCTTCCGCACCGTTTTTGGTGATCGGCGTACCGGCCGCCCAAGGACCAACAAACGGAATTTTCTGCTGATTAGCAAACGGCACGATGGCGAGCGATACAGGCGTATCAAGACCACCGATCAGGGCAGCAACCCCTTCGCGCTGCGCCAGTTCACGCGCCGCGACAAGACCCTTCCCCGGGTTGCTTTCATCATCGCGCGATACAAGTTCCAGCGGCTTGCCAAGAACCCCACCCTCGGCATTGATCTTGTCGATCGCAAGGGTAATGCCGCGCGTGATGGCCTCCCCCGACTTGGCCGACTGGCCACTCAGGGCTGCGACAAGACCAAGCTTCACGGTATCCTCGGCACGTACAGCGGTAACCGGCAATGCACTGGCAAGCATCAGCACAGCAGCAGCCCCCAAAAGCGCGGCACGCCGTGTCAGTTTCGGGATAGGCGAATAAGCAGACATGTGAGACTCCCTGATTATTTTGAAGTGCCTGTTGGCCTTCGCAGTGCAGCAAGCCACGTGCCAAGAATCAAAATCGTTTTAATTCAAGACACTATCAGTTTTCACACCAGACTTCCGACTTGGATTGCCTCATGTATACGCAAATTGCATGCAATTATTGCATAAAATTAGTGCATGCAAAAAATCTGCCGCCGTATTATGCTGATCAAAGATCAATCGCACGAAACGAGGATACAAGATGACCGCCGCACTTGCCCCGGATGCCCCGGAACTATTGTCACCCGACGCCCAAATTGTGCGCGATTTTCTGGACGCATCAATGAAGCCAGATCCGGAAAAGGCCGCAACCTATATGTCGGACGATGTTGTCATCACCTTTACCGACGGCGCGAAATACGACCATCCGTCGGGTACGACCGCCTTTAACGCGGCACGCTATAAATGGGTGAAAAAGAAGTTCGGACAGTTCGACGTTGCACCGGGCAAAGACGAAACCGTGGTTTATAGCGTGGGCACGCTATATGGCGAATGGCCGGATGGAACACCGTTCGACGGCAATCGTTACGTTGACCGCTTTGTCATTCGGGACGGCAAGATCGTTAAAATGGATGTCTGGAATGAAAGTGCGGAACGCATTCTGATCCGCCAAGGCACTCGAGCCTGATCTGGTGTCACGGCTCTTACCGTCGGACTCACCTCAGTGTGACGGTCTATTCCTGACCGTCACGCACTTTGCGGGCATAGGGTTCAAGCGCATCAAGATACACAAGCGGCCCTGCTTCCTTGCGCGTGATCAACGCCCGGTCGGCAACTGCCGTCAGGTGCGAACGCATCAATTCACGCGCCTTTTCCTCGTCCCCACGGGCGAGGGAATCAATAATCTGGCGGTGTTCCTGTATGCCGCAATCGGTCGAATGCGGCCGCGCATAAAGCGACAATGTCAGCCCGCAGCGATAGCCGATTTCTTCGACGTAACGCAACAAAACCGGGCTTCCGGCCAGCTTTGCCAGAAGGATATGAAACTCGGTCGCAAGCCGGATCGAAATCGGTTCGGACGCGTGTTCCGCCTCGATCTCTTTGGCAAGATGGGCTTCAAGTTCAACCAGCTTTTCCGGGGTCATCTCCTTGATCACGCGGCTGATCACAAGGTCCTCGATCTGGGTACGCAACTCGAATATATCTCGGGCTTCTTCAAGGCTTGGCTTCGCAACCATCGCCCCGCGATTGCGCCGAAGTTCCACAAGCCCCTCGGCTGCAAGCCGTTCAAGCGCCTGACGGATCAAAGTACGGCTGACGCCGAAGCGTTCACCAAGGGAATCTTCGGGCAGCTTCATACCGGGCAGCAGAACACGTTCAAGAATTGCGGACCGCAATGCCGAACTGATCAGTTCATTGCGATGCTTTGCTTTATCAGAAGCCTTCATAAGATCCCGGCAACAATAATGATGGATGCAACTCTGTATAGTCGATTGCATGCAATTGCGCCACCGTCGATCCACACAATCTGATCGTTCATTTCCAACCCAACCATCTATTACGGAAGATGCCGATATGCGTGCTGCCAACATTTCCACACCCTATCGCGCGATGGTCACAAGCCCGAGTATCGCCGCCAGTGAAGCAGGCGCCCAGGTCCTGCGTGACGGCGGAACCGCGATTGAGGCTGTTGTGACCACCGCATCGGTTCTCGCCGTGACATATCCGCATTTTTGCGGCATCGGCGGCGATGCCGTCTGGATGGTTGCCGACAGAACCGGCAAGGTTTCATCGTTCCTTGGCATCGGACAGGCCGCACTTGATGCCAGATACGATGCAGGCGTCCCTATTCCTTTGCGCGGTCCGGCATCAACCCTGACCACCGCCTGCACGGTCGATAGCTGGCAACACGCGCTTGATCATTCCGCACGTCACTGGGGCGGAACGCGCAAGCTTGCCGATCTGATCGAACCGGCGATTGGTCTGGCCGAAAACGGCTTTCCTGTTAGCAAGTCGCAATGTTTCTGGCTGAATTTCCGAAAAGACGATTATCGCAACTGGCCGGGCTTTGCCGAAATCTTTGCCCCGAACGGGCAGCCCTACAAAGAAGAAGAAATATTTGTCCAGTCGCACCTCGCCAAAAGCCTGAAACTGATTGCCAAAAATGGCGCACGTGATTTTTACGAAGGCGATCTGGCTGCCCGCATTGCCAAGGGCCTTGAAGAAGCCGGTTCTCCGATCCGGGCCCGCGATCTGGAATTGACCCGCACCCGGACGGCGGATGCCGTTTCGCTAGACTATGGGGATGTTACGCTGTTTGCCCCACCTGCGCCAACGCAGGGGCTGGCAACATTGATGACCATGGGCATCCTGCGTGAATTGGGGATCAAGGATTGGGACGAAAGCAATCCGGATCATTTCCATCTGGTGATCGAAGCCATCAAGCGCGCCTTTCTTGAACGCGACCGGATTGGTGACCCCGACGGTACGAACCTTGATTTCAGCGATATGCTGGGTGCTGAAATGCTGCGCAAAAATGCCGCCGATATTGCAATAGACCAAGCGATGGAATGGCCATATCCCTTCCGCCACGGCGATACGGTTTTCCTTGCTGCAACGGATGCGCAGGGGAATTGCGCCAGTGTGTTGCAAAGCACCTATTTCGATTGGGGGAGCGGCGTTGTTGCAGGTGACACCGGCATTGTCTGGCAAAATCGCGGCGCGGCATTCAGCACAATCGACGGCCATCCCAACCAGCTTAAACCGGGCAAACGACCATTTTATACATTGAACCCCGGTCTGGCGTTGCGGAACGGCAAACCCTGCCTGCTTTACGGAACGCAGGGGGCTGACGGGCAACCCCAGACGCTGGCCATGCTATTAACCCGGTTGACTGATTTCGGATTATCTCCGGCCGATGCGCTTTCCCGCCCCCGTTTCCTTCTGGGGAAAACATTTTCTGATTCCCGTGACAGCCTGAAACTCGAAGCAGACGCCGGACCAACCGTCTTTGCCGAACTGGAAAATCGCGGGCATATCCTGCGTGAAATCGAGGCGCAAAGCGCGCTTGCCGGACAGGCAGGCATCATCCGGATCGCACCTGACGGCAGCGTTGACGGTGCCCATGATCCACGCAGCGACGGGGCTGCCATCGGCATCGTTTAACCCCCCGCAAACCTGCCCCTGAAACACATCCCGACCACGCCGGGGCCGGAAATTTTCCGCGCCCGGGTTTTTCGCCTTGTTTCAAAGGCTTCGCATAAATGCCGTTGCTTTGGCATGATCCACCTACGGATATTGTATAAATTTATCCTCGACTCTTTAAAAAGAGTCCAGTAGCGTATGATTAATCGATTAACCAGTTAGTCAATGTTGCCAGATCACATCTTTTGGGTGTTTGACGGGGGTATTAAGTGGCTTCACCGCGTTCCGGACCTAATATGAGCATGATTGCCGACGCCTTGGGCGTGTCTTCGGCAACCGTATCGAACGCGCTGTCAGGAAAAGGCCGGGTGTCGGCCGATCTGGTTGATAAGATCCGCAAAAAGGCTGACGAGCTTGGTTATGTTCCCAGTAATGCGGGCCGCGCACTTCGCACGGGTCGATCAAATGTTCTGGGGCTTGTCCTTCCCGATATTTCCAATCCGCTATTCCCGCAAATTGCGCAAGCCATGGAAACGGCGGCATCAAATGCCGGATATGGGGTTCTGATTGCGGACTCCCGCGGTAAGGTCACCACCCAGACACAGGCCATCAGCCGCCTGATCGAACGTGGCGTTGACGGTCTGGTCGTCATTCCGCGTCGAGGCACACGGATCGGCGATGTTGGATGCCCTGTTGCAATGGTCGATACCCCGTCGACACCGGGCAACACCGTTTCGGCGGACCATTGGGAAGGCGGGGCGAAGGTCGCGCGTCATCTGGTCGATCTGGGTCATCAGAACTTTCTTCTGATCGGGCATGATCCGGCATCGAATGTGCAGAATGACCGTATAGGGGGCATGAAATCGGCCCTTGGTCGCAATACCCGTCATACAACGATCTGGCTTGAAACATTGATGCACGAACGTGGCGAACGGGCATCGCTTGGCCTGATTGACCACGTTCAAAACGGGGTCACAGCAATTGCCGCCGTTTCGGATTTGCATGCCCTTCGCGTTCTGACCGAATTGCAGACCTCCGGGATCAAGGTCCCGCAGCAAGTTAGCGTAACCGGTTTTGACGATCTGATTTTTTCCCCTGTTGTGACCCCTTCGCTAACCACCGTGCATATGGATATGGCCCGGATTGCCGAACTGGCCATCGCCGCCCTTGTCCGTGAAATCGAACAGGGCAAATCCACCGTTCAAAATGGCAAGGCGGCAAAACAGACCGTCACTGCTGATACGTCCAAGGTTTCGATGGAACTGATGGTCCGCGCGTCAAGCGGCCCGGCAGCTTCCCCTGACGCACCCTTCCCAACCGGAGAAACGCTGTGATTCCGATGAAAAAACTGCTTATGGCTTCTGCTGCCCTTTTGCTGTCCGTAAGTGCGGTAAAGGCCCAGGAAAAGACGTTGACCATTTCGGTCTATGGTTTTGCACAGGATGAATTCAAGAAAATCCTGTATGACCCGTTCGAAGAAAAATGCGGTTGCGAACTGGTTGTTGAAACCGGCAACTCGGTCGAACGTCTTGCCAAAATCGAAGCCAACAAAGCCGATCCGGTAATCGACCTTGCGGTTATTTCCATGCGTGATGCGCTGGCGGCTGCCAAGGACGGCCTGACCGACAAGGTCGATACATCAAAACTGTCGAACTTTGACAAGCTTTATGACATTGCCAAAGATCCGAACGGTGATGGCATGAGCATCGGTTACACCTTCTATGCCAGCTCGATTGCCTATCGTTCTGACAAGATGACAGTCGAAAGCTGGTCCGATCTTCTGGCGGATGACGTGGTTGACCATGTCGCGCTTCCGAACGTCACGACCACACAGGGCCCGCTGACCCTATACATGCTGGGCAAAGCACTTGGCGATGAAGATCCGTCGCTCAAAACCCCGATTGCCGCCGTTGGCGAAAAGAAGGACGAGATCGTCACCTTCTATGTCCGTTCTTCCCAACTGGTGCAGTTGATGCAGCAGGAAGAAATCTGGGCCGCCCCCATCGGGCGCTTTGCATGGTCCGGCTTTTCGAAAATGGATTTGCCAATCAAATGGGCAACCCCGAAAGAAGGTCAGTCGGGCGGCATGAATGTCATGGTCCTGACCAAAGGCAGTAAGAACCGCGATCTTGCGCTTGAATTCATGGATTTCTGGCTTTCGACCGAAATCCAGACGGCATTGGCAGAAAACCTTGTCGACAGCCCGGCCAACAAGGACGTCAAGGTTTCCGACAAGATTGCCGAAAACCTGACCTATGGGGCCGATACCGTTGCCAACCTGCATCTGATTCCGTCACAGGTTGCCATCGACAATCAGGAAACCTGGCTGTCGGAATGGAACAACAAGGTAGGTCAGTAACCGACACCAAACCCATCATCGGATCGGTGCATATCGCCACTTGCCCCGATCAGGCGGGCCCTGCTCGCACCTCCATTTATTGACTTAACCGACGACAAGGTTGCCGAGATGTTTCAGAACCGGGCCGAAGCCTTTGCGCTGGTCCTCCCTGCCGCGATCTTTGCCGCTGTGGTCTTTCTGGCCCCGGTTCTGATTCTTCTGTCCGAAGGCTTTCGGTCGGGCGATAGCTGGACGATACAGGCCTATATCGATTTCTTTTCCCAGTCGCTTAATCAGACCGTCTTTTTGCGCACGCTCAAGCTTGCAGCACTGGTAACTGCCGCCTCCGCCGTGATCGGCTATGCTGCGGCCTTTGCAATCGTGAATCTGCCGCCGAAGGGTAAGGGCCGGATCACCGGGCTTGTTGTGTTGCCGCTGATGATTTCACCGGTGGCGCGGACCTATGCGTGGCTGGTGATCCTTGGCCGGACCGGATTTGTGAACAAGGCACTGGTTGCCGTCGGGCTATCGGATGAACCGATCCGCTTCCTGTTCACCGAAACCGCCGTTTTCATCGGCTTGCTGCAACTGTTCCTGCCACTCATGATCATTTCACTGATCAGTGCGCTTGAAAACATGCCGCGCGATGCGGTGCCGGCCGCCCGCGTTCTTGGTGCCAACTGGTTACAGGTTTTCACCAAAGTCATCCTGCCACTAACCAAAGAAGGCCTTGTGATCGGTGGCACACTGGTCTTTACCGGATCCATGACCGCCTATATCACCCCGGCCATTCTCGGCGGGTCCAAGGTCCTGATGCTTGAAACCCTGCTTTATCAGCGCGTGACCGTGGCCAATGATTTCGTATCGGCCAGTGTGATCGCCCTGATCCTGATCGTCATGGCGTTTGCAGCCAACCTTCTGCTCAAACGCCTTGCCACCGCGAGGAACAAGCGATGACCAACAAGCTGTTTTCCCCGATCATTCTTTTGCTGGTACTGGCCTTTCTGATTGGTCCGTTCCTGATCATTATCGCGGCATCGCTGTCGGCTGGTGAAACGCTTGCCTTCCCGCCACAGGGCCTGTCCCTGCGCTGGGTGCTGAAAGTCTTCGAAGTCGAAAGCTTCCGCGCCAGTTTCGGTATCTCGATGTTTCTTGCCATCGGCGGTACGCTTGCCGCCCTGATCCTTGGTATTCCGGCAAGTTATGCACTTTCGCGCTACAAGGTCCCCGGTGCGGAAACCATCAGGACCATCGTATCATCGCCGATCATTGTGCCGGGCATTATCGTCGGTCTGGCTCTACTGCGTTATTTCGTCGTACCTTTCAATTTCGGCATTCTGTTTGCGCTTTTTCTGGCGCATACCGCACTGATCCTGCCCTATGCGGTGCGCGTGGTGTCGGCCAGTCTTAACAATTTGCGATCTGACATCGAAGAAGCCGCCGTGCTTTTGGGATCATCGCGGATTGGCGCCTTTTTCCGCGTGGTGATGCCCAATATCCGTGGTGGTATTCTTGCTGCCTTCATTCTGGGCTTTGTCACCAGCTTCAATCAGGTTCCGGTTTCCCTGTTTTTGTCGGGCCCCGGCGTCCGAACTCTTCCCATCGACATGCTCGCCTATATGGAAATCACCTATGACCCGTCGGTCGCAGCCCTGTCCGCGCTGCTGGCCTTCATGTCGCTGGGCATTGTCTTTCTGGCCGAACGTTTCCTAGGATTTTCCCGCTATGTCTGATGCCCGTTTTCTCTGTCTTGAAAAACTGACCCTGTCTTACGGCAAAAATGTTGCCGTACCGGAAATGAATCTTGATATCGGCAAGGGTGAACTGGTTGCCCTGCTCGGCCCGTCGGGCTGCGGCAAAACCACCACCATGCGCGCAATCGCCGGCCTGATGGAACCGTCATCGGGTGCGATCATCCTTGATAGGGTTGACATCACCCGGACCCCTGCCAACAAACGTCCGGTCGGGTTGGTGTTCCAGTCCTATGCCCTGTTTCCACACCTTAATGTCTATGAAAACGTCGCCTTTGGCCTGAAGCTGATGGGGATTCGTGGCAAGAAACTGGACGACAAGGTGCAGGAAGGCCTTCGGACTGTCGGGCTGTCCAAATTCGCGACACGCAAACCCGCCGAGCTTTCCGGCGGCCAGCAGCAGCGCGTCTCGCTGGCGCGTTCGATGGTGATGGAACCCAAAGTGCTGCTGCTTGACGAACCGCTCTCAAACCTTGATGCACGACTACGCCTTGAAATGCGCACCGAATTACAGCGCGTACAAAAGGAAAGCGGTGTCACGATGATCTTTGTCACCCACGATCAGGTCGAAGCCCTTGCCATGGCCGACCGGATTATCGTGATGCTAGACGGTCATATCGAGCAGATCGGCACGCCAGAGGATATCTATAACCGCCCTGTTTCCGATTTTGTTGCGGACTTTGTCGGCTTTGAAAATGTCTTCGCACTTGAAGGCCGCAAACTTAAAACCCCAACCGGAACTGTCGAACTTTCGGACACGCCCCCGCGTGATGCCAAAGGCCTTGCCTGGCGCCCGTCCATGGTCACCCTTGGCGATGGGCCGTTCGAGGGCACGATACGCGGTACGTCTTTTGCTGGAGGAACACGGGAATATCTGCTTGATACCCCGCTTGGCCCGATCAAGGCGGAATGCGATGCCAGCCTTCCTGCCCATGAATTCGGTTCTGTCCTGAAATTCGATCTGCCTGTGACAAAGGCAGCATCCCTTTCCCGGGTCGGGAGCCTCTGATGGGGCTTTGGATCGACACCGATATGGGCTTTGACGATCTGGCCGCGGTGCTGATTGTCATCCATGCCGGAAAGCAGATCGACGGGATGTCGCTGATTGCCGGGAACTCCCCTCTTGAGCGCGTGCGCATTAATGCTGCCAGTGCCGCGCGCCAGTTTGACTGGGATTTCAAAATCTATACCGGTCGCGAAACGGCGGTTATGGGTGAGCTTGAAACCGCCGAACGGATTCTTGGGCCCCTTGGCATGCAATCAAGCGGTGTACATCTTCCCGATTGCCGCCCGATTGCAGAATGCAGCTCGTTCGACGGTCTTTGTAACTGGCTTGAAAGCAAATCCGGACCGAATGACGAACGCCATATTCTGGCCCTTGGTCCGCTTGGCAATATTGCATCGCTGGTTCTGGCCCGGCCTGATCTGGCGCGCAAAATCGACCGTGTGACATGGATGGGGGGTGCCGTAACGCGCGGCAATCACACCGCCCTCGCCGAATATAATGCCTTTGCCGACCCCGAAGCGGTCGCCATTACCCTGTCCCATCAGGTGCAATTGCGCATGGTTGATCTTGACCTTTGCCGGCAGGTGCTTGCCACCCCAGATGATGTTCCACCTATCCGCAATGCTGGCGGGAAAAATGCAGGGCTTCTGGCCGATCTGACCGAAGGATACATCAATATCGCCCTGTCACGCGGGCGCGATGCGATGGCGGTTTTCGATCCTTGTGCGGCAGTCGCGGTGATTGATGAAGATGCGATCAGCTTTGCCGATGCACATATCGAAATTGATACCAGCCACAGTCCTTCGCGCGGACAAACCATTGTTGCCCCAAGCCCGACCGTGATGAAAAACGCGCAATATGCCGTTTCTGTTGACACAAAACGCGCGCGCGACCTGATCTTTTCAGCCCTCAAGGCGGAAGCAGCGAAATGAATAACCGCACGACAGAACCCGGTGATCTGACCTGCCATAAATTGCGCACACGTGCCGTCGCCGCCGCACGCGGCGATGAACCGTTCGATATCCTGCTTACGGGCGGCAAGCTTGTCGATATGGTGACCGGTGAAATCCGCAAGGCCGATATTGGCCTGATCGGTCCAATGATTGCAAGCGTCCATGAACCGGCAACCAGAAGCGACGCCCGCAAGATCGTCAGTGCCCGGGGCGGTTATGTCAGTCCCGGCCTGATTGACACACATATGCATATCGAAAGTTCGATGGTCACACCGGCGATCTATGCCGAAACGGTCGTCCCCCGCGGCGTCACCACAATCGTCTGGGATCCGCATGAATTTGGCAATGTTCTGGGGCTTGATGGTGTCCGCTGGGCGATTGATGCGACACGTGACCTGCCATTACGTGTTCTGGTTCTGGCACCGTCCTGCGTTCCCGCCGCCCCCGGCCTTGAACTGTCCGGTGCTGATTTTGATGGTGATGCCATGGCCGAAATGCTCTCCTGGCCCGAAATCGCCGGGGTTGCTGAAGTCATGAATATGCGCGGCGTGATTGATCGCGATGCACGTATGACCAATATCATGCAGGCAGGACTTGCTTCGGGGAAACTTGTCTGCGGTCATGCCCGTGGCCTCGAAGGAACCGATCTTGCCGCCTTTATGACGGCCGGGGTCAGTTCAGACCACGAACTGGTTTCAAACGATGATCTGATGACCAAACTGCGTGCCGGTCTTGCGATTGAAATGCGCGGATCGCATGACCACCTGCTGCCGGGCTTTGTCGAGACGCTTAATGAATTGGGTTTCCTGCCGCAAACCGTCACGCTTTGTACCGATGACGTATTCCCCGATGACCTGTTTCATGCCGGCGGGCTTGATGATGTAGTCCGTCGCTTGGTCCGTTATGGCATGAAGCCAGAATGGGCGTTGCGGGCGGCAACCCTGAATGCCGCGATGCGCCTTGGCCGTTCCGATCTTGGTTTGATTGCTGCCGGACGGCGTGCAGATATTGTCATCTTTGACGACCTGACCGATTTCAGGGCACGCCAGGTTATTGTAAATGGTGAAATCGTCGCCGGGGCCGGTGAAATGGCATCACGGGCGGTTTCGATTGATCCCGCCCCCCTATCTGACACCATGAAGATGGATGTCCTGTCCATCGATGATTTTCGTGTTCCCGCATCCGGGGATCGCGTCCGGATCGCCACCATTGACCGGCCACGCTTTACTCGCTGGGCAACAGACGACGCCGATGTCAAAGACGGCTATGTGGTGCCGCCTATGGGCACGACCATGATCGCCGTTGCCCATCGCCACGGAAAGGCAGACAACAAACCACGCGTCGGCTTCCTGACCGGATGGGGTGACTGGAAAGGTGCCGTTTGCACCACCGTCTCGCATGACAGCCACAATGTTACGGTATTTGGTGGCAATCCACACGACATGATGGTCGCGGCCAATGCCGTCATCCGTGCCGGTGGAGGCATGGCGGTCGCATCAAACGGCAAACTTGATGCGCTTCTTCCGCTGCCACTTTGCGGGTTGGTGTCAGACGCACCGATGGATCATGTTGCGCAGCAATTTGCCGATATCCGAACCGCGACGGATGCGATTGTCGACTGGCAACCGCCCTATCTGGTTTTCAAGGCCCTGTTCGGCGCAACATTGGCCTGCAACCCCGGCCCGCATCAAACCGACCGTGGCATCGGCGATGTCACGACGGGACAGCTTTTGACCACACCGGTTCTGGAAATCATTTAGACCGCAAAATACCCCGCCATATCCATCGTGATATAGCGGGGTATTACCGTATTACTTCGCTCCGCTCAATGACGCAAAATAGCCCGGCTGATAATCGATCGGCAGGAAGCGATCATGAAGCTGGCGGAATGTTTCGTCGGGATCAAGGTCGGCAAACAGGTCCGGATGGAACCATTTTGCCATCTGCTGGATCGCGACGAACTGATAGGGGCTGTTATAGAACTGATGCCAGACAGCGTGGAAAGCGTACGTTTTTTGCGCCGCAATTCCAAGATAGGCCGAACGTGTCGGATAATATTCCAGCTTTTCCTTGACCAGTTGCGCATCCGCCCCAGGCCCGACTGGCACCCATTTTCCGCCCGGTACATAGGCATCCCACGCGGCACTGGTGACGATCACATGATCGGGGCTTGAAACCAGAACCTGTTCGGCATTGATTTGCCCGAATGTTCCCGGGATCAGGTCCTCGGCGATATTATCGCTTCCCGCCATTTCAACCATCGCACCGAAATTGCCATCCCCGAATGAATGGCAGCAATCCTCGTAAAAACCGGCAGCCCGATCAATGAAGACCTTTGGTCGCAATGGATTGGCTTCCGCCAGTTTATCCGTCACGCGGGCAATTTCAGCAGCGCGGAATGTGATGAACTCTTCTGCGCGGGCTTCCTGATCAAACAGTTTGCCAAACAGCCTGATTGATGGCTCGGTATTCTGTTCCGGATCATGCCGGAAATCGACATAGATCACCGGAATACCAAGCGCACCAAACTTTTCAACATAGTTTGCCTCGTCCACGGCCTGTTGTGTTTCAAGGTTCAGGAACACAACATCAGGCTTTTGCGCAATCGTGGTTTCGATATCAATCAGGCTTTGTTCCAGCCCGGCGAATGCCGGAATATCGCCAAAGGCTGGGAACTTCGCCAGATAGGCCTGATAGGTGGCCGGGTCTGCCTCGATCAGATCCTTGCGCCAGCCAACAATCCGCTTCGCCGGATTTTCACGATCCAGTGCCGCAATGATATAAATCTGCCGCCCTTCACCCAAGACAGCCCTTTGGATCGGCGCATTGACCTCGAACTCGCGTCCGGCAATGTCCGTGACGGTGATCTTTTCGGCCAAGGCCGTCTGAATAAAAAGCAGGCTTAAACCGACGGCTGTGATCAGGCGCGATATCGTTTTTACGATCATTATTATTCTCCGGGAATTTCTGAGGGTCGGGCAATCGTGTCTGCACGCGCACGTGCAAAAACGGTCAGGACAAACCCGATGGCGTAAACAAGACCGACAAGGAAATAGATATTTGGAAGACCGGCGGCCTGGCTGAACCAGCCGCCAAGGGCGATGCCAGCGATAGATGCAAATTGCGCCGTACTTTGCGCAAGGCCAAGCACATGCCCCTGACGATGATCACCCGCCTCGCGGGACACAAGGGCGGTCAATACCGGTGTGGTCGCGCCCAGCAACACACCCCAGATGAAATACATTGCGGTAAAAACAAAGATCGACCGGGTCATACCGGCCAGCAAAGTCACCACAACACATCCAGCAATCACCAGACACATGCCACCCAGAACATCGCGCGCAGCACGCCCTTCGAAATAGCGCGCCCAAAGGGATGCCGAAACGACAAAACCAAGTGCCAGCAAGCCATAGCAAAGACCGACAACCCAGTTGCCGACGTCAAAGATGTTCAGCACATAAATCGAAAACGGCGATTGAGTTACCATTCTGCCGAGTAGCAAAATGCCCAGAATGGTCAGCAGGGAGATGATCTGTGGAGATCGCAAAATACTGATCTTTGCAACGGACGTTGCATCCGGGGCGGCATCACGGTTTTTACCTTTTGGCGTTACAACCGGCAGCAATCCCCAGACCGAGATCAAACAGATCGTGCAAAGAATAGCGGCGGAAAAGTTGATCCAGAAGAAAGCCGCATGATCAAGGATCACACCACCGACCAATGCGCCGCCAAGCGACCCGACATTGGTTGAAACCTGAAGATAGGCAAAAAGCTTTGCCCGTCTTGCCGGACTTTCGATGCTGACGCCATAAGCCTGTGCTGGCGCAATATAGCCCGCACACGCCCCTTGCAGGAACCGCAACATCAGGATCAGCCACACGTCATTGGCATAGGCAAGCGCAAGCTGGGTAATCGCAAGCCCGAAAAGGGCCCGCATCATCATGGCCTTATGACCGAACCGATCCCCAAGCCGCCCCCAGAACGTGCTGGTCAGCATGATGCCCAGCATCGGCCCGACATAGACCGCAATACTGGCAAATGTGAACAGGTCGTCCGAATGGCTTAATGAATGTAAATGAACGGGCCAGAACGGCCCGCTCATCTCCATCGCGCCCATCGAGACCAGCTGGATGATAAACAGAAGATGTATCTGCCAGCGAATGGACATCAGACTAGAAGTCAGCCGTTACAGACAGCAGAGCCGTACGAGGTGCCCCGACAGAGACCATACTGAATTCGTTGACACCCGCCCAATAGTCCTCGTCCGTTACGTTTTGGATTGTCGCTCGGAAAGTGACCGGCATTTCGGCAACAATGGTTTTATACCGAAGACCTAGGTCCAATGTCGTCCAATCAGGAATATCTTTAGTGTTCTCTGTATTGATGTATTGTTCCGAAACATGGTTGACTGTGCCACTCAGCGTCAGCCCCGGTGCAAATGGTGTGTCCCATTCGGTTGTCAGGTTGATTGACATTTCCGGTGCGCCAACCGCCTGATTTCCCTTTGTCGTCGCACTATTGGTTTTGGTCAATTCCGCTTCAAGGAACATGACGCCGCCAAGCAACCGCACATTGGGCATAACTTCACCGAAGACACCAAGCTCAATGCCACGATTTCGCTGTTCTGCGTCGGAGTTATAAACGTTGTTTACCAATTGCCCTGACGGTTTGGTGATCTGGAATATCGCCACAGTAGCACCGAAGTTGCCGTAATCAAGCTTCACACCTGTCTCAATCTGCTTGGCAACGTATGGTGCCATTACTTCGCCGGCATTGGCTGCTGAATCTGGCGCGATAGTTCCCCGGCTAAGTCCCTCAAGATAGTTTGCATAGATCGACAAGGTGTTAGTTGGTTTAACAACAACGCCCACCATCGGTGTTACGACGCTCTCATCGTAACTGGAAACAAAAGCACCGGTTACATTGTTAAAGTTGTCCGTTTCAATCTGCTGATGACGAGCCCCCACAGTCAGTTGGAGAAGGTCATCCCACATTGACAACGTATCCGCCAGAGCAATCCCGGTAAGATCAGTTTCAGAAGTTTTGATACGGCTCTCAGGTGCCGCAACAGCATCTATAGGATTAGCAACAGGCGCATAGATGTTTGAGTTCAACGTATCAGTTCCATTTCTGAAACCTCTCCGGAACTCGTCAGAATAACGGCTTAATTGGAATGTCGCCTCGTGATTAACTGCACCGGTTTTAAACTCACCACGTATACCAGCGTCGGCCGTCCAACGCTTGGTTTGAAAACGTGCATACGACACTGTATCTGTCGTATCCCCAGCTGCATTCTCGATCATAGGATACCCAAACAAACGATCAACTTCGGACTGTCCACCGCCGACACTGCCAAATACCATCAAGTGATTTGTAAGGTCATATTCTCCTCCCAAGAGAGCCGACTGATCCGTTACATCAGACCACTCCCACTCGTTAGCAACATTCGTACTGCCATCAGGAGCATCTGGCATTACAGGTGTATCGATCGCCTGTAACTCACGGAATGGCGCATTCAGATTTTCTCTTTGGTCAATAAGATCAAGAGTCGCGCGAAAATCATCTCCGCGATAATCAAGTGCGAGTGCCCCCAACGTCGCCTCACGTTCCTGATGATCAACGTAGGTGTCACCGGTGTGGTAACCACCATTGAAACGCACCCCTAGTTGGCCCTCGTCACCCAAGCGACGGCTAAAATCAATATTGCTCCCTGCCTGCTCACCAAGTCCATAATCGGCACTAACACGATTAAGGTCTTCGTCGCCGGCACGTTTGGGAACGATGTTGATCACACCACCAACACCGCTATTAGGTGCCATACCCCCCAGCAGCGCAGCTGGTCCTTTAAGAACTTCGATGCGCTCGGCATAGCCGGTCTGCGCCCGATATGTTGGCGCGACACCGTAAACACCATTGAAGGAAACTTCGCCAGAGTTGCCGGTATTCATGTTGAAGCCACGTATCTGATAAGTATCAAGCATCCCGCCACTACTGTTTGGTGCCCGAACGGATGGGTCATGCTTTAAGACATCCGCAATGGTCTGGGCCTGCTGATCGGCAATCTTTTCGCTGGTATAACTCGTGATGCTGACCGGCGCGTCCATGATGTCCGTGTTACCCAGCATGCCAAGACGGCCACCGGTTGCAACCTGGCCACCGGCATAGGCGGGTGGCAGATCGGATTGCGTGCTGTTGGCTTCAACGCGGATCGGATCAACAACCGCCGCACCGCTTTGCCCGGCTTCCGCCGCCGGGTCGATCAGGATCAGGGAATTTTCCCCGGCTTCACGATAGGAAAGTCCGGTACCGCGCAGCAATGCATCTATCGCGGCGGGAACGGTCATATCGCCGCGAATATCGCGCGCACCATCGATAGACGGCAGATTGATCGTATAGGCGATCCGCCAGCCTGATGCGGCACCGATTTCAGCAACCCCTGCAGCAAGGGAGGAAACCGAGATATCAAATGAATAGGTCGCCTGTGCAATTTCGGTCTGCACATTTGCCGCCAGCGCCCCCGATGTTGCTGGCACGGCCATTGCGGTTGAAACCAGCAATGCCGAAATCAGAGAGTATGTTCTTGTTCTTGCTTGTTTGAATTCCAACTTCCCGCTCCATAAACGTCTTTTCTGTCAGGCAGGTCCCCCCCTGCATCTAAAAAGACAAACGAACGGGAAATAAGAGTCCTCACATCGGAGAATGATTTTTTGCGAATTTTTCGCAATCTCAATAAATAACTGTCAACCATGGCGAGGTTCTAACGACCTTTGCGCCAATTGCGTCGGCAACAGTTTCAAGCGATCCGGGAATATCGGTCGTCGGGAAACTGCCGGAAATGCTGCGCGTTCCTACATCGCCAATCACAACTATGCGGCCTGCATCAAAGTTTTCCAACCGGGCAGTCAGCTCTGAAACGGGCATGTTGTGCACACTAAGCCGCCCCTTCATCCAGGATAGTGCGAGTCCGACATCGCCGATTTCAGATGGCGAGAGGGTTCCGTCATTGACAACAACCTGCTGCCCCGGTCCCAGCAGAACACCGTTTTCATTCAGCCCGCTTGATACGCGAACAGCTCCATCCTCGACAACCACAACAGTCTGTTGTGAAAGGCGATCCACATTGAATCGAGTGCCAACGACCTGTACCGTGGCATCGCCGGTCCGCACCCGGAACGGATCGCCATTACGGTGGACAACTTCAAAAAATGCCTGTCCCCGCAATAATTGTATTTCCCGGTGGCCTTTATCGAAGTCGGTCGATAACGCACTGTTGGCCGCAAGCCGCACAACCGAACCATCAGGCAATGCAATTGCAGTGACATTTGACTGCCCGGTAACGATATCGGCCTGGATGTTATCGATGAAATCGGGATGAAGGAAAAAGACCGCGCCCGCGACAAATACCATTCCCGCAAGGGCGGCAAAAGAGCGCCGCGGGCGGAACCATGAGAGGAAACCGGAAAGTGCTGGCTTCCTTCGGGTTTCAGAAAGACGTCTTGCCGGCTCCTCGATCCGGGCCCAAATCACGCGCATCTGATCGAAGGCCAGCCGGTTATTGCGGTCTGCATTCAGCCATTGTTCGAACTCGTATTCCTGCTCAGCCGACAGCGAACCACCTGCCCGTCTTGCGTGCCAGAGTGCAGCTTCGTCCTTTTGCTGTTCAGTCGGTTCAAAAGCGCCTTGCATAGGTTCCCGGTTCGCCCGTCATGATCTGGCGTTCATATCAGTAAATGATGTGATCCGCCAAATTCCCTTTCTATAAACAATAACGGATGACGATAAAATATCCTCATAGCACGTATGGGATTTATAAGACGTCGTCGCGATAGGCTGCCAGCCGTTCCTGACAATGGCGCATGGTCCGGGCCAGTTGTTTTTCCACCGCACTGACGGAAATGCCATACTTTTTCGCCAATTTCGCGTTGGATATGCCATCGACACGATGAAGGATGAACATCTCGCGCGCCTTTGGCGAAAGTTCCAGCAAGGCACGGTCAAGCGCGGAAAGCGCCTGACGGGCTTCGGCATGATCGTAAGGAGACGTCGTTTCACACTGCCATATCTGATCCGGAAGGACCCCGTTCATGGCCTTCGCGCGGCCAAAGGTGCTGCGGTGATGATCAATGACGGCATTGCGTACTGACGCATAAAGCATCTTGGTATTGGCTTCCGGCTCGCCGCAATCACCGGACTGCATCAGACGCGCATAGACATCCTGCACAAGTTCGGCCGCAACTTCACGATCACGTATGCGCCGGACAACCATCGCGACAAGCTGGCGCCGATGGTCTTCGAACAGCTTTGCAAGTGTGTTCCGCCAGAAACTCATGCGTATGTTCTATCATTGCCTATGAAACCCTGTCCAACGGCTCGTTTCCCGCGCCCGGACAGACAGCCCCCACTAAGGTGACGAGCGGAACCTATCAGTAATGATAATCATTTTCAATATTGTTGATGCTTTTTGTAACCGCACCAATCAAAACATGCTAAACATCGACAAGTGGCGATGCCTTAGCTGATCAGATGTCCTTTCGATCGCTCATTCACCGACCGCGATCAACGATCGTAAAGTCACTCATTAATCTCGTACGTGATGGCAGCGTCGGCACCGCTCGACAATAATATGGATAGACGTTCAATTACGGCTTCACGCCAGAACGAACTATCCTGCAACTGTCTGGGCATCCAGCCCGGAAGCTTCGAAAGGTTTTCATATATATCTGCGGCATCCTGATAAACGGCCAATGCATCTATTATTTCGTCCGCACGCGGGTCATTTAGAAGTTCGGCAGCCGCGTCTGGCGCAGTATTGACGCGCTGACGCATCACAGCCATCCAGGCAGCAAAACACAGGGCGAATGTGCCGATCTGCTTGCTTTCCTGTGGCAGGTCGCAGGCCGGGGCAAAAATCCGCTGCGGGAGTTTTTCGGTGCCATCCATAGCGATCTGACGGGTTTCATGTGCGATTTCCGGGTTGCGGAAACGCGCGACCAGTTCGGCCCCATAATTCGAAAAATCAATCCCGGCAAGCGGTGCCATCGTTGCGGCAGCATTTTCCATATGCTGCGCAACAAGTTGCGAGAAAGCCTCGTTCGCCATTGCGTCGCGGACATAGCGATAATCACCGACTTGCCCCAAATAGGCGATCAGGGAATGGCTGCCATTAAGCATACGAAGCTTCATAAGCTCGTATGGCTCTACATCGTGAACCAGAATTGCACCGGCTTCTTCCCAGGCGGGCCTGCCATCGGGGAAATCATCCTCGATAACCCACTGTGAAAAGGGTTCGGTTTCAATTGCCGCCGGGTCGTCGATCCCGGTTAAACGCTTGGCATCCGAAAGCGTTGTCGCTGTTGCAGCCGGGGTAATCCGGTCAACCATCGTCGAGGGAAACGACGCATTCTCCTTGATCCACCCTGCAAGGTCCGGATCGCTTCGCTTGGCAAAGTCAATCACACCGTTGCGCAACAACACCCCGTTCGATGGCAGGTTGTCACAGGAAACGATTGTAAATGGACGAATGCCGGCCTGTTTGCGGCGCTTAAGCCCGGCAACCAATATCCCGAGAAGCCCGGTTGGCGTGGCGGGATATGCCAGATCATGTTTTACAGCCGGATGTTCCGCCTGAACCGTCCCCGACACCCGATCAATGCCATATGCCTTTTCGGTGACCGTGATGGTAACAATCCGGATTGCCGGATCGGCAAGTGCATCCAAAACCGGTGCAACATCACGCGAAGCCGCTATTGCCTTTGACAGGCTGGTGATCCTGCGGGCCCTGGGGCCATCCGGATGACGTTCAATCACCGTAAAGGCGCAGTCCTGGGCATTCAGGGCATCTACAATATCAGTGCTGCGCAAACTGACCCCGATGATGCGCCAGTTCCCGCCTTTGGCCTGCATCGCCACGTCGGTATAAACCGCCTGATGGGCGCGGTGAAAAGCACCAATACCGATATGCACGATACCGGCCATTGCCATATCTGCATGGGGGGCAGCAGCGGAATTATCAGAAGGTGTCATTTTTGGGCCCCAAGCAAATCAAACCTTGCAGAAAGTGCCATCATTACCCCCCGCAACTCGGCAAGGCCCTTGAGACGCCCGATCGCCGGATAACCCGGCTGTCCCTTCCGGTTCAGGTCATCAAGAATATCCTGCCCGTGATCCGGACGCATGGGGATGTTCCAGTCCACACGTCCCGCAGCCTTCCGGCGTGCTTCCTCTCGCAGGATTTCCTCGATCAGATCGACCATATTGGTGTCACCGTCCAAGTGCTCTGCCTCGTGGAAACTGCACGGCAAGCCTTCGCTTTCGCGTTTGGTATTGCGCAAATGGATGAAATGCACGCGATCCCCCCAGCGCCTCATCATCCCCGGAAGGTCATTTTCAGGACGGACACCAAGTGAGCCGGAACACAACGTAATACCGTTCTCCGGAATATCGATAGCACGCATGATAAAGGCGTAATCGTCTTCGGTCGACATGATCCGCGGCAACCCCAGAAGCGCGAAGGGCGGATCATCGGGATGGCAACACATACGAATACCAACCTCGCGCGCGACCGGAACAACTTCTTCGAGAAACGCGACCAGATTGGCCCGCAGCGTATCGGCGTCGATCACGGCGTAGGTTTCAAGCAGAGCACGCAGATCATCCAGAGAGAGGTTTTCAACCGACCCCGGCAAACCAAAGGCAACCGTTCGTTCCAGCTCGGCACGGCGTTTGTCCGTCATTTCGGCAAAACGGTTTTTGGCTTCGGCAACGATTCCGGCGGGATAGTCATTTTCCGCACCGGCACGGTTCAGGATGAACAGGTCAAACGCGACGAAATCGGTCAGGTCAAAACGCATACAGGTCGCACCGTTGGATAGTCGCCAATTCAGATGCGTGCGTGTCCAGTCAAGAACCGGCATGAAGTTGTAACAGACAATACTGATGCCGGAATCGGCAAGGTTGTGAAGGCTTTGCTTGTAAGCTTCGATGTGATCACGCCACGGACCAACCCGACGTTTGATCGATTCGGAAACCGGGAGACTTTCAACAACATCCCAGGTCAGCCCCGACGGCGCACCATCTTTCATGGTCGCGATTTCGGCATGACGCCTGGCAATTTCATCGGAAGTCCAGACAGCGCCACTCGGCACATGATGAAGGGCGGAAACCACACCATGTGCACCGGCCTGACAAATATCGTCAATGCTGACCAGGTCACTCGGGCCGAACCATCTCCAGGTTTGTTTCATGTGTTTCTCTCTGTATTGGCGTGGTGTCTTCAACACCGACTATAACGGTTGTGAACAGTATCACGACATAATTTTGTTGACTAGTATGGTAGTATGCATCATGACTCAGAAAAGCAAGGAGAGATTGATGGGCGATCCCGAACAAAACGACTGGGAAATCACGCACGATCAGGCTGTCGGCCCACAGATCCATCGCATCATACGCGAACGGATCGTGTGTACCGACCTGCTTCCCGGTGTGCGCCTGTCCGAAGCAGAACTTGCAAAACATTTTAATGTCAGCCGCCAACCGGTCCGCGAAGCTTTCATCAAGCTTGCCGACGAGGGTCTTTTGGAAGTTCGTCCGCAGCGCGGAACCTATGTGCGGAAAATTTCTGTTGCCGCTGTTCTTGACGCACGATTTGTCCGCGAAGCCATTGAAGCCGACATTGCACGCTTTGTTGCAAAAGAACCTAACGATGCGTTTCTTGCCCGCCTCGAACAACTGATTTCCGATCAGCGCAAAGCAATGAAAGGCGATGCACGGTCGTTTCTGAAACTGGATCATGATTTTCATCACTGCCTGGCGGAGGCCGCCGGAAAAACATATGCGTGGAAGGTCGTAGAAGATGTCCGCGCCCAACTCGACCGGGTACGGTATCTGAGCTACTTCCAGTTTCCGATGGACGAAATCATCGAACAGCATGTCCGAATTGTTGCGGCGATCACAGCCCGTGATCCCGAAACAGCCAGCGCAGCCATGCGTGAACACCTCCGTGAAATCCTGCATACGCTGCCTGATATTGCCCGCTCCAAAACGGAGCTTTTTGATGACGCCAATTCTGCGTTGTCATCCTGAGACGTCAACCGAACTGGGAGGAAAATATGCTTAAAAAAACGACCAAAAAACTTATGATCGCTGGTGTCGCAGCCATGATGATGAGCAGTTCTGCGATTGCGGCTGAAATGACCCTCAAACTTGGCCATCTCGCCAATGAACAGAATTCCTGGCACAAGGCTGCGGTCAAATTCGGCGAAGAACTCTCAAGCCTTACCGACGGCCGTATCGATGTGCAGGTCTTCCCCAACGAAACACTCGGCAAGGAAATCGACCTGATCAACGGCATGCAGCTTGGTTCGGTCGACATGACCATTACTGGTGAAAGCCTGCAGAACTGGGCTCCGATGGCGGCCCTTCTGGCTGTTCCGTATGCCTATCAGACACTCGAAGACATGGATGCCGTTGCCAGTGGCGAAATCGGCGACAAGATCGAACAGCAGATTGTCGAAAAAGCCCGCATCCGCCCGATTGCCTATTTTGCCCGCGGCCCGCGCAACCTGACGTCAAACCGCGAAATCAAAAGCCCGGACGATCTGAACGGCCTGAAACTGCGCGTTCCGAACGTTCCGCTTTTTGTTGATGTCTGGAAATCGCTTGGTGCGCAACCGACACCGATGGCGTTCTCGGAAGTCTTTACCTCGCTTCAGGCAGGCACCATCGATGCACAGGAAAACCCGCTGGCACTGATTGATTCGGCAAGTTTCAACGAAGTGCAGAAATTTGTGAACAAGACCGAGCATGTCCGTTCATGGATTTATCTGACCATTTCGGAAATCACCTGGGGCAAACTGTCGGATGACGACAAGGAAGCCGTTATGGAAGCCGCAAAACGGGCGCAGGCATATGAACGCGACCTGTTTAGCGCTGATGAAGAACGTTTGACGAAAGAACTTCAGGCAAAGGGCATGACCTTCGTTGAAGTCGATACACAGGCCTTTGCCCAGAAAGCAAAAGACGCTGTTCTTGCAAATGTTTCCGACGAAATCCGCCCTGTCGTCGAAGACCTTTTCGCAAACTGATTTCTACCGGTTCGGTTGCGTACGCGTGACCGAACCTTTTTTCGACGGGGAAGTAACGTGCTTTCTGCCAGATTATACGCATCCATCATTGCACTTTGCCGGATCGGAACCGGTGCCGCTTTCGGCATTCTGATCGGCACGGTCCTGATACAGGTTGTGTCGCGAACCTTTTTGACCAGTTCACCGGTATGGACCGAAGAACTTACGCGTCATGCGCTGCTGTTTCTTGCGGCTTTTGGCGTCGGGCTGTCTTTTCGCAATGGCGAACTGGTTAATGTCGACATCGTTTGCGAAATGCTGCCTTTGCGTATCCAGCGGGCATTGATGTTCATCTCGGCCGGACTGACGGCTGGATTTTGCCTGATATTACTGTCCCCTGCGTGGATGTTTGTTTCAATCGGTGTTCTTCAAACTTCACCCGCATTAGGCGTCCGGATGGATTTCATTCACGCCACCGTTTTCATTCTTCTTGCCGTTCTCGGTCTTTTCGCGGTCCTGCGGATGATACGTGTCATCGCCGGGGTTTCTGATGGAAAAGCTGAAGATACGACGAAGGACTTCCCATGAGCCTCGCAATTTTACTTGGCGTTTTTGCCCTCGGCCTCGTCATCGGCCTTCCGGTAGCCGTGACACTGGGTCTGTCCTCGCTGTGCTATTTGCTGCTGGAAGGCATTCCTCTTGTTGTGATCCCGCAAAAAATGTTTGCCGGGATGGATGTGTTTGTCCTGCTTTGCATTCCGGGCTTTATCCTTGCCGGGAACCTGATGAATGGCGGGGGGATTACGCCGCGCATTGTGCGGTTCGCCAACGCGATGGTCGGATGGATGCGCGGCGGCCTTGGCCTGACCAACGTCACCGGTTCCATGCTATTTGGCGGCATTTCCGGAACCGCTGTTGCCGACGCGGCATCAATCGGCGGCATGATGATCCCCGGCATGATCCGTGCGGGCTATACGCCGGCATTTTCTGCTGCCGTGACGGCCGCCTCGTCAACCGTTGGCCCGATCATCCCGCCAAGTATGCCGATGATCATTGTCGGTGCGTTGTCTGGCATTTCTGTTGGCAAGATGTTCATTGCAGGCGCCATTCCCGGGATCCTGATGGGCCTTGCGATGATGGTGACCTGCTACATTATCGCGGTCCGCCGCAATTTCCCGCACCAGCCATGGCAGGGATTTGGTGAACTGGCCCGATCCTTCGTCGGTGCCTTCTGGGCGCTTGCCATGACGGCCCTGATTGTCGGCGGTTTGCTGAGCGGCATCGTCACTCCGACTGAAACCGCAGTCATTGCCAGTATCTATGCCCTGATCGTCGGCTGTTTCATTTATCGCGAACTGCCGCTACGCAAGGTTCCGAAAATCATCATCGACAGCGCGGTGACTGCCGCCGCCATTCTTGCGCTTGTTGGTCTGGCAAACGTGTTTGGCTGGATCCTTGTTTCCGAACGCATCCCGCAGATGATTTCAAACGCGGTATTGTCCTTCACCGACAACAAATATGCCGTGATATTGCTGATCAATCTGGTTCTGCTCATTGTCGGCATGTTCATGGAAACGATTGCGGCATTGATCATCCTGTTTGTGCCGCTTCTGACCCTTGCCACCAATGTCGGTGTCGATCCGATCCATTTCGCGGTGTTTGCGGTTCTGAACCTGATGATCGGTTTGACGACCCCGCCGGTAGGCATTTGCATGTTCATCTGTGCGAACATCGCCAAAGCCCCCGTGACCACGGTTATCAGGGCGCTGATGCCGTTCCTTCTGACCAATATCCTGATCCTGTTCCTTGTTTCCTATATCCCGGCGCTGTCAACCTGGCTGCCGTCCCTGATGGAGTAATCGATGCAAACACGTGTTTGCCGCCTGTATGGCCAAGACGATCTTCGGATCGACACCGAAGCAACCACCGCCCCTGTTGGTGACGAAGTCCTTATCCGTGTTGGTGCCGGTGGCGTGTGCGGTTCGGATATGCATTACTATTTTGAAGGCGGGATTGGTCAAATCCGCGTGCGCGAGCCTATCATCCTTGGACATGAAGCCGCGGGTACCATCGTTGCACTTGGCCCGGATGTAACCGGTCTGACTGTCAGGCAAAAGGTTGCAATCAACCCAAGCCATCCGTGTGGCACGTGCCGTTATTGCCAACAGAACCTGCAGCAGCATTGCCTGAACATGAAGTTCTTTGGATCAGCAATGCCGATGCCCCATATTCAGGGTGCGTTCCGCGATCTGGTCAATGTGCGCGAAGGCCAGTGTTTCCTGATCAGCGATCAAACCGACATCGGCAAGGCCGCCTGTGCTGAACCCCTTGCCGTATGCCTGCATGCAGTTGCACGCGCAGGTGATCTTGCGGGTAAAAAGGTCCTGATTACCGGTGCCGGTCCGATCGGCAGCCTTTGTGCAGCAGCCGCCAAACTTGCCGGAGCCAGCGAAATCGTTGTGACCGATTTGCAGGATTTTGCATTGAATGTTGCAAAGCAGATGGGCGCAACCCGCATCATCAACATCGCTACGGCAGCCGAAGACCTTAAACCTTACGAACAGGATAAGGGACAGTTTGACGTTTGCCTGGAATGCTCAGCCGCCCCGGCGGCCTTGCGGTCCGCCATCAGCGTTTTGCGCCCGCAAGGCATCCTCGTTCAGGTCGGCGTTGCCGGCGAAATTCCGGTACCGTTCAATCCGCTGGTCGCCAAGGAAATCACAATCACCGGCACCTTCCGTTTCCACGCGGAGTTTGCCGAGGCCGTTCGCATGATCGATAGCGGTAAAATTGACGTAAGCCCGATCATCACCCAGACCTTCCCGCTTGAAACCGCCACAGAAGCCTTTGACGTGGCACGTGATCGCAGCAAATCGGTAAAGGTTCAGTTGTCTTTCGCCAACTGAGTACGCTTCAGCACGCACAAAAAGGCTGCGGCACTACACGGTGCTACGGCCTTTTTGTTTACGACACGGAAAACCCTTTCACAGACATGTTGCACCGCGACAGGTCAGTCCAGCCGTCATATTCTAGCGCGAAAGCTCGTACAGAACCGCCCGGTCAAGGGTGCGGAGTTTAGGGCTGGCGGCAATTTCACCTGTCGCCTCGAGCTTGCGAAGCGAGCGCGAGAATGTTTCTAGTGTAATGCCAATCCGGCTTGCGATCTGGCGTTTTTCCGGGAAGTTCGTCTGGTCCTCGCCTCCGAGGTTCTCACCACTTCTTTCTTCGAAATCGATCAGGAACGATGCAATACGCTGGATAGGTTTGGTGTGGCGAATTTTGAATATCTCTTCGAGGAAGAACCTTTCCCACCGCGAAAGTCCGGCAAGGTCAGTGGCCCCTTGGGCAAATCACACAATTCACGGGCAATCAGATCGCCTATCTTGCGATGGACCAGATTTGCTGAATTGGCAGGATCCTGATCATGTGTGAAATCGGATTGCATGCTGGCGGACCTCCATTCCCGGATGTTGATCCAACCAAGTTTAGGCACCTTCCCAAAAGCCACGTTGACGATGGTCAAGTAGCCCTGCCCGGAATTTTGTGATCCCCCCTGCCCAATACTCTCTTTCAAAAGCAGAACCTTTCCGCCTTATCAAGAACCGTAATAATTCAAATCTTTCAGTGATTTGACGGACATCAACACCTTAAAACCCAAACATGACAATACTTCCGGCACCAATTCGGTCCGGAGTCCGCCGTGTCAATCAAACGCCCGTCATTTACACCCTTTCTGCTGATGAACCCCATCGTTCGGAATGTTCCGACATTCGCGCTTGAACGCCTGTGTCTGCACGCCATGGCAACCATGTATCGCCGACACAAACCCGTTTTTGAACGGGTCACCGAACGCGAAACATTTGCCCTGCTCGTATGCCCGACGGATCTTGATCTCGACCTTTTCGTTGCCCTTGATCCTGAGACCCCCATCCTGCGCCCGGCCCATGAGGGGGATGACAATATCATCGCGGCACGGATCATCGGCCCGCTTCCGGCCCTTCTGGAACTGCTCGAAGGAAAATCCGACGGGGACGCGCTGTTCTTCTCGCGCGCATTACGAATAGAGGGCCGGACCGACCTTGTCGTTGCCCTTCGCAATGCCCTGGACGGCGAAGAAATAGACCTGCGTTCAGCCGTCATTGAAAGTTTCGGTGCATTGGGCCCGGCGGCACGTCTGGCACTGCGCGCCGCCGAAGCGGCATATCGTCAGATGCAATCGGACATGGACCGCATGGCCGATACCCTAATTTCCCCGATTGAAAAACGTCTGGGCGGAATTGACCGGCGTCTTGGCGAACATGCGGAAAACATTTCAGGGCTCCAGAAATCCGTCAAACGTCGCACGCCCCGCACCGGTCAGACCGTGCTGGCAGGTGATGATTTCGCCCTGCCTGATCCTTTATAACCGACAAACAGATACAGGGATTTCATGGAACTAGTTTGCCCGGCAGGAACCCCCGCCAGTCTGCGTGCCGCCGTCGAGGCCGGTGCGGATGTTGTATATTGCGGTTTCCGCGATGCGACCAATGCCCGCAACTTTCCGGGGTTGAATTTTTCCCGACCCGAACTGGCCGAGGCCGTTACATTCGCACATAAACATGGCGTGCATGTCTATCTGGCCTGCAACACCTATCCACAGGCCGGTGCCGAAGACATCTGGCACAAGGCCGTCGATGATGCGGTTGCAATTGGTGTTGATGCGGTCATTCTGGCCGATATCGGATTGCTGCGATATGCGCGCGATAAACATCCCGATGCGCGCCTGCATCTGTCGGTACAGGCATCCGCCTCGAACGAGGAAGCAATTCGTTTTTACCACCGCGAATTTGGCGTACGTCGTGTGGTTCTGCCGCGTGTCCTGTCGCTTGAAGAAATCCGGATGTTGAACCGGCGCATTTCGGTGGAAACCGAAGTTTTCGCCTTTGGCGGCATGTGTGTCATGGCCGAAGGTCGCTGTTCGCTATCGTCCTATGCCACAGGGGAAAGCCCCAATATGAATGGCGTTTGTTCACCCGCGGCCCACGTCCATTACGAGGAACGCGGCGACAGCACCGTTTCCCGCCTTGGCAATTTTACAATCAATGTTTACGGCAATGATGAAAAGGTCGGATATCCCACCCTTTGCAAGGGCCGGTTTCGTGCCATGGACAAGGCCGGTTACCTGTTCGAAGAACCCACCAGTCTTGACGTTACCGCAATCCTGCCTGAACTCGCCGACGCCGGTGTAACCGCGCTTAAGATCGAAGGGCGACAGCGCGGCAAGGCCTATATCTCACAGGTGGTCGGCGCGTTCCGCGCATCCCTTGACCGCATTGCAAACGGGCAAACCGGCGCACGCGGCAATCTGGCCGCCCTTAGCGAAGGTCAGGCAGATACGACAGGCGCCTATCGGAGAAGCTGGCAATGACGAAATCAAGACTGGTCATGGGACCCATTCTTTTTCACTGGGATGAAAACCGCAAACGGGATTTCTATGCCCGCATTGCCGATGAAATCGATGTTGATACAGTCCATGTTGGTGAAGTCGTCTGTGCCAAACGCATGCCGTTCTTTGACAAACATCTGCCCGACATCATCGAACGGCTTCAGAATGCCGGAAAGGAAGTCGTCTTCTCGACACTCGCCCTTGTGATGAACGAACGCGAGATCGCCCAGCTTCGTGAAATTGCCGAAATGCCGGACCTTCTGATCGAAGCCAACGACATATCGTCCATCGGCCTGCTTTCCGGCCACACACACGTCGTCGGGCCGTATATCAATACATATAACGAAAGCACCCTGGACTATCTGATTTCCAAAGGTGCACACCGCGTATCGCTTCCCTGGGAATTGCCGATATCATCGATTGAAGCCCTTTGCAACGCGCGTAAAACAGCCGAGATCGAAGTCCAGATATTCGGTCGTGTCCCGCTTGCCATATCAGCCCGGTGTTACTCTGCACGCGCACATGGCTTGCACAAGGATGGCTGCCGATATGTCTGTGGCGAGGCCCTTGATGGCATGGATGTCGAAACGCTCGATCACACACCGTTTCTTGCCGTCAATGGTCTGCAAACCCTGTCCAGTCACTATCTGGAATTATCAACCGCTATTGATGATCTGAAAGATGCCGGTGTTAAAGCCTTCCGGATTTCACCGCACACTCTTGATATGGTGCGTGTTGCCAATCTCTACCGTCGTCTGATTGATGGTGAAATCTCGCCCGACGAGGTAAGGCAATCGTTGCTGGAAATACAAAACGATCTGGCCTTCGCGGATGGCTTTCTGCACAGCCTTCCGGGTGCGAACCTCAAGGAAACGCTTGGTTCTCGGGCAGAATGATTTTCCCCACCGCGCAAATATCCCGATCCGGAATACAGATATGAAAAGGGCCACAGCCTGATAAACTGTGGCCCTTCGATACATTGTGCAGGGGAGTGAACAGCTCAATGTATTGACGATGGCTGGAGTATAATTGATTTGCCTTGCTACTCCTTGACGGTCGTCAATCAGGACTGCCTCATCGTTTTCCTGCTTGCTGATCACAGAACAATTTGTATTTCAGTCGCCTTACCAAAAGGCACAAGAAGGATTTTCCGAACTGGCAGATGACGCGCTGCATGCCGAATTTCCCCGTATCCAATCAAGAACCTCAGCGTCGGGATTTTGCCGTGAACTGCGTCTTCAAGTTGATTATGACATTGACAGAAACTGCACACTTGATTATACGCTTAATCATCAAATTAAGCGCTTAATCATTTTTGTCGGAGATTATTTCTGTGACCAACAGGCAAGGCCGTGTGAAACGTGCGACCCAAAGTGATGTTGCAGTAATGGCAGGCGTATCAACTGCTGTCGTCTCTGCGGTGATCTCTTCTAAACCCGGCAAAACAATCCGTGTTGGCAAGGATGCGGAAAAGCGCGTTCGTGATGCCATGGAAGCGCTGGGTTATGCGCCAAACGTCGTTGCCCAGTCCCTTGCTGGCGGTAAACGCAACATTATTGGTGTCTTCACCTATGAAGCAATTTTCCCATCCGACAGCGAGAACTTCTTCTATCCGTTCCTGCTTGGTATCGAACGCGGTGCAATGCAGCTTGGGCAAGACCTGCTGCTGTTTACCTCGTCCTCATTCGAACAGGGTCCACGAAGCATTTTCCCTAACGGGGCCAACAGGATGGGTGTTGCGGACGGTGCGATCCTGCTGGGAGAAGAACCGGATAAGAGCGAACTCAAACAACTCCATGATACCGGTTTCCCATTCGTCACCATCGGACGCCGCGATACCAAGGACGCGGACCTGAACTGGGTTGCTGCTGATTACACTACAGCGGTTTCCGACGTAGTGGACCTCTGTGCTGAATATGGTCATCGCACGCTTAAATTTGTTGGCGCGACCAAGGTTCGTGAACAGAATGCCGACCGCGAAGCTGGTTTCCTTAAGAAACAGGGTAACGGCTTGAAGCTTTCCGTCGAACGTTTGACTGCAGAAGACATCAATTCCGACTGGCTTCGCACATGTCTTGATGACGGCAACACAGTCGTTCTGACCGAAACATTCAAACATGCCGTGGCACTGGAACAGCAGGTCGCCGCGCAGCATGGAAGCATCCCGGAAACCATTTCCATTGTTGCGCTTGCTGCACCTCTGAACCGGTCAGCCGATGTTGAACGCTGGACGCGTATTTCGGTTCCGCGTGAAGAAATGGGTGAACTGGCCGTTCGCAACCTTATTTCGCGGATCAGCAATCCGAATGGCGCCGCTATCAAAGCCACACTTCCATGTGGCCTCGTCCCAGGCACTACGCTTACAAAAATCTAAATCCAACGATAATCGGGAGGAAGTAGGATATGTCTGACTTTGTGATTAAGCGCTTAATTTACTCGGCAGCAATATCGGCGTCGCTCGGATTTGCTGCCAACACAGCCATAGCTGAAGAACTGAGGTTTACGGTTTGGACCGGAAGCGAGGCCCACCTCCAGATGCTTGGTGAAATTGCCGATAGTTTCACCGCCACGCATCCGGATGTAACCGTGCGTTTCGACACGATCCCGTTTGGTGATTATGTTCAGAAAATCACCTTGCAAATGGCAGGTGGCAATCCCCCTGATCTTGGGTGGCTCCTGGAAAATTCCGCACCTGCCTTTGTTGAAGCGGGAGCCCTTGCCGACGTAGCCGAAACGCTCAAGTCGACAGATGGTTATGATTACGCTGACTTTTCCCAGCCAGCCATGGGACTTTGGGAAACAAGCGATGCGACTTATGGCATTCCCTTTTCGACCTCGCCGTTTCTGATCTATTTCAACAAATCGCTCTATGATGCAGCTGACCTCGAAACACCCGACCAGCGAGTAAAGGACGGTACGTGGACCTGGGAACAACTCAGAGCCGATGCCAAGGATCTACGTGATGCATCTTCGGGCATCTGGGGCTTTGAAACCTTTGACGGCCAGGGATATGGAAGCCGTGTCTGGCATACCCTTGTCCCGATCATTCGCGCATATGGCGGTTCGGCCTGGGAAGGTGACAGCTGTAAACTTGACAGCTCTCTTGCGGCCCAAGCCGTACAGCTATTCCATGACATGGTTTACGCAGATGGCTCTACGGTCCCGCCTGGTGAACAGGGTGATTTCTTCTCGGGAAATGCCGCTTTGACCATGACCCAGATTTCGCGCGTCTCCAAACTGTCTGAGGCAACCTTTGAATGGGGCCTTGCTCCGCTCCCATTCGGTCCGGCTGGCGATGCCTCAACAGTCGGTCAGGCCGCAGTGGTCGCCTTCGCACAAGGCAAGCACAAGGAACTGGCCGCCGAATTCCTTGCCCATATGACCAACAAGGAAAACGTTGCGAAAATGGCTGCCTTCTTCCCGCCAGCACGTAAATCGGTTCTGGAGGCGAACAGTTTCCTGACAAGCAATGCAGCAGTCGCACCCGAGCAGATGACCTTTGTTGCACAGGGAATTGAAAACGGGTCGGTACTGCCTAGCCATCAGCGTTTCCCGCAAATCGAAGCAGAAGCAAGGCCCAACTTTGACGCGCTTTGGTCCAAGGATGCCGATGTTCCTGCAACCCTGAAAAAGCTCTGCAGCAGCATTTCGCCGCTTCTCTGACCACAGGCGCGTCCCACAACCTTTGCCGAAGCCTGCCATCGCTGCCCGCCAGTACTGCAGCGATGGCACGGCAACCACCCAACCTCCCTTCTAAGGAAGCGAACATGTCCGCTGTCCGCAAGGGGCCATCCCTCTCACTCAAGACCAGAGAGGCCATAACCGGATGGCTCTTCGTAAGTCCGATCCTGACGGGGTTTCTGATATTTTTTGTCGGTCCGCTGATCGCCGTTTTTTATTACAGCACGACCGAATGGAACCTGCTTAGTCAACAGTCACGGTTTGTCGGTATGGCAAACTATGTCGATGCATTGACCCGCAATGAAACCTTCTGGGATGTTCTTGTGAACTCTCTGGTCTTCGCCGCTGGACTGGTTCCGCTCAACATGGCCATGGCACTGGGCTTGGCACTTGCCCTGTCAAAATCGCGACCCGGTGCGGTATTTTTCCGAACAGTCTTTTTCGCGCCTGTCATCACATCAGCTGTTGCCTGGGCCATTATCTGGACTTTTCTGCTTCAACACGAAAGTGGTGCGGTCAATCAGGGGCTTTCGATTTTTGGCATTGATGGTCCCAACTGGCTGCATGAGCCTGACTGGGCAATGGTATCGGTCATCTTCACCCGTGTTCTCAAGACCGTTGGCCTGAACATGATTCTCTATATCGCGGCCCTGCAATCGATCCCCCGTGATTACGAGGAGGCCGCAAGGCTTGAAGGTGCAAATGGTTGGGAAATTTTCCGCCGCATCACCTGGCCGCTCCTCGCTCCGACCACGCTTGTCATCATGGTGATTACGGTTGTCGGGTCGCTCAAGGTTTTTGATCACATCTACCTGATGACCGGTGGTGGCCCGCAGAACGGCACGATGGTTCTGGCTTTTTACATATACGAACAGGGCTTCAAGTTTTTCAACACCGGCTACGCCGCAGCTCTTGCTGTTGTCCTGTTCGCTCTGATTCTGATGCTTACGATCGTGCAGATGCTACTGAAGGCCTCCCGCAAATGAACTACAGAACACAGCAGAAAATTACGCGCATATGCTGGATTGTTGGCCTTTGCGCACTTGCCATCCCTTTTGTGTTTCCCTTTCTGTGGATGCTTTCGGGGGCACTTAAGGGACAGACTGATGTCTTTGCATCCTCGTCGCTTGTTCCGGCGAAGATTCACTGGTCAAATTTTTCGGAGGTCTTCGCCTATCAACCTTTCGCAAGACAGTATTTCAATTCGCTCTATATAGCGATTGTTGTCACCATCGCGACATTGTTCATCTCGTCGATGGCGGGATATGCGCTGGCACGCCTGCGCTTTGGCGGCAGCGCCTTCATCTTGCTGGTCCTGGTATCGGCCCTGATGATGCCAGAAGAAGTCACCATCATTCCCAACTTCTTTCTGATGAAAGAACTGGGTCTGATGAACAGCCATATGCCGCTTATCCTACTGCCGCTTTTTGGGTCTCAGGGCGTGATGGCGACGTTTTTAATGCGCCAGTATTTTCTGGCTCTGCCCAAGGAGCTTGAAGAAGCCGGACGCATGGATGGCCTTTCACGGTTTGGCGTTTACTTCAAGATTGCCCTGCCTCTGTCCAAACCAGCCCTGTCGGCAGTTGGTATCATCACCTTCCTGTTCTCTTGGAACCTGTTCCTCGAGCCGCTGGTTTTTGTGAACGACATTGAATTGTTCACCCTTCCTTTGGCGCTCGCAAACTTCACCGACACATACGGCCTACCGCTTTGGCATCTGCAACTCGCAGCAACCGCGCTTGCCGTTATTCCCATGCTCATCGTCTACGTGCTGGCCCAACGCCAAATCGTTGAAAGCTTCGCCATGTCTGGCGTGAAAGGTTAATGAAATGAAAGAACTTCACTCTGATATCGTTATCATCGGAGGCGGACTTGGTGGTGTGTCAGCAGCACTTTCAGCACTCAAATTGGGCCGCAGCGTCATCCTGACCGAAGAATTCAAATGGCTTGGCGGCCAGTTAACAACCCAAGCCGTACCGCCAGATGAAAATCCCTGGATCGAGACTGACGGCTCGACCGCAAGCTACAAGCAACTCCGGCATGAAATCCGTGAATATTATCGTCGGAACTATCCGTTGACCGACGCAGCACATGCGTCTGAAAACTTTAACCCGGGAAGCGGCAATGTCTCGCCGATCTGTGCAGAACCGCGTGCCGGTGTTGCGGCGATTGATGCCCTGCTTGCCCCATGGTTTGCAACGGATCGGTTGACCGTCCTTCTGAATACCAAGCCGATCGCGGTTGAGAGCAAAGATGACAGCTTTAAGTCCGTCACGGTCATATCGGCCGAATATGGCGAAATGCTTTTGACCGGTGATTATTTCGCCGATGCCACCGAACTCGGTGATTTGCTTGAGCTCGGGGATGTGGAACATGTCATCGGTGCTGAAAGCCGGGCGGAAACCGGTGAACCATCCGCCCTTGAAGGCGATGCGGATCCGAATGATCAGCAGGCTGTTAGTTGGTGCTTCGCCATGAGCTACCACCCGGACGAAGACCACACCATCGAACGGCCTCGCGATTACGATTACTGGCGCAATTACAAACTCGACTTCTGGCCGGACAAGCAACTGTCATTTGTTGGGCCAAACCCAGTCACGCTGGAACCAGATAACCGTCCGCTGTTCGTTGGTGACAGTGATGCTGAGTTCGCCCCGGACAACTGGCACTATCGCCGGATTTTCTATCGCCGCAATCACACAGGCGATCAATACAGCTCAGACATATGTCTGGTGAACTGGCCACAAATTGACTATTGCGACGGGCCGATTGTTGGCGTTTCTCCGGAAGAAGCAAAGATGCATCTAGAAGGCGCGCGTCAACTTTCTTTGTCCATGCTTTACTGGATGCAGACTGAAGCCCCCCGTCATGACGGCGGCTATGGTTATCGAGGCCTGAAGCCAGCGGGCAATGCAATGGGTACACTCGATGGTTTAACCATTGCGCCCTATATCCGCGAAAGCCGCCGCATCAAGGCCCTGTTCACTGTAACCGAGAACCATGTTGGTATTGATGCCCGCGAAGGTCTGGTTGGTGCTGAACAGTTCCATGATTCGGTCGGGGTTGGCAGCTATCGCATAGACCTGCATCCTTCCACCGCCCCACGCAACTATGTCGATATAGCAAACTGGCCGTTCCAGATTCCGCTGGGAAGCCTGATCCCCCAACGGGTCAAAAACCTGCTTCCAGCCTGCAAAAACATTGGCACGACCCATATCACCAACGGCTGCTATCGCCTCCATCCGGTTGAGTGGAACATTGGGGAGAGCGTCGGCGCCCTAGCTGCCTATTGCCTTGAGAATGACCTTAGCCCGCGCGCGGTACGTGAAACAGCCGACAAGCTGAAAGACTTCCAGAAACTCCTGACCTCGCGCTTTGACATCCCGCTTTCATGGCCAAAACATATCCGTGAAACACCAAGGCTCGAACTGTTCGGGCGCGTGGAGTAAGCCATGGCGAAACTTGAACTAAAAGATGTCAGAAAATCCTATGGTCCGGTCGAAGTTATCAAAGGCATTGATCTAACCATCGAAGATGGAGAGTTCTGCGTTTTTGTCGGACCTTCGGGATGCGGAAAATCGACCTTGCTGCGTATGATTGCGGGCCTTGAAGACATTACTGTCGGAACGTTCGAGATTGATGGCGACCGCATGAACGATATAGCACCGGCAAAACGGGGCATTGCGATGGTCTTTCAGTCCTACGCGCTTTATCCGCATCTGACGGTCCGCGAAAATATTGCCTTTGGCCTGAAAGTTCGCAAAACGCCCAAGGCAGAAATCGACAGCCTCGTAAATGAGGCTGTCACAATGCTACAGCTCGACAAGCTCACCGAACGATTTCCTCGTGAGCTTTCTGGTGGTCAGCGACAACGTGTGGCCATTGGCCGGGCGATTGTTGGTCAACCAGAAACGTTCCTTTTCGACGAGCCTCTATCAAACCTTGATGCCGAGCTTCGCGTGCATATGCGCACCCAGATATCGGAACTTCACACCCGGCTGAGACGCACCATGATTTATGTCACCCATGATCAGGTCGAAGCCATGACCTTGGCAGACAAAATCGTCCTGTTACGAGGCGGCCAAATTGAACAGATAGGCTCTCCGCGTGATCTGTATGAAAGACCGAAAAACCTCTTTGCCGCGCAGTTCATCGGTGCACCAAAGATGAACATCTTCGAGCTTGAGGGAGATTTTGTTTCTCTGCGTGATCAGATGCAACTTCCCGCCGACGCTCAATACTGCGGCATTCGCCCGGATAGCTTTGATATTGTTCCGGAAGGCAACGGCATTATGTCGGCAACGGTGCGGCTGGTGGAGTATTTAGGAAACACCTGTCTTGTTCACGCCCAGATCGGCAGTCATGCCCCGATCATCGTTGAACAACCTGTTGGCTCAAAACTGATTGTTGGCGACCAGGTTGCCTTGAAGACCATGCCAAATGCGCTGCACCTGTTCACAAAAGATGGCTGTCGCATCAACTAACAACTGTATTTCTTAGTGGTTTGATAAATACGGTCCCCGTAACGGAACCCTTGTTTCATATTTCATGACAAGGGTTCCTTGCGTTATCGCACTACTGAACCTTTGTCGCGCGCATGATCAAATCTGAATGACAATAAGTCCTAGCCCTAGGACCACTTGGCGCCTATCTCACGAACCTTCGATTCAGAATGGAGAGGAAGCGACACGATTATAGAACCGCTTTGCCCAAGACAAAAGCGATGGTGCCCCCGGGGAGATCGGGGATAGCTCCTACACACAGCAGAAAACTTCTTTTGATTGCCCGAGTGATACACAACAGGTGGTACACG
>NZ_JPWA01000020.1 GCF_003326475.1 Thalassospira xianhensis MCCC 1A02616 | reverse complement strand
GCCTTTGGCGGACGACCGCGCGGTGCGGCACGGCGCGCACGCGGAGCACGCTTTACCGGTGCAGCATCGCCATCGTTGCTGTCTGCGGAAGAAGAAGCAGATGCTGCGACCTCATTGCTATCGGCCAAATTATTGCCGGTATCATTCGACGTATTATCTGTCGATGCCGCAACGTCATCCTGGCTGACAGAATTATCGTTGCTGTCGTCGCCATTTTGGTTTTCGCTACGCTCGTCTCGGTTCGGGCGATTGTTACCCCGATCATTCCGGTCGTTGCGATCATTACGCTGCGGGCGCGGGTTGTTATTGTCGCCACGCTCTTCACGACGCTGGTTTTCCCAGTCAATCGCGGCCTGCAAAATACGATGATAGTGTTCCGCATGCTGGTAATAGTTTTCAGCAAGAACCGGATCGTCAGTACAATCCTTCGCCAGCGAAACGTATTTTTCGTAAACCTGCTGGGCGTTTCCACGAACGCGCCCGTCCGGACCGTTACTGTCAAAAGTCTGAAATTTCGGATTTACAGGACGTTTATTCGGCTGCTGCCGACCGCGCGGACGCTTATTATTGTTGTTGTTGTTGTTGTTGTTGTTATTTCTCATATCAACATGTCTTTGGTGTTGAAGGACAAATCCGGATTCATCAAGGAATCCCGGAACCACTCCGTCTGAAAAACATATTTCCCGCTAAACAGCACCGATTGAACGGCACTACGATAAACCCGCCGAAAACCTTAAAGGGAACGGAGATTCATTACTGTTTACAGGGGAACACGGCGCTTTCATAGCGCGTCGGGCACCCGGCCCGTAAAAACAACCTATATGGCTTGACGCCTTATTCCAACTGTTTTTTTCAATGCCTGTATTTTTTTTGCAATGACGTGGCAGATCGGTCAGATCACACAGCGGCCAACCGAGCAACGGGTCTTTTTGGCTGCAACGCAGCGCACGATGCCGCCCAGATCCTCCCGATATTCCACGCCGACAAATCCGGCCTCGACCAAAAGGCGGGCAACGTCTTCTTCCTGTCCCTGTCCGATTTCAAAAATGACAAACCCGGCCGGTTTGACGAGGGAAAACGCAACCTGTGACAGAATGCGATACGCACTAAGCCCGTCGCCTTCGTCCGTCAGCGCCAAACGTGGATCATATTCGCGCACTTCCGGCGACAGCACTTCCATATCGGCCTGCGTGATATAGGGCGGATTGGACACGACCAGATCAAATCCGGTTTGCCGTTCCTCGTCCGTAATCGCACTGTCCCAGTTCGAAACACGAAACTCAACCTGATCGGCAAGATCAAGGAGCTTGGCATTTTCACGCGCACATGCAACAGCCCCCTCGCTGATATCGACACCAAGCCCGTTTGCATTTTGCAGATCACCAACGATCGAAAGCAAAAGGCACCCTGTGCCCGTTCCGAAATCAAGAACCGTCGGGGCATCCTCATCTTCGAGCCAGTCCAATGCCAGCTCAACAATTGTTTCGCTATCGGGGCGTGGATCAAGTGTTTCGGGTGACAGCTTGAAACTATGGCGCCAGAAATCCCGTTGCCCCAGAATGCGCGACACCGGTTCACGTTTTAAACGACGGGCCACCATATCCCGGAATTTTGCAGCACGGTCATTGGTAACCACATCTTCGGGCCATGCTGTTATCCTGCTGCCATCGATTTCTGCGGCATTCGATAACAGAATACGGGCATCCATTCGGGCATTTTCAATACCGGCATCACGCAGAGCACTTACCGCCTCCTCCATCAGGGCACCAAGGGTTAGCGCATTGTCTTTCGTGCTGGCATTATCAGCCGTCATTGGATCAGTTCTCGATTTCGGCCAGTTTCTGTGCCTGATCTTCGGCAATCAGGGCATCAATCATTTCATCAACCGACGGCCCGCCAGCGATGAAATCATCCAGACGATAAAGGGTCAGGTTGATGCGATGATCCGATACACGTCCCTGCGGGAAGTTGTAGGTCCGGATGCGCTCCGAACGGTCGCCGGAACCGACCTGTGATTTGCGGTCGGCAGCACGTGCGCTGTCCTTGCTTTCACGTTCCTGATCATACAGGCGTGAAAGCAGCATTTTCATCGCCTTTTCCTTGTTCTTGTGCTGGGATTTTGCTTCCTGGCTCGCGGCAACCACACCGGTTGGAATGTGGGTGATACGCACCGCACTGTCCGTTGTATTGACGTGCTGGCCACCGGCCCCTTGCGAGCGATAGGTATCAATCCGCAAGTCTTTCGGATCGATATGAATATCGACTTCTTCTGCCTCGGGCAAAACGGCGACCGTTGCCGCCGACGTGTGAATGCGCCCGCCGCCCTCGGTCACGGGAACACGCTGAACCCGATGCACGCCGCTTTCGAATTTCAGTCGCGCAAACACACCCGCACCCGATACGTTAACGATCACTTCCTTGTATCCGCCAAGGTCGTTTTCATTGGCGTCCATCTGCTCGAACTTCCAGCCGCGGTTTTCAGCGTAACGCTGATACATACGATACAGGTCAGCTGCAAAAAGTGCGGCTTCCTCGCCGCCGGTACCGGCGCGAATTTCAAGGATGGCGTTCTTTTCGTCCGCATCATCCTTGGGCAGAAGCATCAGCTTCACTTCATGCTCCGCCTTGGGCAATTCGTCGAGGATTTCGTATTTCTCGGCTTCGGCCATTTCGCGCATGTCGCGATCGGAACCGGCATCGTCAAGAATTTCCTGCGCGCCCTCCAGATCGGCACGAAGCTTTTTAACCTTCTCGACCGCATCGACAATCGGGGAAAGTTCGGCATATTCGCGCGACAGTTTGGCAAACGAGTCACCATCCGTCGCCCCACCCGAAAGCAGGGATTTGAGCTCGTCGAACCGGCGTACAACGCCATCAAGTTTACCGGGGTCCAGACTCACTCTTTGTCCTCCTTCGGGGTTTCATCATTATCTTCGGCTTTGTCGGCATTCGGAGCGGACTGCAACGCGAACAGACGCGTCAAAAGCTTCTGCGCTTTCATCCATTCGACCGTTCCGGCACCGTCGGTTGTTGCCGCAAGGTCTTTAAGCGCTTGGGTGGGCGCATGCAACAACCGATTGATCAGAAGCCGGGTCGCCTTTTCGGCATCGCCATGGCTTTCGCGCAATGCATCGTCGCGAACGGTTTCGAAATGCGCCCGCAAATCCGCCATCGCCGGGATGGCGGCACGTTCTGCCCGCACACGAACAAAATGCTCGACCTCTTCCTCAATCAGCGCCCAAGCCTCGTCGGCCTTTTCCTCGCGCCCGCCGCGCCCCTCGGCGGCAATCTTTTCAAGATCATCCAGCCGATAGAAAAACACCTCGGCGATCTCGTCGACCTGTGGATCGATATCACCGGGAACCGCCGTATCGATCATCAGGATCGGGCGATAACGCCGACGTTTGATCGCATCCAGGGCACGCGCCTTGTCAATGATATAGCGGCGCGATCCCCCCGCGGTCAGGACCATATCGGCCTCGGCCAGCAGACGATCAAGGTCTTCAAGTTCCGACCAATGACAATCAAGCCTGCGCGCGACAAGACGCGCCCGGGCAGCCAACCGGTCGGTGACCAACACCCGTCCCATGCCGCGTTCGGCAAGGGATGCGGCAATCAGTTCGCCCATATCCCCGGCACCGGCCAGAAGCAGCGTGCAATTGGCAATATCGCCATGCAGGTCGCGCGCAACCGACTGTGCTGCCGCCGCAATCGAAACCGCCCCCTGCCCGATCCCGGTCTGGTTACGGACCTTTTTGGAAATGGCATAAGCTGTCTGATACACCAGCTCCAGCTCGCGTCCGACAAGCTTGTGGTGCCGTGCGATCCGGTGAGCATCCTTGACCTGCCCGAATACTTCGGGTTCGCCGATCACCAGACTGTCAAGAGACGCCGCAACCGCAAAAATATGGCGCAACGCGTCGCGCCCGGACCGTATATAAAGCTCGCTTGCCAGATTGTCGCGATCGATATCCGCCCAAAGTGCGAGAAGATCGATCAGCCGTTCCCGGCCCCGTTCCGCATCCGACGCCAGCAAATGGATTTCGGTGCGGTTGCAGGTCGAAACCACGATCGCCTGCCCCAGACGGGCCTGTGAAATCGCCGACAGAAATTGCGGCAGGCGGGCCTCGTCGATGAACAGACGATCACGCGTATCCTCGCTGGAGCGCCGATGATTGGTGCCGATCACCATCAGGCGATCCAGCGGCCAGTCTCCGGCTTCTTCACGCGGGAATGCGTCTGTCACCCTGCACTTACCTTTTGCCGATTACGCCCGCAAGCTGATCAAGCGCGATTTCCTGCTGCTCACCACTGTCAAGGTCGCGAAGCTGGGCGACGCCCTTTGCCAGTTCGTCATCGCCAAGGATAACCGCAAGACGGGCATTTGCCTTGTCCGCGCGCTTCATGCGTTTTTTCATGTTCCCGGCATAACCGAGCTCGACCGCAATACCAGTTTCGCGCAATGTCTGTGCGAGTGTACGGCATCGTGCCTCGGCTGCACCTCCCATCGGGATCAACGCAATCGGCCGGGGTCCGGCCGGGGCTTCGCCGACCATCAGAGCCAGGCGTTCAACACCAGCCGCCCAGCCAACACCAGCCGTCTGCGGGCCACCCATGGTCGAAATCAGGCCATCATAACGGCCACCGGCCATCACGGTTCCCTGTGCACCAAGGGTGTTGGTCGTGAACTCGAAACAGGTATGACAATAATAATCCAGACCACGTACCAGACGCGGGTTCAGCTCATATCCGATACCGATATCGCCAAGCCCGCCGGTCAGCGACTTGAAGAATTCCTGACTGTGTTCGTTCAGATATTCCGCAAATAACGGTGCATTGGCGACCAGTTCCCGATCGCCTTCATCCTTGGAATCAAGAATACGTAGTGGGTTCTTTTCAAGACGCGCCCGACTGTCTTCTGACAACTTGCCGAAATGTCCCTTGAAATAATCGACCAGAACATCGCGATACGCCGCCCGGCTCTCCGGATCGCCAAGGGTATTGAGCTCAAGCGTTATGCTGTCCCACAGGCCAAGGCTTTTAAGGGTATGGGCACCATAGGCGATCATTTCGATATCGCCTGCGACCTGTTCGACGCCCAGAAGCTCCGCACCGATCTGGTGGAACTGGCGCTGGCGGCCTTTCTGCGGGCGCTCATACCGGAACATCGGCCCGTAATAGGAAACCTTGACCGGTGACATCTGCTGCATCCCGTTCGAGATATAGGCGCGCGCAATGCCAGCGGTGCCTTCTGGGCGCAGCGTGATCTGTTCACCACCGCGATCCTCGAATGTGTACATTTCCTTGGTCACCACATCGGACGTATCGCCAAGGGTACGGGCAAAGACCTCGGTAAATTCGAAGATCGGCGTCGTCATGCGATGGTAACCATACAACTCGCCGATGTCGCGCGCGACCTGCGCGATATGATCCTGCAGACGGTTCTGTTCAGGCAGAAGGTCGTGCGTGCCTCGGACGGGTTGAAGCGATGCCACTTTGGGGTCTCCGATCTAACTTGAATTCCAGATATTTGCGCCAAAACGATCAACGCAAATTCATGTGAACATGAAAATAGCTTTCCGCCCGGACGGCGGAAAGCCAAAATTCGTCAATTCTGCTAAGCTATTCCGCCGCGGCCAGCTTTGCAGCTTCTTCGGCTTCGATCTTGGCGGCGCGTTCCTCGACCAGTTCGACGATATGGTCGACCATCTTTTCGGTGCTGACATTGTGATCCGGACGGCCGGAGATATACATTTTGTGGTTGCCACCACCGCCACCTGTAAGCCCGATATCGGTCTCTCGTGCCTCGCCCGGGCCATTAACGATACAGCCAATGATGGACAGCGAAATCGGGGTTGAAATGTGGGCCAGCCGTTTTTCAAGTTCGGCCACGGTATCAACCACGTTAAAGCCCTGACGTGCACAGGACGGGCAGGAAATGATCTGCACACCGCGGGTCCGAAGGCCAAGCGATTTCAGAATGTCATACCCGACATGGATTTCCTCGACCGGATCGGCTGACAGCGACACGCGCAACGTATCACCAATACCGGCCCACAGAAGGTTGCCCATACCAATCGCCGATTTCACCGTACCACCACGCAGGCCACCAGCCTCGGTAATGCCCAGATGCAGCGGATAGTCGCATGCCTCGGCCAGGCCGTAATAGGCGGCAACCGCAAGGAATACATCGGATGCCTTGACCGAAATCTTGAACTCGTAGAAATCCTGATCTTCAAGGATTTTGGCGTGGTTCAGCGCACTTTCGACCATCGCTTCCGGGCAGGGTTCGCCGTAACGTTCCAGCAATTCTTTTTCAAGCGACCCGGCATTGACGCCGATACGCATCGAACAGCCGTGGTCCTTGGCCGCCTTGACGACCTCGCGCACGCGTTCGGTCGATCCGATATTACCCGGGTTGATCCGCAAACACGCCGCGCCAGCTTCGGCGGCTTCGATCGCACGTTTGTAATGGAAATGGATATCGGCAACGATCGGGACATGCACCTGCTTGATGATGTCTTTCAGCGCCGCGGTCGATTCCCGATCCGGGCAGGAAACACGAACAATATCGGCACCTGCTTCTTCAAGTCGCAGGATCTGATCCACGGTGGCGGCAACATCGGTGGTCAGGGTATTGGTCATCGACTGCACCGAGATCGGCGCATCTCCACCAACTTCCACATTACCAACGCGGATCTTGCGGCTTTTGCGGCGTTCAATATCTCGATAAGGGCGGACGCTCATTTCCGGTTCCAAGCAAATCTGTGTCTCTGGCCGACTATATAGCTCATCAGGGACTAATTAGAAACCGTTGCCTTGCGGTTTTTCCGTCGGATTTTGCAAAGCTGTCATAAAAAAAGCGGCCATATCAGGCCGCTTTTCCGAAAATCACGGGTGGCGCCATCACAAGGATGGCAGGCATCCTTACTGTGCCGTCGCCGATGCCGTGCCTTCAAGGGCTTCAACATCAAGCGAGAAATCCGAAATCACCGCACCGTAATCACCAACCGGCAAGGCTTCCTTGCCATCGACACTATAGGTCAGTGCGCCTGCATTGCCGACTTCAAGCATCAGGCCGTCCTTGTTCGGAACACGATACGTGTCGCCTGCGCTCAGCATCCGGGTCAGCAGGATATTGCCATCGCCTTCGCGAATACGTACCCAGCTGGTTTCGACCGCCTCGATGGTGACACGGCTATCAACATTAACCGCACCGAACACACGTCCACCGCCGACTTCGTCAACTTCGGGCGCTGCCGGAACTGCGGCAGTCTCTGCTGCCGGTGCAGCCGGTGTCTGTGCTGTCGTCTCGGCCACAACCTCTGGCGAGGCTGCAGGTGTTTCGACCGGTGCCACAGCTTCTGCTGGTGCTTCAGCAACTTCCGCTGGTGCCGTCTCAACCTCTTGCGAGGCTGCTGCGGTTTCGGCTGTATCGGTTGTTGCTGCCGGTTCCTTCTGTGCAATCACCGGGGCATCGGCGGTCTCTGCCGGTGCTTCCGCCGTCTCGGCAGCTTCCCCGGTCGGAGCAGAGGCCGAAGGTCCAACTTCTGCCGCACGGGCATCGGCTGCATTTTCCAGATTGCGTTCCGGAACGGCCTGTTCGCCGCCTGACGTGTAGCTTGCCAGTCGCTCAGGCAACGGATCGACCAGGTCGGCGATGGTTTTGCCCTGGCTCGACAGATAGTACCAGCCACCATAGGCGCCGATACCAAGCAATGCCGCAATCAGAAGAACCGCCCCACCGGGGACGCGGCTTTCTTGAACAGGTTTCGGGAAACTAAGTTCAGTCCGGGCTGCGGGTGCGTTGCTTTCCGCGCGGAAACGCCGCACGATTTCTGCCCCGTCCAGTCCGAGATGTTCGGCATAGGCTTTGATAAAGCCCAAACCATACGGGCCACCGGGCAACACCGAATAATCGCTGTTCTCGATCGCCTCGATATAAATCTTGCGGATACGCAGCAAACGGCAAACGTCTTCCACGCTCTGACCAAGACTGTTTCGGGTGTGACGCAAAAGGCGCCCTACCTCGGTCTGATCAGAGGAATAGCCGGTATCTGCTTCCATTTTGATGTCATTTGACGGCCCATTCCCAGGCAACGGCCTGAAACGCAAGCGCCCCCCGGATTGCTCGTCCAAATGATCTTCCTTTCGCTTTCCGATCGCCAACTCCGCACCCCCACGTTACGATCTAGCAATAAAAATAGCAGAATCCCCACCAAAAGCGATTGTTTTTAAAGTTTTACACCGTGATCTATTGCGAAAGCCTTAAGACGCGATCGCAACGATTTACTCGAACTTCCCATTATCGACAGGACATATCCTTCAACGCTTGCCGCATTCATGCTCCGGACCATCTCCTTTACAGGACCAACCGCAGCAGGTGCCATCGACAGGCGGCGAATACCCAATCCGATCAGGGCCATCGCTTCAAGTGGTCGCCCAGCCATCTCGCCACAGATGGTCAGACGGACATTCCGTTCGTCACACAATGTGACAAGTTGCCGCATAAATGCGAACACACTTGGCGAAAGTGTGTCGTAACGCCCTTCCAGCCGCGGGTTCCCGCGGTCGGCAGCGAACATAAACTGCAGCAGGTCGTTGGTTCCGACCGACAGAAAGTCGACACGATCCAAAAGCGCCGGTGCCTGCCATATCAGCGCCGGAACCTCCAACATCGCCCCAACCTCTACCCGGTTCGGTACATAGCCGCGTTCTGCTTCACGCTTTAACTGCTGATCCAGAAGCTCTTTTGCCTGATCGAATTCTGCGACTTCGGCAATCATCGGGAACATGACATACAGGTCCCGCTCGTGAGCAGCCCGTATCAACGCGCGCAACTGATGAACAAGCACTGCAGGGCGATCCAGCGTAATACGGATCGAGCGCCAGCCCATCGCCGGGTTCTCCTCTGTCATATCCTCCCAATAGGGCAACAATTTGTCACCCCCGACATCAAGAGTACGAAAGACAACCGGACGACCTTCGGCCTGTTCGAAAATACGGGTATATAAACGGGTCTGATCGCCAATATCGGGCATGGCCGATCTGACCATGAAAGGAATTTCCGTCCGATAAAGGCCGATCCCGTCCGCACCGCTTTCGATCACATGGGGCACATCAATCAGAAGTCCCGCATTTACGTTCAGCGAAATATCGATCTCGTCGCATGTCCGGGCCGGCATATCACGCATCTGCGCATACAGCGCCTTGCGTTCGGCGCGCGCCTTAAGCGCACCGTCGATAACCGAACGAACATCCTCACTTGGCCGGACAAACAGCTGTGCGTTGTCGGCATCGACAATCAGTGGATCGCCTGTTTCAACCTTGTCGAGAACGCCCTTGACCCCGCCCAGCACCGGAATATCAAGGGCACGGGCAACAATCGCCACATGCGATGTGTGCGATCCTTCTTCAAGGGCAAGGCCACGCAAACGCGTGTGATCGTAATCCAGAAGTTCCGCCGGGCCAATATTGCGCGCCACCAGAATGATATCGTCGGGCAACTCGCCAAAGGCCGGGGACTGATACTGCCCCGAAAGATGCTGCAACAGCCGGTTTGCCAGATCTTCAAGATCATGCAGGCGTTCGCGCAAATACGGATCGCTGACCTGGGCCATGCGGGCACGGGTATCGTCATGCACCTTCTGAACCGCGGCTTCGGCTGTCAGGCCGGTATGGACCGCCTCGGTAATGCGGTTCAGCCAGCCGGTATCCTGCGCAATCATTTTATAGGCTTCGAGGATATCACCCGGATCATCATCGCCGCCATTGCTGTCCATTCCAGCAACGGCTTCAAGCATCTTGTCGAGGTGATCCTGAAGCCCACGCATGGCATCTCGAAGCCGGGTCAGTTCTTCGTCCGGGTCGTCCGACACCATCCGGTCGATGACGATGCGCGGTTCATGCAGGACCGCAATGCCCTTGCCAATCCCCGGTGCCAGACGCGCCCCACCCAGACGCAAGGGCAAAAGCGCAATCCCGTCAGTCGGGATCAGTTCTTCACGGCTGACCAACTCGCCACCAGCGACCATTTCGGCCAAAACCATGGCAACGTTTTCAAGCGCTTCCTGCTCATCCTCGGAATAAAGGCGTTCGGTCCGGTTCTGCACGGCAAGCACACCGATGATACGGCCACCGCGCAGGATCGGCACACCGATCATGGAATGATAGATTTCCTCACCGGTTTCCGGACGATAGGCAAAATTCGGATGGCTTTGCGCATCTTTAAGATTAAGCGGTCGCGCATGTGCTGCCACATAACCCACAATCCCCTCGCCAACCCGAAGGCGGGTCATGTGGACCGCCGCCGGGGCCAGACCGCAGGTCGCAAAAAGCTCCAGAACCTCGCCTGCCCGCATCACATAGACCGAACACACCTCTGCCACCATATCGGCGGCAATGATGGTAACGATCTGCCCAAGGCGTTCTTCTGCCGTCCCCGGACCAGCCATGACGTCGCGGACGCGCTTTAAAAGGCGTCGCGGACCAGTGACTGCGGCGGACGGCATGCTCATCGGGCTTAATTGTCTCTTCGTACGAGGGACTGAACGGCCTGTTCGACCAGCTCTTCAAGAATTTCGGCTACCGGTTGTTCTTTCTTTACCATACCAACCGACTGTCCTGCCATAACCGATCCGCTTTCGACATCACCATCAATAACGGCCCGGCGAAGCGCCCCCGCCCAGAAATGTTCGATCTCAAGCTGGGCTTCGCCCTGATCGACCTCACCGGCACGGAATTTCGCAATCACCTTGCGCTGGGTATCAAGGAATTCGTCAGTCCCCTTGTTGGCAAGCGCACGCACCGGAATGACCGGGAAACGTTCGTCAAGCTGCACCGTGGTAACCGCGTCGCGTGCGCTGGCACGGATAAAGGCCTTTTTGAAATCCGGATGGGCAATGCATTCGGTCGCACAAACAAGACGCGTCCCGACCTGAACCCCGGCAGCTCCCTGTTCAAGCAATCCGGTCATGGCTTCGCCACGACCGATACCACCGGCACAGAAAATCGGCACATCCTTGATTTCCGGAAGAATCTCCTGTGCCAGAACGGTCAGTGAAACCGGGCCGACATGCCCACCGGCTTCGCTGCCTTCGATCACCAGCGCATCCGCACCCGATCGCACCAGTTTCTTAGCCAGCACCAGCGCTGGTGCAAAACAGACAACCTTCGCAAATTCCTTGGCTTTCTTGATCGATGCCGATGACGGCAGACCACCGGCCAGAACCACGTGACCAACCTCGTGCTCGCGGCAAACCTCGATCAGGTCGTCAAGCATCGGGTGCATGGTAATCAGGTTCACCCCGAACGGCTTTTTGGTCAGCGCCTTGGTCCCGGCAATTTCGGCTGACAGCAGATCCGGGGTCATCGACCCGCAGGCAATCACGCCAAAGCCACCGGCATTTGAAACCGCCGCCACAAGGTGACGTTCGGAAACCCAGGACATTGCACCCGCCAGAATGGCGTAATCCGTTCCCAGAAATTCCTTGCCCGCCGCCCACAATTTTTCAAGACGGGCGCGTGCCGCATCGAATTTCGGATCGCTCATATCATCAGTACCCCAAAGCAGAAATGCAGGGAACCGGGGTTCCCTGCCATTTCATCATAAAGGCCGAAACCGATAGTTCCAGCTAGTATGTAATAATTGACGCAATTTAACAGTGACTTAATCGTACACAACGAAGTCACATTATCAAATTACTCGGCATCAAGACCATAAGCGGTATGAAGCGCACGAACTGCCAGTTCGGTATATTCTTCGGCAATCAGAACGCTAACCTTGATTTCCGAGGTCGAAATGACCTGGATATTGATGCCTTTTTCCGCAAGCGTTTCAAACATCTTGCGTGCAACGCCAACGTGCGAACGCATGCCGACACCGATGATCGATACTTTGGTCACATCCGACGTGCTCAGCAATTCCTTGTAGCCGATCTTGGCCGAATTACCTTCAATTACCGACAAAGCACGTTTGAATTCGCCGCGCGGCACGGTAAAGGTCATGTCGGTGCTTTTACCGTCTTCCGAGACGTTCTGCACGATCATGTCGACATTGATATTGGCCTCGGCCAGCGGGCCGAAGATAGAAGCAGCGATTCCCGGTTTGTCTGCGACTTTCACCAAGGTGATCTTGGCTTCATCACGGCTATAGGCAATCCCGCTGACGACTTCCTGTTCCACGATTTCGTCCTCGTCTACAACAAGTGTTCCTTCTGCATCGCTAAAGGTCGAACGGACCTGCACCCGGACGCGATGGTTCATCGCCATCTCGACTGAACGGGTCTGAAGGACCTTCGCACCAAGCGATGCCAGTTCAAGCATTTCTTCGTAGGTAATTTTTTCGATCTTGCGCGCCTTGGGCACGATACGCGGGTCAGTCGTATAGACACCGTCAACATCGGTATAGATATCGCAACGATCCGCCTTCAGGGCCGCGGCAAGAGCCACCGCCGAAGTATCGGAACCGCCACGGCCAAGCGTGGTGATGCGATTATCCGGGGCAATCCCCTGGAAGCCGGCAACACACACAACCTCACCACCATTCATGCGCTTGTCGAGTTCGGTGGTATCGATTTCCTTGATACGCGCCTTGGCATGTGCCCCGTCGGTCTTGATCGGAATCTGCCAGCCAAGCCATGAACGTGCCGGCACATCCATGCTTTGCAGTGCCATCGCGATCAGGCCGACTGTCACCTGTTCGCCCGACGATACGATCACGTCATATTCGCGCGCATCATACATTGGCGAAATTTCATCAGCCCAGCCTACCAGTTCGTTGGTCTTGCCAGACATGGCCGAAACAACAACCGCGACCTGGTTTCCGGCATCGACCTCGGCTTTGACCCGACGGGCGACGTTCTTGATCTTTTCGACATCGGCGACCGATGTGCCGCCGAATTTCATGACAATACGGGCCATGAAGTATCCCCGCTAAGCTTGCCATCCATCGGCGTTCCGAAAAAGATGGCATGTGATCCGGCCCTCGATCGATTGGCGCAAGCCTGCAATGCGGCGCGCCGCCTGATCCGGGCGGCGTTATCAATACTGCCATACTCTCTCGGAAACAAGCATCAACGCAGGGGAAAATTGCATCGATTCATTTTTTATTCGGGTTTGATGATCCTGATGCACCCCCAAGGACGCAAATCGCGAAACATCCTGCGAATTCTTACCTGAAAACCCTGACAACACATGCGATTGGTGCAAGGCACATTACGATTTCACTCATACCCGCAAAACTATCATCCGCGCCATCGACCCGGCAAACTATTGCCTTGCCGGACGCGCCCGCGTAAACAGGGCAAAGCAAAATCAATGTCACGCCTTCGGAGCCGTCCATGTCGCACGCATCCGCCAATAACAGCCGCACCGCCAATGCCGAGGAAATTGCACGCTTTTCTGCAATGGCTGAAAAATGGTGGGATCCGAACGGTGCGATGAAGCCGCTGCACAAGTTCAATCCGATCCGCTTGCAGCTTTTGCGTGACAATATCGCCGCCCATCTCGGTCGGGACGCCAGTCAGCTTGACGTTCTCAAAGATGTCGAAATCATCGATATAGGCTGCGGTGCCGGTCTTCTGTCCGAACCGCTGGCGCGCATGGGTGCCAAAATGACGTCAATTGATGCGGCCGAAAACAATATCGAAGTCGCCAAAGTTCATGCTGCTCAGTCCGGCCTTGCCATTGATTATCGCAACTGCACCCCGGAAATGCTGGTTGATGAAGGCAAGCAGTTCGATATCGTGCTGAATATGGAAGTCATTGAGCATGTCGATGATCCGCAATTCTTCATGCAGGCCTGTGCGGCGTTGCTCAAACCTGGCGGGTTGATGTTTGTCGCGACCCTGAACCGCACAATCAAATCGCTGGCACTGGCGAAATTCGGCGCTGAGTATGTCCTGCGCTGGCTGCCTGCTGGCACCCATGACTGGCGTAAATTCGTCAAACCGTCCGAAATGTCGGGTTTCCTGCGCGGCGCAGGTCTTGATCTCGTCGATATTACCGGTGTTGCGTATAACCCGATCACGGATAAATGGTCAGCAGCACCACGTGATCTTGACATCAATTACATGGTCATCGCGCAGAAACCCGCCAACGCCTGATCATTTGGCAAAAAAAGACAAAAGGCCCGGTCGATCTGACGGGCCTTTCTAATTTCGGAAATCACGGAAAAGAACCGGATTACGATCCTAGTTCTTCTTGCTCTCATCAAGCCATGGCAACGCGTGAACATCGATACCTTCATCAATCAGTTCAGCGGTTTCCTTTAACGATGCCTCGCCATAAATGCCGCGTTTTTCGGTTTCGCCGTAATGAATCTTGCGGGCTTCCTCGGCAAACTTGGAGCCAACATGCTCGCAATTTGCCTCGACCTGCTTGCGGATTTCGGCCATTGCAACGCGGGTTGCTTCGGCCATGGCGACCTGGCGGGTCTTTTCAGCGGCTTCTTCTTTCTGGCGTGACGTCCGAAGACGGGGTGCCATCAATGCCTTGCCGACATTTCCGGTCCCGCAAACAGGGCATGACAATTCACCGCTGGCAGCCTGGGTGTCATATGTGGCACCGTCTTTGAACCAGCCTTCAAATTCGTGATCATGTTCGCATTTAAGCTGAAAGAGGATCATGGTGTTGTTTTGTTCAAGCCAACCGTAACAATTGCAAGGTGTTTTAATATCAAGGATATAGCGACACCTTGCCCGAAACGCCAGTTTCGGGCGGCTCTTTCAATAACCAAGATTTATGAAAATGTCATCATTAATGCCATCTGACTGGATTACCCGTCATTGCCCTCCGAGCGGCGGAACCGCACTTGATCTTGCTTGTGGCAAGGGTCGTCACAGTTTCTGGCTGGCCGATCACGGATGGCAGGTGACAGCCCTTGATCGTGACCTGTCGGATACGCAGACCGGTCACAATATCGGGATTGACTGGATCGAAGCCGATCTTGAATCCGGTCATTGGCCGCTTGGCGACCGGCAGTTTGATCTGGTGATGGTCGTCAATTACCTACATCGTCCGCTGTTTGAATACCTTCGCAAGGCGATCACATCCGGCGGCACCCTGCTTTATGAAACCTTCATGATCGGGAACGAAGCATTTGGCCGCCCACAATCGCCGGAATTCCTTCTGCGTCCAAATGAACTGCCAAACGCTTTTTCAGGCTGGGAAATCAACGCATTCGAACAGGGGCCGCAATACAAATCCGGCGCAACGGTTCCCTTTGCGGTGAAGCAATTCCTGTCGGCCCGCAAACCATCGCCAAAACAGACCGAAACAATTCTGTAACACACTGGAATACCGATAAAAAAATAAACACAAGTGTCACAATTCAAACGGTCTGTTTCTGGCATCTTCCTCGGCGCTAGTTTTAGCATTTGGCAGAGAGAGAAAACCATGAACGAACAATTTGAAATCGTCGAGGATCGCGATGACATTCCGTCGAACCCGACAAACAATCCGCGTGTCGCAGACCTGATCAATGCTCGCCTTTCCCGTCGCGGCTTTTTCAAGGGCCTGATGGCAACTTCGGCCGTCGCTGGCGCTGGTATCGCAACCTCGGGCATGGCCCGCGCGCAGGACGCCTCGACCCTGACCTTCAAATCGATCCCGCAGAAGATCGCAAAAACCCATGCCGTTGCCGAAGGATACGATGCCGACATCCTGATCCGTTACGGTGACAAGGTCGTCGCCGATGCCCCGGCATTCGTTCCGGGCGCCGTCGATGCCACCGCGCAGAACAAGCAGTTCGGCTATAACTGCGACTATATCGGCTATATGCCGCTTCCGGTCGGATCAGACAATTCCGAACACGGCCTTCTGTGTGTCAGCCATGAATACACCAATGCCGAACTGATGTGGCCGGGCCTCAAGGACGCCATGGGCGCATCGCAGGAACAGGCCCTGCATGAAATTGCCGCCCACGGCCATTCCATCGTCGAAGTCAAAAAGACAGACGGCAAATGGCAGGTCATTGACGGTTCAGATTATGCACGCCGTATTTCCGCCCTTGATACCGAAATGGTCATCACCGGCCCGGCAGCAGGCCATGACCGCCTGAAAACCAGCACCGACCAGACCGGTACACGCGTCATCGGCACGCTGAACAACTGTGCAGGTGGCAAAACCCCTTGGGGCACCATCCTGATCGCTGAAGAAAACTTCAACGGCTATTTCGGTGGCGACATCGCCAAAACCAGCGAAGAACGCAACTACAAGCGCCTCGGCATTGAGCCGGACAGCTGGTATTCCTGGGTCAAATATTTCGACCGCTTCAACGTCGAAAAAGAACCGAACGAGCCGAACAAATTTGGCTGGATGGTCGAAATTGATCCCTATGATCCGACATCGACCCCGAAAAAACGTACGGCCCTTGGCCGCTTCAAGCACGAAGGTGCCACTGTTTTCCTGAACAAGGATAACTCTGTGGTTGCCTATTCCGGCGACGATCAGCGCTTCGATTACCTTTATAAATTCGTCGCGTCGAAAAAATACAATCCGAACGACCGTGCGGCGAACATGAACATCCTTGAAGACGGCACACTTTATGTCGCCAAATTCAACGAGGATGGCACGGTTAACTGGATGCCTCTGGTCCACGGTGATGGCCCGCTGACCGCCGAAAATGATTTCAACAGTCAGGCCGATATCCTGATTGAAACCCGTCGCGCGGCCGACCTTCTGGGTGCAACCCAGATGGACCGCCCCGAAGACGTCGAACCAAACCCGGTTAACGGCAAGGTTTACGTCATGCTGACCAACAACTCGAAGCGCAAGGAACCGAACATCGTCAATCCGCGCGCCTCGAACATCCACGGTCATGTTCTTGAGCTCACCCCTCCGGGCGGTATGGGCAAGGATGCCGATCACACCGCCGATACCTTCAAGTGGGACATCTTCCTGCTTGGTGGTAACCCGGCGAATGCCGATGACCGTGCAGTTTACCATCCAGGGGCTGAAAGCTGGGTATCCTGCCCGGATAACCTTGCGATTGACCATAAAGGTCGCCTGTGGATTTCCACCGATGGCGCGCCGAGCTCGGATATTCCAGACGGCATGCATGCCGCAGATGTTGAAGGTGCCGGTCGCGCACTGACCAAATTCTTCTTTGCTTGCCCGGAAGGTGCCGAAATGTGCGGCCCGGAATTCACGCCGGATGGCACGACCCTGTTTGTCGCGGTTCAGCACCCTGCAGACGGTTCAACCTATGACGAACCAAGCACCCGCTGGCCGGACTTCCAGGACGGCGTTCCGCCACGTCCGTCGGTGGTTGCCATCACCAAACAGGGTGGCGGCGAAATCGCCAGCTGATCCTGGTCATACCCGATCATAGTCAAACCGGCCCCGCTTGGGGCCGGTTTTCATTTTCCGGTCACGTTACCTTACCTAGACGGCTCACTTGATCGGTGCTGTGCCTGCATACGTCCCATTATTGTCCGCAATTGCCATCCAGCTTTTGTCCGAAGCCCCTTTGGCTTCAAGCGACGTCCAGTTACCTTCGGACTTGTTGATATTGCCGCTGATATCGCTATTCCAGAAACCAACCACCGTCGGTGTGATATTCAGATAAAGCGCCCCGTCAACAATCCGCCACAGGTTCGGATTGGCAGGGACCTTGCCGCCCTGTGCGACGCCATAGGCGCAATGCCCGTCATATTTCGGCGCGTATTTTTCCGGATTGGCGGTGAATATGTCGCGATGCTCTTCGGATGCAAACGCCCATGTCGCCCCGTTATACTCGGCGGTGATATCGGATCGCCCCGGCACGGCCCGGGGCTGCGCGCCCCCCGGCTCCGCCTGCGTCAGATCGAAATAGGCCACCGGATCATACCCGCTGATCGCAAAGCCCGTTTCATCAACATATTGCTCCCCGGCGAAAGCGGAACCCGATGCTGCCATGATCAGGGACGTCGCCATTAACATATGCTTCAGCATCACCCAAACACTCCATTTGCTGTTTTGATAAGCCGATATTGAAAGAGCATGTGCGAAAGACAAAATGACGTTGCGACACTGTTTCGTGAAACTGCGTGACCACGGAGCTCAACATCCCAATTGGTTGCGAATTTTCTTCTTGACCTAAACTTAAGTTAAGGAATTACACAGGAGATACTTGAGGAAAAAAAAAAGGGAAATGCCATGAGCACCGCGTTTCTGGAACATGTGAATTTCACCGTCGCTGATCCGGTCAAAACGGCCACACAATTATGTGACTGGTTTGGCTGGCATGTGCGCTGGAACGGGCCGTCAAAGGATAACGGCATCACCTATCACGTCGGCAGTGATACAAGCTATGTCGCCGTCTATTCCGGTGGAACGCCGGTAAGTTCGGATGAAAATTCGTATCGCACTCTGGGCGGGATGAACCATGTCGCCATCGTGGTTGACGACCTTGACGCGACCGAAAAGAAAATCCTCGCCAGCGGTCTTAAAACCCACAGCCACGCCGATTATGAACCCGGCCGCCGGTTTTATTTCCATGACGAAAACGGCATCGAGTTCGAGGTGGTTAGCTATAGCTAACCACCTGCGAAATGCTGCTTAAATCAGCAAGGCTTGTATGCCCGGTCATTATGAAGCGATGGTACCATCCGCCGAATATCTTCCACCCGATCCAGATCGATTTCGGCGGTGATAAAGCCGGGATCGGTCCCCGCATCAGCAAGGATCTCGCCCCACGGATCGATAATCAGCGAATGGCCGAAGGTCTGCCGGTTACCCGGATGATCGCCGCACTGTGCGGCCGCAATCACATAACAACCATTTTCAATCGCGCGTGACCGCAACAGATTATGCCAGTGTGCCTGCCCGGTCGTGCGCGTAAACGCCGCCGGGATCGACAGAATCTTTGCCCCCGCCTTGGCATAGTCACGGAAAAGCTGCGGGAACCGGACGTCATAGCAAATCGCGATGCCGATATCCCCTATATCTGTTTTGGCAAGCCGCGCCTGATCACCCGGGCGGAATGTTTTGCTTTCGCGGTAACTTTCTCCACCCGCCAGATCAACATCGAACATATGGATCTTGTCATAAGACGTGATCACCGCCCCGTCCGGGCCAATCACAAAACAACGATTGGCCACCCGGTCTTCGCCCGGTACCTTCACATGCAAAGACCCGACAATCAGGGTCGATTTCAATTCTTCCGCCAGATCGCGGAAAAATGTCAGGGCCGGGTGATCAGCCTCGTCAAACGCCGCTGTCCGAACCTTTTCACCGCCGAATGACATCATCGAAACATTTTCCGGAAACGCAATCAGCGTCGCCCCCGCCGCACGGGCATCGCGCGCATAGGTCGCCGCCCGCGCAAGGTTGTCGCTCATATTGTCCCGCGCATTTACCTGGACACAGGCAGTAACAAAACGGGCCATGACATCGTCTCCTTATCGTTGTTCCATAATGATCATGGAACGCCATCACACCGCCGACAATACACAATTGGGCTACAGCCCAGCCAAAACAGTGTTTTAAGGTACGTACTCAACCGTAAAGTCACTTTTTACCAATTTGATCTTCCAATGGTTAAAATTAGTGTATACAGTATTCCGAATGTAGAAAAAGGATCGAAGATGGAACCTCTTTCCGGTCGTAAAAGTCTGACTGACGAAGTGCATGATCGCTTGGTCGATGCCTTGTGTTCCGGTGCTCTCCCTCCCGGAATGCCTTTGCGTCAGGAAGCCTTGGCCGAGGAGCTCAATGTCTCGCGGCAACCAGTGTTGCAAGCTCTGGGGTTGCTGCGTCGTGATGGGCTGGTAGTACCGATGGGGCGGCGCGGATACCGCGTTGCCCCGGTCGATGCCAAACTGGTCGAGCACGTTTATGACTTGCGCGAAGCGTTTGACGGGCTTGCCGCCCGGCTGGCGTCAAAATCCCCGGAAGACGAACGGAAATCGGCACTGCGGGCTGCCATCCAACAGGGACACCACGCTCTGGGCAGCAATTCCACCGCAGACCTTGTTGCAGCCGACGTCGCGTTTCATCAAACGATCTATCGCCTGTCGGGCAACCCCCTGTTGCCCGAGGCATCAGCCGCAATCTGGTTGCAGGTCCGGCGTGTCATGCATGCCGATCTGCAAACCGGAACCGGTCCCGATCCCGTATGGACTGAACATCAAGCCATCGCCGACGCAATCTGCGTTGGCGATGGTGCGGCAGCCCAGCAGCTGGCAATCGCACATACGCGCAATGCCGCAAACCGCCTGATCACGCATATGAAGGATACCGCAAAGACCACATTATAAACCGCCCGGCATAAAGATCCGGCCGGGCACAGGTCGCATAACAAAAAACAAAAATATGCGACACGGAGGTAAACGTCATGAAACTCAACGAAACGGCACTTGCCGAATTTCGCGAACAGGGCTTTGTCTTTCTGCCGGAACTTTTTTCACGTGAAGAAGCCGCCCTTCTTCTGTCCGAAGCCCGCCAGATTTATGCATCCGACCGAGAAGAAGTCTGGCGCGAAACATCCGGTGTTGCCCGGACCGCCTTTGCCGCACACACCTATAACGAAGCCCATCGCCGCCTTGGTGCCCATCCCCGCCTGATCGAACCTGTTGAACAATTCCTAGAAGAACAGGTTTACATGCACCAGTACAAAATCAACGCCAAGGCCGCCTTTGATGGCGCCGTCTGGCAATGGCATCAGGATTACGGCACCTGGCAGCGTGACGATGAAATGCCCGAACCGCGCGCGTTCAACATCGCTCTGTTCCTCGAAGACGTCACCCCGGCAAACGGCCCGTTGCTCTTCATCCCCAAAAGCCACAAGGCCGGCGTACTCAAAGCCGGTCACGATCTTGAAACCACCTCCTATCCGCTTTGGACGCTGGATAGAGAAACCGTGACAAAACTTGCTGCCGAAGGCGGCTGTGAAGCCCCGATTGGGCCTGCCGGATCGGTTGTGATGTTCCACGGCAACCTTGTCCATGCAAGCCCACCCAATATCAGCCCGTTTGACCGCACCATTGTTTATCTTAGCCTGTGCGCGGTTTCGAACCATATCCGGGCGTTTAATCGCAAACCGTGGATCGCCCATCGCGACTTCACCCCGATCACACCGCTTGCCGATGACTGCCTTGACGAACTGGTTGCCAAACAATCGTCCGCCAAAAGTTCTGCGGCCTGATCGCCCGGCGACGGAGTATTTCAAATGAACCTTGATGCAAAACTGCGCAAACGTGCCGCGGACGGAAACCCCGTTCGCGTCGGCATTATCGGCGCGGGCAAATTCGGCTCGATGTTTTTAAGTCAGGCTGGACACCATCCGGGCTATCACGTTCTGGGGGTGGCCGATCTCAGTGCCACCCGCGCCAAAGAAGCCCTTGATCGTGTCGGCTGGCCAAAAGAACGCTATCAGGCAACCGACCCGAACAATGCGCTTGAAAACGGCACCACATGGATCACCGAGGATGCCGACGCCCTGATCGAAGCCAACGGCCTCGAAGTCATCATCGATGCTACCGGCAGCCCGGCGGCAGGCATTCGCTATGGGTTAAAGGCCATCGAATATGGCCGCCACCTTGTCATGGTCAATGTCGAGGCCGACGTTCTTGCAGGGCCCCTTCTGGCGCGCAAGGCCGAGCAGGCAGGCCTCGTCTATTCCATGGCCTATGGCGATCAGCCCGCTCTGATTTCTGAAATGGTCGATTGGGCACGTGCGGTCGGCCTTGATGTCATCTGCGCGGGTAAGGGCACCAAATATCTGCCCGCCTATCACCATGTCACGCCCGACGACGTCTGGACCCATTATGGCCTGACACCAGAACAGGCAAAGGCAGGTGGCATGAACCCCCAAATTTTCAACAGCTTCCTTGATGGCACCAAATCCGCCATCGAAATGGCTGCGGTTTCCAATGCCTGTGATCTGGTGCCACAGGATATCGGCCTTCGGTTCCCTGCCTGCGGTGTTGATGATCTGCCCCGCTTGCTCTCGCCACGGGAAACAGGTGGTTTGCTTGATCGCAAGGGTACGGTCGAAGTGGTTTCAAGCCTTGAACGTGATAAACGCCCGGTCTTTCGTGATCTGCGCTGGGGTGTTTATGTCACGTTTGAAGCCCCCAGTGACTATGTCAAACGCTGCTTCTCGGAATATGGCCTTCTGACTGACCCGACCGGGCAATATTCCGCGATGTATAAACCCTATCACCTGATCGGTCTGGAACTGGGCATTTCGGTCGCCTCTGCCGCCCTGCGACACGAGGCGACGGGCGCACCGCGCGCATGGTCAGGCGACGCGGTTGCCTTTGCCAAACGCGACCTTCACGTCGGTGAAAAGCTCGACGGGGAAGGCGGTTACACGGTCTATGGAAAACTGATGCCAGCCCGCATGTCAAAGGCCAACAATGCCCTTCCCATCGGCCTTGCCCACCACCTGACACTCAAACACAAAATTGCCACCGATCAGGTCGTTACATGGGACGACGTCGATTTCGACCTCACTGATCCCGCCATCCGCTTCCGCAAGGAAATGGAAGATACCTTTGGCTAATCTGCAATGCCTGTTTTCGGCAACGGGTGCACCATTATGTCTAAAGTGGCGGCACTCGCATCCGGAACTTGCGAACATGCTCGATCAATGCGCGAAGCTTTGGCGTAACCGACCTGCGTCCGGGAAAGTAAAGATAAAACCCCGCAAAGGGCGCCAGCCAATCATCAAGAACAGTTACAAGCTCGCCACGCCGGATATAGGGCGCAAAGGTTTCCTCGATCCCGAATGTGATACCGCCATCCGCAAGGGCAGTGCGGATCATCAAGAGCATGTCGTTTGTCGTAACCTGCGGCTCGACCGCCACATCGAACTCCTGCCCGTCACGTTCGAATTCCCATCGATACGGCGCGGTTTCAGGTGACGGGCGCCAACCGATACAGCGATGCCCTGCCAAGTCGCGCGGATGCTGCGGAATTCCGTGCCGCTCAAAATAACGTGGCGTTGCCACTGCGACCTGCCGCTGCTCGCCCGTAAGCGATACCGCGACCATATCCTGCTCAATCACCTCGCCAAGGCGCACGCCCGCATCGAATCCTGCGGCAACAATATCGAACTCCTCGTCGGTGACTGTCACATCAAGTGTAATTCCCGGATAGGCAATGGCAAATTCGGCGACAAGCGGTCCTGACAGGAACCGTTCGGCAATAGATGTAACCGCAACCCGCAAAAGCCCGTGCGGCATTCCCGATGCACTCCGTGCGGTTTCCAGCGCCGCGCCAATTTCCAGAAGCGGCGAATGAACCGTTTCCAGAAACCGTTCACCTTCTTCCGTAAGGCGAACGCTGCGCGTCGTTCGCTGAAACAGTGGCTGCCCTATGGTTTCTTCAAGACGCCGGATACCCTGACTGACAGCAGAACGTGTTACGCCCAGCCTGTCGGCTGCAGCACGAAAATTTCCGGTATCCGCGACCGCGGCAAACATCGTCAGAAGATTAAGATCCATACCTATTGGTAAATTATATTAACCAGTATGTCGAGCGATTGGTGGGTTATTCTGAACAAAGATAGTGAGTACCGTTAACAGGCAGCGGGGATAAGAGGCACTTGATTGCACACACCCGCAGCACCAATCGAAAAAGCAGGAGATCACTATGAACCCCCGCATACTCGTTTTCTCGCTTTTGTGTTCCGCCATCAGTACCACGGCCTTCGGTCAATCTGAAACAGCACAATCCTGCCCGGCAGACGGGCAAAATAGCCCTGCAATACTCCATAAAACATGGATTCTGGATGGTTGGGAACGTGCCCCGGATGATCCGGATTTTGTCTTTGCCGAAAAGCTTGCCCGTTATTACGACCTCGAAGGTCCCGGTGTTTTTTTGACGACCTCGCACCGGACGGCAAGACCGCCAGACGTGCAATTGACTATGGCACCATGTGGGAAGGGCCGTTTAACAACATGCACTCGGCCCGCCACGCAATATCGGACGGCCCCGATGCCATCGTTGGCAATAATGTCGCCTCAACCACACTTGAGTTTGTTGCCCGTCTCGAAGCACAGGATGGCACGATCACCGCGATCCGGGATCGTTCCCAACTCGGCTGGCAATGCGATGGCAATCGCTGGGTCATTCGTCATGAGCACAACTCGGCCGGGTCGTCACCGAAGCTGAAATTGCCCCCTATTTCCAACAGACAGAGGAACAATCTGGCATGAGCGAAATACAGCCCTCACCCTATGTCGGCATGTGGGTTACCTCGGACAATCATGTCCGGCAGGAACTCAGGCCCGACGGGCGATACGCAGAAGCACGTGGCAATCGCGAAAACGCCTATACCGGCCGTTACGAGATCGAAGGCAACCGGATCGAATACTGGGATGATTCCGGCTTCACAGCCGACGGCGAATTTATCGATGGCATTCTACATCACGGCGGCATGATCATGCATCGACAGGAGAACAACCAATGAAACATACATCCGTTTTGACCCGATACATACCGTCCCCGATCCGGTTTGGTACTGGCCTTTTCACTATCGTTTTACCGATACTTTTAACCAGTCCGGCATCGGCATCGCAAACCGTAACACCAAACGCGGCCGCGCTTGAACAGCAGGAAAACAACCGGGATATCGTTCGCCGTGCCTTCGACGCATGGGTGGCAGGCGAAAGCGTGTTCGGGCAAATTCTTGCCGATGATGTTGTCTGGACGATCCATGGCTCTGACCCTGTTGCTGGCACTTACACCAACCGTCAGGATTTTGTGGAACAGGCTGCAACGCCACTTGTCAGTAGACTTGTAACACCGATCAAACCTGTTGTTCACGCGATCTGGGCCGACAACGATATGGTGATTATCCGCTTCGACGGTAGCGCCACCACCACCACCGGAACGTCTTATGAAAACCAGTTCGTCTGGATATTCAAAATGCAGGAAGGTCTGGTTATCGAGGCCGAAGCTTTTCTTGATCTCGCAGCCTATCGCGAGGTCGTCGACAACAATCCGGTGAAAACCGAATAAAGCCAGCCACGTAGCCCAGGTTTCCAAATGTGAAAAGCATGCGTTGACCTGCATGCTTTTCACCATCACTCAGACAGAGGTTAAGACAAACGGCTGTTTCAGTTCCGACGGGCCGCCTCAAATTCTCGCATCAGGGTCGTAACAAGCTCCGCTGCGGGCATTGCACGCGCCAGTGGCGCGCCTTGCCCGGCCCACTGCGCACCAAAACCGTCTTCGCCTTTGGCCTTGGCCGCAGCGTTCAATGCTTTTCCCGCGTCATAAGCTATCGGATAGGACGGAACTGCCGCATCCAGCGTATCTTTCAAGGCCGTAAAGCGATTTGCAATCGCGCGCGCCGGTCGCCCGGAAATCAACGATGTCAATTGCGTGTGATATGCCCCCGCCCCCATCAGCGCACGGCGATATCCATCATCAGCCGAGGATTCCGGACACGCGATAAAGGCCGTGCCAAGTTGGGCGCTCACAGCACCAAGATCAAGGGCGGCGGCAATTCCCGCGCCATCCATGATACCGCCCGCGGCAATAACCGGTAGCTTGCAATTACGCACCAGCAAACGGGTCAGGGCGACGGTTCCCAAATAGTCATCATGCGCTTCCGGGTCAAAAACACCACGATGACCGCCCGCCTCGATCCCCTGGGCAACGATCACATCAATACCAGCAGCTTCGGTTTTGCGGGCGTCATCCAGACTGGTCGCCGTTGCAAACAGTATGATTCCGGCCTGCTTTAGCGCCGCAATCACATCTTTGGACGGCAATCCGAAATGCAAACTGACCACGGCCGGTTTCACCTCGATCAGAAGAGCCAGCATATCCCGATCATCGACAAAGCTTTTGTAGATGGTGCGCAAACCTGATGGTGGCGTTGCGCCGAATTCGGCAAACTGCGGCCTTAACGCATCAAGCCACGCGGCTTCGCGTCTCGGATCCGGCTTTGGTGTTTCATGAACGAAAACATTGACGTTAAAGGCACGATCCGTCTGGCCACGCAATTCCTCGATCATCTTGCGTGCGCTCGCCACATCACTTGCCCCGACACCGATTGATCCCAGACCACCGGCATTTGAAACTGCCGCGGCAAGCGCCGGGGTGGAAACCCCAGCCATCGGGGCCTGCACAATCGGCAATGTCATACCAAGCCTGTCCAGCATTTCAGCCCTCCCGGATGCTCTGCCCATCTGGCACGACCATCCTTCACGATTTCAGAATTAAGATTGACATATATTCCCAAATAAAGAATATAAATTCAAGTAAATTCCGTATCGGAGAATTATGATGGATCTTGCATCACTGGCGGTTTTTCGTACCGTTGCCAGGGAACAGGGTATTACCCGTGCCGCCGAACTGCTTGGCCGGGTACCGTCCAACGTCACCACCCGCGTTCAGCAGCTTGAAACAGAAATCGGTGTCGCCCTGTTTCAGCGCGACAAAAAACGCATGACCCTGACACAGGAAGGCGAAACCTTTCTGGAATATGTCGACCGCATTTTGAACCTTGCCGACGAAGCACGCCAGATGGTCAATTCTTCGACCCCAGGCGGCACCCTGCGTGTCGGTTCGATGGAAAGCACCGTTGCCAGCCGTCTTCCCTTGCCGCTGGCGGCCTATAACAAGGCATTTCCCGACGTCACGATTGAACTTTCAACCGCCCCCACCCGGCAGCTTGTCGATGGTCTTCTGGCTCGCCGCATTGATTGCGCGTTGATTGCTATACCGTCAGGGGAATGGTGGCTGGAACCCGGAATGCTTGATACCCGCGCCCTGTTTCGCGAGGAACTGGTATTGCTTCTCCCGCCCGGCCATCCCGATATCCACCATGCAGACGACATCCAGCCAAAGTCATTGGCGGCCTTCGCACCGGGTTGCACCTATCGCGCGCTGGCAGAAGAATGGCTGACCGGGTTCGGATCCATCAGGGAATATTTCGCTGTTCAGGAAGTTGGGTCTTATCACGCGATGTTTGCCTGCACCGCCGCCGGATCATGCATCAGCATCATGCCGCGCAGTGTCGTCGATCTGATGCGTCATCTTGGTCCGGTTAGGGAACATCCCCTGATGAAGGTTGATACCTTTCTGGCCTGCCGTCCGGGTTTTGATACCCCGGCATTTTCGGAATTCCGCAAAACGCTTGAAACGGCATCCGATATCAAAAAATAAACGGGTGGCAACAATCGTTGCGACCCGTTTTAGAAATTCCGAACTTATGCCGACAGCTTGCTGTCCAGACCGCCCTTGGCGTTCAGCGCCATAAGTTCGTCGCAGCCGCCGATATGTTCGTCATTGATGAAAATCTGCGGCACGGTATGACGGCCACTCGCACGATCCATCATTTCCTTTTTGCGACGCGGTTCCATCATCACATCAATCAGTTCGTATTTGGCACCCTTTTCTTCCAGAAGCTTGCGGGCACGCTTGCAATAGGGGCACCATTCGGTGGCGTAAACTTCGACTTTTGCCATCTAATCATGTTCCTTTTCATCAGGACTCGACCCGTGCGATGGCGCATGTTTTGCACCCCGGCACCGGGTTACGACCGGTAAATCTTGTTGAATGACCGTTCTATAACAGATATTTCGCAGGGCGTCATCGCACCACCCGTGCAACCGTGATCAGGCGCACTTGCATGGCTCCGGCGCGCTTTAAAATCCGCGCACATGCATTGGCGGTCGCCCCGGTTGTCAGCACATCATCAATCAAAACCACACGCGCACCGGCAAGCCCGATCCGCGCGGCAATCCTGTCATCCACCCCAAAGGCACCGCCAACTTCGCGCTTGCGCGACGACGGCCCCAAACCACCCAGACTGCGTGTTTTTCTCAACCGCCGGAGTACCGTGCCATGCCACGCAATCCCTGTTTGCCGCGACAGGGATGCTGCCAGCAACCCGGACTGGTTATATCGACGCATCAAAAGCCGGGTCCGATGCAGCGGCACGGGAATTATCAGATCCGCATCCCCCCAGAAATCCTGCCCCGCCAGTAACAGCCAGCGACTTAAAAGCGGCGTCAGATCGGTGCGATCCCCATGCTTGAACCGTAACAAATAATCGCGGCTGCCATTGTCATAAACCAGTGCCGCCCGCGCAGCATCAAACGCCGGACTTTTTCGAAGGCATTCGCCGCACAAGAAGCCATCGCCCGCATCATCGTCACCGGCAAGCTCGAACGGATAACCGCAACATGCGCAAAGCGGATCGGAAATGAACCGAAGCCCGGCCCAGCAATCCGCGCAAACCGCATGCACCGTATCGGTAATCGCACCGCATCCGCCACAACGCGGCGGCAAAACGGTGCGCAAACCGATCTGCATCACATTGCCGACAATGCGACCAATCTGTGCCGGTAAAATCCCCACCCGATCATCCCTGCTTATGCATCGTCCCCGATCACAAAACACCCAATTCTATCACGCGTGGTGTTTGAAACGATGCGCTAATTGATCCGCTTATCCGCACGAAGGCGGTCGACCGCCAGATCGATAAAGGCCCGGACCTTGGCCGGAGCATGGCGGCCCTCGGGATGGACGATATGGATGGGGATCGGTTCGGGCTCATAATCACGCAGAACCACCTCAAGCGATCCATTCTCGATAAAAGGTGCCGCCTGATAGGAGAGCATCCGAACCAATCCCCATCCGTCAATCGCTGCTTTGCGGGCCGCTTCAATCGAATTGGTTTGCAGTCGTGCATTGACCGAAAGACTGACCTTCTGGTCCCCTCCGAACTGCCAATCCAGTGGTGCCGACGATCCGGTTGATGCGACAACCCTATGTGTCCCGATATCTGAGGGCACCCCTGGCCTACCGTGGCGGTCCAAATAATCGGGGGCCCCGCAAATGATCCGCCGCACCATCCCGACCTTGATCGCACTCATGGATGTATCGGCCATATGGCCGATACGAATGGCAAGATCGATGCCTTCCTCAACAATATTGACGATGCGATCAAACAACAGCACCCGTCCGCGCATGTCGGGATACAGGTCAAGAAACTCGGTCATCACCGAAAAAACATACATCTGACCAAACAGAACCGGGGCCGTGATGGTCAATGTGCCGCTGGGCCGGGCATAGGCACCGCCTGCAGCAGCTTCGGCTTCTTCCAGATCACCAAGCAACCGTTTGCAGTCATCATAATAATTTGCCCCCGGCTCGGTCAGGGTGACGGACCGTGTTGTCCGCGTCAAAAGCCGGGCACCGGTGATTTCCTCGAGGAACGCGACTGCACGTGTAACGGCGGGTGGACTTGATCCCAACTCCCGGGCCGCTGCGGCAAAGCTTTGCGCCTCGACAACGCGCACAAAAATCTTCATCGCCTGAAATCGGTCCATGGTGCTTTTCCTGCACTACCAACGTATCATTCCATTTTACGGAATAATGAATTACCCGAAAACCATATTCTACGAAAATTCAGAAACAGTCATAGTCAGTGGCATCACATCAATCTTTTGTTGGAAGAAGGATCTGGAACAATGAAGCTGCATTATTTTCCCCTCTCGGGCCATGCCCATCGTGCCCACCTGTTTCTAAGCCTTCTGGGCGTTGACCATGATGTCGTCACGGTCGATCTGCCCAATGGCGCGCATAAATCTACGGAATTCCTGAAACTGAACCCGCTGGGTCAGGTTCCCGTGCTTGAAGACGGCGACGTGGTGATTTCGGATTCAATCGCCATCATGACCTATGTTGCCAAGAAACAGGGCGCGACCGACTGGCTGCCCGAAGATGCCGAAAGTGCCGCCAAGGTTCAGAAATGGCTTTCAATCTCAGCAGGCCAGATCGCCTATGGCGTCTGTGCCGCCCGTCTGGTCACGGTGTTTAACGCCCCGTTCAATGCCGACGAAGTCATTGCACGCGCGCATGCCATTCTGGCCCATATTGAGTCCGCGCTTTCCAAAAAGGACTGGCTCGAACTGGGTCGCCCAACCATCGCCGATGTCGCGCTTTACAGCTATATCGCCAATGCGCCCGAGGGCAATGTTGACCTTGCCCCCTATGGCAATGTGCGCGCTTGGCTCAAACGGGTCGAAGCCCTGCCCGGTTTTGTCCCCTTCGAACAGACAGCCGCAGGCCTGCGCAAGTCGGCCTGACGGTCTGGGCTGGTCTTTCACCCTGTTTGGCTTCCCCCTGCACAAATTTGGTGATCCGCGGATCGGCCCATTCTTTCCCTTAACGTCCGTCGCGTCGCAAAGGAAAATGCCATGAACACGTCAATTACGTCACCCGCATCTGCTGCGGCAACACCTGCCGCAACTCCCGTGCAATTCACCCCGTCCGGCACGGATACCGATAGCCCGTGGCACGAAGGTGAAATTCACATGCAAAAGCTGGTCGGGGTCGATGCCCGTATGGCCGAAGTTGGCAAACGTGTTCTGCGCGACCACCTGATCGAACAGCATCGCCAGTTTTACCCACAACTGCCCTTTGCCGTGTTTGGCGCGGTCGATGACAATGGCGATGTCTGGGCCACCCTTCGCGCCAACCATCCCGGCTTTCTGCATTCACCTGATCCCTATCAGCTTGCGGTCAATATCCCGCGCGACCCGAACGACCCGGCAGACGCCGGGATGGATGATAGCAAGGCAATTGGCATGATCGGGATCGAACTGCACACGAGACGCCGGAACCGTCTGAATGGTACAGTCACCCGATCATCCGATGACGGTTTCGCAATCCGGGTCGGGCACAGCTATGGCAACTGCCCGCAATATATCCAGTTGCGTAATTTCGAGTTCACCCGCGATCCGATGGCAGTTGTTTCTTCGAAAAACAAATTGCATGCAGACTGGGAAAGCACACTGAACGATCAGGCCCACGCAATGATTGCTGCGGCCGACACCTTCTTTGTCGCGACCTATTTAGATCGTCCGGGCGAAAAGCGCGAGGTCGATGTTTCGCATCGTGGCGGTAAACCCGGCTTTGTCCGCATTGATGCCAATGGCAGCCTGACCATTCCCGATTTTGCCGGAAACCTGTTTTTCAATACGCTGGGCAATATCATCGCCAATCCCAAGGCAGGCCTTGTTTTTACCGATTTCGCCAATGGCGATGTCCTGCAAATCACCGGCGATGCCGACGTTATCATCGACGGCCCGGAAATTGCCGCCTTTCAGGGTGCGGAACGTTTGTGGCGGGTTTTCCCGCGCAAGGTCGTGCTGCGTAAAGCCGCCCTTCCGATCCGCTGGCGCGATCAGACCGACGGCGCATCACCCAACAGCCTTCTGACCGGCGACTGGGAAACGGCTGAGCGCAAGGTTGCAGCAATGCAGAACGCGATTACTTGGAAAAATTTAAAAATAACGCGGATTGTGAAGGAAAACAGAATAATCAAATCCTTCCATCTTGAACCACTCGACGGGACCGGAACCCTACCCTACAAGGCCGGGCAGCACCTGCCGATCCGGGTCACGGTGCCCGGTCATGACAAACCGCTGATCCGCACCTATACACTTTCAAGCAGTCCGTCGGACAATCGCTATCGCATCAGTGTGAAGCGCGAAGGTGTGGTTTCAAGCTATTTGCATGACCATCTCGCCGAGGGCGATGTGATCGAAGCCCGCGCACCCGCCGGTGATTTTTCGATTGATGCCAACGCAAAGCGCCCGGCCGTTCTGATCGCGGGTGGCATCGGCATTACGCCAATGATCTCAATGTTGCGCCACATCGTCTATGAAGGGCTCCGCACCCGCGGCTTCCGGCCGACATGGCTGTTTTACGCCGCGCGCACCCGTGAGGACCGCGCATTTGATGACGAGTTGGTCGAACTGGTCAAAGCAGCCCAAGGCAGCATTCGCCTTGTCCGCGTCCTTGCCGATCCGACCGATGCCGAACCGCGCAGGGATTACGAGGCATCCGGGCATATCGATATGAATTTGCTGCGTTCCCTGCTGCCGTTTGATGATTTCGATTTCTATCTGTGCGGTCCGCCACCTTTCATGCAGGCAATGTATGATGGTCTGCGCGGGCTCAACATCACCGATACCCGCATCCATGCCGAGGCATTTGGCCCCGCATCGCTGCAACGCAGACACGACAGCCAACCCGATTTGCCGGAACTGGCACCGGCAAGCAGCACGGAAACAAAGGTCGATTTTTCAAGCTCGGGCCAAAGTACAATCTGGAAACCTGTTGATGGTAAAACCTTGCTGGAACTGGCTGAAGATGCCGGATTGGCACCAGAGGCAAGCTGCCGCGGCGGGAATTGTGGCACCTGCCGAACCAAAATCCTGCAAGGAAACGTGACCTATAAAACCCGGCCATCGGCCAAAACCGCCCCCGACGAGGCTTTGATCTGCTGTGCCGTGCCCGCGGCGACCGAAGATGACAGCAATGAGCCACTTGTTCTGGAGCTTTGATCCGGTCTTGGATTGCAAGGGCGGGCGCGACGTTCTATCTAGGTCGTAACTTTTAAAACGACTTTTGACGGAGCTTCCCGCCCCATGGCCGATCCGATCACCGTTTTTGATCGCCACATCCTGAAACTGCGCCGCGAGCGCGCGTCAAAGCGGGCTAGCGAATTCAATTTCCTGTTTGTCGAAACCGCGGAACGGCTTGCCGACCGGCTTGACGACACCACCCGCAAATTCCCGCTGGCGGTTGACCTTGGCTGTCACAATGGCGAGCTCGGCCAGATCATCGGCGCGCGCGGCGGGATCGAAACCCTGCATCAATGCGACATTTCATATGGCTATGCGCAATCCGCCAGAATGCGCAATGACCGCACGACATTCGTTGCCGACGAAGAATTCCTGCCGTTTGGCGATGGGGCGCTTGATCTAATCCTTTCGAACCTGTCACTGCATTGGGTCAACGACCTGCCCGGTATGCTGCTTCAGGCGCGGCGTGTGCTGAAACCCGATGGCCTGTTTCTGGCCTGCCTTTTAGGCGGTGATACGCTGCGTGACCTGCGCGAGGCACTGATGACCGCTGAGGCAGAAGAAGAAGGCGGAGTCTCCCCCCGCGTGTCACCGTTTGTGGATGTCCGCGATGCCGGGTCGCTTTTACAGCGCAGCGGCTTTGCCCTGCCGGTGGTCGATAGCGACGATATCACCATCGATTACCCCGATGCGCTGAAACTGATGCGTGATCTTTCGGGGATGGGTGAAAGCAACCTTGTTACCATCCGGTCAAAAAAATTCACCAAACGCAGCACATTGGCCCGCGCCGCAGCAATTTATCACGAACGTCATGGTCGCCCTGATGGCCGCGTTCATGCCAAGTTTCAGGTGATTTATCTTACCGCGTGGGCCCCGGACGAAAGCCAGCCAAAGCCACTGCGTCGTGGTACTGGTCAGGTCAGCCTTGTCGATTTTCTGGGTGACGTCCCGAACAAGCCTGATCCGGCCAAAAACAACTAGTCACAAATTTTGATTTAACCGATCAAAAACAAACAATTACCGGAATTTGACATGCTCCTTCCCTCTCCCCTGATTCAGGGCAAGCTGATCAAACGTTACAAACGGTTTCTGGCAGATATCGAGCTTGAAAATGGCGACATGATCACCGCGCATTGCGCCAATCCGGGCGGGATGATCGGGTTGAAGAAAGCCGGGATTGATGTATGGCTGTCACAATCGGACAATCCGAAACGCAAACTGAAATACAGCTGGGAACTGTGCCGGGTTGGTGGTGCGATGGTTGGCATCAATACAGCCCATCCCAACGCGATTGTCGAAGAAGCCATTTTGTCGGGCAAGGTGCCCGAACTGGCCGGGTATGAGACGCTGACACGCGAAGTCAAATACGGCAAGAATTCCCGTATCGATATTCTGCTATCCGATCCGGTCAAAGGGCTTTGCTATGTCGAGGTCAAGAACGTCCATCTGAAACGTGATGACACCGTGCCGGGGCTGGCAGAATTTCCCGATGCCGTGACTGCACGCGGGGCAAAGCATCTGGACGAAATGACCGACATGGTCGCAGACGGGCACCGTGCTGTGATGTTCTATCTGATTCAGCGCGACGATTGTAATCAGTTTGCCTTGGCATCCGATATCGATCCGCATTACGCGGCGCGATTTAAAGCCGCAACCAAGGCCGGGGTAGAAGCGATTGCCTATGACTGCGTCATTGATGTCAAGACACCGTCGGTCACCGTAAACACCATGCTTCCAATCCGCGACATCAACGCAAAGTGACGGCATCCTTGCCAATTTCGCCCTGTCCGATTATGTCATTGAACTATGTCGCGGCATAGCGACTACTGAATTTACTGCCGAACCAAGGAGATTTCGGGTGGCGAACGGAAAAGTAAAACTGCACGGACCCGAAGCGTTCGAAGGGATGCGCGCCGCCGGACGGCTGGCTGCGGAAGTGCTCGATTACATTACACCTTTCGTTGTTCCCGGCGAAACGACCGGCAGGCTTGATCAATTGTGCGATGAGTATATTCGCGATCATAATGCGGTTTCGGCCTGCCTTGGATATCGCGGTTTTCCGAAATCAATTTGCACCTCGATCAATCATGTTGTCTGTCACGGGATCCCCGGCGACAAGAAGCTGATGAATGGCGACATCATGAATATCGATGTCACCGTCATTCTTGATGGCTGGTATGGCGATACATCGCGCATGTATATCGCGGGCACGCCCAAGGTTATGGCGCAGCGCCTTGTCGATGTGACCTATGAAGCATTGTGGCGCGGCATTAATGCCGTCAAACCGGGTGCAACCCTTGGCGATATAGGTTATGCAATCCAGAGCTACGCCGAAAGCGAACGTTTTTCGGTGGTGCGTGATTTCTGCGGCCACGGGCTGGGTCAGGTTTTCCATGATGCGCCAAATGTCCTGCATTACGGTCGTCCTGGCGAAGGACTTGTTCTGGAACCTGGCATGATTTTCACCATCGAGCCGATGATCAATCAGGGCACTTATACCTGTAAAATCCTGCCTGATGGCTGGACAGCGGTAACACGAGACCGCAAACTGTCGGCACAGTTTGAACATTCGCTTGGCGTGACCGATGACGGGTTTGAAATCTTCACCCGCTCGCCGGCCGGACTCGAAAAGCCGCCATACGACATCAGTGCCGCAGCCGAATAAGGCCACAGAAAGGGGGAAGCGGATTTGAGCGAAACAGAAGATCGCAAAGCTGCTTCCCGTTCTGATGGGCCACCTGATACGCAGATCAACGACGGCACGCGTTTCTTTTTCGATCAGACGCGCGATGCGGTCCCGGTCGGACAAAGTCCCGATATTGCGCCATCCCCGTCTGATGCAAAGCCCCCCAAACCCCATTATCACGGCCACCGTCAACGTCTGCGCGAACGGTTCCTTAAGGGTGGGGCAAATGCGCTTGCCGATTATGAATTACTTGAACTTCTGCTGTGCATGGCGATGCCGCGTGGTGATGTCAAACCGCTGGCGAAATCGTTGATTACGCAGTTTGGCAGCTTTGCCAATGTTCTTGCCGCCCGCCCCGAAGATTTGCAAAAGGCCAAAGGGCTCGGCGATGCCGGAATTGCCGCGATCAAGGTCGCCGAAGCCAGCGCGCAATATCTGGCGCGTGAACGCGCGATGGAATTACCCGTGATCGCTAGCTGGGAACAGCTGATTGATTACTGCCGGGTGCGTCTGGGCCATCGCAAGACCGAAGAACTGCATCTGCTGTTTCTGGACCGCAAGAACCGGTTGATTGCCGATGAATGCCATCAGACCGGCACGGTCGATCACACCCCGGTTTACCCGCGCGAAGTGATCAAGCGCGCCCTTGAATTGCACGCCAGCGCGATCATTCTGGTCCATAACCATCCCAGCGGCGATGCCACCCCATCGCGCGGCGATATAGACATGACGCGCAAGATTGTCGAGGCTGCAAAGGCGATGGAAATCACCATCCACGACCACATCATTATCAGTCAGGCCGGGTATAATTCGTTTAAAACCCTTGGCCTGATTTAGCCACATGATCCAACGGGATAAGATCGTGCTTTTGGAATAAAAACCGTAAAACGAACAGGACCAGACAGAAACAGTTGGCTAAAACGCAAAATCTGGTCAGCCATTGGGAACAGCCGACCAGATATCTGTCATCTGAATTTTCAATTATCTCGAACAAAGCAGAAGACCGAGGTCAAATCCTTCCTTCGGCAACCATTTCACGAGTGCGCTTCAATGTAGACAGCAGGGCTGCTTTGTAGCCGTTGTAGCTATCGAACTGTGCCTGCTCTGCCTGTTCTTCCGAGCCGTTAGGTTGCTTATCGCGCAGTCCGAGGTAGCAGTAGAATTTGAGCTGAAGGTCGCCCGCTTCATCTTCAAACAGTTCGTTGATGATCGCCCCCTCTCGTGGACCGGTTGCCTGAAAGAAGGTGACCTTTCGTCCGGGCTCAAGCGTAATGATCTCGCGCAGGTCAGCACCACCGATCATGGCGTCGCGGATAAAATGTGTTGAACTTTCCTCTGTGACATCGCAATGGGTACAGAGGCCAGCCGGAAGAAATTGGCGCGCATCACGAGCTTTCAGCTCAAGGCCCTTCCAGACCTGTTCGCGTGTCAGTTTGGGCTCTCCTTGCGGGTTAACCGGGACGGTTGCGGTCGAATATATCATGTCGATAGCCCTTTTCGGTCGGGTTGGAATGAGGGCGATCAGTCAACGATCTGCGCGACATAGTCACGATAGGAGCGCAGCGGACGGCCAAGCATTGATGTCAACCGGTCCACGTCACCGGCATCCGGAATCATGCCATCGGTCAGGAACCGCTCCGCCATCAGGCGCATGTCAAACGCCATCCAGCCTGGCATGAACTGACGCAGGTTCTGTTCGAACCCGGCGGTATCGTTACCGGGAAAGGTGATGGTACGGCCAAGGACATCACCCCAAATCGCAGCGGCATCGTTGCCAGTCAGCGTGTCTGGACCAACAAGGTTAATGCGATTGATCGGCAGCGGTGTTGCCGATTGTTCACGGCGGATCAGTTCGAGCGCAGCAATTTCGCCAACGTCACGCGCATCGATCATAGCAAGGCCCTTCTCGCCAATCGGCATCGGATAGATGCCATAGCCAGTCACCACATCCTTTATCGTGATCTCGTTGTCCATGTAGTAGGCCGGGCGCAGGATGCTGGCGCCAAGCCCCATTTGCTCGATCATCCGTTCAACACCGAACTTGCCCGCGAAATGCGGGACGTTGACATAAATATCGCTGTGAATTACCGACAGGTACACTATCCGCTCAATCCCGGCCTCGCGGGCAACGTTTAGAGCAATCAGCGCTTGGGTGTATTCGTCGGCAACAACCCCGTTCAGCAGAAACAGGGTCGAGACCCCCGACATAGCGCGCCGCAGTGAGTCGACATCTAACAGATCTCCTTGGGCCACTTCCACGGCGGTGGGGAAACCAGCTTTGGACGGGTCACGGACCAGCGCACGCACATCAGCGGCACCACGGCTCAGAAGTTGTTCAACGACGTTGCGGCCAACATTGCCGGTCGCGCCGATTACAAGAATGGTCATGAATTCTCTCCTTGGTTAAGCAGTTCAGCTATCCCCTAACTTAATGATCCATATTATTGCCGATAGATGCTATATTTAGACAGTTCGTCTCACTGGTGGAACACCATGAAACTTCTTGCTCTTGTCGACTTCAATCTGGTTGCCCGCCACGGCGGGTTTGGTAAAGCGTCGCGCGTCACTGGTCGGCCAAAAGCGACGCTGTCACGGCGTGTGGCAGAGCTGGAGGCAAGCCTTGAGTTGCGTTTGTTCGAACGCGGCGCGCGACTTCTCAAGCTGACCGAAGAAGGAAGGGCGCTATTCGAGCGGACGAGCCAGTTGTTCACTGAACTCGACGAGACGACTGCGGCAATTGCCTCTGGCGGACGCGAACCAAGGGGGAAACTTCGGATCAGCGCGCCTTTGCTGTTTTCACAGACTGCGATGGGGAAACTGGCCGCGGACTTCGCCCTCAAATATCCGGAGGTCCGGCTTGAGGTCACGACCGAAGATCGCCCGGTCGATATGATTGAGGAAGCCTATGATCTGGTAATAAGGGTCAACCCGGAACCTGATGAAAGCCTTGTCGGTCGTGTGTTCCTGCGTGACCGACTGGTGATCGTTGCGAACCCGGGCCTGACGCCACCGATGGATGGCTCCTCTGTCCCGGCTGTTGTACGGGGGCAAGTCCGCCAAGACGAAAGCTGGAATGTGAAAACACCAACCAGCCAGTCAAAGATCGCGGTCAATCCGGTCCTGAGCCTCTCATCGCTCGTCATGGTTCGGGACGCCGTACGCAAAGGAGTTGGCGCGGGACGACTTCCCGTGTCGCTTGTGAGTCACGATCTTGCCGATGGTACGCTGGTGCATTGGGGCGATGTGGACGGGCCGGAAATCACCTTATGGGCACTCTATCCGTCACGCCGATTGCTAAGCGCGCGCGTGTCGGCGTTCCTCGACTTTTTACGGGATGCTTTTCCCAAAGGAACTCCGGACGAGTTGGCGGCCTATGTGGGAAGATGAAAGCCATATAGCTTGGCTTCCATGCCTGCCGTCCGCTTGAAAACACCACAGAAAAGGCGGGCCGGCCCATTGGAAAGGACCAACCCGCCGGAAACCGGCCGCCTGAATTCGGGCGGGCAGGAGACTGGTATATAACGATCAGGATCAGAAGTTGTAAACCAGCCCCAGACCGATACTGTAAACATAGTCATCATCAATCAACGGACTGTCGGTATAGCTGTCAGGCAGCAATTCCACCCCACCGGTTCCAAGCAGAACGATACTTTCGGTAATCGGATAGGTGACAGAGACGTCAAGATGCGGGATGAAGGCTGCATCCGCGTCATAGGCGTTGCGATCACTTCTGACTTCGGTGCCGCTGACTCCGACATGGTAGTTTGCCAGCTTATCGCTTTGCCAACGTACCCCGCCACCCCAGTCGAATGTTACATTCTGCAAATCCATCGGGATGGTATAGGTGAGGTCAAGTTCATGACCGTCATGGGCGTCATTCAGATCAGTCAGGTAATAGGCCCCGACTTCCCCGCGCCACAGGCGGCTGGTGAAACCGATCCCGGCTTCATAGGCCATATCGCGTTCTTTCATGCCACGCAGATATTCACTATCGCCATTTTCAAACGGCTTCATGCGAAGCGCACCAAGTACGTCAAGACTGGCGAATTCGTTTTGCCATGCGGTGACAGATATCCCGTCGGTCCCGATATGCAGCCGATCCGCATCATAAGCCAGAAGCGGCAAAGGATCTAAATCGACGCTGTCCGCACCACGATAAGGATTGCTTTCAACCTGGCCATATGCCCCAAACTGCCATACCCCGCCAAGCCACGGATCGGCTTCGTCCTGTTTGGGATTGACCTCTTCGCGCAGGATGTCCCTTGTACCTTGCTGCGCATTGGCCGAGGTGCTGATAAAAAGCAGAAGCGCGCTTGCGCATAATCCGGTCCCCAACAGGATCAAACCGTTCCCGACCAGATTTGAGACTCTATAAAAATTCATTTTGTCCGATCACCCTTGTATCAGTTTTGGTGATCCGACTATGCCGATCCGCCCTGTGCATGGCGTCCGGCTCTGTATCCTCGAACCTGATTTAAGCGTTCAAAAGGTACGAATGCGCATTCGGACACGATAAGTATTTGTATCTTATGATTTATCTTCCCGATACGCGCTGGGCGTTTTACCGGTGATTTTCTTGAAGGCCAGATTGAAAGTCGATTTGGAATTAAACCCGACACTGATGGCGATATCGAGGATCGTGCGATCCGGCTCCTCGATCAGCAGGCGGGATGCCTCGTTTGTCCGGACCTCATTGACAAAATCAAAGAAGCTTTTGCCAAGATGCTGGTTCAGGACATAGGAAAGCTGGTTCGGTGTCACGCCGACCGCATTGGCAAGTTTCGGCATGGTCAGAAGCGGATCAAACATTAGCTCGCGTGCCGCCACGATGCGGTCCAGTTTTGCCCCTATCCGGCTGACATCTTCGGGATCAACCACATTGCGCGCCAGACCGGATCTGGGCCTTTTTCCATCACTCTCGCCGGTGTTTTCAACCTCATCGCGTTCAGGCTGTACGAACAATGCAGGATTGGCGGCAATAACGTGACACATCCGGAAGAACACCAGAACGAAAGTCGCCTTCACACACAGAACCAGCCATTCACTGCGTGAAACGATGGTATCGAAAAGACTGATCAGCGTGAAAAGGGTGAAAATCACACTCAACCCGACGAGCAGTTCAAGAACCCAGCGCCTTAGCCCTTTCTGATCGACTTCAAGCTGCCGATGGGCATCTTTCAAGTACCGGACCGCAACATGCCAGATTCGGAACATATAGATCGCAAATTGCAGACAGAAGATCGCGATCAACATCATCAGCAGCAGATTAAAGACGCTGCCCTGACTGAAATCGAGATTGATACGGACGTCGGAAACAGCCGTGTCCGACGACGAAAGACTGGCATGCAGCAGAAAAACGACCCAGACCATGACCACCGACACCGGAAGCATGATTGCAAAATGCCATGCCGGTTTTGCGGACGGGTTGCCTGAGATTTCCCGGAAATAAAGATAGATTGCCGGAATGAAGGCGAAGAAGAAGGGTGTAACAAGCGGTGTTAGATACAGGTTCACAAGTGGGGGGACGATGGTATCGACAATATCGTCGACAAAGCCCATGCCGACAGCCACCGCAAACATCATCAGCCAGCGATTTGCTCGAAATGCGCGTTTTCCCTCGCCCTGCAAAAGAATAATCAGAAAAACGGCCTGAACCGCGCCAAGAGCCGCAATCAGCAGCAGCAGCAAATCGATTGTTTCAAACATTCATGTGCCCGTCATTTGGGACGATAAAGATTACGGCAGCGCTAAAGTATGGGGTTACGCCGCGACAGGGTCTCCGATCGGTAAACACTGGGCGTTTTGCCGGTGATTTTCTTGAAGGCAAGATTGAAGGTCGATTTCGAATTGAAACCGACACTGGTGGCGATATCAAGGATCGTGCGATCGGGCTCATTAACCAGCAATCGGGATGCTTCGTCCGTGCGCACCTCATTGATGAAGTCAAAGAAGCTTTTGCCAAGATGCTGGTTTAAGACAAAGGATAACTGATTGGGTGTTACACCGACCGCAGCAGCAAGTTTTGGTAGGCTGACCAAGGGATCATAGATGAGTTCACCCTTATCCCGGACAGTAGCCAACCGCCGACAAATTCTTTCAATTTCATCGGCATCGACAAGATAACGGGGCGTTGATTGAGGCTGATCCTGCCCGTCCCATTCAGCCTGAACGAACAGGGCCGGGTTGGCAGCAATTAGGTGACACAGGCGCAAAAAAACCAGAACAAACCCGATCTGAACAAGTACAACCGACCAGTCACTTTCTGTCGTAGCAATATCGAGACTTGTGGTCGCGGCGAAAATCACAAAGATAATACTGATTCCGATCAGAAGTTCGCGAACCCAGCGCCGCAAGGCTTTTTCATCTGCCCCCAACTGTTCTCCAGCCTGACGCAAATAGCGATAGGTAACCCGCCACGTCCGGATCATGTAGATCGCGACCTGCAGATACAATCCAAAAAGCACCGTTAAAAATATCATCCCTAGGGCAAAATGATTGCCAAGTTCCAGCTCGATCTCGCCTTCGTTGACAATCAGATCCTGAAAATTTTGCAAAATGAGGAAAACCGAAACGACCAGGGAGACGAATACCGGCAGGAGGATCGCAAAATGCAACAGGGGCCATCTTGGGGAATGCCCTGCGATTTCACGAAAATACAAAAAGATTGCCGGCATCAGAGCAAAGGTCGCCGTCAGGAACACCGGGATCAGATACAGGGTTATCGACGGTTCCAGCAAGACATCGGTCAAATCTTCAACGAAGCTGAGACAGACCGCGATGATGAAAACAAATAACCAGCGATTGGCACAAAAGGCACGTTTCCCCTGTTGATAAAGCAACAGCAGCAGGAACATCCCCTGTACCAGACCGACAACCGCAATCAGCAACAGACAAAGTCTGGGTGTTTCGAGCATGGTGGTATCACATCATCTGGCTTTATGTTTCCCGCATCAGGAAAGACCGCTTGGCGGCACTACCTGATTTCGAGGCCCGAATAGAAGAAGGGCAAAGTTGCAAAATGCCTAGCCCGGCAATACCGATTTCACAACGAAAAATTGTGCGACACTGAAATGGCATGTCGCCGGGAGGCATCCCGGGCAAGATACCTGCCGGAAGCCCATGATTTCACCAAAACGGGAAACATTAACCACTCATTTTCGCGCCAAGATACTGATTCTCGGTGGTTTTGATGCAAAAATATGCAACCTTTCCCATCGCCCGATTCGTAACCAGTTGTTTTCACCGCCAACCCTTTGAATGTGAACTATTTCACATTTCACGCATATAGCGTCCAGCCTGCGACACGAGGCATGACGTTACGCATGAAACGGTTTTGCAGGCTCTGGTTGAAGCCCTCTGCCACCGAACAATCATTGGCAATTCATCCAAATTTCGCAAAATTCCATCAATAAATTACCCATATTACGCAAATAACCACCAATTGTTTCAGGTTTGTGGAATCGTGACTTGCAGATTACGCATGTCAGTCTCAGTATTTTTGCGTACGTACTTTCAGGGAGTACGTCGACAACAAAGCAAAATGGATGAGGGAGACATTACACATGTCAAAACACGCGAAGACCGCAAACGGTCTCGTGAAGGGATTGCTTAATTCCTCGCGGGCGTTTGTGCTGGGTACGGCATTGCTTGCCGGGTCCATGACCATGCTGTCGACCACACATGCGCAGGCGGAAAAAATCCTGCGTGTCGGCAATGACGGCGAACCGCAATCGATGGACCCGCATTACATCTCGACGGTTCAGACCAGCCGTATTTCGGACGATATGTTTCTGGGTCTTCTGACCTATGGCCCGAATGGCGAGCCGGTCCCGGGTGCAGCCGAAAGCTGGACCGTTTCCGACGATGGCATGACTTATACCTTTAAAATTCGCGACCATAACTGGTCGGACGGTGTTCCGGTCACGGCACAGGATTTCATCGCGGGCTGGAACCGTCTGCTTGATCCGTCGACCGGGGCGGAATATGCGTCGCTGCTTTATATCATTGAGGGTGCCGAGGCTGTTAACAGTGGCAAGGAAGGCGCGAAAATCGCTGCCACCGCACTGGATGATAAAACCCTGCAGGTTAAACTGACCGCACCTGCCCCCTATTTTCTGGCCCAACTGACCCACCAGACCGCTTTCCCGATCCCGCAGCATGCGGTTGCCAAATTTGGCAAGGATTGGGTCAAGCCGGAAAACATTGTGGTCAACGGCCCATACAAACTGACCGAATGGCTGCCGAACGTTCATTCCAAGCTTGAAAAGAACCCGGAATTCTATGACGCAGCCAATGTGCCGATCGACGAGGTGATCTATTACACCTATGAAGATCGCACCGCGATGCAGAACCGTTTCCGTGCAGGCGAACTTGACGTCGCACGCGACATCGCGTCCGAACAGATTTCCTGGCTGCGCGATAACCTTGCCGATAGCCTGCGCATCGCACCGTATGCCGGTATCTATTACTATGCGATCCGTACCGACAAGGACATGTTCAAGGATGCGCGCGTGCGCAAGGCATTGTCGATGGCGATCAACCGCGAAGCCATCACTGATTCCGTCCTGAAGACCGGCGAACTTCCGGCTTATTCCTTTGTCCCGCCCGGAACCGGTAATTACGGCGAGCCAGCATACATTTCGTGGAAAGACCTTTCCTATAATGAAAAGCTCGAAGAAGCCAAAAAGCTTCTGGCCGAGGCCGGTTATGGCCCTGACAATCCGCTTAAATTCACCCTGCGCTACAACACGTCTGAAAACCACAAGCGCATCGCGATTGCGGCCCAGAATATGTGGAAGCAGATCGGCGTTCAGGCCGAACTGTTCAACACCGAAGGCAAAATCCACTATGCCGATCTGAAGGTTGGTAACTTTGAAGTGGCACGCGCGGGCTGGATTGCCGATTACAACGATGCGCAGAACTTCCTGTTCCTCGGCGAAGAACGGACCGGGCCGCTGAACTATGCGGCTTTTGATAACCCGCGTTACAACGAACTGATGCTGGAAGCCGAAAAGGAAGGCGACCTTAAAAAGCGTGCCAGCCTGATGAAGCAGGCCGAAGCCATCATGATGGAAGCACAGCCCTACGTCCCCATTTACTATTATGTCTCGAAACAGCTCGTCTCGCCAAAGATCGAAGGCTGGATCGATAACGCCCCGGATCGCCACCTGACCCGCTGGCTCGACATCAAAGAGTAAACGCCGGAGACCTTTGCCGCAGGTCCGGTTAACGGGCCTGCGGCATTCCACCGGCCCCCAATGGGGATGAGAGAGAATTATGCTATCTTACGCCATCCGGCGCCTGATGATCGCGATCCCGACGCTGTTCATCGTGATCACGGTTGCCTTTTTCATGATGCGCATCGCACCGGGCGGACCGTTCGACCAGGAACGTGCACTGCCGCCGGAAATCGAAAAAAACATCAAGGCCGCTTATGACCTTGATAAGCCGCTTATTGAACAATACACGATCTATATCGGTAAAATCCTGCGCGGCGATTTTGGACCATCGATTAAAATTCGCGATTTCTCGGTTGCCGAACTGATCATGGCCGGGGCCCCGGCTTCGATGCAGCTTGGCCTGTCGGCGATCTTCCTTGCCCTGATATTCGGGGTCGGGTTTGGCACCTATGCGGCACTCCGGCAAAACAGCACGGTTGATTTTGTCGTGATGGGTGTTGCCATGGTTGGCATAGCCATTCCGAACTTTGTCATGGCGCCGCTTCTATCGCTTGTGTTTGGTCTGTATCTGTCGATTTTGCCGACCGCAGGATGGGGCGATGGCGGCATTGAATACAAGATTTTACCGATCATCGCCCTTGCCCTGCCGCAGATTGCCTATATCGCGCGGCTGACACGCGGCTCCATGGTCGAAGTCCTGCATTCCAATTACATCCGCACCGCACGCGCCAAAGGTTTGCGCGAAAAGCTTGTCGTGAACCGGCATGCGATCAAGGGCGCACTTTTGCCGGTTGTGTCCTATCTCGGCCCGGCGACGGCGGCGGTGATGACCGGTTCGGTGGTCATCGAAACCATCTTTGGCGTGCCCGGCATCGGGACCTACTTCGTCAAGGCAGCACTTAACCGCGACTACCCGCTCGTGATGGGTGTGGTGATCGTCTATGCGGTGATGATCATCTTTCTGAATTTCCTGGTCGACACGGTTTATGGCCTGCTCGATCCCAAGCTGAAGTCACGCTAATGATGAACAAGGATCAAAAAACAGCGATGCTCCAGGCGGCAGGCGCCCCCGGAGAAATCGAGGGACGCAGCCTGTGGCGCGACGCCCGTATTCGACTGTTTCGCAACAAGGCCGCCGTCGGCTCGATGATCATTCTGGCGATCATCACGCTGATGGCGATTTTCGCCCCGCTGCTCAGCCCGTTTGCCTATGACCAGATCGACTGGGGCTATATTCAGGAAGGTCCGAACTGGGAAAACGGCCATATCCTTGGCACAGATGGCAATGGTCGCGATATTTTCATCCGCATCCTTTATGGCGCGCGCGTATCCCTTGCGGTTGGCTTGCTGGCAACGGCAGTCTCCCTTGTGATCGGGGTGACCTATGGCGCGGTTGCCGGTTATTTCGGCGGGCGTATCGACAACATCATGATGCGGTTTGTCGATGTGCTTTACTCCCTGCCCTTCATGTTCTTTGTGATCATGCTGATGGTGGTGTTTGGCCGAAACATCTTCCTGATCTTTGTCGCTCTTGGCGCAGTTGAATGGCTGACCATGGCGCGGATTGTTCGCGGGCAGACGCTGTCGCTTCGGCGGCGCGAATTTATCGAAGCTGCCCATGCCACGGGTGTTTCGAACTTCAAGATCATTTTCCGCCACATCATCCCCAACGTTCTGGGACCGGTCATTGTTTACATGACGCTGACCATTCCGCAGGTGATCCTGACCGAAAGCTTCCTGTCGTTCCTGGGCCTTGGTGTACAGGAGCCACTGACAAGCTGGGGTGTACTGATTTCCGAAGGGGCGAAAGTGATCGAAGCGGCGACCTGGATGCTTATTTATCCGGCGATCTTCCTGGCACTGACGCTGTTCTGTTTCAACTTCATCGGTGACGGCCTGCGCGACGCCCTTGACCCGAAGGACAGATAGGCACATGACAAATCATATTCTGACTGTTGAAAACCTTCGCGCCCGCTTCCAGACCCCGGATGGGGAGGTCGAGGCCGTCAATGACATCAACTTCCATATCGATCCGGGCGAGACACTTGGCGTTGTGGGCGAGTCCGGATCGGGCAAAACCCAGATTTTCCTTGCCGTGATGGGGCTGCTTGCCAAGAACGGCAAGGCCACGGGTACGGTGCGCTACAAAGATAAGGATATCCTCAATATCCCGTCGCGGCAGCTTAACAAAATCCGCGGTGTCACCATGTCGATGATCTTTCAGGATCCGATGACGTCGCTGAACCCGTTCCTCAAAATCTCAAAACAGATGACCGAGGTACTGGTGGAACATCGCGGCATGTCCGAGGGCGATGCCCTTAAACGTGCGATCAATATGCTTGATCGTGTTGGCATTCCGGGTGCGGCCCAGCGCGTACATATGTATCCGCACGAATTTTCCGGCGGCATGCGCCAGCGCGTAATGATTGCCATGGCGTTGCTGTGCGATCCCGAAGTCCTGATTGCCGACGAGCCAACCACCGCCCTTGATGTGACGGTGCAAGCACAAATCCTTGATCTGCTGCGCGATCTTAAAAAGGATTTCAATACGGCCATCGTCATGATCACCCATGATCTTGGCGTGGTTGCGGGCCTGTGTGACCGGGTCATGGTGATGTACGGCGGGCGGATTGTCGAAACCGGTACGGTGCGCGACATTTTCTATGACAGCCATCATCCCTATACCGAGGGACTGTTGAAATCGATGCCGCGCATCGACACCGCAAGCGAGGAACACCTGTTTGCCATTCCCGGACAGCCGCCCAACCTGCAAAACCTGCCAAAGGGCTGTGCTTATCAGGAACGCTGCGCCTATGTGATGGATCGGTGCTGTGTTTCGCGCCCCGGTCTGTTTGGCTTTGACGATGGTCGCGCCAGTGCCTGCTTCCGGGAGGACGGCCAATGAACGCGATCCGTAAAAAGAAAAACGTGCCGATCCTCTCTGTGCGGGACCTTAAGGTTCACTTTTCCCTGCCGGGCAAGGGATTTTTCGGCCCCGAGCGTAAACTGAAAGCCGTCGACGGGATCAATTTCGACCTGTTTCCCGGTGAGACGCTTGGCATTGTCGGTGAGTCCGGTTGCGGCAAATCGACCCTTGGTCGCGCGATCCTGCAACTGATCCCGCCGACCGACGGGCAGGTCGTGTGGCTGGGCCGCGATATTGTCGGCGCCCCACACCGCGAAATGCAGCCGCTTCGCCGTGACCTGCAGATCATTTTTCAGGACCCGCTGGCCAGCCTGAACCCGCGTATGACAATCGGCGAAATCATTGCCGAACCGCTGGTGACCCATAAGCCGGAACTGGGTAAGGACGAAATCAAGGCGCGCGTCAAACGCATGATGGCGCGTGTCGGGCTTTTGCCGCAGATGATCAACCGGTATCCGCATGAATTTTCGGGCGGGCAATGCCAGCGTATCGGCATTGCACGTGCGATGATCCTGGAACCGAAACTGATCATCTGCGACGAACCGGTTTCAGCCCTTGATGTCTCGATACAGGCGCAGATTGTCAACCTGTTGCAGGAATTGCAGCGCGAATTTGACCTGTCACTGATTTTCATCAGCCACGATCTTTCGATCGTACGTCATATCTGCCACCGCATATTAGTGCTGTATCTGGGCAATCTTATGGAGCTTGCCGACCGCGACAGCATCTATGCCGCCCCCAAACACCCTTATACCAAGGCGCTGATTTCCGCTGTCCCTATCCCCGACCCGGAAATCGAACGCACCAAGGAACGCATCGTGCTGACCGGTGATTTGCCCAGCCCGATCAACCCGCCATCGGGTTGCGTGTTCCGTACCAGATGTCCGTTTGCCAAAGATGTCTGTGCAACCGATGTACCGAGCGTTGACACGATCAACGATCAGCATCAGGTCGCCTGCCATTTCCACGAACGGATGTAGGAGGGCAACCTCCCTTTGCACCACCCAACTTGACCGGGCCGTCTCGCGACGGCCCGATTTTTCTATTTGGCGTCATGGAAAATGATGCCAAGCGTATGCCGTGACCCGGCACGCAGGCGGGAAACACCGTGGCGCATATTCACCCGGTACGTGCCACGTGTTCCCGCAACCGGGCGATGATGAACCGGGAAAATCACAGCGTCACCTTGCATCAGCGGCACGACCTCGGCGCGGGACTGCATACGCGGGCGTTGTTCAGTCAGGACAAATTCACCACCTTCGAAATCCGTTTTCGGGTCGCTTAGAAGGATTGCGACCTGTAATGGAAACACGCAATCGCCGTAAACATCCTGATGCAGGCAATTATAATCCTCCGCCCCATAGCGCAGTAAAAGCGGCGTCGGGCGGGTTTGCCCTGCTTCATGGCATTGGGCAACAAACCGGGCGTGATCTCCGGGAAAGCGCCGGTCCAGCCCCATCGCCCGGTTCCAGCGATTGGCAATTTCGGCCAATGGCGGATAAAGCGATTGCCGCAAACCCGCAATCATATCGGGCAAGGGGTAGGCAAAATATTTGTATTCGCCGCGCCCGAACCCGTGCCGGGCCATATGAATATGGCTGCGAAACGTTTCCGTCTCGTCATAGCATGCGACCAATGACTGGCATGTGTCCGGATCAATCAGGTGTTCAAGGATTGCACAGCCATGGGCATCAAGTTCGCGGGCATGCTTTTCCCAATCAAGCGATGCGATCCCGTCACGGGTCATCTTGTTCATTGCCCGGCCTCCCTGCTTTCGAGGTCCAGCAGGGTTTTCTTGCGCTCCACACCCCAGCGATATCCCGAAAGATCGCCATCCTTGCGCACCACCCGGTGGCAGGGAATGGCAACCGCGATGCTGTTGGCACCACAGGCCTGCGCAACAGCACGGGTAGCACGCGGCGATCCGATCTTTTCGGCGATTTCCGCATAACTTGCCTTTGTCCCGGCCGGAATTTCCGAAAGCGCCTGCCAGACGCGTTGCTGAAAGGCCGTACCGCGAATATCAAGCGGCAGGTGATGACCAAGCTGCGGGGCTTCGACCAGACCGATGATCTGTGCCATCCAGTCCTCGAACGACGGGTCGCCGCCGATCAGATCCGCCTTGGGGAAGGCATCCTGCAACTGGCGCACCAGCGCGTCGGGATCGTCGCCCAGAAGGATCATGCAAATCCCCTTGAGACTTGCCGCACCAAGGATTGCGCCCAACGCACATTGCCCCACCGCAAACCGGATTTTCTCGCCCTTGCCCCCCGCGCGATAGCTGCTTGGCGTCATGCCCAGCATCTTGTGTGCGCGTTCATAAAACCGGCTGTTGGAATTGTAACCCGCATCATAGATCGCCTCGGTCACGGTATTGCTGCTGCGCAATTCCTCGCGCACGCGTCCGGCCCGATACTCGCTGGCATAGGCCTTTGGCGTCACCCCGGTGACCGATTTAAACACGCGGTGAAAGTGAAAGCGGCTCATCCCGGCCTCAGTTGCCAGATCATCAAGGCTTGGCATTTCTTCGGCATTACGGATGGTGTCGCACGCGTTTGTCACGGCATCGGCATTGCGTTCGGCAATTGATGCGGTGTTCGGGCGGCACCGTTTGCATGGGCGGAAACCCGCCTGTTCGGCATCATCGCAACTGGCATGGAACGCGACATTTTCCCGGCGCGCCAGACGCGCACCACAGGATGGTCGGCAATAAACCCCGGTGGTTACCACCGAATAATAAAACTGTCCGTCGGCTTTGCCATCGCGATTTGCCACGGCCTGCCATTTGTCTTCGTCACTGATCCAGCCGATCGCCTTGTTCAATTTCGTCTCCGTCAACATGAGGATGGCTCCTTTATCAGAATGCTGGGATGCCAGATGCATCCGTTTGCCCGGCATTCTGATCGTCCATCCCGTGGGCCGCACTCCGTTCCTTGCTTTCAAATTCGCTACCTACGAAAACCGTCAATTCCGCGAATTCAATGCCAATAACCGGAGTGCCCGACCGCCTTGCCCGAACTAGCGTCTCCCCATCGGGCCATCATCACCACGACGGTCATCCTATCATGACAGAGGAGACGGAAACATGTTCGCACTGGGCGATAAAACCGCAATCATCACTGGTGCCAGTTCCGGCATTGGCCGCGCCATGGCCGAACTTTTCGCAGCGCAGGGCGCACAACTTGTCCTCAATGCAAGGCGCTCCGATCTGCTTGACGATCTGGTGGCCGATATTCGCGATGCCGGCGGCATCGCGGTTGCGGTTCCTGGAAACATTACCGACGAAGCGATTTCAAAACACCTGGTCGAGGCGACCCTCGATCATTTCGGCAAGCTTGATATCGCGGTTAATAATGCCGGAATGGTCGGGGAATCGGTTTCAATCCCCGATATGGCAATCGATGACTGGCATGAAATGATCGAAACCAACCTCACATCAGCGTTTTTCGGGGCGAAATATCAGTTACCCGCCATGCTCGCCAATGGTTCGGGATCAATGATTCTGACATCCAGTTTTGTCGGTCATACAGTGGGGATGCCCGGCATGGGAGCCTATGCTGCCAGCAAGGCGGGCATGATCGGATTAATGAAGTCGCTTGCGGCCGAATACGGACCACAGGGCATTCGGGTCAATGCCCTGCTGCCCGGCGGGACTGATACCCCGGCTAGCATCACCAACAAACCCGGCGCCGGGCCGGAGGTCGAACAGTTCGTCAACAGCCTGCATGCCTTAAAACGTATGGCAAAACCATCCGAAATTGCGCAGGCTGCCCTGTTCCTGGTCTCCGACGCAGCAAGCTTTGTGACCGGAGTACCGTTCCTTGCCGATGGCGGGGTTTCAATCAATCGGACCTGATGACGAAACGGATCGGATGCATCGCGTCCGGTCCGTTTTCAGTTGCGCAGAAACTGCGTGATATCAACTTCGTCGCACTGGCCGGGTTGCAGATATTTACGGCCGTACTCGATGTAAACGCCCGACGACAGCAGCAATTCGAACAGATCATTGTCGATCTGCCCCTTGTCACGCATGTCAGCCAGGATCGCGATGCATTCCGATAACATTTTGGGCCGTTTATAGGGACGGTCAACCGCGGTCAAGGCCTCGAATATATCAGCAATCACCATCACCTTTTCGAGGATGCCCATATCTTCGCCCAGCATGCCGTTGGGATAGCCCGAACCATCCATCTTTTCATGATGGTTGCCTGCAATTGCGGGAATACGCTGCAATTCCTTGGGATAAGGCAATTGTGCCAGCATTTCCTGCGTCACCACCACATGGTCATTGATGACCTTGCGTTCCTCGGATGTCAGGGTGCCGCGCGGAACCGAAAGGTTATAAAGCTCGCCCCGGTTAAAGCCGAGATATGCATGATCAGCACGATCATCGAGAAGCTTTTCAACACCGGGCTGGCTGAATTTCGCAAGATCATCTTCGGTCAGACGCTGATTTTCCGCCCATGAAAGCCCGATGGTGCGATCAAAATGACGCATCCATTCCTGCCCGCCGATTTCATGCAGGGCAAAGACCGCATCGCTATCAAGCTCGTCATCGCCAATGTTGCTTTGCGCAACCATCGAAAACTGACTTTCAAGTTCGGAAATCCGGGCACTGAAATCATCATCGCAACGTTGGGCATCCTCGCCCGAAAGCTTGCGTTTGAGCATCTCGATTTCGGCATCGCGCCTGAGGACCTCGAACCGGGTGCGGATTTCGTGAATGCGGTTATGGATGGTTTCAAGCTTGGTGGCCTTTTCGACCACATGATCGGGTGTTGTGATTTTGCCGCAATCATGAAGCCACGCCGCAAGGTCAAGCTCGTACCATTCCATATCGGTCAGATAGAAATTGGAAAATGTCCCCTGCTTTTCGTCGACGGCCGCCTTCGCCAACATGCGGGCAATGATTGGAACCTTCTCGCAATGATAGGCAGTATGGGGCGATTTGGCGTCAATCGCTTGCCCCAGCACCCGTACGAAACTTTCCATCAGATCGCGCTGTGCCATCAAAAGGCGACTATTTTCAAGCGCCACTGCTGCCTGGCTCGCGAGGGCATTGATGATCGGCTCGATCATCGGGTCAAACGCAATCACATTACCCGAGCTGTCGCGTGCATTGATCAGTTGTAACACACCGATCACAGTGCCGCGCGTGTTTTTCAATGGCACGGTCAGGAATGATTTTGACCGGTAACCGGTTTTGGCATCAAAAGCCCGCGTACCGGAAAAATCGAAACCGTCGGCGAAATAGGCATCCTCGATATTGATCGACTCACCCGTTAACGCGACATAGGTTGCGATGTTTTTGTGATTGGGATTGCCATCTGGATCATAAAGCGGCAACGGCGGAAACGGTTTCTCGTTTTCGCGGCCTGATACGAAAAACGTATCAAGCGTATCATTCATTAGAATACGAAACTGAAGCTCTGTTTCCTCCTTGTTGACCAGATACAGCGACCCGCCATCGGCATTGGTAAACTGCCGGGCTGCCATCAGGATTTTCTGATGAAGTTCCTCACGACCCTGCTCTGCCGACAGGGCAATACCAAGATCCACCAGCTGCGCAAGATAGCGCGCATCGGTGTCTGCGCTTCGGGCTATGCGGGTCGGAGGATTTTTCAAATCATCCCCGGTGCGGGTCATAAATACGCGCCATTATCTGTGTCCACTCGCGATCAGAGCGGTTTGCCCGCCCTTGTTCTGGAATGCTCGTTTTACGAACTATATCCATCAGGAGATTGAGATAATCTTAGCAGATGGCAAGTTCCACACAGGTAAAAAGCTATAATAAAGCTGTTATGCCCCAAAGCGGGGTTCCCGATAGTAATGCGTTTGGTGCGTGTCACCCCCTGATAAAAAGATCAAAACTGCCAATAGGCAGGAACCCAGGCATAGCCGACATCCGTTTTGAGCATTCGGCCAAGGCCCGGGAACGGATAATGGAAACCGAGAACAAGAAGCCGGTCTGTTGCCGCCATGTCAAAGATGCGCCGGCGAGAAGCAAGAGCCGTTTCCTTGTCGCGATCCGGCCCCGGCAGCCATGATCGGTCGACATTGACGATTGGATGATAAGCAAGGTCGGCTGTAAGCAGGAGCTGGTCATTCCCTGATTGAACAAGGAAGTTCGCCATGCCAGGCGTATGGCCCAATGCCGGAAGCGTGATCAGACCGGGTATAATCTCTTCTCCGGGTTCATACAATTCGATCCCGTTCGCAACCGGTTCGACGCTCCGCTTGATGGCCGCGGCGAAATTACGACGGAAATCCTCGGGCACCGGCATGTAGGAAAGATCCGGATCGTTGACGACAAAGAAATCCCAATCAGCACGAGGCGCAAAAACGGTCGCGCGTGGAAATGCCTTACGACCATCAGCTGTCCGAAGATTTCCGACATGATCCGGGTGCGTGTGGGAAACAACCACAATGTCGATATCCTCGGGCCTCAAACCGATTGCCGCCAAGTTATCAAACAGACGACCGCCCTGCGGTCCCATCGTCTGCCCGGCGCCCGCCTCAAGCAGTATCCGTCTGCCATTCGTTTCGATAAGAAGCGTATTGAGATTAAGTGTCAGACGATCAGTCGGCAAAAAGGCTTGCCTGAGAACTTCCTCCAATTCTGCCTCCGGCGCGTTACTGGCGTAAATCCGGGGCGGACCACCGATCAGCCCGTCGCTCAACACGGTTGCAGATATGTCATCTCCGACACGAAACCGGTAATGGCCAACATTTCCCCCCGCATTCCCGTTTTGGAGCGGGGACGACGCGCCGGAAGCAGCCTGGGCAAAGGCTATACCGCCGGTTGGCAAGATCAGTCCCGCTGCTGCCGATGCGGCTGTCAGCATGATCTTTCTGCGATTCAATGTAATTCCGCTCATACTCATCATCCTGTCCAAATTGTGATTGCAGGTGTCGTATTTGATTGCAGCGTCGTCCGGCACGGCACCTGTAGGCGATGCCTTTTCTAGAGATGACACAGATCGAGCGCACAGATAAGCTAACAAAAATGGATCAGCTTATTAAGCAGAGCTTTGCAATGAAATCGCTACGCCTTGATAGCCTGGAGATATTTGAGGACGTCGTGCGATGCGGTGGCTTCAGAGCTGCCGCGCTCGACAGGGGTGTCTCATCCTCTGCGATTAGCCAATCTGTCAATGTGCTTGAGGAAGCGTTGGGCATCCGGTTGCTGAACCGGACGACACGCAGCGTCTCGCCAACCGAAGCAGGCGAACGACTTCTTGAGCGACTTGGGCCTGCCCTTCACGACATCAGAACAGCGATCGACGATCTCAATCAGCTCCGGGAACACCCATCCGGTACTGTGCGGATCAATGCGCCGGGCCCGGCCGCCGACCATGTTCTGTGCCCTCTGGCCTTTGAATTCATGGAAATTTACCCCGACATCAATGTTGAAATCGTCAGCGAGGCAGCAATCATAGATATTGTCGAGCATGGTTTCGACGCCGGTGTGCGTTTCGGACATCAACTTGCCCAGGACATGATCGCGATGCCGCTGGGTCCCGCCTTACAATATGCAATTGTGGCCTCCCCCGATTATCTGCGCAGGAGGGGTCGCCCCGGTTCACCGGACGATCTTCTGACGCATGACTGTATTCGCCGCCGTTTTCCCGGTGGAACCTTGGTGACGTGGAAATTCGCGAACAACGGGAATGAGGTCGAAATCACCCCGAAAGGCCGGTTGACGCTGAGTTCCGCGCATCAAGAGCGTCAGGCAGCCCTTGCAGGATCGGGCATCGCTCATCTGTTTGACGATTATGTTCGCAACGATGTCAAACAGGGCAGACTTGTCGAATTGCTTGTCGATTGGAAGAAAAAGCTGCCGAGTTGGTATCTGTATTATCCGAACCGGCGCCATACGAGTGCGGCCATGCGTGCCTTTCTTGAATACATTCGCAATCGGAAATGGCCTGCAATCGGCGAATAATGTCCGGCAGGAAAATCCGGAAACGCCGCGCAACGGCCCCAAAAACACCGGCAAAGATGCCTCTGAACGCAAACAGCCTACGATGCAGGGTTGCCAATCGCAGCGATATGGACTATCCGACGCGTTGAAAGCGTGCCGGAACCAGCATCGCACTTCGCTGATCACGCAATCTGGTCATGACCCGGCACCCAACCATCCTGCCCGGAGGCGACTGCATGATCCCCCGTTATTCCCGTCCGCAGATGACATCAATCTGGGAACCGGCGAACAAATTCCGTATCTGGTTTGAAATCGAGGCACACGCTGCCGACAAACTGGCCGAGCTGGACGTCATTCCGGCTGCCTCTGCCAAACTGGTCTGGGAAAAAGGCAACAAGCCTTATACCCAGGATCGTATTGACCGCATCGATGCTGTCGAAGCCGAAGTCAAACACGACGTGATCGCCTTCCTGACGGAACTGGCAGAACAGGTCGGTGAAGAAGCCCGTTTCGTTCATCAGGGCATGACCAGCTCCGACGTTCTCGATACCTGCTTTAACGTTCAGCTTGTTCAGGCAACCGACATCCTGCTTGAAGACATGGACAAGCTTCTGGCTGCGCTGAAAAAGCGCGCCTATGAAACCAAGGACATCGCCTGCATGGGGCGTTCGCACGGCATCCACGCGGAGCCGGTAACCTTTGGCCTGAAACTGGCAACCTTCTATGCCGAGTTTAAACGCAACCGCGACCGTCTGGTGGTCGCCCGCGAAGAGATCGCGACCTGTGCGATCTCCGGTGCAGTCGGCACATTCGCCAATATCGACCCGCAGGTCGAAGAACATGTTGCCGCCAAGCTTGGCCTGAAACCCGAACCGGTTTCAACCCAGGTCATCCCGCGCGACCGTCATGCCGCCTATTTCGCAGCCCTTGGTGTTATCGCATCCTCCATCGAACATCTGGCAACTGAAATCCGCCACCTGCAGCGCACCGAAGTCCGCGAAGTCGAGGAATTCTTCTCGAAGGGGCAGAAGGGTTCGTCGGCAATGCCGCACAAACGCAACCCGGTTCTGACCGAAAACCTGACCGGCCTGGCCCGTCTGGTGCGCTCGATGGCGATCCCGGCGATGGAAAACGTTGCCCTTTGGCATGAACGCGATATTTCGCATTCATCGGTCGAACGCAATATCGGCCCGGATGCGACCGTAACGCTCGACTTCGCCCTGATACGTCTGACCAATGTGGTTGAAAACCTTGTCGTCTATCCGGAACGGATGGACGAAATCCTTAATCAGATGGGTGGTCTGGTCTTCTCGCAGCGCGTGCTGCTAACCCTGACGCAGCATGGCGTTTCGCGCGAAGATTCGTATCGCATCGTTCAGCGTAACGCGATGAAAGTCTGGAACCGCGAAGGCGATCTGCTGTCGCTTCTGAAAACCGACGCAGACGTTACCGCGAAGATCCCGATGGAAACGCTCGAAAGTCTGTTTGACCTTGGTTACCATACCAAGCATGTCGACACGATTTTCGCCCGTGTGTTTGCCGACTGACGGTAACACCGCGCACCAAAATCAAAGCCCCGGTCAACTGGCCGGGGCTTTTCTGTTTACGTATTTTGCAACAGGGAAAGTTCCTGCGCCTCGCCCAGCAGCCAGTCACGAAACAGCTTTACCTGACCGCGCAGTTCCCGGTTTTTCGGATGCACCAGATAATATCCCAATGGAACAATCTGGACCTGTTCGGGAAACAGATGGATCAGCTTGCCTTCCATCACGTCTTCCTCCGCCAGTAACGGGTTGGCCATCACAACCCCCTGCCCGTGGATCGCGGCCTCGATCGCCATAGATGTCTGATCGATTTCAATGCGCTTGATTGCAGCAATCTCGACCGGGTTCATCTCGGCAAACTGGCCTAGCCATTCTTCCCACCAGTCATGCAGAATGTCGTTTAACAAAGTCGCACGTGCCAGATCGGCGGGGCGCTCAAACCCCATCCGGTCACGATAGGCAGGCGAACAGAAGGCCGCCGCCTGCCCGCGATAGATCAGGACGGATTCAAGCTTTTCATCATTCCCGTCAAAATACCGCACGGCGATGTCGACCGGATCGCGATCAAAATCCGTGAATTGTACTGACGAACCCACGTGAAGTGACGTTGACGGATAATCGATCAAAAACCGCGCCATGCGTTTGGAAAACCATTTCGCGGCGAAGCTTGGCGGCATGACCACACGCACCATATGCTCACGCTGCCCGCGCAAATGCTGACTGGCGTCAATAATCTGCTGCAGGGCGGGCGATATGCGCGCGGCATATTCAAGCCCATCGGCGGTTGGTTTGACCTGCCGGACCGAACGGGCGAACAGCTCCACACCCAGCCAATCTTCAAGCTTTCTGATCTGCTGTCCGACGGCGCCGGGTGTTACGTTCAGTTCCTCCGCTGCACGAGAAAAACTATTCAGTCGAATGGAAGCCTCGAATGCACGCAAGGAATTCAGGGGCGGATATGAACTCATGATGCAGATTTTCTATCCCATGATCCAGATAACATGATTTGTACGCCATTCCGGCCAGACCTACAATCACGGCATCACCCCCACGAAAGTTCCGGCCATGAAGAACAACGCATACCTCGTCTTTGGCTTTCTTGCCCTGTGCTGGGGCATGACCTTTTTGTTCAACAAAACGGCAAGCAGCCTGATATCGCCAATGCAAGTGGTGACGGTGCGGGTCATCATGGGCTTTCTGCCGGTTCTGGCATTTGCGATGGCGCGCAAGGTGCTGCATTGGCAGCATCTGCGCCATACGCATCATTTCATTGTCATGTCGCTTCTCGCGGCCACCGTCTATTACCTTGCCTTTGCCAAGGGCATCTCGCTTCTGCCATCCAGCGTTGCCGGGATGCTAAGTGGTGTGATCCCGATGTTTTCCTTTATCGCGGCGGCCATTTTCCTGCGCAGTGAACCGATCAATATCCGTTCGATCAGCGGATTGCTGTTTGGTTTTGCGGGTGTCCTGATCATTGCAAAACCTTGGGAAAATGGCACATCAGGCATCGATCTGATGGGTGTGGTTTACGTCGCCATCGGGTCGGGCTGTGTCGGGCTTTCATTCGTCTATGTCCGCAAATTCCTGAGCCCCCTTGGCATTTCACCAATTGCACTTTGCACCTATCAGCTTGGAATTTCGGCGGTGACACTATTGATCATTGGCGATTTCACCGGGATTGATGCGATCTTTACCAACTGGAAAATTGCCACCGGGCTTTTTATCGGCCTTGGCATGTTCGGCACAGGCATTGCCTATATGTGTTATTACTTCCTGATCGGGAAACTCGGCGCGGTCAAAACCGCCGGGGTCACCTATATCCCGCCGGTTATTGGCCTTCTGACCGGAAGCCTGATCTTGGGCGAACCGGTTTCCGCAACCGATATTGTTGCGACCGCCATGATCCTGTCGGGTGTTTTCATCATCCAGTCTGGTCGCACCCCGCCGTCATCTGCAAACACGACATCACCGAATGTCCGGGCACACAACCTGCCCGAACGTGCCTGAGACTCTCCGTCTCATGGACTGCACCCCCGTATTGAGAACGGGGGTGCTTTTTTATGGGGTTATTTTCCTGATGCGGCCCTGATAAAGGCCGTGATCAGCGGATGATTTTCACCGCGCAGGGCGGATCGTTCCGGCTGAAACGCCGTGCCGATAAAGAAACGATGATTGTGCAATTCCACCGCGCGGGGATCACCATCTGCATCCCATGCCCCAATCTGCAACGCCTGCCCGTCCAGAAGCCCCGCATAATCACGATTAAACCCATAACTGCACCGATAGGTTTCAATCAGATGGTCCGATCCGCAATGAGCCCGGATCAGGCTGCCCGCAGCCAGATCAATCTCGCCATCCTGATCAATCAGCGCACAGGTCAGGGGCGCAATAAGCGGCAGTTCCGCATCCGGATCAATTTCGGCATTCGCGGCATTGGCAAGCCCCAGAACATTGCGCGCATATTCGAGAATCGCATGCTGATAACCGCCGCATGTGCCCAGAAACGCAATATCGTTCTCGCGCGCGAACCGGATCGCGGCAAGCGCACCTTCAAGACTTTCATACGGACTTGCCGGAACACACCACATCCCATCATAGCCAGACAGTATCAGCGCCGCACCGCCATCAAAACTCGGCGTTGCAATCCAGTCATATTCGACGGAAATGCCGATTTCGGCAGCCGCAATTTCAATGGCCTTGGGGATGGCCTGATGGGCGGTAACGGCGGGATTATAATCCCCGACAAGGGCAATACGGATGGTCATTTCAGTTCCTCGTTTCAGGTGACATTACGAGGGGAACAGCCCGAACCACCAAAGAAAAACGGCCCGTGAAATCACGAGCCGGGTTTCAAGCGTTAAACAGCGCTGCCTTTGACGAGCATACTACAACGTTCCGGTACGCGCCATATCTTCCAGTGCGATTTTTACCGCCTGCGCCCGGTTGGACACGTGCAGTTTGCGGTAAATGTTTTTCAGGTGATATTTCACCGTGATTTCGCGCAGGTCGAGATGACGCGCGATATCCTTGTTAGGACGCCCTTCGGCCAGAAGCGCCAGAACTTCACGTTCGCGCGGGGTAAGGCGACTGAAATCGCCTTCATTGCCAAAACCACCCGCCATGCGCGGTTCGCCGTCACTGCCACCACCAAAGCCATCACCCATATCGTTCAGGATAGAGGACGGCAGATATTTCTCACCGGCCAGCACCAGCTGAATGGCATTGGCGAGTGCCTGCCCGCGCAATGTTTTGGGGATAAAGCCTTGCGCGCCATTTTCAATGGCATGACGCACATCTTCGCTGCGATAGGCCCCCGAAAGCAAAACAACCGATGTTGTCTTGGCTGCTTTTTCAAGAGTGCGTTTCAACCCCTCAAGCCCGTTCATGCCGGGCATCCGCAAGTCCAGAAGCACCAGATCGAAATCGTTCTGTGCCTCGATATGCTCCAGTGCCGGGTCAAGCGCGCCTGCCTCGACCACTTCACAACCTTCGAAATATTGCTGGAACAGCAGTGATAATGCTTCACGAACCAGATCGTGATCGTCTGCCAACAGGATACGCAAAGCCTTTGCCCTTCTCTACCTGACCCACAACCATGCCCGAACATTCACAAGCAAAACAACGCGTGGCTGCAACCAGAAATCTTTCTTGATCCGGGAACAGAATACGAAACCGGCTAATGGTTTGCAAATCCGAACTTTTTCTTATTTCTGCAAAGCAACTATTCCTCGAGCAGCTCGGCACGCGCAAGCGGGCGCAATTCTTCGAGTTTGCGGTTTACCTCGCTGACCGTCATGTCGATATTATGCCGTCCGAAATCGGCCAGAAGCACGGATATGATACCGTTTTCCTGCGGATTACTGACAACATCACCGACGATTTTGGCCGCATAGGAACGACTTTCCGTCTCGCTCATTCCCATTTTATCGCCCGCCCAGGTCGCCAGCATTTTGTATAGGTGGGCTTCGATCCGGAAATTCTGTTCCAGGTCAAAGCTGTATTTCGCCTCGAAACCGCGTTCACGATCCGTGAAATTGGACATGTTCTGGCTCCTCCATCCGGTTTATTTTTGATCGGGACGTTTCCCCTCGTCCTTTATTTATGGACTCTATCACACCATGTCACCGCCCCACCCCGATACTTTTGAATTTGACAAATGCCGGTCCATGTCGCTTTGATCTGGGTCATGTGTACAGTTATCATTCTGCGCCGCCCCGACCATGAATGGCCGGTGATTATCGGCGCCAATCGCGACGAAATGAACACCCGCCCGTGGAAGGCCCCTGCCCGCCATTGGGAGGATCGCCCAGATGTTATCGCCGGACTGGATGAAACCGGCGGCGGAACATGGCTTGGCATCAACGAAGATGGCGTGGTGGCCGCCGTGCTTAATCGCTATGGCACGCTGGGCCCGGCCGATGACAAACGATCGCGCGGTGAATTGCCGCTCGAAGCACTCGACCATGCCGATGCCATCGACGCGGCCCAGGCATTGGCCGAGCTTGACGGCACGGCATATCGCCCGTTCAACATGGTGATTGCCGATAATCGGGATGCCTATTGGCTGGCCAATCGCGGCGAAGGCAAAATTGAAATCACTGACATCCCCGAGGGATTGTCGATGATCACCGCCCATGACCTGAATGACAAAACCAGCAGCGAACGCACCAAACGCAATCTGCCGCGTTTTTTAAGCGCACCGCCCCCCAACCCTGAAGCCGATGACTGGTTTGCATGGCAGGCGCTTCTGGCCGATACCGGCATGATGGAACCCGATCCCGAACATCATGACATCCGTGCCGATGCTATGCTGGTGCGCAGCAATATCGGGTTCGAGACGATCTGTTCGTCCCTGATCGGACTTCCGGCTATTCCGACTCAGAAAAACGAACTGCCGCGCCGCCCGATCTGGCTGTTTGCCAACGGCCAGCCCGACAGCGTCCCCTTCCTCCCGGTCGAGATTTAGGGAGTCCACCGGGTTCACCCCCGTAACGCCCCGTTTTCGGGGATCTTTTTCGTCGTGGCCCTTCGCGGGTTCGACGGTTGCAAAATCCTATTATCAAGTCTGCGTAAATAGACCTACACGGCAATTGAGTTTCTGCGTCAGCACTGCTATACGGGGGGCGCGATTTTCAGGGTGCTCGGGGACACTCCCCGCAAGCAAAGATGTGAAAGATCCCGCCAATGTCCAGAAAGCAGCCCATCTACGAGGGTAAAGCCAAGGTTTTGTACGAAGGTACCGAGCCCGGAACCATCATCCAGTATTTCAAGGACGATGCCACGGCGTTCAACGCACAGAAGCGCGGCACCATTGCCGGCAAAGGCGTCCTGAACAACATGATCACCGAATTCGTCATGACCCGTCTGGCGGAAATCGGCATCCCGACGCATTTCATTCGCCGCATCAATATGCGCGAACAGCTTTGCAAGAAATGCGAAATCGTTCCGATCGAAGTCGTGGTGCGCAATATCGTCGCCGGTTCGATGGCCAAACGTCTTGGGCTGGAAGAAGGCGAACGTCTGCCGCGCCCGATCGTCGAATTTTATTACAAAGACGACGCGCTTGGTGATCCGCTGGTTTCTGACGAGCATATCCTTGCCCTTGGCTGGGCAAGTGCCGAAGAGCTCGAGGAAATCGTCGGCATGACCCTTCGCGTGAATGATTACCTGTGCGGCCTGATGCGCGGCATCGGAATCAAGCTGGTCGATTTCAAACTTGAATTCGGACGCGTCTGGGAAGGCGATTTCATGCATCTGGTTCTGGCCGATGAATTCAGCCCGGACAACTGCCGCCTCTGGGATGCCGTGACCAACGAAAAGATGGACAAGGACCGTTTCCGCCGCGATCTTGGCGGGGTCGAGGAAGCCTATCAGGAAGTGGCGCGCCGTCTCGGTGTCCTGCCTGAGTCCGCGGACATAGAATCGCTGAACAAAGACAAATAATCCCAAGGCCGCGCTTGCGCGGCCTTTTCTTATCGACGCCGGAACCGTCGGAACCGGTACATTATTGTTTGCAAACAAGTATCGCCGTATGGCGAGTGCGCACTCAAAGGAGCTTCTCGTGAAAGCACGTGTCCATGTCACCCTGAAGAACGGTGTTCTTGACCCGCAGGGTAAAGCCGTTCATCACGCCCTGCAGGGTCTTGGTTTTGCCGGTGTCAACGATGTCCGCCAGGGCAAGTTCATCGAACTCGAACTGGATGGCAGCGACGTCGAAAAGGCACGCGCCGAGGTCAAGGAAATGTGCGAGAAGCTTCTCGCCAATACCGTGATCGAAGATTACAGCATCGAGCTGGCCTAACTGCCCGGGCGGGGCTTTGCCGTTGCAGGGCCTTTGTCTGTCGCGATCAAGTAACGGATATTAATCGAGAGACGGTATTTCATGAAATCCGCTGTCATCCTCTTCCCCGGCATCAACCGGGAGAATGACGCCATTGCGGCCCTTGAACAGGCCACCGGCACCAAACCGACCGTGGTTTGGCATGGCGAAACCGAACTGCCAAAAACCGACATCATCATGGTTCCGGGTGGTTTTTCCTATGGCGACTATCTGCGTTGCGGCGCCATGGCTGCCAAATCGCCGATCATGCGTGCGGTTGCCGAACGCGCGAAGGCCGGTGTGACCATCCTTGGCGTCTGTAACGGTTTCCAGATTCTGACAGAAGCAGGCCTGTTGCCCGGTGCGCTGATGCGCAATGCCAGCCTGAAATTCATCTGCAAGAACACGCGTCTGAAGATCGAAAACACCAACACCCGCTTCACCAACCAGTACAAAACTGGCGAAGTCGTTGATTATCCGGTGGCCCACCATGACGGCAACTTCTTTGCCGATCGCGAAACGCTTGACCGCCTTGAAGGCGAAGGTCGCGTTGTTCTGCGCTATTGCGATGCCAATGGTGTTGTTGATCCGGCAACCAACCTGAACGGGTCACAGCGCAATATTGCCGGCATCATCAACGAGGCGGGCAACGTCCTTGGCATGATGCCGCACCCGGAAAACGCGATTGATCCGCTGCATGGTGGCACCGATGGCCGCAATCTGTTCAAAAGCTTGGTGGAGGCAGCATCGTGAGTGCTAACGATTTCAACACCCCGATCACGCCGGAACTGGTCAAGGAACACGGGCTGAACGAAGAAGAGTATAAACTCGTCCTCGAAATCATGGGTCGCGAACCCAACATCAACGAGCTTGGCATTTTCTCGGTCATGTGGTCGGAGCATTGCTCCTACAAGTCCTCGAAAAAATGGCTCAAAACCCTTCCGACCAAGGCTGACTGGGTCATTCAGGGTCCCGGTGAAAACGCCGGTGTGATTGACATTGGTGATGGTCAGGCCGCCGTCTTCAAGATGGAAAGCCACAACCATCCCTCCTTCATCGAACCCTATCAGGGCGCGGCAACCGGCGTTGGCGGCATCATGCGTGACGTCTTCACCATGGGTGCACGCCCGGTCGCAAACCTCAATGCGCTGCGCTTTGGCGAGCCGGATCACCCGAAAACCCGCCACCTGCTAAGCGGTGTGGTCGAAGGTATTGGTGGTTACGGCAACTGCATGGGTGTCCCGACCATCGGTGGGGAAACCAATTTCCACGCATCCTATAACGGCAACATCCTGGTCAATGCGATGACCGTGGGTCTGGCCGATGCCAACAACATTTTCTATTCGGCGGCGGCCGGGATCGGGAACCCGGTCGTCTATGTCGGTTCGAAAACCGGTCGTGACGGGATCCATGGCGCAACCATGGCATCGGCCGAGTTTGATGACGACAGCGAAGAAAAGCGTCCTACCGTTCAGGTCGGCGATCCGTTCACCGAAAAGCTTCTGCTGGAAGCCTGCCTTGAACTGATGGCAACCGACATGATCGTCGCCATTCAGGATATGGGGGCGGCCGGTTTAACCTCGTCTTCGTTCGAAATGGCATCCAAGGGTGGCGTTGGTGTCGAACTGTGGCTTGATAAAGTCCCGATGCGCGAAGAAGGTATGACCCCCTACGAGCTGATGCTGTCAGAATCACAGGAACGCATGCTGATGGTTCTGAAACCCGGTTGCGAAGATGCTGCCAAGGCAATCTTTGACAAATGGGAACTCGACTTTGCCGTGATCGGTATCCTGACCGATACCAAACGCATGGTTCTGAAATGGCATGGTGAGGTTGCCGGTGATCTTCCGATTGATCCGCTGGCCGAAGCATCGCCGGAATATGACCGTCCGTGGGAACCGACCCCTAAGCAGGATCGTATCGATCCGTCCAGCATTTCCGGCAAAGTCAGCCATGTGGATGCGCTCAAAACCCTGATTGCGTCCCCGGACCTCGCATCGCGTCGCTGGATCTGGGAACAGTATGACCATCTGGTCATGGGCAACACGATTGTCCGTCCGGGTGGCGATGCCGGTGTCGTGCGCGTACAGGGCACGAACAAAGGCATTGCAGCCACCACCGACTGTACCCCACGCTATGTCATGGCCGATCCGGTTGAAGGTGGAAAACAGGCCGTTGCCGAAGCATATCGCAACCTGGTTGCAACCGGTGCCAAGCCGCTTGCGATCACGGATAACATGAACTTCGGCAACCCGGAACGCCCGCGCATCATGGGTCAGTTTGTTGGCGCATGTCAGGGCATCGCCGAAGCCTGCATCGCGCTCGACTTCCCGGTCGTTTCGGGCAACGTGTCGCTTTACAACGAAACCAATGGCGTTGGCATCATGCCGACCCCGGCCATTGGTGGCGTTGGGGTGATTACCGATCTGGGTCACCATGCCACCATCGGCATCAAGCGCGATGACAGTGCGCTGATCATGATCGGCGCCGCGACCGGTGAACTAGGTCAGTCGCTGTATCTTAAAACCATCGAGGGCCGCGAAGAAGGCGCCCCGCCGCCGGTCGATCTGAATGCTGAAAAACGCGCCGGTATGCTGGTCCGCGAACTGATCGAACTGGGTCTGGTCCGCACCTGCCACGATATCGCCGATGGCGGTCTTCTGGTCGCAGTTGCCGAGATGTGCCTTGCGGGCAATATCGGTGCCGACCTGCACCTGCCGGAAGCCGGTAGCGAAGTCGCATGGTTGTTTGGCGAGGATCAGGGCCGCTACGTGATCGCCACCCGCGATCCGGACAAGGTCCTGAACGCCGCCAGCAGCGCCAATGTCGCTGCCGTCATCATCGGTCAGGCCGGTGGCGACGCGGTCACCATCGATGGTGGTGCCAAGGTATCCCTTGCCGAGCTCCGCGATCTGAACGAAGGCTGGATGCCATCCTTCATGGCAGAAGCCGCGCAGTAAGCCGTAAAAGCCGAAAACCAAAACCCCGTCAGAGAAATCTGGCGGGGTTTTGTGCTTTGGCCCGGTTCAGTTCAATTTAAGGCAAACCTGTCGCCAGTTCGCGCAAAAGAGCCGACGTTTGGGCATCGGCAGGTAGCAGGGTTTCGATGGCAAGCTCGGATAATGTGACTTCGACCGGGGTGCCAAAGACCGTGGTTGTGCTGACAAAGCGCAATTCACCGGCATCGGTTCGTAAAACCAGCGGCACGACAAGCCCGGTCAGGTCTCCTGCCCTGTCAGCAATGTCGATTTCCGTCACGTTTTCGGGTGCACAGTAACGGCTGGCTTCATCATAAAGGCCCCGCAATTTCGCGTCTGCCGTCACCGCAATCTGGCGACGCAACCGGTCCAGCAAATGATCACGCCATTCAGCATAATTGACCACCCGTGACGCCAACCCGTTCGGATGCAGGCTTAGCCGCAGGATATTGACTGGCGGTTTGAGAAATTCCGGATCAACCCCGCCAAGCAATAACGGTACGATCCGGTTTGCAGCCACCATGTTCCAGTGCCGGTCCATCGCCAGCGCAGGGTATGGTTCATGCGCGGTCAGTATTCTGTCCACCGCTGCCCGGATGGCAGCCGACTGATCTGCGCCAAGATCATGTTCAGCATAAATCGGTGCAAATCCCCCAGCGATCAGCATCGCATTGCGTTCACGCAGCGGCACATCAAGACATTCGGAAAGACGCAATACCATGTCGCGGCTTGGCCTTGCCCGACCGGTTTCAAGAAAGCTCAGATGCCGGGTCGATATCGCGGCCTCGCTCGCAAGGTCAAGCTGGCTCATACGGCGCTGCTTGCGCCAGACCTTCAGCACATTGCCAAACGGGTCGGGTTTCAGTTCGTTCATCGGATCACCGTTTCTGTGGATATTCCGATCCTAGCATCAAACAAAACCGACAAACATTACCTCCGGGGTAATCGTGTGCATTCCCGACTTTCGGCATGGTTGCCTGACCAACAAAACGCACTCCATCGAAAGGTCGATATGATGACAACCAACGTATCCAATAAAATGCTAAAAGCGGTTTTGATATTTGATGCGGTAACCTGTTTTGCTTTCGGGTTGCTGCTTTGCCTCGGTGGGGGCTTACTTGCCAGTCATTTTGGGCTGCCTGCCGATTTGCTGATTTATGCCGGGATTATCCTGTTTCCATGCAGCGTTCTGATGTTTGTCACCGCAAAGCACGCCCGTCCGGCCCTAGCCCTTGTCTGGTTAATCATACTCGGTAATCTCGGCTGGGTTCTGGCCAGTATTACGATATTGGTCCTGCCGATCGGGACACCGACAGTGATCGGATACGGTTTTGTCTCCGCACAGGCATTGGCAGTGCTTGGTATCGCAGCACTTGAATATCGCGCAATCGCGCAGCATTCCTTGTCGTCGACCACCTGACGCCCCATGTGTTCTGTTGGGAACAGACGCATCATCCGGGGCCATAATGACATTTCCGGCAAAACTGATTGCCAAATCACTGATCGTCGTCGGCATGGCCATTCTGACCATGATGCCGGCGACGAAAAGCCATGCCGAAACCATCTATGTCGACGAGGCCAACCCACCCTTCATGTATCGTGCCGGGGATAAGGCAACAGGTATCTATCCTGCAATGATCCAGGCGATTTTTCTTCATGCCGGGATCGACGTCGATATTGTCGCAGTACCGTGGAAACGCGCGATTGAAAATCTGGATGCCAACAGAGGTGGCGTTGCCGGAATTTACAAAAATCTCGAACGCCAGAAAAAATATTACTTTTCCGACCCGATCCATGTTGAACGGCTGATGCTTTATCACCATCGCGATATGGCACGCAAACCAGACGAAATTGATGATCTGCGCGGCCAGACCGTCGGCGTCATTCGCGGATGGAGCTATGGGGATCAGATCGATGACGCACGCGAACGCGGTGTGTTTACCGCGTCCGAAGCATCCGGAGATGAACAGAATTTTCAGATGCTGTCGCTGGGCCGGGTTGATAGCGTAATTGCCATCCAGGAGGCTGGCGATGTCTGGGTCAAGCGGCTGAAACTAGATGAAAAAATTACCCGCGGTGAAGAGCCAGTGCGTGAAAATGCGACCTTTATCGTGTTCAACCGCGCCTCGTCGGGCATTTCGATGATGACCGCAATCAATCGTTCGATTGAAGAGTTGCGCGAAAACGGCACCCTGCAACGCATCACCGAGGATGTGTTGCAGGGTGCAAGCAATTACTGATCGAAAGCAGACGACCTAGCGGAAGCTGATTTTGGGGAACAGGCTTTTCTTCGGTGCGGATTTCGGACCGACGCGTTCGTCAATTGCCGCAGCAATCTTGTCGGCAATCGCGGTATAGGCCCTGGAATGTTCGCCGTCCGGATCGGTATGGATGATTGGTTTGCCTTCGTCCGCGCCAAGGCGGATTTTAAGGTCGAGCGGGATTTCACCAAGAAACGGTACGCCCAGTTCGTCGGCAGCTTTTCGTGCGCCACCATGATCGAATACATGATCGATGTGACCACATTCCGGACATTTATAATAGCTCATGTTCTCGATCAGGCCCATGACGGGGACATTGACCTTGCGGAACATGTTGAGCCCCTTGCGCGCATCAAGAAGGGCAATGTCCTGCGGAGTGGAAACAATCACCGCCCCCGTGACCGGTACGCGCTGCGCCATCGAAAGCTGAATATCACCGGTACCCGGTGGCATATCGACGACAAGAACGTCAAGCTCGCCCCAGTCGCTGTCGCGCAGGAGCTGCTCCAGCGCCCCCATCGCCATCGGACCACGCCAGATAACCGGCTGCTCTTCATCCACAAGAAAACCGATAGACATGATCCGGATGCCAAATGCCGATGGCGGCACCATTTTGCCTTCCTTGTCGGAATGGGTCGGCTTGGCATCGCGAAGGCCCATCATGCGCGGCAGGCTCGGCCCATAAATATCGGCATCCAGCAGGCCGACCTTCAGCCCCTTGGCCGCCAGTGACAACGCCAGATTGACCGAGGTCGTCGATTTGCCAACCCCGCCCTTGCCCGATGCAACGGTGATGATCGAACGTACGGTCGGCAGTTCAAGCGGCTTTTGCGCAGCACCCTGCGGGCGTTGCCCGGCTTGCGGTGCGGGCCTTTCCGCCCCATGTGTATGGCCATGGGAATGGGGATGCGAATGACCACCTTGCGCCGGGGCAGAAGCTCCCTTCGCACGTTCTGCCGTAAGGGCCACACGGGCCGTTGTGACCCCGTTCACATTGGCAACGGCACGCTCGGCAGCAAGACGCAGGTCTTCAAGCGACGCCCCGCGTTCCGGGTCAACAGCGATCATGACATTGACAGTTTCATCATGGATATCAATACCTTGAACCATACCCTTTTCGACGATAGTCTTGCCGTCAGCCGGATCGATAACCGTCGAAAGGGCTTCTGTAATGCGTTCCCGGTTGGGCGAGGTCATATAGCAGTCTCCGAAAATTGGCTTAAGTCCGTGATCGCACAGAACTTGCAGGCGCGTATCGTTGTTTTGCAGGGCAAGCTGTCATATAAGGCCTTAGGGCGTGGCCCCATTAATTACATGCAACGCCGTCCGGATAAAAGGATTCAGACGGAGCTTGGTGCGCAGATAGGTCAGATGACCGCGATAAGCAAGCAATACACATGTTATTAATGGGCTCATGTCCCAAGATCGGTAAGCATAAATAAACACCGAACGGCAAGAAGAGGAAGACACTCGATGCCTTGGAATTCACAAGGGGGCGGCGGCCCCTGGGGTGGTGGCGGAAACAATGGCGGCGGCCGCAATCCGTGGGGACAGCGTCCCCAGGGTGGCGGTGGCGGCGGTGGTAACACTTCCCCCGATTTTGATGAAATGATTCGTAAAGGCCAGGAACGCCTCAAACGGCTTTTCCCCGGTGGTGGCGGCGGTTACAAGGGCGTTGTCCTGATTGGTATTGCCATCATCGGGATCTGGCTTTTGACCGGCTTCTACCGTGTGCAGCCAGGCGAACAGGGGGTTACCCTTCTGTTTGGCAAATGGGTTGGCACGACGGGTCCGGGTCTGAATTATTTCCTGCCCGCCCCGATCGGCGAAGTGATCAAGCCGAACGTCGAACGCACCAACCAGATCGAGATCGGTTACCGTGGTAACGGTACTGGTACCGGCGGCGCGCGCGATGTCCCGGAAGAAAGCCTGATGCTGACCGGTGATCAGAACATTATCGACATTGATTATGTCGTTCAGTGGCGCATCAGCGATGCCGGTGCCTATCTGTTTAATGTTCGCGATCCGGAAAACACCATCAAGCTTGCAGCCGAAAGTGCGATCCGTGAAGTCATCGGCAAAACCAATCTTGAAGAAGCCCTGACGGTCGGTCGTGTCCGCGTTGAAGAACAGACACGCACCCTGCTGCAATCGATCATGGACGGGTATGCTTCGGGTATTTTCATTGCAGAAGTGAAAATGCAGAAGGTTGACCCGCCGCGTGACGTTATTGATGCGTTCAACGATGTGCAGCGTGCCCGTCAGGACCGTGATCGTTCCCAGAACGAGGCGCTGGCCTACCGCAACGACATCATCCCGCGGGCAAAAGGTGAAGCAGAACGTCTGGTTCTCGAAGCCCGTGCATACAAGGATCAGGTTGTGAAGAATGCACAGGGTGAAGCAGAGCGCTTTATCTCGGTTTATAATTCCTATCTGACCGCGAAAGATGTCACCACACGTCGTCTGTATCTTGAAACCATGCAGGATGTTCTGAAGAACTCCAACAAGGTCATTCTTGATCAGAACGGTGAAGGCGCAAACGGTGTTGTTCCCTATCTGCCGTTGCCTGAAATCCAGAAACGCGCGAATGCAGGAGGCAATAACTAATGGCAAGTCCTAAACTTATTGCTGCCGGCGTCGTTGTCGTCATTGGTGCCGTCGTTGCATCCATGTGCATGTTTACCGTTCGTCAGGACCAGCAGGCGCTGGTGCTTCAGTTCGGTAATCCGGTCCATGCGGTTTCCGAACCGGGCCTGCATTTCAAGCTGCCGATCCAGAATGTGGAATATTACGAGCGCCGCATTCTTGAACTTGATCCGCCGGTTCAGCAGGTTCTTCTGTCGGACCAGAAGCGTGTCAATGTTGACAGCTTTGCCCGTTGGAGAATCGTTGACCCGCTGCAGTTCCGTCAGCGCGCAACCAACTCGGCGAACTTTGTTCAGCTTTTTGGGCAGCGTCTGAACTCGGTTATCCGTGGCGAACTCGCACAGGCTCCGCTTGTGTCGCTTCTGTCGGATAACCGGTCGCAGATCATGGAAAAAATCCAGGCAACCCTGATCGAGCCGGCAAAGGAATTCGGCGTCGAGCTGATCGATGTTCGTATCGGTCGTACCGATCTTCCGCAGGAAACGTCGCAGGCGGTGTACAACCGTATGCGTTCTTCGCGTATCGCCGAAGCCGCACAGCTTCGCGCCGAGGGTGAAGAGCTCAAGGCGAAAATTCAGGCAGAAGCAGATCGTGAACGCGTCGGTATTCTGGCCGAAGCCCGCCGTCAGGCAGAAGTCCTGCGTGGTGAAGGTGACGGTGAACGGAACATCGTTCTTGGTGAAGCCTATGGCAAGGATGCCGGTTTCTTCGAGTTCTATCGTTCGCTTGAAGCCTATCGCGAAGCCCTTTCAGATGGTTCGACGATGGTGATTTCACCGGATTCCGAATTCTTCCAGTACTTTAACAACTCGTCGCCTGACGCAACGCGCTAGACAAACGGGTGCTGGACAAAGCACTAGGGCGACCGGCATAGTGTGCCGGTCGCCCTTTTTGTTTGAAAATAATGTCCTGTTGATAGTTATATCGCACACAGGTTCATAGAAACGCCGGAACGTCCACGCCCATGAAGGAACTCGTTACAGCTGTTCTCCTGGCCATCGCGCTGGAGGGAATGTTTTATTCGCTGTTCCCGGGCGGCGCCAAACGTGTGATGGAACTGGTGCAGGAAATCCCCGAATCCCAGCTACGGATCGGCGGCCTTGTTGCTGCGGTCATCGCCATTGTCGCGATCTGGGGCGTCCGGGTCTGGCTTTGAAGATAAAGTTCGGGGGCATTTTGCGCATATTTGCGCCTTCCAGTGTGCAAACACAGAAAAACCCGAGCTCTTCCTTGATTTTTCTCAGGCTTGCCAAATTTCTGACAAACTCGGCGCTAACTTGGCTAGTTAAGCGGTGCATGAACTATCCAAAAGAACAGCATCGCGTGCTGCAAAAATTCAATACCGTGAACGCGGCAACGAACAGGATCAGACACATGCTAAAAGCATTATACAACCCGGCGCGAAGCAAATTTACGGCTGCGCTGGTGATTGTTCTTCTTGGCGTGACCAGCGTGTCGCAGATTGCGAACGCTCGCCCCGCTCCTGAAAGTTTCGCAGACCTGGCCGAAAAGCTTCTGCCCAGTGTGGTAAATATCTCGACCAGTCAAATGGTGGCCGAACGCCAGGGTCCGGACTTCCAGTTCCCTCCCGGCTCGCCGTTTGAAGATCTTTTCAAGGACTTCATGGATCGCAACGGACAAGGTGGTGGACAAGGCCAGGGCCAGACTCCCCAGCAGCGCCGTGCGACCGCACTGGGTTCGGGCTTTATCATCTCGGCTGACGGTTACATCGTGACCAACAACCATGTGATTGACGGTGCCGACGAAATCACGGTGCGCCTGCATGATGGCGATACGCTTCCAGCGAAACTGATCGGTCGCGATCCGAAAACGGATGTTGCACTTTTGAAAGTCGAACCCACAGAAGACCTGCCTTTCGTTAAATGGGGGGATTCAGACCATTCCCGCATTGGCGACTGGGCGATGGCGATCGGCAACCCGTTCGGCCTTGGCGGCACAGTGACCGCCGGGATCATTTCGGCACGTAACCGTGACATCAATCAGGGTCCGTATGACGATTTCATCCAGACCGATGCCTCGATCAACCGCGGGAACTCCGGCGGGCCGCTGTTCAACCTTGATGGCGACGTCATCGGGATCAACAGCGCGATCTATTCGCCGTCCGGAGGTTCGGTCGGGATCGGTTTTGCCATTCCCTCGGCAATTGCACAGTCGGTTGTCGAACAGCTCAAGGAATATGGCCGGACCCGCCGTGGCTGGCTTGGCGTTCACATCCAGACCGTGACTGACGATATCGCGGACTCGGTCGGCCTTGATGAATCGACCGGTGCAATGGTTGCCGGTGTATCCGAAGACGGCCCTGCAAAAGCCGCCGGCATCAAACAGGGTGACGTCATCCTGTCGTTTGATGGCAAGGAAGTCGAAAGCATGCGTCGCCTGCCGCGGATCGTTGCCGAAACCAAAATCGGCAAGGATGTCGATGTGGTGATCTGGCGTGACGGTGAAAAGAAAACCGTTCAGGTCGAACTCGGCGAACTTGAAGAAGAAACCGTCGCAACCGCAGCAGAACCGGGTGAAGAACAGTCGCCTGCCGCCATTGCCGAAGCTGAAATCAAGGCACTTGGCCTCAAGGTCGCCAATGTCGATGATGAACTGCGTCGTCGCTATAACCTCGCCGAAGGCACCGAGGGTGTCATCGTGACCGATGTGAATGGTGACAGCTATGCCGCAGAAAAAGGTGTCCGCCCGGGCGACATCATTATCGAGGCATCGCACAGCTCGGTTTCGACCGTCGAAGAAGTAGCCGATGCGGTTAAAAAGGCACTTGATGATGATAAACGCACCATCCTGATGCTGATTGAAACCTCGGCAGGCCCGCGTTACTTCGGCCTGACCCTGAACAAGGAAGAATAAGGCCTTCGGGTTTTACTCTACGATGATCAAAAAAGGGCGGCCCTTGCGGGTCGCCCTTTTTGCTACGCGTTTTTCTGACTGCCTGGATCAGATCACAAAATCGGATTTGGCATAGCCCTGCAGATAAAGCAGTGCCGTCAGATCACCATGATTGATGCAGATGCGTGCCTGCTCCTGAACCGCTGGCTTGGCATGAAAAGCCACACCAGTCCCGGCAAGCGAAATCATCTGCAGATCATTGGCACCATCGCCAACCGCAATGGCATCCTCTACCCCAATCCCCTGCTCTGCCGTCAATTTTTCAAGCGCATCGACCTTGGCCTGACGGTCCAGAACCGGTTTTTGTACCTTGCCGGTCAGCTTACCATCCTGGGTGATCAGAACATTGGCCTGATCAAAATCAAAACCAAGTTCGCGGCGCACCGCACCGGTAAAATAATCAAACCCGCCCGACACAAGGGCGGCGTAGGCACCGTTGGCCTTCATGGTCGCAACCAAGGTTTTCGCCCCGCCGGTATATGCAATTTCTTTCCAGGCTTCGGCCAGCATATCGGTCGACATGCCATCAAGCAGCCCGACGCGTTCATCAAGGGCGGTCTCGAAATCAAGTTCGCCATTCATCGCACGTGCCGTAATCGCGGCGACATGGTCCTTGATCCCGGCAAAGGCAGCAAGTTCATCAAGGGTCTCCCCCGTCACCATGGTGCTATCCATATCGGCAATCAGCAATTTCTTGCGACGCGTTTTGGCGGTCTGGGTCACGGCATCGACACCAAGACCGGCATCACGTAACGCCGTATCGGCAATATCAAGGCTCAGCCCGGCAAAGCCGATATCACACGCCTCGCCCGCCGCCAGCCACGAAACATCCCCGACATGCGCCCCGGCCCCGGCCAGAACGGTTTTGGCACGCGCAACAATATCATCGCCCAGCGCGTTCGAATTGGGGGCAGCGATCAAGGTCAGGACCAGATCCATGGATTGCGGGCTCCTTGGCGGAAAAGAGAATAAACGAAATATGTCGCCTTTATCCGAATTGAGCCCACAGATGACAAGAGAACTTTTACATTGGCACTGCTGATCTGCACTAACAATGCCAATTCAGTTGCATTAGATCTATTTTGGGTATTAGACGAGAGTATGCCTAATTATCTCAATAAATTTCCCGAGAGAAAAACATGGAATTTGTGTTTAATATTCTTGTTTTTTCAGTGCCGATTTCTCTTGGCGCCGCCGTGTTGCTTCATCTCGTAATTAAGAAATTTGTTCCTCACGCAAGTGAGGGATCTCTATCTCCACAAGACTGGCAAAACTATAAAGATCGCTATCAATTGTACAAAGACGAGATCGTCCAAGAGCACAAATCTGCGGCAGATATTGGTGTAGTCGCACTACGTTCCAGTATAATCCTAAACGGTGCCTCTGCTGCGGCGACCCTCGCTTTTATCGGACGTATTTGGACATCAAATGGCTCAGCCTTAGTCATCTCAGAGTTAGTCGATGTGCTTTCCGCGTACATGGTTGCCACACTGATATCGGCCTTATCAACAGCATTTGCCTACGCAAGAATGTATTTTGGAACCATAAACTGGGATACATGGAAGCGAAAGAATGATGACAATGTAATTGCTTTAAATGCTGCAAACATAAGTCAGTACATCGCAATTTTCCTAGTACTTCAGTCCTATGTACTTTTCGCATCGGGAACAACTTTAGCAACGCATATCCTTAGAAGCTCAATATCATTGAAAAAGGTTTTATTAGCGATTTGAACGAGCCCAAAAGTCCAACTTCAAAAGTCATTATTGTTGCCGGGCCAACTGCCAGCGGCAAGTCCGCCTTGGCACTTGATCTGGCGGATGCGTTTGACGGGGTGGTGATCAATGCCGACAGCATGCAGGTTTATAAAGAACTACGTGTGTTAAGCGCGCGGCCCGATGAAAGGGAAACCGCTCGCGCGCCCCATCGGCTTTATGGTGTATTGTCCGGGCGCGAGGCATGTTCGGCCGGAAAATGGCGCGACATGGCGATGGCGGAAATTGCCGAATGCCATGCAAACGGCAAACTTCCGATCGTTACCGGGGGTACGGGTATGTATCTGAATGCCCTGACGGCGGGGATCGCCCCGATTCCCGATATTCCCGCCGAGATTCGCCAACAGGTCACCGCTGATCTGGAAAAAGCAGGGCATCAGGCGTTTTTCAATGATTTCGCCAAACGCGATCCCGACACAGCCGCCACCCTTGATCCGTCAAACACCCAGCGCCTGATCCGCGCGGCCGAGGTATTGGCGGGAACCGGTCGTGGTCTTGCGGCGTGGCATAACGAGCCGATGGTGACGCCACCCGAAGGCATGGTTTTCAAAAAGCTGTGTTACATGCCGCCGCGCGATATTCTTTATGATCGCTGCAACCGGCGTTTTGATTTGATGATCGAACAGGGTGCGATTGAGGAAGTCCGCCGACTTCTGGCTGAAAAGCTGCCGGAAACGGCCCCGGTGATGAAGGCAGTTGGGGTCCGCGAGATCGCGGCATACCTTGCCGGCGAGACCGATCTGGAGACCGCGAAAGAGAAATCGCAGCGTGAAACCCGGCGTTATGCCAAGCGTCAATTAACGTGGTTTCGCCATCAGATGAGTGACAAGGAGATCATCGACGCGCAATATTCGGAAAGTTTGGCAGACAAATTGCGTAATGATGTTCACCAATTTCTGTTGACCACGCCAAAGTGAGGCGATAGGTTGGCCCTTCCGCCGTCGAAATGGCGGAAAACCGCCGTTTCGGCGGATTTTTCAACTCCAGTTCAAGGGTAATTGGATCATGTATCAACCACGCGGTTATCACGCGGCACGTTGTTGTCGCTAAGGAAGAGGCTCGAAAATCATGGCAGAACGTATTTTAAGCGGTTCGGAAGTAGTGTTGCAGGCTCTGGTCGATCAGGGTGTGGAAGTCGTGTTCGGCTATCCCGGCGGCGCCGTCCTACCGCTATATGACGAGATATTTAAGCAAAACCGGATTCGTCATATCCTAGTACGCCATGAACAGGCTGCCGTGCATGCCGCCGAAGGTTACGCACGTTCGACCGGAAAGGTCGGCGTTGTTCTGGTAACCAGTGGCCCAGGTGCAACGAATGCCGTTACCGGCCTTACCGACGCGTTGATGGATTCGATTCCCGTCGTCTGCCTGACCGGGCAGGTTCCGACCCACCTGATCGGCAATGACGCCTTTCAGGAAGCCGACACCACCGGTATTACCCGCCCCTGCACCAAGCATAACTATCTGGTGAAGGACAGTGCGAAGCTTGCCCGCACGATGCATGAAGCATTCCACGTTGCGTCAAGTGGCCGCCCGGGTCCGGTTGTGATCGACCTGCCGAAAGATATTCTGGTTGCCAAGGCACCGTATCTTGAGCCGTCACAGGTTCAGCACCGCACCTATAACCCGGTTGTCAAAGGCGACCGCGGCCAGATCGAGGAAGCACTCGAACTGCTGGCATCGGCGAAAAAGCCGATCCTCTATTGCGGTGGTGGCGTCATCAATTCCGGCAGCCAGGCCTGCAAGGTTCTGACGGAATTCACCCGCCTGACCGGCGTTCCGATTACGCTGACCCTGATGGGGCTTGGCGCCTATCCGGCATCGGATAAACAGTATCTTGGCATGCTCGGCATGCACGGCACCTACGAAGCCAACATGGCGATGCATGATTGCGATGTCATGATTGCGGTCGGTGCCCGTTTTGATGACCGCGTAACCGGCAACCTCGATTTCTTCTCGCCGGGTTCGCAGAAAGTCCAGATCGATATTGATCAAAGCTCGATCAACAAGAACGTTCCGGTGGATATCGGGATTGTTGGCGATGTCGGTCATGTCCTTGAAGACATGATGAAAATCTGGAAAGCCAAACAGCACAAGATCGAAGCCAAGGCGCTTGATAGCTGGTGGGACGAGATCGAAGGCTGGCGCGGTAAACACTGCCTGTCCTACAAGCAGCCCAAAGACATCATCAAGCCGCAGCACGTGATCCGTCGCCTGCATGCGCTGACCCGGGATCGCAAGACCTACATCACCACCGATGTCGGGCAGCACCAGATGTGGGCGGCCCAGCATTTCGGGTTTGAACATCCGCATGAATGGATGACATCCGGTGGTCTTGGCACCATGGGTTACGGCATGCCCGCCGCCCTTGGCGTTCAGGTTGCCCATCCGGATGCGACCGTGATCTGCTTTACCGGTGATGCGTCGATCATGATGAACATTCAGGAATGCGCGACGCTGACACAGTATCGCCTGCCGGTGAAAACCGTCATCCTGAACAACCGTTACATGGGCATGGTCCGCCAGTGGCAGCAGCTTCTGCACGGGTCGCGCTATTCGGAAAGTTACAGCGAATCCCTTCCGGATTTCGTCAAACTGTCCGAGGCATTCGGCTTTACCGGTATGACCTGTAACAACGCGGCCGATCTTGATGATGCCCTGACCAAGATGCTTGAAATCGATGGTCCGGTGATCCTCGACGTTGCCGTGGATGACAAGGAAAACTGCTATCCGATGATTCCGTCGGGCAAGCCGCATAATGAAATGCTGCTTGGAGCGGAAACCACCGGTGACGAAGCCATTGATTCCGACGAAGGGATGGTTCTGGTCTGATCCGCGAAACCCGTTCGCGACAAGACATCATCAAAACCAAAATCAAAGGCCGGGCCGGGCTGCACACTGAATGCGCCCGCCCGCGCCCTAGCGGAGCAAGACCCGTGAAAGAAACCGAAATTTCGAAACACACGATATCCGTTCTGGTGGATAACGAAGCAGGCGTTCTGGCCCGTGTCATCGGCCTGTTTTCCGGTCGTGGCTATAACATCGAAAGCCTGACCGTGGCTGAGGTTGATGCCAGTTCCCACCAGTCGCGCATCACTGTTGTCACCTCGGGTACGCCCATGGTGATCGAACAGATCAAGGCACAACTTTCACGTCTGGTGCCGGTTCACAAGGTCAGCGATCTGACCCTTTCCGGACCATGCGTTGAACGTGAACTTGCCCTGGTCAAGGTGATTGCATCGGGTGAAAAGCGCGTCGAGTCCCTGCGTATTGCCGATATCTTCAAGGCCCGCGCAGTCGATGCGACCAACAGTTCCTTCGTCTTCGAAATCATCGGAAGCCCCGAAAAAATCGACGCCTTCATCAAATTGATGGAGCCGTTGGGGCTTTCGGAAACTTCGCGCACGGGTGTCGCTGCAATTTCGCGCGGCACGCTGACGATGTGAGTTCGCCGGGGGTGCCTTGGCATCCCCGCTTTAACCAATTTGATCCATCCGCCACGCAAACAAAAATCGCGTGGTCCAACGTCCAGAGGTATCGAAAGATGCGTGTTTATTACGACCGCGATGCAGATGTTAATCTGATCAAGACCAAAAAAGTTGCCATCATCGGTTACGGTTCGCAGGGCCATGCCCATGCGCTGAACCTTCATGATTCCGGTGTTAAAGACGTTGTTGTCGGCCTTCGTGAAGGTTCTTCATCGCGCAAAAAGGCTGAAAATGCCGGCCTGAAAACCATGACCCCGGCCGAAGCCGCAGCATGGGCAGATGTTGTCATGATCCTGACCCCGGATGAACACCAGGCTGCGATCTATGCCAAAGAACTGCGCGACAACCTGAAAGACGGTGCCGCCCTTCTGTTCGCACACGGCCTTAACGTCCATTTCGGCCTGATCGAGCCACGTGCTGATCTTGACGTCATGATGATCGCACCGAAAGGCCCGGGCCACACGGTTCGTTCCGAATACAAGCGTGGCGGCGGCGTACCCTGCCTTGTTGCCATCGAGCAGAACGCATCGGGCAATGCGCTTGAACTCGCACTTTCCTACGCATCGGCAATCGGTGGCGGCCGTTCGGGCGTAATCGAAACCACCTTCCGCGAAGAATGCGAAACCGACCTGTTCGGCGAACAGGCTGTTCTTTGCGGCGGTCTGACCCAGTTGATCAAATACGGTTTTGAGACCCTGACCGAAGCTGGTTATGCTCCGGAAATGGCATATTTCGAATGCCTGCACGAAGTGAAACTGATCGTCGACCTGATGTATGAAGGCGGCATGGCCAACATGCGTTACTCGATCTCGAACACTGCAGAATACGGCGACTATGTCACCGGCCCGCGCGTGATCGACGCATCGGTCAAAGAACGCATGAAAGAAGTTCTTGCCGACATTCAGGAAGGCAAATTCGTTCGTGACTTCGTTCAGGAAATGCATTGCGGCCAGCCGATGTTCAAGGCAACCCGTCGCCTGAACGCCGAACACGAAATCGAAGAAGTCGGTACCAAACTGCGCGCGATGATGCCGTGGATTGCTGCCAACCAGCTCGTCGATAAAGAAAAGAACTAAGCTTTACGCTTTGTTTTGCAAAACGGCCGTCCCGATGGGGCGGCCGTTTTTGTTTGTCCGCACACAACAGCCATGATGTGTTTGGGGTGGATTTTACAGGCCGATCCGCGTAATCCTGACCTTTAAAACTTTAACTCAAACATGAGCATTTTGAATGTCGGACTTTATCGATATCGCCCCGGAAGTCGCCGAAGCCCTTGCTGCTGGCAAGCCGGTTGTCGCCCTTGAATCCACCATCATCTCGCACGGGATGCCCTATCCGCAGAACCTTGAAACCGCGCGGGCGGTTGAACAGGATGTGCGCGATAATGGCGCAATCCCGGCCACCATCGCGGTGATCGGCGGGCGTTGCAAAATCGGCCTGTCACCGTCGGAACTGGAATATTTCGCCAAGGGCACCGACATTCTGAAACTGTCACGCCGCGACATTCCATACTGCATCGCCAAGAAACGCGATGGTGCGACCACCGTTTCAGCCACGATGATTTTGGCAGAAAAGGCCGGTATCAAGGTCTTTGCCACTGGCGGCATTGGCGGGGTTCACCGTGAACTGGCGGCAAGTTTCGATATCTCGGCCGACCTGACCGAACTTGGCAAAACTAGCGTTGCCGTCGTCTGCGCGGGTGCCAAGGCAATCCTTGATATTCCGATGACGCTTGAACATCTCGAAACACTCGGCGTACCGGTCATTTCATATGGCACGGATGAATTCCCGGCCTTCTATACCGTCAAAAGCGGTCAGAAAGCCCCGATCCGCCTTGATAGTCCGGCCGAGATTGCCGAATTCCTCAAATCGAAATGGGAATTTGGTCTTGAAGGCGGGGCAGTAATCGGCAACCCGCCGCCTGCCGACAAGGCGCTGGAACTTGATGCCATCGAACATGCGATTGATAGTGCCCTGATCGAAGCCAAGGGCCTTAACATCCATGGTCGCGAAGTCACGCCCTTCCTTCTGGAACGCGTGACCCAGCATACCAAGGGCAAAAGCCTTGAAGCCAATATTGCGCTGGTGCGCAACAATGCCGCCCTTGGGGCCAAAATCGCGGTTGCGCTGGCAGGTTAAACCCCGATCCGTTCCGATAAAAAGGCAGCCATCCGGGCTGCCTTTTTTGTTTATTCCGGTGCCTTGGCGACCAGCCCCGAATAGGAGGGATCAAGGCGGGTATCCGCCACCGGATCGCCCCAGACATTGGCGCAGGGCAAAACACCGGCCCAGACCGGCAGACCATAATCATCCTCGTCATCGACCGGATCACCTGTGCGGACCTTTGCCGATACCTCGTTCAGATCAAAACCAAGGAACATGGTGGCTTTGAGTTCCTGTTCATTGGGATGACGGATCTGGTCCCAGCGGCCTTTGGACAGCTTTTCGACAAACAGCCGGGAATGTTCCATTTTGCCTTCCGGATCGGCCACGACTTCGCCCTTGCCATAAATCACCACCGAACGGTAATTGGCCGAGTGATGGAAGGCCGAACGTGCCATCACCAGACCGTCCAGATGGGTGATGCACAGGCAGGCTTCCTCGCCATTGGCGATGGCGGCCAGAATCCGGTTCTTGGATGCACCATGGATATAAATCCGTTCCCCCAACCGCCAATGCGCCGTCGGGATCATGGATGGGCGACCATTCACAATGGTGCCCACATGACAGATCAGGGCATCATCGATAATACCATGCACAAGTTTGCGGTCGTAACAGGCACGTTTGGGGCCGCGCACCACTTTGGTGGCAGGATGGACTTCGTATTGTGCCGGAAGTGCGGTGGTATCTGACATTTTCTTTGTTCTCTGTAACTTCTGGTGACGCAAGGGCTGACGTCATCATCGACAGAATTGGACTTTATCACAGGTCCGTTATAAGAATTTTGACAGAACCAATTTCAACATCATCCGTCACCGATTGGCCAAGATGCGCAGCGACTACACCTGGATTTATCCCAGCCATACCGCCAAAGCCGACAATGCGAAGGAAGACAGCGCCTATCGCCGTCTTTATCTTGGCATCCGCCAGGCCATTCTGGACGGGCGACTGCATCCGGGAGAAAAGCTGCCCGCCAGCCGCGATCTGGCCAAGAGCCTTGGCATTTCGCGCAATACGGTGGTGACGAGTTTTGATCTGCTGGTATCCGAGGGGTATCTGGAAACCCGGATCGGGGCCGGAAGTTTCGTTGCCAGCAGCCTGCCCGACAGAGAAATGATGGCGACCACCGAGCCCGCATCGACCAATCAGCGCGCCAAAACCGCAAACCTTCCGCGGCTAAGCCAAAGTGCGACCCGCATGCTGGCCTATGACCGACGGTTTCCGCGGTTTCGCGTGGCGCGCCCGTTTAACCCCGCCACACCGGATCTCGATGCCTTTCCGTTTGATCTTTGGGCACGATTACTGCGCCGAAGCTGGCGGGCACCTGCCCTTGACCTGACCATTCCGGTTGATCCGCTTGGCATGCCGGCATTGCGTGACGAAGTCGCCAAGTGGCTGCGCCAGTCCCGCGGGGTCAAATGCGATGCCGATCAGGTGATGATTGTCTCAGGCGCGCAGCAGGCGCTGGACCTGATTGCGCGTGCCCTTGTGGATCCGGGTGACGTGATCGCAACCGAAGACCCCGGTTACGAAGGCATTCGCGGGGTTCTGGCCGCCAGTGGTGCCACCTTGCTGCCGATCCCGGTGGACGGCGAAGGATTGCAGGTAGATCAGCTTGGCAAGGGTGAACCGGCCCGGATCGTCGTTACGACGCCATCACGCAATTATCCGCTGGGCACGACATTGTCGCTTGCCCGTCGTCTTGCCCTCTTGCAATGGGCAGATAACCATGATGCGTGGATTGTCGAAGACGATTATGACAGCGATTATCGCTATGACGGGCCGCCGTTATCGTCCCTTCAGGGATTGGACCGGCAAAATCGCGTGCTTTATGTCGGTACGTTTTCGCGCGTCCTGTTTCCCGGTATCCGGCTTGGCTATCTGGTTCTGCCGCCTGCGCTGATACCTGTATTTCGTGGTATGCGCGGCTTTGCCGATGGTGTGCCTGCCCCGACCGCACAGGCCGCATTGGCCGCCCTCTTCGCCGAGGGGCACTTTGGCGGTCATGTCCGCAAGATGCGGCTGAGTTACGGGGAACGAAGGGCGCATCTGCGCGAACTGATCGAAACACGCGCCAGTGACATTCTGCAGGTCCTGCCATCGGATGGGGGATTGCATCTTTGTACGCGCCTTATCGGTGGACAGGACGATGTGGAATTGCAGGAACGGATGGTTCAGGCACAGCTCGATTGCCGGGCGCTTTCATCCTATTACCATGATAAATCAGAAGAAAATCGCGGCACCCTGCCGCAAGGGCTGGTGCTTGGCTTTGCCGGATGGAAAAAGAATGTGATTTCGCAAAGTTTCGATGAACTGATCGATCTCATCCGCCGTAGATCATAATGTACCCCGAGCCGGAGAGAGCGCATCGGCATCCCCTCTATGCTGTCACAGTCGATGTGCTCTCTCACCCTTTTGCCCCCTCCCTCCCCCAAGGTACGAGTTCCCGGATGCCCCCTGCTTCTGACGCCCCGGTTGCCATCATGTGGTTTCGCAATGACCTGCGCCTTGCCGACAACCCGGCATTGAATGCCAGCGTAAAGTGGGCAAAGCAAAATAACGGCATCGTGCTTCCGGTCTTTAACCTTGACCCGGTGATTGATGCCCAACTGGGCGGGGCAACGCGCTGGTGGCTGGAAAAAAGTCTGGCTCGACTTGATGAAAGCCTTGCCAGGGCTGCGGGGGTAAAACCGCCCTGTCTGAGGATTTTCAAATCGGACGCACGGGACGTTTTCAATCAGTTACAGGCTGCTCACAAAATCGGCGCGCTTTTCTGGAACAGGCTTTATGACAAGGCATCCATCGCGCGCGATACCGATATCAAGTCGACCATGCGCGACCACGATATCGAATGTGACAGCTTCAACGGTCAATTGCTGTATGAACCATGGGAAGTCAAAACCGGGTCCGGAACCGACTTCAAGGTTTTCAGTCCGTTCTGGCGGGCCTGTTTGAAACTTCCCCCACCGGCAGAACCAAAAAAAGCCCCGGAAAACATCCCGCTTGGTAATCTGAAACTGGTCAATGAAACGGACATTGCCGGGCTTGATCTGTCACCCAAACCGTTTGACTGGGCCACCGGGTTTGCCGATCGGTTTACCCCCGGTGAACAGGGGGCGATGGATCAGCTTTATGGCTTTATCGATGACCGGTTGGTTGACTATGCCGATTTGCGCGACCGGCCCGATCATCGGGTGACATCGGAACTTTCGCCGCATCTGCGTTTTGGCGAGATCAGCCCACGGCAGATCTGGCACGCGGCAGACCATTATGCCGACGCCCATCCCGGCCGAGGCAAAACCGCATCAAAATTCATGGCCGAACTGGGCTGGCGGGAATTTGCCCATCACGTCCTGTTTCATGCCAAGGATCTGAAATCCGTGCCGCTTCAGGGCCAGTTTACCGATTTCCCATGGGCGGATGATCCAAAGGCGCTTGAACGCTGGCAACGCGGGCAAACCGGTTTTCCAATTGTCGATGCCGGCATGCGGGAACTTTGGCATACCGGCTATATGCATAACCGGGTGCGGATGATTGTCGGATCGGTACTGGTCAAACACCTTCTGATCCATTGGCACGAAGGGCTTGCGTGGTTTGATGACACGCTTGTCGATGCCTGCCCGGCCAACAATCCGTTTTCATGGCAGTGGATCGGGGGATGCGGTGCCGATGCCGCCCCCTATTTCCGGATTTTCAATCCGGTCCTGCAAGGCGAGAAATTTGACCCGGATGGAAGTTACGTCCGGCAATGGGTACCGGAACTTGCCGACATGCCCGGCCAGTACATCCACAAACCGTGGGACGCATCGCCCCTGATCCTGAAAGCCGCTGGGGTGGATTTGGGCGATACCTATCCCGAACCCCTGATCGGGATCAAGGAAGGCCGTGAACGCGCGCTGGCGGCCTATCAGGATATGAAACGCGCGGTAGCTTAGGTTGCACTTACCGCGCCTTGCGCAAATACCAGATCAGGTTATCCATCGTGTTTGGCAGCAGGGGGCCACTCGAACAGATTGCAGCTTCGACAAAACTGTCCCGATAACCTTTGCTTTTGGCATTATCAAGCTTGAGGATTGCGGTTCCGACCGCGCAACGGTTCTGCTCCTTGTCTTTGCCAAAGGCAACGAAGCCCTCTGCCCCGTTTGGATGGCCGGGTTTGCCGACGATGGTGTAATCGGAAACCAAAGGCCGCCATCGTTCTTCAAATGCGGGACGGGTATGGATGAATTTCTTCAGTCCGGATGGCATGTCGTCCGTCGCCCAATAGGCTATTCTTACCTGCCCCTTACCGCCATCAAGTTCCCAATTGTAATGGGCGGCTGCCGTTTCGAAAAACCCATCCCTTGGCAGATCCCGAACAGAGGTCACAGACATTCCCGACGCTTCGGCGATATTGAACTGTTCCTGATAGACAACGTCTCTTTCGGCCGGAAACTCGTTACTGGTCACGCATGTCGACAAAGCCAGGATCAGCGGCAAAAGGAGTAGATGATGCAAGACCAACATTAGTCCCAATGCAGATCCCCAATCTGTCTACTTCCAGAACAGCTTCTGCTTTTCGAATTTTTTCCATGCCTGATCAAGTCCCTGCAGGCGATGATCGGCGCGTGCGCCGAACCAGCCGGAAATCAAGCCAATGGCGACCATACCATCTTTGGAAAGTTGCGGTTTCAATGCCATTAACCGTGCTTCGGCCACCGCAACGTCATTCAGCCAGCCAAGGATTTCCTGAAGGGTTGCCAGTTCCTTGCGAAACTTCTTTGCCGGTTTCCCGTCATAAACCTCGCCAAAGAAATCACTGCCATAGCGCATCTGTTTGACATCCAGACGCAAGGCATGGAGTTGCGGGACGGTCAGGCTGCCAACATCACTGCCACGCTTGGTCAGGCGTTTATAGGCGCGGCTCAGCAAGGGTTCGGCCAGTTTGGTCACGGAGGCCGACATTGCTTTCATCTGGCTGGCATCCGCCCCCGATGCCCAGCGCGAATAACTTGACCATGCGCCAAGCAACAGCAAAAGCTGCTGATACTCGAAACTTTCAAGCATTTCGCGCGCGGTCGCCAAGGCAGCCTCGCGCTGTTTGGCTGCCGCCTTGCGCAGATCGGCAATCCCCGGATGATCGGGAAAGCGTTCTTCGACCATCGGCAGGGTTTCATTGAGGAAAACATCCCAGTCGCGCAGGCCATCAAGCGCCTTGGTACATTGTTTCAGCAGGCGGCGGATCAGGACAGCCTCGCCCTGCGGCAGGTTTTTCTTAAACAGGTTGAACGCCACCCGAAGGCGACGCATGCCCACCCGCATCTGATGGCAGCCTTCGATATGGAGGTCTTCGCGCACGCAGACCTCGTTACCAAGGATCATGCGAAGCCCCTGCGCCAGTACCGCCCGAAACGCGGTTTCGGCCGACATGCCCGCATCAAGCCCGCCCGGGGCCGCCTTGTAAAAGCCGGGGACCTCGTTCAGATAAAGGGCCCGCCCGCGCGATGCCTTGGACCGCAGGCTCAGAAACAGCGGAACAGTGCGTTGCAGTTCAAGTGCCAGGTCAAACAGGGCGGCCGGGTGGCCTTCCTTTAGCTCCAGCTCCACCTCGGACAGGGGCGATTCTTTTTCCGCGGTGCGCACCACACCCTGATCGATTGCCAGTTCCATGATCGCATCGCGATAGGTCAGATCGACCGCGCTGCGTTTCAGGTCGGTTTCAAAAATCCGGTCGATCTTCTTCTTTTTGGCATGTTTGTCGAGCAGTGCGACGACGTCTTCATCGGTGAATTTATCCAGATCAAGAACACCGTCGGGCAGTTCGACATTCCATTCATGGCGTTCAGGAAGCGCTTCGCGCATGCCGTTCGATGCCTTGACGGTCTGCTCCCACCCCTTGGTGCCCTTTTTGCGGACACGCAGCGCCAGTCCCTTGCGGGCCAGCGAAAGTTTGGGCGTGTCGTGATAGATGGACACAAGATGGGTGGTCAGAAGGCGGCGGCCTTCCTTGACCTCGCGCAGGACCGGTGCCTGCTTCAAACGCGATACATGCTTCGGATCGATGCGGAGCTTCAGTTCGATCTCGATCTGCTTTTCGGCCATCAGGGTCCCCTGGATGTTTTGTTATTGCAGCGCAGAACACGCTGTCTGTCATAACGTCATAGCCCGAATTGTGTTTCAGCAGTTTGAAACCAGCCGCCGGACGTCATGGTAACGGGATGTAAAATTTCCGCAACATTCCTGACATAACTGTATCTTTTCAAGTATTAAAGTTGCGGCTGGCATCTTGCGCGCACGGTTGTTTTCATATGAAACCCGAACCGCCGCGATACGTTCGTTTGAGCAGTAAAAGTATGAGGAATCATCAAAACATCCAGACGAATCGCAAATTTGTCGAAGGTGAAAAGCTGCCGTTGCCTGCGATTCCCTCCCCTTTTCTGGCGGCATATAAAGTTTTTCAAAAAAGTTCTTGATTTGTTCTTTTCCTTGTGGCATAAGAGAAAAATCAACGGGAGAAATGCACCCGGGCCGAAACCCGCAAGGCCTTGTGCCTCGCGGGTTTTTTGCGTTTGGGGCGGGATCAAAGAGGTAATGACAATGCAGCGGCAAAGATACAGACAGGGCGGCGGGGCAATCCGCAGGATACTGATTGGGGGATGGCGAAGCCATTACGGCGGTGTTCCGCACTGGCT
>NZ_JPWA01000002.1 GCF_003326475.1 Thalassospira xianhensis MCCC 1A02616 | reverse complement strand
ACCGATGCCACCGATGCCACCGCCCAAGCCACCACCAAGACCACTGCCACCAAGGCTACCAAAGCCACCGCTCGTCAGAACAGCACCGCCGCCACCGCCCAGTCCGGTGGTAACTCCCAGCCCGCTACCGGCCTGGTTGACGCTAAGCCCTGCCGAAACCGGCGTGCCGGAATTGCCAATCGGGCTGGTATTGCCCAACTGGCCCGTCACGGTTGTCTGGATCGGGCCACCGGAAATGAACTGTCCGCCCGAACCACTGCCATTCGATCCCGCACTAAGCGCATTGCTGACCGGCGTCCCCGCATCCCCGCCCGATCCCGGCGTTTGCAGGATCGGCGGTATCGTTACGACCGGTGCAGGTGGCGGTGCAGGCGGCGGCGGTGGTGGTGGCGTTACAACCGGCGCGGTCACCCTTACCGTGACCGTGCTTACCGTACTGCTGTTGCCATCGATATCAGAAAGCGTCACGCTGATCGTACGGTTCCCCGCCGTCGGCGTGCCCGAACTGTTTTCATAGGCAACAGCACGCACCAGCTCTTGGATATTTGTCAGATTGGCCGAGGTATTAAAATTGATCCGAAGGGCATTGCCCGCGGCAATACCGTTTGCCAGCGTGCCGATAATCGTCCCGTTGACACGCACATTCGATCCGGCTGTCGTACCGTCAAGCGTAACAGTACCTGCCGTATCAATCTTGAGAATATCCTGCGAAGCAGTGCCACCTCCGGTGATGCTGACCGTAAGGTTGCCGCCATTGCTAAAAGCACCAGTCTGGAAGTCCGCATCCGATACGGTCGCATTCTGCCCGCTATCAAGCTTGACCGTCTGCCCGGTCGTATAGGCAATGCTGTCGCCTGAAAGACCGCCGATGGCCGGGCGGGCGGTAACATTGACCGTGACCGTATCGGTGCCGGTATCCGTGCCGTCCGATGTCAAGACGGTAATCGTTTGCGAACCAGTCGTCGTGGCTGTGTATCGCAGATTGGCCAGTGTCGTATTGACATCGGCGACACTGCCCGAAATCTGGATGGAATTGGTCCCGCCACCCGTGATGGTCGCATTGCCCGTCGCGCTAAAGGTCCCCGCACCATTCGGCACCGAGACTGTGGTGGTAACAGTCGCGCTATCGGCATCACTGACCGAGATACCGTTAATTGCCTTTGCCTCGCCCGCAACAGCGGACTGAGAGCCCGGCACGGTATTGACCGGCGCATCATTGACGGCACTGACCGCAACCGTCGCCGCGATGGACACACTTGCGGCATCCGCACCACCATTGGCCGTGCCACCACTATCGGTAATGCCGGTAAGCGTCACGACGCGGCTCGATGCACCGGGATTGTCACTGGTTGATGAATAGGTCATACCATCGACCACGGCTTGTGCTTGCGCCACCGTCAAGGTACCGCCGGTAATCGTGATCGTTGCCACGACCCCGGTGACCGAAACGTTATAGCTCAGTCCGTTGCCATCGGTGGTCGTCCCCGATGTGCCGTCGGTCAGGATAATGGCCGTACCGTCAAATGTGATACGGTCGCTGGCTTCGGCATTGGTCACCGTAAAGGTCATGCCCGAAATCGTCTGGCCGGTTTCACCCGTCCCGATGGTCACGCCAGAAAACAGATCAACCGCCGTCCCGTTTTCGGTGAAGGTTGGGGTGCCACCGGTGGCCGAAACCGCCGGCGCATCGTTGACCCCCACCACATTGACCGTGACATCAGCCGGGCTAGAGGTAAAACCACCCGACGCATCGGTTAATGTCACCCGGACCGTCCGGGCCCCCGCTGTCGGATCATCTGTGCTGTTATTGCTGTACTGTATAGCCGCCAGAAGGCTCGCGACCCGTGCCGGTGTCGCGTTCTCGTCGAAATTGATGACCAGATCGTTGCCCGCAGCAATATTGTTGGCCAGCGTACCAATCACCATGCCCCCGACACTGACATCAGATCCCGCAGTATTACCTTCAAGCGTAATCATGCCCCCGGTATCAAGCGTCAGGATATCCTGCGCCGCGTCGCTGCCTGCGGTGATGCTGACGGTCAGGTTACCGCCATTGAAGTCGGTATTGTCACTGTCGGTAACGGTCGCCGCCGTTCCGGTATCAATGGCAACCGCGCCGCCGCCTTCGCTATAGGTGACACTATCACCATTCAGATTGCCGATAACCGGCGCGAAAACGATATTCACACTGCTGGTGGCAGCCGTGCTCTCGACGTCGCCATCATTGACAACAAAGCTGATCGTGCGCGTCCCGGTCGCTGGCGAGGCGTCCGCGTTGCTGAAGGTCACGGACCGCAAGGCCGCCTGCCATTGGGCAACCGTCGCCGTCCCCCCCTCCGATTCCAGGCTCAGAACGCCGGTTCCGGCATCATAAGTCCCGGTAATATTCCCGAATGCCCCGTCGGTGGTAAAGCTTAGAGTATCTCCAGTGGCAAAACCGTTTGTGATCGACACGGTCGCCGAGGCCAGTGTGGTATCATCCACATCCAGGACCGTCAGGCTGTTACTGATGACGATCTCCGTACCACTTCCGGCCGAGAAATTGACACTGTTGCCGCCATTGGCCAATGCGGGCGCATCATTAACAGCATTCACCGTGACAGTCGAAGCGATAGTAACAGAAGCACTGTCGACACCCCCGTTTGCTGTCCCGCCACTGTCGGTAATGCCGGTCAAGGTCACGACGCGGCTCGATGTACCGGGATTGTCACTGGTTGACGAATAGGTCATCCCGTCAATGACGGTTTGTGCCGACGCTGTCGTCATACTGCCACCCGAAATCGTGACCGTCGCGATGCCGCCTGCAACTGACACATTATAAGTCAGGCTGTTGCCGCCGGTGGTGGCGCCTGACACCCCGTCCGAGAGAGTAATGGCCGTACCGTCAAACGTGATGCGGTCGCTGGCTTCGGCATTGGTAACCGTAAAGGTCATGCCCGAAATCGTCTGGCCGGCTTCAACCGTTCCGATCGTCACGCCAGAAAACAGATCAACCGCCGAACCGTTTTCGGTAAAGCTCGGCGTGCCACCGGTAGCACTCAGGGTTGGCGCGTCATTGACACCTGTGACCAACAGGGTTTTGGTCGCGACATCGGAATTGTTCGTCCCATCATTGACCGTAATGGATATCGTACGGTTCGCCGTGGATGGATCTTGGGAATTGTTGAAGTAGACAATCTGGCGAATAAGCGCCTGATACTGCGCCGCGGTAGCCGTTCCCGCTAAAGTCATAATACCGGTCGAGGAATCATAGCTGTATGTCACACCTGCGCCCTGGAAAGCGAAGGCATCTTGGACATCAAGCTGATCCCATGGCGTTTCATAGCCGCTGGTAATCTCGATGGTTGCCCCGGTCATATTGGTGGTATCAACATCAGACAGGGTAAAGCTGCTATCTATGACGACAGCCCCTCCACCTTCGGTAAATGAAGTGCTGCCCCCCGAGGTGGTTGCAACCGGTGCATCATTCACCGCCGTCGCATCAAGCGTAATGGTGCCATCCGCCGGGCCGGTATCCGCCGCGTCGCGGATACGGGTTGTGATCGTAACGTCCTGATCCCAGTTCGCCGCGGGCGTAAACGCCACCGCCGCCAAGGCCGCATTCACATCCGTCACCGACCCGGAAACGGTCCACACACCTGTGCCCGCATTATAGGTCGAAGTTGCGGACCCGAATGTTCCTGTTGTCAGTGTACCCGCGGCAATGTTGCCGACTGTCAGGGTCGCGGTAACCGTATCACCACTGTCAACATCCGTGACCACGATATCGCCAAGCGCAACACTGCCGCCATCTTCGGTAAAGGGCAATGTCTGCGTCAGATTGGTCGCCGTCGGCGCATCATTCTCCGCCGTAATGTTGATCGTCACCGTATCGGCAGTACCGTTTACCGTGCCGTCATTGGGCGTAACGGTCAGGGTTGCTGCGGTTGTGTCGTTGCTGGCCGGTGTATAGGTGATCTTGGTTGTGTCATTGAGATAGCTATTCAGGTTCGCCGCCGATCCCTGAAGGGTCATGGCCCCGCTACCTGAATTGTTAATCGTGATCCCCGTGCCGGCCGCACCGGCAATTGTTCCCCGGTCAACCGCAAGCGTCAGGGTGATGGTATCCCCATCGCCGTCCGACACATTATATGCCGATAAATCAATCGCGGTCGCGATATCCTCGGTAACGGTAACATCTGCCGGTGTACCACCCAAATCCGGTGCTGCGTTACTGACAACAGGACTGACATTCAGGTTGTCAATTGCTAATGAACCATTTGCGTCAAAGGTGAAACGCACCTCGTCAACCGCGTCATAGGCACTGCCAAAAGTCAGGGTGCCAAAATAACCGTCATCAGAGTTCGTGTCAGTGGTAGAGTAGGTGATAACACCTGCGCTATCGCTGGTGGTGAGATTGACCAACTCGGAAGTGCCAGCAACCTCCACGCCATCCTTGTATCCCACGATGGTTACGTTTGTTCCAGCAAGAGAAAAGTTGTTGCCTATATCAAAGGAATTGAGATCAAAATCTGTACCGTCGGTGGATTTAAAATAGAAATCAGTAAAGCCCTGTGTTGATTCGTAGTTCATAAAGACAGCTCTATCCCCTGCCCCACCATCATTATTGAGATGTATCGCGGCTTCACCAGCACTTGCGTTGGCCATGCCCATGGCGGAACTTGACCCGAAAGTCCAGTCACCCAGAGAAAACGATGTGACACCTGGACTAATGTTTGCACCATGAGCGTCAAAACTGTCACTGGTCGCTGCCAGAACATCGGCAAAGGACTGCATGGCAGTGTCGGCAAAGATAACCGGCGTTTCGATGTCACCGCTGGCGGCTTCCATATCCCAGTCACCGCCAAGGGCATCGGCCCCGGTCATATCGTCGGACGCGGAAATATCCGCACCGGTCAGGGCGGAAAGCTGATTGATGAAATCCTGCCCGCTGCCATCCGCACCGATATTACAGCCATAAAGAACGATATCGCCGGTTTCGGAAAGCGCATTGCCAATCAGTTGCAGCGCATCCGCATTGGCCGCAAGCGTATCAAGTGTCAGCGCCCCGCCACCAAGGTTAAGTGCGCCGGTACCCCCGTGGCTTAGGATATGCAGCCCGTCGATCCCCGACATGCCGTCCAGTACCGATGCAATATCGCTAACCGTTGCATTCTGCTGTAAAATAATGACTTCGACATTGGCACCAAGACCATCAATCAGGGTCTGATAATCCTGAACTGCCGGATCAACAATCACGACATCCTTGCGATCATTATTGGCAATACCGCCAACCGCAGCAGGTACGTGATCCGCATTATCGCCCGCGTCATTCGATGACTGGCCGTCACTATCCGCATGGGCATTTTCGGCCTCTGCCTCGGCGGCGGCATCCTGGGCGGCTTCGGCTCCTGTGGCGGCACCGGCGGCGTCGAACATGAAGCGCTGCTCAAGGGCGATAGGTGCAATATCGGACCAAGTATTCTGTACCATTGTATGGTTGCGGTCCCGTGCTGTCATGTTTGCAGCCATAATTATCACACCCCGTCTTGCGTTTCGGGCAACCCGCGTTACCCGAAAACCCCGTACTGCCTTGCAATAATTGCAATAAAACTTCCGCCATACGTTAGGCCGACACATCTCGCCAACTCTTGGATCACAAGCCCGGATGTGCCGACTGCCGTATGAACTGCTACCAAAAATAGCCGATCAAAAGACAAAAATCGAATGAACATATACCATTGACAGAATATGTCAGTTTTCTACGCCTCGGTATGCATTACCATCCTGAGGCAACCTTTTCGGGTAAATGGCATTTTAAATGTTCGCCATCGTACATGTTAAGAAAAGATAATCTATCAGTGATTGGTCTATGGTCTATATCTTTGTATAATACTTGTGACCGGTCATAATCAAGACCTGTCAGTATGGAACCTCGATTTTCAGTGTTTTTGGGGAGATGATCGTGAAGAAAACAACCATATTCTGCTTCTTGCCGACCCTGGCCTTTGCCGGGATGCTTGGCACATCGCAACCGGCCAGTGCCTGTGGGACCGAAGCCTATACTGGCGAGACCTGCATTACAGCCGCCAGCTATTGCCCGGCCAATACCGTCGAGGCATCCGGCCAGATCCTTGCTATTAACGATTATCAGGCCCTGTACTCTCTTGTCGGATGCACGTTTGGCGGTGATTGCAGGACGAGTTTCGGGATTCCTGACCTGCGGGGTCGCGCACCGGTTTCCTATGGACAGGGTCCGGGGCTGTATGCCCACCCATTCGGACAATATTACGGAACCGACGAAATCACCCAGACAATCGATCAGATGCCAGCCCATAACCACGACGCAACCTTCACCCCGAACGGTGGCGGCGGTGGCGGAACAGGTGCCTCGGTGATGGTCTCCCAGGATGCGGGGACAACCAATTCGCCCGCCGGGGGCAAGTATCTGGCAAAGGTCGATGCGGGACTGAGTTCGGTCAAAATTTACAATGACGGTACCAACCTGACCGAACTTGAAGGCGTTATCGGCGGCGGCGGCGGCGGCTCGACCGGTGGCACCGTCACGGTTGGTGTTACCGGCGGCACTCAGACCGGCGGCACCCAGCCGATGGAAGTTGCCGGGCCGCGCCTCGCGATGCGCTATTGCATCGTAACCAATGGCCTTTATCCGCCACGCCCCTGATACCGGTCAGGAAATGAAAATCACCTGTCACTATGTTTGATGACATGAGGTTCAAATGTCTGCAAAAATTTCACGAAAATCACTGACCGGGATTACCGGAATTGCCATGGCCACATCGCTCCTTGCCTTTTCCGGTTCGGCGCGTGCCTGCGGCGCGGATGCCTATCTCGGCCAGGTCTGTGCGATGGCGATCATGAACTACTGCCCGGCAGGCACCGAGTTAGCTGCGGGACAGCTCCTCGACATATCGGATAATTCGGCCTTGTTCGCGCTGCTTGGCTGTGAATTTGGCGGGGATTGCCGTTCGACATTCCGGCTTCCTGATTTACGCGGACGGGTCCCCGTGGGATATGGTTCCGGTCCCGGACTTGATACCCATCCTTTCGCCCTGCCTTACGGGGAAGAATACACCTATCAGTCGGTTGCTCAAATGCCTGCCCACTCGCACGCGGCAACCTTTACCCCGTCGGGTAGTGGGGGCGGCGGCGGAACCGATGCTGCGGTTCTGGTATCCACGGACCCGGGAACAACCAATTCACCCGCCGGGGGCAAATTCCTTGCGAAAGTCGATGCCGGGCTAAGTTCGGTCAAAATTTACAATGACGGCACCAACCTGACCGAACTTGAAGGCGTTTCGGGCGGCGGCGGAACATCCGGTGGCGGTACTGTCGATATCGAGGAAACCGGTGGCGGAAAATCCATGCCGATTGCCGGACCGCGCCTGGCGATGCGCTATTGCATCGTGACCGATGGCATTTGGCCGCCAAAATCCTGACCACGAAATCCTGATAACTTCCAGGCAGCAAGCAGCCTGGCGATGATGGATGCAACGGCAGAACAGCTCAGCCAAAACCGGACTTCCCGCAATCAGGGAAGTCCGGACGAACCTCGGGCTTTCGTATCCTCACCTGCGGAACGCAGACAGGCCGCCTCGGCCTCGGCCACGACCCACTCTGGTACCTTCCGGCCATGAAGACATTTCCGGCAACAAGCGAACCCCGGACAAATCTCATGCCTCCATCAATCTCGCCAAACAGGCCATCTCGGGCCCGCCCCCCGTTTCGGTCACTTCCGGCCATGGCGACACACCCCGACCGAGGCATAGACAAACTTCGGGCGTATACCATCCTCGCCAAAGGGCCGCCTTCGGACGAACAACCCGCTCCGGCCGCTTTCCGGCAATTCTGCCCCCCGCACCCCGGACGGACCTCATGCCACCACCAGCCTCGCCAAACAGGTCATCTCCGGCTCACGGCCCGCTCCGATCACTGCCTGCCATGGCGACATTTTCGGTAACCGATGGAGCCCGGACACACTTCGGGCATGCGCCAACTGACGATCTTCGGGTTCACCCCTCACTCCGGTCACGTTCGGCAATGGCGGCACTTTCCGCTAACCGCCGAGGTCCAGACAAACTTCGGGCGCACGGGCCCACCTGTCCACCATCGTCGGGCCACAACTCACTGCTGCCCCCTGCTGCCATTCCTGCCGCTCCCGGCAAATTTAACGCTCCTTTCCCAAAAAGACGCACCTCTCCCGTCATGACAAATGATCGGGTTAGTCCTCTTAATCCTCGGGCAGAATGCCACCGTAATGGCTCCGCCATCCGCCGATCCATATCCTGCGGAGTGTTCCGCCGCCCTGCCCGTGTCTGAGTCCGTATCTTTGCCGCATCATCCTGATCACCTCTTTCATCCGGCCCCAAACGCAAAAACCCGCAGAGCCTATAAGGCCTTGCGGGTTTCGGTCCGGGTGTATTTCTCCCGTTGACTTTTCTCTTATGCCACAAACAAAAGAACAAATCAAGAACTTTTTTAACGAAACAAGATGGAAAGAAGGATACAACCCCACGCAGCCTGCGCGCGGGCTACCGCCCGTGCTCAACCTTCAGACTAAAAACGTGACGTCTTCAGCCTTCAAGTTATGAGCACAGGCTCAGAACACAGGAAGATCTTAGATTCGAAAACTGACGCTGCAACCAATAATATACGTCTGCAATTTTCATGTATCCAAGCGGATAGCCACGCCCAACTATCTGGCTGACAAAGTTCAACTCTTTCAGCTAGCCCCAAAATCCCAAAATCTTCCCTCATATAAGAAAGCCGGAACAGCATTTCTGCTATTCCGACTTTCATCATTCAGGAGCCGACGGGAGGTCACGGCTCCCTCACTGACTAATCGACAATTCCGCCCGGTCGCCCTTAAGCGTCCATTCCATCGGATCAAGCGTCCTGCCTTCGGCTGTGATAACGCCGCTCTGATGGAACGACACCGCGCCATATTGCGTATCTTCGATACGATATGTACCATCCGTATCGACATGAACCCTGAGCTCATGATCGGCTGCAAATTTCGCCAAATCACGGCTATGGCCCAGCCGGACAACCCAGATGCTATCACGTCCGGAAAGACGCAATTCATGCCCGGCTGAGCCGCCTGTTTGCACAAGCTCCAGCGGACCGGAAGCTGATACAATCAACGCCCCCTCGCCCGAACGTGCCCACGCCCGATGTCCATCGACATGCCATTCATCAAACGCCAATGTCGGGAACCATGCATGGGTAAAATCAGGTTGCGGCTCCACACCCTCAAACCGGACAATCGCAAGATCGCGATATTGCTGAACGCGTGGAACACTTGCCGATCCGCCCCAGAAGGACGGGCGACCAAAACCGGATTGAACAATTTCGCCGGGATGGTTGACAAATATCTGTGCGCCCGGTTCGCGACCGATCCGCGCCTGAAGAAGCGTTTCCTGATATCCCCAGTCCCGCCAACGATAAAGTGCGGCACTTCCCATCGCCGTTTCACTGGTTTTGTAATGATACAATCGGCAAAACGCATTTTCGCCCTGCCAGAAAGTCCATTCCTGCGCGGTATCGCGTTTCTCCCAGCAGGCAATGTCGGCAAGATCAGGCAATTCAAGCCCATGATCACGCAACGCCAAAGCCATCTGGGCCAGGCAATTCACATGCGCCCCAAACTGCCCTTTGCCCCACAACAATCTGGCAAGACCGTTTAGTTCCAAAGTATCGGCGACGCAAAGTGAATGCTCGTAACTTCGGCCCTGCGCCCCGGTAATGACGCCGTGATGCGCCGAATTGGCAATCATGGTGATCAGTCGGGTAATGGCACCAGATGCCCGTTTCCGAATGACTTCGTCGGGTGCAAGCGCAAACAGGGCCGCCAGCCCTTTAAGATCAATCGGGAAATAGGTTCCGGAATTGAATTCCGCCATTTCGGCCGCTTCGAAATGATCGAACCACGCCATCAGACGCTCAAAGCCCGCCTGTTTCTGCGCGGTGCCATTGCGATCAGCGCGCCGGAAATGTGACTGCGGCAACAGGTTACCGGCCAGATAGGCAGAAGTATGGAACAACAATGCATGGTTTTCCGAGAAATACCACTGAACATCGTTGCCCGGCTCATCCATCCAGTAACGGAATTCAAGAATAGCGGCATCGATACGCGCGACCAAAGATGCAGGTAGACGATCCGCAAACACAATGCGCGTCCACAAAAGCGGAACCAGCGCAAAATCAGCACAGTCAAAACACTGCTCGATCCCCGGCAAAGCCGTGTTGATGATTGCCTCGGCACGCGCCAACGCCTCCTCATCCCCGACGGCCGCACAGGCAAGTGCGGTTTCGGTATCGGTTTCACCGTTCTTTGCAATCCATGCAAGGCTTTCGGCAATGCGAGCCTCAAGACTCTCCGGTGCTGGCCCGGTTACAGAACGCCAACTGACCTCCGCACCAAGCCGCGCTTCGGATGCAAAATCGCCGCACAGGAACGCAAATCCGAAATACCGGTAATCTGCCGGAAAATCGTTCGACGATGCCAGACGTACACGATCTGCCCCCACGGGAATTTCAAACGTCACATCATCATGATCATGCGACATGAAATGACCGGCAACCCTGACCCGGCCGCTAACCTTGTCCGGAAACGGCACCGGCATGACAAGCCAGATATCATCACTGTCATAGAATTTACGATCAAGATGCATGGCATCAACAGCCGCCTCGACCGCAGATACGGCCTCAGGTTCCGCCGGAAAACAATTCCCCGCCTCTGCCTTTGGGCCGTCAATCCAGGTAAGGGCAATACGGATAACCGCATCGCGCTCGCACAGATCTTCGAACTGGACGGCAACCTCGTTGTGGCCCTGATTCAGATTGGCCTCAAACTCGACCTCGTCCATGGCATTCCGGGTCGCGGGCGAAAGCCACGCAACCGCCACCCCGTTCACATACACACGCGCGGCACCACAAATGCCCAATCGCAACCGCGCAGGTCCGGCATCCTTGGCATTGATCGCCGTTCTCGCCCATCCCTGAATATGGGTTGCCCGGAACCAGAACCCCGAAAGATCAAGAAACGGTGACCCGCCTGGCAAAATGTTACGCGCCATGCGCCAGTCAGGGAACGGCAATTCGGAAATCTCTTTGCCCCGGCGTTCGGCAATATAGGCTGTCCGGCAGGGATAGGTATGCGGGATGAAGTTCTTCTCCTTTGTCAGGAAAAAGGTTGAATCCATCTCGCCTTCCATCGGCATATCCGCCACATCATATGCCCGTTCCTCAAGCGACGTGACCTGCCAATAAGGAACGGATGCTCCGGATTTAAGCAGCATGACTTAACGCAGCTCCTTAATGGCAACCGGCGAAACATCGGTATATTCCTGATTTTCCCCGGTCATGCCCCACACGAAACCATACGGCCCGGTACCGGCCCCCATATGAATGGACCAGGCCGGCGACAACACGACATCGCCATTTGCCACAACCAGATGACGGGTATTATCCGGGCGCCCCATGAAATGCATAACCCGGTCTTCATCCGAAAGATCGAAATAGCAATAGGCCTCCATGCGGCGCTCATGCAGGTGCGGCGGCATGGTGTTCCAGACCGAACCCTTCGCCGGATCGGTAATGCCCATCAGCAACAGACAGGATGGCGCGACCTCTGGATGAATATACATCGCCAGGGAACGGCGATTGCTTTTCTCGGCATCCCCCATCTCAAGGATTTTCGATTCCGCACGCGTGATCAGACGCGTCGGCACTGAATGCCCCGCCGGGACCGAATTCATATAAAAACGTGCCGGGCTTTTGGCATCATCACTGCCCAGCGAAACGGTTTCGGCACCACGGCCGATATAGAGAACATCGCGGTTTGCAAGCTCATACCGCGTTCCGTCCACCTCGATCCAGCCCGCACCGCCAAGGTTTGCAATGCCCATTTCGCGCGCATCAAAGAACAGGTTCGTCCCGACATCTTTGCCATCGCCAAAGCCAAGCGCCTTTTCCCCCGGAACGGCACCACCGACAATCATCCGATCAAAATGAGTATACGCAAAGCTGATCTGACCCGGCACAAAGAGACGCTCGACCATAAAATTCTCGCGCAACTGGGTCGTATTCATTCCATCGATCTGATCGGGACCGGCACCATAGCGTTGTTCCATAGCCACGGGATATCTCCTAAGGATGTTCCTGCACGTTCAGCCACCGTTTTGATCGGTGACGCACTTTATAAATTCGCAGAAGCAGGAAGATGGCTTCCTGTTCCACACAAGAAAAAACATCACATCAAGAAATTTTTCGTGCAATATGTAAATAAATTCCACAAACTGATGAGAATCAGGAAAGGGAAAAACATGGCAGTTAGCGGACGCACGAAGATAAGCGACATCGCCTCGCGTCTTGGGGTTTCTACAGCAACCGTATCACGCGCCCTAAGCGGCAATGGCTATGTCCGGGAACATCTCGCCTCCAGAATCCGGGCTGCGGCCATTGAAATGAACTACGCCGTTTCAAGCACCACTGCCGGGCAAAAGGTCCTGATTGTTTCCTCGCAAGAAGCCATGATCGATTTCAAACGCAGCCAGTTCACCATGTATGTTCTCGAAGGGGTTCGCGAACGCGCCGAAAGCCGGGACATCCGCATAGAATCTTACATCTATCAGCCCAACCAACGCTTCGAAGACCTCTACAACGCGGCACAGGCCCCGGATTTGATCGGTCTTTTGCTTGTTTCCGTCGATGATGCGACACTCGATTATGTGCGCGCCTCGGATATGCCTGCCGTCCTGGTCAATGGTGACGATCCGGAAATGCAGCTAAGCTCGGTCACGCCGTGCAATCGATCGGCGGCCTCCTTGGCGACCAAACATCTTATCAATCAGGGACACCGCCATATCCTGTTTCTCAATCGCCCCGGCAGGCGCACGATTCAGCGCCGCTTCGAAGGATGGCGCGACGCCATGGCCGAACATTACAATCCCGACTATGTGATTGATATCGACGACTGGACCGCCGAAGCTGCCAGCCAGCGCATTACTGAGGTCATCGATAGCAACCTTTCTTTCAGCGCCATTGTCGCTGCTGGCGATATCCTGGCAGTCGGCGCTGTTTCCGCCCTGCAAGCCAAGGGCTACAACGTCCCGAAAGATGTTTCTGTGGTCGGCATTGATGGCCTGCCCCAGGGCCAATACATGTCACCCGCGCTGACATCGGTCAAAATTCCGATGCAGACAGTCGGCGCGCTGTCGCTCGATCTGCTGATTGAAACCTGCCGACTGACCAATGCCGATATTGAAATGCCCGCACGCCGGATCGAATTGGCGTGCGAGCTCATTAATCGCGAAAGCGTCGGCCCGCCACCGGCAAAACTACGCTGACAGACATGACCGGCCAAACGTAATCAGGGCGCCACAAACCGCCCTATCGCGCAAGCCAGCCACCATCAACATTCAAAATGGCACCTGAAACATAGTCAGACGCGGGCGCTGCCAGATAAACCGCTGTTTCCGCGATATCATCAGGACGTCCCCAACGCCCGGCCGGAATACGTTCCAGAATGGCCGCAGACCGATCAGGATCATCACGCAACGCCTGTGTATTGCTTGTCGCGATATAGCCCGGCGCAATCGCATTCACATTGATACCGCGTGCCGTCCATTCATTTGCCAGAATACGGGTCAAACCGGCCACACCATGCTTGGATGTGGTGTAGGACGGAACCCGAATGCCCCCCTGAAACGATAAAAGCGACGCGATATTCACAATCTTGCCCTGCCCACCGCGCGCAAAGACCTCCTTGGCGAACGCCTGCGAGGTAAAGAACACCGCCTTGGCATTCACATCCATAACGGCGTCCCAGTCTTCTTCGGTAAAATCGATGCAATCGGCGCGGCGGATAATCCCCGCATTATTGACCAGAATGTCGATATTGGCCCCTTCAAACAGGGCCGCCCCTGCCATCGGATCAGCAAAATCAACAATGACTTCGCCTGCGACACCACCCGCATCACCGATCATTGCAACCGTCTCGCCGCAGCTTCGCCGTCCTGCACAGACAACTTCCGCACCTGCGCGTGCCATGGCGACGGCAATAGCCTGCCCTATTCCGGCATTGGCGCCGGTTACCAAAGCTTTTCGACCGCTCAGCGAGAACGCATTCATGATATAACTCCGCTTGGATAGGATTAGGTATGGGTGAACGTCACATTAGCCCAAGGAAACGCGGCAATGCCAACGTGATCCAGGGGACATAAGTGGTCAGAAGCAAGGCCGCCGATGTCGCAAAGAAGAACGGCAGGATCGGCCTTACCACCTGATCAATGCGCAGATTGGCAACCGCACACCCGACAAAAAGGACGCTCCCGACCGGTGGTGTCATCGACCCGACCCCAAGGTTAAAGATCATGATGATGCCCAAATGCACCGGATGAATGCCGATCTCGGTCGCAATCGGCAAAAAGATCGGGGTAAAAATCAACACTGCCGGCGTCAGATCCATGAAAAACCCGATGATCAGCAGGCAGACATTCATCACCAGCAAAATCACAATGGGATTGTCAAAGGTCAGAATGGTCTCGGCAATGACATCGGGAATCCCGGCAATCGTCATGACATAGGACATGATGCCCGATGCCGCGATCAGAAACAGGATCGAACAACTCGTAACCGCCGACGATTTCAAAGCTTCCAGATATTCCTGCAAGCTTGCCATCCGGTACATCAACGACAGAACAAATGAATAAAGCACGGCAACCGCCGCACCTTCTGTTGCGGTAAAAGCCCCGATCGCAATGCCGCCAATGACCAGGATAATCATCAATAAAGGCGGCAGGGCCTGCCAGGTCACATGCAGTATTTCCGACCAGCCGACACTACCTTCCGTGCGATATCCGCGGCGCACGGCAAAAAAGGTAATGACCATCATGACCGATAGCCCCATCAGGATGCCCGGAAGATACCCGCCAAGAAACAGGGCCGAGATCGACGTCCCACCCGACACCAACGAAAACAGGATTAACGGTCCGCTTGGCGGGATCAGAATACCGGTGGGTGCCGATGCAATGTTGACCGCAGCCGAAAACGCAGGGTCATACCCCTCTTTGCGTTGCAACGGCCCCATAACCCCGCCGACGGCGGCCGCAGCAGCAATGGACGACCCGGAAATCGAGCCAAACAGCATATTGGCCAGCACATTGGTATGGGCCAATGCACCGGGCATACGCCCGCCCAGCAATTTCGCCAGATTGATCAGGCGGATTGCAATACCGCCCTTGTTCATGATGTTCCCCGCCAGCACAAAAAACGGGATGGCCAAAAGCGTAAAACTGTCGATGCCCGAAAACATCTTTTGGGCGCTGACGAAACTGATCACGCTTGATGGCAAATAGGCAAAGCCCGTCACAACCGAGGAAACACCAATTGCAATCGAAATAGGCGTTCCAAGGGCAAGAAGGCCGAAAAACAGCGCAAACAGAACGATTGCCGCACCCGCAGGATCAAGCATGAAATCAACAAGCGCATCCATTTCAAACTGTCTCCTGCACTTCTTCAACCGGTGCCAGTTGGCCCAGACCGATCAGAATAATATTAAGGGCCTGCAACAGAATGATCAGGCCCGCCGACACCGGAACCGCAAGGTAAACCATCCCCATCGGGATCTGCATGATCGGCGAAAGCTGCGCCATTGCCGACATGCTTGCCCCCCAGCCACCGATCAACATCGTAAAGCTGGCAAATGCGATGGAAATAACCCCGTTCAGCATCGCCAGCCCTTTGCGCCACCACATCGGCCCCAGAAAAACCAGCAGATCAAGCGACAGATGTTTACGGCTGCCAAAACAGTAAGCCGACCCCAGAAGCGCCATCCAGATCATCGTAAATCGAAGCGTTTCTTCCGTGAACAAGGCAGGCGTTGCCAGCACATAGCGGGTGAAAACCTGCCACAGCATCAGGACCACCATGCAGCACAGCGTGATTGAAATAATCACCAGCAGCAGGCGCTCAATACCATGCTTGAGAGATTGCAACACTTCGCGTTTCCTCCGTCGAAGTTGCCTGGCGCAGACAGGCATTCTTTTTATTTCGATTATCCCCAGACCATGCGATGTGAAAACAATATCTGCAATCTGAAAATTATTTTCACAAACATTTCAGAACCGGGCTTACACGTTAAAGCAGGATGATGCAACCGGCGCTGCGCAGCCAAACTGCGCTCCATCACATTCAAAAGATTACCAAACCCGGACAAATCTCTGACATCAAAGATATTGGCGCACAATCTGTCCCAAACGTGAATGCCAACGCTCCTTTCGCGCGGCTTCCTCATGCTTGCTTGGCTGTCCGAAAATGAAAATTTATTACATATGGAAATTTTATTTTCACAATGACAGTTTTATCCACATGTCATCGATGAAATGCGGTGACATTTTCGTCACCGCCAATCGGGCGGAAAAAAATCCAAGGGAGGAAAACAATGAAATATCAGAAACTTGCCTTGACCTTAACAGCAATTGCCACTCTTGCGGTCGGCCAGGCAGAGGCCAAAACACGTTTGACTCTGGCCAATTCGCTGTCGGCGGACCATCCGACCAGCACCGCCCTGCAACAATTTGCTGATGAAGTCAAAGAACGTACAGACGGCGAAGTTACCATTCAGCTGTTCTTAAATGCGGTTCTGGGGTCCGAGCGCGAAGTCCTCGAACAGCTTCAGAACGGTGCGGTTGACATGACCCGCGTCAGTGCAGGCAACCTCGAAAACTTTGACCCGGTGTTCAAGGCATTCACCCTGCCTTATATTTTCAAGGGCGAAGACCATTTCTATCGCGTCATGACCGGACCGGTCGCAGACGAGGTCTATAACGCCACAGAAGGCAGCGGCTTTGTTGGCCTGACCTTCTTCGACAGCGGCGCACGTTCGTTCTATACCACCGATAAACCGATCAATACGCCAGAAGATCTTGCAGGCCAGAAAATCCGGGTTCTGAACTCCAACAGCTCGATCCGCATGGTCGAAATGATGGGGGGCTCCCCGACACCGATGCCCTACGCCGAAATCTATACGGCCCTGCAAATGGGCGTGATTGATGGTGCGGAAAACAACGTCACGGCTTTGACCATCGGTCGTCACGGCGAAGTCGCCAAATTCTATTCGCAGGACGAACATCTTCGCATTCCGGACTTCCTGGTGATCTCCAACGCGGCTGCAAAAAAACTCACCGACGAACAGAACACCATCGTCAAGGAAGCTGCTCTAAACGCGACTGAATCCTTCCGTGCGCTTTGGGACCAGGCCGTCAAGGATTCAACCGCAGAAGCAGAAAAGATGGGGGTGACCTTTGTCTCCCCGGATCAGGCCCCCTTCCGCGAAAAAGTCATGCCGCTGCTTGACGAGTACCGCAACGATCCGGATTTCGGCGGTCTTCTGACCCAGATTCTCGAAACCGAATAATTTTCCGCTCCGCGCCACCAAATTCCTTCAGAAAAAACAGCGAGACATAATAATGGGAACCGATACCGTCAGCCTTCACCACGAATTGAAAGAGAAAATCTCTCAGATAGTGACAGGCTTACGTAACCTGCGAGACGAAGGACAATTCAACGAGCCGAACCTTGATGGAACGGCAGGTGATTATGTCAGTTTCGATAGTTGGGAATGGCCACAGGGTGTCGGTCTGTACGGAATTGCGCAACTCTGGCTCCAGACCGGAGACGCAGAAGCGCGGAGCATTCTGGAAAATTGGTACGAAAAACAGCTTTCCCGGGGCCTGCCGCCCCAGAATGTGAACACGACAGCCCCCATGCTGGCCCTGTCCATTCTATGGCAGCAGACCCGGGATCCTCGATGGGAACCTGTTCTTGACGATTGGGCAAACCGCCTGATCGCAGACGCCCCGCGCACCACGTCCGGCGGGTTCCAGCACGATGTTTCAGACAAGATCAATAACGGCGAACTGTGGGACGATACCCTGTTCATGCTCGCCCTGTTTCTGGCATCCTACGGTCAGGCTTCCGGCCGAAAAGACCTGATCGACGAAGCCAAATTCCAGTTTCTGGTCCACACCCACTATCTTTGCGAACCCGAAACCGGCCTGTGGTTTCATGGCTGGACCTTCGATGGAAATCACAATTTCGCCCGTGCGCGCTGGGCACGTGGCAATTCATGGATTTCGGCGGGAATACTCGATCTGATTGATCTTGCCGATCTTGATGCCGCCACACGCCGCTATCTGCTGTGGGTTGTCAAGGCACAGCTATCAAGCCTTATCGACTATCAGACCCAAAACGGTACTTGGCACACACTGGTCGACGATCCAACTTCTTACGAGGAAATCTCGGCAACCTCTGCAATCGGTTATGCGCTGCTCAAAGGATATCGGCTGGGCCTTGGCCCCGAAAGCTGGAAAACGGCTGGTCAAAAGGCTCTGCATGCCGTGCTCGAAAACATCGACAGTAATGGTGTCGTGCAACAGGTTTCCTACGGCACCCGCATGGGACATGACCTTGAATTCTACAAGAACATCCCCCTGCACCCTACCGGCTATGGCCAATCCATGGCGCTTCTATGTCTCGTCGAAGCCCTCAATCACATTGTCGAATAGAATTGCGCTTCAACTGAAGTTTCGAAAGCCCCTGTCCGCATTGCGGCAGGGGCTCTTTTTATAAGTTTTCAGCGAAGCCTATCGGCCAAAATCGAACCAAAATCACGACAAGACAATGATCCGGCAAGGTCTGCTGTTCGCGTGTCCGGATTTTTCAGCATTTCGGCAATTGCCTTATCCAGCCTGTTTGCAGCCTGCTGCAAATCGCTGCGGCCAGCTTCTGCCCCCTTCCAATCCAGAAGCAGAACGGTCGACAGCAAAAGCGATACGGGGTTGGCGATATTCTTGCCTGCAATATCGGGGGCTGAACCATGCGATGCCTGCGCAATCGCATTTTCATCCCCGACATTGAGTGACCCGGAAAGCCCAAGCCCACCGGCCAGCTCCGCCGCCTCATTCGAAAGGATGTCACCAAACATGTTGGTCGTTACAATCACGTCAAACGCATCTGGCGTTCTGACCAGAAGTGATGCCATCGCATCAACATGTTCTTCGCGAACCGTAAGTCCGCCCTGCTCGGCTGCTGCTTTCTCTGCTTCGGATAAAAACAGACCGTCACTAAGCTTTAAAACATTGGCTTTGTGCACAATGGTCAGATGCCCGCGACGTTTGGCTGCAAGGCGCGCAGCAAATGCCGACACCCGGTAACTTCCCTGACGCGTCACCTTGCGCATCGCCAGCGCAAGATCAGGGGTTGGCATCACCTCGCCGGTGCCCGCATACATGGTGCGATCGGCATAAAAACCTTCTGTATTTTCACGCACAATCACCAGATCCATATTCCGGGCCAAAGCAGGAAGACCTTCAAACACCTTCGAAGGCCTTACATTGGCATACAGATCAAGATTGATGCGCAATGCCGCAGAAGGATTGATCCCCCCCTGATCTGCCGGAGGATAATGCGCGGTATCAACCGGCCCCAGAATGGTCAGATCGGCCTTGCGGGCACGCTCGATCAATTCCGGGGTAATGGTGGCACCGTGTTTTTCCAATGATGCAAATCCGACATCTTCGCTGGTAAATTTTAGCCCCAGCGAAAATGAACGGTCCAATGCCTCAAGCACATTGCGGGTGACAGCCGTAATTTCCGGTCCGATCCCGTCGCCCGGCAATAAAAGAACATCCACGACCCTAAACCTCCGTCAGAATATTTTCAGGAACAAGAACCCGACCTTCAAACAACCGGCGTGCGGTGCGGATCACCCCGCCGGAAATCACCGAAAGATTTGGCCCCGATCCTTCGATGGTAAGTTCAACTGCAATCATGCCACTTGGATGTTCAATCTGAATCCACTGTTGCGGCAAGGCCTTGAGACTGATCATACCATCAACGATGCTTCCTGAAAGTGATGCGCAACTGGCAACACAAATCGCGCCGGTCACCGCATGGGTCGCATGGCAATTATGCGGCACAAAATAGCGCGATGTAATATCGCCACCTTTTGTCGGCTCGGACAGAATGGCCATTTTCGGAACAACCTTGCCGGTACAATCGCCAAGCCCCATCAGTTCCGATGCTTTGCGGCGCACGGCTTCCATCCGTGCAATCAGTTCTGCATTGCCGTCAAGCTGTGCCTTTGTTTCGTTCCCCGTTATTCCAAGATCGCGGGCGCGAAACATCACCATCGGAACCGCTACATCAATACAGGTCACTTCAAGCCCGTCGATATAGTTGATCGGTTTCCCCGTTGGCAGGAGCCGACCGGTTTTGCTGCCCATGATATCCTTGAACCGCAATATCAGCGGGGACGCTGTCCCGGGCACGCCATCAATCGCCGCATCCCCGCTATAGGTCACCTTTCCGCCCGGTGTTGCAACCAGCACATCAACCAACGCGCCAACATTTTTATTGTAAATGCGGACCAGCGTTTGATCCCCTGTAACCGGTACCAAACCGGCCTCAATCGCAAACGGGGCAACTGCTGCGGTCATGTTCCCGCAATTTGGATTAACGTCAACCTCTGCCCTGTCGATGGCGACCTGGGCAAACAGGAACTCGACATCCGCATCCGGTCGGCTGGACGGCGCAACAATGCATGATTTGCTGGTTAACGTATCGGCACCGCCAATTCCATCAATCTGACGTTTGTCTGGTGACCCCATCGCAGCAAGCAAAAGGCGATCACGCGCGGCAACGTCTTCGGGCAAATCACTGGCCAGAAAGATCGGCCCTTTTGATGTCCCGCCGCGCATCATCACGCAGGGAACGGCATGTTGGTCATTCACAATCACGGTATTTTTCATGTCGATCACCCCAGCGGCCAGGGAAGTTCAATCAGGTCCTGAAGCATCCCGGCCGGGAAATCGAGAACCAGTGACCACGCAAGAACACAAAGCCCGCCAATCGCAAGCCCGGTTAAAAGCAACGTCCGAAGCCACGATGCCTTTGCCTTGACCCGAAGGAAGGCCATGAAGAACCCGGTAATCGCAATCAGGAACCCAAACACGGCGGTTGCTGCAACCATTCCGGCAACCCAAAGAACGTAGTGCCAAAGACCTGCGGTCGGCTTCACGTCCTGATGTTCAAGGTCAAATTCATGATCAAAATTGGCCGCATGCGACGGTGGCGATACAATCAATTGCCAGATCAAAATCGCCGAAACGACAAACATCACCACCGAAACCGCACCGGTAAAGACACTGCCAAGGAAGGAATGCTGCGTTGCATCCCAAATTCCGAACGCAAAGAACGCCAGAAGCACGCCCGCAAACAGGATTTGCGGCCAGCGTTTCGGATTGTGGGAATGGCTGCTTTCTTCTTCTTCAACCGGATTTACCGGGTGTTTTCGCATCCCCATAAGAACGGAAATGACTGTCAGAGCCGCGATAATTACCACACCTGGACGGGTCAAGAATTCCCAGTTGTAGAATTGCAGGGCCTGATAAAGATAGGTTTCCGTGTTGGATGCGAGCACAAAACCAATCAGAAACGCCGGGCGAGGCCAGCCAAAGCGTTTCATCAGCACGCCAAGAACACCAAGCACCAACAAGGCGATCATATCGGAAAGGGAACGCGTCGCCTGAAACGCAGCAAAGCAGATGACCGTAATCATGAACGGCGCAAGGTAACCGTATTTGATTGTCGTCAGGCGCGAGACGAAAGGCGAAATCAGCAATGCACCACCAGCACCAACCACATTGGCAATCGCAAGCGACCAGATGATCGTGTAGGTGATATCAAGATCGCGCCCGACCATTGCTGGGCCGGCTTCAAGACCAATCAGGACCATACCGCCAAGAAAAACGGCCATGCTGCCCGATCCGGGAATACCAAACAGCAAGGTGGGAACAAGCCCGCCGCCCTCCTTGGCATTGTTTGCGCTTTCCGGTGCCAGAACACCACGGATATCGCCCTTGCCGAATTGCGATTTGTCTTTTGCGGTCTGGACGACATGGCCATAGGCGATCCAGTCGACAACACTTCCGCCAAGCCCAGGCAGGGCCCCGACAATACTGCCAAGACCGGCACAACGCAGGCACAACCATTTGTGACGGATCATATCCCGAACGCCGTCGCGCCATCCCAGACCAAGGGTGCCCTTATCAGAAATAGATCGATTTTGCCGGCACAGGTCGATGATTTCAGGGAACGCAAACATGCCTAGCCCGACAATGACGAGTGGCAGACCATCCATCAGATAAACAGAGTCAAAGCTCATGCGGAGTTCGCCGGTGGCCGGAGCCGCACCAAGTGCACCCAGCAGTAAGCCAAGGCCTGCAGCAATCACGCCCTTGGGCAGGCTTTTACCGGCAAGAACGCCGACCATCGACAGACCAAGAACAGCAAGCATAAAGAGTTCGGCCGAACCAAATGCCAGGATCAGAGGCCGCGCGATCACGACAAAGCCGGTCAGGATAACAGCACCCACCAGTCCCCCGACCAAGGATGCCGAAAATGCAGCCCCCAGCGCACGGGCACCATGGCCTTTTTTGGCCAAAGGAAAACCATCAAGAACTGTTGCTTGTGATGCACTTGATCCCGGTATCCCCATCAAGACAGATGTAAAGGTATCCGAGGTCGGGATAACAGCAACAAGACCGATCAACATGGCAAGTGCCGAAATCTGGTCCATGCCATAAATGAAGGGTAACAGAAGAGACAGCCCGACAATTCCGCCCAGACCGGGCAGAATGCCGACAATCATGCCCATTCCAACCCCCAGCAAAAGATACATCAGATGGGTTGGCTGCGCGAAATGAGACAGTGCCGTCATCATTGCATCAAGCATCAGGAAACTCCGTCAAAAGACAAAGTTCGCCCGTTCCCTTGAAACGACCAGACAGTCGCAGGGTGAAAAAAGCGGGGTGGACAAGGCCACCCCGATCAGGAAACGGGAGACTTCAGATTTTCAGTTAGAACTGAACCGAGTATTTATCGGTCAGCCATTTTTGCACCCACTCACGGGCTTCCTCTGGAACGTTCACAGCCGTGCGGAAAATACGCTCTGCAGGCTCGCCAACGATCTGTTTGTATTCGCCAAGCGTTGCCTGTCGATCAGCAAGAAAGCTTTCATCTTCGGTTGCTGCCTGTGCCGCTTCACGATAGGCCTGCACGATTTCCTCAGGCGTATCTTTTGGCAGGAAGACCATTTTCTGAGCCGGGAAACCGGCAATGAAAAAGGCTTTGTAAGCATCCCAGGCGGGACCTGAAGGTTTTTCACCCTTCATCATTTCGTATGCTTCGGGGAAACTTGGCAGGTCGGGGAAGGAAGGATCGCGCACGATATTGCCGTCATCGTCGATCGCCCCCCACGAGAACAGCGGAACGGCGCTGCCGATATCAACAAGTGGTGTAACGTTGTTAATAAAAGCCGACGAAGTCTGGTAATCGATATTGACTTCGCCACGCTCAAAGGCAAGACGACCGGCCCCGCGGCCTTTCATGCCAAACACGGCATCGACATCAAGTCCCAGCAGCTCAAACGCTAGCAACGGAACCAGATCAAGGGACGTCGCGCCCTGACTTCCATAACGCAACTTGACGGTTTCAAGTGCTTTCATGTCAGCAGCCGACTTAAGACCCAGATCGGAATTCACATAAACAACCCCCCCCGTCGGCGAAGCCAAAACCACGCGCCAGTCACGCATTTCATATTGCACGCGTTTGTCGCGCAACAGATACGGAAACTGGGTTGAGCCGGAAGTTCCGATAGCGGTCAATCCATCAGGTTTGGCACGGGCTTCAAACTGGTTCGCCCCCGAAGTCGAACCACCGCCCGGAATGTTCTTGACGACAACGGTCGGGTTTCCCGGCAGAAAGACACTGAAATACGGTGCCCAGAACCGTCCCCAGGTATCAGTCCCCCCACCTTCACCGAACGGAATAATCAGTTCGACACGATCCCCGGCAAAGTCGGCATCCTGTGCGGTTGCTGTACCGGCAAAGCCAAAAGCAATTGCCGCAGCCGCACACGCGGTCTTGAATGATTGATTAACGGTTTTTCCCCATGACATTGGGCTTTCCCTCCATAACGGTTGTTTTCTCTCGAACGGAAGGAAGAAGCGCGTGACGCACAGACATGCATCAAGTGTCGATTTCCTCCCATTCAGGCTGTCGGCTGTTATTGTTCTTCTGACCGGTCGTTGCCGGGAGTGCCGTTTGCCTATGACGCAAAATCTAAACGAAAAAGCTGTCAGTTTGCTGTCTAGGGTCAAATTTTTAATTTTCGAAGTCGTATTCGGTGTTATTTAGGCAGAATGCGTATCCTGATCGTAGAAGATAACCTTGTTCTGGCTGACAAAATCGCTGCCGCCCTAAGGCAGACCGATCATGCTGTCGATCTGGTTCATGATGGTGAAGATGCTCTTCGACTTGTCCTGCAAGAAACCTTCGATCTGCTGATTCTCGATTTGTCGCTTCCGGGACTGGACGGGATTGAAATTCTGAAAACCGTGCGCGCGCGCAAAATCAATTTGCCCGTCATGATCCTGACCGCGCGCGGCAATCTGGATGAACGTGTCGCTGGTCTGGATGCCGGGGCAGACGATTATATGGTCAAACCGTTCGAGTTATCTGAACTCGAAGCCCGTGCCCGCGCACTTCTACGACGCAATATCGGACAGCGTAATCCAAGCGTCTCGATTGGAAAGCTGACATTCAATTCAGTCGACCGATCCGTCACGATTGATGGGCAACCTGTTTCACTAACGCCGCGCGAACGTGGTGTGCTGGAAATCCTGTTGCTGAATGTAAGCCAAGTGATCAGCAAGGAAAAAATCGCCCTGCATCTGTTTGGCTTTGATGATGAGGCCAGCGTAAAATCAATCGAACTTTACATCAGTAGACTGCGTAAAAAGATTGCATCAGGGGATGTCGAAGTCCGGACTATTCGTGGGCTTGGTTATATGATCGACGAATGACCGAAAACTCTGCCGCCACATCAACATCATTGCGCGCAAGGCTCCTGCGCTGGCTTTTGCTGCCTGGATTAATGCTGGCATTCGGGCTGTTGGCCAAAAACTATCTTACCGTCAGCGAAATGGCCAATCGTATTCAGGACAGGCTCCTGATTGCACTGGCGGTAACGATTTCAGAACACGCAATCAATTCAAGAGGCGATTTGCTATCGCGTGATATCGAGCTGCTGCTGGAGCAGTTCACCCGCGAAAACACTTATTACCGGGTGCAGGGTCCGGACGGGGCGTTTGTGACCGGGGATTCTGGTCTGCCGCGACTGCCCGATGGCATTACTTTGGAACCGGGTGTCCCCCATTTCTATAACGCACACTATCGCAACGAGGACGTACGCGCGGTAACCATGAAATATCTGGTTTCCAATCCGTCGTCGAACATCTATGGCTGGGTCACCATTGATGTCAGCCAGACCCGTCGTGAACGCGACAATCTGATTTATGAAGAACTTCTGGGATCGACCACTGATTTTCTGGTTTTAATGTTTCTAGGCGGCGTTTTTGCGTGGATCGGCGTTTCACGCGGACTTGCCCCCTTAAGACGCCTTCAACAGGCAATCCGCCGCAGATCAACTGACGATTTACGGCCAATTCGCCATGCCATGCCCAAGGAGGTCACCGAGGTTGTCCGATCTCTGAATGCACTTTTGGCGCGTCTGGAAAGTTCAATCACGGCCAATCAGCGTTTCATCGCCGATGCGTCTCACCAATTGCGCACCCCGCTTGCAACCGTCCAAGCCGAAGCAGAATGGGCTTTGCGCAATGCCAGCGACCAACAAGACCGCCAAGCGCTTGAGCGTATCGTCAGTCAAACCCGCCAGACCGCCAGACTTGCCAACCAGCTTCTGAATCTCGCGCGGGTATCACCGGAAGGCCGAAAGGCTGTCCGCTACGAAAAGACAGATCTCTTGGCCCTTGCCGCCTCGGTGACATCCGGGATGGTTCGCCACGCAATCCGCCACGATATTGATCTTGGCTTCGACGATCAAAGCGAGGGCATGAACTGTGAAATTGAAACAGGAAACGAAGTTCTGCTTCAGGAAATGCTTGGCAACCTGATCGACAATGCCATTGTTTATGGCACTCCCGGTAAGATTGTTACGGTTCGCGTCATTGGTCGCGGCGTTGCTGTCGGTCCGATTTTAGAGGTTGAAGACAACGGCCCCGGCATCCTGGAAAAAGACCGCGACATGGTTCTGGAACGTTTCGTACGCCTTGATGAGCAAAACGGACAAGGGTGTGGCCTTGGTCTGGCTATTGTCAAAGAAGTTGCCGACGCACATCAGGCCGTTATGTCCCTTGAAGATGGCAAAGACGGTGTTGGCCTGAAGGTGCGGATTGCATTCCCACGCTAGACGGTTCTATCCCTCATGTTGCAGACAAAAGACCCGCACGACATGTGCCGGTCTTTTGTCTTTAGAAGTTCAGGCCGCTTTCTTGTCCTGACAAACGCCCACCACCTGCTTGTGATCGTTCTTTTCGACGGCAAACACAATCAGCGCGATCAGGCGATAAAAACCATGCACAAACTTGCCATATGGCATGGACAGAAACAGCGTCATCACAACACCAAGATGGATGCTTAACATCACCCCGACATATTGCGTATCACGCACAAACATCAGGCAAAGTCCGGTCAGACTTGTCAAAAACAGCAGAACCAGAAAACTGACATCCATACCCTTGTTCGTTTTGCCTTTCGGGGCGGCATCTGCCCTGGCCTTCAGGATCAGCAGCCCCGCAGGCCCCACAATAAGACCAAGTCCTCCCAGAATGCCAAACAGTTTGGGCAGGCTTAAATACCCGTAAGGTGCGGGAAGATCGAAGCCATAATGCAAGACCGTGGCCGACGATGTGGCAGCAAAGCACAGCATGAAGCCCCAGAATGTCATCTGATGGAACCACCGCCTTGCCATAGAGGGCGTTTCGCTTGGATACGAGCATCCCTGCCCGTTGCCACCATCCAGATATTTCAGCGAAAGAGCATCTTTGATCCCCTGCATGACGCGGGGATAATCAAGCCTGAAAGGACCTGGCAAATTGATTGTCCGCCAGAATTTAACAATCGAAACCACCAGCGCAAGCAGCACAAATCCACCGACCGCACCAAACATTGCGGCCAGGACATCATGCGAAATCACGCCGTAAAATGCGTTGTCGTGCGCTGAAAAGAAATCATCCCCGGTTAGAATGGCCGTTCCGCCCAGAAAAAGCGTGATCACAACGATTGACAGAAAACTGACCCAAAGACCGTTATTGGCAAACAGCTTGCCCATAAAGCCCGGCCACGCATAAACGCCATAGTTTTCCTGCCTGAGCTCCGCCATCGCGGCCGGAACGTTAAGCTGAAATTCGTGTGGCGGCGCATATTGGCAATTGTGATAACAGGCCCCGCAGTTATGGCAAAGGTTTGCCAGATAATCGAGCGTATCGGAATTGAATTCCAGCCGCAGTTCCATCGCTTGGAAAACGGCACAATGTCCCTCGCAATAACGGCAGGCATTGCAGATCGACATCACGCGGGCGGCTTCGGTTGTTTTATCGGTTGAGCGCATAATCGGCAGCCTCCCTTCCTGCAATTCGTCCAAACACATTTCCAATCGTCATGCCAATCCCGGCAAGATATCCCTGGCCCAGAACGTTTCCGGCCATAATTTCACCCGCAGCAAAGATGTTCGGGCTTTCGGTCCCGTCGGCCATCTGCATCTGCGCCTTTTCGCTGACTTCCACCCCGAGATAGGTGAATGTGATGCCCGGCCGCAGGCAATAGGCGCTATATGGCGGATGATCGAGTGTCCGCGCCCAGTTGGTCTTGTTCACCACAAGCCCGCTGGTATGAACCCCATCCAGTTCGGTATGATCAAATTTTCCCGGTTGAACCGCCGCGTTATAGTCGGCAACGGTTTTCTCAAGCGTCGCGGGATCCAGACCGATCTTTTGGGCCAATTCGCCAATCGTATCGGCGACCACCGCCGGGAAAACGGGGGGCATAAAGGCACCGCGCGCCTTCTGGTCAATAATCACATGGGCCACCTGATCAGGTTGGTCCGCAACAAGGCGGCCCCAGATCGCATATCGCTTTGGCCAGAAATCCTCGCCTTCATCATAAAATCGCTCGGCATTCCTGTTCACCACAATGCCAAGCGACACGCAGTCAACCCGCGTGCAGATTCCGCCGTCAAACTTTGGCGCGCGCCCGTCAATTGCCACCGCATGGCACTGATTGGGTTCCCCGATCTGCCGGGCCCCGGCATCAAGCAGCATGCGCAGCAAATCACCACGATTATAGGGCGTCCCCCGGATCAGGAAATTTTCGGCAATGTCGCCCCATGCCTCTTTCAGCCACTCGATATTCGCTTCAAATCCGCCGGCTGCCGCAACGAACGCATTTGCCGAAATGGTGTGATCACCCACCTGAAGGCTTTTAAATCTTCCTTCCGAAATCTCTACGGACGTGACCATCGCATCGTAATGAACTTCAACGCCAAGCTTATCGGCATGCCGATAAAGGGCGTTTAACAGTTGCTTGCCCCCGCCCATGAAGAACGCATTCGTTCGGCCCAGATGCAGGGTTCCGCCAAGTGGTGGCTGGAACTGCACACCGCGCGCCTCAAGCCAGTCAACGGCTTCTGTCGATTGGCGCAGGGTCATGCGGGCGAGTGTTTCGTTGGTTTTCCCCTTGGTCACCCGCATCAGGTCATCCCAGTATTCCGCCTCGTCATAAGTGCCGCTTAAAACCGACAAGGGGCCAATATGCATGGGTCGCAAATTGCGGGTATGGCGGGTATTCCCGCCGCGATGGGTTCTGGGTGCCCCTTCCAGCAGACAGACGCGCGCGCCTTTTTCCGCAGCGACGATCGCGGCAATCAGCCCCGCCTGCCCGCCGCCCGCGACAAGGACATCATAATGATCGGATTCAGTTTTCACGGCGTCTCCACCTCTTTTCGTATTTTAATGGATACTTTTGTATACAATTGTCTCCAACCTTGAGATTTCAGCATGCTTGTGTCAAGTTAAAAACCAGACAGAACAAAGCAGGTGCCTTCTCATGAGCCCAGATTCCGCCGATCACCAGCCCCGTGGGGAAGTTGCCTATCAAAAGCTTCTGGCAGCCATCCAGCATGGCGAACTCAAGCCGGGGACCCGAATCCGCGAGGTGGAAGTTGCTGAAAGGTTTGGAATCAGCCGCACCCCGGTGCGCGATGCCATTCGGCGTCTGGAAAGTGATGGTCTGCTGATCCACATGCCGCGACACGGGGCCGTCATCAAGGAACTCGATCATCGCGAAGTGATCGAACTGTATGAAATTCGCGAAGTTTTGGAAGGAACAGCCGCCCGCTATGCCGCGCGCCACGCATCAGAGCTTGAAATCGCCGAACTGGAAGATCTCAATGAACTGATGTTGAAAAACGGGCAGGACCCGGTGAAAGTTGCAGAAGCAAACCGGCTGTTTCATCAGGCGCTGTATAGAACGGCGAACAATCGCTATCTTATTGATGCACTTAATTCTTTATCGAATTCAATGGCGCTTCTGGGCGGTACGACGCTTCAATATGACGGCCGCCCCGAAAGTGCCTATCAGGAACATAAGAACATTATCGACAGCATCCGGTCCGGCAACGCCGATCAGGCCGATACCGATGCAAGACATCACATCCGAAGCGCTCAAAGGCTGCGGATCAAGCTATTGCGTGAATAACCAGCCCAGTTAAGACTGGAATGGTCGCATCCCCGAATTATGAAAACCGACAGAAGGAAGCTCTCGCACACTTTCAACTGTCTGGAAGGTTTCGGTATCAACAAAACCGGTATCCAACCCCCGGCTCGTTTTCGATATAGGTCGGGTTCAACGGATCATCGCCAAGTTTCTGGCGCAGATGGCCGATATAGATACGCAGATAATGAGTTTCACTTTCCTGCGCAGGTCCCCAGATTTCGCGCAAAATATGTTGATGGGTCACAATCCGGCCTGCGTTACGCGCCAGCAGGGTCAGGAGTGCGAACTCCTTTTTGGTGAGTTTCAATTCGTTCTCACCCTTGAAAACCCTGTGCGCGGCCAGATCGATCTTCAGATCGCCCGAAACAATCTCGCTACTGGTCAGGTCTTCGGATTTGCGGCTGCGTAAGATAACCCGCACCCGTGCGATCAATTCGGCAATGCCGAACGGCTTGGTCACGTAATCGTTTGCGCCACGGTCCAAGGCAGTCACTTTTTCTTCCTCGTTGGCGCGCACGGAAAGAACGATGATCGGGACCTCACTCCATTCCCGGATTTTCGCCAAAACCTCCTGCCCATCCAGATCAGGCAATCCAAGATCAAGAATGACAAGATGCGGGGTCTCAAGAGCGCATTTCTCGATACCAGACTGGCCGTTCTCGGCCTCGATCACCTCATACCCTTGCGCGCCAAGGCTGATCCGCAGGAATTTACGAATTTGCGGTTCGTCATCAATGATCAGCACTTTCGCCTGATCGTGCATGTCAGTTTCCTTCCGCACTGCCATCCTGCAAATCCTCGTCATCCTCTGCAACCGTCGGCATCGCGGTCATCGGCAGGGTTATGGCAATGGTTGTGCCCACACCCTGCGGCCCGTCGAGTGCAACGATACGTCCGCCATGCGCCTCGATAAAACCACGGCAGATCGACAATCCAAGCCCCGTACCCGCCACCTGGCTATCGCCTGCGCGAACACGATAGAAAACATCAAAAACAGCCTGCCGGGCTTCGGCCGGGATACCGCGCCCGTTATCCGATATCTCAATCATCATCCGTGTTTTATCTGCGTTGGCACTTACTGTAATCCGACCGTTTTCGGCGGTATGCTTTACAGCGTTATCAAGAACATTGAACAAAACCTGTTCGATCAGAACCGGATCAAGCTGGATCGGGGACAGATCGGGCGATATTTGCACGTCAAAGGATCGCGTCCCGGCATATTTGCGGACATGCTTAACCGCACGACCGATGATCTCGGCCAGATCGGACCATTCCTTTTTCGGCTGCAAGGCACCATAGCCAAGCCGCGTCATATCCAGAAGGTTCTGGACGAACCGGTTCAGACGTTCGCTTTCCTCAAGGATGGTCTGGGTAAGCTGCCCGCGATCCTCTTCTCCCATGCTGTCGCCATAGCTTGATAATGTCGTCGCCGACCCGATGATCGATACCAGTGGGGTGCGCAAATCATGTGATACCGAAGACAAAAGTGCCGCGCGGAGCTGCTCGGTCTCGCTCAGCAATCGTGCTTCTTCGATATCGGTCGCAAGACGGGTACGCTCAACAGCAACCGCAACCTGATCGACAAGCGCCTCAAGCAGGCGACGCTGGGAAGGCCCCAATGTGCGCGCATCTTCCCTGAAACGGACACCAAGAACACCAAGCGGTCCCTGCGGGGTATTCACCGGCATGAATAGCCATTCTGCGGTCGGCAGGGTTTCCGATCGCCATCCGGCCGGTTTGGAATGCTCCCACGCCCATTCGGCGGCCCCCCAATCTTTTAGCCCCAACTGGTCTTCCGGCGGGTAGGCTGCGGTAATTTCCAACGATCCGTCCGCACCCGGCTGCAGGACCATCGACTGGCAGTCAAGCGTCGCGGCCACATGATGCACAGCCGCCCACAAAACATCGTCAAGCGACGCCGCCGCTGCAATCTTGCGACTGAAATCATATAGATTGGCCGTGCGCTTGCCGCTGGTTTTCATGGCGTCGACCTGAAGGCGCAGACGCCCTGCCAGATTGCCAACAATGACAGAAACAATCAGGAAAAATACGATGGTAATCAGTTGTTCATGATGGAACACCGACAGCGTGTAATAGGGAACAGTGAAGAAGAAATTGTAGGAAATGAAAGACAGCAGACTGGCGGCAATCGACGGCCACATGCCGCAACGGATTGCAGTTAACAGTACCGCCAGAAGATAAATCAGGGACAGATTGCCAAGCGGCACATAGCGGTCGGCAAAAAGTGCGGCAGCGGTTGCCACAGTAACGCTGCCAAAGACCCATGAAAGGCTGCGTGATCGCCAGCTTCCGGGCTCGAACGGATTGTCCGAGATCAGCGAACGTTTCTTCTCATCCGCGTCCGCGGCAATGACCGTAACATCAAAACCCTCGGCATTCTCAAGCAGCTTGCGCGCCACATTTTCACGCAACAATCCGGTCCAGCGTCTTCGCCTTGGCCGTCCGATCAGAAGACGCGTGACATTGCGTTTGGACGCCAATGCGGAAATCTCGCGTGCCAAATGGGATTCCGCCTGAAGCGTGACAATTTCCGCCCCCAACTGTTCCGCCAGACGCAGTGCTTCGGCAATGTCATCTTTTTCGGCATTCGCCATCCGGTCGTCGCGTGGTGTTTCGACATGCAAGGCGATCCACGGAACACGCTGGCGTTCTGCCATCCGCTTGGCCGTGCGCACCAGCTTTTTGGCCACCGGACTTTCATTCAGGCACACCATCAGGCGGTCCTGCGTCGGCCATGGGCCGCTGACCGCATGGGTACGCATATATTCCAGCATCTGCGCATCAATGCGTTCGGCGGCAATACGCATCGCCAGTTCGCGAAGTGCGGTCAGATTTCCCTTGCTGAAGAAATGCCGGAGCGCGCGCCCCACCTGATCGATGACATAAACCTTGCCATCGCGCAGTCTTTGCAACAGATCATCAGGCGGCAAATCGATCAGTTCAATTTCATTGGCTTTTTCAAGGAAACTGTCGGGCAGGGTTTCGCGTACGCGAACACGTGAAATCCGGGCGACAATATCGTTCAGGCTTTCAAGATGCTGGATGTTCAGCGTCGTATAGACATCAATCCCGGCATCAAGCAGCTCATCGATATCCTGATAGCGTTTTTCATGGCGGCTGCCCGGCACATTGGTGTGTGCCAGTTCGTCCACAAGGGCGATTTCCGGCTTGCGCCAGATGATCGCGTCAATGTCCATTTCCCCAAAAACACGGCCCCGATGCAAAAGCCTCTTGCGCGGCAATGCTTCAAGACCGCGCAAGAGGTTTTCGGTTTCCACGCGCCCGTGGGTTTCGACAATGCCGACAATAACGTCACGCCCCTCCTTCCGCCGTTCCTGCGCGGCCTGAAGCATGGCATAGGTCTTTCCGACGCCCGGATAGGCACCCAGAAAGATCTTGAGCTTGCCCCGATCATCCTTGCGGGTCTGTTCCAGCAGGGCTTCGGGGGATGGACGGTCCTCTTCGTCGGTCATCTTGCGTCGATCAAAGCCTTTCGTATTTATCCTGTCATATCAGAACCATCGGCGGATCACCCGGATAAATCGCCGATAGACTGACAGCACCTTGCTCCGGAGCCAGACAGCGCGCATTTCCTCTGCCTCGCGCTGAACCTGTCTTTGCCGGGCACCGGACTGCCGAAAGACAGCCCGATACCCTGTATTTTTGGAATAATCCATCGGATCAGGACGACATTTCGTCCAGAGCCAGATTCAACATCAGAACATTGACCCGCGGCTCTCCGATCAACCCAAAGGTTCTATCCTCAATATGGGCTGCAACCAGTTCCTCCAGATCATTGAGCGGGATGTTTCTGGCTTTAGCGACCCTTTCCATCTGGAAGCGGGCACTTTCGGGCGAGATATCGGGGTCAAGTCCGCTGCCCGATGCCGTCAGCAAATCTATTGGCACCGGGCGATTGCCGTTTTCCGCCGAAAGATCAAGGGCACGGACCTTGATCCCGTTGACCAGTTCCCGGTTCGTCGCCCCAAGGTTGGAACCACCGGAATTATCCCCCTCATAGCCATCGCCGGCATAGGAAGGACGCGGATGGAAATAACGGTCACTTTCAAACTTCTGGCCGATCAGGCGCGAACCGACGACAACGCCATCCTTTTCAATCAGGCTGCCATTGGCTTCTTCCGCGAACAGTCCCTGCCCGATCCCGGTCATTGCCAGCGGATAGGCAACACCGGTTATCACCGTCATCACAGCAGCCATGCCAATGGCCGGACGTAACAAGTTCAACATGACAAATTCTCCGTTAAACCAGACCGACGGCATTGATCAGAAGGTCAATGACCTTGATGCCGACAAAGGGAACGATCAGGCCACCAAGGCCATAGATCAGAAGATTTCGACGCAGCAGCGCCGCCGCACTGCCCGGCGTAAACCGTACCCCGCGCAGAGCCAGCGGGATCAGGGCGATAATGATCAGGGCATTAAAGATCACCGCCGAAAGGATCGCGCTTTGCGGGCTGGCAAGCCCCATGATGTTCAGCGCACCAAGCTGCGGATAGGCCGCAATGAAAAGCGCGGGCAGGATCGCGAAATATTTGGCAACGTCGTTGGCAATCGAAAATGTTGTCAACGCGCCCCTGCTGATCAGCAACTGTTTGCCGACCTGGACGATCTCGATCAGCTTGGTCGGATCGCTATCAAGGTCGACAAGGTTGCCTGCCTCGCGTGCAGCCTGGGTGCCATCATTCATCGCAACCCCGACATCTGCCTGTGCTAAGGCCGGCGCATCGTTCGATCCGTCACCGCACATCGCCACCAGACGCCCGCCTTCCTGTTCCTGACGGATCAGTTCCAGTTTCTTTTCCGGCGTTGCCTCGGCCAGAAAATCATCCACCCCGGCCTCGGCAGCGATTGCGGCGGCCGTTAACGGGTTGTCCCCCGTAATCATGACGGTCCGGATGCCCATGGCACGCAGTTCAGCAAACCGTTCGCGAATGCCCGGCTTGATGATGTCTTTCAGATGAATGACACCCATGATCTTGTGGTTTTTCGCGACCACAAGCGGCGTACCACCTGATTTGGCGATGCCATCAACGATCCGGCCAAGTTCGGCAACCTGCGGGCCCGCTTCGGCATATGCCCGCATCGCATCCCCGGCACCTTTACGATATTCATCCTCACCGATATCCGCACCGGACATACGGGTTTCGGCACTAAAGGCAATCGCCTTGGACAGTTTCGATTTATCACCCCGGAAATCAAACAGCTTGCCTGCCAGTTCGACAATCGATTTGCCCTCTGGTGTGTCATCGGCAAGCGATGCGATTGCCGCGGCTTCCGCGACTTCGCGATCTGTGACACCTTTGAGTGGCACAAACTCGTCGGCCATACGGTTGCCAAAGGTAATGGTTCCGGTTTTATCAAGCAGCAGCGTATCGACATCGCCCGATGCCTCAACCGCACGCCCGGACTTGGCGATGACATTGGCTTTGACCAGACGGTCCATACCGGCAATCCCGATGGCAGACAGCAAACCGCCGATTGTTGTCGGGATCAAGGTCACCAGCAACGCAATCAGAAACGCCATCGGGATCGACGTCCCCGAGAACAGCGCGAACGGCTCAAGCGTGACGACGACGATCAGAAAGATGATCGACATGCCGACCAGCAGGATATTAAGCGCGATTTCGTTTGGGGTTTTCTGACGCTGCGCGCCTTCGACCATGGCGATCATACGGTCAAGAAAGCTTTCGCCCGGTTTGGCGGTGACACGGACTTTAAGCCAGTCCGACACAATCCGCGTCCCGCCGGTTACCGCAGACCGGTCCCCTCCACTTTCGCGGATAACCGGGGCAGATTCACCGGTAATTGCAGATTCATCGACCGAGGCAATCCCCTCTACAATCTCGCCATCGACAGGGATGACATCGCCCGCCTCGACCAGTACAAAGTCACCAGGCGAAAGACGGCTGCTTGCGACCATTTCAACAGCGGTCTTTTCCCCGTTGCGAAGCTTTTTTGCCTGGGTTTCCTTATTGGTTGACCGCAGGCTATCGGCCCGTGCCTTGCCACGACCTTCGGCGACCGCCTCGGCAAAATTGGCAAACAGGACGGTAAACCAAAGCCAGACGGTAATCTGGATCAGGGCAGACAGGTCCGGGCCGCCCGTCATGCCGGTATGGATACTGATGACGGTTGCCATCACCGCACCGGCCTCAACCATGAACATCACCGGATTGCGGATCATGATCCGCGGATCAAGCTTGCGAAACGCCTCGATACTGGCAGTCCGGACAAGCGCCCCGTCCAGCAGACGGGAATTTTCTGTTTTCTTCATTTTCTGTACTCCTCCGGTCAGTAGGCAATTCCGGCCAGCATTGCGAAATGCTCCGCAATCGGGCCGAGTGCCAGTGCCGGGAAGAAAGTGAGGCCGCCGACAATCAGAATGACGGCAATCAGAAGGGTAACGAAAAGCGGACCATGGGTCGGGAATGTGCCGCCCGAAACGGGAACGACATTCTTCGTCCCGAGCGACCCGGCAATCGCCAGGATCGGAATGATGAAGCCATAACGCCCCAGCAGCATCGCAATGCCCTGCAAGGTAGTATGGAACGGCATTCCGGCCCCGAACCCGGCAAAGGCCGAGCCGTTATTGCCCGTCGCCGAGCTATAGGCATAAAGGATTTCCGAAAGCCCGTGCGGACCGGCATCCTGTACTGCCGTCATAGCGACCGGAACGGTCGCCGACAGGGCCCCGAATACCAGAATGCCGATCGGCATGGTCAGGATGGCCAGAACAGCCAGCTTGATCTCGCGGGCTTCGATCTTCTTGCCCAGATATTCCGGCGTCCGCCCGACCATAAGTCCGGCAATGAAAACCGTCAGAACAACAAACAGCAGCATGCCGTAGAAACCGGCACCGACACCGCCATAGACGATTTCACCAAGCTGCATGTTCAGCATCGTTACCATGCCGCCAAGCGGTGTCAGACTGTCATGCATGGCATTGACCGATCCGTTCGACGCAGCAGTTGTCGCTGTCGCCCACAGAGTGGAATTCAGGATACCGAAACGGGTTTCCTTGCCTTCCATATTGCCCGGATCGGCAATAATCTTGCTGGAATTTGTCAGCAACGCATTGCCTGCCTTTTCCGCACTATAGGTCGCGGCAAATCCACCGACAAACAGCACAGCCATCACCGCGAAAATCGCAATGCCCTGGCGCTTGTCATTAACCATCTTGCCAAACAGGAAACAAAACGCCGCCGGGATCAGCAGGATATAAACCATCTGAAGCAGATTGCTCAGCGCTGTGGGGTTTTCGTAAGGATGCGACGAATTGACGTTAAAGAAGCCGCCACCATTGGTGCCAAGCTGTTTGATCGCGATCTGCGATGCGGCCGGCCCCTGAGCCAGAACCTGCTTTGTGCCCTCAAGCGTGGTTGCATCGACATAGGAATTCAGGTTCTGCGGAACGCCCTGCGACATCAGGAAAATTGCTGCGATAATCGAAAGCGGCAGCAGAATGTAAAGAACCCCGCGCGTCATATCGACATGGAAGTTGCCGAGATCACGAACCTTGCGTCCCGCAAACCCGCGGATCACCGCAACGGCAACCGCCATGCCCGTTGATGCACTGACAAAGTTCTGCATGGTCAGTCCGACCATCTGACTGAAATAGGACAGTGAGGTTTCACCGCCATAGGCCTGCCAGTTGGTATTTGTGACGAAACTGACCGCCGTATTGAACGCCAGATCGGACGACATCGGCGCCAGCCCGGCCGGATTCCACGGCAAAAGATGCTGCAAACGCAGAATGGCAAACAGCAAAACCCATCCAGCCGCGTTAAAGGCCAGAAGGGTCACGGCATATCGCGACCAATGTTGCGATGCCTGCGCATCGATACCGCAAATGCGATAAATGACTTTCTCAACCGGCTTGAAAACGGGGGACAGCAAAACCCGCTGCCCGCTGTAAACCCGGTACATATACCCTCCCAGCAACGGGGCGCACGCCAGCAGGATCGCGCAATAAAGCGCGAACTGGCCGAGATCGGTTGTCATCGGGAACTCCGTCCTAGAATTTTTCAGCCCGGATCAGGGCGTAAAACAGATAGACAATCAGCGCGGCCGATACCGCGCCGCCAAGAATATAACTGATCATGGAACCTCCTAGATCCGGGCGCAGCCGCGTACCGCAAGCCCGCACATGGCAAAGGCACCCAATGCCAAAACGACATAGATCAGATCGAACATGGGATACTCCTGTAGTGTTCGGATCAACTGCTACAGGCTAGGAGGGAGAGCCGTAAAAATACGATGGCAGAAAAATGTTCTGGCCGGTGTTCGGCATAAAAAATGCGTAAAATCCCGATGACAGCGCACGGCGGTGCCTTCAGAACGGCTGTGATTGCTGCACAGGCAAAACGTCATAGGACCGATTTATTATGATAAATCAGCCCATTAGGGAATTTCATCGAAAAATCTTGGTGCCATAAATGTTGACGCGGATTGTCTCAAAAGATGACAAAAACCTGCAGGATTGACAAAGAAGCTGACATTTCTCTCGCAACCACTTTTCGGAACTTAAAAAGAATCCGGCACACTCGGCAAGCTTGCCAAGTTTGCCAAGTTTGCTTGACAGTTTTCCGATCATTATTTCTCTGGCTGAAGTTTTAAGCCCGAACCTGGTTGTTTCAGATGGGCAACATCCCTTTCGAGACGGTCTACTCGCTGCTCCAATTTAAGCAGATACTCACCCTCAGGATCGTCAACCCATTGAATTTTCCCCAACCAGCTCCGACATCTTTTCCATAACCGCCGAAACATTCCAGGTTCTCCTTTTTGTCCGACTTAGGCCCGGGCTTTTGCAGAATTGGATCTCTACTGTAACCGGGCACAAATGCTACGACAGATTGTCCAAGGCGTTGCAAAGTTCACCCAGCGCATTTTCACCGGAAATCCGGCTGCCCAGGTCCGCCTCAAATCCTTCCATAAGTTCGCGTGCCTGCCCCAGAAGAAACGTCCCAGCCGGGGTAAGTGAAAGCCTTTGGGCACGACGATCATGACGATCTTCATCCCGAACAACCAATCCACGTCGCACTAACGGTGCAAGATTGGCCGTAATCGTTGCGTGGTCCTTTGCAAGGAACTCTGCCAGATCTTTCTGGCGAAGATCGCCATCCAAGCCGATGGCATCCAAAATCATCAATTGCGAACCGGTTATTCCGGTCGACTGCAAGACACTGTTAAGGCGCCTTGAAATCACACGGCTGACACGCTGCAAAACAAAGCAGAAACGTCCGGATAACGGCATGTCGTCCTTTTCCGGTATCGGATTTGTCACCGACGAATTCCCCTTATTCTGCGGCATTGTCCCGGCGATCTTCATGGCGGAAAATGTTTGCAGGCGCATGTCCCATTTCAGGTGTCGGTTGGATCCTGAACCAAACAGCATAAAGCGCAGGCAGGAAGAGCAGGATGAGAACAGTCCCGGCCGCAGTCCCCCCAATCAGCGTGTAAGCCATAGAGCCCCAGAACACCGAATGGGTAAGAGGAACAAAGGCCAGAACAGCCGCAAGAGCCGTCAGGATGACCGGTCGCGCGCGCTGGACGGTTGCCTCGACAACAGCATGATAATCATCAAGCCCCGCAGCGCGGTTATCCTTGATCTGCTCTGTCAGGATCAGGGTGTTACGCATCAAAATCCCGGCCAGCCCGATCAACCCCAAAATGGCGTTGAAGCCAAAGGGTTGATTGAAGGCGATCAATGTCGGAACAACCCCGACAAGCCCCAATGGGGCAGTCAACATGACCATGGTCATTGTCGACAGGCTCCGGACCTGCAGGATGATAACGATCAGGGTAGCAGCAATCATTGCCGGGAAGATTTTTGCCAGCGCATTGTTCGCCTTGACTGATTCCTCGATGCTCCCGCCCATTTCAATGCGATATCCGACCGGAAGAGACGCGATCAGCGGCTGAAATGCCTCCATGATCTGCTTTGACACCTCTGGCGGCTGGGTTGCCTCGTTGATGTCCGAGCGGACCGTGATCACCGGTGTTCGATCACGCCGTTTCAGGATCGGTTCTTCGAGCTGTATTTCGGTTCTTCCGATCTGATCAAGCGGAATTTGCTGACCATCCCGGCTCATCAGCGAGAAATCTGCAAGCCGGGCAGGATCAAGACGCGTTTCCCCGGCACTGCGTGCCACGACAGGCACATTGCGAATGTTTTCGCGAACCTGCGTCACCGGAATCCCTGTCAGCAGGAACTGCATCTGCTGTGCCGCCTCAGTCGGTGACAGGCCAATAAGATTGAGACGATCCTGATCCGGTGTGAAGCGCAGGACCGGCGCACGGTTGCCCCAGTCGCGATTTGCCTGTCGGACATCGGGAATCTTGCGCATGATCTCCAGCGCCTTTTCGGAAATCTCGTAAAGCTTTTCCGGCTCAGGCCCGGTGATGCGAAACTCGACGGGGAACGGGGTATAGGGACCGAATACAAGTTGCGTAACACGAACATAGGCTTCCTGTGCAAGCCCGTCGGATACAGCCTTCCGAAGTCGTTGTTTCAGTGCCTCCCGCCCTTCTGCATCCGGTGTCAGGACGACGATCTTGGCAAAGGACGGATCAGGAAGTTCGGGCGCCATGGCAAAGAAGAAGCGCGGCGCACCCTGCCCAATATAACTGGTAACGATCTTTGCCTCGGGCTGTCGTTGCAGCCAGTTTTCAATCTTCTCGACCGCTGCCGTTGTGGTTTCGATACTCGTTCCTTCGGGCAGGCGCACCTCAACCAGCACTTCGGGGCGATCCGACGTCGGGAAGAATTGCTGCTTTATAAGCCCCATTCCAGCGCCAGAAAGAAGAAAAGCAAAAACAACAGCAGCACATGTCAGGAACTTGTGACGCACGGCATAACGGATCAGCCCGCGAAGGCGCCGATAGCTCGGTGTGTCATAGATCGCATGATGCCCGCCCTCGACCGGTTTGATCGCCGGCAGCATCTTGACGCCAAGATAGGGTGTGAAAATCACAGCTACGAGCCAGGAAACAATGAGTGCGAAACCGACAATCCAGAAGATATTGCCGGCATATTCACCCGCACTGGACTTGGCAAAACCGACCGGCATCAAACCAATAATCGTCACCAATGTACCAGAAAGCATCGGAGCTGCAGTATGGCTCCAGGCATAGGCGGCCGCCTTGATGCGGTCCATGCCCTCTTCCATTTTGACCACCATGACCTCAATGGCAATAATGGCATCATCGACAAGCAAACCAAGCGCCAGAATAAGCGCCCCAAGTGTGATGCGATCGAAAAACCTGCCGGTTTCGAGCATGATCAGAAAAACAACGGCAAGGGTCAATGGCACGGCAGCGGCAACAACGATGCCGACCCGCCAGCCCAGACTGATCAGGCTCACCAGCAAAACAACCCCAAGCGCCATAGCGAATTTCATCATGAATTCGCCCACGGCAGCGTTGATATTCACAGCCTGATCACTGACCTTCTCGAAACTGATACCAAGCGGCAAGGTATTGGCGATGGCAGCAGACCGGTCTTCCAGTGCTTCACCCAGTTCAAGTCCGTTCCAGCCCTGCTGCATCACAACTGACAAAAGAAGTGCCGGTTCGCCGTCATGACGAATAATGTAGGTCGGCGGGTCTTCATACCCACGACGAACTTCTGCGACATCCGAAAGCTTCAGCGTGCGGCCACCAGCAACAATCGGCGTATCGGCGATGGTCTGGATGCTGTTATAGGCACCATCAAACCGAAGGAAGACCTGTGGCCCGCGTGTATCGATTGAACCGGCTGGCGTGACGGTGTTCTGGCGTTGCAAAGCACCCGCGATCTCCTGCATCGATATGCCGAGTGTCGCCAGCTTCGCATAGGAGAATTCAACGAAAATCTGTTCCGCCCGTTCGCCAAGAATATTGATCTTCTTGACGCCGGGAACATGCAAAAGGTCCTGACGGATCGTTTCGGCCTGCCGGACCAGATCGCGCATCGGCATACCCTGAGCCTGCAAGGCATACAGGGCAAAACTTACGTCCGAATATTCGTCATTAACGAATGGACCGACAACGCCGGCCGGAAGATTGCGAGCTTCATCCCCCAGTTTCTTGCGTGCCTGATAGAACTCCTCATCCACTTCGGATGGTGGAGTGCTGTCTTTCAATGTAACGGTAAGAAAGGCATATCCGGGCCGGGTTATTGTCTCGACACGATCATACCATGCCAATTCCTGAACCCGCTTTTCCATCGGCTCTGCGACAAGGTCCTGCATCTCGCGCGCGGTTGCTCCGGGCCATGCGGCTGTGACCGTCAGCGTCTTGATGGTAAAGGATGGATCTTCCGCCCGGCCGAGATTTACAAAGGCGTAAATTCCGGCTGCGGCAAGCAGGAGGATGAAGAATAATGTGACAGCTCTCTCGCGAACGGCGAGCGCGGAAAGATTGAAACGCATCAGTTCGCTGCCTCTGCCTGAAGAGTCGTTCGGATTGCAGTACCGTCCGCAAGCAGATGCGCGCCAAGGGCAACAATCTCCTGCCCTTCATTGATTCCGATGACAATTGCGGTTTCTTCGCCAAGCTTCCTGATCTGTACCGGTACAAACTGCACAGAGGCGGAATCCTGCGTGATCTTCCAGACACCCGTTCGACGTCCATCGTCCAGAACCGCGCCAATTGGGATAACGACACCTGCTTGCTGATCCTGACTGGCAATAGATACCGTCACTGTTGCGCCGAGCGGTGCCAAGGCCGCGTTGCCTTCCAGCACATAACGGGCCTCATAGGTCCGGGTCAGCGGATCGGCGGCATCGGAAATCTGTCGCAGACGTGCATTACCTTGAGCTTCCTTCTTTCCATAAATACTGGCGACAGCTACTGATCCGATTTCAGGGCGGATCGTTTCAGGAAGGGCAATAACCGCCTCGCGCGGCCCGGCATGGGCAAGCTGAATGACGGTTTGCCCTGCAGCGATGACCTGCCCCGGTTCACCAAGTGTCGCAACCACAGTTCCGTCGGCATCGGCGAGTAATGTGGAATAGGCAGCAGCGTTTTCCGCAACTTCCGCATCCGCTTGCGCAGCAGCCAATTGAGCTTGTGCCGTATCGCGGATCGCCTTGACCTGTTCATAACGTTGCCGACTGGCCGCCAGCCCGTCCTTGACCAGCGCGGCATATCTTGCCTCATCGGCCTGCGCCTGAACGAAAGATGCGCGCGCGGCAGCCACAGCATTGCGTTTTGCCGTCAGGGCAAGCTGCAAATCCGTCTCGTCAAGTCGCATCAAAGGCTGCCCCGCTTCGACCTGCTGTCCGACATCGACAAAACGTTCGACAATCTTGCCCGGCACGCGGAATCCCAGATTGCTTTGAATCCGCGCAGCAACGGTGCCCGTGAAAGAACGCTCAGCCCCTTTGACAACTGTCGCCCTGGCGACTTTTACCAAAAGCGGCACTTCGCGAGGATCTGTCGCCGCCGACGCTTCGCCAGGCGAGGGTTGCGAGAGAAAAGCAACCCCGATCACCCCGACAGTTGCCAAGGCAACCGCACCAAAAAGAAATAACCGTTTGCGCCTCATGACAAAGCCTTTCACTGGAAAACTGATCGTTAATTTAGATTACATGCGACATCATTAATTCATTTAGATGTTGATCGCAATCTATTTATGCGCACCAGTTCGAACTCGCATGAAAACAGAGGCGCTCTTCGGTCTCTTGCACCGAGACGTGAAAACATATATAGATGTTAGTTGAAATCTAACCACAGGTATCAAACAATGCGTGTCAGTCGTGAACAAGCTGCCCTAAACCGTCAAAACGTGATCGACGTCGCCAGTCGCCTGTTCAGGGAACACGGGTTTGACGGGATTGGCCTTAAGGATCTGATGAAAAGTGCCGGCCTAACCCAAGGCGCTTTCTATAAGCAGTTCACCTCAAAGGAAGACCTTGTTGCACAGGCTTCACAACGTGCTCTGGAGGGGTCGACAGAACGATGGACCGAAGCTGCCGAGGAAAACCCGGACGACCCGCTTGATGCCGCGATCGAATTTTATCTCAGCGAAGGTCATCAGGCAGAAAAAATGGACGGCTGTCCGATCGTCGCACTCGGTGCAGATGCCGCCCGACAAAGTCCTGACGTCAAAGCTTCATTTGAAGCAGGCGTGAAGGCTCATCTTGAAGTTCTTGGCCGAATGATTTCCGCAACCAGCGCAGCAGAGCGGGAAGAGAAATCAATTGCTATTCTGTCGATGATGGTTGGTGCCATGACATTGGCCCGCGTTGTCAACGACCCGGAAATGGCAAAATCGTTTCTGGATGCGGTCGCCCGAAAGGCCCGGGAAATCGCCTAGGGTTTCGGACGAACACGTTCTGCAACATGTCTGGCGGCCTCGGCGACCGCTGCCAGACATCACGTCACTAATCACAGGGCTTCAAGCGCCAATGCAATCCCCTGTCCGCCGCCGATGCAAAGTGTAACTAACCCCTTTTTTGCGCCATCCCGTCGCATGGAGTGCAGGAGACGCGTGACCAGAACGGCCCCTGTGGCCCCGATGGCATGGCCATGCGCAATGGCACCTCCCTCCACATTCACAATATCCTCGGGCAGCCCCAATTCTTTCATGACGGCAAGCGGCACGGCTGCAAATGCTTCATTGATCTCCACACGTTCCAGATCGGATATCGTCCAGCCGGCACGGTCTAGCGCCTGACGCACGGCAGGGACCGGCCCAAGCCCAAAAAGACCCGGCTCAACCGCCCCAACACCATAAGCGACAATGCGGCCAATTGGATCAACACCCGCAGTTTCGGCAAACTCTCGCTCTGCAATAACCATCGCAGATGCGCCACTGTTAAGGCCCGGCGCATTGCCCGCAGTGATGGTGCCTCCTTCTCTGAAGGCAGGCCTTAACCTTGCCAATCCTTCCAGACTAGTTTCCGGTCTTGGTGCTTCATCGAGTACAAATTTCTCGTAGCTGTTTTTACTTTTAACCGTGACGGGAACAATCTCGAACCTAAATTTGCCAGCACTGCTTGCCTGGCAGAAAAGACGTTGTGATCGCTCGGCCCAACGATCCTGATCCTCACGGGTCAGTCGCGCATAGGTCACCAGATCTTCCGTGTGCCAGCCTGAATGCCGCCCAGAAAAGGCATCGTTCAAACCATCGCGAAGCATACTGTCGACACCCGCGACATCACCCATGCGATACCCCTGGCGTACGCCTCCTATCAGGTGCGGCGCAAGGTCCATGTTTTCCATACCGCCCGCAATCGCCGCATCATGAAGACCCAGTTCGATTTCCTGAGCCACCGTCACGATCGCCTGCGCACCGGAACCGCAAACTCGGTTTACCGTATAGGCAGGCACCGAGACAGGTAAACCTCCACCGATTGCGGCCTGACGTGCCGGGTTCATTCCATTTCCGGCTTGAATGACATTCCCCATAACCACAGAACCGATCTGCCGGGCATCAAGCCCGGAGCGTTCCAGCGTTTCTCGCACCACGATTGCACCAAGCTCCACAGCAGGCGTGTTTTTTAGCGCCCCTCCGAAGGCCCCGATCGCCGTTCGAGACGGATATGCAATAACGACCTCTCTTTTTTTCATAATATTCTCTTCAATTCTCGATTTAGGTAAGAAGTCTGCTCAAGGGTTCCAAAGCTGTTGTCATCTACTGCTACGAGAAGTGCAGGAACAGACTGCACTCAACATTCGATCACGCCGCTTCTTATCTTTCATGTGCGGGGCATCTCTTTGAACTGACGCCCCAGTACAACCGGAATGAAGGCAAGGATGGCCAATCCCGAAGCAATGGTAAGAACAAGGGCAAGAGAACTAAGCGGCGGAAGTGGCAGGATGCTGGCGAATGACGCCCCGATTGCAGCACTGCTCATCTGCAAGAAGCCCAGCAATGCAGACGCTGAACCCGCCTGCCGATCGAACGGATGAAGCGCGATAGCAGTACCGAGCGGATTGATCAGCCCCATACCGAGCAAATACACCGCGATTGCAATGGTAAAAGATATGAATGAGGGCGCCAGCGCAAAAGCAAACATCGACAGACCACCGAACAGAGCAATCAAAAGGCCCGCCATCCCGACCCGTCGCTGTCCCCAGCGATGGGCCAGCCGTGGTGCAAGAAAACCGGCTACAAACACAATCAGAACTGTTGCGGCAAATGACAATCCAAGTTCGAAAGGCGAGAGGCCAAGAACATCAAGCAAGATCGATGGTGCCGCAGCAAAGAAGGTGTATAGCCCGCCAATAATCATGCTTAGTGACAATGCGGGAAAAAGAAATCGACGATTTACAATCAGCCTACCGTACGGCGTCGCAAAACTCGAAATCCTCAGCGGTGTCCTGAGAGCCAGAGGAAGAGTTTCACCAATACGCAGCCCGTAGAATGCCGCAAGCGCCATTGCGACGATCGCAACCACAAGGAAGATGGGACGCCAACCGAACAATCCGTCCAAGGCGCTACCAAGCAAAGGCGAAAACCCGGGTGCCGCGGCTCCCGCGATCATAGTGAGAGATAGGGCTCGCGCAAGAACTTCGCCATCGAACAAATCACGCGCAATTGCGCGCGACAATACCGAAGCGGCACAAGCCCCAAAAGCCTGGATAACACGGCCAAACACCAGAAAAGACAAGCTGTCAGCGACGGCGCAAACAATGCTTCCAGCGGCAAAGACCGCAAGCCCTCCCAATACCAGCCATTTGCGTCCAAAGTGATCGGCAAGCGGTCCCGCCAGCAGCTGACCGACGGCAAAAGCAACAAAAAAGCTGCTGAGCGTCAGACCAAGTTCGCGTGACGAAACATCAAGACTGACCGCCATTCCGGGGAAGGCAGGAAGAATGATATTGGTTGCCAACGTCCCCAATGCAGCCAACCCCGCAAGCGGTAATACCGTTCCCTTGGACAGTCGATATCCTGATGTTGCGGAGGGTCTTGCTGAAGATACCGAACTCACGCTTTGCATGGCACGATCATGCATGATGACGTTCCGTGTACGTGGATTTTTCCATCTGCATTCTCAATCCGGCCTTCCAAGGTAATGATGGTTCGACCACGCGCAATCACCTGGCCCGTCACATGCATCACGCCAGAATGAATGGATATCGGGCGGATGAACTTGGCAGTGGTTTCCAGTGAAGGACAGGTCTCACCGGGGGCAAGTGTCGTCTGGGCAGCAAGTGACATCGCTGTATCAAGCATTGTCATCGCCCACCCTCCATGAATGGTATTCGTCAGATTGCAACAACGGGCCTCAGGTATGGCCTGTAGTTCAATCCTCCCTTCCTCGGGAGGAAGTAACGTAAAGGGGAGTGTTTCTGCCATTGAAGGAGGGCTGAGCGTGCCATCCGCTAATCTGGAAACGACCTCAAGCCCTGTGCACGCCATTAACTCTGGCGCGGAAACCTGACCATTCCTGAACGCCACCGAGGATGATCCCGTCATGTATGTGATCCTCTCTATTAACTGCCTTTATCGCCTGTACCTCAAAAGAGCCCAGCGAAGCATTATAGATTTCGATTGAAATCTATAATGCTTATAGAATATGATCGCAATCTATTTATTCACTCAGGCAATGATCGGGATCTCATCTTCCCGAGGTAGGAAAGAACATCATGTCGAATTCTAAAGTTGTGGTCGTAACCGGTGTATCGTCGGGCATTGGCCGTGCTACCGCGATCAAGTTTACCGAGAAGGGCTGCAGAGTTTTTGGGACAGTGCGAAATATTGAAACAGCACAACCTATAAACGGCGTTGAATTGGTAGAGCTGGATGTCTGCGACGAAACAGCAGTACCGAATGGCATTCAAACCATTATTGCCAGGGCCGGTCGCATTGATGTTCTTGTCAACAGTGCGGGCGTGACCTTGCTCGGTGCGACAGAAGAGACCTCTGTGCGCGAGGCACAAACGTTGTTTGACACCAATGTCTTTGGCGTTCTGCGTGTTGCAAAAGCAGTCCTGCCATATATGCGCGAACAACGTTCAGGGCGCATTGTAAACATCAGTTCGGTCCTGGGTTTTGTTCCGGCTCCCTATATGGGCCTTTATTCAGCATCGAAACATGCTGTTGAAGGCCTCTCGGAGACCTTGGATCATGAAGTGCGCAAGTTTGGAGTTAGGGTATCGCTTGTCGAACCGTCCTTCACCAAAACCAACTTGGACATCAATGCACCACAGACAGCGTCCACAATCTCCGCCTACGACACGGACCGCGGCCTTGCATCCCAAGCCATTCAAAAGAATGTACGCAAAGCCCCCGAGCCTGATGAAGTTGCCACTACGATTATCAATGCGGCCTTGGGTAAGTGGAAAATGCGACATACACCGAAAGGCGAAGCTTCTCTTCTAAGAAAGTTGCGACGGTTCATGCCTTTCGGAGCCGTAGATTCGGGCATCAGAAAGACCTTTGGGCTCTCCTGAAAATAGACTACGCCCCGTCAATCTCTGGCATATTTTTGAAAATGCCGTCGCTCATCTCGCGATACCTGAATAATGAGCGACAGCATTTGTTTTTAGTTCGTAAAGAACTCCGACTTAACCGGGTGGATTCACCATATCCCCGAATTATGACAATTCGGCTTGAACCGAGTGACAGGCACACTTGCACTTAAACGTTTTGCGGATTTTGGGAGGAGATTGTCAGGTGCCGCAAAATCTGACATTCGATATGCATCAAAATCAATAGCTTAGCGTTTCGGATTGCCAGATAAGTTGGCATGGATTGACACATAAGCTGACAGAAAGCGGTTAAATTGACAGAAGAGATGACATTTTTCATCACATTAGGTCTCTGACCTGAAACAGATACGAAATTCCTATAGCCTTGTTAGCAGTTGACCATAAAAGCAAAAAAGCAATCGGCTGCGATATGAAGCATACATATTTCAAGATGACACATTCGTTCCGATGGACAGAACGCTCTCGCGGTTCTAACGACGTCAGAACCCGCTTTCGCGCAAAAGGATTGCAATCAGGTGTTTGGTGCTGTCGATCAGTAGGCTGCGTTGCTGTCCGTCGATTTGCAGATGGCCGATCATTTCGCGAAGATCCGGGGGCACGTCATCAAGTTGGACCCGGATTTCAAACCAGGCGGCTTTGGGTGACAGACCATCTTTCTCGCTTGCAGTGGCAATCGGACCACCATGGGTGGATGCCAGCAGAGGGTGCGACAGGCTGCGCACACGCGTGCTGCCGATTGCGATCAATTGTCCCGGTATCGGCGTGAGTTTGCCATCAGGGTAAAACAGCACACGATTTCCAACCGACAGGCGTTCGATTTCATCGGCATGGACATAGCCATCAATCTGCCAGGATGTCGGGTCGACCAGAATGCCCAAAGGCTCCTTGTCGCCGATCCATTGTCCCGGCCTCATTTCATGATCAACATCAAGCCATTGACCATCAAATGGCGCACGTAAGGTAAGCCGGGCGATTTCGGCCTGTGTGGCAGTTATTTCCCGAAACTGGACGGCGAGACGCTGTTCAATAACGCTTTTTTGCGAAAGCCCCATCGGATCGGCCATCATGCCGCCAAGGCGTGCCTTATAGCTTGTGATGCTGGCTTCGTTATTGCGCATTCGAAGGTGCAGGTCCGGATCATCAAGCTGCAGCAACACGTCCCCTGATGCAGCCGGACCGGATGTTCTGAGTTCCGATAGCAGGGCCGGAAACGGGGCGAAAACTTTGAGCTGGCGTTCGGCGCGCAGCACACCGTTTCCGTGAATCTGGCTTTGCCACGGGATCGCGGCCAGGATCAGAATGCCAAGGAAAATCGCACCAAAAACCACCCGCCGCCGGACCGGAACCGATTTGCGATTGGCCCACCAATGTTTAAGTTCACGGATCACCGGCAACAGAATGAACCAGCAGATTTCAACAATGAACAGAAAGATGCCAAGTACCTTGAAGAACAGCAGATAAACCGCAACCGCGATCCCCAGAAACAGCACGAACCGATAGGCCCAGGTCATGAAGGCAAAGGTAGCCAGCATGCGCCTTTGGCCTTTGGGAAACGGTTCCGGCCAGTCTTCATCAAGGCCAAGGAGGCTTCTGCGCATCGTAACCTGTGCAATCGCCGATGCACGTTCATGCAGGTTGGGAAAATCAAGAATGTCAGACAGGATGAAATAGCCGTCAAAGCGCATGAACGGACTGACATTCAACGCCAGTGACAGCACCCAGCTTGTCGTTGCCAGATATAAAAGCGCGTTGCGTGTTGCCCCGTCCTCGCATATCGCCCAGCCAAATGTGGCAAGCCCGGCAAGGGCAAGCTCGGTCAGGATACCGGCACTTGAAATGGCAAGGCGCTGTTTGGGGGAGCGCAATTTCCATGTTTCGCTTGTATCGGTATAGAGCATTGGCCACAGCACGACAAAGGCAACACCCATATGCGCCACCCGCAAGCCCAGCCGGGTGGCGACAAGAGCATGGCCCAGCTCATGCAAGGTCTTGGCGACAATCAGGGCGATGGCAAAACTGATGATCCCGGCACCGGAAAAGGATTCCACCACCGCATGGGTAAAGCTGTCCCATTGCTGGGACACCATGACAATGCCCGTCACGGTCAGGAATACGATCAGAAGTGCGGTCAGACGGTGAAAAATCCAGCCGACCAGACCAAGTAACCCGGTCAGGTGCTTTTGCGGCCGCACCAGTGGGATGCGAAAGAACAGATAGTGATGCAGCCACCAGCGCCATTCCATCCAGCCGTTTTCAGTGTTTTTTTGGCCAAGGGCGTCGGTTTCGGCCGGAGTCGGTCGTAAAAGATGATGGTTTTTGAGAAACTGGACAAAGGCGATGATTTGATCAAGGTCGGGCTTGAGGGCCGTGCGCCTGGAGATAAGTTCATGGATCTGGCGCGGGGTTCTTCCCCACCAGCGCAGGCATTCAAATTCCAGCCAGCCGATTTTGTAAAACCGGTTAAGCACCGTGTCCTGTATCATCCACGCCGGTTCGCCCGACATGCCTTGCCCGGCTTCGCAAAGGCGAAGATCCTCGCGCAAGGGCCGGGGCGTTTGATCGGCGTCGTCCTGCATCACAGGCCACTCCAGGCACGTGCGGTCGCAAGCGGACGGCGCAGCAGGTAATAGCCAAGCGGAACGCGATCACCATAAAGTTTGGCCGTGCCATGCAGGCCAAGCCGAACATGTTCCGGACGGTTTTCGATATTGGCCAGCAGGCGATAGGAGACAATGCCATCATTGTGTGGCCGGGCCTGATAGCTGGTTTCAAGAATTTTACCGCGTACCGGTTCAAGCGGATAGGCGGTTAAAAACAGGGTAACATCAGCCCCAACCTCAAGGGTGATGGCATCCGCAACAGAAAGTTCGATACGCATGGCGGGCTGGTCGGGATTGGCCAGTTGCAGAATGCGTTCGCCCGTTGCCACCGGTTTACCGATCCAGTCATTGGGATCGGTAAAGACGACAACACCGTCGGCGGGGGCTTCAATCCGGGTGCGGTCAAGCTGGGCAAGAACGGCCGCCAGTTCGGCACGACGTTGCTGGACGCGTCCACTAAGCACGGTAAGCTCGCCCTTGCTTTGCGGATTGTTAAAGGCCCCCTGACTTGCGGCCTGCAGTTCGGCTTCGGCGACGGCGACCTCCTGTATCAGAACATCGGCCTTGTTGCGCAGCGTGGTCTGATCAAGGGTGAATAGCAAGTCGCCCTTGGTGACTTGCTGATTGGGACGCACAGCGATCACATCAATCACGCCATTAAGCGGGGCACTTATGATCTGCGTATCGCGCGATACGATTTCGGCCGGGGCCAGCGCACTTTGCCGGACGGGGATAAACAGCAATGCGGCGGCAACAATTGCGATAATGATCGCGGCCCGCCGTGATGGCCGCCAGCGCCGTTTTTTGGTGCCCCCACTCAGTTGATGCCAGCAATAACCCCATGTCCGGAACACGCCACCAAGCTGTTCAAGCAGACCTTCGGGGACACCGGTTTCAAGCTGGAAAATGATAAAGCCAAGTCGCTCCCCATTGGGGCGGTGAAATGACACAACCAGAAGCCCGGCCGCCCACCATTCAGACCATCCTTCGGCGATGTCGGGCGGCGGATCGGTTTTTTCGCGGTCAATCCAGATTGTCGCCGTCGTTTGCCCGGCCTTTGGCGTCGTATCGGCAAATTGATCCGCGACCCAGCGGCTGGCCTGTTTGAGCCAGACAAGATAAGGGGAATCTTCTGCCGGTTTGGCCAGACCAGAAATGCACAGAAGTTCCGGATGACGGCCCGTATGGGAAAACACCAACGCCTGTCGAAATGGCAGGAGGCTATAAAGGTCGTTGGCCATCGAAAAGGCCAGCGCATTAAGCGTCTCTGCTGCCATCGCGCGATCACGAAGAGCAATCAGGGTGGTCAGGATTTGGGCCGGGGGAAACGCATTAGCCATTGAAATTCGGGAAGGTTGCGATCCCGCTCATGCCCGGTGTGAGCTCCGGGTAAACCTGATCAAGGGTTGCCTCAAGTTCAATGCTTTGCGCAATGGCATCAATGCGCGAATTGATCGATTTGATCGTGGCAGGATAGGTCGTACCGGTTTCAAGAATGTCGACATTCAGCGGGACCCCGACCGCAAGATGGGGCAGCATCACCGATGGCACATTCAGACGGATTTTGAGCGGTCCGTCGCTGATAATGTCAAACAACGGGGTTCCGGCACTGATTGTCTGATAAGAACGGGCATAAACCTTGGCAACCTTGCCGCTAAAGGGCGCTTTGACGGTACAATAGCTGGTCTGAACATTTGCCAGAATTCTGGCCCCTTCGGCTTTGCGGACTTCGGTTTCGGCCATGGCAACTTCGAGATCACCCGCGGCATTAAGGTCACGCAAATCTTCGCGTGCTGAGAGGTTTTGGCGGGTCATCTGCAGTTCGGCCTCGGCCACACGGGCCCGTGCAGTTGCCTCGCGGCAGTCAAATTGCGCAAGGTTTGTGCCTTCTTCAATACGCTGTCCAAGACCGACCGAGATTTTCTCGAGCGTACCAGCCATCTTGCTTGAGAGCGTAGTTTCGATATCAGCCGCCAGAAGGATGCGGATTGCCGAAGTCGAAGGCATCGGAGAAGTCGGGTAATTCTGGTCTTGATTTTGGGCCACCGCACTGGTTCTCGCACCGGCAAGCAGTGCCGAGGTAATAGCCATCGCAAAAATCAAGTTACGAATTCGCATCGACCGAATGCTCCGCCTTGATGTGGCTGAAATTCTCAAGTTCCTGCGTGCGCAGCGTCTCTTCAATGGCACTGGCAAGGGTCTTGATATCGTAATTGTCTATCTGCTCGGGCAGGACTTCAAGGCCGATAGAATTATACAGACGCCCCCATGCTGCCTGTGCGCGGGAATAGGATGCTTCACGCTGGTAACGTGAAAGAAGAAAACGGCCTTCGGCCCGGATGACTTCAAGCTCAGATCCCAGGGTGCTGCTGCTTTCGGCATGGGCGTAGCGCAGCAATTCCCGGTCAACCCGAAGGCTTTCCTCTGCAAACTCAAGGTCGTCCCGGGCCAGTTCGTAACGCAGGGTTCCGACACGAACCTGCGTCAGGACGGCCATTGACAATGCGATGCGGCGCGCATCGTCGGTGGCAGCCTGCGAGACTTCGGCACGCTGCAAGGCCGGTAGCTGGGTCAGGCGAAGCAGGTTTAGCGAAATTTCAAGACCGGTGCTCGACCAGGCCTGATTATAGAGATATTTGTTCGAGTCATATTCAAACCCTGCGCTTACCGCGATGTTGGGCCAGAGTTCGGCTTTCGCGATTTCCAGATCGTTCTGGTTTATGCGTTTGCGATACCATTCCTCCATTACTTCCGGACGGTTCCGAAGAGAGATTTCCTCAAGCAATGCGATATCAACGGTAACCGGGAACAGGGATGGTTCCTGCATGTCTTCCAGAACAAGTTCCGAATGGGGTGGAAGCGACATCAGGGCGGACAGTTCGGCGCGTGCAAATTCAAGATCTTCGCGGCGTGCGGTCAAAAGGCTGAGTGAATCAAGCAGGGCACGCTGATAGGCAAGCGCCTGCTGTTTGTTCATTATGCCGCGTTCTTCTGCTGTACGGGCTGCGATCAGGGCCTTGTCTGTACGCAGAAGCAATGCATTGACTTCAGGCAGCAGCCGTTGCGCCCCCAATGCACGCCAATAGGCATTCCGGACATCTTGCAAAACGTTCTGGGCCACACGGCGACGGCGTTCTTCCGCCATCAGAATCTGGTCGAGTTTCTGCTGGTTGCGATAATAGGCCACACCGAAATCCAGCAGGCTCCATGTCAGATTAAGTCCCGCCAACTGCCGATAGCGTTCCTGCGAAGTCGACGCACGAAGACTTTCCTGACGATCCTCGATGCCGATTGAGGTACCCCCGGAATCATTATTTCGCCCGGCATACCCGGCAGATGCGACCAACCGGGGAAGCATTTCATGTGCGGACACATCCTGCAGATCGGACGCCAGCGCGCTTTCCATCAGTTTCAGGCGATAGTCCAGATTGTATTTCAGAGCACGCGCAACGGCTTCGTAAAATGTTATCGGACCGGTGACCGGTTCCTGCCCCCGATACATTGCAGCCCTGTCCGCGGCAATGCGTTGGATATGTTGTTCTTTTGTGTAGGGTTGTGGTTCGTCAAAGGATGTCGCACATGCGCTTAAAAGCAGTGAAGATGTTATAATGATACAAAGTGGCTTGATAACCGTCTTCGACATGCGGAATCCCCATTATGCACCGGAGTGCGTTGCATTTTTGTCAGCCGAACCATTTCGGGCCGCGATTGGCGGAACCTGATTGACCGCGTTTTGCAATTGATTGCTAAAGCTGCTGGCTGTTTTAAATTCCCCGGTTTCCGGGGCACGTGCCGTTATTCCGCCCGGCTCGGTCATACCTTCGGAGGTGGGAGTGAATAGAGAAGGATCGCTGAGCAAACCTTCGGCGTTAAGATCGACACGTCCCTGTCGGCCGAGAAACACAGCCAGATCAATGTCGCTGTCAAAGCTGCTCCGGTCGACGGCACTCCCAACAAACTGGCCGGAAATCTCGCCCAGGCCAGAACCAATAGACTGACTGCGAATAAACGGTGTGAGGCCCGCAAAGATATCGCTGCCGTTGTTTTGCGAGTTTACGGCCTCATTCACGCGTGCATCGACCTGAACAGTTGGCGTAACAAAAACAATCGGGCGAACATCTGGAAGTGGCGGTGGTGGTGGTTGCGTCACGACAAAATCGCCAGGGACATTTCCGCCTCTTGGGCCATTACCATCCGGTATGGGAACGTAGGGCGCTGCAATATCAAGATTGATCGTCAGGGTTGCCTGATCGGTCGCTCCCCAGTCATCGGAAAGGGTATATGTAAATTCATCCTTCAGGACAGTTCCCAGCCCGGCGGCGGCAAGGACTTCGGGATTATTCAGATCAATTGAATAGCTATATGAACCATCTGCATTCAGGGTCAGGGTCCCGTATTTCCCCTGAATGGAAGCGCCGAGTGCACCTTCGGTTCCAGTACCGTCTTCTGCACCGGTGCGGATTGCCGTCACTTCAAGGCTGTTGACGTCATCGGTGTCGGTATCATTGGGAATGACGTTGCCGGTTGCGTGCGGTGCCTGAACCTGATCGCTGGCGGTGTTGGTGTCATCAACGGCGACAGGTGCATCATTGCGACCACGAATGATGACGGTGAGCTGTGCGGTATCTGTCTGCCCACCATCGTCAACCACCTGATAGGTGAATATCTCGGTTCTCGTGCCCTGTGCCGGCAGGTTGATCAGATCGGGATTGGTTGAATCAACCACAAACCGATAAGTGCCGTCCGCACCAATGGTCAGCGTGCCATAGGTACCGACAATAACGGTGCCATCATCCTTGCTGGTGTTCGATGCTACTGCATCAAGCGCGCCCCCTGCACTTTCAGAGCCCGTTCGCGCACCATTGACATATTTGGAGTCACCGGAATCGACATCGGTGTCATTGGTCAGAACATTGCCTTCGGGGTTGTTTGCGGTGTTTTCGGCATTCTCGGCCACGGCGTAGGCAAAGTTGTTTACCGCGACCGGGGCATCCCAGGCACCATTAATCGTGATGGCAATTTCGGCAAGGTCGGTTGCACCGCTGCTGTCAGACAGACGGTAAGTAAAGCTTTCTGAGAGACTGTCACCGACCTTGAGCGCCTGAACCGCTGCCAGGCTGTTGTTGACGGCATAGGTGAAGGTTCCATTGGCCGCGATTGTCAGTGTGCCATAGGTGCCGGTGACTGTCCGGCTGCCAGAAATCGACAGGATTGATCCGCCTGCACTTTCACTGCCGGTACGAATTCCGCTGACCGATTTCGTGTCGCTGCTATCGACATCCGTATCATTGGTCAGAAGATTGCCGGTCGGATTGGTGCCAGCCGTTCCGTTGTTGGTCCCGCCGGCTTCGGTTGCGGTTGCAGTGTCATTGACCGCAACCGGGGCGTCGTTCGCCCCTTGGATCGTGACCGTCAGAGTGGCCGTACTCGTCGCACCGGCAAGATCGCGCGTGGTGTAAGTAAAAGTCTCAGTTAAGGTCTGAGTGGCGCTTAGTAGCGCCTGAACGGCGGCGTTGGTGTTATCGACAACGTAACTATAACTGCCGTTGCTGTTTAATGTCAGCGTGCCATAAGTACCTGCCAGACCACTTCCAACCGTACCGATTGTTGTACCCTGACGAATGGCACTGACCGACAGGCTTTCGCCATTCTGGTCGATATCACTGTCATTGGTCAGAACGTTGCCGGTCGGATTGGTGCCTGCAGTTCCGTTATTGGTGCCACCCGCTTCAACCGCAATGGCGGTATCATTGCTTGCGGTTGGGGTATCGTTTGCACCTTGAATGGTGATGGTAATCGCGGCGTTATCGGTCGCACCTGCCTTGTCACTGACGGTATAGGTGAACGTATCACTCAGTGTATTGCCGCTGTTGCGCAGTGCCTGAACCGTGGCGTTCGAATTATCAAGACGATAGCTATAGCTGCCATCTTCATTAATCGTCAGCCAGCCATAGCTACCCCGCAATTCCGACCCCAGGGTGCCTGATGTGCCACTTGCAGCTTCGGCACCTGTGCGAACGGCAGATACTTCCTTGGTCTCGCCATTTGCAGTGCTGTCGACATCGGTATCATTGGTCAGCACATTGCCCGACGGATCGGTGCCCGGACTGTTATTGCTTTCACCGCCGGCTTCGACAGCAGTGGCGCTATCATCCACGGCAACAGGGGCATCGTTTTGTCCGCGAATGACAATGACGATCTCGGCGGTATCCTGCAGTCCGCCACCGTCTTGGATGGTGTAGGTGAACCGTTCCGTTACGGTATGCGTCGTATTGCGTAATGCTTCAACCGCGGTGTTGGTGTTGTCGACAACATAGCTGTAAGTGCCGTCGGAATTAAGGGTCAGGCTGCCATAAGTGCCCGCAAGTGCCACGCCAATTGTGCCTGACGTGCCCCCCCCACTCGATGGGCCCGTTCGAATTGCAACAACGGTTAATGGATCACCATCCGGGTCGACATCGCGACTGGTGACATCACCGGTCGGGTTCGAGCCCGCTGTTGCATTGTCTACACCACCAGATTCTTGGGCAATCGCGAAAGCATCCTGCGCGACAGGATCATCATTCGCGCCATAAACCGTGATTGTAATTGTTGCCGTAGTTGTCAGGCCGTTTGTATCGGTTATTTCATAGGTGAAAACTTCATCGGCGGTAACGCCACTGCCAAGGGCTATGACATCTGTGTTTTCACTGTCGACATTATAGCGCGCAGTGCCATCGGAACTTATATAAAGCGTGCCATATTCGCCGGTAACAGCAACTTCTGTTGCACCACTGGAAATGCTGGTAAGGGCACCCGCTGCGTTCAGGTTTTCGGAATTGATACCAGAAACCCGAAGGTTGGTGTTCGGCTGGTCAGCACTGTCAACGTCTGAATCTGCCCCGTCGCCTGTGTCATTGGTAATCACATTGCCGTTGGGATTGCTTTCAGCTGCATCCGTATCGCCCAAACTGCTATTGGCAGCTTGCGCTACGGCCACATTGTTCGTTGCAACCGGATTATCATTTGCGCCATTGATGGTGATGGTTAGGTTGGCCAGGTCATTCAATCCGGCGGCGTCGGTAACCTGATAACTGAAGACTTCCGTCAGGGTGTCACCGGCAGACAATCCTTGAACATCGGCGTTGCTGTTATCAATCACATAGGAATAGCTGCCATCGGGATTGATGGTCAGTGTGCCATAGGTGCCGGTGATCGGGGTACTGCCCGATACGGTTGTTAATGCGCCACTTTCATCTTTTGGGACCGCGCGGACGCCAGAAACCACCTTGGTTTCGCTGTTGGCATCGACATCCGTGTCGTTGGTCAGAACATTGCCAGATGCATCGGTTCCGGCGGTGCCATTGGCAACGCCACCGGCTTCGGTCGCACTGCCGGTATCATCGACACCGATCGGGGCATCATTGGCACCGGTGATGGTGACTGTGAATGTTGCGGTATCGGTAACATCGCCAAGATCAGACAGGGTGTATGAAAAGGTTTCGCTAAGTGTATTGCCACTCAGTCGTAATGCCTGCACGTCGGCATTGTCATTATCGACGACATATTGATAGCGACCGTCACTTTGGACCACCAGGCTGCCATATTGCCCGGTGATCGTTGCAGATCCGCCCGATGAAATGGTCTCGGTATCGGATGTTGCAATTGATGTGACATCGGTGATGCGCAATTCATCGTCATTTGTGGCGATGTCAACATCGGTATCATTGTCGATCAGGCTGCCGCGCGGATCGACGCCCGGTGTCAGGTTGTCATTGCCCCCGGCTTCCTGCGCGGTGGCAGTGTCATTATTGGCGACCGGGTCATCATTTATGGCATTGATGGTGATTTGCAGGCTGTCGGTATCTGTCAGGGCATCGTCGCTTGTTTCGCCGGGAATACCATCATCGTCGGCGTCACCATAATTGCCACGGTCACTGGTGGTGACGGTCAGTGTGTCTGTGCCGTTGTAATCTTGGGTGCCTTGATAAATGACACCATTGGCCAGTGTGGCGTTGATATCATCTCTTGTGCCCTGAAGTGTAAGGGTTGAACTGTTGTTGCTGCCCGATGAGATGGACGCGGCACCTGCAAGCGTGACCGATACTGTGCCATGCAGAACGGTGAGCTGTACGGTAAGCTGGGTATCTCCACCCCGACCAGAATCAATGTCGTCAATCGACAGCCCGGAAATCGTAAGCGGGGTGTCTTCATTAACCGACTGATTACCCGGCAGCGTGTTGACCGGCGCGTCATTCTGTTCGACATATCCGGCATCAGCGGTATCACTGGTACCTTCGCCCAGTGTTATGTCGACCTGTCCCAATGTGCCACCGGTGCCATCGGTATCAATGCGGACCTCAAGATCGCCTACTGGTTGGGCATAGGTGACAGTATCTGTCGGCGTGTCGATCCGGTAATTGCCTGATGGCAATACGCCAAAGCTGTATTCTCCATTGGCATCGGTCTCAGTCGTGAAGACCAGATTGTCGGCCGTGGTGGCAAGATCACCATCAGCTCCGGCCCAGGTCAGGGTGACGGTCAGGCCTTCCAGTCCTGTCGCGCCGCCATCGGGGACAACATTGGCACCATCGGCCGAGGCGGTTGCCGTATCATTCCACAATGTACCGCTGATGACGCCAAGTCCGGCACCTTCAGTCAGGACATAATCATTTTCGCCAACACCGCTGCCGGTTCGCTCTCCGTCACTGTCGCCATCGGTGCCAACATCGTTGCCACCCCAGCCTGTGAAATCTTCGGGAAGGCTGCTCCAGGTCAGGCTGGCGTCGGTTGCCGCGATGGTCGTATTGTTTGGCACATCCACCGAATAGGTAACGACAACCGCATCATCAACATTCAACTGATCAAAATCGACTGAAATGCCGGAGGTTTGATCAAAACTGATGCCCGATGGCAGGTTGCCAACGGTATATGTTGTGTCATTGATCTTGATGCTGATCAGTTCGTAATTCGTGCCGCCCGTGATGTCGTCGGAAACGTTGGTGTTAAAGGCTGGTGCGCCGCCATCCTGTGTGAAGCTCAGTTCGACAGTGGCCGTACCGGTGCTACCGGTCGGGTTCGGATCGAAATCAGTGACGGTTTTATCAACGCTGCTAAAGCTTGGTTCGACCACTGTTTCGGTAAATGTATCGCTTTGTGCGCCATTCGTTCCGTTGCGAATTTCCTGAACCTGCATGCCCAGTGCCGCACCGGCCGAACTTGCCGCCACATTGGCAACCCTGACATTGAATTCCAGAACAATGCCTTCACGATCACTATCGACTTCACTGTTGCTGATGTTGCCAAAATTAAAAGTGATAACCTGCCCGGCGATATTTACCTGTGTTGGATCAAGAACACCGGTCGGAGCGGCACCTGCCAGATTAGGGTCAATTGATTGGGCTTCTGCGCTGTCCTGATTTCCAGATATCTCAAGCGTCCCGCCGGTAATCAGGGTGGCATCTGTCGTCAGGCCACCATTTGAAATAAACCCGACGAGCATCGCATTGTCGTTCTTGTCAATGAACTCAAGGCCGTTATCGAGTGTAACTTCCAACTGGTAATTGGGGTTCGCACCTTCGGGTAACAAAACAACAACCCGGTAACGGATGATTTCGCCAACTACGACCGTTTCGTTGGATGCATCGGTTGGATCAGGGGCTTCTGTATCGGGCAATCCGCCGACACGGGAAACCAGAATCGCCTGGGCAACCGGAATGGTCAGGGTATCACTGCGCCGGTAATCATTCAGTGCCCCGCCCCCCAGCGAACCATCCTGGCCGGTTCGTTCGCCTGCCGGATCAGCGGTGCCAGCCGATGCACCATCCAGACTGGTCCAACGAACTTCTGCGGTATTGCTGAAATTGGCTTCCGATGCCGCAGTGGCATTGACCGTCCCGGTGATGCGGATAACGATACTGCCGCCTTTGACGATATCAACATTGGCCCCGGCACTTGTTTGCAGAACTCCACCGGCAATTTCAAAATCGGCTCCACTATTGTTGGTGGCACCGCCGCTATAGGTAATTCCGGCGATGGTCAGACCATCAAGCTCGGTCGGAAGGGTGCTGGCCAGACTGATGTCAAAGGCATCGAAATCTGTCCCACTGTTGCCATTGGTGATCGTGATGGTGAACTCGACTTCATCCCCTTGATCAAAACCAAGCGTGGTCGATGTTACAAGGGTCTGGTCGATGGTCAGGGTCGGCTCACGCAATGTGATGCTCGGCTTGCCATCAGAAAGGGCAACAGTCCGGTCTTGTGGTGTGGAGCCGTTGGCGGTGTCGCCATCCGGATCTGAATAATGTAGTTCGGCACTGTTTTGACGGGTCGTGCTGGCCTGATTGGCTGTAACATTTTCCGCGACCAGCCGTACGCGAATGACAAAACTGTTATTGCCGGTATCGTTGTCGGCCGCGGCGGAAGACGCGCTAAAGGAAAAGCGTCCATCCACCCCGTCATCGCCAAGTGTTCCGGACACCGCGGTAAGGCTGCTAACGGTTATCGACCCTGCGAAGTCATTTGTAAGTGCGCCGCTTTCAGACGTCAGGGTTATGAGCTGATAGCCTGTTCCGTTGAAGCTGGTATCAAGGCTCATACCATCAGGCACAAGATCATCAATCTCTAAGGACTGTGTCGTGCCTTCGGGCAGGGTGACGATGATGTCGTAAAGCATGCTTTCGCCAACAACCAAATCCGACCCCGTGGTATGGGATGCACTTGAATCGCTGTTATCAAGGCTGCCATCGGCAAAGTTCTTGCGAATTTCCGGAGCCGCGACCTGTTGATCGGCGATATCCTCAAGGTCGGTCGGTGTGAAATCGGTGCCGCCATCAACACTGGCATAATTGCCAAGCGTTGCGGTGGTTTGAAGCGTGGCACTGGCATCAATGGCGTCGTTGACTTCGACGTCATAGGTAATCACGACAAGGTTGGCCCCACTGGTATCGGCCGATGTACCGTCACGTCCGGCCAGAAGGGTGGCGACCCCACCATTATCAAGGAAGGTAATCGTGTTGCCAGAGACGCTGTAGTCAGTGCCCAAGACAAGCAGGGTGCCATCACCGCGATAAATCTGAAGGTTGGCGTCGGTTAAGGTGCCATTGGCAAAGCTCAACCCGGTCGGAAGGGTGATGCTGGTCGCAACATCAAACGCACCGCCGCCACCGGTATTTTCAATTGCGGTGGCGAGGCGCAAAAGGTCACCGCCGTCAATGTCGGTGACGCTGCCCTCAATCGCCGTGATATCGTTTACATTGCCCGAAAACGGTGTTCCGGATGTGCCCGGTGCGTTCCATGTGCCGGTTGTGCCGCTTACCGTACCGTTGCTTGAAGAAACCACACCGTGGCTCATGGTCAGGACCGGCTCGGCGATCGAAGATATCTGGGCAACATCTGACGAAACAAGGGTTTGCGCGGTCAACGTGGTCGATTGCGAGGATTCTGCGAGAACATTGATTGACCGTTGATCGGCGTAAGGCTGATCGCCGACCGTGATCGTGAACTGGACTTCAATCGTGCTGCCATCGGTCGAGGATGTGTCAAAATCGCCGAAATCAAACTGGATGGCGTTGCCAGCGATACTGGTGACTGTTGGTGCCGATCCGGCGTTTGTATTATCCCCACCGAAATTCCATGTGTCGGCACCCGATCCTTGCGACCATGCGATGCCTGAAACATCAAACAGCGGCAAGGGTAAATAGGCGGTCAGGACGAAATCTTCGTAATCACCGGTCAGAAGGTCGTAATTCAGGGTGAAGGTTACGACGTCACCGGGATTAAGCTCGACATTGGATGGTGGGGTGCTGCCATTCACATCCGATATCGTGATATCGATGCTGCGATGTGCCAGCGTGTGGCTGGTCGAACTGTCATCGGTTTCACTGCTGCCCGTAAGGTTCAGCGCATCCTGAAGGATGGTCGCCGTGATCGAGGCACTGTTGCTGATGGCGTCGCCTTCATTGATCGCGTTTTTCGGGGTTGTACCCGATGTGTAATTCTGACTGAGAACAGCACTGTAACTTATCACGCCAAGCGTTGCGCCTGCCTGCGTCTCGTCAAAGGCCAGATCACCGATCAGCGCACCAAGTGTAAGCCCTGAATTACGTAACGCCTGAGCGATATCAAGCGATATATCGGTGGTACCATCACCATTCGGGGTGGTCGTCGTCGCCCCGGTCATGTCAATGGTTTGGGTGACCCCGTTCATACTGTAGGTGAACGTTGCGGCGGGTGAACTGCTCAGCGTCTGACCGTCACTTAGGGTGTCGGTGATAATGAAACTGCCATTCTCAAAGAAGTCTTCGCCGAAGGCAAAATAATCCGAGATCGCCAGATCAAGCGTGTAGCGCAGGGTATCACCCGGGGTCAGGCCGCTTTGGCCATTGTCAATGGCAACGGTTGCCGATTTTTCGACTGTGATTGATTTGGCGACGAAGCTGGCACTTGCACCGGTCCCTGTGAATTCAATGTTTTCCGAGTCTTCGTCAAGATCACGTTCATCAAGAGGCACCCAGTTTCCCGATCCGGTCGGGCCATCCACCGTGATGGTAACATCATCGCCAGTGGTCGGATCAAGCACCAGAGCACCGTCGCTATCGGCTTCGGGGACATAGAATTCAACAACGGTATCTATTGCGGCTGAAATGCTGTCATATTCGACAGTGAATTCCTTGATGAAAATGCTGTCGCTGCTGATTGCCTGATCGATCAGCGTGCTGTTTGTCAGGACCGTCCCGTTATAGAGCGTGACCGAGGTAATGGTGCCGCCACTTCCCGGCGTAATCGAGGTGACCTGTATCTGATCAGGTATGGGCTGGGTCACCACAACATTGGTCAAAGTTTGTCCGGTGGCGGGCGTCGCCGTCAGCGTCAGGCTGTGAACATAGTTCGGGCCGGTGGTGACTTCCCCTTCCGGCGCGTTGACCGACTGGCTGATGGAGATGATCGTCGGATGGACAACAAAATCATGAGTTATCGCCTCTATCAGCGACGGATCGGTGGTAGGGTTATCAAGCGCGTCATTACCAAATTCAAACCCGCCGCGCACCTTGATCGTCAAATCAGGACTGCCGTTTGACTGTGCCGTGTCGGCAAGGTTGCTAAGGGCGGCGGTAATGTCTAACGATATGGTCGGTTGTTCCTCCGTTACACTGGCAAACGGCAGTTGCACAACGACAAGTTGATCGCCGGCCTGAAGGCCGTATGTCGCAGCATTGATCACCACGGCATCGCCATTGCTGTCTTTGGCAATCGGGTGGGTGGCGTTGCCGTCCGCATCAAATGTGACTGTATGGGCGGTCAGGGTCTGATCCAGATATTTGGCCGAAATGAAGGTGACACCATCATCAGTTTCCGCGCCTGCACCATCCTTACCCGTCGCCGGGAAAAACAGATCAAGATATGGTGCAAATCCGACTTGAGAGCTGTTATTTTCAAAATTGACCGTGAAGGTGAACTGATCCCCAAGAAGGACGTCGCTACCGGATCCGACCGAAACCAGCGGATCGGCATCGGCCAGCAAACTGTCAAAGCCCGCAATCACTTCGGCGTTCAGCGCAGTTGCCTTATCGATAACGCCAACTTGCGTTTCAAGATCCCAATCACCGCCAAGGGAACTGGCACCGGTTTCGTCATCGGATGCAGCAACATCGGCCCCCGTAAGGTCGGCCAGTCGTGAAACCAGCGCCTGGCCACTCGATCCGGCACCAATGTTACAGCCATAAAGTTGAATGTCAGCATCTTCGGAAAGATGATCACGCCAGTCCGAAAGGCTGTCTGACAGGGCATCAATGGTTTGGGCACGGATCTCGCTGTTGCCCAGAACAAATTGCCCGGACGCCCCATGCGTAAGTATCTGGATGGACTCAACTTCACCGATTTCATCAAGGGCGGCGGAAATGGCATCCAAACCGTTTGTGTTGCCATCGACAATCAGGACGCTGACATTCGCGCCAAGGTTCTCTGTAAGTTCGGAAAGATTATCAATCCGGCCATCAATAACCAGAAGATGGTTACCCGATGACGGGGGGCCTGTGGTGGCGGGTTCCGGGTGTGTTTGATCTGCGGCATCGCTATGATCGCTGGTACCGTCTGGTTGGCTGTTATCTTGATGTTCTGCGGCGACCGCAGCCGCCCCATCAAACAGAATCCGTGGTTCAAGCACCAAAGGATGACTAACTGGCCTGAACGGACTCCGCACAGTTTCGTCTCGCATGTCAACCAAACCCATAGGGTGACTGTTATTTTGCTTATTTCAACCAACATCTCATTTTTCAGTTGGCACGACAATAAGATATTCAAGCGAAAGTTTGCATTATACTTCTCTAATTTTATTACTGGGGCGTACGATATTGCGTGTAAAAGGCCCTGCGCGGTCACAGGACTCGCATGAGGCCTAGCAAAAAACACCCACGGAATTCCTGGGCGTTCTTGTTTTTTGTTCTTGTATCCTTCGGTTACCAGAACACTACACTTGGCAACCAGTTGACCCGCGCCAGCCTAGGCCAGATAACGAAAATGCCAAATTGCTGCAGGTCGATGAACGAGGTCGTCCCCTGATAGATCTGACTATTGACGATTTCCGGCGCGGCAGCACTGTACTGGTAAAACAGTGAGGAGCCAAACGGTGGGGTTAGGAACGAAACCTGCGGGTAATCGCAATCGGGATCGTACCGATGGCGCCGGCAGATACGGCCTCTTTCGTGGAGACGCCCTGCCAAGGACTGCGCCCAAAACAGCAGTAGTCAGAATGATCGGCGGCAAGGCAGCGCGGAGAGCTTCGCTGATATCGGGACATCCGTTTTTGCTTTGCACCGGCGGCATGTCATCGGGACGAATCATCGTTCAGTATGACGCATAGTAGCAGCGGACTGAACCTCACCTAGAACCTGCTGATACACAGCTCCCTTACAAATGGTTGGGAAGCAAACGAAGCCCGGATAAACCTCGGGCCTTCGCCAGCTTCACCAACAGACGGCCTGCTCCGATCACTTCCGTCCATAGCGGCACTTCCCGGTAACACCGAGGTCCGGACAAACTCCGGGCGCACGGGCCCCCACCTTTCGACCGTTGATGGGCCATAGCTCAATGCTTCCCCCTCCTGCCATTCCTGCCGCTCCCGGCAAATTTAACTTATCCTCTCCAACAAGACGCACCTCTCCCGTCATGACAAATGATCGGGTTAGTTCCCCAGTCCTAATCCTCGGGCAGAATGCCGCCATAATGGCTCCGCCATCCGCCGACCCGTATCCTGCGGAGTACCCCGCCGCCCTGTCTGTGTCTTTGCCGCTGCATCCTGATCACCTCCTTGATCCGGCCCCAAACGCAAAAACCCGCAAGGCACAAGGTCTTGCGGGTTTTGGTCCGGGTGCATTTCTCCCGTTGACTTTTCTCTTATGCCACAAACAAAAGAACAAATCAAGAACTTTTGCGAAAATTTGGTAGGCATTTTAGGGGAAATGTGTCCCACGGCGTTAAAAATCGTGGGGCACAATCACCAATTAACCGTTTAATATCAACAAGTTAATCATATGTATGGTAGGCCCGGAGGGACTTGAACCCCCAACCAGACCGTTATGAGCGGTCGGCTCTAACCAATTGAGCTACGGGCCCCCAAGGGGAATAGAAAAGACCGCGCCAATTGTCTGGCGCGGTCCCGAAAACTAGCGATTTTCGGGCCAAGGTCAAGCCCGAACGTCGCAAGATTTTTCAATAATCGAGGAACGAACGCAATTTGCGTGAGCGCGACGGATGCTTGAGCTTGCGCAGCGCCTTTGCCTCGATCTGACGGATACGTTCGCGGGTCACGGAGAACTGCTGACCAACCTCTTCGAGGGTATGGTCGGTGTTCATGCCGATACCAAAACGCATACGCAGAACACGTTCTTCACGCGGGGTCAGCGATGCCAGAACGCGCGTGGTGGTTTCACGCAGGTTGGCCTGGATCGCCGCATCAAGCGGCTGAACGGCATTCTTGTCTTCTATGAAATCGCCAAGATGGCTGTCTTCCTCGTCACCGATCGGGGTTTCGAGAGAGATCGGCTCCTTGGCGATTTTCAGGACCTTGCGAACCTTTTCAAGCGGCATCTGCAGTTTTTCTGCCAGCTCTTCCGGGGTCGGCTCGCGACCGATTTCATGCAACATCTGGCGCGAGGTACGGACCAGTTTGTTGATGGTTTCGATCATGTGAACCGGAATACGGATCGTACGGGCCTGATCGGCGATGGAACGCGTGATCGCCTGACGGATCCACCAGGTCGCATAGGTCGAGAATTTGTAACCGCGGCGGTATTCGAATTTGTCCACCGCCTTCATCAGGCCGATATTGCCCTCCTGAATAAGGTCGAGGAACTGAAGGCCACGGTTGGTATATTTTTTGGCGATCGAAATCACGAGACGCAGGTTGGCCTCGATCATTTCCTTTTTCGCACGTGCCGCTTCGCGTTCGCCTTTGTTGACGACGCCGTAGACACGACGGAATTCGCCAATCGGCAACCCGACTTCGGCGGAAACACCGCCAACCTGTTCGCGCAGCTGGGCGATTTCATCAGGATAGCGTTCAACAAAAGCTTTCCAGCCCTTGCCCGGCAGTTCGCCAACGCGCTCCATCCAGTTCGGGTCAAGTTCATGGCCCTGATACTGTTTGACGAAATCGGGGCGTTTGATCTTGCAACGGTCAGCAAAACGCAGAAGCTTGCCTTCAAGGCCGAGCAAACGGTTATTCAGACCGGTCAGGTGATCAAGCAGTTCCTCGATCCGGAAGTTGTTCAGGTGAACATCTTCCATCAGATCAACCATCTCGCCTTTCAGCTTAGCATACCGCTTTTCGGTCGCAGCCGGAACGGTTTCGCCCTTGTTCATTGCAACAAGGCGCTGTTCCTGTGCCTTGTGCAGTTTTTCGTAGGTTTTCGCGATCAGCTCGAACTTCTCGAGAACCTGCTCGGTCAGTTCCTCTTCCATTTTGGAAAGTGAAACGTTGACCTGCTCGTTCTCGTCATCGTCCTCGTCGTCGCCATCACCCTCGCCTTCCTCGGCTTCGGAAGCTTCATCCGACTCTTCGTCGTCATCATCTTCTTCCTCGTCGCTGGCGGGCGTACCGGTCGGCTCTGGCGTTTCGGTTTCGGCTTCTTCATCTTCGTCGGCATCGGTTTCGACGGCGGCTGCCTCGAAATCATCGCCTTCGGCGTCGGCTTCTTCACCTTCTTCGGCTGCGATTTCCGCATCCGGACCACCGCCATAGGTGGTTTCCAGATCGATCACATCGCGAAGCAGAAGATTGCCAGCCTGAAGCTGATCATGCCAGTTGACGATCGCGCGAATGGTCAGCGGGGATTCGCAAATCCCGCCAATCATCATGTCACGGCCAGCCTCGATACGCTTGGCAATGGCGATTTCACCCTCGCGCGACAGCAGCTCGACGCTGCCCATCTCACGCAGATACATCCGGACCGGGTCATCGGTACGGCCAACATCATCTTCGGAGATATTGCCGCTCGGATCCGAGTCTTTCTCGTCATCGTCGTCCGAGTCGTCACCATCCTCACCATCGATAACGTTGATGCCCATCTCGTTGAGATTGCTCATCACGTCTTCGATCTGCTCGGAGGAAAAATGCTCCGACGGCAAGGCAGCATTCAGTTCATCGACCGAGATGTGGCCCTTCTCCTTGCCCTTGGCAATGAGCTTCTTGATGGCCGCTTTATATGTATCGAGAAGAGGTCCGTCTGCGGTTTCAGAAGAGTTCTTTTTCTCTTCAGCGTTCGAAGTCTTAGACGACATCTATTCCCCGTTTCCCGCTGGGTACAGTTCGTACCGTTGTTGTCCCACGCACTGTTTTCATCAGCGCAAATCACAAATAGCCCGAACGCCGATCCCGCATACAAACCGCATGCATCGATCAGTCGTCGAGCTTAAACACTTTTTCCCGGCGCCGGGCCAGATCGTCGCGTCTATGCGAAAATCTTTCCCATTCTTCCTCGCTGATATCTGCTGCCAACTGTCGGACGGCGTATTTTGCCTCTTCGTCCTCCAGGGAGCTTACAGCCATGGAAAAAACCTGTTCCCAACCCGCACGAGCCCGTTCGAGCGGCGTTTCGGGCCTGGCGAAAGCGGCGTGCGCCAAAATGTCCGCACCAACCACCCGCAATACTGTCTCTGACAGCCCGTCGCGCTCCAAATGGGCCTTGATTGTTTCGGAATCAAGTCCGGGATCACCGTCAAGCAGCTTTAAGACGGCACGACGAAGATTGTCAAGGTCGGAGTCTGCACAAGTGTAGATTCCAAGCCGCTCGCCAACATCCTCATGCAGGTGGGGATGGTTTATCAGCGTTACCAGCAAAATACAGTCCTGCACGACACGACGTTTTTGCATGGGTGGACGCGACATCCCCGGAACAGCCTTTCCAGCCGGTTCCCAGAAATAGTCTTTTCTTCCGCCTTTGCCACCCCGGCTGAATTTTTTGTTCTGGTATCCTCCGCCCGACACGGGCCGTGATCCCCCGCCTTTTGCGCGATCCCCCTTAAATAATTGCCAGATACGATCCCGGAACATCGACTGGTATTGCGATCTGACCGCATCATCGCCGATTGCCGAAATGCGTTTCTGAATATCGGCCTCAAGGGCTGCACGACGCTCTGGTGTATCGGTTGCCCGCCCACCAACTTCCATGCGCCAGACAAGTTCCGCCAGCGGCACGGCGCTATCGAGTATCTTGCGGAAACTGGCAAATCCGTTTGCCCCTGCCATCAGGCTATCGGGGTCTTCACCCTCTGGCAGGATTGAGAACAGCAATGATTTGCCGGGTCGCAGGATGGGGAGGGCCCGCTCGGCGGCACGTACAGCCGCGCGCTTGCCCGCCGCATCTCCGTCAAGACAGAGGATCGGCTCGTTGGTCATTTTCCAAAGCTCGCCGATCTGTTCTTCGGTCACCGCGGTCCCCAGTGGCGCCACCGCCCCTCGAAATCCGGCACGATGAAGGGCGATCACGTCCATATAACCTTCGGTCACAATGATCGGCGCATCCTGCTGGCTGGCTTCGCGCGCCTGCGGCAAGCCATAAAGAAGCCGGCCCTTGTGAAACAAAGGTGTATCAGGGCTATTCAGATACTTTGGTTTGGTGTCGCCCATGACACGCCCGCCAAAGGCGACAACCCTGCCACGCCGATCAAGGATCGGAAACATCACGCGACCACGGAACCGGTCATAGGTTTGACGCCCCTGATCTTCGGGCTCGATCAGAAGCCCCGCTTCGATCATCAGAGGTTCGTCAAATTCCTCGCGTTTTAACGCTGCCTTCAGCGCACCGCGATTGTCCGGTGCAAAACCAAGCCGGAATTCGGAAATCGTTTTGTCGTCAAGACCGCGACGGCGAAAATATTCCAACCCTTCGCGACCTTCGGGCATGTGCAGAACACGTTCGTAAAATACGCAGGCCGCTTCCATCACTTCGTAAAGGGTCTTGGCCTTTTTTTCACGTTCCTGGGCTTCACGGGATGGTTTGGGCACATCCATGCCAACCTGATTGGCGAGAACCTCGACCGCCTCGACAAAGGTCAGCCCGCGGGTATTCATCACAAAACTGATCACGTCGCCATGCGCGCCACAGCCAAAGCAGTGATAGAAGCCCTTTTGTTCGTTAACCGTAAAAGACGGGGATTTTTCGGAATGGAACGGACACAGACCGGAATACTCCCGGCCGCGTTTGATCAGCTTCACCGACGTACCGACAATATCCGCCAGTCCGACGCGTGCCCGCAGGTCGTCAAGAAACGACTGGGGAAAGCTCATAATTGTCCCGATCCCGTGATCACGTTGATGCCGAGCCCCGTTTTACCCTTTTATGTATCCAAATCTGGAATCCGGGCTTTGGGACGACGAAAGCCGGACGATTTTACACGCCCGGCTTCCAGAAAAAATAGCTATTCTCGAAATCAGCCGAGAAGTTTTTTAGCAACACCACCGGCTTTGCCGAAATCCATGCAGCTGGCATATTTTTCGCGAAGGGCCGCCATCGTGCGGCCCATATCCTTCAAGCAGGTCGCACCAAGGTCGGTTACAACACCTTTGACAGCGGCCTCGATTTCCTCATCGGACATCTGCTTGGGCAGGAACCGTTCAATCACACCGATCTCGGCGGCTTCCTGTGCCGCAAGTTCGGGACGATTGCCCTTGGTGTACATTTCGATGCTTTCGCGACGCTGTTTAACCATCGCCTGCAGCAGGGTCAGGATTTCCTCGTCGGAAATGCCATCGGTATTCCCCTCGCCGCGTGCCGCAATATCGCGCTCCTTGAGTGCTGCCAGAATGAGGCGCACGGTGGTCACGGATACGGCATCCTTTTCGAGGACGGCCTTTTTCAAAGCGTCTGTAAGCTGCGATCGCAGCATGGCTTATCTCTGATTCTGTGGAAGAAAGGAGCGAACATACCCCAAAAGCGCCATCTAGGCAAAGAAAACCTTTCCACATAACCGATTGATTTTAAAGGAAAAATAAAAGTTTGGATGCATCCTTGACAGGGCCGCGCGACTCCCGTAGACATCCGCCAATTTGCCTGCCGGGATGAGGTTTTAACCCGCTTTCAGCATATTGCACCAACGTCTTTTGACGTTACGGTCGTTCATGCTGGGGATACCTTGTCATGTCCGCATGCCCGATATGCAGGGGAATTTGGCCGTTTTTCTCGGCCTGCTCGTAATTATTATATATAAAGACTCCGTGTCTCACCGTGGAAAGATCGAAAGGACATTCGCCAATGTCAGCGCCCACGCACACCCCGCCTCCTGGTGCTTCTGCCGTTCTGGTACTTGCCGATGGTTCTGTTTACTGGGGACGAGGCGTCGGCGCCCGAGGAGAGGTGGTTGGTGAAGTCTGCTTCAACACCTCGATCACGGGCTACCAGGAAATCATGACCGACCCGTCCTATGCCGGGCAGATGATCACTTTTACTTTCCCCCATATCGGCAATGTCGGCACCAATGACGAGGATATCGAAAACGCAACCCCCGTCGCCCTTGGCTGCATCCTGCGCCAGGACATTACCGAGCCGTCAAACTATCGCGCACAGGACCATTTCAATAACTGGCTGGCAAAGCATGGCCGGATCGGCATTGCCGGTATTGATACCCGCCGCCTGACCAAACGCATTCGTAACGAAGGTGCTCCGAACGGTGTGATCTGCCACAATCCGGATGGCAAGTTCGATATTGATGCTCTGATCGCCAAGGCAAATGAATGGCCGGGCCTGGAGGGTATGGACCTTGCCAAGGATAACAGCTGCACCGAAGGCTATGACTGGAACCAGACGTTGTGGACCCGCGAAGGCGGTTACGGCGAACTGGGCAATGCCAAACACCACGTCGTTGCCATCGATTACGGTGTGAAACGCAACATCCTTCGCAACCTTGCCGCGCTTGAATGCAAGGTATCGGTTGTTCCGGCAACGACGTCTGCCGAAGAAATTCTTGCGATGAACCCGGATGGGGTCTTCCTTTCGAATGGTCCCGGCGATCCGGCGGCGACCGGCGAATATGCGGTTCCGACCATCAAAAAACTGATCGACAGTGGCAAACCGGTTTTCGGTATCTGCCTTGGTCATCAGATGATGGCGCTCGCCCTTGGTGCGAAAACCAAAAAGATGGATGTCGGTCATCGCGGTGCGAACCATCCGGTGAAAGACACCACAACCGGTGTCGTGGAAATCACCAGCCAGAACCACGGTTTTGTCGTCGACAAGGACAGCCTGCCCGACAATGTCGAAGCAACGCACTTCTCGCTGTTTGACGGATCCCTTGCCGGGCTTCGCCTGAAAGACAAACCGGTCTTTGCGGTTCAGTACCACCCCGAAGCATCCCCGGGGCCGCACGATAGCCATTACCTGTTCAAACGTTTCGTTGGCCTGATCGAAGACGCGAAAGCCTGATAGCGCGACGACATCAGCCACAAGCGATTAACGGACTTAATTTCGGGCGGTGCAGCAATCGCGCCCGCCACGCCAAAAGCGGAAAAAGACATGCCGAAACGTACAGATATCAAATCCATCCTTATCATCGGTGCCGGCCCGATTGTCATTGGTCAGGCCTGCGAGTTCGACTATTCCGGTGCACAGGCCTGCAAGGCCCTGAAGGAAGAAGGCTATCGCGTCATTCTGGTCAACTCGAACCCGGCGACGATCATGACCGATCCGAACCTGGCCGACGCGACCTATATCGAGCCGATCACACCTGAAATGGTCGCCAAGATCATCGAAAAGGAACGCCCGGATGCCCTGCTGCCGACCATGGGTGGTCAGACAGCACTGAATACCGCACTGGCACTTTATGACGATGGCACGCTGGATAAATACGGCGTCGAGATGATCGGTGCGAAAAAGCACGTGATCGAAAAGGCCGAAGACCGTCAGCTTTTCCGCGAAGCCATGGACAAGATCGGCCTTGAAAGCGCGCGTTCCGCAATGGTGCGCACTTTTGAAGAAGCGGTTGTAGCCCTTGAAACAACCGGGCTTCCGGCGATCATCCGCCCAAGCTTCACCCTTGGCGGTGAAGGCGGTGGTATTGCCTATAACCGCGAAGAATTTGAACAGATCGTGCGTAATGGTCTTGCGATTTCGCCGACCCACACGGTTCTGGTCGAAGAATCCATTCTCGGCTGGAAAGAATACGAGATGGAAGTTGTTCGCGATCACGCGGATAACTGCATCATCATCTGTTCGATCGAAAACGTCGACCCGATGGGCATTCATACCGGGGATTCGATCACCGTTGCCCCCGCCCTGACCCTGACGGACAAGGAATACCAGATCATGCGCGACGCCTCCCTGGCGGTCCTGCGCGAGATCGGTGTGGATACCGGTGGCTCGAACGTTCAGTTCGCGGTCAATCCTGATGATGGTCGCCTGATCGTTATTGAAATGAACCCGCGCGTGTCGCGTTCGTCTGCGCTGGCATCCAAGGCGACCGGCTTCCCGATTGCCAAAATCGCGGCCAAGCTGGCGGTTGGTTACACGCTTGACGAACTTGATAACGACATTACCGGCGTGACCCCGGCCTCGTTCGAGCCGACCATCGATTATGTCGTCACCAAAATTCCGCGCTTCACATTTGAAAAATTCCCGGGTGCGCAAGCGCTTCTGGGGACTGCGATGAAGTCGGTCGGCGAAGCAATGTCGATTGGCGGTTCGTTTGCCGAAAGCCTTCAGAAAGGCCTGCGGTCAATGGAAACCGGCCTGACCGGTTTGAATGAAGTCAAAATCGAAGGCGCACCGGACAAGGCAGCGATCCGTGCGAAACTGACACAGCCGATGCCGTTCCGCATTCTTTACGCGGCTCAGGCATTCCGTCATGGCCTGACCCTCTCGGAAATCCAGCAAGCCACCAAGTTTGATCCGTGGTATCTGCGCCAGATCGAAATGCTGGTCGCCGAAGAAGAACAGGTCCGTGCAAACGGCATCCCGAAAGACAAGCAGGAATTGCTGCGTCTCAAGAAACTTGGTTTCTCGGATGCGCGTCTGGCGGAACTGGCCGGTATCGAAGAAGACGCCGTGCGCGAAACCCGCCAGGCTATGAACCTTCGCCCGGTTTACAAACGCATTGATACCTGTGCGGCCGAATTCCCGTCGCGCACGTCTTATATGTATTCGCTTTACGAAGGCGACGGTTTCTTTGAACCGGAAAACGAAGCCGAAGTAACCGATCGCAAGAAAGTCATCATTCTTGGCGGCGGACCGAACCGTATCGGTCAGGGTATCGAATTTGATTATTGCTGTGTGCATGCGGCTTACGCGCTTCGCGAAGTCGGCATCGAAGCCATCATGGTCAACTGCAACCCGGAAACGGTTTCAACCGACTATGACACTTCTGACCGCCTGTATTTCGAACCGCTAACGGCCGAAGACGTCATCGAACTTTGCCAGCTTGAACAAAGCAGGGGCGAACTTCTTGGCGTGATCGTCCAGTATGGCGGCCAGACCCCGCTTAAACTGTCCGCAGCCCTTGAAAAGGCCGGTATTCCGATCCTCGGCACCAGCCCGGACAGCATCGACCTTGCAGAAGACCGCGACCGGTTTCAGGAACTGATCCACAAGCTGGGCCTGAAACAGCCAGCCAACGGCATTGCACGTTCGGTTGACGAAGCCGTCAAGATCGCCGAAAGCATCGGTTATCCGATCGTGATCCGCCCAAGCTATGTGCTTGGCGGTCGTGCGATGGAAATCGTTCACACCACCGAAGACCTGCTGCGCTACATGACCGAAGCCGTTCAGGTTTCGGGCAAAAGCCCGGTTCTGATCGACAGCTTCCTGCAGGATGCAATCGAAATTGATGCCGATGCAGTATCGGATGGCGAAAATGTCTTTGTGGCCGGCATCATGCAGCATATCGAGGAAGCCGGGATCCATTCCGGCGATAGTGCATGCTCGCTGCCGCCCTACTCGCTCGGTCAGGACATGATTGATCGCCTCAAAGCCCAGACCGTCCAGCTGGCCAAGGCGCTTGACGTTGTCGGCCTGATGAACGTGCAGTTCGCGATCAAGGGTGATGTGATCTATCTGATCGAGGTAAACCCGCGCGCTTCACGTACCGTCCCGTTTGTTGCCAAGGCCACGGGCAATCCGATTGCCAAGATCGGTGCGCGCATCATGGCAGGTGAAAAGCTCTCGGACTTCAAGATCAACGAAGGCCCGTTCAAGCATATCGCGGTCAAGGAAGCGGTGCTTCCGTTCAACCGCTTCCCGGGTGTCGACACCCTGCTTGGCCCGGAAATGCGGTCAACCGGTGAAGTCATGGGCCTTGATACCGATTTCGGTCGCGCCTTTGCCAAGGCGCAGATGGCGGCGGGTCACGATCTGCCGCAATCTGGCAAGATCTTCATGTCAGTCAAAAACTATGACAAACCGGCTGCTGTTCAACTCGCACGCGACGCGATTGAACTTGGCTTTGTCATTGTTGCGACGCATGGCACTGCCGAAGCTCTTGAAAAAGAAGGGCTGGACGTCACCCCGGTCAATAAGGTACAGGAAGGACGTCCCCATATCGTGGACATGATGAAGAACGGCGATATCAACCTGGTATTCAATACCACCGAGAGCAAACAGGCTGTGGTCGACAGTTTCTCGATCCGGCGGACGGCACTCAGCAACGATATTCCGTACTACACCACGATTGCCGGTGCCCGCGCCACCCTGCGTGCCATCGACAACCTGAAACGCGGAGCACTTGCAGTGCGACCCGTTCAGGAATATCTTGGGGACGAGTACTGAGGTTCCTTTTCGAACCCGTTCAACGAGTTTAGACCGCCCGGCGGTATCTGCCGGGCGGTCGATTTTGTAGTATCGATCGCTAATAAGAATAGGCTGTGAGCGCGATGGAAAAAGTACCTATGACCCCGCAAGGGCATCAGCGCCTCGAAGAAGAGCTGAAGCACCGCAAATCCGTCGAACGCCTTGAAATCATCAAGGCGATCTCGGAAGCGCGCGAGCATGGCGATCTCTCGGAAAACGCCGAATACCATGCTGCGCGTGAACGACAGAGCTTCTGCGAAGGCCGAATTGCCGAACTGGAAGATGTTCTTAGCCGTTCCGAAGTCATCGATGTCAAATCGCTGGCCGGATCGGTCGTCAAATTTGGTGCGACCGTGCATCTTGTTGACGAAGATACCGACGAGGAAACCACCTATCAGGTTGTCGGGCCGATCGAGGCTGATATCAATTCCGGACGTATTTCGACCACATCTCCGATTGGCCGGGCACTGATCGGCAAGGCTGTTGGTGAATCCGTAGAAGTCACCGTACCTGGTGGCACCAAGAGCTACGAGATCCTTACGGTCAAATTCGCCTGATACTCGATACACTATCTTGCGAAAGTACGGCCCGATAAATATCGGGCCGTTTTTTTTGATCCAAATACTCTGCACAAGTATCTGCCATGACATCTGATATCATCATTTCAAAGGCCCGTCCGGAAGACAGCATCCATGTCGCCGACATGTCAAATGCCCTGCATGTCGAACTTGATTACGACAATCCGCCCCACACGACCGAAAGCATCCATGAAATGATGTTCGGGCCCAAGGCACTGATCAAAAGCCTGATCGCCTGGCACGGGAATCGCGCTGTCGGACAGACGATCTTTCAACCGTTCTACAATCCAGATTACTCGAAGATCGGGTTATGGATGACCGAGCTTTACGTTGCCCCCGACATGCGCTCGGAAAAAGTCGGCAATGGGCTAATGAAAGCCCTTGGCAAATTGGCAATCGACGAAGGTTACATTTCAATGTGGTGGTCGGTCCTGCATCGTAACGAGGCCGCCTGCCGATTTTACGAACGGCTGGGTGCGCGCAATTCCGGCGCCCTGCAGTACGAGATTGATGGTGATGAGCTAAAGGACCTTGCCCGATAGGGAAATAAATCATCAGGTAGGTGACAAAGCATTGAATTCAGAATACTTTTCGGCATAATTCTGAAATGATCGTTCCGTAAGTATTGGGAACATCAACAGGGTGCGACGCCCGGCCGGGGGGATAACGGGCGTCTCGAAGCGGGACCGGTTGAATTGACCGGTCCCGCTTCGATTATCGGATCAGCAAATGGTACACTAAAAAAAACAAAAACCGGCTACCAAAGGATGCCGGTTTTCAAAGTGTGGTGTGGCAACGCACGTCAGTCTTCAGCTTCAATATCGATGGGGACGCCGGGCTGGTTTTTGGCGGTGCGAATCGAAAGCGCCGATTTCACATGATTGACGTTTTCCGCAACTGTCAGCTCGGTCGTCAAAAACTTCTGATATTCGTCCCAGCTGTGCGAAACGATTTTCAGAAGGAAATCCATTTCACCGGCCACCATGTGACATTCGCGCACTTCCGGCCATGCCGCAGCACGGCCTTCAAAGGCGCGCAGATCATGCTCGGCCTGGCTTGCAAGGCCGACCAGCGCAAACACGGTTACGTTATATCCAAGCGCCTGCGCATCAACATCGGCATGATAGCCCTGAATGAAACCGGCTTCTTCAAGCGCACGGACACGACGCAGACAGGGTGGCGCAGAAATACCTGCACGGCGTGCAAGTTCCACATTGGTCATGCGGCCATCTTCCTGGAGATCGCGCAGAATTCTGCGGTCGATCTTGTCGAGTTTGACCCGTTGCATTTATCCCTCGATTCTGTGCGCTGAACTTACCCCGGACGAAACAATATTACAGGGGGCCAGTACGCTGGCAATAATATATTCGGCGGCAGAATGCAATCTGCCCTTTTGTAATGCGCACAAATGCACTGCACAATTTTGTATCAAAACGTTGCAAACCGCTATTTTCCGCCAATCGGAATGTCAGGCTGAAAAGTATCATCGGACACTGTTCCGAAAACCTTGCAAAACATCGTGCGAGGCGGTTGCGCAATGCCATATCACCCCATATGTTCGAAACCTGTTTTTCACCGACCACAATATGCAAAGCACATGGCCCAAGAACATAACACCAAAGTCCTCATCATCGGATCCGGCCCGGCCGGTTACACAGCAGCGATTTATGCTGCACGCGCCAATCTGGAACCCATGATGGTTATGGGCCTGCAGCCAGGCGGTCAGTTGACGATCACGACGGATGTCGAAAACTATCCCGGCTTTGCCAACGTCATCCAAGGCCCGTGGCTGATGGATCAGATGAAGGCACAGGCCGAGCATGTCGGAACCAGAATGGTTCATGACCTGATCACCGAAGTCGACTTTTCCAAACGCCCGTTCGTCTGCAAAGGCGATTCGGGTGATATCTATGTCGCAGAAAGCGTAATCATTTCAACCGGTGCGCAGGCCCGCTGGCTTGGCCTTCCGGGCGAAGAAAAATTCAACGGTCGCGGTGTTTCGGCTTGCGCCACCTGCGACGGTTTCTTCTATCGCAACAAACCGGTTGTGGTGGTTGGGGGCGGCAATACCGCGGTTGAAGAAGCACTTTATCTTGCCGGAATCTGCTCGAAGGTGACGCTCGTGCATCGTCGCGATGAATTGCGTGCCGAAAAGATGCTGCAGGATCGCCTTTTAAAGCATGAAAAGATCGACGTCGTCTGGGACAGCGTCATTGACGATATCCTGGGTGGTGACGGCCCGATGGATGGTGTTGAAGCCGTTCGCGTGCGCAATGTCAAAACCGGCGATCTGACAGACATTACTGTGGATGGTTTTTTTGTTGCGATCGGCCATGATCCGGCAACCGCCGTGTTCAAAGGACAGATCGACATGGATGACGAAAATTATATCCTTGTCAAACCGGGCAGCACCACAACCAACGTCAAGGGTGTCTTTGCCGCAGGCGACGTGACCGACAAGATTTACCGTCAGGCGGTAACCGCAGCGGGCATGGGCTGCATGGCGGCACTCGAAGCCGAAAAGTTCATTGCCGAGCACAACGAATAAGCACCGCAATCATCACAAGATATAACGAAGGGGCACCACTGGTGCCCCTTTTTTGTACCTACGGCCCGGAATTATGACCGCATTCGGAAACGGCGAACGTGTCAATTTTCGGCAATCCCCTGAGTTCATTTATGAATCCGGCGTGAACGAAATCACCACTTTCGTAATTGGTTGCTTGCAGATCGCGCCAAAGGCCTCATATTGATCTAATGATATCAGTTTGGAAGCAATTCCACATGCGGCTTAATAGTGTGGAAACCAAATGCTTCTAAGAAGAAGATAAAGAAGTATCAGGGGACTGTTGCGGCAATAGCGCGACAGTGACATTAGGAGCAGGTCTATGGACTGGGACAAGCTGCGTGTTTTTCACGCTGTTGCGGAAGCGGGAAGCTTCACACACGCGGGGGAAAATCTCAATCTGAGCCAGTCGGCTGTCAGCCGACAGATCAGCGCACTTGAAGAAAGCGTCAAGGTGCCGCTATTCCACCGCCATGCCCGCGGCCTGATCTTGACCGAACAGGGCGAGCTTTTGTATCGCACGGCCCATGATGTGTTCGCCAAGCTTTCCATGGCCGAAGCTCGGATTCGCGAATCCAAGGAGCGCCCCAGCGGTCCGTTAAAAGTCACCACAACGGTTGCCTTCGGGTCAACCTGGCTGACACCGCGTATCAACGAATTCCTTGAACGCTATCCGGAAATCGAATTGTCGTTGGTGCTCAATGACGAGGAACTCGATCTTGCCATGCGCGAAGCCGATGTTGCCATTCGCATGCAGCCCCCACGTCAGGCCGATCTCGTCCAGCGCCAATTGATGACGTTGCGCTATCACGTGTTTGCGTCCCCTGAGTATATCAAGCAGTTCGGCATTCCGAAAAAGCCCGAAGACCTGAAAGATCATCGCCTGATCATTTACGGTGCAGATGCGCGCCCACCGGTCTCGAACGTCAACTGGATGATGGCCGTTGCCCAGCAGTTCAAACCGGACATGCGGCCGATCCTGAAACTGAACAATATCTATGGCATCTTCCGTGCGACCGAGTCAGGGCTAGGTATTTCGGCCCTGCCCGATTACCTGCTGCCGACCGACAGCAATCTGGTCCGCATTCTGCCCGAACTCGAAGGGCCAAGCTTCGATGCCTATTTCGTTTATCCGGAGGAACTGCGTCATTCCAAACGCATTGCCGTCTTCCGCGATTTCCTGATCGAGGAAATCAGTAAGGTCAAAGCCAAGATGAATGCCGCCGCCGCAACCGATTAACGCAAACGGCCTGCGATGATAGAATCCGAAAGCCCCGCACCGAAATCGGCTGCGGGGCTTTTTTTCGTGTGCAAACATACAAAGACACAACCCCCGGTTTACTCAAAGAACTTCACCAGCAGACTTCCAACACAAAACCTTGACGCGAATTTCCTTCGGCGATGATCTTTTGAACCAGCTCATCAGCGCGCAAAATCAGCTTTCCCGGGAAAATGCAGTCATAATAGCTTCAAATTACTGACATTTTTTCGCCATGCGCTGAGCGCATGGTTGGATTGTTTTTATTCTATTTTTAAGCGTAAGATCATATGCGTATATTCACATCAGAAGTTGTTAGCGACCGCGAAAGCGACGAGCGCTTTCATCTTTCCCTGATCTCCGCATGATCCGTCTGCCGAAACGTTATTCGGCTTGGAATCTTCCCTGGATTCCACGTCTCCCAGACGTTAAAGCCTCCCTGTTGATCTTGCCGGTAGCTCCCCCTAGCTACCGGCTTTTTTTTCGCATTCGCACAATTAAGTAGCACCGGATCAGCCTACAGACAGGAAACATACGCATTAGAATCTATAAATATTTTATATTTTACAATAATTTAGCATCATAATTTTCGCAGCCCAAGATTTATGCAATTTACGCATGGCTGAATGAGCAATTTGACAGTGGTGTTTCCCGTCAAAAACGCTATCTTCCTATTCGAACCGCAGCGGTGAACAACTGCATCGCGGTACAGAGTTTTCTCCCTGACCGAATTTTCGGTCTTTGTCGGGCGCCCTGCCCGGCATACCCAGGGCCCTGAGAAGGGTCCTACGTCTCCCAGACGTGAAGCCTCCCTGATAAACTTGCCGGGCACATTTGTTGCCCGGCTTTTTTTTGCCTTGATGAAATCCCCCCCGCTCTAACACGCGCAACTGTGATCGGCCCCAGCTTGGCAGTCACAGAAAAACCGCGCAGTATGGGGTCTGCGTGCAATGGCGTGTGACGATCAGGGTTGAAATCATGAAAAACAATATTGGCCAATTCCTGTTCGGCAAACCGGCACAGGATCGTCTGCCAGACCGTGTGCGCGATGCAATTGCGCTTCAGCAACAAGACAGCGAAAAACTGATCGGCTGGGTACAGCTGTTGCTGGTGACAATTTTTGCCGCCCTTTATACCGTCTCGCCCAAGACATTCATGAATACCGGAATTCATCCGGTGCCGTGGGCTTTGGGGCTGTATTTCCTGTTTACCTTTACCCGGCTGGCGCTGTCCTACCGCGGCAGCCTGTCGAACTGGTTCCTGACGCTGTCGGTCATTGCCGATATTGGTTTGCTGATGGTCCTGATCTGGAGCTTCCATATCCAGTATATGCAACCGGCAAGCTTCTATCTCAAAGCGCCGACCATGATCTATGTGTTCATCTTCATCTCGTTGCGCACCCTGCGGTTTGATCCGCGTTATATTTTGCTGGCCGGGGCAACGGCGGCGATTGGCTGGCTGATACTGGTGTTTTATGTGATCTGGAGCGAACGGGGCGAAAGCATGGTCACACGGGATTATGTGACCTATCTGACATCCAATTCGATCCTGATCGGGGCCGAGATCGACAAGATCATTGCCATTGTTCTGGTATCAGTCGTGCTGGCGATTGCGGTTTCACGAGCACAGCGTTCCTTTACCCGTGCCGTTACCGATGAAATCGCGGCAAGCGAGCTGTCGCGCTTTATCTCGCCCGAGGTCGCGGCCCGCATTACCCATGCAAGCCAGCAAATCAAACCCGGCGACGGCGAAGCCGCAAGAGCCACCGTCATGTTCACCGATATAGAAGGGTTTTCTGGCGTTTCCGAAAAGCTGAGCCCGCAGGAACTTGCCGCAATGCTCAATGAATATTTCGCGGCAACCAGCAACGTGATCAACAAACACGGCGGCGTCATCACCCAGTTTCAGGGGGATGCCATGCTGATTACCTTCAACGCCGTCAAACCTGATCCCGATCACGCGCTAAACGCCGTCCGCACGGCAATTGATATCACACGGCTCTGTGCCGACACCACATTCTGTCATGGTGGAAAGCTTAGAACCCGATGCGGCATCAATACCGGGGATATCGTGATTGGTGCGATTGGCTCGGAAAACCGACTGACCTTTACCGTCCATGGCGACAACGTCAATATCGCCGCCCGGCTTGAACAGCTTAACAAACAATATGGAAGCTACATCCTTGCAACCGAGGATACGGTGAAGTCCTGCGAAGAAGAGTTCGCATGGCAGGCTCGCGGCGAGGTCACCGTGCGCGGGCGTGAAACGCCAACGCCGATCTTCAGCCTCTAGGTAGATGCGCTTATCGCCTTTGTCGTTTCCACAAAGAAAAAGCGCGCGGCGGGCGATTTGCCCGCCCCACGCTTTTTGGGGACAGATGGTCTTGGGGAGACCGGTCAGATACGGTGCCTTGACCTTGGGGTGCAGATCACTGCGGGGGACAGTGATTTTAAAGGTCCCGGTGAGTAGCGAGGGAGGGGCGCTTCACCGGCGTTTCCGCATCTGACAATTGTGAATATGCCCTTGAATTGGGGCGTAAAAACCGGCCGGTAATGACCATTCAGGGGCAAATTGGGGCAAAATAAAGTTGGGAGCAACGACCGCGAATAACCGTTTCCCGTTTTGGGAAAAAAGAAGGGGCGGGATTTACCCGCCCCATTTTCGGGGTCTTCATGGTCTTGGGGAGACCGATCAGCCGGGGCCTAGGATTGTTCTTTCTTCGGGGGAAGATGAAAGAACGGGCCAGAAGACGTTTGAGGGGGGACAGAAGGTTCTGGCCGTTGCCTCGACTGACAATACCTAAGCTGCCTTGTGAATAGGGCAGGAAAACAGGCCGCATAGGGCCATTTGAGGGCGAATTATGGTCAAAAAGGGGCACAGGAACCCGTAAACCCTTGATAGCGATGTAGCCAATAATGATCTATCCTGAAGATTGTCCGGCTCCGCATTGGCAGAAACACGCCAATCCGGAATGACGCATGCAACTGCATTCCCTTCCGGCACCCGTACCCTGTTGCCTTCTGTGCCAACGCAGACCGGACACCCGCACCACACAGACCCGGAAAAACCGGGCTCGCGTAACGTCCTGACCGGCTGCATCATTTGCAGAAAGCACATGGAATTGGCAAACCGCTTATTTAGGCGGGATAATACAGATCTCCATGCGCGGACCGGTCCCATGCGTCCCATGATGCGTCAAGGAGATGTCCATGCCCCCGTCCAAAGCTCCAAAAGACAAAACAGATGCTACAAATCCCCTCACTAGCCCCCGTCACGTTCCACGATGTGCCGCGTTAATCGGCCCCTATTCCAGTGGCAAGACCAGCCTGTTTGAAAGCCTTCTTGCCGCAACCGGCCGCGTCCATCGCAAGGGGTCCGTTCGTGACGGTACAACAATCGGCGATGCAACAGCCGACGCACGCGAACGGCAAATGAGCACCGAAATGACGGTTGCCCAAACCCAATATCTGGAAGAGGAATGGCACTTTATCGATTGCCCAGGCTCGGTTGATTTTTCACAGGATGCCCGTGAAGCAGCAATGATATGCGATGTTGCAATCGTGGTTGTCGAACCCGATCCGACACGCGCCATGATCGCCGCACCGATCCTGAAATTTCTGGATCGCAATCGTATTCCGCATCTGATTTTCATCAACAAAACCGATCATGGCGGCATTCGCTTGCGCGATAGCCTCGATGCGCTGCAATCAATTTCGGAGCGCCCGCTTGTGCTCCGTGAGATTCCAATACGCGACGGCAAGGGGCCTGACGATACCATTACCGGTTTCGTCGATGTCGTTTCCGAACGAGCCTATCAATATCTGGAAGGACAACCTTCAAAACTGATCGCTCTACCTGCCAACGCCAAAGAACGCGAAGCCGAGGTCCGCGATGGATTGCTTGAAGCACTTGCCGATTTTGACGACAACCTGCTTGAACAAATCCTTGAAGATCAGAAACCGGCAAGGGAAACCATCTATGACAATCTTGAGCGTGATCTGGCCAAGGATTTGATCGTTCCGGTGTTCTTTGGGTCAGCTGAGCATGACCACGGGATCATTCGATTGTTAAAGGCATTGCGCCACGAAGCGCCAAATGCCGATGTATGCGCACATCGCCTTGGCGTTGAACCGCGAGGCGATGTTGCTACTGTCCAGATTTTCAAAACCGTTCATCTGCCCCATGCGGGGCGGTTTTGTTATGGGCGGGTTCTTTCGGGGCAGATAAAGAACGGCGACACACTTGGTCGCGACAAGATCGCGGGCATATGTCAGGTATTTGGCGACAAGCACGAAAAGCTCGATATCGGTACATTTGGCAGCATCGTCGGCCTGCCGCGCATTGATCATTTGCGCACCGGTTCGCTATGCACATCCGATGGCGAGACGGATAGTCTTTGGCCAGATCCCTTGCCCCCGCTTTATGAGACCGGACTGGAAGTCACCAAGCCCGGCGATGACGTCAAACTGACCGAAGCATTGCGCCATCTTTGCGAACAGGACAGATCTCTGTCGTTCGTTCATAGCGACGATACCGGGCAACTTGTATTGCGGGGCCATGGTGATATTCACCTTCAGGTCGCACTTGCCCAACTTCGCAGTCGCTATCACCTTGAAATCGAAACCAGACCGGTTGAAACCGCCTATCAGGAAACCGTGCGAAAACCGGCACAGGCACGGGGTCGCTATAAAAAGCAGACCGGCGGACATGGGCAGTTTGGCGATGCCCAGATCGAACTGAAACCCCTTGGACGCGGCGAAGGTTTTTCCTTCAATGAACGGATCGTCGGCGGTGCCATTCCCCGGCAATATATCCCCGCTGTCGAAAAGGGGGTGCGCGATGCCATGCGTTCAGGACCGCTTGGTTTTCCGGTGGTTGATATCGCGGTCGAACTGGTTGACGGGTCCTATCACGCGGTTGACAGTTCCGATCAGGCATTTCAGATGGCCGGACGCATCGCCATCGCTGATGCGCTTAAGGAAGCGCAGTCGGTTCTGCTTGAACCAATCGAAAGATACGCGATTTCGATCCCGTCGGAATTCACATCCAAGGCCCAGCGGCTGGTAAGCACCCGGCGCGGTCAGATCCTTGGTTTCAGTGCCAAGGATGGCTGGCAGGGATGGGACGAAATTGATGTCCAAATGCCCGCATCCGAAACCGGCGATATGGTGATGGAGCTACGATCACTGACACAGGGAACGGGCTTTTTCACGCGGAGTTTCTCGCACATGCAGGAACTTGTAGGCAAGCAGGCCGACATGGTCGTAAGTACGCGACAAAAACCACATAGAAAGTAATAGAATTGATCTATCGCTAATCATTAAACTATTGATTGGCGTAAAGTTTTCCAATCGTTGATACTCTTTGCAGACAAAGAGAAAACCTTCGGGCATGCGCCCCTTTAACCGGAGTGAAAACATGCAGATCGATATTGGAATCAATGAAACCAACCGCACTGCAATCGCCGACGGCCTTGGCCGCGTTCTGGCAGATTCTTATGCACTGTACCTTAAGACCCATAATTTCCACTGGAACGTGACCGGCCCCATGTTCCAGACCCTGCACACCATGTTCGAACAGCAATATACCGAGCTTGCCATGGCGATTGACGAAGTTGCCGAACGTATTCGTTCGCTGGGCGCATTTGCCCCGGGCAGTTTTTCGGCCTATTCCAAACTGTCGTCAATCCCGGAAGAAACCGGTGTGCCCGCAGCCAAGGACATGATTGCACAATTGGTCGAAGGCCATGAAACCGTGATCAAAACTGCGCGCTCACTTTATCCGATCTGTGACTCGTCAGACGATGACGCCACCGCGGACCTTCTGACCGCACGCATTCAGGTCCATGAAAAAACCGCGTGGATGTTGCGCTCCCTGCTGGAAAGCTGATTGACCCGGTTTTCAAAGAAAAACGGCCCGGAAATTCCGGGCCGTTTTTTAATGCGACATCGCGAATCTGATTATTGCCGTACTGGCGAGAGCAACCCGTCCATCGGTTCGCAGATCAATTATGGTTGCTGTATTTATTGATTGCAGCACGGGCTGCTTCGACCATTGCAGCACCATCGATGCCTTTTTCATTCATTTCTGCAATCCAGCGATCAATAACCTGATCTGATTTTTCGGCAAACTTGTCGGTTTCCTCCTGTGACAGGCGGACAACCTCGCCAGACTTGGAAAAGATGTCTTCGCCACGCGGCTCAATCGCATCCCAGGCATCGCCAATTTCCTTGGCAATATTCGCACCGGAATTATCGTCAATGACCTTTTTCAGATCATCGGGCAACGCTTCATAACGATCCTTGTTCATCGCAAACATGAAAACAAGAGTGCCAAAGCGCACACCATCGGCACCTTCGATGGAATATTTCGTCATATCCTGAATCTTGAAGGGGATCGCGACTTCAAAGGGGATCAAGGCACCATCAACTACCCCAAGCGACAGCGCCTGTGGCAAATCAGGGACCGGCATACTGACTGGCTGCGCGCCCCAGCTTTCAAGCATCCAGACGCCGGTGCGAGACGGCGCACGCAGTTTCATGCCACTTACATCCGAAAAACTCTGGATGTTTTTATTCGTGGTAAAGATCGCCTGCCCGGTATGCACATGGATCAGAAGCGGTTTGATATCTTTGAAATCCTGCGACAGGTGTTTTTCATAGATATCCTGGATCGCCAAATTCGTAACGGCGGCGCTGCCGGTATGAACGAATGGCAGCTCGAACACTTCGCTACGTGGATAGACGCCCGGCGTATAGCCAAGTGCACTCCAGCCCAGATCAACGGCACCATCGCGGATATGGCTATAAAGTTCGGTCGGCTTCCCGCCCAATGACATGGCGGGATAAATCTCTATCTTGATCCGGCCATCGGATTGCTCCTCGATCCGCTTGGCCCAAGGTTCAAGGAACTGGGTTTGTGCCGTCGATTTTGGCCCCAATACATGTTCCAGCACAAAGGTGAATTCGGGGTCGGTTTGGGCAGATTGCGCAGGCGATAAACAGCCAGCAGCAATCGCTGCCGATACAAGCAGGCGTTTAAACATGGTCAACCTCAGACTTTTCCCTGAAAGTCGCACAATATCCCGCCCGCTTTGCACGGTTTTGGTGCGGTTCACCGATATTGTGCGGTTCTCTCTCTTGTTTTGTTTCTACCGGACTGGTTTACCCGGCATTTTGTGGATACCGGCTATCAGTTCGCGGCCAGTGCGCGGTCTATCAAACGGCGTGCTCGTACGCCGCCAGCGTCAATATTGAAATTCAAAAGCTTGCGCTCGGGATGTCGCAGCAAATTGGCCTGCTGCCCTTCAACCACTTCGAGGTCCTCATAAAAAACCTTGGCCTGTGCATCCCTGATATTTGCCGTCAAACCGTGATCATGGATGTCGAAATTGCGGACCATTCCCCAGTAGTAACGGCATGTGGTCTCGGTTTCCGGCGTCATGCAATTCACAACAATACCCGTCACACCCTTTGATCGATCTCCCTGCTGCGCACCAGTTCCGGCAAGCGCAACCCCGACATCAATCATGACATTGGATGGCAGCGTGAATGTGCAGATCTGCCAGCGATCACATATTTCCCTGGATTTCAGATTGTTTGCCCAGAATGGCGGCGGAACGATGTTTTCCATCCAGCGTTCAACGGTAACACTCTCGTCATCAGAACGCGTTGAAGGCAGGCTTTCCGTAATTTCAAGCTGGCCGATGCTGGACGGGTGCACGTATGTCTCGTGGCTAAGGTCCATTAAATTATCGACCAGCAACTCGTAACCGCATTTCACATCATAGGTGCCGCCATCGAAAACCCATCCATCCTCGGATGCATGCGGTATTTCAGGGATCTGGCTTTGATCCGCCTTTTCATTGTCACCGATCCAGACCCACACAAAACGGTTTTTTTCAACAACCTGATAGGCGCGAACGCAGGCTTCCGGATGGATGCTTTGCTGATTGGGCATGTGCACGCAGGCACCATCGCCATCAAACTCAAGACCATGGTAGCCGCAAACAAGGCGGTCACCTTCGACATGCCCCTGACTCAACGGCAAAAGCCGATGCGGGCAACTGTCTTCCAGCGCAACCAGCGAACGGTCGGCACGGCGATACAAAACAATATTTTCGTTACAGATCGTACGTGCGACGGGTTTGCGACCAATTTCGCTATCCCAGCCCGCAACGTACCAGAAGTTACGCAGGAACATGTTTTCTCTCCCTTGGCGCAAGGCCAAATCGATCACTCTCAGGTGGATTTGTATCCACATCTCTTTTTGTTATAGTTATAATTGTAGATAAATTGGATCCAATTTGGCAAGAGACTTTTTCGCCCGACCGATCTGAACTATGATCAGCATCCACTCAAAAAGACGGAACCAGGCATGAGCAAGCACGGCCAGCGGGTCTTGATAACGCTGCGAAAAATGATCGCCAATGGTGAACTTTCACCGGGCGAAAGGGTGGCCGAAATCCCGATTGCCGAACGCCTTGGCGTATCGCGCACCCCCGTCAGGATTGCGTTCCGCACACTCGAACAGGAAGGCCTGCTACGCAAAGGTGATCGTCGCGGATACACCGTCCGCTCGATCACACCGACCGAGATCGCAGACGCCATCGAAGTCCGCGGCGTCCTAGAAGGACTTGCCGCAAGACTGGCCTGCGAAAGAGGCCTGTCCCCACAAGCAAGAAACCATCTTCTTGAATGTCTTTCTGTTGGAGATACGCTGTTTTCAAAGGGCTTTTTGACCGATGAAGACATGGAATCCTATCATGACTTCAACATGCGGTTCCATAACACGATCATTGAGGCAAGCCGCAATATCGCAATCGAAGACGCCCTTTCGCGGAATGACCACCTGCCCTTTGCATCCGTTTCATCCATCGCCTTTAACCGCGACGATATGATCGGCGAATACAGGCGGTTCAACTTCAGCCATATGCAGCATCACATCATTTTTGATGCAATTGACAACAGGCAGGGTGCGCGCGCAGAAGCACTAATGCGCGAACATGCGAATGCCGCTTTGCGCTACACCAAAATCCTCAGCCCGACACAGGATATGCCTGAGAACTTCACCATCATAGAACGCGAAGATTAATCTCGATGCCTGAAGGCCATTACACTTATACACATGAGATTTGACAAAATTGGATCCAATTGATTTAATCTGGATCCAATTTAATCCCAGCCATAATCACACCCGAAAATCAAATTCGGGGACCGGGAAGGAAAATCGTCATGCTTAAAGTTATGGTCCAACAGGCCTATGATCTTACAGATCGCATCCGCGGATTTGATCTCGTCCCGTGCGATGACCAGGTGCTCCCAGCCTGTGAACCAGGTGCCCATATCAAAGTCTCGGTCACGGACAACAAGGGCGAGCCGGGCAAACGATCCTATTCCGTGATCAATCCTGATCAGACCGACAAATACAGAATTGCCGTCCTTCGCGAAGCTGACGGTGAAGGAGGATCCTCCTTCATGCATACACAGGTCGAGACAGGCACCATCATCGAAATCGAACCACCACAGAACGATTTTCCCCTTAAAACAGATGCAAAAAAATCCATTCTGATTGCTGGCGGGATCGGGATCACACCAATCATTGCAATGGCACATGGTTTGGCAAAATCCGGCAAGGATTTCTTCCTGCACTATGGCAGCCGAAGCCATTTAGACATGGCACTGATGACAGACGTTCTCGATACGGCGAACGGATGCTGCACTCTTTATTTTGATGGCGGCGATCCCTCTCGCGGTATGCCCCTTGACGCCATTATTGGACCGGCAAAGGCGGAAAAACATGTTTATGTTTGCGGACCTGGGGCGCTGATCGACGCTGTTCTCGATACAGCACGGCGCAATCGATGGGCTTCAGAGAATATCCATTACGAACGTTTCACCACCCCTGTTGCCCAATCTGATGACTGCCCCTTCGAAGTCCATCTTCAACAAAGCAACCAGACTTTCGACATTCCCGTCGGGAAATCGATCCTTGATGTGCTGATCGATGAAGGCATTGATCCGCTTTACGACTGTAAAAAGGGGAATTGCGGGATCTGCGCATCAGCCGTTCTGTCGCACGACGGCGAAATTTCACATCGCGATGCCTTTCTGGGCGACGGTCAAAAGGCCCAGAACGATCAGATGTGCATCTGCGTATCGCGCATGCAAAGCAGTGGCCGATTAACTTTGGATCTGTAAAAAAAGCTCCCGCGACATGCGGGAGCTTTTCTAGATCAATGGGACTGAAACTCACGCGAGCAGAGGATCAATCCGGCGCGCCGCATGCAGGACGGCAAAGTCGTGCCCGTGCGGTGCCGCAATCATCAATGCCCCCGGGGCAACGCCGTTACCAGCCGGAACCGGGATTGAAATGGCGCAGGCATCCGAAAGGTTCAGATAGGATGTGTTGCGCAACATCATCGCGTTCAAACGGTCGAAGTCAGCTTCGACTTCGGCGATCTTGGGTGCCATCATTGGCAATGTCGGCGAAATCATGACATCGACATCCGCCATGGCCGAACTGAACATCGCAATCAAGTCGGTCCGTTTGGCATAGGCATCAATCAGGTCCGCTGCACTTAACGTATCGGCAAAACGCATCCGGTTAAGCACACGCGGATCGCCACAGGTTTCAAGCGCCTTGAAATCCTGCGAGTAGATTTTGTGCGCCTCGGCAGCGACAAGGATTTTGTTGATCACTGCATTCTCGGCCAAAAAGCCCAGATCAATCTCGGTCAACTGATGCCCTGCATCAGTCAGCTTTTTGCAAACCGTATCAAAATCCGCCCGCACGCGGTCATCAAGATCATTCACAAAGGCATGGGCTGGCACACCGATTTTGATCGGTGTGGGTTTGCCGTCCTGTGCGGGGACGGTTTTGCCCGACATGACTTCAAACGCGGTAATCGCGGTTTGCAGATCACCGGCAAGCGGCCCTGCCGTGTCAAAACTTTTGGCAAGCGGATGAATGCCTTCGCCCGACATCCACAAACGGCTGGGTTTATAGCCATAAAGCCCGTTGATCGCCGACGGAATGCGGACCGATCCGCCGGTATCGGTGCCAAGCGCGATATCAGCCAGACCAAGTGCCACCGTCAAAGCACCACCTGATGTCGACCCGCCCGGAATGCCTTCAGAGTCAAACACATTGCCCGGCGTTCCGTAATGCGGGTTAAGCCCGACACCGGAATAGGCAAATTCGCTAAGTGCGGTGCGCCCAAACGGCACCGCACCGGCAGCCTTGATACGCGCAATGATTTCGCAATCCCGCGTTGCTGCCGGGCAACCCTGCAACAATTTTGATGCTGCCGTGGTGATTACACCGGCCTCGTCATAAAGGTCCTTCACCGAAATCAGCATACCGGCCAATGGCAAAGATTCAGCCGATTGCGCAACGCGTTCCTCGGCAGCAGCCGCATCACGCAAAATGCGGCCGCGGTCAAACTCGGTGAAAATCCTGGCTGCCAAATCACCCAGTTGATCGACCCTGTCGATTGCGGCCTTTGCCTTGTCGATGATCGCGCCCATCGGGCTGCCTCCGTTATATTTTGATTTTTCTGGAAATTTTCTGGAACCGAGCCTAGGCGATTTCTGGCAGTTCAACAATGTCATAGCTGTGCGTAATGCTCAGATCACGGACCGGATCATGCATTGCCATTTTAAACGAACGTGCCGGGCGCACCCCGCCCTTCGCACCAAAAGTCCCGCACAGCATCGCAGCCGCCTTGCCATTGGCACCCGCCGCCTTTAGCCCCGATCCTTCGATCAGATCGGAAAGCGGACGGATCAATGCAATCGTGCCTTCCTGATAGGGAACCCATTCATCGCCATCACCTTCACGGATCCATGATTTCAGTTCGATCTTTTCCAGATGATCGACAACATCATCAAACTTCCAGATCGCATCGGCGACCGGCTTGGCACAAATCTGTTTTGACAGTGCAACTGAATGGGCTTCAAGTTCCCGGTCGGTGTGATCTGATGCCAGCCCAAGATACAGAACGCCATCTTTTGCGATCACCAGCGGCTCGACCTCGCCCGATGTGCCTTTGCCAACCACCTCGATCACGGGGGCCTGGGTTAGCATGCCAAACGACGTGCGGTAATACAGCGGCAAGGTCGAAGGCGGCTTGACCCCGATAGCGGCCAGTTCGTCAATGTGATGCTGGATCGCCTTGGCATCGCGGCCGGTCCACCCCGCAACTGTGCAATGGCCGATTTCAAAGCTGACTTCGTTGCCATCAAGGGTAAAATTCATCTGCATTTGCGTTATCCCAATTCTGATTTTTCGAATTTTGCGCGCATCTGGCGGTTGCGGACCGGTTTCCCGGTCCGCCCCGAAGGCACAAAAGATCAAGACATGATGCGTATTTTCGCGCGTGTTTATCCCGACCGAATCAAAGGATATCGGGCAGGAACAGCGCGACGGACGGCACCGCGACAAGCAGGGCAATCATGGCAAGCATCACCAGAACGAACGGAATGACGCCCAGCATCACATCGGACAATCGACCCGATTTGCGTGCGCCCTGCACGACGTAAAGATTAAGTCCGACTGGCGGTGTGATCAGAGCCATCTCGATCAGGACAATCAAAAGAATGCCAAACCATACTTTATCGAAGCCCATGCCGGTCATGATCGGCACAATGATCGGAATGGTCGCCACCATCAGCGACAGGGTTTCAATGAAGAAACCCAGCACGATGTAAAGCAGGATCACGACCATCAAAGTCCCCATCGGCGAAAAATTCAGACCGGTCAGAAGGTCCTTAAGCTCGCGCCCCATTCCTGCGGCGGTCAGGGTAAAGTTCAGGAAATAGGCACCGATAATCACCAGCATGATCATAGCGGTGATCCGAACCGTGCCATACAGGCAGCGTTCGATCATTTCGCGGGAAACACCGCGATTGAATGCCGCAATCAGCATCGCAATCGCCACCCCGACGGCGGCCGATTCAGTTGGCGTTGCCCAACCGGCATAGATCGAGCCGATCACCACAAGGAACAGAACCACAATCGGCAAAAGATGCTGCAAACTTCCGATGCGTTCCGACCATGTGAACGAACGGCTTGTGCCGCCAAGAGTCGGCTTGATCTTGCACAGGATCGCAGTGACCATCATGAAGGCCACCGCCATCAGAAGCCCCGGGATCAGACCCGCAAGGAAAAGACGCGGGATCGATGTTTCGGTCAGGAAGCCATAGACGATCAGGTTGATCGATGGCGGGATCATGATACCAAGCGTCCCGCCCGCGGCAATCGCGCCGGAAAATAGTTTGGGATCATAACCAAGCTTTTCGGCCTGCGGCATGGCAACGGTCGCAACCGTCGCCGCCGTTGCAACAGATGATCCCGACGTTGCTGAAAACATCGTTGCAGTACCAATATTGGCGTGGATCAACCCGCCCGGAAGCCACGAAAACCATTTATCAAGGGCTTCATAGGTGCGTTCGGCAATGCCCCCGCGCACCAGAATTTCCCCCAGCAGCACAAAGAACGGAATGGCGATCAGGGTTGATGAATTCGATGATGACCAGACCACCTGCCCAAGCCCGCGCAAAAGCGGGAAAGGCGAAAACAGCTGATCGACCCCGAACCCCAGAAGGAACAGAACAATCCCGACCGGAATGGACAGGGCCAAAAGCCCCAGAAGCGATGCGGTAACTGTAAAGATCATGCTTCCAACTCCAGTTCGGAGCGTGCACCAACTAGCGCATCTGCCTGTTCAAGGTTTCGCTTGACCAGAAGCGACAGCGTCAGGATCACCAGAATGCTAGAACACACGGCAAACCATATCCAGCCGGAAAGCCAGATCGATTGCGGTATCCATAATGGCGTTTCAAGCGGGGTATTGGCGCGAGATCCGCGTTCAATCGTCTTTTGCAGAACCGGCCAGCTTTGCACAGCAATAACAATCGACGTTCCGGCAAGGGCAATGATCGCAAGAAGATCAAGCATCGCCTTGCCACGCTGACGCAGGCGCAAACGAATAAGGTCAATGCGGACATGGGCCAGTTCCGTCAGGGCATAGGACATGCCCCAACTGGCAACACCGGCCATCACATAGCCCGATATTTCGTCCGCTCCCCCAAAGGAAATGCCGACTTCACGCAAAAGAATGTCTGCGATAATCAGGATCACGCAGCCTGTCAGAACAAGTCCGACAAGCAACGCGATCATACGGTTAATGCGGCGGATGGCCGCAATCAATGAGGTAGTCACGGTTGCGGCCTCCTCCGGCTGGTTTACGGCTTAGCTCAGAGGTACGGTAACACCGACGGTTTTACCAACCGTTTCGTTCCAGCGTGTGACCCAATCAGCACCAGCGCGTTCGGCCCATTCCGGCAAAACAACGGTCGTCAGGATTTCCTTGGCTTTGGCAAGATCGGCATCGGATGCCTCAACCAATGTCATGCTGGCCGGATCACCCGCCGGGCAGGTTCCATTACCGGTCAGACACGCAATATCGGCTTCAAGCGCATCAGCGGCCGCAGCCCAGGCAGGAGCTTCGAATTTCGAATTGACTTCGTCGGTGATCAGTTTCTGCATTTCCGGCGACAGGCTGTTCCACTTGTCGAAATTCATCGCTGTTACGACCGGGTCCCAGCCGCCAAGCGGAATGGTCATCAGGTGGTCGGAAACTTCCCACCAACCCGCACTGTATCCCGAACCAGCACCGGTAACGGCACAATCAATCACACCACGTTCAAGCGCGCCCGGTACTTCGGAAAACGCAACATTGACGCCGTTGGCCCCCAGCGCCTCAAGGAACTTGGTGGTCATGCGACCCGAACCACGAACCTTTTTGCCTTTAAGGTCTTCAAGCGAGGTCACATCACCTTTGCAGAAAACGACCTGCGGCGGGTATGGCGCAATTGCAAGAACCTTGGCATTGAAACGGTCTTTGAAGATATCCTCGACCATCGGGCGGGCGGCTTCAACCATCGCCTTTGCTTCTTCGGCGGTGTTGGCAACCAGCGGCACATCAAGGCCTTCAAGTTCGGGGGCGTCGCCAACCGCATAATCGGCAACCGTCATGCCAACATCGAAAACACCGTCATTCAGAATACGGAAAACGTCGCCGCCGCCGATGCCCATCTGATCGTGGGTGGTCATCTGAACATTGATTTCGCCGTTCGATGCTGCTGGTAGTTCTTCGGTCCAGAACGGTGTTTCAAACTGCTTGTTCAGCGGCAGGCTGCTCCAGCTGCCGACAACCGAAAGGTCTTCGGCAAAGGCAGGGGATGCCATCATACCGGCACCAAGGGCCGAAACGGCAAGTAGCGATGATACTGTCTTTTTCATGAGATGGTCCTCTCTGATAGCTAGGTTTTATTTGTGATTTCAGGCGATCTTTGTCTGCAGTGAAAATTCCGCGGCTTCTGCCAGCACATCTGTCACCAGCATCAGACCGGGTTCATGCGTGATGGCAAGGTCCGGCAAAACATTGCGGATCGCCATTTGCGGCGTAACGCCACAGGCCCAGAAAACCGGGATATCCCCCTCGTCCACGACAGGTTCGTCGCCGAAGTCCGGCTTCATGAGATCGGAAATGCCAATACTTGCCGGATCGCCAATATGTACCGGCGCACCATGCGCCAGGCGATAACGATCGGAATACAGAATGGCACGAATGGCATCGGATGGTTTGAAAGACCGCATCGAAACCACCAGCGGGCCATGGAAACACCCGGCCGGGGTGGTGGCAATGTTGGTCACATACATCGGAACGTTCCGATTGGCGTCCATATGACGCAGCGGCACACCACTGCGGGTAATCGCCGCCTCGAACGAAAATGAACAGCCCAGAACAAAGGTCACCAGGTCATCGCGCCAGATGGCGTTCAGATCGGAAACACTATCAAAATCCGTGGTCCCGCGAAACACGCGATAGCCCGGCAGGTCGGTGCGAATGTCAAGGTCTGCACCAAGTTCCGGAATATATGGCGACCCCGGTTCAGACATGCCGATCAAAGGGCATGATTTCGGGTTCTTGGCACAAAATTTAAGGAACTCGTCGGCATAGCTTGCCGGCAGAATCGCAAGATTGCCCTGCAGATATCCGGATGCATATCCGGTGGTGGTGCCCCAATGTTTTCCAGAACGGATTGCGTGGCGCAAAGCCAGCGGCGATATCGTCGATGCAGATTCCGAAACGGTCGTCGGGGAACAAGATGCGCTTTTTGTCGCGTTCATTTATTCGGTCCTGTTCTCAGCCTCGCAATAAGCTTGAGAAACTCAACCGATCTTGTCAAGAAATCATTTTAGTCAATTTATGATCTAATTTATCGATCAGTTTGATCGAACAATCTGGCCGCCTCGATCACCGCCTCGCCTATTTCACGGTTGCGTTCCGGATAATAACTGATCACGAAATGAAGGTCGGTCAGCCGGGCTTCGTCCTGCACCGGGATCGCCTTAATATGTTCATCCCAAACGGAATTTGTGACCATCAGGGATGGCAGAACACCGATCCCAAAACCTCCGCCGACAAGGTGTTTCACGGTCGAAAGTGACGCCGATCCATGTAATGCAGGCGGCGAAATATCGGGTGCGGAAAAGATGCTTTCGACCTCGCGAAACGGGGGGGTTCCCTTTGGGAAGGTGACAATTGCATGTTCGGCAAGCTCGGCCAGTGATAGCGGATGATCGGGCAAATCCATCGATCCGGTGCAATACCAGCCCAGTTGAACCGGCTTAAGGGCCGCGGCAACCGCCCCCTGTGGCACCGATTCCCGCAACATGATTGCGACATCAAGCGCATCATCAGCCATGGTCATTGCCAGTTGGCCGGATGTATCTACCGACAATTCGAAACGCACCTTTGGATAATCGTCTTTGAGCTTGTTCAACATGTCGGTCAGGATCGTATGAACGATGGTCTCCGCCACACCGATACGAACCGTGCCGCTCAGTTCCCCCGGATGGGTCAATTCCTGCCAGATACGATCGCGTGCGCGTGACAAACGCTGTGCTTCCTCAAGAAACCGAAGACCAGCCGCCGTAAGGCGCACCTGCCGATTGGACCGGTCAAACAGCATGATGCCGAGCTTTTTCTCAAGTGCGGAAACCCGCGATGAAATCGCCGACTGGGACAGATCGTATTTCTGAGCCGCAGCCCGAAAGCCGCCTGCCTTCACGATGTCCTGTAAAATCTCGATATCCTTGAATTCAAACACGTTTTCGTTCCCTGAACAGATACTGCATCGTCGATCCTGTCAGTCGGATCGTTTGATTTATGATCACAATACCCTGCAACCGATCATCTGGCACGATCAATCCGTTACGATTTTGCTATCGTATGCAGGACAAAGCGTACCAATGACCGTTTCGGATGAAATTCCGGCTTCACCGCCCCCTCACCGAGGCGTTACTTGCCCGAAGCACCTTTTCCTTAGACATTGGGAATACGCCAGATTGGAGGGTTAGATGCTGATACGCCGCAAGAAGGGTTGGGAAATCGCCGAACGCGATGCAACCCCGCAATCCATTTACAAAAACCGTCGTCAGTTCCTGAAAGGCATTGCCGCAGGGTCCATCGGCGCGGCGGCAACCAGTCTGCCGATCGGTCGCGCTTTGGCCCAAGGATCCGATCCCACCGCCGATCTTTATCCGGCGATGCGCAATCCGGCCTACGTTGTTGATCGCGCCATTACCGATAAATCAAAGGCGCTGACCTATAACAACTTCTATGAATTCGGATCGCACAAATTCATTTCCGACGCGGCCCAAGCGATGAAAATCCGCCCATGGACTGTCAAGATCGATGGCATGGTCGAAAAGCCGATTGAAATCGATTTTGATGATTTGGTGCGCAAAATGCCGCTGGAAGAACGCGTTTATCGCTTCCGCTGCGTCGAAGCCTGGGCGATGACCGTCCCCTGGACCGGTTTCCCGATGAAGGCACTGGTCGACTATGCCAAGCCCCTTTCAGGCGCAAAATACATCGAAATGCAAACTGCCGAACAAAAGGATACCATGCCGGGCCTGCGGCAGTTCTGGTATCCGTGGCCCTATATCGAAGGCCTGACAATTGAAGAGGCCACAAACGAACTTGCGATGATCGCAACCGGCATTTATGGCGAACCGCTTCCCAAACAGAACGGCGCGCCGCTGCGTCTGGTTACCCCGTGGAAATACGGCTTCAAGAACGTTAAATCGATTGTCCGCTTCACCTTCACCGACAAACGCCCGGTCAGTTTCTGGGAACATCTTAACGACGGAGAGTACGGCTTCTGGGCCAATGTGAACCCCAAAGTCCCGCATCCCCGCTGGAGCCAGGCACAGGAACGTCTGCTGACCACCGGGGATGAAGTCCCGACACAGATTTACAATGGCTATGGCCAGTATGTTGCCGACCTTTATAAGGGCATGGAAGACGAAAAACTGTTCATGTAACCGCCAGCTTCCGCCAGGCCAAAGATCCCTATAACTTTGGCTTGGCGTACCGATGGTAAATCTCGCCAAAGGTGCCATCGTCACGCATTTTGATCAGTTCCTGCTCCAGACTACGATAGTCGCGGTCAAGAAAGAACACAGATTTCCGCGATAGCGCGATAAATGACGGCTCCCCCTGCAATACCAGACTGGCCTTGCGCACCGCCAGTTTCTTGCCCGCCAGCAAATCTGCCGCCAGCAATTCCGGCACGATAACCGCATCAAGATGCCGCTGATTAAGCATACGAAACAGCGTGAGATAGTCTGCGGCCTCGACCCATTGGATGCCGTCTTCGAATGCCAGTGCATGGGGATAGGACGCGCCGCGAAGCACGCCGACATACTGGCCGACCAGTTCTTCGACCTGCCGGATATCGCGGCTTAAACCCTGTTGATAAATTGCCTTTGGCTCATCGGGTAACGGGGCATCGAAGAAATACATGAATTTCTCGCGATCGGCCGTGCGGTTTGGCCCCAGCATGATATCCGCCCCACCTTCTTCCATCAGATAAAGTGCCCGGCGAAACGGTACCACATCAAACCGCAGGGAATGCCCGGCGCGGGAAGCTGCTTCTTTCAAAACTTCGACATATATGCCGGAAAATTCCGGTTCTCGACCCGTATCGATCACGATGCGGTATGGCGGCGCATCATTGATTGCAATTACCAGTTCGGCTGCAAACGCACTTCTGCCGCCCCCGCAAAAAAGGATCAAGGCATAAAATGCGATCCGGTAGCGCACAAAACCGGGCAAAAACGTCTCCATTGCGACAAAACCGTCCGATCAGTAAAACTAAACTGAAGGTTGCCTTCCCCGCCCCCAAGATCAAGGCCTCTTATTAAAGACCTGCCTTATATGAGGACGTTCAAATCAGGTGCAACTATCCGTACGGGCAGGTCTTCAGACCAGATATCCAGTTTGACATATCGCTTTTTATTTCAGGTGGTTGAACGAAAAATCACGTATCGCTGCCGTGTAACCAGTCAGCAAGACCAGGCCGCCAGTTTCCGCGAAACCCGGTTGTCGCCGGGGCGAAGGTCATCGAATTCAAAACGGCTTCGACCGTTGTTTCCGCAGCAGCACGAAACAACCTATCGATGCGGTTTTCGTTTAACATCATCACCGGTACAATATCGCGGTCTTCATCATGGCTGATCGTCCAGCCGGTGGTCATTGCCAGCGCGATATCACCGCTGCCATTGCCCCAATATGCCCCCATCCGTGCGAGTCCGGCACCACCACGCTTTGCCACCCGGTCAAGCTGCCGGTGATCCAGCGGGATATCGGTTGCCATGATAATGATCACCGATCCCTTTTCCGGGACATCGCGGACCTTGGGCGGAACCACACGTCGCCCGTCAGGCAGGATGAAATCCCCTGGTCGCCCGAAATTGGACAGGACAAGCGTCCCGAACTGATAGCTATTGCCATCCAGTTCGATCACCCGAGACGCCGAGCCAATGCCGCCCTTGAAGCCAAAGCACGACATGCCAGTTCCTACCCCGACCGCCCCCTGTTCAAACACGCCTGTGCTGTTGTTGGCATTGGCAATCGCCGCGTCAATGTCGCCCTCGCGGATACACATCGCCTGAATATCGTTCAGGAACCCGTCATTGCATTCAAACACCAGCGGATTGACCGTGCCGGTTCCGCGGCCAATATCGGGGTTTCCGGCCACCGCATGACGAACCAGCGCATTGAATGCGGTGCCAACGGCCAATGTGTTGGTCAACACAATCGGCGTTTCCAGACAGCCAAGCTCGTTCACCTGCATCAAACCGGCCGATTTGCCAAAGCCGTTGATCACGTGTGCTGCCGCCGGAACCTTTTGGCGAAACAGGTTACCCTGATGCGGCAGGATCGCGGTTACACCGGTTTGCCGATTCCCATCACGCAATGTGACATGCCCGACTGAAAGTCCCGCGACATCGGTAATGGCATTTAACACCCCGGTTGGCATCGACCTGTTGATCAGGTTGAACGCGCGTGCAGATTTGCAGAAGGAAACGGACATGGGGATGCCTTGGATTTCGGTACAAAGGAATACGGGCCTGTCGCATTCACAACAGGCCCGCTATTTTAAACCGTTATACAGCGATCACTTTTTGCCGCTCAAGGTCCGCTGCGTCGACGCCCCTTGTATTTCGGCTTGTTGGCCGATTTTGACCCCGGCCCGACGGTTCCGATACTGCGTGCCATCGGCCCGGCATCGGCAAGGCCAAGTTCCTGATCCTCAAGGCGCTTGATCTCGTCACGCAGGCGTGCCGCTTCTTCGAACTCAAGGTTCCCGGCAGCTTCACGCATGCGCTTTTCAAGGTCTTCGATATGGGCACGCAGATTGTGCCCGATCAGAATATCGCCCGAAACACCGGTATCGACCGTGACATAATCATGTTCGGCAACGCTTTCCAGAACGTCGCGGATTTTGCTACGAACCGATTCCGGCGTGATGCCGTTGGCTTCGTTATAGGCGATCTGTTTTTCGCGGCGGCGGTTGGTTTCGCCAATCGCATATTCCAGACTATCGGTCATCTTGTCGGCATACAGCAGGACCCGGCCATCAATGTTACGCGCCGCACGTCCGATGGTCTGCACCAGCGACGTTTTCGACCGAAGGAAACCTTCCTTGTCCGCATCCAGAATCGCGACAAGCGCACATTCCGGAATATCCAGACCCTCGCGCAAAAGGTTGATGCCAACCAGAACATCAAACACGCCAAGCCGCAGATCGCGAATGATCTCGATCCGTTCCAGCGTGTCGATATCCGAATGCAGGTAACGGACCCGCACCCCATGCTCATGCAGATACTCTGTCAAATCCTCGGCCATGCGTTTGGTCAGCGTCGTGACCAGAACGCGCTGCCCCTTGGCGGCACATGCCTTTGCCTCGGCCAGCAGATCATCAACCTGCGTTTCAATCGGCCGGATGATGCAGACCGGATCAATAAGACCAGTCGGGCGAATGACCTGTTCGGTGAACACACCGCCGGTGCGTTCCATTTCCCAGTTGCCCGGTGTTGCCGAAACAAACACGCTTTGCGGGCGCATGGCTTCCCATTCCTCGAACTTCAGCGGACGGTTGTCCACGCAACTCGGCAGGCGGAAGCCATGTTCTGCCAGGGTGAATTTGCGATTATAATCACCCCTGAACATGCCACCGATCTGCGGCACGGCAACGTGACTTTCATCAACAAACAGCAACGCATTTTCCGGCAGATATTCAAACAATGTCGGCGGCGGCTCACCCGGATTTCGGCCCGAAAGCCAGCGGGAATAGTTTTCGATCCCCTTGCAGTGGCCCACGGTTTCCATCATTTCCAGATCAAACATCGTGCGCTGTTCGATCCGTTCGGCCGCCAGAAGCTTGCCTTCCTGCTGGAATTGCGCCAACCGATCTTTCAGTTCCTGTTTGATACCGGTCATCGCCTGCACCAATGTCGGACGCGGGGTTACGTGGTGCGAATTGGCATAGACGGTGACCGAGTCCATGGTGGCAAATTTGTGCCCGGTCAGCGGGTCAAATTCCGCCAGTTCCTCAACCTCGTCACCAAACATGGAAACACGCCATGCCCGATCCTCGGCGTGGGCCGGGAAGATTTCCAGAACGTCACCACGTACCCGGAATGTCCCGCGTGAAAATGCGGCATCGTTGCGGGTATACTGCAACTCAACCAGCCGCTTCATGATCAGGTTGCGATCAACCTCATCGCCCACCGCAATCCGCTGCGTCATCTCCAGATAGGTTTCAACCGCACCGATACCGTAAATGCAGGAGACAGAGGCCACGATGATACAGTCGTTGCGTTCAAGGATCGCACGCGTCGCCGCATGGCGCATCCGGTCGATCTGCTCGTTAATCGAACTGTCTTTTTCGATATAGGTGTCGGATCGCGGGATATAGGCTTCCGGCTGGTAATAGTCGTAATAGGATACGAAATATTCGACCGCGTTTTCCGGAAAAAATGCCTTCATCTCTGAATAAAGCTGTGCTGCCAGCGTCTTGTTCGGCGCCAAAACAAGGGCAGGGCGCTGGGTTTTGGCGATGATATTGGCCATCGTAAAGGTCTTGCCAGACCCGGTCACGCCCAGAAGAACCTGATCGCGTTCTTCGCTATTGATCCCGTCCATCAGTTCGGCGATCGCCTTTGGCTGATCACCTGCGGGCTGATAATCGGTCACCAGTTTGAATTCGCGCGATCCCGCAACCGGCGGGCGACGTTTCAGCAAGAATTCCGGCAAGCCGTCATGGATCGGCGCATTCATCGAACTAATCCCTTTTTGGACATGATCATAGTTATAGGCCACCGCGACAACATCGCAACCCCCGGCCCTGACAACTGCTGTCAACAATTGTCAGGAGACGTCAGGACAAAAAACACCGGAACAGGCATCGAACCATCGCGTTAAAACGTAATGACTTTCGGATCGGATGCTGCGATGGGCCGTTTTCATCCCAAAGAACCCGCAAAAGGCGCGAAACTGCCTTGAATTGCTTTAAACACGGGCGTAGGGTCCGAACCGAAAGAAAGCGATTCTTTCTATTTCATTTCATTCCAGGGAAACAGACCAATGGCGTTTATTGCCGACCGTTTGAGCCGTATCAAACCCTCTCCTACCATTGCTGTCACCACCAAGGCTGCTGAACTCAAGGCTGCCGGCGTTGATGTGATTGGCCTTGGCGCAGGCGAGCCGGATTTCGATACCCCCGACAACATCAAAGACGCCGCCAAAGCAGCCCTTGATGCTGGCAAGACCAAATACACTCCGGTCGCCGGTACTCCGGAACTGCGCAAGGCGATTGTCGCGAAGTTCAAACGTGAAAATGACCTGGAATACACTATTGATGAAATCACCGTCGGTTGCGGCGGCAAACAGACGCTTTTCAACGCGCTGTTTGCAACGCTGAACCCGGGCGATGAAGTTGTCATTCCGGCCCCGTACTGGGTGTCCTACCCGGATATGACCCTGATGGCCGAAGGCGTTCCTGTTGTTGTTGAATGCCAGGAAGAAAACGACTTTAAAATCACCGCTGCCGAACTTGAAGCTGCGATCACGCCGAAAACCAAATGGGTTGTTCTGAACTCGCCGTCGAACCCGACCGGTGCGGCTTATTCGCGCGCCGAACTGCGGGCGATTGCAGATGTTCTGCTCAAACATGAAAATGTCTGGGTCATGTCGGACGACATGTACGAGCACCTCGTCTATGACGGGTTCGAGTTCACCACCATCGCACAGGTCGAACCGAAACTGAAATCACGTACCCTGACCTGTAACGGTGTATCGAAATCTTATGCCATGACCGGCTGGCGCCTTGGTTATGCCGCGGGCCCGGTTGAACTGATCAAGGCGATCAATAAGGTTCAGTCCCAGTCCAGCACGCATACCTCCTCGATCAGCCAGGCCGCATCGGTCGAAGCCCTTAACGGCCCGCAGGACTTCCTTAAAGAACGCGCTGCCGTGTTCAAGGAACGTCGCGATCTGGTTGTTAAGGCCATGAACGAATGCGAAGGCCTGACCTGCAAAAAGCCGGAAGGCGCGTTTTACGTCTATCCGTCCTGCGCAGGCACGATTGGCAAGAAAACCCCGGATGGCAAAGTGATCGAAACCGATACCGATTTCGTGACCTACCTTCTTGAGTCCGAAGGCGTTGCGGCGGTTCAGGGTTCGGCATTCGGTCTTGCGCCGTATTTCCGAATTTCCTATGCCACCTCGACCGAGGCACTGACCGAAGCATGCGCACGTATCAAACGTGCCTGTGCCGCACTGAAATAAGCCGGTTTTCCGGTCACCGAAAATTCGATGGGGCCCGGCACTTGCCGGGCCCCGTTTTTCTGTCCATTATCCAATTCAATATTTGCGCACTGAATTACCGATAAATCGGACATGCCATGCAAAACGAGAATTTCTACGTCACTGTGGACGGCATCAGCCTATCCTGTCAGCAGATCATCCCGACCAATGTCAGGCCGGATGTGCCAACGATCCTGTTCCTTCACGAGGCACTCGGGACCATCCGCATGTGGCGCGATTTCCCGGCCAGACTAGCCACTGCAACCGGCTATCCGGTGATTGTCTACGAACGACGCGGACACGGAAAATCCGATCCACACGACCCTAATGATATTCCCCGTCCGGTCGATTTCCATAACACTGAAACCGATATCTATCTGCACGGACTGATCGGTGAACTTGGCCTTGATCGCCCGATCCTGTTTGGGCACAGCGACGGAGCGACCATCGCGCTTAAATATGCCGCCCGCTTCCCGGACAATGTCCGCGCCGTCATCAGCGAAGCCGCACATGTTTTTGTCGAGGACGTCACGATTGCCGGGATCAATGACGCGGTATCGATCTATGCCAATACTGACTGGAAATCAAAACTCGAACGGCACCATTTCTTCCAGACCGATGCAGTATTTCGTGCCTGGGTCGATACATGGCGCCAACCGGCCTTCCGCGACTGGCAGATGATTGACGAACTGCCAAACATCACCTGCCCGCTTCTGGTCATTCAGGGGAATGACGACCAGTTCGGCAGCGACGAACAGGTCCACATTATCTGCGGCAAGGTCAGCGGCACTACCACCAAGATGATCCTTGCCGATTGCGGCCATATCCCGCATTTCGATCAGCCGGATCAGATCATCGAAGCCAGTCAAAATCTGCTTCGTCAGATCGAACCGGTTGCGGCCTGATCAAACGAAAAAGCCCCGCTTGCAAAATGCAGCGGGGCTTTTCGAATAATGGACTGAGTTTGGAGCACCCGGCTTATTCAGCCAACGCATCCTCGGCATCCAGAACAACCGCAACCGCATGGATCACCGATGCAATGCGCACCGCATTCTGAACGGTTTCTTTTTTGATTCCGGCGGTCTTCAGAACTTTCTCGTGGCTGTCGATGCACATGCCGCAGCCATTGATTGCAGAAACCGCAAGCGAGAACAGCTCGAAATCGGCCTTATCAATACCCGGCTTACCGATGATGTTCATGCGCAGGCGTGCAGGCATGGTCGCATATTCCGGCTCGGACACAAGATGCGTGAAACGATAATAGATATTGTTCATACCCATGATCGCAGCCGCGCCCTTGGCTGCCTGAAACGCTTCGTCGCTCAGCTTGGTTTTGGCTTCGGCGGCAACGGCTTTCAAAAGCTTTGCGTTACGCGATGCATAGGCGCACGCAAGGGCGGTGCCGTAAACCTGCTGATCGGTCATGCCGGGATTGTTGGCAAGGCTGCTAAGGTTCAGCTTCAGATCCTTGGCATAGTCCGGCATGACGTCTTTGATTTCGGAAATGGAAGACATTGAAGCATCCCCTTTTGACTGAAGAATGAAATTCAAAACTGAAAAATGCCCGCAGCCATCTTGCACACCGCAAGCCTTGCGGGTACGTGGATTAATCTCACCGATGGACTGAAAGCGGATCCGGGCCAAAGCCCGGATCCAAATCGGTCTGGAAAACCTTAAAGGGTTGCTTCACCCTGATTCCAGTTGCAAGGGCAGAGTTCGTCTGTCTGCAGCGCGTCAAGAATACGCAGGGCTTCCTGCGGGTTACGACCAACCGAAAGGTCGTTAACCTGAACGTGACGGATGATGTTGTCCGGATCGATGATGAAGGTCGCGCGCAAAGCAACGCCTTCGCCTTTGGCCAGAACACCAAGCGCGTTCGACAGTTCTTTTTTCTCGTCAGCCAGCCATACGAACGGGCTGTCGCCCAGATCTTCGTGGTGGGTACGCCATGCAGCGTGGACGAAATCGGTATCGGTCGAGCAACCAAGCAGAACCGCATCGCGGTCTTCGAAGTCACCGTTCAGTTCGCCGTAACCAACGATTTCGGTCGGGCAAACAAAGGTGAAGTCTTTCGGCCAGAAGAACAGGATCTTCCATTTGCCTTCATAGGACTTGTCGGTAACCGGTGCGAAGCTGTCCGGACCTTTGCCCGAAACACCGGTAAGATTGAATTCTGGAAGCGTATCGCCAACTGTAAGCATTTTGGTTACTCCTAACCTTAGTTCAAATTTATCCCAAAGACGGTCCCCGACAGACCGTACAAATTTTGTTCGCAAGTGCAATAATGCACTCCTTGCTGGCGATTTGTAGTTAAATGAACTAACTAAGACCAATAGAATTAATTTCGATGTTCGATAGGAAAAATTTATGGCTGCCCAACCCAGCATCAAGCAGCTCAAATATCTGGTCGCATTGTCGGAAACCGGCCATTTTGGCCGGGCAGCCGAAGCCTGCTTTATCACGCAACCCAGCCTGTCGGCTGCCATCAGCGAGCTTGAAAACCTGCTTGGCGCCCAGTTGGTGGAACGCAACAAGCGTCAGGTCCTGATTACACCACTTGGCCGTGAAGTTGTCTCGCGGGCGCGAAATATTCTTCAGGAAGTTGACGAACTGACTATGATGGCACAGTCCGCGACCGAGCCCCTTTCAGGTCCGATCAATTTTGGTGTGATCCCGACAATCGGCCCCTATCTTTTGCCCGATGTCATCAACCGCCTTCGGGTCGGGTTCCCGAAATTGCAGCCCTTCCTGCGCGAAGACCAGACAGCCAAGCTTATCGAACTTCTGGCCGCAGGCAAACTCGACATCGCGCTGATTGCCCTGCCGATCGAGGAAAACTGGCTCGAAGAAATGGACCTGTTCGAAGACCGGTTCGTTTTTGCCTGCAGCCCGGATAATCCGCTGACGCGCAAAAAGAAAATCGATATTGCTGACATCAAGGATGAAAAACTACTGCTGCTTGAGGACGGCCACTGTCTGCGCGATCAGGCACTGGAAGTATGTCAGAAAGCCGGCTGGAGCAAATCCGCCGATTTCCAGGCCAACAGCCTGTCGACACTGGTTCAGATGGTCTCGGCCGGGATCGGCTCTACCCTGCTTCCGGAAATGTCGCTGGAGGTGGAGGCGCGCCGCCCCGACGCTTTGACCATCCTTCCGTTCCAGAATCCGGTTCCGGTCCGTCGTATCGGACTGGTCTGGCGGCGCAGTTCCGCGCGTAAAAAGGAATTCCGCCAGTTGGGAACCTATTTGCGCAATACCCTTGAAACCTGCGAGCGATCGCATGTTGCCTGATTGCGCAGTAACACCCAGCCCATTTGGATAAGCCACGGGACCGGACGATAGCCGATGCTGCCAATCAAGGATAACAACCCGACGACAATCACCCCGTGGGTAACCTACGGCCTGATCGCGGTAAATGTCATCGTGTTCTTGTTAACGGTATCACTGGGACCGCAAAGCCAGTTTCGGGTCAATTTGCAATATGGTGCCATTCCCGCCGTCCTGTTTGGCAACGCCCAATTACCCCCACAACTTGCCGTTTTCCCGCCGGGCTTTGAATTTCTGTCGATCTTTAGTGCCATGTTCATGCATGGCGGCTGGATGCATATTGGCGGCAACATGCTGTATCTTTGGGTGTTCGGCAATAATGTCGAAGACGCCATGGGGCATTTCCGGTTTCTGGTATTCTACCTTGTATGCGGGGTTGCCGCGGCCCTTGGTCATGGCCTGCTTGATACCACATCACAAATCCCGATGATCGGTGCATCCGGTGCACTGGCCGGAGTCTTGGGTGCCTATTTCCTGCTGTTTCCCAAGGCACGGGTTCTGGTCTGGTTCTTCTGGGTGTTTATCTTTTATGTCCCGGCGGTTGCTGTTCTGGGACTCTGGATCGGCATGCAGTTCGTCAATCTGTCGAGTGGTGCCGAACAGGGAGTCGCCATTCTGGCCCATATTGCCGGTTTCTTTGCCGGTCTGGCATTGATCCCATTCTTCAAGTATCGCTATATCCCGCTTTGGCAGGGCGGCCCGAAACAGGTCCCGGTTTTCGGTGTTTACCGGCCGGGACGCAAAGGCAATGCAACCAATACCACACCACCGCCCTGGGCGGCGGCATACGAAGCTGAACGCGCGGCACGCCGCGAGCGGATGAGACGGGCCGGGCGCGGGCCATGGGGTCGTGCGGGTGAAACCAATACCGACAAATCCCCATGGGGGCGATATCAGCCGCCGAAGCCACAACCCAAACCAGGGGTCGGCGTACCGAAAGTTACGCGCTTGCATCCTAGGGACGAACCCGACGATACTTGACCCCTGATCATGAACCGGACCGGGGAATAACCATGCGCGCTGCCTTTTTCACCGAATATCAAGGGCCTGTCGAAGTTCAGACACTTGACGACCCTACTCCGGAAAATAGCGGCGTCGTCATAAAGGTCATGGCAACCGGCCTTTGCCGCAGCGACTGGCACGGCTGGATGGGCCATGACTCCGACGTAAAACTGCCCCACGTTCCCGGCCACGAATTTGCTGGCACCATCGAAGCGATTGGCAAGGATATCAAACGCTGGAAAGTTGGTGATCGGGTCACGGTCCCGTTCGTTTCGGGCTGCGGTCATTGCCCGGAATGCCACAGCGGCAATCATCAGGTCTGCGATCATCAGTTTCAACCGGGCTTCACCCATTGGGGAAGCTTTGCCGAATATGTCGCTATTGACTATGCCGATACCAATCTGGTGCGCCTGCCCGATGAAATGGATTTCGCCACCGCCGCCAGCCTTGGCTGCCGTTTCGCGACCAGTTTCCGTGGCGTTATTGATCAGGGCAAAGTCAGTGCCGGTCAAATTGTTGCCGTGCATGGCTGCGGTGGTGTGGGACTTTCGGCAATCATGATTGCCGCAGCGGCCGGTGCACGCGTGATCGCGATTGATATCGACGATGCCAAACTTGACCTTGCCCGTGAACTCGGCGCGATTGATATCCTTAACGCCAGAACGACAGACGATATCCCATCCGCGATTAAAGACCTGTCTGGCGGCGGGGCGCATGTTTCCGTTGACGCCCTTGGCAGTGCAATCACCAGCTTTAACTCGGTATCTTGCCTGCGTAAACGCGGCAAACATATCCAGATTGGACTTATGACCGGCGATCACGCCCATGCCCGCGTTCCGATGGATCGGATTGTCGCCCATGAACTTGAAATCCTTGGCAGTCATGGCATGCAGGCATTCCGCTATGATGCGATGATCGACATGATCCTGACCGGCAAACTCGCGCCGCAAAAACTGATCAGGGATCGAGTCACTCTGGCCGAGGGCGCAACAGCGCTGATGAATATGGATAATTTCATCAGCACCGGCGTAACTGTGATCGACCGCTTCTAACACCAATAATGAATATGCCAGGCGGGCCGTAGTCTCGCTACACACTTTAGAATACTTATAATTTAAGGCTGTAATATTTTATAATATTATTGGTTGAATGCATTCCGGTTCGTCCCTACGTTCGTTGTGGGTATTTAAATAACTCACAAGAGAACACCGGCTTTCGCAGGGGATACAAAGTGCGAAAGAAACGGTTTCCAGCCTGCAAAGAGAGGGAACCGATGACAGATATTCAAACAATGGATTCCGGCACGCGGCGCAAAACCGAATTGCGCTGTTTCGTTTTGCTGGCCGTTGTCCTGGCCCCGGTACTGGCGGTTGCGCTGGTCGGCGGGCTTGGATTTTCAATCTGGATTTATCAGATGTTTGCCGGGCCTCCTGGACCACCGATGTAATATCGGGGAACGTCGCCATGTCATCCGCACCGAAACTTGCCAGTCGGCGTGCTTTCTTTTCCGGTCTGCGCGGTTTGCCCGCAGACACGGGGGAAACGCACACGCCAAATATCATCCGGCCTCCTTGGTCATGGGGGTTCGAAGATCACTGCACCGCGTGTGGTGACTGCATTCCCGCATGCCCGGAAAACATCATCAAGGCCGGTCCGGACGGACACCCGGAAATCGACTTCACAAAAGGCGAATGCACCTTCTGTGAAGCCTGTGCGGATGCCTGTAACGAACCGGTTTTTGATCGTTCGGCTCCCGCCCCTTGGCATCTTGATGTTTCTGTCAGCAGCAAATGCTTTGCCGAAAACGGTGTCTATTGCCGTTCCTGCGGTGATGTCTGCCCGGAAAGCGCGATCCGCATCATTCCGCAATTGGGCGGTCGCGCTCGCGTGCTGATCGATGATGATATTTGCACCGGATGCGGAGCCTGTTTTGCCGCCTGTCCGGTTGATGCCATTTCAATCGCCCCTACCACGGAGAGAACCCATGGATGACAAAGTCGGCGTGATCTCCAGCATGATTGTGCAGACACGCCCTGAAAATATGACCGCAATCAAGGCAGCACTTTCAAACATCCCCGACACTGAAATCAGTGCCGATGACCCGTCCGGAAAGATCGTTGTCGTGATGGAAGCCGAAAGCGACCGACAGCTCGCAGACGGCATGAAAGAGATCGGCGACATCCCCGGTGTTCTGGGGGTTAACCTGGTCTTCCATCACAATGAAAACGCCCAATAACAACCAATAATCCGTCTGACCTTTGGCTCGAGGAAATTAACAATGTTCAAGGCAAAGATATCCCGTCGCGATGCCCTGAAAGCAAAAGCCGCCGCCGTTGCCGCCGCGGCTGCTGGCATCAGTTTGCCTGCTGCGGCACAAAATCTGGTGACTGATTCGGAACACACCCAACTCAAATGGTCAAAGGCCCCCTGCCGGTTCTGCGGCACGGGCTGTTCCGTCATGGTCGCGACCAAGGACAACCATGTGGTTGCCACCCATGGCGATGTTCTGTCCCCGGTTAACCGTGGCCTGAACTGCGTCAAAGGCTACTTCCTGTCAAAGATCATGTATGGCCAGGACCGCCTGACACGGCCGTTGCTGCGTAAAAAGAACGGTGTCTATGACAAGAACGGCGATTTCACGCCCGTCTCGTGGGACGAGGCCTTTGACGTGATGGCCGAAAAATGGAAAGCCGCACTCAAGGCAAAAGGCCCGACTTCCGTAGGGATGTTCGGGTCCGGCCAATGGACGGTCTGGGAAGGATATGCCGCCTCCAAACTGATGAAGGCCGGTTTCCGATCCAACAACCTTGACCCCAATGCACGTCATTGCATGGCGTCCGCCGTTGTCGGTTTCATGCGCACATTTGGCATGGACGAACCGATGGGGTGCTATGACGACATGGAAGCCGCCGACGCCTTTGTGCTTTGGGGATCGAACATGGCGGAAATGCACCCGATCCTCTGGACGCGTGTTACCGATCGCCGCCTGTCAGCCCCTCATGTCAAAGTCGCGGTCCTGTCGACCTATGAGCATCGCTGCTTTGATCTTGCCGACATCCCGATGGTATTCAAACCGCAGACCGATCTGGCGATCCTGAACTACATCGCCAATCACATCATCCAGACTGACCGGGTCAATACCGACTTTGTCAACAAACACACGGTCTTCCGCCGCGGCAACATCGATATCGGTTATGGCCTGCGGCCCGAAGATCCGCGCGAACAATCGGCCCAAAATGCATCGGATGCCGGTGGCTCGACCGACATGAGTTTTGACGAGTTCGCCGAATTCGTCTCGGAATACACCCTTGATAAAGTTCATGAAATGACCGGCGTTCCCAAGGAGCGCCTCGAAGCACTGGCCGAACTTTATGCCGATCCGAAGATCAAGGTCACATCCTTCTGGACCATGGGCTTTAACCAGCATACCCGCGGGGTTTGGGCCAACAACCTTTGCTACAACATCCATCTTCTGACCGGCAAAATCGCCGAACCGGGCAATTCACCCTTCTCGCTGACCGGGCAACCGTCTGCCTGTGGTACCGCACGCGAAGTCGGCACGTTTTCCCATCGCCTGCCCGCCGATCTGGTGGTTACCAATCCCGAACACCGCAAACATGCCGAAGAGATCTGGAAACTGCCCGAAGGCACAATTCCCGACAAGGTCGGCTACCATGCGGTGCTTCAGAACCGGATGCTAAAGGACGGCAAGCTCAACGCGTACTGGGTCCAGTGCAATAACAACATGCAGGCTGGCGCCAACATGAACGAGGAAGGCTGGCCCGGTTACCGCAGCCCGGAAAACTTCATTGCCGTTTCAGACGTCTATCCGACCGTCACCTGCGAGGCCGCCGACCTGATCCTGCCGACTGCGATGTGGGTCGAAAAAGAAGGCTGTTATGGCAATGCCGAACGCCGCACGCATATGTGGCATCAACTGGTCGACGCGCCGGGCGAAGCCAAATCCGATCTGTGGCAATTGATGGAATTCTCCAAACGCTTCAAGATCGAGGAAGTCTGGCCCGAAGACCTCTTGGCCAAGGCACCGGAACTGCGTGGCAAAACCATGTTTGACGTGCTGTTCCAGAATGGACAGGTCAATAAATTCCCGCTCGAAGATACCGCACCGGACTATAACAACGTCGAAGCCAAGCATTTCGGTTTCTACGTCCAGAAGGGCCTGTTCGAGGAATACGCGACCTTTGGCCGCGGCCATGGTCACGACCTTGCCCCGTTCGACAGATACCACGAAGTTCGCGGCCTGCGCTGGCCCGTTGTAGACGGCAAGGAAACCCTGTGGCGTTATCGCGAAGGCTACGATCCCTATGTCACGCCGGGTGCCGGGGTCGAATTTTACGGTCACAAGGATGGCAAGGCACGCATATTCGCCCTGCCTTATGAACCGCCTGCCGAAAGCCCGGATGAAGAATATCCCTATTGGCTGTGCACCGGGCGTGTTCTGGAACACTGGCATTCCGGTTCCATGACTGAACGCGTGCCGGAACTGTATCGGGCCTTCCCCGATGCTCTTTGCTTCCTCCATCCCGACGATGCCGCCGAAATGGGCATGCGCCGCGGTGACGAGGTCCGGGTGATTTCACGACGTGGTGAAATGCGCACTCGTGTTGAAACACGCGGCCGCAACAAACCACCGCGGGGATTGATCTTTGTGCCGTGGTTCGACGCAAGCCAGCTGATCAACAAGGTCACACTGGACGCCACCGACCCGATGTCCAAACAGACGGACTTCAAAAAATGCGCCGTCCGTCTGGAAAAGGTGTGAGGGAGGAAACCATGAAAATGACCCCGAAATGGCTCATGGCGCTGGCGATTATTGCAATTGCTGGCGCGGCATATGCCGCCGAACCGATCACCACCCTGCGCAGCACCGCCCCCGATCAGGAGAGCGCGGCACCACGGATCAGCAACTTCGAGGATACGGACCAGAAACGTCCGCGCAATTATCCCGAGCAACCGCCGACCATCCCGCACGATATCGAAGGATATCAGATCGATAAAAACGCCAATAAATGCCTGTCATGCCATGCCCGCTCACGCACCGGCGAAAGCGGCGCACCGATGGTTTCGATCACCCATTTCATGGATCGGGACGGTCAGTTTTTGGCCGCGGTCAGCCCGCGGCGCTATTTCTGCACGCAGTGCCATGTGTCCCAACGTCAGGTCGAGCCGCTGGTCGGCAACAGCTTTGTCGATATTGATGCATTGCTGCCCAACAACAGCACGCGGATCGCGGAATAGGGAGATTGCCAATGTTCGATCTTCTGAAACGCTACTGGAAGGTCCTGAATTCACCAAGTGTGCATTTCAGCCTCGCCTTTTTGACGCTGGGCGGCTTCGTTGCTGGTGTTATCTTCTGGGGCGGGTTCAACACCGCACTTGAAGCAACAAATACCGAAAAGTTCTGCATTTCCTGTCATGAAATGCGGGACAACGTTTTTGCCGAACTTAAATCAACCATCCACTATTCCAACCGGTCCGGTGTGCGCGCCACCTGTCCGGACTGTCACGTGCCGCATGAATGGACTGACAAGATTGCCCGTAAAATGCAAGCATCCAAGGAAGTCTGGGGCAAGATTTTCGGCACCATCAGCACACGCGACAAGTTTGTTGAAAAGCGTCTTGAACTGGCCCAGCACGAATGGGCCCGTCTGAAGTCCAACAATTCGCTGGAATGCCGTAACTGCCATTCCCCTGACTCGATGGATACAACCCGCCAAAGCCCGCGTGCCGTCGAAGCACATGAGAAATTTTTGTTCACCGGCGAAAAGACATGTATCGACTGTCACAAAGGGATCGCGCATCATCTGCCTGACATGTCGGGTGTTCCCGAGTGGCAGTAACCGATTATCCGGCGTGATCGTATCTGTGTGGCGATCACGCCGAAATCCGCGCGAAGGACGGACGATGACGTTGACGATACTTGGTGGTACCGAAATTTCGCCAAATGGCGACCGGGGATAAATACATGCTGGCTGGTATCCCCTTTCTCCCCAAAGACGGTATCGACGATCTGTTGGACCGTGTCGCAATCCATGTCATCGGTAAGGGACAGCGTGTTGCGGGCTATGTGCAGAAACGCCGGGCAGACCGCGATTGCGGAACACTGGTTTATGTCCGCAATCTTGGCACCGGTCATGAAATGCCGATTACCAAAAACCGCGGTTCAATGGCGCGCGGCTGCAAGCTGGATGGCGATGCATTGGCAACCCTGTCCGAGCAGCTTGAAGGCGACCTGGATCATACCCCGGATATTCTGATCATTGGCAGGTTCGGTCGCAGCGAAGCCGACGGGCGCGGATTGCGCGATGTGATATCAAAAGCGATGGCGTTGGAAATTCCGGTACTGGTCGGTGTTCGCGATGAATATGATGCCGCCTGGCAGGACTTCCACGGCGGTTATGCGCAAACCCTGCCCTTTGACGAGGCCTCAATCATCACCTGGTGGCAGGAACAAGTCAGGGAACGTGCAACGCAGGAAGCCTGATGACCTTTCATCAGACCGCATCCTAAACGCTGCATGCACCAAGGCTTGAATCGACAATAACCCGCTCGTCGATCAGCACACGGGTCGCAAAACCTTCAAACCACGCCCCAAATGCCGCGTCATATTTCGCGCGCCCGGCACGTTGCTGATCAGGGGTCTGACCATTCGGTCGTTCCGTCTTCTCCGCCGATTTCGCAAGCCAGCGTTCATGCGTTTCGTCATCGACTTCAGGATGGAACTGAATGCCCCAGATGCGGTTATCTATATGATAGGCTTGATTGGGGAAAACCGAACCGCGGGCCATTAGTTCGGCCCCGTCAGGAAGCTCGAACCCTTCGCTGTGCCAGTGATAAACCATCATTTCATTTGGGAAGAGGTCACGCCCGGCTTCGGTTGCCTCAACCGGGTAATAACCGATTTCGGTCATTCCGTCGGAACGGGGTGAAACTGAAGCCCCCAGATGGCGCGCCATCAATTGCGCACCAAGGCAAATCCCCAGATACATCGCATTGCTGTTCACGACATGGGGCAGCCATTCCATGATTCTGGCGACATTGTCTTCATGGTCGTCATTAGCACTCATCGGGCCACCAAAGACAATCGCCAGATGATAGCCCGCCATGTCGCTTGGCAATGTGTCGCCTTCACCCGGACGACGAATATCGAACTCGTACCCGTACCGGCGTAAAACGGTCCCCACCCGACCGGGTTGACCGGTGGCAGAATTGAAAACCATTAAAACGCGTTTCACGGGACTTAATTCGTTCATGCCAACCTCATTGCTGCGATAGCGAAATGGTGGCGGTTTAGAATCGTTTTGACAAGCCCCTCAGTCCCAAAAGACAAAAGGCCACCGCATTCTGCGATGGCCTTTGGGGTCTTTCCCAATCATCGTATAATGCCGAAAAGCGGCTTATACGTTGAATTTAAAGTGGAAGATATCACCGTCCTTGACGATGTAGGTCTTGCCTTCCTGGCGCAGCTTGCCGTTATCACGCGCACCGGCTTCACCGCCAAACGCAATGAAATCATCATAGGCAATGGTTTCTGCCTTGATGAAACCGCGTTCAAAATCGGTATGGATCACACCGGCGGCGTTCGGCGCGGTCGCACCGGAATATACCGTCCATGCGCGCGCTTCTTTCGGACCAACCGTGAAGAAGGTCAAAAGGTTAAGCAGCTTGTATCCTTCGCGGATAACACGTGCCAGACCGGTTTCTTCAAGACCAAGGCCTTCAAGGAATTCTTTCTTGTCTTCGACACTATCCAGCAGGGCAACTTCGGACTCAATCGCTGCCGAAATCACAACCGAACGCGCACCCTGTGAAGCGGCCATTTCGGCAACCTTCGCCGAAAGTGCATTGCCATCAGCCGCACTGTCTTCATCCACGTTGCACGCATAAAGAACCGGCTTGCTGGTCAGAAGCTGCAACATGCGAAACGCCTTGGCTTCATCTTCGTTGTTGATTTCAACAACTCGGGCTGGCTTGCCTTCGCGCAGCGCTTCAAGCGCACGTTCAATCAGCTCCAGCGTCAGTTTGGCATCTTTATCACCACCCTTGGCACGTTTCTGAAGACCGGTAACGCGCTTTTCAAGGCTGTCCATATCGGCCAGCATCAATTCGGTTTCGATGGTTTCCGCATCGCGTACGGGATCGACCGAACCTTCGACATGGGTGATGTCGCCGTCTTCGAAGCAACGCAGAACATGCACGATCGCATCGGTTTCGCGGATATTGGCCAGGAACTGGTTGCCAAGCCCCTCGCCCTTCGACGCACCACGCACCAAACCCGCGATATCAACGAATTCAAGCTGGGTCGGGATGATGGTCGCCGACTTGCCGATGGCGGCAATCTTATCAAGACGTTCATCAGGAACGCTGACCCGACCGGTGTTCGGCTCGATGGTACAGAACGGGAAGTTCGCTGCCTCGGCAGCGGCCGTCTGTGTCAGGGCGTTAAACAGGGTCGATTTACCAACGTTGGGCAGACCGACAATACCGCATTTGAATCCCATCTTTTCCGGGCTCCGTCACTTCTAATGTGTCTGAAACAGGATGGGGCAGGCCCCGATCCCGATGCTATTTCTTTTTGTTAAAGGCGCGTGCCAGTGCCTGCGCCATGGCGGTTGCGGCGTTGCTGACCGGGGTGTCGGGTTTGCCTTCGACCTCCGGCGCGTCAGACGCACCTTTATCTTCGATCTTGCCGTCGCCTTCTTTTACAGCATCGGCCAATTGTTCACCCGTCGCAGCCGGTTTCGGCTTTTTCTCGGCCTTGGGTTTTGGCGGCGAGACAATGTGCGAAACCTTGCTCATAAAGCCGCCGTCGTCCCCCTTGACGAGACGCGGGAATTCAAGCGCGACACCATCCAGCAGCGCCATAAGCCAGCCGTTCTGTTCGGCCTTGGAAAAATCGCCCAGAACATGTCCGTGCACACGTTCCTTTTCCCCCGGATGGCCAATGCCAAGCCGCACGCGGCGATACTCCTTGCCGCAATGAGCGTCGATGGATCGCAACCCGTTATGTCCGCCATGGCCGCCGCCGCGTTTGACGCGCAGCTTGCCCGGTGGAAGATCCAGTTCGTCATGCAGGACAATAACGTCTTCGATCGGAATTTTATAAAAACGCAGGACTTCGCCGACACTTTGCCCCGAAAGGTTCATGAAAGTTTCAGGCTTTAATACCAAAACTTTTTGGCCGTTCACTTCGCCTTCGGTAATTTGCCCCTGAAATTTCTTGCGCCAGGGACCAAAAGAATGGCGGCGGACGAGTTCGTCCGCCGCCATAAAGCCGATATTGTGGCGATTGGCGGCATATCCCGAACCCGGGTTCCCCAATCCAATCACCAGTAACATCGTAGACCTCGATCTTATTCTTCGGTCGCTTCTTCTTCGTCAGCGCTTTCGGCATTTTCTTCCGATTTAAGCGCAGACGGAGCAGCAACAGTCGCAACCGTGAAGTCACGGTCGGTAATGGTGAGTTCGACACCTTTCGGCAGTTTGATCGCCGAAATGTGAATCGAGTCGCCAACTTCGACACCAGTCAGATCGAAGACGAGTTCTTCCGGAATGGCACTCGGTGCGCATTCGACTTCGACATCGTGACGAACGATGTTCAGAACGCCGCCTTTTTTCAGACCCGGGGATTTCTCTTCGTTAACGAAGCGAACCGGGACTTCAACGGTCATGGTCTGACCTTTTGCGAAACGCAGGAAGTCGACATGGATCGGCGCATCCGTCACTTTGTCGAACTGTACGTCGCGTGGCAGGACTTCGTAGGTTTCTTTGCCAATCTTGACGTCAAGAATGTGCGAGAAGAAACCCTGCTTGTGCAGAAGTTTGTTGAGCGGACGCGGGTCAATCTGGAACAGAACAGGTTCCTGTTTTGCTCCGTAAATGACACCAGGGACCATACCGGCACGACGCACGGCACGGGCGGCCCCCTTTCCGGCCCGTTCACGGATTTCCGCAGTGATAACAGTGTTTGCCATCGGAAAATCTCCTTGAACTAAAAACATATTGCGACCGTGGGCTGGTGCAAATCACCGGTGAAAACCCACGAAAGCAAACGCGCTGGCCTCCAGGGGTGCCAGCGCAGCAGCGCCTTATACCCTCAATCGAAAAGAACGGAAACAGATTTTTCTTCCGAAATTCGACGAATGGCTTCAGCCATCAAAGGCGCAATCGGAAGCTGACGAATTTTCGAGCAGCCACGCACCGCTTCCGACGCCTTGATCGAGTCCGTCGTCACAACCTCGGTCATCGGCGAATTGGCGATACGTTCAACAGCCGGGCCCGACAGAACGCCATGCGAAACATAGGCCGCAACCGATGCCGCACCGCGCTCTTTAAGGGCGGTCGCTGCATTGCAAAGGGTGCCTGCCGAATCAACGATGTCGTCAACCAGAATGCAGGCAGCATCCTTGACGTCACCGATAACATGCATGACTTCCGACACGCCGGCCTGCGGGCGACGTTTGTCGATGATGGCCAGTTCCGCATCCAGACGTTTTGCAACGGAACGCGCACGTGCCACACCACCGACGTCAGGGCTGACGATCACCAGTTTCTGGCCTTCGAACTTGTTGCGGATGTCGCTGGTCAACACCGGCGACGCAAACAGGTTATCGAGCGGAATATCGAAGAAGCCCTGAATCTGACCGGCATGAAGGTCCATGGTCAGAACGCGGTCTGCACCGGCAACCGTGATCAGGTTGGCGACCAGTTTGGCCGAAATCGGGGTACGGGGACCCGATTTACGATCCTGGCGCGCATAACCGAAATACGGAAGAACAGCGGTAATGCGGCGGGCCGAACCACGGCGCAGTGCATCAAGAACCACCAGAAGTTCCATTAGATGGTCGTTTGCAGGGAAAGAGGTGCTCTGAATGACAAAAACGTCCTCACCGCGGACGTTTTCCTGTATTTCACACCAGATTTCCTGATCGGAGAATCGCTTGAGATCTGCACGGGTCAGCGGCAGATTCAAGTGATCAGCAATGGCCTCAGACAGCGGGCGGTTGCTGTTACAAGCGAGGATCTTCATGGCGGGGCCTCGGTTAATGGGTGCCGGGAAAGTGAATAAATCTAATGTCCTGTACGGTACAGGCCGGATGCAAACTTGCCGGTAACAGATCCCGTCACGTCTTTCCTGTCGTCCACCTGACCGAAAAATTCGGCGCTTTCGCCTTCCGGTCCAACGACATATCCACGACACTCAAAGACCAATAATGAGCAAGTCCACATATCAGTGAACCGCGGCGGTGTTATAACCAGCCGTTAACAGTCTGTAAATGGTCGCGGTACCGAATATCGACAAGGCAGTCATGCAGATTGACGCAATACAGAACGATAAACCCGCCGATCAGCGCGACGATACCGTCTTTTTATCGGATTTAAGCATCATGCCCTTTTTGCGGGCCACCTGATTAAGCGCACCTTCAAGCGCATCGACCGCGGCCTGTGCCGCAATTGATGCCACCGATCCCCAGCGTTCATCCAGCCGGCCACGCGGCACAACGTTGTTTTGCGCCATCTGACCCAATTCGGTGCCATCTGGATCCATGATCACCCAGTCGATCTGAACCTGATCAAGCGGTGTGGTGGTTTTGCGTTCCACCGGTTTCACCGAAATGGTCGCCGATAATATGATTGATCTGTCGTCAATCGCATCGTCAACCTCGATCCCCTTGGCCCGCAACAGGGCCCCCGCCGATCTTGCCAGTGCCTCGTTACCGTCGCCCGGTGCCCCGGCAAAATCAACAAGCGCGATCTTGACCACCGGCGCCCCGGCAAGCTGGGAACGATCGCCTGAAATCAGAAACGCGATCCGCTCGGCCGGTTTGGCCACCAATTCATCATAGGCTTTTTCTGCCGGATCAACCTTTTCCCCCTTAAGGTCGCGGACCTTGTCGACAAGCTCCTTGGGCACGGCAAGGTTGGTTTCTTCGGGTCCGTTCGGAACTTGTGCAAACCAGTAGTCGGACTGCAATTCACCGGCACCGCGCGCGGTATCAATCGCCAGTCCTTCCGGATTCATCAAAACCCACGTGACATCAATATAGGCCGCATCCCCTTCGGCAAGGCGGGATTCGACATTGGGCCGCAGAATGAAATCGCCGCCGATCTGGCTGTCGCTATAGGCCGGGATATCAAGATTGCGAAGCGCGCGCGCCATGGCACGCGTCAAATGAACAGATGCCCCTTCAGGCAGGTCTTCGCCAATCTCGACCCGGACCGTATTTGTATCGCGCAGCTCAAGCAGGGCTGGATCGCCTTCCCGCCCGGCACCTTCAAACGGGCGCGGCAAATCACCGCATGCCGCAAGCGGCAAAACACAGGACGCAAAAAGAACCAGAAACCGTAATCGAGAAATCATCTATTCAAATTCACCGCGTCACATAAAAACGCAGCCAACCATGGCTGCAATGATCATAAAGAAGAACAGCATGATCAAATGGGGCATAGCATGTTTCCTCGCAATCCCGGGATCAGGAACCGGTCAGCATGATCGCCGATAACTGCCGTCCGTAATCAGGTTCGCCGCGAAGGGTCGTCCGGCGATAGCTGTAAAACAATTCTTCTTCGGCCAAGGTATCGCGCGCCACCAGCTCGACCGCGGCAATACCGGTCGCCATGGTCCGGCGGCGGACATATTCCGGCAGATCGAACATGAAGTGACCATCGCGGACGGATCGATCAAAAAGGTCCTCGTCCCCGGATGGGCCCGACAGGATCGTATCGCGGAACCCGGCATCGACTTCATATGACGGACGCGCAATGCACGGCCCTACGGCAGCCGATATATTGTCACGCGACGCGCCAAGCTTTTCCATGGCACTTACGGTTGCCTCGGATATCCCGGCAAACGATCCGCGCCATCCCGAATGGCACGCCCCGATCACGCCGGCCTTTGCATCATGAAACAAAACGGGTGTGCAGTCGGCTGTGAGGATGCCCAGCATCACATCGGGCCGGTCCGTAACCATCGCGTCTGCCTTGGGCGCTTCTTCACGGTCAAGCGGGCGTTTCAGCACCGCGACATCAACCCCGTGCACCTGATAAACCGTGGTCAAACGGTCGCTCCGCACACCAAATGCCTTTGCTGCGCGTGCACGGTTTTCCGCAACCCGTTCGCGGCTGTCATCGGATCCGAAGCCGACATTCAGTCCGCTATGGATACCGTCACTCACCCCGCCCTTGCGAGTCAGGAAACCATGTCGCAGGCCTTCGGTATTTTGCAGGCTTTCGGCCTCAATCCACCTCAAGCCATCAGCACTGCGTTCAATTCCACGGGTCGTCTGGCTGGACATCGAGAACTCCGTTATCCCTCGGCACCGCTGACACAGGGCGGCGGTGCAGTTTCGCGACCATATCCGATCAGCACTTTAAAAAGTGTTCCCATCTGATCGGCATCGATCAGGCGCGCGAGGGCCGCGTCAATCGACCCGGCCTGCGCGTCGTCGGCATTTTCTTTCAAAAGTTCAGCACGCTGCTCAATCCCCAGCATCCTGAGGAACGTACCCTGCGTCAGAACCGCCCCGATCCTTGCATCCGCTTCCAGCATCGCCCGTCCGATAGCAGCAAAATCAACATGTGCCGTCAGGTCCGCATCACCCGGCTGTTCCAGTATCGGATGATATTTGTGATCTTTAAGCGCCTGCAACGTATCGCCAAACGCGCTATGCGGGTGGCCGTAATCGATAAACAATGCAGCCCCGCCAACTTCGTTCAGACGGCGTGCGACCTGATCTGCAATCGCAATCGCCGCCGGGCAGCTTTCGAAAATATCGCCGGACTTTGCGGTTCCGCGCAAGGTTGCCGGAACCAATGCATCAGTAACCGGGGTTTCGGCCCCGCGGACAAAACCAAGCTCGCCCGTATTGGCATCCACACCAACCAGCCGTTCGGACCAACCATGAGATGCCCGTTCAAACTGGCGGATTGGCAGGGCATCGAAAAACTCGTTCCCGATCACGATCATCGGAGAGTTGCCGCCCGCCGGAATTTCGTCAAATGCCTCGTGCCAGGTCGCAGGAATGCCGTAAGGCATGATCGCGGTTTGCTGATGGGTGCGCAAAACCGGGCTGGTTTCAACAAACCGCACTGTCAGCGCATCGGAAAGCCCCGGCACATTGCGCACCGCGCGCAGGGCATCAGCCATCAAAGTTCCACGCCCCGGTCCCAGTTCCACAAGGTTGACCTTGCGCGGGCTTCCCATCTGCTGCCACGTTACCGCCGCCCAAAGCCCTATAAGTTCGCCAAACATCTGGCTGATTTCGGGTGCGGTAATGAAATCGCCCTTGCGTCCGAACGGATCCTGTTTGCGATAATAGCCATGCTCGGGATGGGCAAGCGCCTCGTTCATGAAGTCGGCAATCGTGATCGGCCCGTCAAGCGCGATGCGCCGCTTCAAATGGTCGAGCAATGTTTTGTCGGGAGTCCCAGTCACGCCTTCTGTCCGTCTTTTGCCTGGTCGTCTTTTGGAAGCTTGCGCGTTTCAATCTGTGCGGCTTTCATCCCATAGATAATGCCACCCACCCCGACAAGAACCATCGGGATCGACAGCAACTGCCCCATGGTTGCCCCAAACGTCAGGAAACCAAGCTGAGCATCTGGCTGGCGGAAAAACTCGACGATGATGCGCGAAATGCCATAACCGGCGACGAACGTTCCGCCAAGTATCCCCGGACGATGGCGGACATAGGCGCTACGCGACAGGGCGAACAGGACGATAAACAGGACCAGCCCCTCAAGGGCTGCTTCATAGAGCTGGCTGGGGTGGCGTGGTTCCGGCCCGCCATGCGGAAACACCATACCAAGCGGGGAATCCGTAACCCGGCCAAACAGTTCGCCGTTGATGAAATTGGCAATCCGCCCGAAAAACAGCCCGATCGGTGTTGCCACCGCCGCAGCATCCAACACCGCCAGAATGGAAATACCGCGTTTGCGCGCGAACAGGATGATCGCCACGATCACGCCCATGAACCCGCCATGGAATGCCATGCCGCCCTGCCATACCTTCAGGATATTGGCCGGGTTCTCAATGTAATATTCCAGATTGTAAAACAGGATATATCCCAGCCGCCCGCCAAGAATGACACCAAGCGTCGCCCAGAAAAGCAAATCATCGATATCACGTTTGCTCATGATATTGGGCGTCTTGGTGCAGTAATAGACGACGTAACGCCAGCCAAGCAGCAACCCGGCAATATAGGCAAGGGCATACCAGCGGATTGCAATCGGACCGATAGAGATCGCGATCGGGTCAATCGCCGGAAAGGCTAGGCTCAGCATCAGGGGAAACTCCGTGACGTATGTTTGTTAATTTACCGACTGGTGGCAAACGATCAGGGCAGGAACATGGCAAACAGTCCCCGCCCCGCATCGGATCAACGGAACGGGTCCTCGGTCGCAAGGTAATCCTGAATATATTGCCGCACCCCTTCTTCAAGCGGGGTCATGTTCGCGCCATACCCACACGCGCGCAGCTTGGTCATATTGGCTTCGGTGAAGTACTGGTATTTGTCTCGGATGCTTTCGGGTGTCGGCACGTACTGGATATCGGGTTCCTTGCCGATCGCGCCAAACACCGAAAGGGCCAGATCCTTGAAACTGCGTGCCTTGCCGGTGCCAACGTTAAACAGGTCGCTGACCTGCGGATTGTCGTAAAGCCACATGATAATGTCGACAACATCACCGATCCAGACAAAATCACGAAGCTGTCCGCCATCCTCGTAATCGGGATGGTGTGACTTGAACAGGGTTGCGGTTTCACCCGCCGAAAGCTTGTCAAACATCTGCGATACGACTGACCGCATGCCGCCCTTGTGATATTCGTTCGGGCCATAGACATTAAAGAACTTAAGCCCGGCCCACTGTTTCGGGCGGAAACCGTTCTGATCAAGGATGGTCCGGAACCGGCGATCGGTTGCATGTTTTGACCAGCCATAGGCATTAAGCGGTGCCAGTTTTGCCAGATCGGCCTGATCGAAACTGTCGTCAAAGCCCTGCTTGCCATCGCCATAGGTCGCCGCCGACGACGCATAGATCAAACGTGATGAATGCCGTGCGCACCATTCCCAAAGCCAAGTCGTGAGCTTGTAATTGTTCTGCACGATCTTGTCGGCGTCACGTTCGGTCGTAGCCGAAATCGCGCCCATGTGGAAAATGGCGTCAACGTCGTTATTATGCGCTTCAAGGAAAGCCGGAAGATCATCGGGATGCACGATATCGCGCAGGTTACGCTTTGCGATGTTTTTCCATTTGATCCCGTCGCGCAGGCGATCAACAACCACAATTTCGGTTTCGCCCCGTTCTTCAAGGGCAGCCACGATATTGGACCCGATAAATCCGGCGCCACCGGTTACGATCAGCATTGCATTCTCCTCGCGGCACGTTGGCCTTCTTTGTGGCCTTTTGCAGCCCTCTGGGCAGTCGAATATTGAAACTGACAACTTTATAGGCCCCGCCCCGGTCTGGGGCAAGCAAAGCCGTTTGTTTTTCCTTGATATAAGCCCGATTGACGATCAACTTGCCTTGCGGGGCGCAAGGCCCATATTATGCGCATGTTTTGCGGATACGCCGTAACAGTCGATATTGCCCAAAAGCCGGAGACAAAGATGCAGATCAACAACCGTATTCTGGACGACCTGACCCGTGTCACCAATTCCGCACTGGGCACCATGACCGGCATGAAGGGCGAGATTGATGCACTTGTCCGCCAGCAGTTTGAAAAAATTCTGGCCGGGATGGACATGGTAACGCGCGAAGAATTCGACGTCGTACATGATGTCGCCATCCGTGCCGCCGAACGTATTGACGGTCTCGAAGCCAGAATTGCCGAACTTGAAGAACGTCTGGCAAAGACCGAGAAACCAGCAACAAAAACGGCCCCCAAACGCACCAGCAGCAAACCGGCTGCAAAAAAAGACGCATAACCGGGAAATCATCCCCACATACAGGCAAGGAACGCCGTTCATAACAGGGTCGCGGAAAGGTCGGCCGGGAACCGCGGATTGCCGATCACATGAAATTCATTTCTGTCCTGCGTCGCGGGGCGGTTGAAACGCGGCGGGCACCGGCATATAGTGCGCGCCCTTTCGCATATGCAGAGACTGGCAAATTTATATGAACGACCATCTGGAAGATATCGGCGACCTTGGCGACGAAAACCCGTTGCTTCTTGTCGAAGATATCGCCCGCACGAATGACTGGCACGTGGAACGTCGCAGCGAAGATGAAGTCGTTGTAGAAATCCCGGCGCATTGGTGCACGTATCTGGTCTATTTCACCTGGCGCGAAGATGCCGAAGCGCTTCACATTGCCTGCTGCTATGATCTGTTCGTGCCCGAACCCCTCCGTCCGCGCATCTATGAATTGCTGGCAAAGTGCAATGAACAGCTTTGGCTCGGCCATTTCGGATTGTGGCTGGATGAAAACATGCCGCTGTTCCGCCATACGCTTTTGTTCGGCGGCGATGTACCACCGATGGTTGAACAGTTCGAAGAACTGATTGATATCGCTGTTTCCGAATGCGAACGCTTTTTCCCGGCCTTCAACTTCGTTCTGGGTCAGGGTAAAACCCCGGACGAAGCATTGACCCATTCGATGCTGGAACCTGTTGGACAGGCATAGACTTGTTTATCCGCCACGAATTTCTAAAAGGGTCGGCATCGCGTCGGCCCTTTTTGCTGCTGGCGTTAATTTTTTTTGCGCATCCCACCCAATGTCTGATTCGATATAAATCCCGGCGGTAGTGACGGAATAATCCCCTGAACAACACAAAATCCCGTGTCGGTTACTTCTCTTGGAAAAACACCCCGCGTCACGATATTTGACGGCCAGATTCTGTGAATTTTGTCACTCCCCTTGCCCCTGTGACCGACTTGACCCACCTTGAGAACATCGCTACGGCATTGCATTGCGATTGCTGATCCACACATGTTCGGCAGTCAGGGATGGAAAAATCGGAGCAGATTTGATGAATACGCGTCTATTGCTGGTCGGCTGTGGCAAAATGGGCAGTGCCATGCTGGAAGGCTGGCTGGCCAAAGGGCTTAAATCGGACAATGTCTATATCGTAGAACAGGCCGAAGCCGCCGAAAAACTGTCAACCCGCTATGGCGTTCATGGCATTACCGATGTCACCGAAGTCCCGCAGGATTTCATCCCGCAGGTGATCCTGTTTGCGGTCAAGCCGCAGGTCCTGCCCGATGTGATCGACAGTTACAAACCGCTGGTTCGTGCCGAAACGGTCTTCCTGTCGGTTGCCGCTGGCAAAACCATCGACTTCTTTGCCGGTCACCTGGGCGAGACTGCGCGCATCGTTCGCGCCATGCCCAATACCCCGGCTGCCGTATCGCGTGGCATGACCGTAATGTGCCCGACCGACAATGTCAGCCAGGCACAACGCGACATGTGCGAAACGCTTCTGGCCACCGTCGGCATGGTTTCGTGGGTAAGCGATGAAAGCCTGATGGATGCGGTCACAGCCCTTTCGGGTAGTGGGCCTGCCTATATCTTCCATCTGGTCGAAGCCATGGCCCAAGCTGGTGAGGCTGCTGGTCTTCCGGCTGATCAGGCGATGATTCTGGCGCGCCAGACGGTTGTCGGGGCAGGCTTCCTTCTGGATGCCAGCGAGGAAACCGCATCCACCCTGCGCGAAAATGTCACAAGCCCCGGCGGCACCACGGCCGCCGCTCTTTCGGTACTGATGGATGCGCAGAACGGCCTGCCCGACCTGATGACCCGCGCAGTTGAAGCCGCCCGGAAACGTTCCGTCGAACTGGCGGGATAAGCATAAACAATCAAGGAGACGATCATGCCGGCAAAGAAAGACCCGCAAACCAGACTGATTGATGCTGCCATGGATGTGGCCGCAGCCGGACGCTGGCATGACGTCACCATGATCGACATCGCGCAATCGGCAGGTGTCGATATCGGGGTTGCGTTTGATCATTTCAAAAGCAAGGCCGATATCCTGCGCCAGTTCGTGCGCAGGATCGACCGGATCGTTCTTGCCGATCTTGATCCCGCCGACTTCAACGAGCCCGGTCATGATCGCCTGATCGCGGTGATGATGGCGCGGTTTGATGCGCTGGCACCCTATCGCCCCGCCCTTCGTTCCATCGTCGCCAGCGGCGGTGATCTTGGCCCGGCGGACACACTACGTGCGATCAAGACACATTTCGGCTCGATGCGCTGGATGCTTGATGCCAGCGGCTTTACCACCGGGGGTCTGCATGGCAGCCTGCGCGTGGCTGGGATGGGCACGATTTATGCCCGGTGCTTCAAGCAATGGCTTGAGGATGAGACAGCCGATTTCGGACCGACCATGGCCGCCCTTGATCGCGCTCTGTCACGCGGCAGCGAATGGGACAAACGGATTGGCACCGGTATTTCCCGGCTAAGCCGGGTTTGCGGAAAAATTCAGAAAAAATGTGACCGGTTTGCACAAAGATGTCGTCGGGCCGACCACACCGAACAGACATCCCCGTCTGCTGAAAACCGCAGCACCGCGCCCTAACTATCTGATCTGAAACAGGGACAGGAAACCATAACCCAAGGTTATTTCATTAAACAAAAACCAAACCATGAAGTTTTTGTGCACTGCAAAATAAACCTTGACGGAAACGGTTCATTCCTTCATATTGCAGTTGAATTTGTGCGGCGCACAATAGCGCCTCATTCCACACCTGTTGCAAATTGCTGATGGAGCGCACACCATGACTGCCGCTAAAAAGGCTACCAACCCGTTCTTCGATCTCGACTTCACCAAATACACTGCGGATTTCAAAATTCCGGGTGTCGACGTGAACGAGATGATGGCGTTTCAGCGTAAAAACGTTGAAGCCCTGACCAAAGCCAACAAGGTTGCCTTCGACGGTTTCCAGGCTGTTGCTCAGCGTCAGAGCGAAATTTTCAAAACGCTGCTGGATAAAGTTCAGACCCAGGGCAAAGATTTCGCTGCTACTCCTGCTGACAACCCGATGGCTGCTGCTGCAAAGCAGACCGAAGCTGCAAAAGCCGCTTACGAAGAAGCCCTCGCCAATGCCAAGGAACTGTCCGGCCTGGTAAGCAAGTCTCAGGAAGAAGCTCTTGCTCTTCTGCAGACCCGCTTTACCGAATCTCTCGACGAGTTCAAGTCGGCGATCGAAAAGACCGCCACTGCAAAATAATCTAGCTGATAACTTTTCCCGTTATCACCTTCCGGCAGAGCCTTCTGGCTCTGCCGTTTTTATTTGTGCTTTTGCCCAAACTCCTGATCTGCCCAAACGCATCGATAAGCCCTTAACGGCAAACTGTGATCCCGCTAATCTGGCTCAAATCCATCGGAGAAAAATTTATGAGCGAGATCAGTTTTGATGACTTCCTGAAAGTGGACATCCGTGTCGGGACCGTCGTCGACGCACAGGAATTCCCTGAAGCCCGCCGCCCGGCTCTCAAGCTCTGGGTGGATTTCGGACCGGAAATCGGTACCCGCAAAACATCGGCCCAGATCACCAAATATTACACGCCCGAAAGTCTGATCGGGCGTCAGGTCGCCGGTGTGGTCAATTTCCCCAAAAAACAGGTTGGCCCCTTCATGTCCGAATTTCTCTGCCTGGGCTTTCCCGACGGCCAGGACGACAAAGGCATTGTCCTGATCGCCCCGGAACGCAACGTTCCCAATGGCGGACGCCTTTTCTGACACGCAAGCCATAAACTGACAAAAAGGGCGCAGCCATATGGCCGCGCCCTTCCCCCACCCCGTCTTCCGGTTTTTCTTAGCGTGCCAGCACCATCGCTGCTTCGCGCGTACGTCCGACCGTTCCAGCGACACTGGTTGCTGACGATTTGATCGCGTCAATGGTCGCTGCAAAACTTTCAACCGATGTCGCCATGCTTTGCATGTTCCCTGAAACTTCCTGCGTCACGGCGCTCTGTTCTTCCACCGCCGAAGAAATTGTCGTCACGTTGTTCAGAACAGTTTCTACATCGGTACGGATAGATCCCAGTACATCGACAACCTCGGCTGCAATACCCTGAATCCCGCCGATCTCGCCGGAGATCTGTTCGGTTGCCCGCGCGGCCTGGTTGGCAAGGTTTTTGACCTCGGTCGCAACAACAGCAAAACCTTTTCCGGCCTCACCTGCACGCGCGGACTCTATTGTCGCATTAAGCGCAAGCAGATTGATCTGGCTGGCAATATTCTGGATCACTTCGACGATATTGCCCATTGCCGCAACAACTTCGGTCATTTTGTCGGTTGATCGACCAGCAAGAACCGTTTTTTCGAAAACCCGATCGGTGGATGTTCTGGCCTCGGACATGCTGCGCGAAATTTCCGCAATCGATGCCGCCAATTCTTCGGACCCTGCTGCAACGGCCTGAACATTTGCCGATGTTTCACTGGAAACCGAAACCGCAAAGACCGACTTCTCGTCCAATTGGTACAGACTTTGATCAATTTCGGAAAAGTTGTTATCGATCATCGCTTTCAGATCAATCAGAAGATTGACCTGTTCGGTCACATCGGTTGCGAATTTGACAACCTTGTAAGGCACACCATTGGCATCAAAGATCGGGTTATAGGATGCCTCGATCCACACCACGCGTCCGCCCTTTGCAATGCGTTTGAACTGTTGTGCGGTGAAATTGCCTGCGCGCAAATCTCTCCAGAAATCCGCGTAATCGGCACCCCTTGCATATTCTGGCTCCACAAACATCCTGTGATGTCGGCCCTGAATTTCCGAAAGCTCATATCCCATCACCGACAGAAAATTGTCGTTCGCGTCCCGAATTGTTCCATCCAGGTCAAATTCGATCACCGCCTGACTGCGGCCGATTGCATCCACCTTGCCATCAAGCTCGGCAAGCTTTTCCTGACGGGCGGTAATATCAGATGCGAACTTGACAATCTTTGCCACCTTCCCCTTCCGGTCAAACACGGGGTTATAGGTTGCCTCGATCCAAACCTGCTTTCCGCTTTTGGTGATACGCGGGAACGCTTGGCTTTTGAATTGGCCCGCTGTCAGGTCTTTCCAGAACAAATCATATTCCGGTGCGTTACGAATTTGGGTCGGCACAAAGATACGATGATGCTTTCCCGTGATTTCCGAAAGGCTGTAGCCCATCAAACTCAGGAAATTATCGTTTGCACGAATGATCGTACCATCCGTTTCAAACTCGATTGCAGCCAGCGATTTTTCAAGTGCAACAAGCGTTTCAGAAGCCAGACCATTCTTCTTAGACGAAAAGAAACTCAACACAGACATCACATACCTCATGAAAGGAGTACCAGAACGTCAATGCTGTTGCTGCGATCTGGCTTTTGGTGACGCCATAATTAATACATATGTATAGGCACCCATATCCCCATATGAGGAGTACAAAATGACAAAAGCGCCCCCGGAGGTGCGCTTTTGTCAAATCACTGATTGCCCTGAAATGCGTTATTTCTCGACGAACGCCTTCTCGATCACGAAGTGACCGGGCTCGTTCATATTACCTTCCTTACCGCCCCACTCGACCAGCATTTGGCGGGTTTCGGCAATCATTTCCGGATTACCGCACAGCATGAAACGATCATTTTCAAGGGTCGGCTTGTCCATCCCCAGATCGTCATAAAGCTTGCCGGACTTCATCAGATCGGTAATGCGGCCCTGATGTTTGAATTCCTCACGGGTCACGGTCGGATAATACAGAAGCTTGTTCTGGACATCTTCGCCAAAGAATTCATTGTTGGGCAGCTCGCTGTGGATGAATTCCTGATAGGCTAGTTCACGAACTTCGCGGCAGCCATGAACAAGGATGACCTTGTCGTAACGCTCATAGGTCTCGTAATCACGAATGACGCTCATGAACGGTGCCAGACCGGTACCGGTCGACAGCAGCCAAAGGTTTTTACCCGGAAGCAGATTGTCATGGATCAGGGTTCCGGTCGGCTTGCGCCCGACGAGAATCTTGTCACCTACTTTGATATGCTGCAAACGCGATGTCAGCGGACCGTTCGGCACCTTGATCGAGAAGAATTCAAGTTCCTCGTCGTAATTGGCACTGACCATTGAATAGGCGCGCAAAAGCGGCTTGCCTTCGACTTCGAGTCCGATCATGGCAAACTGACCGTTGATGAACCGGAAACCCGGATCACGGGTGGTTTTGAAGGTGAAGAGGGTGTCAGTCCAGTGATGGACGTAAGTGACTGTTTCTTCGTTTAAATTGCTGGCCATAACGCTGCATCAATCCGTTTCGTCTAGAGCTTTCTACTGGACCGTGGCGGGAACGACGGACACACTTTCACGGCACCGTATCCATGCCAAGTTGACGCGATTTAACATCAATCAAAGGTATATCGCAAGAAAACATTCACTCGTTGTGTGTTTTTATGTGGAACCACGAAGAAACATATAAATTAAGTGTAGAATATTGTCTGACAATAGTGCACGATAATCGCATCAGGCATATATCGCAACCGCGAAGTCCCTCCTAGATAGGACAGGATGTGCCCAGCAGCAATGATCCATCGCAATCCGGTGATAAATGACAGAAACCGATGCTTCCGCCACCGAGGCCCTGACTGTTCAGCACGTTTCCGATACCATCACCAATGCAATTCGTGACGGTCGCCTCGTACCCGGCCAACGTCTGACCGAAATCGACTTCGCCAAACGTCTTGGGGTCAGCCGGCCATCCGTTCGCGAAGCTTTTCGGCAACTGACGGCAGACGGCCTTCTGCTCAGTCAGCCCTATCGCGGGGTTAGTGTCCGTCACATGACGCGGCGCGAAGTGGATGATCTGTTTGTCGTGCGCGGCGCGCTTGAAGGTCTCGCCGTACGGCTTGCAACCCCGATCCTCCAGGTCGATGCGGTGCAATTGCAATCCATTCAGGCCGAACTCGATAGTGCCGAGGCCCGCAATGACCTTGCGGCCATGTCACGCCACAACCTTGCCTTCCATATGCTATTTGCCGATGTCACCGGAAATGCGCTTCTGTCTGAACAACTACGCCGCATTTCCAACAGCGTCTATTGGCTGCAATTCCGCGTTCTGGTCGCAGATGACAAGGTGCTGCAAACCAATCCCCAGCATCGCGACATTGTCGATGCCGTCCTTGCCGGTGACGCCGACAAGGCCGAAGCCATCATGATCGACCATGTCGATCACTCGCGCCAGCTGGTGCAAGCGCTGCCCGACACTCATTTTGCCGAAAGCCCGGAAGACTGACGGCCCTCCCAGCCCCTGCCTACTCACTTTCCAAACGGGCGAGCGGAAAAGACATCGCCACCCACGAGAATACGCACCCGAACCGGATTACTTACCCATCCCCGGACAGAGAAGGGGTGACGAAGCACACGAGACTTGCATCCCTGAATTTCCTTCATTAATATTGTCTGACAATTTAAACAAACAAAATTAGTGAACCCCATGACAACCCGCCCCGCGCCGACCACCGATTTTTTACCGATCCCGTTGCCCAATTATCAGGAACGCCCGATTGACGAGATGCGCCGCGGGGCCCAGGCATTTTACGATGAAATCCGAACGCGCCACACCGTGCGCGAATTTTCGGATCGTCCAGTACCACGCGATATCATCGAAACCTGTATTCGTGCGGCGGGTACGGCCCCCAATGGGGCCAATCATCAGCCATGGCATTTTTCCGTTATCGGTGATGCGGCAATGAAAAAGAAAATCCGCACGGCGGCCGAGGAAGAAGAACGTGCCTTTTATGCCGGTCGCGCCGGTGAAGAATGGATAGAGGCCCTGCGCCCGCTTGGCACGGATGACAGCAAACCGTTTCTGGAAATCGCGCCCTGGCTGATTTGCATTTTCGGTGAACGCAGAAGTGCCTCGGCTGACGGGAAGCTCCGCAAAAACTATTACGTGCCGGAATCCGTTTCCATCGCCACCGGCTTTCTGATTGCCGCCCTGCATCGCGCAGGGCTTGCAACATTAACGCACACGCCGAACCCGATGAGCTTCCTGACCGAGATTTGCCAACGCCCGGAGCACAACAAGCCCTATATCCTGCTGGTCACCGGATATCCGGCACTGGATGCGACGATCCCGAAACACGCGACGGAGAAAAAAGACCTCTCGGAAATCGCGACCTTCTTCTAAGGTTCGGCAGCTTTCAAAACAAAAGCCCCTCACATATTGCGGGGGCTTTTTCGTTTGGCAGAACCAGACACTTAATGCCCGAGCGGCAGAACAAGACGCACGCGAAGACCACCGCCCGGTGCATCTTCAAGGAATACATCGCCGCCATGACCGCGCGCTGAGTCGCGGGCAATTGTCATACCGAGCCCAACCCCGCCCGTCGCCTGATTGCGGGACTCCTCAAGACGATAGAACGGTTTGAAGACTTCTTCGCGCTTGTCGGCGGGGATGCCGGGACCGTCATCGTCAAACACGATTTCATAATCCTGCCCGCGACGTCCGGCACGCACGGACAGGTTGTTGGCATAGCGCCCGGCATTGGACATGATATTGGCAAGGCAGCGCCGTACGGATTGCGGACGCAAATCCATTTCCAGACTATCGGCAATATGCAGGTCGATCTGCTGGCCGTCCCGAAGAGATTCGCCGACCTGATCGGTAATCAGCTTGCCGATATCGGTCGGAACGGCCTTCTCGCCCTCTTCACCACGCGCAAAGGCAAGATAGGCATCGACCATGCGCTCCATATCGACGACGTCCTGTTTTAGCGCATCGACACCGGGCAGCGAACCCTGCATCGCCAGTTCCAGCTTCATGCGCGTTAGTGGCGTGCGCAGATCATGCGACACCCCCGCCAGCAAGGCGGTCCGTTGCGATAAATGGCGTGCAATACGGTCGCGCATCGAAATGAAGGACGATGCTGCCAGTCGCACCTCTGCCGCCCCTTCGGGTTTGAAGGTATCAACTTCAACCCCACGACCAAACTGGTCGGCAGCCTTGGCAAGACGGCGGATCGGACGCACCTGATTGCGCATGAACATCACGGCAACACCGTACAGGATCAACGCGGAACCGGCGATCCACATGAAGAAGATATACGTGGTCGAGGAATAAAGACGCTTGCGCGGCGCAATTATCGAAAGAACGCCGTCCTTCAACTGCACCCGGATTTCAAGCTGCCGATTGTCTATATCAAGATCAAAGAAGAATGGACGTTCCAGACGTTCATCCAATGCGGTGAACAGCTCCTGGGACACCAGTCCGAACGGCGGTTGGGTAATCTGCTGCTCAAGGATTTCATCTGGTTCAAACAGGATATCAAGCTGCAAACGCGTACGTGCGGAATGCTGCAGCCATTCAAAATGCTCCGCATCCGGATATTCGCCAAGATAGTCGATAACGAAAACAACATCACCCGCAAGACCACGGCTCAGTTGGCGCGCAACCGTATCCCAGTGCCGTTCGAAAAAGATCAGCACGGTGACGATCTGCAACAGCAGCATCGGCGTCATCAGGATCAACAGCGACCGCCCCAGAAGACCTGACGGCATCAGCGATTTGATCCATCCTGTTTTTCCGCTGCCCAATACCCTTATCCTTATTCGTGTTCATCGCGCCGACGGTTCGGCGTTCTGTCTTTAATCCACATACAGCACATAGCCCCGTCCGCGTACAGTCTGCAAGTATCTTGGTTGTTTTGGGTCTTCCTCAAACTTGCGCCGAAGGCGCGTCACCTGCACATCAATACTGCGCGATGCCCCCGGATCAACGGAGTTGCCCCCCATCATCTGGTGAAGTTCTTCGCGGGTTGTCGCTTCACCGCGCCGCCGGACAAGGGCCGCCAGAAGCGCCTGCTCTGCACTTGTCAGATAGATATGTTCCGATCCGCGCTGCAAGGTCATCCGGCTGACATCAAAGGTGAAGCCACCAAACTGCGCCATGGTCGATGTCTCGCCGCGCATCTCGTCAGTAACTGGTACCGGCGCCTCGGCGTAACGCCGTAAAATGGCTTCGATCCTAAGGACGAGCTCACGCGGCTCAAACGGCTTGGCAAGGTAATCATCGGCCCCCGCCTCAAGCCCGGAAATGCGGTCTTCGGTTTCCGAAAGTGCCGTCAGCAGAAGGATAGGCACCTTGGACCCTTCGTCCCGCAGACTGCGCGCAAGATCGACACCTTTTTCACCGGGCATCAGAACATCCAGCACCAGAAGGTCAAACTGCAATCCGCCAAGGCTAGACCTTGCTTCGGCGGCATTTCGCGACGCCGAGACGACAAACCCGTTTTCGCCAAGATAGCGGGTCAGCAGATCACGCAGACGGTCATCATCATCGACCACAAGGATATGCGGTTGATCCTGATTTGTCATACGCGGCTCTCCTGAAAGCTGAACATTTGAAACGCTTTATCCTATGCGAGTTAGGCAAAAAAAAGTTTCAAAATTGTATCTGTCCAAAAGACAGCGGATCAGGCCATCATCCTGATCCGCTTGATGTCGCACGATTGAAATCAAGACCGGCTTTACACTAGCTGGCCCGGCGGCGCATACCCGGCGGGCTGTCGTCGGTGAAACGGGCACGGTCCGGTTCTTCGAGCATGCCCAGCATCACCTTGCGGAACCCTTCAACCGCCTCGGCCCCGGCTTCGCGATAGGCGGCCGCAATCAGGCCGCGCTGATTTTCGGTCAGCTCACGTTCCAGCGCATCACCCTTTTCCGTCAGGGTCAAAAGCCGCTGGCGGCGATCCTGCACACCGGTTTTCTGATCAATAAATCCTTCGCGCACGAGCTGGCCCAAAACACGCGACAGGGACTGCTTGGTGATTTTTAGAATCGACAGAAGCTCGCTTACCGTAATACCGGGGTTCCGACTTACGAAATAGATGACCCGGTGATGGGCGCGACCGAAATTATATTGCTCAAGAATCTGATCTGCCACTGCCGTGAAATCGCGATAGGCATAGAACAGCAGTTCAATACCTTGCCTAAGCTCTTCTTCCCGCAGAAAAAGCGGGTTTACCTTGCGTGTTGAGATATCAGCCATGCTTTTCCGTTATGTCAGTTATATTGACATATTAATCGATGAATGTTACTCCGGCCAGACAATTAAGGACATAAAGTTACGTCCAAGTGCCCTTTTGAATTGGAATCTGGCAAATGATCACTCCGACCTTCGACAACCGTGATGGTTTTATCTGGTATAATGGCGAACTTAAACCCTGGCGTGAAAGCACCCTCCATGTGCTGAGCCATGCGGTCCATTATGGCAGTGCCGTCTTCGAAGGGGAACGGGCTTATAACGGTAAAGTGTTCAAACTTGCCGAACATGGTCAGCGTCTGATCAAATCGGGTGAAATTCTCGATATGAAAGTGCCCTACAGCGCGGCCGAACTTGATGATGCGGTCATTGAAACGCTGGCAGCCAACAATATCACCGATGGCTATATCCGCCGCATTGCATGGCGCGGCAGCGAAATGATGGGTGTTTCGGCCCAGACCACACGCATAAATGTCGCGATTGCCACCTGGGAATGGCCAAGCTATTTCAAGCCCGAAGAACGCCTGAAAGGCATTCGCCTGGCACTTTCGAAATGGGCCCGTCCGGCCCCGAATACCGCCCCGACTTCGGCCAAGGCAGCCGGTCTTTACATGATCTGCACCCTGTCGAAACACGAAGCGGAACGTAACGGTTTTGCCGATGCGCTGATGCTTGATTATCGCGGTCAGATTGCCGAGGCGACCGGGGCAAACGTGTTCTTTGTCAAGGATGGCAAAATCCATACACCAACCCCGGATTGCTTCCTGGACGGTATTACGCGCCGCACCGTGATCGGGCTTGCGAAAGCACGCGGTTTCGAGGTCATCGAGCGCGCGATCATGCCTGAAGAAATGGCAGAATTCGAGGAATGCTTCCTGACCGGAACGGCTGCCGAAGTCACCCCGGTGGCCTCGATCGCCGATTACACCTTCACCCCCGCCCATGTTTGCAAAACCCTGATGGAAGACTATATGGCGCTGGTACGCGGTGAAAAAGAAGCCGTCGCCGCCGAATAGGGAAAATGAATAATCAACCCGATTATTCACTTTTAATGAAAAATAGCCCGGCACCCGTTTGCCGGGCTATTTTTTGATCCAGGGACAAGAATGCATCATGACGACGCCATTTTCACAAAAGTCTGATGATATACAAAGCAGCGATCACACCCTGCTCTATCAGACCCATTCGCCCTTTGCCCGCAAGGCATTGGTCTTTGCCCTTGAATGCGGATTGGGCGACCGGATCGAGGTGATCCATCAGGAAACCAGCCCGACCAATCGCAATGACCGGGTTTTTGCAGCCAACCCGCTCGGCAAGGTACCGGTTCTGATCCTGCCTGATGGCATGGCATTGTTTGATTCGGATGTGATCTGCGAGTATCTCGATAGCCTGCATACGGGCCGAAAACTGATCCCGGTCACGGGAACGGAACGCTGGAAAGCCCTGCGTTTGCAGGCATTGGCGCAGGGCATGTGCGATGCCGGTGTGCTGTATCGCTGGGAAACCAACCGTCGCCCGGAAAATCTGCGTTATCCGCCGCTAGCAGAAGGGCAGAAAACCAAGCTGATCGAGGCCTTCGATTATCTGGAAAGCGAACTTGATCCCAAAACACCGATCAATGGCGGCCATATTGCGCTGGCGACCGGGCTTGACTGGATCGCATTTCGCGAACTGGCCGATTTCAGAACCGGCCGCCCAAGACTGAGCCAATGGTATGAGGATTTCTGTGACCGGCCATCGATGACGCAAACCGGCTTTAGCGGCCAGACTCACGACTAGCCCGAAACCTGAAATCCGACACAGATATGCAAAGGCCGCCCGGATAACAGGCGGCCCTCGCTATTCCTCATACAATTTATTTACGGCCAGTTGGCTTCGGGCGGCAGCGACATCAGGATCGCCTCGGTATTGCCACCGGTCATCAGGCCAAAGCGTGTGCCGCGATCATGGAGCAGGTTAAACTCGACATAGCGTCCGCGCTTGATCAATTGGGCGCGACGTTCGTCGTCGGTCCATGGCTTGTTGTAATGGCGTTTGACCAGTTCGGGATAGATATCGCGAAAGGCACGGCCGACATCCTGCGTGAAGGCAAAATCCGCATCCCAGTCGGCATCCAGATAATCATAGAAAATTCCGCCAACCCCGCGCGGCTCGTTCCGGTGTGGCAGGAAGAAATATTCATCGCACCATTTTTTGAACCGGTCGTAATAATCATCGCCATGCGCATCACAGGCGGCCTTTAAGGCACCGTGAAAATCGGCCGTGTCGGCATCCTTGGGGAAAACCGGGGTGAGGTCGGCCCCACCGCCAAACCATGCCTTGGTGGTCACGATATGGCGGGTATTCATGTGAACAGCCGGGACATGCGGCGAACAGGGATGCGCCACCAGTGAAATGCCCGCCGCCCAGAAATTAGGGTTTTCGGCAGCACCCGGGATTTCAGCGCGGAATTTTTCGGAAAACTCGCCATACACGGTCGAGATATTGACCCCGACCTTTTCAAACACACGGCCCTTCATGACCGACATTTCACCGCCGCCCTGACCTTCGCCGCGTTCCCAGCTTTTGCGTTCAAACCGCCCGGCAGGACGATCGGCAAGTGGTCCGGTATAGCTATCTTCGAGTACCTCGAAACTGGCACAGATTTCATCGCGCAACTGGCGGAACCAGTTTCGCGCTGTTTCCTTGTGCTCTTCGATCTTTTGGGCGATCAGATCGTTATCAGTACTGGTCATCAGGCCTTCTCCGGAAAGCTGCTGGTTTGTCGAAGGGCCTCACCCAATGTCATGGCGGTTGCCATAGCAACGTTAAGTGACCGCATTCCGGGTTTTAACGGAATAACGACGCGGGCATCGACATAATCATGCACCTGATCGGGCACACCACTGCTTTCGGAGCCCAGCATCAGAATATCATCCGGTCTATAGTCAAAATCGCAATAGGGCACCGCCCCCTTGGTCGTCAGCAATACCAGACGCCCCGGAACGGTTCCATCATTACGCGCCTGCACAAAGCCGCGCCAATCGGCATGGCGTGTATAATCCGCCGCCCCCAGATAATCCATCCCCGCACGCTTGAGTGCCGCCGAGGTCAGAAGAAAACCACAGGGCTCGATAATATCAACGGGAACGCCAAGACATGCCGCCATGCGCAGGATTGTACCGGTGTTCTGGGGAATGTCGGGTTCGAATAGACAGATTCTCATAACGCCCTATAGACTCGTAATATTTTCGACCTGAAATCCGGGCGCAAAACCTTACAAAATTACGCCGATATATCGCCATTAGACTTATTTGGAATAAGGCGAGACAAGGATATAACCACTTGGTTGTGAATACGCCAGCCTGTTAGAAAACGCTACGTTCGCTTCCATTGTGCAGCGCAAAACCAAATAGGCAAATCGAATGCGAACAATTTGCAACTCCAAGTTCCCCTTAACAAACCTCTTTTTTGTTAGTATACGAACCCGGTTTCAGGCCTGAAGGCTTTGGGGCAAAAGCATTGTTTGATTTCCGTCAATGGAAATTAAAGGTGTTTGCCCTAAGTGTGCAGTTGGGCATTCCGCATGCCTGTTTTGGGGGCAGAAAGAGGAATACATTATGTCGCAAACGGTGCAATCATCCGGGGATCATAACCCGGACGAGAACCGCAGGGATTTCCTGACCCTGGCGACCACGGCAGTCGGTGTTGTTGGCACCGGCATGGCGCTGTGGCCGTTCGTGGACAGCATGAACCCGTCCAAGGACGTTCTTGCGCTGGCCTCGGTCGAAGTTAACCTGTCAAATATTCCGGTCGGTCAGGCCATCAAGGTCATGTGGCGCGGTAAACCCGTATTCATCCGCCACCGTACCGAACGTGAAATCAACGAGGCCGAAGAGGTCGCACTGAACGAGCTGGTCGATCCGCAGGCCGATGACGCACGCGTCGAGAAAAAGGAATGGCTGATCGTTGTCGGTGTCTGTACCCATCTGGGCTGCATTCCGATGGGCACCGCCACAGGCGAGGCCCGCGGTGATTATGACGGCTGGTACTGTCCTTGCCACGGCTCGCACTATGATACGTCTGGCCGTATTCGCCGGGGTCCTGCGCCGAAGAACCTAGAGGTGCCGACCTACACCTTCCTCACCGACACATCCGTCCGGATCGGCTAAGGAGCTGTAAGATGAGTGCACCCGTCTGGAATAACAAAGTGGTGAAATGGGTCGATGATCGTCTTCCGATCATTTCCATGTTGCACCATTCCGCATATGAATATCCGACCCCGAAGAACCTGTCCTATATGTGGAACTTTGGTTCCCTTGCCGGTTTTGTTCTGGTGACGATGATCCTCTCCGGGATTTTCCTGGTGATGAATTATACGCCGCATACGAGTATGGCGTTTGAATCGGTCGAACGCATCATGCGTGATGTGAATTATGGCTGGCTGATCCGCTATATCCATATGAACGGCGCGTCGATGTTCTTCATTGCCGTGTTTATCCATATTTTCCGTGGCCTGTATTACGGGTCATATAAAGCTCCGCGCGAAATGCTGTGGTGGATCGGGATTCTGATCCTGCTGGCGATGATGGCGACCGCCTTCATGGGCTATGTCCTGCCGTGGGGCCAGATGTCCTTCTGGGGTGCCACGGTTATTACCAACCTGTTCTCGGCCTTCCCTGTCATCGGTGATCCGCTGGTGACCTGGCTGTGGGGCGGTTTCTCGGTTGATAACCCGACGCTGAACCGGTTCTTCTCGCTGCATTATCTGATGCCATTCGTCATTCTGGGCCTTGTCGTCCTGCATGTCTGGGCATTGCATTCCGTGCGGTCGAACAACCCGACCGGGGTTGAAATCAAAACCCCGCAGGACAGCATTCCGTTCCATCCGTACTATACGATCAAGGACCTGTTCGGTCTGGGCGTGTTCCTGATCTTCTTTAGTGCGTTTGTGTTCTTTGCCCCGGATTTCCTAGGCCACCCGGATAACTACATCCCGGCCAATCCACTGGTAACCCCGCCGCATATCGTGCCGGAATGGTACTTCCTGCCGTTCTACGCGATCCTGCGGTCAATCGATTTCACGATCTTTGGTATTCCGGCAAAGCTGCTGGGCGTGCTGGCAATGTTTGCGTCGATCGTGATCCTGTTCGTTATTCCGTGGCTTGACACCTCGAAGGTTCGCAGCTCGAAATTCCGTCCGGTTTACAAATGGTTCTTCTGGCTGTTTGTCATCGACACTTTCGTGCTCGGATATTGCGGTGCAAAGGCACCCGATGATTACTTTATGGGGATCGAGGGCCTTAAGGTCATCGTCATGGGCCAGCTTTCAACGCTGTACTACTTTGTGCATTTCCTTGTGGTCATGCCGCTTGTGGGCAAACTGGAACGACCCAAACCGCTTCCGGCGAGTATCAGCGAATCCGTTCTCAAGGAGGGGGCAAATGCGTAAATTTGCACTTACCGCCATGGCAGCCGCATTTGCCCTGACTGCCCTTGCCGGCACGGGCGCAAAAGCCGCCGGTGACGCGCCGGTTCCGCCGTCGCAGGACTGGAGCTGGGACGGGTTGTTTGGCACTTATGACCGCGCCCAGTTGCAGCGTGGCTTCCAGGTTTACAAAAACGTCTGCGCAGGCTGTCACAGCCTTCGCTTCATTGCGTTCCGTAACCTTCAGGGCATCGGCTTCAACGAAGACCAGATCAAGGCAATTGCCGCGGACTATGAAATAGAAGACGGCCCGAACGATGATGGTGACATGTTCACCCGTCCGGGCAAGCCGTCCGATTATTTCCCGTCGCCCTTTGCCAATGAAAAGGCTGCGGCTGCTTCAAACGGCGGGGCAATTCCGCCGGATCTGTCGCTGATGAACAAAGCCCGCGTAGCAGGCCCGGATTATGTTTTCGGTCTGCTGACCGGTTACGAGGAAGAAGCCCCCGAAGGCTTCGACCTTTCGGAAGGGAAGCATTACAACCACTACTTCCCGGGTCATCAGATTTCAATGGCACCGCCGCTTTATGACGAGGCTGTTGAATATACCGATGGCACGCCAATGACGATGGAACAGCATGCGCGTGATGTTGTTGCGTTCCTGAACTGGACAGCACAGCCGGAACTTGAAGCCCGCAAATCCATGGGCCTGAAAGTTATCCTGTTCCTGATCGTTTTGACCGCGATGCTGTATGCGGTGAAACGCAAAATCTGGCGTGATGTCGAACATTAAGCGTTCGAATATCTGCTAAGACGTTAAAAGCCGCCGGTTCCCCGGCGGCTTTTTTTGTGTAGGGGCAAGAGGCCTAATACGCGAAATATTCCGTGACCAACCGGTCGATTTCGCCGCTTTGCTTCATATCGAGCAATACACGGTCAAGATCATTGGCGAACTTATCACGATAGGGCCATTTGCCTTCGGGATCCGGGCCGAATGCGACATAACCGAATTCGCGCGCGATGATCGCAACCTCGTTGAATTTGCGCGCAATGTCCGGGTCCGTGCGCAATTCACGCAGGCCCGCCAGGATGGCCATCCGTTCATTGACATAACAATCCACCCGCCCGGCCATCAGAAAGCGCAGATTGCTCTCGGTGGTGTTGCCTTCTTCAAGTTCGATATCGCCCTTCTCGACCATCTCGAAAAAGGGGGTTCCGGCCATACGATAGCCGGCATTATTAGCAAATCTGGCACCTTTGAAATCGCGCGGGAAATGGTCGAGCCGATGGCTTCGGACATAGTCGTCATTACAGATCGCAACCACCGTTTCCTGAAGGATCGGCACGGAATAGCGTTCAATCCAGTCGCGGCTTTCACGATAATAGGGCGGGAAATATCCGAATATCTGCCCGGATTGCAACAAATCCATACCCCGTTTGAACGGCATGGCGGCAAAGCTTACATGATAGTCGGGCAGTTTGCGGAATGCCTCGCGCAGGATGCGGACATAAATTCCGGCGGGCTGAACGCCATCTTCGAGATAGGCGTAGGGGATATTGTTTTCCTCGCCAAACAGTTCGATCCGTATCGGTTCCTTCGCCGATGCAGTACCGCACAATAACAGCGATATCAGCGCAGCCCGAAGCCACGTTGCCCTTTTGCCAATCCCGTTATGCATTTTTTCTTGTTTTCCCAGCAAACGCCAAGACTGTTATTTCGCGATTGCAGCAACAAAGGTCAATCCCCGGAAGCAGAGCAATCTGATTTCCCGGTTGGATCATCGGCGCGTTTTTCACATGTCAGAAGCTTGCCCTGATGGCTTTGATTGCCATCGGCCGGGCGCAGGGGGGGCACGGAAACCGGGATATGCACAAGGCGGCGCTTGCGCGCCGGAGTGCCGGTGCTGGCGTAAAGCTGTTTGCCGGCTTCGACAATCGAGACACCCGCAAACGCCTTGAACAGACGCGATCCTACATTTTCAAATACCTGCGACCAGCGCAGCAGAAACCGTCGCTGGGTCGGGGGCAGGAACAATGCACGGCTGTGCTGCACAGGCAGGAACATGTTTTCGCGCATCAGGTTTTGAAGCTGCGACACGCTATAGGGATGACCAAAGCCAAATGGTGTATTTTCCGACCAGGACCAAAGCGAGCTTCGGTTGGGTGTTACCACCACGATCCGGCCATTGGGGGTCAGGACCCGCCAGCATTCGCGCATCAGTCGGCGCATGGAATCGGAATGTTCGACCAGATGCACCAGCAGAATGCGGTCGACCGAGCTATCGGGCAGCGGCAGCATGGTTTCTTCGGTAAGGGCGACATGGTTCGGGTCACCCGCAGGCCACGGCACGCAGCCCTGCTGGGCGGGCATGAAGGCCAGTACGCGCTCTGCCTCGCCCATGAAGGGGCGCAGATAGGGCGTGGCGTAACCAAAACCCAGAACCCGCATGCCGCGCACATCCGACCACATGACGCGCAAACGGCGCCGGATCAGGCGGCGGGCGGCCTGCCCGAGGCTTCCGGCATAAAAACGGTGAAGATCAACTACATCCTGACGCATGAAAGCAGCCTAGCATCGAGTGATACGGGCGGGAACTCATTTACGCACCCGTGACCTCATAGAAGCGCAAAAACTTTGCACGATGCGTGATTGTTTTAAGAAGCCGCAAGCTGATAGGCTTAACCCATATTTTTTCACACACGCGAGGTCGGCCATGTCCGCAGGCGATGTTTTTGTCATTCCGTGCCTTTCCGATAATTACACCTATCTGGTGCGCTGCCACGAAACCGGCATGACGGCGATTGTCGATCCGGGCGAGGCAGGCCCGGTGGTAGCCGAGCTTGAAGATCGCGACTGGTCGCTTGATCTTGTGATCAATACCCATCATCACAATGATCATATCGGCGGCAATGCGGAACTGATCACCAGATATGGCGCGAAACTGATTGGCCCCAAGGCCGAAACCATGCGCATTCCCGGCATGGATCAGAAAGTGGCCGAGGGGGATACGGTAATGATCGGTGCCCTTTCCGGGCAGGTCTTTGACGTGCCGGGCCATACCAGCGGCCATATTGCGTTTTATTTTCCGGCGGTATCTGCCCTGTTTTCGGGCGACAGCCTGTTTGCGTTGGGTTGCGGGCGGTTGTTTGAAGGAACGCCTGATCAGATGTGGCAATCCCTGCAAAAATTTCGCAATTTGCCGGGTGATACACTGGTGTATTGCGGGCATGAATATACCCAGTCCAATGCCCGGTTTGCGGCAACGATTGAAACCGGCAATGTGGCGCTTAAGGCGCGCTGCGCGGAAATTGATGACCTGCGCGCACGCGGTATCCCGACCATCCCATCACGCATGGACAAGGAACTGGCAACCAACCCGTTCCTACGCGCCGATCATGCATCGATTGCCAGCGACCTTGGTATGGAAGGCGCAACTGCCACCGAGATTTTTGCCGAAATCCGCGGGCGGAAGGATCGGTTCTGACGATCCGTTCCTGATCAGGCCATCTGTTTGAACAGGACGTTCTGATCGAGAAGATATCGGGAAAACAGTGGCAGGCTGGCGGCACCGATGGCGCGGGCGGCACTGCCGACCATGCCCTGTTCGATATGCGGGGTGGCGATGCCCTGCAGGTCGAGTTTGAGCATTGCCTTGCGCGTGGCATCGACAATTCTGGCACAGACATCTTTGGGGAAGCCGCCATCGACAATGACGGCTTCGAAATCAATCACCGAGCAGACCGAGGTAATGGCAATCGCAAGGCCCCGTGCGGTATGGTCAATCCAGAGATCAAGGGTTGCGCCAAGCTGATGCCAGTAGTCGGGATCCTTCCACAACAAGGCGGGATCGCGGCCTTCGCGGGTCAGCATTTCTTCGAGCACGAAGATGGATGCCTGATCGATCAACTGGCTGGGATGGCCAGAACGCGAGGGCACAGGCATCGAGCCAAAAGCCCCGGCATTGCCGGTTTTACCGGCATAAAGTGCCTGATTGAGCACGACGCCGCCGCCAATGAAAGAACCGATAAAGAAATAGGCGAAATCGGAATAATTCGGCCCCGCCCCAAAGACCAGTTCCGCCCCGCAGGCCGCCGTTGCATCGTTCTGCTGAAAGACCGGGAATGGTACGATTTCGCCGATGGTGTCGATCAGATCGACTTCGCGCCAGGCGCTCATGTCTTCGGGTGGTGCGCCGACTTCTTCGACCCAGTTCCATAATTCGAACGGGGCGGCAATGCCGATCCCGGCGATGCGTTGGCGCTGGGCGGGGGATAGCCCGCCGGACAATTGTTCGACCGAGGTCCGGACGAATTTGCGGATGCCATCGGGAGTCGGATATTTATAGGCTTCGTTCAGGCTGGCGCGTACTGTACCGACAAAATCCATCAGGATCAGTTCGGCACTGCGTCGGCCGATTTTAAGTCCGAAGGAAAAAACACCATCCGGGTTGAGCGCCATCGGGATCGATGGTTTGCCAACCTTGCCGCGCACCGGATCACCGCGTTTAAGCAACCCATCCTTTTCAAGGGCGCGCATGATCACGGAGACGGTTTGAGCAGAAAGGCCAGAGAGGCGGGCGATATCGGCCTTTGACAATCCGATATTACGGCGGACCAGCGACAGCACCAGCCGTTCATTATAGGCGCGCACGCGCAACTGATTAGCCCCCCCGCCCGGATGAAGCGGACGCGCGGACTGGCTTTCATCCCCGATCCCGTCAGGGTTGGTCTGCAGCGAAGCTGTCATTTTTATCCTCCCACTCGGGTTCTTTATTGCCCGAATGGATAAAAGAGTGACAGGATTAATTAATAAATCAATCGGATTTATTAATTGACAGCTTCGAGCATTTGGTGTGTCGTAGGCAACAGACAGGCGCAAAAGACGCACGTAACGATGCGTTCCACCTGTCGCAAAATGAACAAATCCGGCCAAAATGGCCGAACATCAGGTTATTCCTGGGAGGAAACAGATGAAGAAGACTCTTGTTGGCGCCACCCTTGGGGCGCTTGCGCTTGGCCTTGCCGTTGCACCCAACGGAGCCAAAGCCGATGAAATCGGTGCCTGCCTTATCACCAAAACCGATATCAATCCGTTCTTCGTGAAAATGAAAGAAGGCGCACAGGCCGCGTCTGTGGCAAATGGCGTCAACCTTTCGACTTTTGCCGGTAAAATCGATGGTGACCATGAAACCCAGGTGCAGGCGATTGAATCCTGCATTGCATCGGGTGCCAAAGGGATCCTTCTGACCGCATCGGATACCAAGGCGATTGTACCGGTTGTCAAAAAGGCGCGCGATGCCGGATTGCTGGTGATTGCCCTTGATACACCGCTTGAACCGATTGACTCGGCCGATGCAACCTTTGCCACCGATAACTTCAAGGCCGGTGAGCTGATCGGCCAGTGGGCGGCAGCCAAGCTTGGCGATGAGGCCTCGGATGCGAAAATCGCGTTTCTTGACCTGACGCCAAGTGCACCATCGGTTGATGTGCTGCGCGATCAAGGCTTCATGAAAGGTTTTGGCATCGACATCAAGGACCCGAACAAGATCGGTGATGAAGATGATCCCCGCATTGTCGGCCATGACATCACCAACGGCAACGAGGAAGGCGGCCGCAAGGCGATGGAAAACCTGTTGCAGCAGGATTCCGAAATCAATGTCGTCTATACCATCAACGAACCGGCAGCAGCCGGTGCCTATGAGGCGCTGAAATCGTTTGGCATGGAAGAAGGCGTTCTGATCGTATCGGTCGATGGTGGTTGCCCGGGCGTTTTGAACGTCAAGGATGGCGTGATTGGCGCGACATCGCAGCAATATCCGCTTGATATGGCCTACAAAGGTATTGAGGCGATCAAGTCCTGGGCCGAAAGCGGTGAAAAACCGGCCAATTCCGAAGGTCTTAACTTCTATGACACCGGGGTTAACCTTGTGACCGGTGATCCGGCAGAAGGCGTTCCGTCGATTGATATCGAAGAAGGCATGAAACGCTGCTGGGGCTAGGCCCCGACGCAACGTTCCGATATTCGAGGAGGGCGGTTATAAACGCCGCCCTCTTGTCCCACAAAAAGGTTACACTTGGTCAGCCCCCTACCCGATGCAAACCGGTCATCAGAACCGGCGGGGGCATGTGATGAGCCGTTGCGCATGCCTTTTCGCAACCAATATTCACGACCAGGCCGGGAGGAAGCGATGAGCGAAACTGCTCGCACATCTCGCACAAAACAGGAATACGAACAGACGCTTGACGCCAGCGACAAGGCGGTTGCGCAGTTCGAACATAAAAACCGGAACTTTCTGGATGCCACGCAGCATTTCCTGCATGGCAATCCGACAATGGTACCGGTGATTGTCCTTGTCATTTCGATTATCATTTTTGGTGCACTGGCGGGATCGAAGTTCTTTTCGCCGTTCAACCTGTCGCTGATTGTGCAGCAGGTTTCGATCATCGGCATTCTTGCCGCGGCCCAAAGCCTTGTGATCCTGACCGCCGGGATTGATCTTTCGGTCGGCGCGATCATGGTGCTGATGTCGGTCATTATGGGGCAGCTTGCGATTACGCTTGGCGTTCCCGCACCGCTTGCGATCCTGATCGGGTTTGTCGGCGGGATTCTGGCCGGGATGCTGAACGGGTTTCTGGTCACCCGGATCAAATTGCCGCCTTTTATCGTGACGCTGGGTACGTGGAACATTTTCTTTGCGCTGAACCTTTGGCTTTCGGGCGCGCAGTCGATCCGCAGCCAGACACTCGATGAAATCGCACCGCTTTTGAAATTCTTTGGCGAAAGCATCGCGATTGGCGGGGCAAGGATCACCTATGGCTCGGTCCTGATGCTCGTCATTTTTGCCGTACTTTGGTACATCCTGAACCACACAAGCTGGGGCCGGCATGTTTATGCGATTGGCGATGACAAGGAAGCCGCCGAGCTTTCGGGCATTCGCACCAACCGCACGCTTATCATGGTTTATGGTCTGGCCGGGCTAGTATGTGGCATTGGTGCGTGGGCATCGATCGGGCGCGTTGGCTCGGTTTCGCCGCAAAGTTTTCAGGAAGCAAACCTGCAATCGATTACCGCAGTTGTGATTGGTGGCATTTCGCTGTTTGGCGGACGCGGGTCGATCATCGGCCCGCTGATCGGGGCATTGATCGTTGGCGTGTTCAATTCCGGGCTGCGGCTTGTCGGCGTTGATGTTCTTTGGCAGGTGTTTGCAATCGGCTGGCTGACGATTATCGCCGTTGCAATCGACCAGTGGATCAGAAAGGTATCGTCATGAGCACGGATAAAAAACCGGTCTTAAGCGCACGCGGTATCGTTAAACGCTATGGCCGTGTCACCGCACTGGATCAGGCGGATTTCGATCTTTATCCCGGTGAAGTCCTTGCGGTGATCGGCGATAACGGTGCAGGAAAATCATCCCTGATCAAGGCGCTTTCGGGGGCGATCACGGTTGATGAAGGCGTGATCGAGCTTGATGGCAAACCGGTGCATTTTTCATCGCCGATGGAAGCCCGCGAAGCGGGGATCGAAACGGTTTATCAGAACCTTGCGCTTTCGCCCGCCCTTTCGATTGCAGACAATATGTTCATGGGGCGCGAGCTTCGCAAACCGGGCTTTATGGGCAAGTATTTCGGCGCACTGGACCACAAGGGCATGCAACGCATCGCACGCGAAAAGCTCTCCGAGCTTGGCCTGATGACGATCCAGAACATCAATCAGGCGGTGGAAACGCTTTCGGGCGGGCAGCGCCAGGGGGTTGCGGTTGCCCGTGCGGCAGCCTTTGGATCGCGCGTCGTGATCATGGATGAACCGACCGCGGCCCTTGGCGTCAAGGAAAGCCGCCGGGTGCTGGAACTGATTGCCGATGTCAAATCGCGCGGCATGCCGATTGTGCTGATTTCGCACAATATGCCGCATGTGTTCGAGGTGGCGGATCGCATCCATGTTCATCGTTTGGGTAAACGCCTGTGTACAATCAATCCCGATGATTACAGCATGTCGGACGCGGTCGCTTTCATGACCGGTGCGAAGGAGCCACCAGAAATATCGGCGGCGGCATGATTGAATGACACCGGATATCGATACCCTGATCGCGCTGATCAGGGACAAACAGATTGGCGATCGACGCCTCCTTGTCGCGATCGCCGGGGCACCAGCCTCGGGCAAGTCAACCTTGTCCGAACGGCTTCATCACCATCTGGGGGGTGATGAGGTCGGGGCTGTTGTCGTGCCGATGGATGGGTATCATTTCGATGATGCCATCCTTTCCGCACGCGGCCTCCTCCCGCGCAAAGGAGCACCGGAAACCTTCGATACCGGCGGGTTCAAACGCACCCTTGATGCCATTCGTGCCGATGATGACGATGTTTATGTGCCGGTGTTTGACCGCCATCTGGAACTGTCACGCGGATCGGCACGATGCGTTTCACAAAGCCATCGGATCGTGCTTGTCGAAGGCAATTATCTGTTACTTAGCCGATCGCCATGGAACCAGTTGGCAAGCCTTTTCGACCTGACCCTGTTCATCGACATTCCGCTTCCGGTTCTGGAAAGGCGCCTTGTGCAACGCTGGCTTGATCACGGACATGACGAGCCATCGGCACGGCGAAAAGCATCGGATAATGACATTCCCAACGCCCATACCGTTCAAAAAAGCAGCATCCTGGCCGATGTCACGATTACCGCGGCGTGATCATCGCTCCATCAACAAGAATTACCGTTCTTTTCGTAACACCAGCGTGTAGCACATCGGGATTTGGGCTTTCCTGTCTTCATAGATATCAAATTCAGTTTCCCGATTTGAATGCGGATGCTCTTTAAGACATTCCAGCTTTAATCCGGCTGCAACAGCCGCAGACACGATTTCGCCCATCGTGTAGGAAAACCACCATGAAACAGGTCCCTGCCCGCCGTCAGATCCGTCATAGGTTATGGTATCTTCGTTTGCGTGTGGTCCACGGTCAAAATATGATTGCGACGGTGAAAACGGATCGGCAGCAGACGGGTCAAACATTTCAAGAAACGGGTGGGTTTCATAGATAACGAGCATCCCATCCCGAGCCAGCAGTGCTGATACGGCATCGAAGAAACATTTCAGGTCCGGCATCCAGTTCAGAACGCCGATGGTAATCAAACCAAGGTCAAAATCGCCCGGTGTGTCTTCCGGCAATTCGTAGATGACCGCACAGAGGAAATCACATTTCCGTCCCGATAGATGCGCCAGCTTCCGGGCTTGCGCGAGAAATGCATCGGATTGATCAATCCCAAGTACAGTTTTTGCGCCCATGGCCGACAAAGACAATACTTCGCGACCGTTATTGCAGCAAACCTGTACGACGCGTTTTCCTGCGACCCCGACACCTTCCAGCGTCTCACGCAAAGCTTCGTCGAATGTCGAGAAATCGGCCTTTGCAACCTCGGCCAAAAGTCTTTGCCAGGTTTCACCAGCTTCATGCAATGGTGCGGAGGCATCCCATGCAGCACGGTTGGCCGATGTGTATTTTTTGTGCTCGTCCATGGCCTGCCCTGCTCATATCATAAGTTGCAATACTTGAATAATCACAACCAAGGCAGCGCACTGTCAAACGAACAATGCAGGATCACACGGATTTAATTGCCGCACTGCCAATCAGCACATCAGACACCCATTCGGCGACAACCCGCACACGCGGCACGTGGCGCATGTCCTGATGGATCAGGAGCCAGATTTCGCGTCCCTCCGGATCGATATCGGGTTTGCGAGTGAGGCCCGAGATACGATCCCCCAGGCATCGTGGCAGCAGGGCAAAGGCATTGGCAGCACACGCCATCGTCGCCATGATGGATCCGCGATTGGATCGACTGATGGTGTGGCGATTGGGGAAATGGCGATTGAGCCATATCTGTTCGGGTTTGTCGGCAAACGCATCGTCAAGATCGACCCATGGTTCAGTGGTCGGGTCGTCCATCCCGGCCGGACCGTAAATACCATATTCCATCACCCCGATTTTCCGGATGTGGAATGCCCCGGTTTGCGGCCGGGCAAGACGCAGCGCGATATCGGTTTCACGTTGCGGCAGGCTTAGATTGCGGTTGCCGCCAATCAGTTCGACGCAAAGGGACGGATGGTTTGATATCAGTTCGCCCAAGCGCGGAGCAATGCAGTTTTCAAAAATCACATCCACCCCGGCAACGCGAACAACACCCGATATTTCCGGACGGGCGATCTTTTCGGAGAAACCGCCATTTGCTTCGAGCAAGGTACTGACTTCGGCCTCCATCGCCCTTGCGGTTTTCAGAAGGCTTTGCGCACGCAGTGTCGGGCTCATCTGCCCGTCCCGACGCAGCAGGACAGGAAAACCGGTCGCTTCTTCAAGGCGAGCAATACGGCGCGCAATCGTCGTCTGATTTACGCCAAGCTCACGCGCGGCGGCACTCATGGTATTTGCGCGGCAAACGACGGCGAATGTCCTCAAGGCTTCCCAATCCATGAATCATCACCCAGTTATAATTTCTGCATATACGCAGATCATATCTGCAAATTGACGGATTTAAACTGCAAACATGCAGATGCATGATCAGGCCATTCAAATGACTTTGAAAGGACAGCCACCATGAGTGCTCAATCCATTTTTGAAATTCTTGGCGTTGAACTTCCGACCGGATCGGTCCGCGACGCGGCACTGATCGTGATCGATGCCCAGGAAGAATATCGCAGTGGCAGGTTGAAGCTATCAGGGCTTGAACCTGCATTGGACAATGTGGCCCGGCTGATCGCCCATTGGCGCGTGCAGAACGGCACCTTGATCCATATCCAGCATCACGGACAGGGTCTGTTTGATCCCGAAGGTCCGTATGCCAAGATCATGGGCGAAGTCGCCCCGCGCGACGGCGAGCCGATTCTGACAAAGAATGTACCCAATGCCTTTGGCGGCACCAACTTGCGCGACCTGATTGAGCAGGCCGGTTTGAAACATGTGGTGCTGAGCGGTTTCATGACCCATGTCTGCGTTTCGACCACCGCGCGTTCCGCCAACGAACAGGGATTGCAAGTCACCATTGCCGGGGATGCGGTCACCACACGCGACCTACCCTCGACAACCGATCAAGCCGCCATCCCGGCTGCGGAATTGAACCGCGCCGAACTGGCCATTCTGGCCGATGCGTTTGCCAAGGTTGTGACGACCGAGGACATTATTCGGGCATGATCACGAATGCAAAACACCCCGCAGATTTGTTGCGGGGTGTTTTGGTTAAATTGAACGCAAGCAGATGCGGTCAGAACATATGCTGCCCGCCATTGAGCGACAGGCAGGAACCGGTGATGAAGCCGGAATTCGGGCCACACAGGAACAGGACGGCCTGTGCGATTTCCTCGGCCTCGCCCAGACGGCCGACCGGGATTTTGGCGATGATGCCTTCAAGAACCTTTTCGGGAACCGCAGCAACCATGTCGGTGTTGATGTAACCCGGCGCGATGGTATTGACCGTCACCCCCTTGCGCGCGACTTCCTGTGCCAGTGCCTTGGTAAAACCATGCACCCCGGCCTTGGCCGCGGAATAGTTGGTCTGACCAAGCTGGCCGGCCTGACCGTTGATCGACGAGATATTCACCACCCGGCCAAAACCGCGTTCGCGCATGCCCTCAAGCACCGGCTTGGTCATATAGAACAGCGAGCTCAGGTTCGTTTCGATCACCGACTGCCAATGATCGACGGACATCTTGTGCATGAAACCATCGCGCGTGATACCGGCATTATTGATCAGGAAATCGACAGGGCCGACTTCGGATTCGACTTGCCGGATGCCATCGGCACAGGCATCGGCATCCGCGACGCTCCATTTAAAGGTCGCAATGCCGGTTTCGTCGGTGAAGGCGCGCGCGGCGTCGTCATTACCCGCATAGTTTGCCGCAACAGTATAGCCCGCTTCCTTAAGCGCCAGGCTGATTGCCTTGCCAATTCCGCGTGTGCCACCGGTTACCAGTGCAGTTTTTGTCATGGTCGCCTCCCTAAACTTCAGTCATCGAATTCATGTATCGGTATCCCGTAGTTTGCCCTTCTACGACATGCGAAATTTTAGTCCACAAAACGAACTATAAACGTAACTTTATTTCCTCTCCATCATCCATGTCACGTGAAATGCGTGAACTTTGGTCGAATTTCATCTTCGCCCAACGGATAAACAAACAGGGCAGCCCCCAAAGGAGGCCGCCCTGCACATTTCATCAATTCAGATGGTTCGAAGCAATCAGCGTTCGACGCACAGCGCGACCCCCATGCCGCCACCAATGCACAATGTCGCAAGGCCCTTTTTGGCATCGCGTTTCTGCATTTCGTAAAGCAGCGTGGTAAAGACGCGTGCGCCCGATGCGCCAATCGGATGGCCAAGGGCAATCGCCCCGCCATTGACGTTGACCTTGTCGGTATCCCAGCCCATGTCGCGGTTAACCGCAATCGCCTGTGCGGCAAAGGCCTCGTTGGCTTCGATCAGATCAAGATCACCGACCGACCAGCCAGCCTTTTCAAGAGCCTTGCGCGATGCCGGGATCGGGCCGGAACCCATTACAGCCGGATCAACACCGGCAGTCGCCCAGCTTTTGATCGTCGCAAGCGGGGTCAGGCCGCGTTTGGCGGCTTCATCGGCCGACATGACGATCAGGGCGGCAGCACCGTCATTGATGCCCGATGCGTTCCCGGCGGTTACCGTGCCTTCCTTATCGAACGCCGGGCGGAGTTTTGCCATACCTTCGATGGATGCACCGTGGCGCGGATATTCATCGGCGTCGAAGATTACATCGCCCTTGCGCGAGGAAAGGGTGACAGGGGCGATTTCATCATTGAAGCGACCGGATTTCTGGGCAGCTTCTGCCTTGTTCTGCGATGCGGTCGCGAAGGCATCCTGATCTTCGCGGGTGATCTGCCATTTATTGGCGATGTTTTCCGCGGTATTGCCCATGTGATAGCCGTTGAAGGCACACCACAGGCCATCCTTGATCATGCTGTCGATGAATTTGACATCGCCCATCTTGTGACCGGCACGCAGATTGGCAACATGCGGCGACATGGACATGTTTTCCTGACCACCGGCAACCACGATTTTGGCATCACCAGCCATGATCTGCTGGGCGGCAAGGGCAACGGTGCGAAGGCCAGAACCACAAACCTGGTTGATCACAAAGGCAGTTGCGCTATCGGGGATGCCGGCGGCGATGGCCGCCTGACGTGCCGGGTTCTGCCCGGCCCCGCCGGTCAGGACCTGACCGAAAATAACCTCGTTTACGGCATCCGCCTCGACACCGGAACGTTCCAGAGCCGCCTTGATGGCAACAGCGCCAAGCTCGTGTGCTGGGGTATTGGCCAGCGAACCGCTAAAAGCGCCGATCGGTGTGCGTGCTGCACCCACAATTACGACGTCTGTCATGAAACCCTCCGATTATATCTTGAATACGTTTTTCCCCGGACCCTGACGATCCTGCTGATCGGACCTGCAATCCGACTACGATCTTATCGCGACGCAACAAAAAGCCAAGCATTGATACACACCACTTTCGGACAGTCACCATCAGCTATTCCGACCATGATCAAATGCGGGTATATTCGATGCTGTTGCTTATCCTTTGTGTAAGAGTGTGTGCTTATTGCCGCAAGTTCGCAAGGGCATGGCAGTAATTGTGATAATTTGAAAAGGCCGGGCACGCCATAACGCCCCGGCCCTGTATCGACTAGCCTGTTATCTCAGCTCATAGATTTCGACTTTGCCGTCCGTGAGACTGAAAATTTCGAACGGGGCTTCCTTGATCCCGCCCATACCAGGCGAGCCCATTGGCATTCCCGGCAAGGTGATTGCAGAAATCGCCGGACGTTCTTCAAGCATCCTTAAAATGGTTTCTACCGGCACATGACCGCTGACGGCATAGCCATCAATCATGGTCAGGTGACATCCCTGTAGGTCTTCGGGAATGCCAGCCATTAGCGCCAGCGAAGCTACATTTTCGTCTTCGGTGATTGTAACGTCAAACCCGTGCTGACGCAGATAATCGCCATGCATTGTGCAGCAACCGCAATTCGGGTTTTTGATGATTCTGGCTTCGATACCCGCCGCATTGGCCGCAAATGACGGCAGGATAACAGTCGCCGCGACGGCAAAGGCAACCGCACGGAGGGTACGGGCGATCTGGCTTTTCATGGTTTTAAGCATCCTGATTATCCTCAAAGGGAGTCAAAGAACACGGATGATGCCGGACATGCCGCCGACCCTGTGTTCGAGAATGTGACAATGGATCAGCCAGTCACCGGGATTATCGGCGACAAAGGCAATCTCGACCCGTTCGCCCGGCTTGATCAGAACGGTATCAAGCCACGGCTGATGATTGACGGGTGCATCGTTGCGGGCAAGCAAACGGAAAGCATGACCATGCAAATGGATCGGATGAAGCCATGCCGTTGCATTCATCAGCGTCAAACGGCAGCTTTGCCCGCGTTCAAGTGTGACAAGCGGCCCGTCCCCGTCGCGGTCGGGATCACGCCCGTTAACGGCCCAGACATTGCCGGAACCAGACATCGAACGCATCATGTTGCCCATGCCCGCCATGTCCTCTATCCCCATCCGATTCAGCATTTCCGGTGTGATATGGCCCGATTGCGTCATCTGCTGCAGGACCATGCCGCCCATCATTCCGCCGCTATAGACGAGATCATGCCTTGTTGACTGATCCAGATCAGGTTCCGGCACAGGATTGGGTTTTAACGCCATATCCCAGTCAGGCACCCCGTCACGTACGGCTTCGCCGGAAACAGCGAGACTGGCGATCCTGTTTTCCATACCGTCATAGAAGCGATCCATCACGGCAAACGACGTTTTGCCTTTCACCGGGATATCGATCACCAGATCAAATCGCATGCCCGGTCCCAGCAAAAGCAGCGGCGCGTCATCGCGATGCGGCGTGACCGGATGTCCGTCCATGGCAATCACCGTCGGGGCAAGTTCATCAAAGTCGAGCGCAAAGATACGCCCATTCGCCGCATTCAACAGGCGTAGACGGATACGCTCGCCCGGTCTTACGACCAACTCCCCGGGTGGCAGACCATTGACCGTCACCACATTGCCGATCCGCCCGGCATGACTGACATCATGCATGGCATTGAAACCGCTATCGATCATGGCAGCATCGTCAAGCCGCCAGTCATCAAGTATCCAGACCAGTTCACGATCCACACGCAACGGGTCGGTTTCCTCGACGATCAGGGGACCGTAAAGGCCCCGGCCGAGCTGTTCGGTCGTGTTTGCGTGCGGGTGATACCAGTAGGTTCCCGCATCGGGCAGATCAAAAACATAATCAAAACTGCCCCCCGGTTTGACCGCATCCTGCGTCACACCGGGCACACCATCCATGGCATTGGGAATGCGAAGCCCGTGCCAGTGAATGGTTGTTTCCTGTGGCAGGGTATTTTCAAGCCGGGCACGCAGACGCTGCCCCTGCCGGATGCGAATTTCCGGGCCGGGAACCGTGCCGTTATAGGCCCAGACATCGGTCTGAATGGCCGGGTTCGAAACAAGGCTAGCGCGCGACGCACCGGGACGCAAAAGCATATCGACGATATCGGGTGCAGGCGTTTCGCCCGCACGGGCAATAGAGGACCAAAGAGGCAGACCGCCTGTTGCGGCGGCCCCGATGACCGTCGCCCCGCCCAGCAGGAAACCCCGCCGACCGGAACAAAAGGAAGATTTGAAAGTCATCCGACAATCTTTCCTGAGTTGGTTTATTGACTGCCGACCTGCCCGGATATCGGGCATGGCACGACAACACAACATCCCTAGCGGCCCGTCAGGACCCCAAGGGGAAATCAGGAAAAATATCTGGGAGGCGACGGGTCGGGCACATGCGACAGGCCGGTTGCCCGATCAATAGCCGGTAAAATCATCCGGGAGCCAGATGGCATCACCATATTTTCAAACCCGGCAACGTCGGGCATGACAACGATTGCGCACAGGAAATGACAGGACGCGACCGCCGTCGTCATATCCGTACAATCATCGCAGCGAATGGCATCGCGCATCTGGGTATCGTGCATCTCGGCATCGTGCAGGGGGGCGCTATTGTTCAAGACGACATAAACGCTGCGATAGGTGCCGGAACCCTCCCCCACCATATCGCCCACACGCAAGACCGCGCTGCTGGCAAATACCAGCAGCGACAGGGTCATCACGATGCGCAAAATGTTTTTCATGGTGATCAAGCTGTAGCCGTCTGATCTCCGCACGTCCATGACTTTGATCAAAGCGCGATGGTTACTTCGTCCTTCAGGACTTCGGTTACGATATAGGTACGATACCAGACAATATTATCGTCCGCGTCAAAAAGGGTTTCGCAAAGGGCGGTATATTCCGCCATGTCACGCATATGCAAAACCAGAACGCCGGTGACTTCGCCGGTTACCAGATAGCATTGCCGAACCGCATCAAGGGTACGGACTTTTTTGATGAAGTCCTGCCGATAGCGGTTTCCGTGGCGATGGAATTCCAGATTGATCACCGCGGTCAAAGGCCGCCCGACCAGATCCGGGTCAATCACGGCGACAGTTTTGCGAATGACTCCAGACTCGCGCAGTTTGGCGACACGGCGCAAACAGGCCGAGGGTGACAGGCCAACATGATCGGCGAGAGTTGCATTCGCGATATCCGCGTTTTCCTGCAATATCCGAAGGATTTTGGTATCGATACGGTCAAGGTCGGCCAATATATGCAACTCCGAAGCGCCAAGTGATAAAACTACGCCGTATTATTGCACAAAAGCACGTGATTTCGCCGCGCAATAATATGGTGGTTATGCGAGGATGCGCATCGTTAAACGAATGCCCCACATATGACCCGCGTACCACCCAAGCAGCCCGGAACCTCGCGCCCCATGCATCGCTATTTCCTGAATTTGCTAAACCGCAGCCAGCGTTTGTTCATCACCCTGATCAAGGTCATGTTGCCGGTGATGATCGTTGTGCGCATCGCCGATGAGTTCGGCATGGTCGCCTTTGCATCCGACATGCTGTCCCCCGTCATGAGCCTGATCGGGTTGCCGCCCGAGGCTGGCCTGATCTGGGCGACCTGTGCGCTGGTCAGCATGTATGGTGCGGTCGGGGCGTTTATCGGGTTATCGGCCCATCTGGATATGACCGCCGCACAGCTTAGCGCCCTTTGCGCGATGATGCTGTTTGCCCATGGGCTTCCGGTCGAACAGGCGATTGTCAAACGCGCCGGGGCCAGCCTGATCGCGACCACGGCCCTTCGGCTTGGCACAGCCGTGTTCTACGCCGCACTGGTGACCTGGATCAGCAACACCACCGGATGGCTTTCCGAACCGGTTGATTTTTCATGGATGGCCGGGGGTGAAACAGTTGTGGCTGCCACCGGCCTTGAAGGCTGGATCGACTGGACCATTCAGACCATCAAATCGCTTGTCGTTAGCTTTGCCGTGATTGTCGGCTTGCTGGTGCTGCTTGATATCCTTGAAAAAACCGGCATTACCGACCGCATCACGCGCGGCATGATGCCGATCCTGAGGGTTTCGGGTCTGTCACGCGAGGTTGCCCCCGTCACGACCATCGGCGTTTTACTGGGCCTGACTTATGGCGGGGCACTGATCATTGACGAGGCACGCAAAAAGAACTTCCCGCCGCGCACCCTTTTCCTGTCGCTAAGCTGGCTGTCGCTATCGCATTCCCTGATCGAGGATACGGCGATCATGCTGGCCCTTGGTGCGGATATCTGGGTCGTTCTGGTCGGGCGGGTGATCCTGACATTGCTGATCATTGCCGCCCTTGCGCGCCTGACGCTGCGCTGGCAAACCGCCCCCGTGGCCGCGACCGAAACCGGTTCCTGATTACTTCGTTTCCGCCAGCCAATCGAGCATAGGCACCCAGGTTGATTTTTCCGCGCGCGAGCCGACCATCATGCCGATATGACCCGCAGATGGATGCAGTTCTGTGCGCACATCTTCGGGCAGAGATGCGAAAAGGGCCTGCGCACTTTCAGGTGGGACGATCCGGTCATTTTCCGGGATGACGGCAAGTGTCGGGCAGCTGATATCGGCCGGGTTGATATCAATGCCGTCGATCTGCCATTCACCCTTGGCCGGTTTGTTTTCGACATACCAGCCAATCAGGCAATCAATCGCCACCCGGCGGGTCAGTGGCACACCGTCATTAAGCCAGTCTTCAAGAGCGACAAAATCATCGGCCTTGGCCGAATTGGCAGGGATGGAGGCAAAGCGGCGGAACTTTTCGCCGATCATGAACGGATCGAGGCTTGCAAACAGGCTTTGCAGCACATCGACCGGCAGGCTGTCATGGATCGACAGCATATGGGGCAAGGACGGCGCGAAGGCCGCTGCAATGCGCCCCTGTGTCGGGCCAGCCGCCATGAAATCCCAAGGTGTCGCCAGCAGCACCAGACGCGATACCTGCGCCGGGTCAAGCAGGGTCGCGGCCAGTGCCAGCACGCCCCCCATGCAATAACCGATCATTGGCACCGGCCCGCCATTCATATCGGCGATGTCCTGAAGGGCGGTGACCAGACGACCGGCGATATAATCATCAAGGCCGTAATTGGCTTCTTCTTCGCCGGGATAGCCCCAATCGACCAGAAGCGGGCGGTATCCTGCCTTGGCCAGAAAACGGGCAAAGCTGCGTTTTTTGTTCAGATCAAGGATATAGCCGCGGTTCACCAGCGACGGCACCAGCACGACAATGCCAAGCGGGCTTTTGGGTTTAGCCTCGCTGACCGCACCGTAGTCACGGATGCGCGTTGCACCGTCTTCCCAGATTACGGGCGCATCATCGGCACCACGCTTATAGGCATGTTTCTGATAGGCACGCACACCATCATGAAAGGCCGACTGGCTGGCAAAGGCGACACGATCGAGAGCCTGGGCGATATCGTCAGGATGATGGTTTTCCATCTCGCTCAGGAGCTTTTTTGCCTGTTCCTGCAGTTCCGGCCTCCAGGGCAGAAATTGTTTCCTGAAGATCGGCAATGCGGCGCGCGAGCTCAACCAGCTCGTCATCTCGACCGCCAGATGCATCGCCAGCGGCCTTGGCCCGGCGCGACGATTGCTTGCCCTTTTCGGCGGGTTTGTCTGCTGTCGGTTTTGCGCGCTCATTTTTTCCCTGCCCCGTTTCATTGCTTTGGCCTGTCTTGTTCGTCTTGCCTGCGGCGGCCTGGGCCGTATCGGCATCTTTGGCGGCTGTATCCGGATGGGCCTTTCCATCCGCGCTGGCTGCGCCCGTCATTCCGGCCATCGTCGCCATATTCGGCGGGAAAGGCCCACCGGGTGGAAAACCGGACGTTGCCATTTTTGACATCTGATTGAACATAGCGGCCATGGGGTTGGCTGCCGGATCCATCGGCGTGCCCTTCATCATTTCCGGGATCATTTCGGGCATCATGCCCGCCGCCATACCGGGAAAACCGCCCGGAACAGTACCGGGAAAGGCACCGGGTTTCTGCCCCGTTGCCAGTTGCCCGATCAGCTTGCCCCATGCCTCGAACCCCTCGCCGATGCGCGAAGTATCGGCCCCAAGGGAGGCATAAAGCCGACCGATGGCGCTTGCTGCGTCGGCACCATCGGCCGTTGCGGCAACCTGTTCGCGCCAAAGATCCATAAACTGCCGGGCCAGATGATCAAGGCGATCATCAAGTTCATCATCGAGGTTGTCATTAGGCAGATCGTCGGGATCCTGATCCTTTTTCGCCCCTGTGTCGGACAATGTTGCTTCCCCCGGTTCTGGTTCGGATCACGCAGATGACATGCGCCTTGTCGCTGGCAAACACTATAGGCGGTTCGGGCGTGTGCGAAAACGAAATCCATTGCTGCGCGGCAACAACAGGCACCGGAGGTTGTTTTTCGCAGCGCACATCGCGTTGAACACTGGACACATTGGAATTTACACGGCACTCTTATGCACGCTTGAGCAGGCGCAAAATTCAAAATGCTGCGCAACATTCAAATTTGTGCAAACGCAAACAAGGTATTTCATACCGCACTGCCCAAGCCAAACGTCCGGGAAACAGGGAAGCAGGGAATAACGTCATGACCACGAAAAAATCAGATGATCAGGATCGCGTCGTTATCAAGAAATACGCGAACCGCCGCCTTTATAACACTGCGACCAGTTCGTATGTGACGCTCGACCACCTGTCGCAGATGGTCAAGGACAATACCGATTTCGTCGTTTATGACGCCAAGACCGGCGAGGATATCACCCGTCCGGTCCTGACACAGATTATTGTCGAGGAAGAGAACAAGGGGCAGAACCTGCTGCCGATCAGCTTCCTGCGCCAATTGATCGGATTCTATGGCGACAGCCTTCAGGGTCTGGTGCCAAGCTATCTGGAACAGGCGATGCGTTCGTTTGCGCATAATCAGGAACAGATGCGCGAATATATGCAGGGCACGATGCAGGGCATTTTCCCGTTCGGCCAGTTCGAGGAAATGAACAAGCAGAACATGGCGCTGTTTGAACAGACCATGAAGATGTTTTCGCCCTTCCTTCAGGAAGAGGCAGACAAGGCCAATGCGAGTGCCGAGGCAGCCAAAAACGGCAAACCGGCAAAAAATGACGCATCCCTTGATGATCTGAAAAGTCAGCTTGAAGCCATGCAGGCGCAGCTCAACAGTCTGGTCAACAATAAGGCTAGCAAGTAAACGGCCCCAAACCCGTTCATTTCAAAGCATCACGCAGAAAGCTCCGGATTTTCCGGGGCTTTTTTGTTTTTGCCCGCATGTGTCGCGGCATCATTCCTGCATAAATTTTTCATTAACCATTTTTAACCGCCCGGCACCTGTCGCAGGCGGCAATTTTTGCCGGGTTTACGCCCCTTTGAACGGAGTCCCTTGCATAAGGCCAGTTAAATACCCCGGTTGAACGCACAAAACCGCAAAATGACATGACAGCGATAACGCCGATCCCCTTGCACCCGGCCCGCAGGCCCGACGCTGCGAGTAGTGGAACAGACGGCCCTGCCGGGATCGGGATGGATGTCACTGCACTGGTTTCGCCTGTACGGGAAATCGCGCAGAACGGTGGCGCATGGCTTGAGCCCCATGATCCTGGGGGCAGTGCAGCATTTTGGGCGCAGCTTTTGGGGCAGCTCCTACCTCAGGAAAACCTTTTGCAACCTGCGGTCATTCAGGAATTGCATGCCAGCTATGCACGTCATTCCACACCTTACGGCTCAGAAAGCCATGTCTTTTTTTCGCCTAACGCACTAGACAACGACAGGCGAATTGACCTATATAGCTAGCTTCTGGCGGATCGCTGAGACCTCTATCTGACCAAAGTTCAGATATTTCTTGCAAGCAGACGGCCTTCAAACCGGGTCAACTTGCTTGTGATAAATAGGCGAAATTAACAAGCCTGACAGCGTCCCGAGTGGGAATCAATAACTGGCGGTTGATAACGGAAAAATATGCAATGACTGAGATTGTATCAAACGAAGAACCGAAACGCGCTAATCGCGCAACAGATACGGACCGTTATGTCGGTCAGCGTATTCGCGAACGTCGCATCATGCTGGGTCTGTCCCAGCAGCAGATGGCCGATCTGATCGGTGTTACCTACCAGCAGGCTCACAAATACGAGCGCGGCATCAACCGCATTTCTGCCGGTCGCCTTTACGAAATCTCCCAGGTCCTGGGCGTTCCTGTCAGCTACTTCTATGAAGGTCTCGACGGCAACCAGGAAACCGAACTTAATGCGCGTCAGCGCATGTGCCTTGAACTGGCGCGCAACTTTGCGAGCATCAAGCACGAAAAACACCAGGAAGCGCTGAGCCAGATGGCACGCGCACTGGCCGATCAGGCTGCCTAAGCCTGATCACTGCGATCTTCAGCATTGCTGCAAAAATCAGGCTGCCTTCTATGGCAGCCTTTTTTGTGGCTGATCACAGGCACGATTTTTGTGATAGCGTCGCGGCAAGACCAAGACAGGGGCAAACCGCATGACGGGCGATATCACGCAATCCGGCCTGATCAATCTGATCGACCAGCAACGCAGCAAACTTGGCTATCTGTCGATATCGGCCCTTATGGCCATGACAAAGGCTGGGAATGTCATCCTTGATCCGTTTTCAACCCTGATCAGCATCCATGCCGCTATCGGGCGCGACAATATTTTCTATCCTGCCGTCCGGCTTGATGCGGCATCCCCTGCGATCCTTGAAATTGGCAGCCGAAACACTTTTTACGGCAACACGGTGATTGATGCCCAAACAGGGCCGATCACGATCGGCAATGGCAATCTATTTGGCGAGGGTTGCGTTCATGTTTCCACCAACCAGCCCGGTGCAGCGATCATTATCGGCTCAGACGGCCGTTATCACGGATCCGTCCAGATTTCCGGCTTATCCGCTCTGGGTGATGGCAGCCAGATCCTTGGTAATATCATCGTCCGCGATGTGCAGCTTGGTGCCGGCGGATCATTTCGCCACCCGATTGCCGATGAACGTGGTGCGGTTTTAAAGGGGGTTGGACAGGGAAGCGGGATTATCCTTGAAACGGGTCAGGTGATTGCTGGAAACGGGACCCTCACCCCGGAAAATGTCCGCATGCAGTCTTTCTATCATCCGGATGCAAAAAAATAGGGGCAGCCGATGGCTACCCCTTTGTCGCAAATCCTGTAAGCGAACTCTATTGATCGGCAATCACCAGATCATCGGAATGAATGACCGCGTTACCGCGGCTATACCCCAATGCGGTTTCGATTTCCTGCGAGGAATGACCTTTGATCATGCGGGTTTCCTCGGCCGAATAGGACGTGATGCCGCGCCCGATTTCACCACCATCGGCGTCAAGAATGCGTACCGCGTCACCATGCTTGAAGCTGCCTTCGACATTGGCAATCCCGGCCGCCAGCAGATTTTTACCCGCCCGCAATGCCTTTGCCGCACCGCCATCAACGATGATGGCCCCGCGTGCCGAAAGCGACGTCGCGATCCAGTGGCGGCGTGCAGCAAGCGGGCTTTCGCTTGGCAGAAACAGGGTATGCGGCCCGCCTTCAAGCTGAGCTTTCAGCGGATGATAAATGGTGCCACGTGCGATCATCATGCGGCATCCGGCCTTCATCGCAATTTCGGCCGCCTGCAACTTGGTCACCATACCGCCGGAGCTGTACATCGTCGGGGCGGCACCGGCCATGTCCATGATTTCAGGTGTCAGTTCACGCACGACCGGGATCAGGGTGGCATCCGGGTTCTTGCGCGGATCGGCGGTATACAGGCCATCAATATCCGACAGCAGTACCAGCGTATCGGCCGAAATCATGTGGGCAACCTTGGCACCAAGGCGATCATTATCACCAAAGCGGATTTCTTCGGTCGCAACCGTATCGTTTTCATTGATCAGCGGCACCGCACCGCGTGCAAGAAGTGCATTCAGCGTCCCGCGTGCGTTAAGATAACGGCGACGGCTTTCCATATCCTCAAGCGTCACCAGAACCTGCGCCATGATCAGGCCGTTACGGCCCAATGCTTCCTGCCAGACCTGCGACAGGCTGATCTGGCCGGTGGCAGCGGCGGCCTGCTTATCGGCCAGACTGATGGTCCGATGATCAAGCCCCAGCAAACGCCGCCCCATGGCGATCGCGCCACTTGAAACCACAATGACCTCGACCCCGCGTTCGCGCAGAAGGGCGACGTCATCGGCAAGGGCCTCGAGCCAGGCACGGCGAAGCTTGCCGGTATTTTCATCGACCAGAAGGGCCGATCCGACCTTGATGATCAGGCGTTTTGCATCTGCAAGGCTCACGGTTGGAAGCCCTCGTCTTCGCGGCCCTCCATCGCGCGGCGTTCGCGTTCACCGGTGATGTGGCGACGCAATTCGCGATGGACTTCCTTGACCCCCTGCTGGGTGGCCCCCGATACGATGAACACCTTTTTGCAGATCCCCTTTTCAAGGATTTCGCGCTGTTCCTCGACCATTTCCGGCAGAAGCTGATCGGCCTTCGACAGGGCGACGACTTCGGGTTTGTCGATCAGGATATCGGCATAACCTTCGAGCTCCTCGCGCACCGTGCGGTAGGTTCCGACCGGGTCTTCGTCCGCGCAATCGATCAGATGCAGCAGGACTTCGCAGCGTTCGATATGCCCCAGGAACCGGGTCCCGATGCCCTTGCCCTCGGATGCACCTTCGATCAGGCCCGGAATATCGGCCAGAACGAATTCATGATCATCGATTTCAACCACGCCCAGCTGCGGATGCAGGGTGGTGAAGGGATAATCGGCGATTTTCGGACGTGCGCTGGATGACGCGGCAAGAAAGGTGGACTTGCCCGCATTGGGCAGACCAACCAGACCAGCATCGGCAATCAGTTTAAGGCGCAGCCAGACCGACATTTCCTCGTTCGGCCAGCCTTCTTCGGCGCGGCGCGGGGCCTGGTTGGTCGAGGATTTGAAATGGGTGTTGCCCCGACCGCCGTCACCGCCCCGGCACAGGACAAAGGTCTGACCCGGTTCAAGCATATCGACAATCAGGGTTTCCCGGTCTTCCTCAAGGATCTGGGTTCCGACCGGGACCTTGATCGTGATCGAGTTGCCCGAACGACCGGTCCGGTTGCGGCCCATGCCATGCATGCCGATTTCGGCCTTGAAATGCTGCTGATAACGGAAATCGATCAGGGTGTTCAGGTTTTCGACCGCCTCGACAATCACGTCACCACCTCGCCCGCCATCTCCGCCATCGGGCCCGCCATATTCGATGAATTTTTCGCGCCGGAAGCTGACCGCACCGGCACCGCCGCGGCCACTGCGTACGTGGATTTTTGCTTCGTCGAGAAACTTCATAACCGGTCCTTTGGGCGATGCCCGTCAATCATTCCGCCCGGCCGGATCGCGATTTCGAAACAGATCGCCTCGCATCGACGGCACGGGAAATTTTCATATAACACATAAAACAAGGGAGGAATGATTGCTCATTCCTCCCTCGAAATCTTTGCTACGGATGAGCGCAGCCGACGGGAGGCTTACGCCTCGGCCGGAACGACACATACATAGGTACGACCCTTGAAGCCCGACTTGAACTGGACGTTGCCGCCAGCCGTCGCAAACAGGGTGTGGTCTTTGGCCAGGCCAACATTGTCGCCTGCATGGAACTTGGTGCCACGCTGACGAACGAGAATGTTACCTGCAACAACCGTCTGGCCGCCGAATTTCTTGACGCCGAGGCGCCGACCTTCGGAGTCGCGACCGTTACGGGAGCTACCACCAGCTTTCTTATGAGCCATGAAACTCTCCTAAAACTGCATCCCGGCCGATTAGGCCGTGATGTCCGTGATGCGCAGAACAGTCAGGTTCTGGCGATGACCATTTTTACGACGGTAGTTGTGCCGGCGCTTTTTCTTGAAAACGATCACCTTGTCGCCCTTGGTCTGTTCGAGAACTTCTGCATTCACAAAAGCCCCTTTGACCAACGGAGCACCAACCTTCGGCGCACCGTCGCCAGCAACCATGAGAACTTCTTCAAGTTTCACGGTGTCACCGGCCTGGGCAGCGATCTTTTCGACTTTGATAACGTCGTTGGCAGCAACTTTATACTGTTTGCCGCCAGTTTTGATGATTGCATACATCGATATAGTTCCTGAAAAATCATTCTGGAAACGCACACGCGCGCTTCGGTGTCGCTGCTAACTGAAACCGAACCGCTGCGAGAGACGGGTGAAATACCTTTTTCGCCCGCCAGAGTCAACCGCAAAGCGCACCGTTTCCGGGCTTTGGCCATGGTAGGGACGCATGGCAGAGGTTTGGCGCAGACCGGAACGGCAACAGGGCGCATCCCAAATTGGCAAAGCTTGATCGCGTCCCTCGCAAACCAGGGCCGCCGACGGAACCGGGAACATTGATAAAAGAGTTCGTGGAAAATACGTTTTCCCTCTTGCATTCTGGCTTAAGGATCGTTAAACAGCGCCTCGAACGCCAGACCACACATGCGGAGAGGTGCCGGAGTGGTCGAACGGGGCGGTCTCGAAAACCGTTGTACTAGCAATAGTACCGTGGGTTCGAATCCCACCCTCTCCGCCATTTCCTATGGCAATTGTTTTCCTTATAAATCACTGTCAACTTTTCTGAGTTGTGACACAATAAGGGTCATAGTTGTACGTATCCCTACTCGCCTCTATAATCGCTTGGATACATACTATTATCGTCGCCGTGCGCCACTTTCTATTGACTTCGTGTAACCAATATGGAGGCAGCAAGGGAGCTATACCTTGGGGTTGAATACATTCTTGCCAGTACATTTTTAGAAATGAATGACAATGAAACCAGAGAACAGGGAGGGAAAGCAGCCCCTGACATTACTAAGTCACATCATGAGCCAGCAAAGACCGCCCTTGAGGATACCGGAATGCATACTAAACAGACCTAGGAGGGCGAAGATAAACATATACAACCATGAATAAAATATCGAGAACTGGACGAAAGCTCTGCCTCTTGAACGGGAAATTTTGGAAGAAAACGAACAGCAGACGAATAACCACTCTCACCAAGCAGCAGGAACACTTCCAAACAAAAAAGGCGAAGCGAAAGTTATTTAGGCTCCAAAACTAGACTAGTATTTGATCGTCATACGAAAAGATAGACTTGACTGAGCCCGATATAAAATTTAAATTTTAAGTTCATAGATTTTCTACCCAAAATGGTAGCACCTCGTAGACCATCGTCTGCGGAATACTAGCACGTCATATCCGCTACACGTCACGACGATAACTATCACCAGTACGAATACAGGCATAAATGCCAAAAAGGCGTGCATGGTCATTCAACCCCAACAAACGGGAGTCGGGCTTTGCTCCAACAAACGCCTCCGTTTGACGATAAATACCGGGCTTGAAAACGATATCTTTGTCGTCAGGTAGCTCTACCCCTTTGAGAGTAAAGCTGAAATGATCCTGATAGGATAGTTGCTCCATAGGTTGCAGCACCAATCGGCGCTTGGCAGTCATTACCTCCACCCCCCAACGCCCGGCAGAAATCCAGTTTGCGTGATAACAAAAACTTGCACCACTCTGCAGCCGCCCCATCCCCGTGAAAATGGCACCTTCAGGATGCCATGGTAATTTACCAATGCTCAATGCGTTCAGTTCAGTTGGCTCTCCTCCCAGAAAGAATGCAAGGTCGATCACATGGGTAGAGTTGGCGTAGAACCAACCTGCCAATTCGTCAGCAGGCTTATCCAAAGCTTCCAGCCGCTTACTGGCCTCGGTGAAGTCAAATTTTACCGAGAGTGCACCACCGTCCTCGGCAATCATACGTCGCGCAATCTCCACTGAACCATAAAAACGGCGATTATAACCAACATAGGCGTCTACGTCTTTTTTTTTGGCTATAGCCTGCAACTCTTGCACTTCAGCAAGTTCAAGACCTGCGGGTTTTTCGATTAGCAAACGTTTCACCCCATGGTCGATCAAAAAAGCACTGGTTCTCGCCAGCGTGTTGGCATTCACAGCTACAATAGCGGTGACAGGCTTTTGTACCAGTGCTTGCCATTGATCGACAAGCTCCCCATGTCCTGCCTGCACCTGCCATTTGGCAGCAAAAGCCTCGGCACGCTCCCTGCCGCGCCCGGCCGCTATGAAAGGTCGCCCCATGTCACGTAATGCTGCAGCATAAGCATCAGCCATTGCACCGACACCTAAAATCAAAACAGGGGCGGTTAAGTGATCGGACATGGAGCATCCTCTTCTAATGATTGACCGAGACGATTACGTAAAGCATCGATGAACGGGCGATGCTCTTGCGCAGAGAGATTAAAGGGCGTCATACGTGAGACATTGTCATAAAGCATTTCCTGATACAGGTACCCCATTTGACTGACAAACGGGGTATAGAATTCTTCCGACGCAATCGCTTTATTTCCTCTAAAATGGGTGAGACGATGGTTGCCCTCCTCTACAATCCATCGTTCATCGGCATTCCCGACTTCAACCGTCAGTGGAACCCCCGGCTCCTTAAGATTAGTGATGGTGAGGTTGCCTCCTCCAGCACAAGCGCCGATTAAACTGCCGGTGAATTCCACGCACCCCCGATGTTTGCTATCTTCGGGAATAAGAGCATCCGCGTTGAGACTAAACGGTAAACCACCAAACAAGTGCACAGCCAAATCGATGAAATGGATGCTGTTCGAGGCCAGGTTCCAGTTAGAGCCTATCACCTTAAGGGAGAGGTTTGCCTTTCCTTTCAACTTTTCACGCAGAGCATCATAGCTTGGCCATCCTCGCCGAGAGCAATTAATCACAGTGCGAATGTCACGGTCTGCAAAAACACCAATCATCTCATCAAAATCTCGGCGCGTCACAAATACAACCTTCTCTAAAAACAGCCATTTGGGTGCGGTATGCGTTAGCAGCACCTCCAAAACTTTGCGGCGAGGTTGAGCAGGTGTCGCGACAATAGCAAGATCAGCCTGTTTAGGTACGTTTCGCCAGTCCGCGAAAAATCGCAAATTTACGTGCGAAGATAATTTCTCGACGCTTGCTTCTGCCTTGGCCCGATTATCGTCGTCAGGCTCAATCACCATAATATCAAGCGGCTTATCCAAAGATGTCACCGCTTGCAGGTGGCGCATACCAATATTACCGCAGCCTATGAGGAGAACACGCTTGAGTGTGGAATTTATCATCACTGTGGATTTCTTCCGATGGAAGCTAAGAACAAAATTAAAAATATCTCAGCAATGTCAAATCGACTTGTCTTCAATTTTCTTAATCGACAAAATTGAGAAAGACATCACTCAAGGCAACATAACCGCGATCATCTAGGTTATCCAAGCAATTTAGCAAGGGGGCACCCCATGGGATCATACCCTCTCCAAACTTGATTATAATCCCTTACAAACAATATCTTAAAAGAAAAAACACCATCAAGCATCGTGCCAGAAGTCACAGGTCAATCACAAACATTGCTCCATTTCTCCTAGTCTCGAACACCACAAAGCTGTCCCATATCCCTCTCAGATGACAGGCAATTGGTGTTATTGAACCTTAAAACTCGAAAAGTATTGCCGAAGGCAAACTAATCGCTGCAATTTCAATCAAGCTTCGAGTAAAAGCATTTTGTCATTAAGTTAGAAAATACATAGGATAATTGGCACTTCATTCGCCAAGGCCGAGGAAAACAAACTTCATTATGGATAACACAGCACCATTGATCATCATAGGGGCAGGCGGCCATGGCAGAGTTGCAGCTGATACAGCCTGCGAATCAGGTTGGAATGTATCAGGTTTCTTAGACCTCTCGCTCATCAAAGGCACACAACTAAATGGTATAGAAGTACTAGGCGACGGAAAGAACACCGAACCATTTTCAGATTTTACGGGTCATGCATTTTTTGTGGGTATCGGTAATGGCAGCATCCGTTGGCGGGAATTCAACACTCTCACTGCGGCGGGTTTACCTGTGCCGAATATCATTCACCCGTTCACACATATTTCCTCTTCGGCCTCTATCGGTCGTGGCACGCTAGTAGCAGCAGGCGCAGTGGTCCAAGCCAATGTCCAAATCGGGGACGCTGCCATCATAAACACTGGCGCCCGTATTGATCATGATTGTCAGATAGGTAACGGAGCAATGATTGCACCAGGTTGCGTATTATGCGGCGATGTGATCATCGGCGCGCATGCATTCATTGGTGCGGGTAGCATTGTTACCCCAGGCGTTACTATTGGCGACGGCGCCTTTGTAGGAGCTGGAAGTGTTGTGATTGAAAATATAGCTAAAGATGCAGTACATAAGCCTTTTCGTAAATTATCTCTCAAATAGAGCATCTCAAACTTTAAGAAAAGTAGCAGAAATATATAACGAAGCTGTAACCATACCGTTGATCTATGGCCCTGCAACTTTCAGATGAATTTAACAGAAAAGTTTTCCCCGACCAGAAAGATTTACTATAATTGCCCAACTGACGAAGAGTTCCCAAGGTAGCATCTGTAGATGCCCCTCAGCACGGAACGTCGTCGCTTTGAGTAATATTGCTCCTCTGCGCAATATCGCCACAACACTGCCTCTAGCCGCCCACTCAATACAACTAAACTACTTATTCATTTTACCACAAGTTACATCGACGTGGATAGCTTGCTTCATTCATCAACCATCTGAGGAAATACCAATGGAAAACGTTTTGATAATTGCAGAGGCTGGCGTCAACCATAATGGCAGCCTGTCTCTTGCAAAAAAAATGGTAATGGCTGCCAAAAAGGCGGGCGCGGATATTGTCAAGTTCCAGACCGGCATTGCTGAGTTGATTGTTTCAGGAGAAGCCCCGAAGGCAGACTATCAAAAACACACCACCGGTGCTACTGAAAGCCAACTTACTATGCTGAAGAAACTTCTGCTACCGCTAGATGATTTTCAGATATTGAAAAATTATTGCGACGATCTTGGCATTATGTTCATGTCCACAGCGTTCGACATGCCATCACTGGATTTACTCGTGAAGTTGGGACAAAAAAGCTTTAAAGTACCTTCAGGGGAAATCACCAACTTACCGTACCTGCAAAAAATAGCGTCCTACGATGCCGAAACCATTCTCTCGACTGGTATGGCCGATCTTGACGAAATCAACGAAGCAATAGATGTAATGCTTGCAGCAGGCCTAAACAAAGACAAGCTCGTGATTCTACATTGCACTACGGCCTACCCAACTCCGCTGGATGAAGTAAATCTCAATGCCATGAAATCAATACAAGAGAAATTTGGTGTACGTGTAGGCTATTCTGACCATACTCTGGGCATAGAAGTTCCCATTGCTGCGGTAGCCCTGGGAGCAACAGTGATCGAAAAACACTTCACCCTTGATCGCAACATGGAGGGCCCCGACCATTCGGCTTCTCTTGAACCTGATGAGCTCGCCCAAATGATCAGCTGCGTCCGCAATATCGAAAAAGCCCTCGGCAACAGCAACAAGGCCCCAAGTAATAGCGAAATGCAAAATATTATTGCTGCTCGCCGCAGCATTCACACTGCTAAGCCATTGAAAGAAGGTGAAATCATAACCGAAGACAGCCTGATTATGAAACGACCAGGCGATGGAATTAGTCCGATGCAAATCGGAAGCATACTCGGCAAACGAGCCGCTCATCCTGTTTCAGAAGGAACAAAACTGCAACTCCAAGACGTGGAGGGGGCATGAAAAGGATTGCATTACTTACTAGTTCTAGGGCCGACTATAGCCTTTATTGCCCGCTGATTAAAGAACTGAGTCAGTCATCGGACGTCACATTGGATGTTATCGCTTTCGGCTCACACCTCTCGAAAAAGTATGGTTATACTCTCGAACTCATCCGCAAAGACGGGCTATCTCCAGTTTGTGTCGAAACCCCCATTCTTGGCGGAGAACCAACGGTCATTTCACGCAACATCGGTAGCACAGTTAGGATATTTTCGTCCTTCTGGGCCCAACAAACTTATGATCTGATTATATGCCTTGGCGACCGCTACGAGATGTATGCTGCTGTCTTGGCATCGGTACCTTACAATCTTCCGGTAGCACATATTGCAGGCGGCGAAACTACTATGGGGGCCATTGATGAAAAATTCCGCCACAGCCTAAGCATTTTTTCACAGCTTCACTTCACCAGTGCCGAGGTTTATAAAAACAAAGTAGCAGGAATAATCGGGAGCAACTCAGGGGTCTACAATACCGGATCCCTTAGCATCGACAATCTGAGCAAACTTGAACTATTAACAGTACAGGAGTTCAAACAGAAATTTGATATTGACCTACTAAAACCTACTATATTGGTAACATTTCATCCTGAAACAGTGAACTTAAAAAACAATTCACATTATCTACAACAACTTATCCAATGCCTCCAGCAACTCACCGACTACCAAATCGTTACGACCATGCCTAATGCCGATACTATGGGCGATATGATACGACGAGGCATACGTGACCTTTCAGAGACGCATGCCCATGTCATTGCGGTAGAGAACTTTGGCACCATTGGTTATCTAAGCTGCATGAAACACTGCGCCATGATGCTAGGAAACACCTCAAGCGGTTTTGTCGAGGCTGCATATTTCCCCAAGTATGTCATCAATATTGGCGACAGACAGACAGGAAGATTTGTCACCAATAATATCTTCAACACGCCAATAGAATGTGAAGCAATGCTCTTTCAAGTGCGCAAGATACAAGCGCTCCCCCCATCTACAGCTGAAAACCCCTATGGCGATGGAAGTGCAGCAAGGCGTATGAGCATGCACATACTTGATTATCTGAACAAATAGACTATTAGATGAAAAAGAAAACACTAGCACTATATGTACGCGGCCCCGGCGAATACGCCGATTTTCTAACTACCGCTAAATTGCTCGTGGATGATTACCGTATCGTGATAATCAACGAAACTTCTGCGGAGAAACATGGTTATGGTTATTTGAAGAAAGAAGCTGAGGCGCTCGGATGCAAGTGCTATGACCTCTCCCATAAAATGAATACCGCCCGAAGAATCAATATACTAGGAATATTATTGAAAAGTAGCATAATAACCATTCCTATGCTTTCCTATATAGTCGCCTCTAATTTGGTCAGACTGCGTTTTGATAAAATCCGCACACCTAACTACATTTTTCACCCATTCATAATCAAATCGCTTTTGAAAAAAATTCTGAGTAAAGAGTCACCTAATGCATTACTAATCAATAACGTTAATGGAGGCACCCTCGGTGAACTAGCAATTCGTTGCGCCCGCGAACTGAATATAAAAAGCATCCTGATACCATATACGTTCATTTCCCCCATCGCCCCTGCACGTATACTAGCAGAAAGACTTAAAATTACCGGTTACAAGCTGTATATCGTTCAAAAATATTTTCCTGAATGGCTCTATCTTTACGATGGAAGCTATATTCTGCGTAGACCCCTATTCTATGTAATGACTTTAAAATTTCTCAAGTCCTCCCCGCCAAAACCTTGGGTACAGGACTCCTCATCAGCCGATGTTATGATCGTTGAAAGCAAGTTCATGGAGACGCATTATAGGGGGTTGGGCATCACCCATCGCAATATGGAAATCATCGGAAAACCTAATTACGATTATCTTTATTCGCTTTATGAAAACAAAGAAACCCTCACCCATCATCTATACAAAGAACTAAAATTCGAGCAAAAAAAGCCCTTCATTCTATTAGCCATCCCTCCAAGGTTCGTCGGCTTTAAAGAGAAAGAAGGGCAAGCAAGCGAGTTTTCAAATTATGATGAAATAATTACTTTCCTCCTTGATAAAATATCACATCTCAGAAAATTTAATATTCTAATATGTCTACACCCCAGAGAACGATCAAATATCAAGGACCAAGTTTTTAGGAAAGACACCCTACCGAGCCATATGAAATACTCGACACGTGACACAGCAGAGCTCATGTCTGTAAGTCAATTGTATATTATGGCTGGTTCATCTACAGCACTTTGGGCTCTGGCACTCAAGCTTCCCGTCATTGACTATGATGTTTATGGGTTCCAATTTGGATTTTTCAAAGAGAACCCTGATGTGATTCAAGTATCACAAAAGCAGGAATTTCAAGAATTATTAAAATGTCTGGACGAGGATAAGAATTTCATAAAAAATAAAAGAGAGACCCTTCACAAGAAAAAATCATATTATGGCCTCCTGGATGGGCAAAGCGCAAATCGATTAAAATACATCATAAAAAAGCAATAAATCACAACCGAAATGCGATAAGTTTTATGGCATTAAAAATGCGTAAAAACGTGGAAAATTTCAGAGAACACTTTTTCACAACGCGCCCTAAAGGCTGGATACAATTATCATAACACTTGAAAACAATACACCAACGACTAATAGTTACTCTGTATAGCTTCCATAACCATTAATTATAGAAGCGAGAGGCAGCATCTAAAAAATATTACTGGCGCTCTCTCCCAGCATCTCCCGAAACCTTGGATCATGCTTCGCAAGATCATCATATGTGCCACTTGCAACAACCTTCCCCTTATCCATCAGATAAATGCAATCGCAATTACGAACGGTATCAAGGCGATGAGCAATCATTATAATGGTTTTTTCTTCACCGATTTCTGTAAGAGTCTTAACGATCTCCCGCTCCGTGATATTGTCCACTGCACTGGTTGCCTCATCGAAAACCAACACTGCAGGCTGACGATATAGCGCACGCGCGATACCAATGCGCTGCTTCTGACCACCTGAAAGCCGTATTCCACGTTCACCGACCTTCGTGTCGTAGCCTTCAGGCAAGTGCTCTATGATAAAATCGTGGATATTTGCCTGCCGAGCAACATGTTTCACCAGACTCTCATCAATTTCATCAAGTGGAACTCCAAAAGCGATATTCTCTTTAATGCTGCTATCGAGCAAGAAAATATCTTGCGGCACATAACCCAATGCTTGCTGCCACCGCCTCTCATTAACAGCGTTTATGACTTCTCCGTCCACCTTTAAATGCCCGGAAGAAGGCGGATACAAAGAAAGGAGCAGGTCTATAACGGTCGTTTTTCCCGCACCACTAGGACCGATCAAACCCACGGTGTGATGAACTGGGATAATCAAGTCAAGATTATGCACCGCAGGCTTGTCACTTTCCGGATAAAAAAAAGAGACACCACTTAGGGTAATTTCCTTACTCGGAAACAGAGGTTCAATTTTCTCTTTTGTCCAATCATTCTCCGACATCGTCAAATGTTCTTCAAGCTTACGCAAAGCCGGACTACCAAAGCGGATACGCACAATACATTGATAAATAGTCTGAAACTTTGGCAACAAACGCGTTCCAGCAAAAACCAGCAACCCCATAGTTGGTAAAGAATGTGACAGATCGCGGTTATCTTTGAGCAAAAACATCAAGGCGACCATCATACCGCTGAATACCAATATCTGGATACTGAAGCGTGGAAAAATAGAAGCAACTTCATTGGAAGCGTTGTAGTTTGAGAACTCAGTAATTCCACGATCAAATCGATGTATGAAGGCACTTTCCAAATTATACAATTTCACATCTTTAATACCGTTGATTGCATCTGATGCAATCATGAAGCACCTGCGGCTAGCCTCCATCCTCTTGGTTCCAAGTTCAGTAATGCGGTTACGCATAAACAAGAAAATCACTAAGAAACTACCACCAATAAACAAGGTAGCCCCCAAGGCAATCAAGGGCTCAAGCCAAAAGATCAAGGCAACCAGTATAACAGCATGTATACTATTGGCTACCAGCAAAATCAAAGGAACAATACAGCGACCAGTCACAACATTTACTTCGGAGAGAAGATATCGTGTTATATTACTTGAATGTTGCGAAAGGAAAAAACCGTAGGATTGCGACAAATATTTCTTCAACAAACGACCGCTCAAGCTTACACGGCGCATCTCTCCGAAATGGATTTGTGTATATTGCGATACCGCTTGCAAGATAGACGAGGTGACAACGAGTGCAAGAGTCCCCCAACCTAGAAGAAATAAAAATTCATGTGGGGTATCATATCCACTATACTCATAAACTCGCATCAATGTTTCGTGTTTTTCGATAGCAGAGGGGTCACTCAGTAATGTCAGGAAAGGTACGATAGAAGCAACACCTGCTGCATCTAGTAAAGCTGCAATCAACACACCAACGACAAGAAATCCCGATACGATGCGCTCACGTAACGAAAGCAATCTCCAGATAATTTTAATGATGTCTTTCAATTCATTGCCCTAAAATCTGGGTAGGCAGATATTCATCATTTGCTTTTTCAAGCTGCTCTTTACAGCCGATATCAATCCAGTATTCATGTAACGGAAATGCTACAGTTCTAAGATTGGTTTCTTTTAAATCTTCAAATAAGGTGGTCATGTCGTAGAAGGTATCGCTTGGTATATAGCGCAGCACCTCAGGGCTGACGACATATATCCCTGCATTCACATGGAAACTCTGCTCTGGCTTTTCCGAAATACTCTTGATATTACAGTCATCGATTTCCACCACCCCAAAGGGAACCTGAAAATGATATTCCCTTACAGCCATAGTCGCACAGGCACTGTGATTGTTGTGAAAATCAATAATATTGCGAATCCTCATATGAGTAAGCAGGTCACCGTTCATAACAACAATCGGTTCCTGTACAGCTTCTTGTATCAGGCTTAGCGCACCACAAGTTCCCATACGCTTAGTTTCCTGAATATACGTAATGTTGCAATTAAAGCGTTCTCCATTACCAAAATGGCTTTTTATAATTTCAGGCAAATAGTTCACAGCAATATAAAAATCCTCGAACCCTTCATCGACAAACTTTTCTATAGTAGTCTGTAGAATAGGTTTCCCTCCTACATGCAACATTGGCTTTGGAATAGTCTCAGTGAGCGGACGTAGGCGCGTACCCAATCCTCCCGCCATCAGGAAGACCTTGTTTGAGACGGGCTTTGAAGAAGACAAACTATCCATGGTGATAATATCAAGGACGTGATTTTGATCATCGACAATGATGACCTGACGCACTACACGCTGCTGCATGGCATGGCGTTGCTGAGCTGCTGTCGAGTTGGGTGGCAGAATGAGAGCGTTCTTGTGAGCAATGTTCCCAGCCAGTTCATTCATTGATTTCCCAGCGAGCAAAGCCCGACGGATATCACCATCGGTAATCGTGCCAATGAGCCTCCGGTTCTCGTCAACGACAACTATCACATGGAATTCAGGCACAGCATCCAGTGCTTTAAGTACGTCTCCCAACGAGGTCTGAGGGGAAATCATCGCTTTATTTATGTTCTGATACATACACCTATCCACAGTTCATTACGCAGCTTTGAAAGGACAGATTAATATTGTCCGGAGAACTCACCACAAAACGGCTCAATATCTGTAAGCAGCTCAAGAAAGTTTCGCCTAGGAGAAAGCGAGGCAGATTTGTCATTCGATCTAAAATGCTAGCAGCTATTTCCAAACTAGTGCGACTGCCTGACACTTCATTGTAACATCGATCTCCAACCTTCATTTCGTTTGTGGATGAGAGGAAGGTTTCTTTTCAACAGCAATTAGCTCCCTTTCAGAACATCAATTCTCTAAAAAATTTGGTAAAGAAGTTCTCTTCATTGTCAAAGGACAAAAATTTTTCAACGAAAAACGGTTCTGCGATTTTTAGACGAAACACACGAGTCAAATTTTATCACTCACCGCGGCAATCATGACGAGTACCTTTATTGAATGAATATCAAATGATATATTGATTGTGTTTGTACAATGCACGGTTGGCCGGTTGCGCAAACCACTCAACAGTTTTCTCTATTCCTTTCTGAAACTCCTTGATCGACCCTCCATATTGTGGAGCCCAGCCGAATAGATTTTGCGCTTTGCTGGCATCTGCCCAAAGGCGTTCCACTTCGCTCTTTTCAGGACGTATGCGTTGCTCATCGGCTATAATTTCAACTTCGGCCTCCATGACTTTTGCAATCACATCTACTGTATCGCCGATGGAGATTTCAAAATTACTGCCAATATTCACTACCTCACCTATAGCAGCGTCACAGCCAGCGATGGCAACAAAGCCACTTACTGTGTCAGTAACGAATGTGAAGTCACGCGTGGGCAAGATGCTACCCAATCTAATACTGCGCTCCCCTGCTGCAATTTGAGATATAATCGTGGGAATAACGGCACGCGCCGATTGACGGGGGCCATAAGTATTAAACGGGCGCAATACAGTCACCGGAGTATCAAATGACTTATGGAATGACAAAGCCATTTGATCCGCACCAATTTTCGAAGCAGAGTAGGGAGATTGCCCCACGAGCGGATGATTTTCGGAAATCGGCACGAATTGGGCTGTGCCATAAGTTTCGCTGGTTGAAGTATGAACAATACGAGACACTTCGAGATCGCGCCCTGCCTGCAGCACATTCAACGTGCCGACGATGTTCGTGTCCACATAGGTAGCAGGACTGTGATAGGAGTAGGGTATCGCAATCAACGCTGCTAGGTGCAGCACCACATCACACCCGAGCATAGCGGCACGCACACCATGAGGATCTCGAATATCCCCCAAAAATGGCTCGAAGCCGTTTTTCAGGTCCTTATCCAGGGTATCGAGCCAGCCTAGCGAACCAAAGGAGTTGTAAAGACAGAAGGCACGGACGTCATATCCGCTTCGCACCAGATGCTCGGTCAAGTGAGAACCTATGAAGCCATCAGCGCCGGTTACCAAAATTTTTTTGTTTTCCAATTGCATATTCGTCCGGTCCGTTCTCTGCCATCGTATTTTATACTGTCGCAGCTTGCGGGCTGGAAAATTAAGAACGCGCAAACACCTTGCTATCCTGCTGCCTCAAGCGGCTTTCCTGTCGTAGGGGCACTGCATCTAAAAAGCAATGGTTTTCTGTACTTGCTTCAGGAACTCATTGTCTTCAGGAAAATTTTTCTCTATCTTTGTATATAATCATATCGACCTGACCTTCGCTTCGAACCAGAAGAAGAACCATTCAAAGATAAATTAACATCATGAGCCAGCTCGACAAACATACGTTTTTATGTACCATATGTGCTCGCGGAGGCTCTAAGGGAGTGCCGGGGAAAAATATCCGTACACTCATTGACCGCCCACTTATCGCATATTCTATCGAGCAAGCAAAAAAAGCTGGAATTTTCACTGCGGTTGCTGTTAGCAGCGATAGTGACGTAATCCTTGATAATGCCCGCGCATATGGAGCTGATATTATCATTAAACGCCCCAGTGAACTTGCTTCTGATACTGCAGGCAAAATTCCGGCCATCGTACACGCACTTGAAACGGCAGAAGCCGAGTTGGGGGCAAAAGTCGATTATCATTTCGACCTCGATGCGACATCCCCTTTACGGGTACCAAAGGATATTTTAGCCTGTGTCGATATTCTACTTGAAACAGGTGCGAGCAATGTCATAACTGGTACAGTAGCACATCGCTCCCCCTACTTTAATCTTGTTGAGCGCTCAAAAGACGGCAAAGTGTTTCTGAGTAAAACCCCTAATATCGATGTGCTTCGCCGTCAAGACAGCCCAGACTGTTTTGACATGAACGGTTCAATTTATGGCTGGAAACGCGACGTGCTGCTTGAGGACCCAAAGCTCTTCTATCTGGATACCCAGCTTTACGTAATGCCAAGAAACCGATCTGTTGATATAGACGAAGAACTTGACTTTACTCTCGTCACTTTGCTCATGCAGGAAAGAGCACTAAAAGAGGAGAATTAATCCCAAGAAATTTCTTTAGGTACTGCATAATAGTCGTAGGGACTTTGGCATTTGGGCGCATTTTTTAAATGAGCGCAAAAGCTTTCAGCGTCATCTACCATCAATGCATCCCCCCGTTCCAAAACTGCCTTCATATGCTCTATTCCCGGCAAATTCAGCAACAAAGTCCGACACCCCAGTAACATTCCTTCATACAGCGAAGTAGAATAAACCCCGGCAACAATTTCCGCTTCCGAGAGCATAGCTAAAGTGGATACCTCGTCACAGGAAAAACGAAAATTCTCCGGCAATGTGTCCGCCGGAAATAAAGATTTGTACTTTTCCAATGCCTCTCTTGGATGCAATCGATAGGTAATGCTATAACAAGGTACCATTTTTGCGCATTCGATGGCAATTTGGCACAGCTTTAGAGCTACGGTCCCCTGAGAAATAAACAGAATGCTTTTTGGTATTTTAGTCTTATTAAGATAGTTTTGAATGTAACGATGTAGAACATCTGCGCCAATAACTTTTGGTTTAGTGTTACGCGGTAAGGATGCCGACCTAACCCAAAAATCTCCCAAAGAAAGAAAATATTTAGGACTATACGGTACGTCTTTGAGGTAATTAGGAAATCCGTATGCGGGTTGATATACGGTATAGGAGCCATGCTGAATTTCAGCCGTGCGCATGCCGCAAGCGTGGGCGGCATCTATAGCTGCCATGTGGGCAGTGGTGTAACCAACAACCACATAAAGTTCCTGCGCCTGTAAACAACGGAACAAACGATGATAGATTCTCCTACTCCGTTGGAAAATCCCAATATGATTTATCGCTAATTTGCAAAGATCGACTCGAAAACCGAAAGTTTCAAGTAGTGCGATTTCTGCTTCTGCCATCAAAGATTGCGTATCGCTATTTAACCTAATCCTTTGATGGAGGCTTCTTCTTTTGATGGCGTCAAGAATCAAAGGAAAAATTAGATTTTTAGATTCGGCCAATTGCTCTCCATACCATCCTTGATAAAGCAATAAATATTCGCGTGACTTTAGATTTTTCATTACAGGATAAGAATGAATCTCAACACCATCAATCAGTCTACTATGTGGGAGAATGATGCTTTTGATCTGACGACGCACAAAAAACGGATTATACTTTGTTATTGCTTTGGGAAGACGGAGAAGAATTTGGAACCGATTTGTTAAGCTTCGTCTTGGATGCAATTCACTCATAAGTCCTGATTTTTCATGTAAAGCAAGCCATAAAGGAAACCTAATTAATCTCCAATAATATACTCCATCGTCTTCTTTTTCCAACAAACGTAGATCTTTTTCGATTTTCCAAATCCATTCACTTATCATCTCAGTATTAAAAGGAAAACTCTTGCCCATCCTCATACCCTTAAAAAGTCAAGAATCAAACAATCAACAAATTTGAATACAAAAACACAATTTTGATGACACACTTGAGTTCGATGATAAATTTCATATGCTACATTACTTTTTGGTAAAAATTCGACATAATAGTGAAAAATTGAGTAATTTATATAACACCTGCCCATTCAACAACATCACACTATATTGTAGACAAATTTTCTTTCATAGACCTAACTACAACATCGGTTCTTTCCTGAAGATTACAGTCCATAAAGCGAAAGAAATAGGTCACACACAACCTCACTAAGATAAACTATATCAAGATCTGCCTTGATTGAAGTAAAGAGCATTGGAATTTGAATGCAGCATAGTTTACTTTACGGCAACCAGGTCCTACACAATGGTGGCGTTGAATATATCCTTATCCTAATTACTTGCCACGAAACTGGCGCATACATAATGTATATAAGCAACGCTCCAAATGCACGTGATATCATCACGTGCATGCTATCTCGCACTAAATTATAATGGATTTTACGAAAAAGAATAATTGGAGGATGTAATGGATCAATCAGAGCCATGAGACTTGATATATTGACACAAAATTTACATTCCAAAAGTACTCTTTGACAAAAGCACATAGTACAACCTATCTTCTAATAGGTTAGTAAAATGATTCATTTTATACTCCAATAAGAAGATACGAGGACACCAATATGAAACCCATACTATCCGCTGCAGTGAAAAATGTGAAGAATAGAATAAAAGGACTAAAACAGAAACATATTGGAAAATTTAAAGCAAAATTAGAGTATCGAGATTTTGAATCGAGACTCAAGCTGCTTGAACCGAAAGGTTTTTTGCTAGTGTCCGGTGCCATGCGAAGCGGGACGACTTTAATAGGCGAGTGTCTATATTCTCGCTTCAACAACCATCAGAGGCATGAAGACATTTGCTTCGCCAACGACAATGTTCTACTCATTAGAGAACTTTCAAACTATTTAAGAAAAAATATTTCCCCATCTATTTTGATCACGGATCCAAACAATCGAATCCCATTCGACAAAAAAGGTGTTTCCAGTTTTTGTGGCCTATCAAAAAAATCAAACCACCTTTTTTTCAAATACTTGCTTTTAAAAAAAATCCAGGAAAATTCTCCATCTAAGGTTAATCCGATTATCTCAGGAATAAAAACAACACAACTCCTTGGAGAATACTATTTAATAAAAGAATTTTTTGATGATGTTAAATTTATAATAATGATGAGAGACCCGAGGGACGTTTATTCATCTTGTTTTCTCAGAACCATGAGGATTACATCAAACAAAGATGAAGCCAAAATCCTATCACTTATGAACACTCTAACTCAAGTAAATAGCTACAATTTTTATAAAAAAAACCAAGCCGACACTAACATAAAGATTGTGAGATACGAAGACCTTGTCATGAATACAGAAGAAAAAATACAAGAGATCCTATCTTTCATTGGCGTAGATGCTGACAAGTATGACTGGGAATCGCTCAATTCTGTTTCTTCATCAAACTCGTCATATCAAGATAGAGAAATAACTATCGGAAGTGGAGTATCAAAAGAAAGCATAGGAAAGTATAAATGCACGCTTAGCCCCCAAGATATTTCGACAATTGAACATCTAGCACAGAAAATTATTCTCGATTTAGAGTATGATACTCTATCCTCCCTATCACCTAAAAGAAATATTGATAGTATAGATTTAGACAGAGTGAGGTATACCGCAGAAAAATACGGTGTTTCCTTTGACGGGTTTCAAACATAGCTGCGCCCGATCTTCTTTTATAAACTCAAACTTTCACGACTTCGAAATATGATAAGAAGAAACTTTAAATTGAGAAATTCTTAAAGCGTTTCTTAACTCTTAGTAGATCATCCACTTTTTGCGCTAGGCCAATCGGTGGTAAACGGAGAGAATATGGCGAAGTTGTCAGGTTGGTCAGTAGGTTATTTAAACCAGAATATACCGTTCAACTTTTTTTATTTTCCCAGAAAATCGGCGAAGCCTATTCATCAAAAACATCTGCTTCAGCCTTCCGTCCTAGTTCAACTCAAGTCCTCCCGAAATCCGGACCAACACACGTCATTTTCAACCCCCATTCCAGTATGAGCTTATAACCCAGACGACAAAGTCAAAAACTTAAGCTACTTAGCTTCCCTTACAGCTATGTAGTACAGCTGATTCAACGAAAATTTGATGCGGAGCACAGTACATTTCGAAGAACTTGAGATGATTTAGTTATTTCTGCATCCGTCAATGTTGGATGGACCAGAAACATTAAAGATGTTTCACCTAGTACCTTAGCATTTGGCAGCCTACCAGAGGGGCGCCACTCGGTATCCGCAAAAGCTTTTTCAAGATATACTTCCGAGCAGCTCCCTTGATAACAGGGGACTCCACTTAAATTTATTTCATTCAAAATTCTGTCTCGATTCCACCCTGAAGCTAGATTCTCGGGACGAACATATAAATAAAACTTGTAAAATGCATGCCTACTCAGGGTAGATGTCGCCCACTCTCCTGAAGAGGAGATTTCTGACAGGACAGGACACCGAACAGGACCTGCCTCAGTCAGAAACGGATGAAGAGCACTCAGGAGCTTAAGCGCATTTTTATTCCTAGCAAAAGACCAGCCGGGCATTTTTCTTAATTGAATTCGCCCGATAACCGCCTGCATCTCCAACATCCGCCAATTAGTGCCGAAATCATCATGAAGCCACCTAAACCCCGGCGGGTGCTGTTTTTCGTAAACAGCTGAATAACTTTTACCGTGATCTTTAAAAGCCCACATCGAACGCCACATAGCCTCATCGTCTGTTGTAACCATGCCTCCTTCACCACCAGTTGTCATGATCTTGTCCTGACAAAAACTCCAAGCCCCTATGTGTCCAATACCTCCTACAGGACGTCCTTTGTAAAGAGCTCCATGAGCCTGAGCACAATCCTCAACAACTCCCAAATCATGTTCGTCAGCCAAGGCCATTATCGGATCCATATCACAAGGCCAGCCTGCCAAATGGACACAGATCACTGCCTTGCTTCTGGGAGACAAAACTTTTTTTATCGTTTCCGCAGTAATATTCCCACTATTCGGATCGACATCCGCAAACACAGGAGTTGCTCCAGCATTAATCACACACGACACCGAAGCAATGAATGTACGAGGTGTGACAATTACCTCATCCCCACTGCCGACCCCCAATCCTTTCAAAGCAAGATCAAGAGCCAAAGTTCCATTAGCAAGAGCGATTGCATACCGGGTTTGACACCATTCAGCGAACTCCTTTTCGAACAGCCGTCCTGCTTCCCCTGTCCAATAATTAACTTGGTTAGATAATAAAGTTTGAGAAACAGCTTCAGCCTCTTCTGAACTAAAACTTGGCCATGGGGAAAAAGGAGTGTTCAGCATTTTACTCTACTTTTTAGAACAGATATTTACTAATTCGAATCAGGCACTCGGTGAACAACCAAGAATACTCATAGTCAAAAAATTAACACCTCAATAAACACATTCAACATAAATATTAAATTGCAAAAACACATCACTCATCAAAAAAAACATAATAAAACAACCATCACTAAAATTAAACATAAACCAATACCGTTATTTTTATAAATCACACAAAAAACAGCTTTGGATCGACCAAACTCTCTCACAATACAGAGAAAAATTTCCATGCAATTATGAAAAAACAAGAAAAGCGAACTCTTTTAATATTTATTACCTTTGAACTTCGGCATTGTAGCACTCCCGGTCGCTGACACCCCATCCCCCAGCAAAACTTTCCAAATAGTCAACCACAGCACTTTACAGTCCAGCCTAAAAGTACGATTCTCAATATACCAAAGATCAAGCTTGAATTTTTCATCCCAGGTAAGAGCATTTCGACCATTTACTTGCGCCCAACCTGTAATTCCTGGTCGAACCTCGTGACGACGTAATTGCGCCGAATTGTAAAGTGGAACATATTCCATCAGCAAAGGACGCGGGCCAACCAAACTCATATCCCCTTTAAGAACATTCCAGAGCTCCGGCAATTCATCTAAGCTAGATGCTCTCAAAGATCGCCCTAAAGTTGTCATCCTCAAATCATCGGGAAGAGGCAAACCATCGGTATCTACAACATCCAGCATTGTCCGGAACTTATACATAGTAAACGGTTTTGCATGGAACCCAGCTCGAACTTGTCGAAACAACACTGGTCGCCCAATTTTACAGTATATCACCCCCGCTAACAGCAACATTAGCGGCCAAAGCAAAAGAAAAATAAGGGATGCAGCAAACAAATCGAACAATCGCTTCATACCCCCTCCCCAACAGCATGCTTTAAAGTTGTCTCAAGCTTTCGAGCTAAATAATCTCTTGAAAAATGTTGCTCCGCCAATTTGCGGGCTTTCATTCCACAATCAGCCAAACGCTCTGGAGAGTTAAGAATATCTAATAATATTGGCATTGCAGCACTTGGGTCCGCCCCCATAGAAACTCCGGCTCCACTCTCTTTAATTAAAGTAGCTTGCCACCCCTGGTAATTGATTGCAACAGGAGTACCAGAAGCTAGGGCATCAAAAAACTTATTTGCGGAATTTGCCTGTAATGCAGGCTCATCAACGAAAAGGGAAACTACTACAGATGCGGCACTGAACGCATCAACCAATCGCCTCTTAGGCATCGCCGCATACTGGAAAAAATTAACCCCAGCAACGCCGCACTTCTTTGCTTCTCTCCTAATGTAGTCGGCCTCAGCTCCCTCCCCAATAACAACGAAACGCACATCAGCCCGATGAGGTAATATTTTTTGCGCTAAATGTACTAAATAGGCTACCCCATTTGCCTTGCCCAAGGTTCCAGGATAAAGCACTATAGGACCGTCACCTAACTCGGGATGCAGTTGTCTAAAACTCTTTGCGCCAGTTGCATTGTATGCGAAAAGATCGAGATCAGAGCTGTTAGGAATGACGCTGACACGCTCTTTTGGACACCCCGTCAAGATCACTCCATCAGCCATTCCTTGCGAAAGAGCAATTACATGGGACGACCGCTGATAGGCAAAGCGCTCCAGTCGTCGAGCAACCATTTTGGCTAGCGGATTCTTTAGTGCACCCATAGCAATCGGCACATCTGGCCAAAGATCACGAACTTCAAAAACCATAGGAATCTTAAGGAGCCAAGAAGCCAACGCCCCAGGCAACGCAATTGTCAGCGGCGTACTTGTTGCGAACACGACATCTCCACCGATGCTCGTCGCCCGCACGCCCGCATTTGATGCGAAGCGAATAAAGGCACGCATCCTCGCCCAAAATGCCATAGCATTGTGATAGGGGACGGGCAACCAATGAACATTGATTCCATCTATCGTCTCTTCGAACCAGCCTTCCTTGTCAGTAATGTTTCGCCAGCTTGTTACAATATGAACCTCATGCCCCCACTCAACCAACCGTCGGGCCATCTCATAAGATCGAGTACCTCCTGACATATCTGGCGTATTAAAGTACTGATGCAAATATATGATCTTCAATTTTTTCACCACCGGCTGACTAGTTCGACTTAACGTCTCTCAGGCTGCCCACCACATAACAGTCTCAAAACCTCAGACAATCCGACGATCCAAAGCCTGCACCACGTGACACAGACAGAAACCCTATGCCGGAATGAAAGACGTGAAGATTTCAATGCAAAATAAAACTGCCTGAAAGGAGGAACAAAAGAAACCACCACAAACATAATCCTTCTAGAAACAGGTCCAGATTTCAATTGCCCTCCCTTTACTCTCTTCTGCTTTGTTTTCAACTCCTTCCATTCTCGACGGGCGGGATGAACCACACTAGTCAATCGACAATATTCAAGCTTCCACCCATTACTTAATGCGCGCCGACAAAACTCTGCATCCCCGCCAGAAAACCTCGCCTCATCGAACAAACCAACTTCCTCAAAAGCGCTTGCGGGAACTATTAAATTCGCAGTCACACCATACCCTCGCTTAACATAACGCTCTTGTGGCAACCCCATAACTACATCAAAAACTTCGCTTCGAGTCATATGCTCAAAATTTTGAGGTAAAACTTTAATTGCTCCAGCAATAATCCTCTTTTCGTCATGATGACGACTAAAATACTCTAAGCCATTTTCAAGCCAGTCAGAATCGGGCAAGCAATCCGCATCCGTAAACGCTAGCAATTTCCCTCTGGCTGACCTTATTGCTGTGTTCCTTGCTGCATATGACCCAGGTGTCGAACATGTCAGCAAACGCGCCCATACTGGCCAGGCAAATTTATTCGAGGTAATATCCGAAGAATTATCGACAACCAGCAACTCAAATTTATTTTTATCCAATGATTGTCGATCAATTTTCTCCATAAGACTTGGAACAATATCCCAATGATTAAATACTGGAACAATAACCGTTATTAATGTTTTGTCGTTCAAATCACCACCAGATATCGTAAAAGAAGAAGGAACAGTAGCTCAACCAAGATAAAGGACAGACCTTGAATTTTCCTTCCATAACAAAAGACTAACGCCTAATTTCCAGAAAACTTGGAAAAAGCCGCCAACGTTTCCTCACTCACATGGTGCTCAATCCCCTCGGCATCGAATTCCGCAATAGCAGGGTCGACGCCCAGTGCGATCAGGAAATTATAGACGATCTCGTGGCGCTTGCGGCATTTTTCGGCAAGCTCTTTACCCTGATCGGTCAGGAAAATCGAGCGGTATGGGCGGCTGGTGACGAAACCATCGCGCTCCAGGCGTTTGATCGTATTATTGACCGTCGCCGCCGTTACGCCAAAGCGTTCGGCAAGGGCGACGGATCGCGCTTCGCCCTCTTCCTCGATCAAGTCGGCGATCATTTCGACGTAATCCTCGGTCACCTCCCGCGCATGGGCGTAGCGCAATTGCGCGAAAACTTCGGCCTTGTTGTGTCGCGGGTGACGCGCGCTCGGATCGCCCATTCCTATCTCCTTTGAAATCTCCGAAGCCTTCATATCAACATAGCACGCAAAAATCAATTTAGCCTTGACTAACTTTAAAAGTCCGCACATAAATAGGGGATATTAGCAGACTGATTTTAACTTGCATCACAGGATCGCCTCATATGTTGCTTCGCCGTATCGCCCGGTATTTCGGTTTTGCCCTTGCAGCCATCTGCGGCTTTGTGGCCGTTTCGGTGACAGGTGCGTCTGCGAAGCCTATTGATGTTGTCGCCACCACCTCCATGATCGCCGATACCGCCCGCCAGGTTGCAGGCGACCGCGCCAAGGTCACGGCCCTGATGGGCCCCGGGGTTGATCCGCATTCCTATCGCCAGACACGCAGCGACATTGCCGCCATGGCGCGCGCCGATCTGGTTTTGTGGCACGGCCTTTATCTTGAAGCGCAGCTTGAGGAATTTTTCCTTGATCTGGAAAAGCGCCGCAATGTCATTGCCGTCGGCGAAGCGATCGACAAGTCAAAGCTCTTGAGCCACGCCGAATATAAGGGCCGTTATGACCCCCATGTCTGGATGGATCCGCAATTGTGGGAAACCGTGGTTCTGGCTGTACGCGACGCACTGATCAAGACCGATCCCGAGGGTGAGGCCACCTATCGCGCCAATGCCGACAAACATATTGCCGATATCGAAAAGCTGATTACCTACATGCGATCTGTCACAAAAACCGTGCCGGAAAAAAGCCGTGTGCTGCTGACCGCGCATGACGCGTTCAGCTATTTCGGTCGCGGCTATGATTTCGAGGTTCTGGGCATTCAGGGCATTTCAACGGAATCCGAAGCCGGCCTTCGCCGGGTCGAGGAACTGGTCGACACCATCGTTGATCGCAAGATTGCCGCAGTCTTTGTTGAAAGTTCCGTGCCGGAGCGTAATGTGCGTGCCCTGATAGAGGGTGCTGCGGCACGCGGACAGAAAGTGGAAATCGGCGGCACCCTGTTTTCCGATGCTATGGGAGAGCCCGGGACCTATGAAGGCACATATATCGGCATGATCGACCATAATGCGACCCTGATCACCCGTGCGCTTGGCGGCGATGCCCCGGCCACCGGGATGCAGGGCAAACTGGCCGCCGGCTCCTGAGCCGCGCCATCGAAGGAACTGTCATGAGCAACGCAGAACTGATTGCAGAAGCCGGAAAGATCGTTGATGTCGCGGCCAAGGACGCGCCACTCACGGTTCGTGGCCTTACAGTGTCCTATGGCAACAAACCGGCTGTTTTTTCCGTCGATGCCTCTATCCCGGCGGGCTCCATGACGGCGATCATCGGGCCGAACGGTGCGGGTAAATCGACTTTTCTCAAAGGGACACTTGGCGTTATTCCGCGCCTGTCGGGTGAAGTTCGCATTTTTGGCAAACCATTCCACGAGGCGCGTGACCGGGTGGCCTATGTGCCGCAACGCGCCAGTGTGGACTGGGATTTCCCTGCGCGCGTCATCGATGTTGTCCTGATGGGGCTTTATGGCTCGGTCGGGCTGTTTCGTTTCTGGCGGGCGCGTCATCGCCAAGCCGCGATGGAATGCCTTGATCGGGTCGGCATGGCCGATTTCGCAACCCGTCAGATCGGTCAGCTTTCCGGCGGGCAGCAGCAACGTGTTTTCCTTGCGCGCGCACTCGCACAGAATGCCGAATTTTACCTTCTCGATGAACCTTTTGCCGGGGTAGATGCCGCGACCGAGCGGGCGATTGTCGCCGTCCTGAAAGACCTTAAGGCGGAAGGCCGAACAGTTGTTTGCGTGCATCATGACCTTTCCACGGTTGCCGAGTATTTTGACCGCGTGCTTTTGATCAATGTGCGCCGCATTGCCGAAGGCCCGGTCGACACCACCTTTACCGCCGCGAATTTGCAGGAAACCTATGGCGGGCGGCTGGCGACCACGCATATCGATGAATTGCGTCTTGCCTGATCCCGTATCCGCCCCGGCAAAGCCATCGGAACCCTTAAGATGAGTTTTCTTGACTACTTCATAAGCGCCCTCTTCCTGCAGGCCGGATATAACAGCGCCCTTGTCGCGGTTGGGGCCGGCTTGCTAGGTCTTGCCGGCGGAGGTGCTGGTGCGTTTATTTTCCTGCGCAAACGCGCACTTGTCTCCGATGCGATCAGTCACGCCACCCTGCCCGGTGTCGGCATTGCATTCATGTTGATGGTAGCCTTTGGCGGCGATGGCCGCTGGTTGCCCGGTCTGATCATCGGATCGGCCATTTCATCGGGCATCGGCCTTTTGATGGTCGAATGGATCACGCGTCAGACCCGTCTGACCGAGGATGCCGCAATTGGCGCCGTTTTGTCAGTTTTCTTTGGTCTTGGCATTGTCCTTCTAACCATCATTCAAACCATGTCGTCGGGCCGTCAGGCCGGGCTTGAAAACTTCCTGCTGGGATCAACCGCGGGCATGCTGATCAGCGAGGCGACCACAATCGCCATCGCCGGGGCCCTTGCCACCGCCTTTGTTTTCATGCTGCGTCGTCCGATGACTTTGGTGGCGTTTGATCCGGAATATGCAGCCACAACCGGCATCAATGTACGCCATATTGATCTTGCGATGATGGGGCTGGCGCTGATTGTCACGGTGATCGGGCTTAAGATTGTCGGGCTGATCCTGATTGTTGCCCTTCTGATCATTCCGCCAGTCACGGCACGGTTCTGGACCAATCAGGTCGGGCCGATGATCGGCATTGCCGCCGCGATTGGCGGGCTTTCGGGTTATATCGGTGCGGTGCTGTCGGCGGCTGTGGCATCCCTTCCGACCGGCCCGATCATTGTTCTGGTGGCTTTCGGGTTTTTCGTCATCTCTGCCCTGTTTTCACCACTTCGCGGCGGTCTGGCATCGGCCCTGCGTCATTGGCGGTTCCAGCGGCGCGTGCATCGTCGACAGGGGCTTCTGGCACTGGCGCGGCGCGAACCGATCTATGACGGATTTACGCTTCGTATTCTGCGTCAGTCGGGCATGATCCGGCGTGACGGGGTGGCGACCCTGCGCGGTAAAACCGCATCGCAAAAAGCCGCCCGGGACGAAGCGCGCTGGGCGATGGCGCGGCGCATCCTGCCCGATGATTCGGCCATTGAACGTTATGACGGACTGACCCCGATTGAAGACATGATGACGCCCGACCAGATTGATGAAATCGACCGCGTGATTTCCGAACAGTCCGGAGCCCCTGCATGATCGATAATCTGATAACCGCCCTGGGTGCTGAATTTGTTCAGCTCAGCCTGACACCGATTGTGATCGGTATTCTGGGTGCGGTTGCCTGTGCCCTGCCCGGCAACTTCCTGTTGCTGCGCCGTCAGGCACTGATCGGGGATGCCATCAGCCACGTGGTATTGCCCGGTATTGTTGCGGCCTTTCTGGTCACCGGCACCATCACGGCGGTCCCGATGATGATCGGGGCCGGCGGTGCGGCAATCGTTGCCGTCATCCTGATTGAGATCGTCAAACGGCTGGGCCGGGTCGAACCGGGCGCGGCCATGGGGCTGGTTTTCACCACCCTGTTTGCCGCCGGTGTACTGTTTCTGGAAATGACAGATACCAGTTCGGTTCATATCGATGTCCAGCATGCGCTTTTGGGGAATCTTGAAAGCCTGATCTGGTTTGATGCCGAAGGCTGGCAATCGTTGCTTGACCCGGTGGCACTGGCGACCCTGCCACCGCAACTGCCACGTCTGGCGGTCGTTCTTCTGGCGATTGTGCTGTTCATCACTTTGTTCTGGAAAGAACTGAAAATATCGACCTTTGATGCCGCGTTTGCCGAGGCGATTGGCATTCGCACCCGCGTGCTCGGGTTTGCACTTGTCGTGGTAACGGCGATTGCCGCGGTTGCGGCCTTTGATGCGGTCGGATCGATCATTGTGATTGCGATGTTTGTCTGCCCGCCTGCAGCAGCCCGGTTGATGACCAACCAGCTTGGCCGACAGATCGGCTGGAGTGTCGCATTTGCCGTGATCTCGGCCGTTCTGGGTTATGTTTTTGCCGGATATGGGCCGGGCTGGTTCGGGTCGCCTTATGCGGTCAGTGCGGCGGGCATGATTGCCACGATTTCCGGTATCATCCTGTTGCTGGCCTGTCTGTTCGGACCGCAACGCAAACGCACCGGCCAGCGCGCCGAAGCGTAAAGGAGGCTTGCATGACAATGACAAAACTGACCGGATCAACACTTGATCTTAAACGGGCATCGCGCCGATTGGCAAAAATCCGCCGTGCAATTGCCGCCGCCCGCAAGCTGGGCGCCTGAAACCGACACCAGTTTGATCTCGCCCTGAGCGTTCCAGAACGGCATACTGGGAGCATGGTGAAATCTGTATTCCGTCGTTATCTGTCGGCTGCCTGTTTTAGCTGTCTGCTGTCAGGCATGGCGGGTGGCGTGGCATTACCTGCAAAAGCGCAGGAATTCAGAACCCTTGCCGACATTGAACGTGACCTGAACCGTTATGAAAAGGTCGCCTTGCATAGCTTTGCCGACCGCGATGCGTTTCTGTCGATCATTGATCAGACGCTTGGCCTTGATAACATCAAGGGTGCGGATCTGCTGTTTGCCAAACTTCCACGATCGCCCTTTACCGTATCGGGACGCCGCGGCAATAATCAGGCAGTTCCCTGCCAGATTTTCATTCCGGCAAAAATCTCGCCGGGTAGCGGGACTGAAATTTTCGCAGACCTTATGCGCGGCTGGTTTGGCGATCAGCTTCACTATGCCAGCAGTGCCAATCTGACCTATGGCTGGCTGATGCGCCACGAAGTGCGCCATTGCGATCCGTCACATTTTGGCGATGGCGGCAGCAAGGAACGCGACAATGAAATCGAAGCCGACCTTTTCGCGCTAAACGTCATCAGCGATCCGGCTGTCCGTCAAAAGCTGGCGCAGGATGCGCTGGCATTTCGCATGATCACTGCCACCCTTTTTGCCAGCAGCAGCCATATGACCGGCCTGTCACTGAAACGGGCATTGCATGACACACAATCAGGAAACGATCTGTCGGCTGCCGACGAAATCGCGGCCTTTCTTGCGGCACGTCAACAAGTGTTCGATCACGCCAAAGCCATCGCGACAGGTGCCCGTCCGACCAATCAGGATATCATTCGCGCCGTGATCGAACTGGCAGATACGCCACCAAGCAATCAGCTAGTTGCGGAAATTCTGGTCGATCTTGATCAGGCCATCGCCCATTTCGCCCCCGACCTGCATGACCGGAACAAATCAGTCCAATAGCACCTGAACAAAGATCAGGCCGTCTTGCGCCAGAAGGTCATGGCGAGACACTGATCACGGCCCAGGCCGGCTTCCTTGCGCCACATCTGATGGATGGATTTATAGCTCGCCTGCTCCACCCCGGCCCAGCAATAGACGCGGGTTGCATCCTTGGGAACCTCGATACGGCTGATCGCATCGCGGATCGGGCTGGCATCGGATGATGGATACAGATCGCGGCATACCCATTCAATCGCAATCCGGCTTTTGGTTGCAAGATCAATGATATCGGCTGTGCTTTCCACCTCGATCACCGCATGGCCGCTGGCATGTTCGGGCAATTCTTCAAGATAACGACCAATCGCCGGAAGAGCTGTTTCGTCGCCTGCAAACAGGAACCAGTCGGCATCGGGCAGTTCCCCGCCAAGCGGCCCGGTCATGCCGATCCGGTCACCGGGTTGCGCATTAAGCGCAAAGGCCGAACCGGGTCCATTATCGCCATGCATGACAAAGTCGACTTCGATCCATCCTGCCGTGGCATCAATCCGGCGGATGGTATAAACCCGCGGCGCAACCGCATCTTCGCCCTCCGGCCAAACCACCATGCCATTGGGGGCCAAGGTCGGCCATTGCGGGTCGACAACACCGCGTGGCGGGATCAAAAGGCGCATGTGAATGCCATCGCCGTCGTAAAATTCCAGATCATCGCCCACAAGCCGCAACCGGCGCATATGCGATGAAAGGTCCGTTACCCCGACGACGCGAAGTTCGCGGAAGTTCGGCAGCTTGCCATTGCTTTCCCCTGCACCCTTCCAGCGACAGTCAAGACCGGCTTCAGGTACGATGCTTTGCAGAATGGCGATAAGTGCTGCCTTCATCTGCGCAACACCGGCCTCGCTTTTTGATCCGACTTCGATATCAAGGTGCTTTTCACCGGGCCGCAAAATCAGATGCCCGACCGACAGGGAGATCGTCGCTCCGTTGTCATCATTCGTCACATCGCAGTCGTGTTCGGCATAATAGGCCGCAACCGCATTTGCGGCATCAGCACTGCCGGACAGCACGACACGGGTTTTGGCAATCAGGGGGCTATCGGTTTTTACAGACATAAGGTGGCTTTCGGTGGCGATGACGGGCGGCATGAAGTCGCGTTCCATTGATAATAAAACTGATAGGCATTCTCAATAAAATTATTGTCATTACAATCGCGGGCTCATGTTACATCATGGCCCAAACTGCACCGGTCAGATGATGCGTCAACGCATGAATGGCTGGAAGTCCATGATCCACAAAGACGAAATAGCACGCCATGACCGATAAAATCCGCCGCCTGAAATCCTTTGAATTTGCCACTGCCGTTGACTGGGCCGCACAGGAAGGCTGGAATCCGGGATTCTCGGATGCGGATGCGTTTTTCAATACCGACCCGCTGGGATTTTGGGGCGCGTTTGACAAACAGGGGCTGGCCGCCGTGATTTCGGCCGTGCATTACAATTCGGACTACGGATTTGTCGGCTTCTATATCTGCCGACCGGATCGCCGCGGCGAAGGTCTTGGTTTACGTCTTTGGGAAACCGTGCTTGGTGAAGCGGTTGCCAAGACAATCGGTCTTGATGGTGTTGTCGATCAGCAGGAAAACTATCGCAAATCCGGCTTTGAGTTGGCCCATCGCAATTTGCGTTTTGGCGGTGTGTTAAGCGCATCAACCCCGCCAACCGATGATCTTTTTGAACTTCTGATCAATGATATCGCGATCATTGACGCGTTCGAACAAACCTGCAACCTGTTCCCCGAAAGCCGGATCGAGTTTCTGCGCGGCTGGATTTCGACGGAAAAACATACCGCGTTGGCCCTTCGCGGGCCGATGGGATTGCGCGGTTATGGCGTGATCCGTCCCTGTCGCATCGGGCACAAGGTCGGGCCGCTTTTTGCCGACAATATCGACGATGCCCGCACCCTTTTCCACGCCCTGCTTGCCACCCGCAAGGATCAGGATCAGCCGATTTATCTTGATATTCCGGATGGCAATGAAGCTGCACGCGCATTGGTTGAAGAACATGGCATGCAGGCGGAATTTGAAACCGCGCGCATGTATCGCGGCAAAGCCCCCGAACTGAACCTTGGAATGACGTTTGGCATTACATCGTTTGAATTAGGCTGACTATCCTTGCCGGTGGGTTGAGCCCCCGACAAAAGTCGACTAACAAACGTATAGTATGCACTAGCCATTCACGCTAAGCATATATGCGGATTGGGAGTAGCACAGGCATGGACTGTTCGCAGCAGCGAACGAATTATGCCGGATTTTGTCCATTTGCTATGGAAAATCGGTCTGCAGCCTCCCAATTTGATGGAATGAAACAGAAAAGATAGTCGCCAACACCATGACACGTATCAGGGGTACCGCGTTCTGATGTTTGCTACCACAAATCAGCAGCCTGCCAACCAGCAAGAGAAATCACCTCTTGTAAGCCAGAACCGGCTTTTGCCGCACAAACTCATAACGCCGGAAAACAAATAAGCATCATGGATATTGCAACACTTATCGGGATCGTCGCCGGTATGGGCGTTATCTTTGGCGCCATCCTTATGGGTGGCAGCCTGGATGCCTTTGTCGATCTACCATCGATCATGGTTGTTTTTGGTGGCACGGCGGCGGCAACGCTGATCAAGTTTCCGATGCGCGATGTGATCAAGTCGTTGAAGATCGGGATCAGGATCGCCTTCAAAAACCCCAAGGAAGATCCGCTTTCGATCTACGAGAAGGCAATCGAACTCTCCACTTTGGTTCGCAAGAACGGCTTGCTTGGTCTTGAGAATGTCGAGATTGAAAACGACATCATGGCGCGCGGCATTCGCATGTGCGTGGATGGTCACAGCGGCGAAGTCATCCGAAGCTCGATATCGAGCGAGGTCGAAAAATCGATCCAGAATGACGAACTTGGCGAACTGATGTTTCGTGGCATTGGTGATACGGCCCCGGCATTTGGCATGATCGGAACCCTGGTCGGTCTGGTACAGATGCTGGCCAACCTCTCGGACCCCGATGCCATCGGCCCGGCGATGGCGATTGCGATGCTGACGACATTCTATGGTGCGGTTCTGGCCAACCTGATTGCGCTTCCGGTGGCTGACAAGCTGGCCCTCAAGGTCGAACAGCTTAAAAGCACCAAGCAACTGATTATTGAATCGGTGGTCCAGATACAGTCCAGCCAGAGCCCGATGGTCATGAAGGAAATTCTTGGGCCTTATTTGCCAGGTGGCATTCCCAAGGATGCCGAAGGAGAAGGTGGCGAGTAACCCGTTTTCGCCCCCCTTAACGCAACGAGATACCCGAAGGCAACAGGCACAAGAAATGGCAAAGAAACCGGCAGCAGGAGCACCCGCATGGATGGCGACATTCGCCGATCTCATGTCATTGCTGCTTGTGCTCTTCGTGCTGTTACTGACCTTTGCCGAAATGGATGTCATCAAATACAAACAGATTGCCGGATCGGTTAAAGCCGCCTTTGGTTTTTCCAAACAGGATGAACTGGCTGGTGTTGTCGAACTGGATGGCTCGATCCTTGGCAAGGCATTGAAACAACCAACCCCTGATACCCCACGCGTTGTTTCCAACATCCCCCCGGTCAAAACGCCCGAGGTCGAGATAAAGGAAGGCGACAGCAAGGCTGAAAAAGCCGAGGCACTCGAAGAAACACTTGAAACCGTGCTTGATAAAATGGGTATGGCCGACGAAATCGGGGTCGAGCGGAAAGATGGTGACGTTATCGTCCGCTTCCCCAATGAAATTGCCTTTCCATCCGGCTCTTCGGGGATGACTCCGGAATTTGCAGCGATCCTCAACCGGCTAGTGCCCGTCATCAATCAGACCGAAGGCCAGGTTATAGTTTCCGGCCACACCGACAATATTCCGGTATCATCAAATTCGCCCTATATCTCGAACTGGGATTTATCGGCGGCGCGTGCGACATCGGTTTTGCATTACATGATTGATCAGAACGGCACCGATCCGATCCGAATGGTCGTTCAGGGACGCGGCGACAGCCGCCCGATTGCCGATAACAGTACAGCCGAAGGGCGCGCACAAAACCGGCGTGTTGAAATCACCATTGAGATGATCGACGATACAGGGGACAATGGTGGCCCAGCTAAATTCTCCCCGACCGGAAATACACCGTCCGGCGGAGAAACCCCGGGAACAGCAAGCGAAAGCACCGCCCCGGATATTCCGCCGGTGGAACGGCGTCGAAGCTTTTCCATACCGGGCAATCAATAAAAGTCAAATGCGCCCAAGCCACAAAACCCGATAAAAGCAGGCAAGCTTGATCTCATGACATCGCGGTCACAAAAAAAACTGTCCGTCCTGTATGCCGATTACAGCGACCGGAACATCAAGGCAGTGCAAACCGCGCTCGAACCACTTGATCTGGCAGCCTTTCATACCAGCGACAATCGCGACACCATCGTCGAACTTGCACAAATCCATCGCCCTGACCTGATCCTGATCGGTCTTTATCTTGATGGCATTCGCGGCATTTCAACCATCCGCACATTGCGTCAAAGCGCGTCTGAGGCCGATCCGTTCTGCAATCAGGTTCCGGTTTTACTGGGTGCCCCCAAACTGGACCGTCGCGCCATGCACGATGCGGTCAGTGCCGGGATCGAAGGTGTCTTTCGCCAGCCCGTCGATGATGATCGCCTGCGTAAAATCGTTCAGACTGTCATCAGGAAACCGCGCCGTTTTGTATTTGAAGGCAATTACTTCGGCCCGGCCCGCGAAGGTGACAATGTGGCCGAGCCATCCCGCAAAACCCGTCCATCTGCTTCTGTAACGATTAAACCGGCACCCCAATCAAAAATATCAACGCGTGTAGCTGCGTCGGTAACAGGCAAACCAGCATCGAGGTTCTCTTCAGCCAAAACGGATAATCAGGCCAAAAACAGCGCCCGCCCCGCAACCGGTGCAATCGGCATCGAAACAGCCGAGATCGCATCGGAAAAATCGGCGCGCGACTATAACCTTGATGCTGCCAGTTCCGTGCGCGAGGTCCTTGGTGCGGTTCCCATCCCCGACGAAACGGCACTACCAGTCGCGGACACTGTTCCGATTGATACCGCCATCGACGAGGAATTGGTTGAAATCGACCTGATGACAACCCTTCAGGGGCATCGTCTCTGGGTTGATACCGGTGGCAAGGAAGGCGCGATGATGTCAATCGAACATGCCGATCTGCGTGATGCCGATCTGGAAGGCATTGATCTGACCCGGTGTGCCTTGCCGCATGTGTCATTTCGCAATGCTAATTGCCAAAAGGCGGTGCTGCGTCGTTGCGATATGACGGCAGGCGATTTCATCGGCTGCAATCTGGATCAGGCAGTCTTGGCTGCAAGCCGCCTTGCCGGGGCGCGTTTCACCGATGCCATATTGCGCAACACGGTGTTCCTCGGCTCAGATCTGTCAGGCGCATCATTTTGCGGCATGACATTGCACAATTGTGACCTGAGCGGCGCCAATCTTGCCAAAACCGATTTCCGCGATGCGGATTTATCCTCGGCCAAGGGATTGTTTGCCGAACAGATCCAACGCGCACGGGTCAATGCCAATACCCGCCTGCCCCGCAATATGACGCTCAAGGAATAATACTACCCTAGCGTCGGCCAAACATCTTTTCGATGTCATGCAGCTTAAGTTCGACATAGGTCGGGCGACCATGGTTGCACTGTCCGGAATGAGGGGTGGCTTCCATCTGCCGCAACAGCGCGTTCATTTCATCGGCGTTCAATTTGCGACCTGACCGCACCGATCCGTGACACGCCATGGTCGCGCAGACATACATCAACCGGTCTTTAAGCGCCATGCCCTGTCCCAGTTCGGCGATCTCGTCGGCAAGATCACGCACCAGTCCCGCCACATCAACCTTGCCCAGCATGGCCGGCACTTCACGCACCACCAGCGCGCCGGGACCAAACGGTTCGACCACCAGCCCCAATTCGGCAAATTCTTCGGCGCGGTCGGCAACGCGTTCGGCGGATGCCTCGTCCAGTTCAATGACCTCCGGCAATAGCAACCCCTGCCGTTTGACGCCATTTTCCGCCAGATCAGCTTTCATACGTTCATAGACAATGCGTTCATGGGCGGCATGCTGATCAACAATCACCAACCCGTCGCGGGTCTGGGCGATGATATAATTGGCATGAACCTGCCCGCGCGCAGCACCCAGCGGATGATCAACAAATTTCGATGCATCGGTATCATCAATCCGTGCCGACGGAGCCGCACCGGCATATCCGCCACCATATCCACCGGCAAGCGCACTGGCCGCAGCCGCGGCAAATCCGCCATTGTCGCCACCGGTCTCGCCGCCGGCAAAATCGCGTCCACTATCAAACAAGCCACCAAACGACGTTGCCGGTGCCTGTGCGGCATAGTCACGCTGCACAGCGGCCGCACTTGGATGGTTTGGCTGATAGGTGCCGAAATTGTACCCACCCGATGCCGGTCGCGCCCCGCTATAGGGCAAGGATGGTCCATCGCCTTCGCGTCGTGCAGCACCCAACGCCATATCAGCCACGGTCGTCGATGCCCGGTGCCCAGCCCCCGCCAAGGCATGCTTGAGCGCGCCGACGATCAAACCACGAACCATGCCCGGATCACGGAACCGGACTTCGGTCTTGCCCGGATGGACGTTGACGTCAACATCGCGCGGCGAAAGTTCAAAAAACAGCGCCAGCAACGGATGCCGGTCGCGCGCCAGAAAATCCTGATAGGCCCCGCGCACAGCGCCCTGCAACAACCGGTCCTTGACCGGGCGGCCATTGACAAACAGGAACTGCATCTGCGCATTGCCGCGGTTCAGGGTTGGCACTCCGGCATATCCGGTCAGGCGGATGCCTTCGCGTTCGGCCTCGATCTGAAGGGCGTTATCCTGAAATTCGCGGCCCATTACCGCGCCGAGCCGTTTCAGGCGGGCATCGAAAAGATCGCCTTCGCAGGCCGGGTAATTCAAAATTTGCTTGTTGCCATCCCCCGAAAGCGTGAAGCCAACATCGGGTCTGGCCATCGCCAGCCGATCCATGATTTCACGGGCATACATCTGCTCGGTTCGCGCGGTTTTAAGAAACTTCAGACGCGCCGGCGTGGCATAGAAAAGATCGCGGACCTCGACCCGTGTGCCAAACGGATGGGCGGCGGGTTCCGGGGCACTTTTGGCCCCGCCTTCGACCGTCAGCGTCCAAGCATTTTCCGCCCCGCGTGTCCGGCTGGTCAGGCGCATCCGCGATACCGATCCGATGGATGGCAATGCTTCGCCGCGAAACCCCATAAAACCGATATTGAAAAGGTCATCATCGGGCAGTTTCGATGTCGCGTGGCGTTCAACCGCAAGGCCAAGCTCATCGGGCGTCATGCCCTTGCCATCATCGGTAACCGACAACAGGGTACGCCCGCCATCGCGCAAGGTCACATCCACCCGCGTCGCCCCGGCATCCAGCGCATTTTCCACCAGTTCCTTCAACGCCGCAGCCGGACGTTCGACCACCTCGCCGGCGGCAATCTGGTTGATCAGGTTCTGGGGCAAGACGCGCAGGGTCATACAGGCGATGCTCGTTAAAACAGGGTGATATTATTCTGGTTGATCCGAACCTATCAAAGCACAAAGCGCAGCGAAATGCCTTTCACCGCGCTTTATACATTTTAACGTCAGGATCGGCTTAAAACGCCAGATCACCCTCGGGTTTGCCGACCACCGTCACGGTAACATTCGCCGGATCAAGCAGTTCCCCGGCAACCCGGTTCACGTCATCAAGGGTGACGGCTTCGACAAGGCTGTTGCGTTTATCAAGGAAGTCCATGCCCAGATCCTGCATCTGCATGCCAACCAGCATACCCGACAGATTGCCAAGGCTGGTAAAGCGCAGCGGGAAGGCCCCGGTCAGATAGGACTTGGCGTTATCGAGTTCTTCCTGCGACACGCCCTTATCCTTCATTTTCTGCCATTCATCGCCAATGATCGACAGACTTTGACCAATGGCGTCGTTGCGCGTCGCAACCCCGCCTGTCATCAGCTCTGCCTTGTCCATATCGGCCAGATAGCTGTAAACGCCGTAAGCAAGGCCGCGCTTTTCACGGACTTCCTCGGTCAGGCGCGATGAAAAACCGCCGCCGCCAAGGATATAATTCATGATATAGGCGGCATAGAAATCCGGGTCCTTGCGCGCAATGCCCTTCTGGCCCCAGACTGCCTGGCTTTGCGGGATATCCTGTTGGATCACTTCAATCCCGCCAAATTTCGGCGTGACTTCGGGAATAGCCGGAAGGTCGCTTTTTTCCGGCAGACCGCCAAAGGCTTCGTCAAGCAGCGGGCCGAGTTCCTCGGCCGTGATATCGCCCGCAACCCCGATCACCAGATTGTCACGTGCCATGGCATGACGGACAAATTCACGAAAATCATTGGCGTTCAGGCTGCTGATCGATGCGATCGTACCCGAAACCGGATTGGCATAGGGATGATCACCAAAGATCGATTTGAAAAACGCCTTTCCGGCAATATCACCCGGATCGGTTTCCGCCCGGCGCAAGCCCGACATAACCTGTGCGCGGATGCGTTCAACCGCCTCGTCATCAAAGCGCGGCTCGGTCAGGGCCAGACGCAAAAGGTCAATCGCCGTATCGCGTTCACGCGTCAACGTCACCATCGACCCGGAAAAGTCATCGCGACCGGCATCAAAGGAAATGCTAATCGACCGATCTTCCATTTCAGTACGGAAGGTCTGGCTGTCCATGGCACCAGCCCCTTCATCGATCAGGCCCGACACCATATTGGCAAGCCCTCCCTTGCCCGCCGGGTCGGTTGCGGAACCGGCCCCCTTGAAGGCGAAATCAACCGTCAGAAGCGGGTTCAGGTGATCTTCGATCAGCCATGCGGTAATGCCACCATCGGAAGTGACTTCCTGTACCTCGACCGCACTTGCCTGACTTGCAAATGACGTCATCAACAGGGTGGCAGATGCCAGCCCCAGCAGGGTTTTGCGCATTTTCAGTACCGGAATATTCTTTGCGATATAGCTCATGATCAATGCACCTCCTGCTCGCCGGTGACCGGCGCGGTCGGCATTCCGCTGACCGGGCCGCCTTCGGGCGGTTGCAACCAGCCGGTAACGGAACGTTTGTCGTCAAACACGGATTTCGCGGCCGCATTGACCTGCTCGATCGTCACGGCATTGATCCTGTCTGGCCAGCTTTCCACCTGATCAACGGTCAAACCAACCGCCAGTGCCTCGCCCAGGGTGCGGGCAGCCGCGGACAGGGAATCACGGGCAAACACTGCACTATCAAGAAGCTTCTGCTTGGCGCGCGCCAGTTCTTCCTCGGTCACGCCATTTTCGGCAACCTTGGCAATTTCGGCATCAACCGCCTTTTCAAGATCGGCCAGTTCGACACCATCGCGAGGCACGGCATAAAGCCCGAAGCTTGCCAAATCGACCGCAACCGGGTCGTAGAACGTTCCGGCACTGGTCGCAATCGACTGATCAACCACAAGCGATCGGAAGAACCGGCTGGTCGTGCCAGATCCAAGGATCTCGCTTAACACTTCAAGCGAGGCGGCCTGATCGGCATTTTCGCTGTTATAGGACGGTGCCAGATAATAACGCGACATTGATGCCTGCCCGACACGCGGATCGGTCAGCGTTACCTTGCGCGGGGCATGCTGGGTCGGTTCCTTGACCCGGTGACGGGTCGCAACATCACCTGCCGGGATGGCACCGTAATATTTTTCGGCCAGCGGTTTAAGCTGATCCATGGTGATGTCGCCGGCGACAACCAGAATGGCGTTATTGGGCGCATACCATTTGTGATAAAACGCCAACGCGTCATCGGTGCCGAGCGTTTCCATTTCATTGAGCCAGCCAATGATCGAACGGCCATAGGGATGGGCCATGTAAAGGGCAGCACGCATCTGTTCGCCAAGCAAAGCACCGGGATTGTTATCAATCCGTGATCTGCGTTCTTCGATGATCACGTCGCGTTCAGGCAGCACCACATCATCGGTAAGCTGCAAATTCTGCATCCGGTCGGCTTCCATTTTCATGACCATTTCAAGCCGGTCGCGGGCAATATTCTGAAAATAGCCGGTATAATCCCAACTAGTGAACGCATTATCATTGCCGCCATTGCGCGCAACGATCTTGGAAAAGTCACCCGGGGCAATGTCCTTGGTGCCCTTGAACATCAGATGTTCAAGGAAATGGGCGATCCCCGATACGCCCTCGGTCTCGTCGGCGGAACCGACCTTGTACCAGACCATATGGGTCACGACCGGGGCACGGTGATTTTCCACCAGCACGACCTGCATGCCGTTATCAAGGGTCATGGTTTGCGGACTGAAAACCGCCGCCCCGGCAAGATGGGGGCTCAGGATCATCAGAATTGCGGCAAGCAGGCCAATCGGCCCGCGCGCAAACAACGAAATCGGGGATCTGGTCGGAAATGTCATTATGTCATCCCAATGCAATAAGCAGGATCGCCAGAAACAGGCAGGGTGCCTGATCTATACGGCAACGGACAAGTTTTTGATTAAGAACTGAATATGACAGAACAAGGGCGCGGAAAGACCGCGCCCTGCCATAATTCGAATTTTGTTCTATTTCCGGAAAATTTCACCGGAATGTGACCGTCACGCTCTAGAAAATATCTTCCAGCCAGCCTTTCTGACGGCGTTCGATGACCGGTGTTTCACCTTCGGAAACCGACTCACCCAATGCCTGCTGATCCCGGATGCGTTTGGCTTCGGCTTCGGCGTCGACCTGAGTACCGAATTCCGGCTTGTCCTGCCAGAAGATCAGCTTGTCGACGACGCTGTCGCTTTCTTCGATAAAGATCGAGGTTTCACGATCAACCGTGGTGCGGATTGCCGGATCGGCATATTGCGCGCCCGACTGCGACAGCAGGGCGATCTGCCCCTGGCTGCGATTGCCATCGGTGATATCGCGCTTGACCGCATCGGGATCTTCACCAGTCAGGATACGACGCGCCTGATCGGTGGTCGTACCGGTCTGAGGGCGTGGTGCGCCCGGTTCGGGAACACGCAGTGTGAAATCAGGCGGCAGGCTCAGCGGTGCACGGGAAACAACCTGAAACTCGTCCGGGGCCGTTTTGTTCAGACCGAACGTTTCACGCGTTGATTCACAACCGGACACGGCAAGTGCCAACCCGCCCAGCAGCGCAACTTTGAAAATCGATGTCGATAGTTTCCGGGCCATTGATGCCTCTTTACCACTCAGTCTCCGGCATCGAAATGCCGGATCAAAAATTACCTGGATGATTTTTTACCGCCAAACAGGGAATCGATCAACAGCAGGACTGCACCAATCGTAATTGCGCTGTCAGCGATATTGAAAACCGGCCAATGATAACCTGCAACATGCATGTCGATAAAGTCGGTTACCGCCCCGTGACGCAACCGGTCAACAAGGTTGCCAACCGCCCCGCCAATCACCAGTGCCAGCGCAATACCCAGCAACCGGTCCCGCGTCCGCCACATCCAGATCAGGAAACCAATGGTAATTGCTGCCGTCGCCGCAATCATGACCCAAGGCGCCTGCCCCTGAAACAGGCCGAACGAAACGCCGCTGTTCCATGCCAGCAGGAAATTCATGAACGGAGTGACTTCGATCACGCGATGCGGGTTTGACAATCCGTCAATCGCAAGCTGCTTGGTCCACTGGTCGACGGCAAAGACCACCGCAATAACAACCAGTCCAAAGACAAAGGCACGATGTTTCATCAACACTCTTTCTGTCTTGCCTGAACAAGGTCTTCCGGATGGAAAGACCCGGACCGGAAAAGGGCCGCCTTATTCGGCGGCCTCGATCCCCATTTCATCTACGGCATCGGCACAGCGCAGGCACACGGTTTTGTGCACCGGATGGCTGCCAACTTCCGGCAGGGTCTGCCAGCAACGTTCGCATTTCTCGCCCTCGGCCAATGCCGGAACCACACCAACGCCTGCGACTTCCTCGAGGGTATAGGCCCCTTCGGGCGCATCGCCAGTGATCAGTTCGACATCAGATGTGATGGCGATTTCGGCAAGATTAAGGCCGTTAAGCGCTTCGACATATTCCGCTGTCGCATAGACCTTTGGCGCGGCATCAAGGCTTGCGCCAATACGTTTTTCCGCACGTTCAAGTTCCAGTGCCCCGGTCACGACACGACGCAGTTTGCGGATTTTTTCCCACTTGGCAGCCAGTGCCTCGTTCTTCCAGCCATCCGAAACCGTGTTGAAGGTTTCGGAATGGACCGAACTGTCCGCACCATAACGTGCGCGCCATGCCTCGTCCGCGGTAAAGCACAGAACCGGTGCCAGCCAGCGCACCAGACTGTCAAATACGCGATCCATAACCGTACGTGCCGCACGACGTTTGGCACTGCTTGGCGCGTCGCAATAAAGCGCGTCCTTGCGGATATCAAGATAGAAGGCCGACATATCAAGCGCGCAGAAGTTATGCAGCTCGATAAACATCGTATGGAAATCATAATCCGCCGTGGTTTTACGCACCAGATCGTCAAGCTTGCTCAGACGATGCAGAACCCAGCGTTCCAGTTCCGGCAATTCGTTATCCGCAACCTTTTCCGCCTCGGTAAAGCCATCAAGGTTGCCCAGCAGGAAGCGCAGCGTATTGCGCAGGCGACGATAGATGTCCGAATGACGTTCGATGATTTCGTGACTGATGCGCAGATCATCGTGATAGTCGGAACTGACCACCCAAAGACGCAGGATATCAGCACCAAGCTTGTTGATGATGTCCTGGGGGGCAATGACGTTGCCAAGCGACTTGGACATCTTGCGGCCTTCGCCGTCCAGAACGAAACCGTGCGTCAGAACCGCGTCATACGGAGCACGACCGCGCGTTCCGCACGATTCCAGCAAAGAGCTATGGAACCAGCCGCGATGCTGATCCGAGCCTTCAAGATAAAGATCAGCCGGCCATTTCAGGTCCTGACGTTCTTCGAGAACGAAGGCATGGGTCGAACCGGAATCAAACCAGACGTCAAGAACGTCGGTGACCTGTTCGAAATCCTTGGCATCATATTTGTCGCCCAGGAAATATTGCGCATCGCGCGTGAACCACGCATCGGCACCTTCGGCACAGAATGCTTCGTAGACGCGGTCAAGTACACCCTGATCACGCAGCGGTTCACGGGTATTTTTATTGATGAACACCGTAATCGGTACACCCCACGCACGCTGGCGCGAAACGCACCAGTCCGGGCGGTTGGCAATCATCGAATGCAAACGGTTGCGACCAGCTTCCGGCACGAAGCGGGTTTCATCAATCGCCTTGAGCGCCTTTTCACGCAGGTCATTATCCTTCATGGAAATGAACCATTGCGGCGTGGTGCGATAGATGATCGGAGCTTTGGAACGCCAGGAGCACGGATAAGAGTGCTTCAGACGGCCGCGCGACAACAGCGCGCCAACCTCAATCAGCTTGGCAATGACCGCTTCGTTGGCATCGGCTTCCTTGCCGTTTTCATCATAGATGCGTTTACCGGCAAACAGCGGCACGGTCGGGTAATAAGCCCCGTCGCCATCCACCATTTCCGGCACTTCAAGACCATATTTCAGACCGGTCTGGTAATCGTCCGGGCCGTGCGTCGGCGCGGTATGGACAAAGCCGGTACCGGTATCGGTCGTGACGTAATCCGCGGCCAGAAGCGGCACATCAAATTCATAACCCTCACCGCGGAACGGATGGGCGGCAACGGTGCCTTCAAGGTCGGAACCCTTGAAATTGCCGACAACCTTATGCCCGGTGATGCGGCCGTTTTTGCAAACGTCTTCGACCAGATCGGCACAAATCGCCATTTTCTCGCCGACCTTGGCCCAGGCTTCCTCGGCGGTTTCGGTCACTTCGATCACGACATAGTCGATCTCGGCCCCATACGAAATCGCGCGGTTCCCCGGGATCGTCCATGGGGTCGTCGTCCAGATCAGGATCGTCGCATCGGAGAGGGCATCAACCTTGGATGAAACAACCGGGAACCGGACATGGATCGTTTTGCTGGTATGGTCGTGATATTCGACCTCGGCCTCGGCCAGCGCGGTCTTTTCAACCACCGACCACATGACCGGCTTCGAGCCCATATAGAGCGAACCGTTCATCAGGAATTTGCCAAGTTCACGGGCAATAGATGCCTCGGCCTTGTAATCCATGGTGACATAGGGATTGTCCCAGTCGCCCATCACGCCAAGACGTTTGAATTCCTCGCGCTGGATATCAAGCCATTTCTGGGCGAACTCGCGGCATTCCTTGCGGAATTCGGCGATAGGAACATCATCCTTGTTCTTGCCCTTGGCACGGTACTGTTCTTCGATCTTCCATTCGATCGGAAGGCCGTGGCAATCCCAGCCCGGAACATAAACCGCGTTCTTGCCCATCATCTGCTGCGAACGGGTGATCACGTCTTTCAGGATCTTGTTCAGCGCATGGCCAATATGCAGGTGGCCGTTGGCATAGGGCGGACCATCATGCAGGACAAACATTTCACGATCCGCCGAAATACCGCGAATTTTGCCATAGAGGTCCTCTTTCGCCCACTGTTCCAGCAGGGTGGGCTCCATCTTTGGCAAACCCGCCCGCATCGGAAAATCGGTCTTGGGCAGGATAACGGTCTTTTTGTATTCGACACTCATCGTGACGGTCCTGTCGTCTTTAAACAAATTACAAGGGCGAACCCCCGGTGATACTGGCTGCCCCCGTAAAGGCGCGCGGATCATAACGGGTTCGACAACAATTTCAAATCTTGCCGAGAATCTCTTTGGCGGCAATCACATCCGCGGCGATCTGGGCTTTCAGTGCGTCAAGCCCATCGAACTTCTGTTCGCCCCGGATAAAGCCGTGCAAACGCACGCGAACGCGACGGCCATAGATGTCCTGATCGAAATCGAACAGGTGGGCTTCAAGCCCGGCATCCGCATCCCCGCCAAAGCTGGGGCGCACACCAATATTTGCGACTCCGTCGATCCAGCGTTCGACGGTTTCATCATTTTCGTCCGATATCAGGCCAAGCTCGACGGCATAAACACCAAATTTCGGACGCAGATGATTGCCAAGTGCGACATTCGCGGTCGGGAAACCAATCGTCCGACCGCGCTGATCGCCCTTGATCACCACACCGGCAACTTCCCACGGGCGCCCCAGCAAATGGGTCGCATCCTGCGGGCGGCCTTCACGCAACGCCTGCCGGATCGCGGTCGAGGAATAGATAATTCCGTTATCATGCGTAACCGCCTCGATCGCCGTCACCCCGAAACCGGATTTTTCGCCGATTTCACGCAGCAGATCGACATTTCCCGCCCGGCCCTTGCCAAAGCAGAAGTCCCAACCGACAACGACATGGCGCACACCAAGCCCGTTTACCAGAATGCGTTCGATAAACTCTTCGGCGCTCATGGCGGCAAAATCGCGATTAAACTCGGCTTCGAAAAACAGATCGATATCCAGATCGGACGCCGCCGTAATCCGGTCATCGGCCGATGTCAGACGGAATTCGGGTTCGCCTGCGCGGAACAGCATCCGGGGATGAGGTTCGAACGTCAGAATGCCCAGCGGTGCATTCAGATCGCGAGCGATCTTGCGCGCATGATCAAGCAACGTCTGATGGCCCAGATGAAGGCCGTCAAAATTGCCAATCGCAACAACCGCGTCACGCGCGTCATTACCCAGATTGTCAAAAGATCGAAAAACGCGCATCCGCGCCGGTCTCTCTTTTTTGCTCGTCATCATGCCGGCAGATCGCATATCCGCACAGTCCAGCGGGCAGCTATAAAGCGCGCAAGCCCGAAGCGTAAAGACTTTTCCGACAAAAAGCGTCTGGCTACTGCTATGCGCCCGGATCATTGGGGTCGCAGATTTTTAAAAAATCGCGCTGTTTTACCCCTTGACCTCAACTTTACTTCAGGATGCAGGATCATTGTCACGCCCCCCCCGACAAAGGGGTTTCAACCAATACCGGTAAGCGATCAGAACCTCTTGCACCACCACACGGAACCCCGGCCTGCCTCGCGCCAATCAACCCGATCGGAGACTGCCCTGTGACTGACCAGCCCCAGACACGCCAGCAAGATATGCCAACCGAAACACCAAGCCTTTCGATCCGGATCACCATGCTGCTTCTGGCGTCGCTGACGATCATGTCGGGCGCGCTGATCGCGACATCGCTTCCGGGGATCGAAGCCCGCTTTGCCAATCATGAAAATGTCGTGATGCTCAGCCGCCTTGTCCTGACCCTGCCTGGCCTGTTCGTTGCCATCGGTGCGCCCTTTGCCGGGGCAATTGCGGATCGGATCGGGCGCAAACCGCTGCTTCTGGTGTCGCTTCTGCTTTATGGGACAGCAGGGGCATCGGGCCTGTTTGCCGACAGCCTGTCTGGCCTTCTGATCGGTCGGGCGTTGCTTGGTCTTGCGGTTGCGGGAACCATGACCACCGCCACCGCCCTTGTCGGCGATTATTTCAGCGGTGATATGCGCGACCGTTTCATGGGATATCAGGTCGCCTTCACCGGGCTTGGCGGGCTGGTTTTTATTGCCGGCGGCGGTGTTTTGACCGAACTGCACTGGCGTAGTCCCTTTGCGGTCTATGCCATTGCCTTCCTGCTGATCCCGGCGGTTCTGAAAGTATTGTATGAACCCGAACCGGTCCGGCACGAACCTGGACACGTTCCCGCAGATGACGTCACCCGGCGCGATATTCTGCTGGTCGCATTATTCTGCCTGATCGCCGCCCTTAACAGCACGGCCTTCTACCTGATCCCGACCCAGATGCCGTTCTATATCGAAAAACTCGGCATTGCGCCCGCCAGCGGCACCGGTCTTGCCATGGGCCTCTTGCCACTGGCATCGGCGATTGCATCGCTGAATTACGGTCGCCTACGGCGTCACTTTACCATCCCGGCCCTGTTTGCCATTGGTTTTGGCATCATGGCAGTGGGCATGAACCTGATCGCCCTGACCCAGGATTATTTCGGCATTGCCGGTTCCATCGGATTGACCGGGTTGGGATTGGGCATGGTGATTTCGAACATGATGGCCGGCGCCATGGCTGTCGCCCCGCCATCCATCCGTGGTCGCGTTGCCGGGGTGCTGACGGCCAGCATCTTTATCGGCCAGTTTCTATCCCCGCTGATCAGCCAGCCATGGGTGGATGCGTTTGGATACCGCGCGATCTATCACGATATGGGCATGCTTGTCGGATGTTTCGCCGTGGTCGGCCTACTGACCGCCATCAGACGCCGGATCAGCGTCACCGCCTAGGGCAAAGTCCGCCCCGTTCCCCTTGCCTGTGGGGTTTCCTGATCCGGATGCTGGCGCGATGTTCGTCGCGCCTGCTTTTCTTTGAGGATATCTTATTGTGGTCAGGCCGCGGCGCGCGATGGCACCATCACCATGGCCTCGCCCGCGATCACGCATTTATCACCGACATAACAATTGGTTTCCAGAACCACCCGGCGCTTGGGCACGATGATTTCACGCACCGTGACCTTGGCGGTCACAGTATCGCCGATGCGGACCGGTGCCTTGAACTGCAAATTCTGCGACAGGTAAATCGTACCCGGCCCCGGAAGACGCGTACCCAGCACGGTTGAAATGAAACCGGCTGATAACATGCCGTGCGCGATACGGCCTTCAAACATCGTGGTTTCGGCAAATTCCTGATTAAGATGAACCGGGTTGGTGTCGCCGGACAATCCGGCAAACATCACGATATCGGTTTCCGTCACGGTTTTGGCGTAACTTCCGACCATGCCGATCTCGATATCCTCAAGATACAGCCCTTCCAGTCCGTTCATCTCTCTCATTTCCTGACTTTCCTTGCCTGTTTCTGGTCGCCGCGCCTGACTTCTGATTTATTTTTGCGTCGCAGCATTCGCAATATTATTTCGCGTTTTCTTTTTTCGGCAATGGGTAATTGGTTGAACAGGATAATTTCACAGGCTTGCCATATCGCGCAGAATTGCCCAAATGGGGACTTCCGTCCTGCACTGTCACGGTGCAAACTGCCTCTTAGAACAACAAACTGCGGAAAACGTCCATGAATGCGACCACTGCCGACATCTATGAAATCGCCATGGGCCGATGGAGCCGCCGCCTGTCGCGCAGCTTCCTTGATTTCGTTGCAGCACCCTCTTGCGGTGCGCTGATTGATGTCGGCTGCGGTACCGGCAGCCTCACACTCGCTGCCGCCACGCGCTATCCCAAGGCCCGGATTGTCGGGGTCGATCTGATCCCGGATTACCTGTCCGAAGCCCTTCTCAGTGCTGCCGAGAATGTCAGCTTTGAAACCGGCGACGCCAGCAACCTGCCCTTTGGCGATGACAGCTTTGACACCGCCTTTTCGCAATTGCTGTTAAACGATCTGGAAGGTCCGGCGGGTGCTGTTTCGGAAATGGTTCGCGTCACCAAACCGGGCGGGCGGATTGCAGCAAGCGTCTGGGATCGTGCCGGGGGATTATCCTTTATCCGCCTGTTTCTCGACGCCGCGGCCGTAATCGCCTATCCGGCCGGCGATGAATTACGCAGCAGGATTTTCGACATCCCCTATCAAAGCGAAGACGCGCTGTTTGATCTTTGGTCGGATGCCGGGTTGCGTGATGTCGATACCGCGACCCTGTCGATCCGCATGGATTTTCTGGATTTCGAAGATTACTGGCAGTCGCTTCTGGGGGCACACAGCCTGATCCGCGATTTCTTTAACGATCTTGATCCGGAACTGGCCCACCAACTGCGTACCGCCACCGAACGGTCCTATCTGGGAGGCAAGGATGATGGCCGCCGGTCGCTGGTGGCATCCGCCATGGTCGTACGCGGGATCGTCGGGGAATAAGCGGCGATCCCATCAAGACCGGCGAAATGGCATCCACAACACCGCCCAAAGGCTTTGGCTGCGTTTGTCGCGAAAATCTTCAAGTCCGATCTGCATGTCATGATCATTGGTTTGCGTGTGATCGACATAGCTGGCAAACAGCCGATCCCACACCGACAGGATATTTCCGTAATTGCTGTTGGTTTCACGCATCAGGCTGGAATGATGGACCCGGTGCATATCGGGCGTTACAATCAATCGGCGCAATAACCGGTCAAACCCGCCAGGCAAATGAACATTGCCGTGATTAAACAGCGCAAACCCGCTTAGCATGCTTTCATAAATCACCACCGCCCATGGATCCGCCCCCAGCAGGATCACAAAAGCCGATTTATAAATCGCTGATGCTACAATTTCGAACGGATGGAACCGAACGGCGGTCGAGACATCAAATTCGATATCGCAATGATGCACCCGATGAAACCGCCAAAAAAACGGCACGATATGCGTAAGGCGGTGCTGCCAGTATATCACACAATCAAGTGCAACGATTGCAATCAAGCCGCCAAGCCATGCGGGTAGGCCAATCAGATTCTCGGCTTGATTGATCACACCCCAATCCTGCTGCCCGGCCAGAACAGCCGCAGCAATCATCGCCGCACCGACGGTAAACCGGCTGAGCGCAGCCCCCATCAACAGCAAACCGAAATTGGTCAGCCAACGCCCCGGATTGCGAAGCCCGCCAGCCGGACGATAGGGTACGAATGCCTCCCAGATTGTCATGATGACAAGGATGGCGGCAAAGATGCCCAACCTTAAAAGCCCGGCCTGTTGATCCATCATGTTCCTGCCAAATGCCATGGTGGTGGTGGCGACTGTGTCTTTATGGTCATAGTCGATGATATTGAAACAATACAGTACCTTGCCCATCGCAAGTCCATCACCATTATGTTAGATGAAGGATGTGTGACGAAGCAGTCCTGTCATAAGCGGTTTCAAAACCGGCGGCACAGGGCACCGGCAGGAGGATTTGATGGGGCAGGCGACAGGACGTATTGCGGCAGTTTTATTCGGGGTTCTGATCCTCGTGCCGTTCGCGACCATCGCCCGTGCTGATGGCCCGCCTTTTGATCTGCCGGTTGATTGCCCGTATGGCCAGTGTGATGTGGTCCATTATGTCGACCATGATCCCGGCCCTGAAATTCGTGATTTTGCGTGTGGTACAACCACCTATGAAGGTCATCGCGGCACCGATTTTTCCATTCCCGACGAAGCCACCATGATTGGCGGGGTCGCGGTCAACGCGGTCGCCGCCGGCACCGTGATCGCAACCCGTGACGGGGTCGAGGATATCGACGCAGGTCGACTGGTCGGGGATGCGCTTAAGGGGATTGAATGCGGCAACGGCATTCTGATCAACCATGAAGATGGCTGGCAAAGCCAGTATTGTCATCTGCGCCGCGGATCGCTAGCGGTAAAAAAAGGCGATACGGTCGAACGCGGCCAGACAATCGGGTTGATCGGCATGTCCGGGCAGGCCACCTTCCCGCATCTGCATTTCAACCTGCGCAAGGATAACCAGCTGATCGATCCGTTCAGCGGCACGCCAATGGGCGCCGTCGCCCCACAGGACTGCAACGCCAATAACGCCATTCTCTGGACCGAAGCCGCACAGGAACAGATGTCCTATCGCGCCATAACGCTTTATGCGTCGGGATTTTCGTCGGCCAAACCCAATGCCACCGATATCAAGCGCGGTTATGGCAAAAGCAGCGAACTGCCTGCCTCAAGCCCCGGCCTGTTTTTCTGGGCCTATCTGATTGGGGCGGCCAATGGCGATGTCATCCGCTTGCGTATGGATGGCCCGAACGGCATCGGCGGCCATCGTGATTTCACCATCAATGTTGAAAATGATAACGGCCCGCGCGCCAAGTGGTTTTACGTCAATATCAACCGCCCCGGTGATCGTTGGCCCGCAGGTACCTATCGCGGCGAGGTAACCTTTACCCGACCGGGGCAACTGGCTCGAGAAATCGGCATCACCGACCTCGTCATTCGCTAGGCGGAACATTTAATTCATTTGTCTTCAAGTCTGGTTGCGCGTGTGCGTCGTACCTATGTTTCATAGTAGCATTAAAAAAACGCACGCTCGACAGGTTCATGATCATGATAACCAGAATTACATTAGATAATCTCTTTGTAAGCTGATATTTAACGATCATCCCCCACGACAGATTTCCGAACGGCGAGTGGATGTACAGAGTTCTCGATTGCCTGACCACACAGCATGACCCGTGGCTGGTTCTGATTGCCGTCCTATTGTGCCTTGGCGGGGTACATACGGCATTTAACCTTTATAGCCGCGCATGCGTTGGACGCCTTCAGCAAAAACTGAGCTGGCTGTTCCTGACCGGTGTGGTTACCGGTTGTGCAATCTGGGCCACCCATTTCGTTGCAATGCTGGCCTACGATCCGGTTTTGCCGGTTGGCTATAATCCCGGCCTGACCATCCTGTCGCTTTTGATTGCGATTGTTGCAACCTTCATCGGCTTTACCATTCCCGGAATCGCGACACAAAACCTTGTTCCGGCACGTCTGGTCGGTGGTCTTGTCGTTGGACTGGGTATCTCGGCAATGCATTTCACCGGGATGGCTGCAATGCGTGTTCCAGGTGTCATAAGCTGGCACATGGACATTGTCTTCGCGGCCATTCTGATGGGGGCTGCATTTGGTATGATCACGCTGCTGATTGCGGGAAAGGCACAGACGGGGCGTGAAAAGACCTATGGCAAAATCGGGCTGACCATTGCCATTGTCACCATGCATTTCAGCGCCATGGGCGCATTGATCATTACTCCGGATCCGACCATCCCCGTCCCGGCACAGATCATTTCACAAAGCAGTCTGGCGCTTGCCGTTGCCATGGTTGCCACCCTTGTCATCGGGATTGGCTTTGTCATGGCGATGATTGACCGGCAATTGCGCGAAAATGCGTCAGCGCGGATGCGCATCTTTGGCGATTCCGCGATCGAGGCACTGGTAATGACCCAGAACGGTATTATCGTTGATGCCAATCACAGCTTCCTGAAGATGATCAAGGGCGAAACAGCAACAATATCGGGTGTCAATTTTATCGATACATGGCTGCCAGATACCTCTCCGGCATTCCGCGACGGGGCCGAACATTACATCGAAACCAGTCTGGCGCTCAGTCCCGGCCATACGATCCCGGTTGAAGTTATTCGCCGCGATCTGCCCGCCGACGAATTTTCCGAAGATGCGGTGATTTATGCCCTTCGCGATTTGCGCGAACGTTACGAAGCGGAACGCCATATCCGCTATCTGGCGGAACATGACGCCCTGACCAAGCTTCTGAACCGGGCAACTTTCCATGATCGTCTTGCGCTGGCACTCGAACAGTCGCGCGTCACCGGAAATCCGGTTTCGGTTCTATGTATCGATCTTGATCATTTTAAGGAACTGAACGACACCTATGGCCATATCGCAGGTGATCATGCGCTTCGTGAAGTCGGCGAACGGATCGGCAAACTGATCGAGGATAACGTGATTTTTGCCCGTGTCGGCGGGGATGAATTCGTTGCCCTGATCATGCATGACAATCCCAACCCGGCCACCATGATCGCAACCGCACAGAACAAGGCACAGGCGCTTCTTGATTGTCTGAGCGTTCCCGTGTTTATCAATCCCGGCAATTCGGCCCGGATCGCTGCGAGTGTCGGCATCGCGCATTTCCCTGATGATGGCGATGATATCGAAAGTATCATGTTCCACGCGGATCTGGCGATGTACCGAGTCAAACAGGGCGGCGGCAATCATCTGGTATTCTTCTCGCCGGAAATGGATGATGAATACCGTTACAAACGTCAGCTTTCCGGTGCTCTTCGCCATGCCATGGATGAAAATGCACTCGAACTGCATTATCAGCCCCAATGCAACGCCCACAGCAGCAAGATCATTGGTTTCGAGGCATTGCTGCGCTGGCATCACCCCGAACTCGGCCAGGTACCGCCATCGCGCTTCATCCCGATTGCCGAGGAAACCGGCCTGATCAATCCGCTTGGTGAATGGGTTATGCGCAAGGCCTGCGAAGAGGCCGTAACCTGGACCAACCCGCTTGGTATCGCGGTCAATCTGTCTGCAGTTCAGTTGCAGAACCTTGATCTGGCCCAGACAGTCGCCGGTATCCTTGATGATACCGGGCTGGCTCCGGAACGGCTTGAGCTGGAAATCACCGAAACGGCCCTGATCCACAATGCTTCCCGTTCGCGGAAAATCCTGACCGAAATCAAGGCTCTTGGCGTTCGGATTGCGATGGATGATTTCGGGACCGGCTATTCGTCACTCGCAACCCTGCAAAACTTCCCGGTCGACCGTATCAAGATCGATCAATCCTTTATCGCACGGCTGATGGCAAGCGAACAGGCCGTGGCGATTGTCCGTGCCGTGATCAATCTGGGCCGCGACCTCAAACTCGAAGTTATCGCCGAAGGCGTCGAAACCGAGGATCAGGTCGCCTTCCTGACGGCCCATGATTGCGATGCGGTTCAGGGATACAAGTTCGGTCATCCCCGCCCGATTGCCGACTATCAAACCACCGTCAGCGGGACCAGCGTCGCGGCGCAGCATCGCAGTATCGTGGGAATCGGCAGCAACTGAGCCAGTCCGGCCTCCCGATTCTGATGTTTTTATGCGGTGCACCATCAACCCTTGGTTATTTGTGACCAAATTCGATACAGAAAAGCTGGCTTTTTCCATCAGGTTGAAAGTTTTTTGACGATTTTCAAAGGACAGCACTTGTATCGCGACCATATGCCTGCATATATTTCATCAGTGCGCCATGCGGTGCATTGAAAGATACCTGTCATAAGACGGAGTAAAAATGATGAATAAGCGCAAAGCCGTTGCTATCGCCGTTGCCCGTGAACAGCAGATTGCCCGTTCGATGGAAATCCTGTTTGCTGGTACCATTCTGGCTCTGATTGCATCGCTTCTGATCCTCTGATCTTTTTATAACGCGCTTCGTCATTTAATCGGCCGTTAGCCATCCGGGATAACGGCCCCGAACGTTCAAGAACATTTTCATGAACAACCGCCGCCTTTTCATCGTTGCCATTACGCGAATTACCAGCCCGGTGGTCTGAGGACCCCGGGACGTGTCTTTTCGCCTATTGGATACAATGAAAATGTGTGTGCATTGTCATGACCGATCATGCCTTTCTCGCGCCGCTTGAAAGCGCGCAGCCGACCAAATCCGTTTATTGTTTCGCCGTTCACGCCGCCGCAGAACCCGATGTGATGCCGCGTGTGCTTGAACTGTTTTCGAAACGCAATCTTGTCCCCGCCAGCTGGCATTCCACCGTCGCCGACAGCCATGCCGGTTTCAGCGAATTGCAGATCGATATCCAGATCCAGCAGCTTGAAACCAAAGTTGCCGAACATATCGCGCGCTGCCTGCGTCAGATCGTGCACGTGAATACGGTCCTGACCTCGGAAAAGGGATATTCCAACTCGGCACTTGGCGCTTAGGCCTTGGGCGCTTAGTCTGTTCGGGTGGCGGCGCTGCAACATGATCGTGTTGCAGCGCGCCCCAACCGGGAGCCCGCCTTGACCTATCTTGACCACATCAAAGCCTGCAACAACGCCAATCCGGCGCGTTATGTGCCGTTCCGCATCAACGGAATGTCGATGGGGGCGCTACGTCCGGACTTCGCCTCCGCCCTTGTATCGCTTGGGTCCGATTTTATGCGCGACGACAATGGTGAATTCTGTTTTGCGCCGCATATTGCAACCCTTGAGGACCGCAACCGCGTGCTTGATACCACGACCAGAGCATTGCGCGACAAGGGTGTGATCCGTCGCCTCCATGGTGAACGGTTCGATATCCGACCGACACTGGGCCATGATCCCCTATGCCAGCTTGACCGATCCGCCATGCCCTATTTCGGGTTCCGGTCCTGGGGCGTGCATATGAACGGTTATGTGCGCAAGGGCAACGACATCCATATGTGGGTTGCCCATCGCGCCAAGGACAAACCGACCTATCCCGGCATGCTTGATAACATGGTCGCCGGTGGTCAGCCCGCCGGTCTGGGCTTCCTTGAAAACATGATCAAGGAATGCGCCGAAGAAGCCGCCATTCCCGAAACCCTTGCCCGGCATCTGAAACCGGTCGGCACCATTTCCTATCTGTACGAAACCAACGAAGGGCTCAAACCCGACGTGATGGTCAATTACGATCTGGAACTACCCGCCGATTTCGTCCCGCAATGTGCCGATGGCGAGGTCGAGCGTTTTGAATTGTTGCCATTAGACGAGGTGGCCAAAATCGTTCGCGGCAGTTTCGATTTCAAATTCAACTGTGCGCTGGTAATCATCGATTTCCTTATCCGCCACGGCTTCCTGACCGCCGATAACGAGCCGGAATATTGCCAGCTCACGACGGGTCTTCATCGCAATATTTTCCACTAGGAGATTTGGATCGCTGTACGCGCAAAGAGATCGGTTACTACCATTACTGTTTGGTCGGTGGGCCGCCCATAAGCGCGCCGACCGCCATCAGGGTCAGCTTGGCACGCAGTTCCGGGTCAAGCTTGTCAAGGTCTTCCTGCTTGTTGCGCATCGCGCTGAGCGCCTCGGAAATCAGCTTGGCGCGCTGATCATCGGCGGCGGTCGGCATCCGGCTTTTCTTTTTGCCGACCTTGGCATCGGCTTCTTCCAGTGCCTTCAGGATCGCAGCCTGCGGATCACTTGATGATTCTGTCAGGGTCTCTGCCAGTGCCTGGGCCCGGGCCTCGTCAAAGGACATGCCGCTTTCCTGATATGCCATCGCACGGTCTTCGATCCTGCGTGCCTGTTTGGCCTGGGCTGCGGTGCGGACCGCCATATCGGGATCATTCAGTTGCAGGGACTGCGCATCGCTATAGGCCTTAAGGGCCTCCCGTCCGCGTTTTCCAACGAAAACGCGCAGCAGCGTCTCCTTTAGCATTCCCATTCATCATTCCCGCTATGGTTTGATTGGCTTTACCGCAAGGCAACCATTATGCCCCCAAAGGGTTTCAAAATCATTGCCTCAAATCCGCCGGAACGGGCCAGAACCACGATCCGGGTCCGTTATATATGTTGCGCAACCCGGTCTTCTTCAATCTCAAGGATGTAACCGACCAGCGCCTCGCAATCATCCGTTCCGAGATGTTCAAGATCAAAGACGAAATCAACATTGTCGCGCGCCGGGTCATCGGTTTTCCCGACGATGCCGAACTTGATATATTCCGCATCAAGTGCGGCCAGTGACGATATCACATCGGCCACCCCCACCCGGTCTTCTGCCGTCAGCGACAAACGGATCAGAACCAGAATATCGGCATCGCAATCAACCGCCTGACGGGCAATCGATTGTGCATCCGAATTTTTCGGTGCGATATCAACGTCAAACCCGCCATCGGCAAACAGGGTTGCGACATGCTTGTGATGGGATTCTTCCACCGACGATGCCGTCGCCAGAAGCAGTCTGGGGTGGCGGCCTTCCATCTCGGCAAAACGGGCAAGATTGGTCGCAAGTTCAGGAGACGTCATAACACCTCGCAGAAATAATCTGTCCGGGGCGGACAATTGGCGACCCAGTATCCCAATGATATTCCGGAACTTCAAGCATTGCCGAGAGTTTTTCTGCATCGCTTCGCGCAGGCTCAAGATGCCCGAAGTCGCCGGTCAGCCGCCAATTGCGGCTAACGGATCAACCCCGATCACGTGGGGATGGGCCCACAGGATGACGATATAAAGCCCGATCCCCAACACGATATCGCGCCAGCCAAACGCCCCCTCGGCAATTCCCATCAGGTCAAACCGCCGAGTCCCGTCAAGGATTGCCTTATATTCCGCATCTTCCATATGCCGGGCGCGGATTTTTTCCATTCGCCAGAACCCCGAAATGGCAAAAACTGTCGCCCCGCCAAAGAACATGAACGCCACCAGATCGCCATTGGGCAGGATATGACCAAGCCCCCACAACATCATGCCCAAAAGCAGCGGATGGCGAGTAAACCGGTTGATCCCTGGATGAGCAGGATCAAATCCTTTTTTTCGCCCGATCGACAGCGGACAGGGTTGAATAATCGCCGCTGCCCACAAAATACAGGCGGGCAGCATAAGCGTCAGCGTCACATGATTTTGCCAGATTTCGTAGGGCCACAGCGCAATGAAGTCTGCATGCTGCACTTCATAAATCACCCATCCCAACAGGAACAGCGACATGATCGAGAACGTTACGATATAGGCCGTATGACCGATCCTTGCCGTGATCGCGCCACGCAAAAGTCCGGGCACGATATGCCCCGCCATAAAGACCACAACCGAAACGAAAAACCATGTCAAATGACGATCTCCCCTTTACATTGACGCGCTGTCATGCAAATTGCGCATCTTTCCGCGTGCAGCAAACCGGTCGTCGACCTGACCCCGATTGGTCAAAAATGGCTAAGACCCTTGCGCCGCGTGATATTAGCGGATACCTCTGTATCCCTGTTTGACTTCGGACAATAAGCACCTGCCTATGGATTTTCCACCGGGCGGACAAAGAAACACGGAATATACTCGAAATGAGCTGGACGCCGGAAAAGATTGAATTGCTGACCTCGCTCTGGAATCAGGGCTGGACTACAGCACGCATCGGTGAAGAACTGGGCGTTGGCAAAAACGCCGTCGTCGGCAAGGCACACCGCCTTGGCCTGCCCAAGCGCCCCTCCCCGATCCAGCGCCGCGCCGAAGAGAGCGAGCCCAAAAAGGCACCCACCCCGAAAGTACAGAGCAAAGGCATCAGCATCTTTGATCTCGGTGCTGGCATGTGCCGCTGGCCGTTCGGTGACCCGGGCGATGAAGATTTCCATTTCTGCGGCAAGAAATCTGTGCCGAGCAAACCCTATTGTGACGAGCATTGCGCTGCCGCCTATCTGAACGGCAAAAACCCGCGCGAAGATGGCCCGCGGAACGTTCCGGGTCGCCCGAATGCACCGCATATGGCGCACGGCCCCAAAAAGTAACAGTTTGGCCGTCGCTGACCTTAACGGTCGTCGCGCCCGTCCAATTAAAAAGCCGCCCTCTTTCGATGGGCGGCTTTTTCTGTTTCGGACACAGTCCTATTTCGACTGAAGGACATATTGGGCAAAGCCCTTTTCGTCCTCGCCGACAAAGCTGATATTATCCGGCGCATTCAAAGCTGACGATGCCTTGGGACTGGTGACAAACGTAACCTTGGATGCCTCCCCGATGGGGGCCAGGCTCCAGTTGCCATCGGCCTTCGGATCGATTTCCTTTTCCTCAAGGATATAGTTCGCCAGAACCGTGCGGTTTTCATCCGGTGCTTCGATGATGATGGTTGAACCATCAAGACCCGGGAAATTGCCCCCGCCACCTGCACGGTAATTGTTGGTCGCCACGACAAAATCCTGATCCTCGGTAACCGGCTTGCCGTCATAGGTCAGATTGATGATGCGGTGCGCATCCTTGTTCACCACCTCGCCCGATGCGTTATAGCGCGCGGGCTGTGTCACATCGATCTGGTAATTGACCCCGTCGATGACATCAAAGTTATAGGTCGGGAATGTCTCGTTGATCAGCGGCTGTTCTTCGCTACTGTTCGGGTCGATCTGGTTGAACTGCACGGCCGACATCTCAAGCCATTCGCGGACCTGCGCCCCATTCAGCAACACCGCACGCAACGTATTGGGATAGATATAGAGATCAGCCACGTTCTTAAGCGCGATCTTTCCTTCGGGGATGTCGGTGAAATATTCCGGGCCACCGCGGCCACCGGCCTTGAACGGCGCACCCGCCGAAAGGATCGGCATACCGTCATATTCCGATCCCTTCAGAATACGTTCCAGATACCATTTCTGGGCATTGGTCACGATCTGGATTGACGGATCATCCGCCACCAGCGCAAAGAAGCTGTTGATCGGGGTAGCCGTCGTACCGACCCCTTCGCGCATATACGCAATGGTCGCCTCGTGTTCTTCCTTCACCGCCTCGATCACTTCCGGGTCGGCTTCGACCAACGGTGTGATATCGCGCCCTTCGCGGTGATAGATCGGACGTGCTTCCGAAAGGCTGTCGGTCACCTTCCATTCCCCGGCATCATTGACCGAAAGCGTCAGATCAATAACGCCAAGATGGCTTCCCCAAAAGCCCGGCATGACAGCGGCCACACCATTGATCGTCCCCTTGGCAAGGTCAACACCATCAATATCGGCATAGGTATCGGACGGGAATACCGTATGCGCATGGCCAAACAGAATGGCATCAATGCCGTCAACCTCACTCAGGTAGAAGGTCGCGTTTTCCTCCATGCCTTCGCGCGCCAGTGTCGACAGGCCGGAATGCGGCACCGCAATCACGATATCCGCACCCTTTTCACGCATTTCCGGTACATATTTTCTGGCCATGTCGACGATGTCTTTGGTCACGACATGCCCTTCGAGATTGGCCTTGTCCCACTGCATGATCTGCGGCGGGACGAACCCGATCACACCAACCTTCGCCTTGTGCTTTTTGCCGTCGCTATCGGTAAATTCACGATCAAGGATCACATAAGGCTGGAAATACGGTTTGTCATTTTCTGCATCAGCGTCACCGTCATCGGCAAAGACATTGGCACTGACATAGGGGAACTTGGCACCCGAAAGGCTTTTGCCCAGGAAATCGAGGCCATAGTTGAATTCATGATTGCCGATATTGGCCGCGTCATAGCCCAGAAGGTTCATCGCCTTGTAAACCGGGTGGACCTCGCCCTCTTTCAGGCCGTGGCGCTTGGCCATGTAATCGCCAAGCGGGTTGCCCTGGATCAGGTCGCCATTATCAATCAGAACGACATTTTCCGCTTCGCCCCGGGCATTTTTCAACAGGGTCGCGACCTTCGCCAGACCAACCGTGTCAGACTCGCCGTCGCGATAATAATCATAATTGACCAGATGCGTATGGATATCGGTGGTTTCCAGAATGCGCAGCGATACCGTGCTGTCGGCCAATGCCGTACCACTGGCAAGCGCCACGGTCAGGGATAAAACAGATCCTGCAAGGACACGACCGACAAAGGTGCGACTGATCGGACGAAAATGTGACATGTGACTGGTTCCTGTTGAAGCGATGCTCATGCTCGAATTTATTATTGTTCGTTTGGTCAGGTTTTGAAGATTTTGCGAAAATACCAAGGCAAACACAAATGAAAACACCCGCACAGGATGGCGGGCGTTTTCAGGATTGAAATTCTGCGCCAGGACGGAACCGCTTTCTACTCCGCCGGACGCAACATCGGCTGGTGGGATTTGTACCCCATCACCACCTCGTTCCCCGGTTCCGGATCGTGGGGCACATTCAGCGCCAGGATCAGAGAAACCGCTGCCATCGCCGCCCCAGACAGGAACACCGCCGATGGTGATATCAGCCACAACATCCCGAATGCCACCGGGATAAACACCGCGGCAATATGGTTGATCGTAAAGCTGACACCGGCCGTCGATGAAATATCGGCCGGATCGGCGATCTTCTGGAAATAGGTTTTGATCGCAATCGCCATCGCAAAGAACAGATGATCAATGACATAAAGCGCCCCGGCCAGCTTGTCGTTTTCGACAAAGGCGTAGGACACAAAAACAATGAACAGGCCGATATATTCAAATGTCAGCGCCTTGCGTTCACCCCACTTGCCGATCAGTTTCCCGATCTTGGGTGCCAGAACCATATTGATCGCATGGTTTAACAGGAAGAGAAGCGTGATGGTTGCGGCGTCATAACCAAACTTCTCGACCATCAGGAACCCGGCAAACACCGTGAAAATCTGGCGGCGCGCCCCACTCATGAAGGTCAGCGCGTAATAAAGCCAGTAACGTTTGCGCAGGATCAGCTTCTTGGTCTGCGGGTGGGCATCGGCAAATTTCGGAAACGCCATCCATGCAAACACGGCGGCGATAACCGTCAAGGCCCCGCCAAACAGATACACATACCGGTATTCGACATTCAGCAATTCCAGCATCGCCCAGACAATGCCAAACATTACAAGCGATGCGACCGATTTTGCCGAAAGCTGGCGGCCCATCACCATCGCGGTGCGTTCCTTTTTCACCCATTGCAACGACAATGCCTGCTGCATGGTTTCAAAATAATGGAACCCGATCGACATCAGGACCGTGGTGCAATAAAGCCCGACAACCGTGGGGAAATAGCCCGAAATCGCAACCCCGACACCCAGCACCAGAAGCGAAATCAGCGCAAAGGTCTGCTCGCGCAGGATGATCAGTACAAAAATCGCGGTAAAGGCCATAAAGCCCGGAATTTCACGTAAAGACTGTAAAATACCGATCTCGCGACCGGTAAAATCCGCCATCTCGACCGAAAAGTTGTTTAACAACGCCATCCATGTCGAAAATGACAACGGCATCGCAGCCGCCATGAAAATCAGTAACACTTCCGGGTTGCGCCATCCCTTGTGCGCAACAGCCGTAGCCGACAAATCAGGATTACCCGGCACTTCGATGGGGGCGGCGTGGGTACTTGTTTCTGGTGGCAAATCCTTGGACATGATGTTTCCCCGCACGGTACCGGTGGCAATCGGGGCGCGTGCATTTATGTGTTTGGTTGGAATAGCTTCAAACTATCGTTGTGGGCCCCGTCTGTCTTACGATAATCTGCCATCATGTGTCGCAAACAGGACATTCTCATGGATGGATCACGGGATATCTCGAAATACCCGCAACATTCCCGCCCCCGGCCAGACCGCCTGCCGCGTCCGGTTTATATCCGCATGAGCGACCTTCCCGCCGGTTACAGCATCGGCGCACATAGCCACGACTGGCATCAACTGATTTTTGCCATCGAAGGCACCATGACCGTCACCACGGAAGCCGGCATCTGGGTCGTCCCGCCCCAGCGCGCGGTTTGGGTGCCACCCGGTATCGAACATGCCGTTACTCATGCCACCTTTTCGCGTGCGCGCCATGTTTATATCGATAAAGATGCGCCGGTCGATTTGCCTGATCGCTGCACGGTGCTGGAAGTAAGTCCGCTTCTGCGTGAACTGATCCGGGCCGCGACCGAAATCCCGATTGAATATGACGAAGCCGGTTCGGATGGTCGGCTGATCCGTGTGCTGCTTGATCAGCTTAAGCCACCGAAAAACGACAACCTGCATCTGCCCGCCCCCAAGGACCTGCGTCTGGCGCGTATTTGCGAACAGTTGCAGGCCAATCCTTCTGATAACCGGACCCTTGATGAATGGTCACGTGATTGCGGTGCATCGTCGCGCACACTGGCCCGCCTTTTTCAGCGTGAAACCGGCATGCCGTTTCGCGACTGGCGGCAAAAGCTGCGCCTGCTTTACGCGCTTGAAAAACTGGCCCATCATCGACCGGTTACCGAGGTCGCCCTCGATCTTGGTTATGAAAACACCTCGGCCTTTATCGCAATGTTTCGCAAGGCCACCGGCAAAACACCAGGTGGATATTACCGGTAACAAAAAACCAAATCAGCAGGAGGACACGCATGAGCGAGAAATCATATACCGGCGGCTGCCAGTGCGGTGCCGTGCGCTATGCGGTCGACAAACTTGATCTTGACCACACCATCACCTGCAATTGCTCGCGCTGCCAGAAACTTGGGTCGGTTCTGGCCTTCACCCCGCGCGATAATTTCGTACTGAAATCGGGCGAAAGCAATCTGACCGAATATCTGTTCAATGCGAAAAAGATCAGACACCAGTTCTGCAAGACCTGCGGCATCCAAAGCTTCGCTTATGGCGAAATGCCCAACGGTGCCAAAATGGCCGCGATCAATGTCAATTGCCTTGACGATGTCGACCCGCGCAGCCTGACCCCGCATCATGTTGACGGCAAAACTCACTAACAATGCCAAAGGCACTGACGCATAACCTTCATTCCCGTGAAAGCGCGAACCTAGGCGACGACGCAGGAACACATAACAAATTGTTTTGGCGACTGCGCGCGGTTCCTAAAACCGACCACTGAGTTTCGCTCTACCCTGATATGAAAAAAACTCAGTATTTCATACGACTTATTCAGGGTACTGCTTGATAAGCGGGACATCCTTCCCGCCAAATGCAGGATGATCCCGAAAATGGGCAGTGTATGGTCCGGGATCGGCTTGCGGCTTGCCGCCACCGGTCTGTTTGCAGTGATGAGTTTGTTTGTCCGTCTGGCCTCGTTCGAGGCACCGGTCGGCCAAATCATGTTCTGGCGAAGCTCTGTCGCCCTGATTCCCATCGTCCTGTATCTGATGTGGCGACGCCAGTTTCCGCGCGGCCTTCGCACCGCCCGGCCGTTCGGACACCTGAAACGCAGTACGTTCGGCCTTGTGTCGATGTTCTTTTCATTCCTGTCACTGGCCTATCTGCCACTTGCCCTTGCCACCGCACTCGGCTTCCTGGCACCACTTCTGGTGTTGCCGGTCGCGATGATCATGTTACGCGAAAAGCCCGGTATGGCGGTCTTTACTGCGACCTTTGCCGGGTTTGGTGGCGTGTTTCTGATGCTATGGCCTACATTCTCGACACCGGGCATTGATACCGGCGTTCTGATCGGCATCGGAGCCGGGCTTGCCATGGCAGTCACCACCGCCTTTGCCAAGGTCCAGATCAAGGCCCTGACCAGCACGGAATCCGCTGGCACCATCGCATTTTATTTTGCCGTGATCTGCTCGCTTGGCGGTTTGCTAACCCTGCCGTTCGGCTGGGCCGATCCGTCACCGGAAATCCTGATGTGGTTGATCGGGGCCGGGCTTACCGGGGGGCTTGCCCATATCTTCATGACCGAGGCACTGGCACGCGCCCCCGCTTCGACGCTCGCGGCATTCGAATATACCGCGATGATCTGGGCCCTGCTGCTTGATGTCACGGTGTTTGGCCTGCTGCCCGAACCGGTTTCCCTGTTCGGTGCCTTCCTGATCGTGCTGGCGGCGGCCATTGTGATGTTTGGCGACAGGATCGGCGTGCCGGTCCCCAAACCGGATATTGCCGCCGTCCAGACACAGAGCAAGCCTGGGGAATAATCTTCTCACCCTTGGAAAGCCGGGGTCATTCCCGGCGTTCGCGCAACTTCGTCATTGCGTGAAGGGCCAGATTGGTCGGCGTTGGAATGCCAAGTTCCGCACCCTTGCGCACAATATAACCGTTCAGGAAATCGATCTCGCTGGTTTTGCCGCGCGCCAGATCCTGCGCGGTGGATGAATATTGCCCCGGCATGGTTTCGGCGATCTTTTTGATCGCGCCCCAGACGTCACCCGGTACCGTCACCCCGCACCCCTTGGCAACCGTAAGACATTCATCAACCGCATTGCGCATGACATCCCAAATGCCTTCGCCCTGCACCAGCGCGCCATAGGGCATCTGCGATATTGCCGATAACGCGTTATAGGCACAGTTCAAAATCATCTTGGCCCAAAGTGCACCTTCAGCATTTTCCGAAATCTCGACCGGGATATGCGCCGGGCGCAGCGTTTGGGCAACTTTTTCACTTTGCGGAGACGTGCCGATCACCAGTTCGCCACGACCATGATGTTTGACATGTCCCGGCCCTTCCATGCTGGTCGCGACATAAACGACTGTCGGGATCACCGGCAATCCGATCACAGCCGACAACCGTTCAGCATTATCAACCCCGTTCTGAAGGCTCATAACGATGGTATCCGGGGCCAGAAACGGCTTGATCTGCGCCCCGGCATCATTGGTATCGGTCGATTTGACGCAGAACAGGACAAGACCGGCGCCGGCAATCGCGCTGGCGTCCGAACTGGCATTCATTTCAATATACTGCTGTGCTCCACCAAACTCCAAAAGCAGTCCGTCGCGATTGACGGCATCGACATGGGCAGGCCGCCCGATCAGGGTCACATCATGCCCGGCACGCGCCAGCATCGCCCCGTAATAACAGCCAACGGCCCCCGCCCCCATCACCGCGATTTTCATGTCCGGTATCCTGTCCTGAATGAATATTCCCTGCCGATACCTTTTCATACCGGCAGGCATTCTGCCAAGCAGGAAGGTGGCATCAGATAATCCCGGCTTCGCGCAATTTGGCAATCTGTGCGTCGCTCAGGTCCGCGACCTTGCGCAGGATTTCATCACTATGCTGGCCCAGCATCGGCGGGGCGGTTTCGCCGGCAATCGGCGTTTTGGAAAACTTGATCGGATTGGCAACCGTCGGCACCTTGCCCGCCGTTGGATGATCAAGATACCGCACTGTATCGCGATGTTTGACCTGCGGGTTATCAAACACCCGATCCAGTGTATTGATCGGGCCACACGGCACATTGGCCGTTTCAAGAATGGCGATCCAGTCGTCGGTGGATTTCATTACCATTGCCTGACGGATTTGCGGTACCAGCGTTTCACGATTGGCTACGCGTGAACGGTTGGTGGCATATCGTGCGTCATCGGGCAAATGTCCGATACCTGCAACATTGCAGAAACTTCTGAACTGGCTGTCATTACCGACCGCCAGGATAATGTAACCATCCGCCGTCGGGAACGCTTCATAGGGCACGATATTGGGATGCGCATTGCCAAGTCGCCCCGGGGCCTTGCCGGTTGTCAGGAAATTCATCGCCTGATTGGCAAGGATCGCGGTCTGCACATCCAGCAATGCCAGATCGACATGCTGTCCCTCGCCGGTGGCATCGCGGTGACGAAGGGCCGCCAGAATACCAATCGTCGCATAAAGCCCGGTAAAGATATCGGCAACCGCCACCCCGACCTTCATCGGCTGGCCGCCCGGTTCCTGATCCGGGGCACCGGTGATGCTCATAAGCCCGCCCATCGCCTGGATCATGAAATCATAACCCGGCCGGTCCTTATAGGGGCCATCCTGCCCGAAGCCGGTGATCGAACAATAGACGATCTTGGGATTGATTTCCGATAGCGATGCGTAATCCAGCCGGTATTTGGCAAGGCCACCAACCTTGAAATTCTCGATCACCACATCGCATTCGGCGGCAAGCCTGTGCAGGATTTCCTGCCCCTCGGGCTTGGTCATGTCAATCGTCAGCGACTTTTTGCCACGATTGGCCGACAGGTAATAAGCGGCTTCGCTGGTATCGTTACCTGTAACGTCCTTGGCATAGGGCGGCCCCCAGCCACGGGTATCGTCGCCCGCACCCGGACGTTCGATCTTGATCACCTCGGCACCCATATCGGCCAGTGTCTGACTGGCCCAAGGCCCCGCCAAGACACGCGAAAGATCAAGCACACGAAGTCCAGAAAGCGCGCTGGTCATCATTCCATCCCGGGATCGTCGTCAAAAAGGAAAAAGGGCGGCACCAAAGATCTGTGCCGCCCGTCATCTTCGTTCTCAGCCCTCGGCACTGAACGCCTGAATGCCGGTCTGGGCACGGCCAAGGATAAGGGCATGCACATCATGCGTACCTTCATAGGTATTGACCGCTTCAAGGTTCATCGCATGACGGATGACATGGAATTCATCGGCAATGCCGTTGCCGCCATGCATGTCACGGGCAACACGCGCGATATCAAGCGCCTTGCCGCAGTTATTGCGTTTCATCAGCGAAATCGCCTCGGGTGCGGCGGTTCCGGCATCCAGCATCCGGCCAAGCTGAAGCGCGCCCTGCAGACCAAGGGTGATTTCGGTCTGCATGTTCGCCAGTTTCAGCTGGATCAGCTGATTGGCGGCCAACGGACGGCCGAACTGTTTGCGATCAAGGGTATATTGACGTGCTGCATGCCAGCAGAATTCAGCAGCCCCCATCGCACCCCATGAAATGCCGTAACGTGCCTTGTTCAAGCAGCCGAACGGCCCGCCAAGGCCCTTGGCATTTGGCAGCATGTTTTCCGCCGGGACAAAGACGTTATCCATAACGATCTCGCCGGTGATCGACGCACGCAGCGAAAACTTGCCTTCGATCTTTGGCGCGCTCAGCCCTTTCATGCCCTTTTCAAGGATGAAACCGCGAATGACACCTTCGTCATCCTTGCCCCAGACAACGAATACATCGGCGATCGGGCTGTTGGTGATCCACATTTTCGATCCCGATAGGGTGAAACCGCCATCGGCCTTGCGGGCGCGGGTTTTCATGCCACCCGGATCAGACCCGTGGTCCGGCTCGGTCAAACCAAAACAGCCGACCCATTCGCCGGTTGCCAGTTTCGGCAGGTATTTCTTGCGCTGGTCCTCGCTGCCATAGGCATAGATCGGATGCATCACAAGCGAGCTTTGCACCGACATCGCTGAACGATAACCGCTATCGACGCGCTCAACTTCACGCGCAACAAGTCCATAGGCGACATGGTTGACACCTGGTCCGCCGTATTCCTCCGGGATGGTCGGGCCAAGCAGGCCAAGTTCGCCCATCTCGGTCATGATTTCGCGGTGGAAAATCTCGTGCCGGTTGGCTTCGAGAACACGGGTCTGCAGGTTTTCCTGACAATAGGCGCGCGCCGCGTCACGGATCATGCGTTCTTCTTCGCTCAGCTGATCTTCAATCAGCAGCGGGTCTTCCCAGTGAAAAGGTGCGCGGCTTGCCATCGTCCTGATCCCTTATGAAATTTTTGAAACCAAAGCAGGGATGACACCATAGAAGGGCGAGACGGCATCATCCCTGAAAGCTTATCGCTTCTGGGCTAAAGCTAGGCATTGGCAGACGCGCTTGCAAATGATAAATCGGATATAGTTTATGCGTAAAACTCATAAACTATCGATAACAAGCCCAGATAAAGTGCAAATATCCTCATATTTCGAGCAATTAGATCATGAGCCGCCGCATCCCGAGCCTGAAAGCACTCAGCTGTTTTGAACAGACCGCCCGCTTTGGCAGTGCATCACGTGCCGCCGAGGAACTTTACCTGACGCAAAGTGCTATCAGCCGCCAGATACAGGGGCTTGAGGACTGGCTGGGTTGCAAACTGTTTGCCCGCGAAAAGCAGCGCCTTGTCCTGACATCCGAAGGCGAAAGTTATTTGCAGGCAATCCGCCCGGCGCTGGATCAGCTTGAAACCGCCACCCTGACATTCCTGTCTGGCGGAGCCGAAGGCGGTGTTCTGACCATCGCAGCCCCACCGACTTTCGGATCGCGCTGCCTGATCCCGTTGCTGCCCGATTTTCGCAGCACCCATCCCGATATCGTCATTAATTTCATTTCACGGATCGGTATTCCCGATTTTGACCGCGAACAGATCGATATTGCGGTTCTGTTTGGCGATGGGAACTGGCCGGGGCTGGATGCGCATTTGCTACATGGCGAAGAAATGGTGCCGATCTGCAGCCCGAAGCTGATCGAGAATCTGGATTACTCACCAAAACCAAACAATCTTCGTGATTATTCACTTTTACACATAGCAACCCGCCCGCGCGGATGGAGCGACTGGCTGACCGCAAGTGGCCTTACTGATATTGACGGGGAAAACGGTCCGAAGTTCGAACATTTCACCATGGCGATGCAGGCCGCCATTGCAGGGCTGGGTGTGGCGTTGCTGCCAACATTCGCGATCGAGGATGAACTGGCCAATGGCCGGATTGTCGCACCCTTTGGCCCGCCACGCGCAAGCCCGTTTCATTATTACGCCACCACCCCGACCGGCCGGTCACGCAGCCCTAAAATCCGGGCTTTCATGACTTGGCTTGATCACCGCAAAAAGCAGGAAGCATAAAAGCAGAAAAAGAGCGACTAGCTTGCCTTTTTACCCTGAAGCGCGCGCAGCGCATTCATGCCGCGACGGCGCAGCAGATCGGCTTCTTCGGGGCCGTCGATGATTTCAAGAAGACGGACAATTGCCATCAGGTTGCGCTGTGCATTATCAAGTTCATCAGCATCAAGCCGTCCCATGCCATCCACCCCGGCACGCCCGATCTGGTTCAGCTTTTTCTTGAGCTCCACCACCGCCTTGGTCGCCGAACTTTGGGCCGCCAGAACGTGGGAAATGCGCGCCGTTTCAGCAATCGCCTCGGCCGATTGTTCAGCGGCAAGAACCTTTTCCTCGTCAAAGGGCTGCGCGAAAATCGGACGGACCCCCTGACGACCGGACCCCGGCCCCTGCTTGGTTTCAATCTGCGGCAGGGCATCAATAATGCGGTCGGGGCTGGCGCCGAACATGGTATTGGCCAGGGCCTTGGACACGCGACGGCGCGTTTCCAAAAGCTTCTCGCCCCATCGGCCATCCTTGCGGATGTTGAATTCGCGGGTAATTCGGGTGAATTCAGACGCATACCAACGGGCAAGCGACAGGATGTGATACTCGCCCTTGCCGGTACCGACCCCCTGCTCAATCTCGGTCACGGTTTCGGCCAGAAGATCAATGATCAGATCGCCTGTGGTCGCCAGATTGGTACTGGAAATCGTTCTGTCGTCAGCCTTGCTTGACAGCACCCGGATCAGTTTGAAAAGCTCGCTCGGGCGCAGCAGACGGGCCAGAACCGCCAAAAGATAAACCGGCTCGTACCCCGGTTTTTCCTGCGAGATTTCAACAAACCGGTCGCGCAGCCAACTGATATCGGCCGTGCCCAGACTTCTGATCGGGGCCGATGGAAACCGTTTGCGCATCTGGGTGATTTCTTCGGCAACGTTCAGGATTTTACCGATTTCCTCAAACGCACGAAGATGACTGCGCGAACCAAGCCGCGTTGCCAATGCTCGTTCGGTCTTCACCCCATTAAGCGAATTTTCGATTTCCTGTGCAATACAGACCGACGCCAGTTTCCACATCCGGCGTTCAGCCTGTTCGAGCATATCCTGATCGCGCTTGGCAGCCGCCTTTTCAATATCGGCAATCGCCTTGGTCATATCAGGACCGCCGGACGTTTCGACCACCTTCCAGATCGGCATCAGTGATGAACGGCTGATACGGATGCTGTTTTCCGCAGGTGGTGCCGACGTCAGCAAATCCTCGAACGGATCGCAGAACTGGCGCATCGGAGTTGGATATCGTTCCGGTTTTAACGACGCCAGACGCGGACGCAGAATTTGCAAAATCTGTTCATGCGGCAGTGGTAGCTTGGGGTCGGCACGGTCACTTTCGATCGCGCGTGTAAAACGTGCGATTTCCGAGCTGTTTAACGATTCAAACAGATCGCCAAGCTGGGAAACACCCATATTTGCGGCATTTTCAACCTTCACGCCGACTGCCTCCGGAACCGCTCCAGCCGGTCGACCATGTCGGCGTCAATTTCACCACTGCCCAGTTTGCGCAGTTCAGACGCCCAAAGCATCTGGTTAACACGCACATCGATCCAGAATTCATATTCAAGTTTCTCAAGCTCTTCGATTGGCAGGACCGGTGCGAAACTCGCGATTTCTTCGACAATCTCGCGCTGGCGTGCCCGATCATGCCCGGGACGCGACCGCCACAAATCAATCAGTTCCTGCCATCCGTCAAGAATCCACCACAACTGCCCGATATCTTTTTGCAGCTCTTCCCTTGCCTTGGCCCAGTCTTTAAGCACCTTGCCAAGTTCATTGTTCCACAAATCGATTTTACGCAGAACCCGCATCGCATGATCGTTGGTGGCACTGGCGGCATTGATCACACGGGTCGCCATAAAGCGGAAATCGGACTGTTCGGAAATCGACCATTCCTCGACATCGCCGGCAAGTTTCTGCAAACCCAGCGCAAGAAGGCGAAGCGGGCCTTCACAACCTTCGATCCCAAGGCCGACCGGCGCGCTCAGAACGCTCCATTCGCCAAGGGTATCAATGATCGAATCGTTTTCCAAACCGGCTGACGCTGCAAAGCGATTCAGTGCCTTGCGTGCGCGTATCTGGCCTTCCATCGTCAGAAGGTCTTCGCGTTTCATGTCCTGAACATCATTGCCGCCAAGCTGGCGCAATGCCTGATACAGCAGGGTCAGTTGACCGAGTTCGCGCGCGGCTTTTTCTTCCTTGTTGCCGGTAATTCCGGCACGCGCCAGCGCAACACCGCCAACACCGGTTATCGCCACCGCACGCGCATGTTCGCGCACAACTTCCGGGGTGAACTTTTCAAGCGTGATCAGGCGATCAAACAGCATCCGGTCATGGACCGAAAGATCAAAAACCTCGCGCAGGGTTTCAAGCGGCATTTCATAGGTGCCAAGCCCGCCCGAAAGTCCCGGCAGACTGACAAGGGTCCGTCCGCTTTGGCCGATCAGCACACGCGCATAACGCAGGCTTTTAGTCGTGAAAGGTGTCCGAACACCACGGGTAACGAATGACGTGGGCAAACAGGACAGCGCATCCGGCTGACCTGCACGACCAGATGACGAAATGCTTCCGTTTTTATTTGCTAATTGCTGTCTGGTCATTCTCGGCTTTGATCAACCCATCCCGACAAATTCTATTCGTTGGCCATCTGCGCTGTCAGGTTTACGCCACGAGTGCCGCTACCAAGCTTATACTATCGCGCAAGCCAGTCCATGACAAAGGAACCGGCAATTTGCATATAAGCAGATTACCGGGACATGCTGATGAAACCCTTAACGTTCCGGATAGGTCAAACAAATCCGAAGATCAATGCCGAATGGTCACAAAAGTGCAGAAAGCCGCCTTGAAACAAGCACGTGCAACCATAAGCATGGCATCATAGTGTTTCTTTCGCCTTTTCCCACGTGTTGACATAGGCCTTCCATTCCGCGCCGTCGGGAATGCTTTCGTCAATATTGACCATTTCCGCACAGTCAATCATCACCGCCACCTCGTCGGTCTCGACCGGCACCTTGATCATGGTTTTCTGATACGAACATGGATGCGGTCCATGCGGGAAGCCGCTGGGGTGGAAAGTCGCCATGCCCGGCTTGATATTGCCCCGGCTGTAGAACTCACCCCGGTGATAGAAGATGAATTCGTCGAAATCCTCGTTCGAATGATAGAACGGCACGCGAAGCGTCCCTGATTCACCTTCGCCAATTTTCGGCACAAAGGTGCTGACGGCAAACCGGTTGGCAACAAAGGTGCTGTGCGCGGCGGGCGGCACCGGCTGACTCGGTTGGTGGTCCTGTCGCAAATCGCGCCAGTTCAGCCGTACGACACTAAGATCCCCCTGCCAGCCCACCGCATCCAGCGGGTTATAGGGATAGGTCAGAGTCGAAATCGCATTGCGACGCTTGATGTGAATTTCCCAATAGGCCTCGTCCTGCTGGGCGCGGAATTTGTCATCAATCCGCGGCACTTCGAAACTGGTCGGGTTGATGGACGGATGCCCTGCCGACTGGGTATCGCTTGGCAGGCCAAAGGCATCATTGGTAGCCTCGATAAACAGGAATTCCGATGGTTCGGATGCCTCGAACCGCCAGGCCGTACCGCGCGGCAGCAGGATATAATCCCCGTCACGATAGGGCATATGGCCATAATCGCAATAAAGCGCGCCGTTGCCGTTATGAATAAAGGCCAGCGTATCACCATCAGCATTACGCGCCAGCGCATGCATTTTGCCATCCAGCCGCCAATAACGGACTTCCATCACCGCATTATGCAGAATGCGGCGCGCCTGCAGGGGGCAATCCGGCCCGGCGGCAAGTTTGTTCAGATCAAACGCGCGCGGGCGAAGCGGCCCTTCGAACGAGGCCCAGCCTGCTGGGGGATGTTTGTGATAGATGTGGGCTGATGGCCCAAGGAACCCGTTTCGTCCTATTTCGCGTTCATGAACGGTAACGGATGGGGAATTTGTCGAACCTGCGGCATTCTTGGACGCTGCAACGCAGTTGCCTTCGCTGTTCGGAAGACGGATCCAGTTCTTCACCTGACACCTCCCGGCCGGATCGGCCATATGAAAGGGCTTGTCGGATTTGCCCGTTATATAAGGATATGTGCAGGCCCGGATGTCATTTCAAGGCGAGCAGGAAATTGGGGAAATACAACTTTTCGCTGCACCCACGACAAGGAAGCTGTCAGGACGAAAATCGGACGAAATCGGCAATGGACGCCCGCGTGACCAAGGTACTAAACTTCCCGCTCCTTGATTGACTGGAGAAACCTATGGATAAAGTCACCGGTGGTTGCCTCTGCGGCAAAGTCCGGCTTGTGGCATCCGGAAAGCCATACCGGGTAGGCCTCTGTCACTGCCTTGATTGCCGGAAACATCATGGCACGCTTTTTCATGCGTCGGCGGTTTATCCCGAGGATGCCGTAACAATCGAAGGCGACGTGCGCGATTATCAGGGGCGCTATTTCTGCCCGACCTGCGGGTCATCGGTTTTCGGGCATAGCGGGGACGAGATCGAAGTCAATCTGGGCGCCCTGGACGCACCCGATCAGTTAAAGCCCTCCTACGAGCTTTGGACCATCCGCCGCGAGGGATGGCTACCGGAATTTCCGCTTGCGAAGCACTATGAACAGGATCGCGAGGGTACGGGCCGTCTGGAAGAATAGGGAAAAATAAGGTGGTGCGCCCGACAGGATTCGAACCTGTGGCCCCCAGATTAGGAATCTGGTGCTCTATCCTGCTGAGCTACGGGCGCACTTTATCGGCAAGAGGCATTCAATTAGCAGCTTCGATAGCTGCGATCAATCCGGCAGCGAACCAAATTTGCCCTTCATTGACCAGAAACGCAAAAAGCCCCGCAGATAACGGGGCTTGGTGCATCGTTCCAAAGGCGCAGATCAGTTAAAAATCGCGTCGATCGGAATCGCATAGGTCAGAGACAGAATTTCCGTACCCGGGTTTTCGTCGCCGATGCTGGCGTTCGAAATGTGGGCAATGCCGAGACTCAGACGTTCACGGCTGTCAAAGCGGAAGCCAAGCTCAAGGCCCGAACGGAATTCGATCCAGTGACCGAGGTCTTCGCCGTCACCCTGATGATAGGCACCGACCGAAGTGTAGATGCTTGAAACGAAGTGATCGCCCCAAAGCACATCCATCGCAATGCCCCCGTAACCGTGTGCCGCCTTGTCGCTGGTGACCATCAGCCCCGCAATCGGGCGGGCAACGCCGAACATCGCATGCTGGAAACGGTAATCAAGACGAAACTCTGCCGCTTCGCCATCCTGCGTGATATCGACCATCCCGGTCGAAAATTCCAGCAGGCCGCTATCATTGTTATTCCCGAGAAACTGCTGCGCATGTGCAGCCCCTGCAAAGCCCGCTACCAATAGCAGGGCCAGGACTTTCCCCAAAACCAACCGCATCAACTTAGTCCCCTCTAAGATCAACTTGGGCGTATACTACCCAACCGCATGATATAGACAACAAAACAATGAACCGGCTGTTCTAGTTTTTATCAAATCCGGTGCCATTAAAGGAGTTCGTGGCGCGCACAAGTTCACGCACGATCCCCGGCTCACTTGCCGCGTGACCGGCATCCTCAACGATATTCATTTCTGCTCCCGGCCATGTTGCATGCAGATCAAATGCGGAAACCGGAGGACAGACGATGTCATAGCGCCCCTGAATGATCCGGGCAGGCAGATGACTTATCCTGTTCATATTCCGAAGTAACTGGTCAGGCGTGAAGAAACCTTTATTGACGAAGTAGTGATGTTCAAGCCGGGCAAGCGCCAGTGCAATCCCGTCACTTTCGAAATCCTCGACCAGACTGTCATCGGGCAGCAGTGTGCAGCAGGTCGCCTCGAACCCCGACCATGCGCGCGCCGCGGCAATGGCGGCAGCTTCGCCTTCCTTGCCCGCAAAGACATCACCAAAACGCTTCAGCAGGGCAGCACTTCCGGGATTGCGGTCAAACCCGACAGCCGCAAGAAATTTCTTCTCGGCCTCGGCAAAGATTTTGCCCATACCGTCCATGAACCAGTCGATTTCCTGATCCCGGCACAGGAATATCCCGCGCAGAACAAAGCCCAAGGCACGTTCCGGATGGGCCTGTCCGTAAGCCAGCGACAGCGTTGATCCCCACGAACCACCAAAGACCAGCCATTTATCAATACCGCGATCCTTGCGAAGCGCCTCGATATCGCCGATCAGATGGTCGGTCGTATTGTTTTCAAGACTGCCGAACGGACGCGATTTACCGGCACCGCGCTGATCATGCAGGATCACCCGGTATTTGTCGGGATCAAAGAAGCGCCGCGCATTTGGCGACATCCCGGCACCGGGCCCGCCATGCAGGAAAACCACCGGAATGCCGTCAGGGTTGCCAAGTTCTTCCCAATAGATTTCGTGCCCTTCGGGCCGTTCCAGCCAGCCGGAATAAGCGGGTTCAATCTCGGGATAAAGCATTGGGGAGCCTCTTGGAATCTATCGTCCCATTCTTCTACACGTCTAAAGTGTTATTGGACAAGTCCAAAGCCGTTTACGGTTGCCCGACAGACTGTTCCACACATAGGGACGCCGGATTGACGAGTTCCAGATAGGGGCCACCGCGGTCTTCGATCAGGCCACGAACACGGATTTTCCGGCCGATCCAGTCTTCCATATGCTGCCCGGTGGCGGCGATGGCGTCACGACGGTCGCGGTCGATCATCACGGTGAAATCGTCGCGCCAGTTGGCACCGAAATTAAGGTAGCTGCGCCATTCCCGGTCTTCGATACGTTCAAGAATCCCGTCAATCACCGCAAACCGCCCGATGGCCTGCGCGGCATCGGGCAGATCACCCGCCAGCCCCGATGAACCGGCATAATGATAAGCCGGGTTTTGGCTGTTCGCCCAAAGTCCCGCCTGCTGCGTCATGGCGGATTGTTCGGCTTTGATCAGGGTATCAATCGGGCGGTCCCCTTCGGGCAGAAGGATCACAACCCCCTGTTCCAGAAGCTTTTCCTGCCACAACATGCCCGATCCATCCCGCATATCGGCCAGGCGACGCCCGGCAAAATCTGGATTCTGGTCATAAGCGATGAGGCCGGTGATGGTATTGGCCGTATCCTGCATCGCCTCAAGCGCGGCATTTTCAAATTCCGGCACAAAGGCAATATCGGCCAGCCGCCAAAGGACATCGGGCTGCGCGGATATGATCAGGGCATCAACGGCATCGAACCTTGCCAATTGAACCGGCATGACTGGAAGATCGCCGCCGCGCACACCAGCCCCATCAACATTGGCGACCTCAATAGTGGCGGCGTCAAAGGCAGGGCCACATATCCATTCCTGCGCATGTGCGGGCGTGGCCACCGCAAGGGACGCGGCAAACAGGCATCCAGCAACACCAACAGCAAAGTTCGCCGCAAAATTTCCCGATTTTTGCGAATAGGTTTGATTGCTGCGAGATATTGATTGGCAAGCCAACACGCGCTACCACATCGTAAGGGATAAAATGGCGTTTCCGGCAAAGGATACGCATCGCGGGCATAAGAGGAAAGACTTCAATGAGTTGGCTTTTTCATCGCAGGACAAAACGCTTTGCAACGGCCCTTGGCGCACTTGGCCTGATTGCCGCCCTTGCGGGCTGCTCAACCAACCGTGCGACAGGCGAAGACAGCTTTACCGCCTTTATGTCCCCCGAGCAGGAAAAACAGGTCGGTGCCGAGGAACATCCGAAGATCGTCCGCGAGTTTGGCGGCGATTATGATGAAAAAGACCTACAAAGCTATGTCACGGAAATCGGCAACAAGCTGGTGGCAGTATCCGAGGCACCGGATGAAAAATTCACCTTTACCGTGCTTGATTCACAGGTGATCAACGCCTTTGCACTGCCTGGCGGCTATGTCTATATCACCCGTGGTCTGGCGGGACTTGCCTCGAACGAGGCGGAGCTTGCCGGGGTTCTCGCCCACGAAATCGGCCATGTGGTCGCCCGCCATTCCGCCCAGCGTTACAGCCGCGGTGTCCTGACGCAGATCCTTGCCGGGGGACTATCGGCTGCCCTTGGCAATGGGGCCGGCGATATCGTCGGTGTCGGGGCGAATGCCTATTTGAAGTCGTTTTCGCGCGAACATGAATTTGAAGCCGACATGCTTGGCGTGCGTTACATCACGCGGGCCGGATATGACCCGGAAGGCATGGCATCTTTCCTGAAAAAGCTGCGTGCCCATTCCCGCCTGCAGGCGAAACTAGCAGGACGGTCGCCCGACGAAATCGACCAGTTTGATTTCATGGCCACCCACCCGCGCACCCTTGACCGGATCGAGCAGGCCCATCAGGCCGCCAACGTTACCCCGGTTGCCAATCCCGAAGTCGGCAGCGTGCGTTATATGCGTGCGATTGACGGTATTATTTATGGTGATGGCCCGGATAACGGTTATGTGCGGGGCACTGCCTTTATCCATGTGCCGCTTGATTTCCGCTTTGAGGTGCCTGACGGATTTTCAATGATCAACCAGCCCGATGCCGTCATCGCACAGGATGACGGTGGCGCACAGATCGTGTTTGAAGGTGCGCCAAAGGCCAAGGGTGTCGCGCTTGACCAATACCTGTCGCGCGGTTTTTCAAGCAAGATCGCCATCACCAATATCGAAAATATCGATATCAATGGTCAGGAAGCCGCCACCGGCTATGCCGACGTCAATCTGAATTCTGGCGGGAAGGCGCGCCTGCGTGTGGTGGTGATCCGGCACGGCGACAATGCCTATCAGTTCCTGTTCATCGTGCCGCTTGATAAGGTCGATGCCTATAACGTCGAGTTGCGTCGCACGACATACAGCTTCCGGCCACTCACCCGCGAGGAACAGCAGAAATTCCACCCGCTGCGGATCAAGGTGCGGGCGGTAAACCCGGAATATGATCTTTCGACCTTTGTTGATCAGATGGCTGTATCGCGCGAACCGGCGGAAACCTTTGCCGTGCTGAACGGGCTCGAAACCGGGCAGCCACCGGCAACCAATTCGATGGTCAAAGTTGTGATCGATTAAACAAAAAAAGGGCAGCAAATCCGGTTTGCTGCCCTTTTTTATCTGACATTTTTCAAATCAGCTTTCGATGCGATCAACGATCTTGCCGTCACGGCCAATCGCAACCGCGATCAACTGACCACCCCGCCCGGCACCGCCATCAATCGACAGGGTGAATTCGCGTTCCTGCAAGCCGACATTGCCCTGTGCCGATCCGCGCACGATCCGGCGGCAATCGTAATAACGGTCCGTGATGCTTTCAAACATCGACCCGCCCCACCAGAAGGTATCTGTCTGCCCGGTCAGCGGACGGGAACCATCAAGCCCCGCATGAACGAAAATCAGCGAACCGTCGGTGGCATAGGCCGCGTGTTTCAGATCGGATAGAAGGGATGCGTGACCCTTCTGACGGCGGAAGGCTTCGCCGAACAGGCCGGTCCATTGCGAAATGGCATGCGCCCCCTGCCGCATCAAGGCCTGCGTATGCGACGGATCAAAACCATAAGCCCGAAGCGTCCCGGCAATGCCGCGTGACAGCATCCAGTCAAATACCTCGCCCGGGTTCGGGGCGAACTGGATTTGCTGCAATTTGCTGAGCATTTCTTCGCTCGCACCGCGCAGGAAGGCGATATCGGCGATATCAACTCCATCCTTGGCAAGGAAATAGCGGCGGAACAGCAAAACTTCATTGATGGCGCCCGATACGGCCTCGGCCGTGCCATCGCCCCAGTAGTTGCCAAGATAGACCAGACGATCACCCGCTGCGATTTTACCCCGAAGCTTGCCATGAACGGCCTGCAGCGCGGCAAGATCGCCATTGATCGCACCAACGGTCCATATTTTGTCCGCTGGTTTTATCGGTGCCAGAACTGCGCTCATCGCCATAACGTGCCCAAAATAAACAAAACCGGCCCAAGATTACCTTGTAGGCCGGTTTTTAAAAAGAGGTCTCTGTATAAGAAAGCTGTACAGACGTATCAGGCAGCTTTCTGCAACAGTTTTTCAAGTTTGCCCGATGCTTTGTCCTTGTCGATCTTTTCGATCGCGGCCAGTTCGTCCACGAGGCGTTCAAACGCTGCTTCGTAAATCTGGCGTTCGGAGAAAGACTGTTCCGGCTGGGTAGCGGTGCGGTGCAGGTCACGAACCACTTCGGCAATCGAAACCGGATCACCAGAATTGATTTTTGCTTCGTATTCCTGCGCACGGCGCGACCACATGGTACGTTTGACGCGTGCACGACCCTTAAGGGTGATAAGCGCCGAGTCCATCTGTTTTTTCGAGGACAGCTTGCGCAGTCCGGAGTTGCCCACCTTGTTCACCGGCACGCGCAAGGTCATGCGGCTCGATTCAAAAGTGATAATGTAAAGGCGCAATTCCTGACCCGCGATTTCCTGGGTTTCCAGTCCATCAACACGGCCAACACCATGTGCGGGGTAAACAACGTAATCGCCAACAGCAAAGGGCAACTTATCCGACATCAAGCTTCCTTCCGGCCCAAACAGGCCTGGTCATTCAACTGTAACACTATAGACCCAGCGACGCGAAGAGCTACGCGCGACCATGCTTTTGGCGAAGTCGCGGTTTCTGACAGGATATAATAACGGAGATCCGACTGCGCGGAGCGAGCCTGCCGAGCCCTTGAACGCGAGTTGCCCACAATAACACAAAGAGCCGGCCTATCACAGATTTTTTCCGTGCGACCGGCTCAATGCAGCCATGCGCCAATAAAATTGGAGCGCAAAAACATCGGTTTTACAGGCGCTTAACGCGCAAGATCAATCACCGGTTCCCGGCGCTTCGCTAAGCATCTCGGTCTTGCCCGACTTGCCATTCCATTCGTCGGCATCAGCCGGCGCATCACCCTTGCGCGTAATATTCGGCCAGACTTCCGCAAATTTGCGGTTGATTTCGAGCCAGTTATCCAGATTCGGCTCGGTATCGGGAATAATGGCCTCGGCCGGACATTCAGGTTCGCAGACACCGCAATCAATGCATTCGTCCGGGTGAATAACCAGGAAGTTTTCACCTTCATAGAAGCAATCGACGGGGCAAACCTCGACGCAGTCCTGATACTTACACTTGATGCAGTTTTCTGTCACCACATAGGTCATGGTGTAACTCCGTTCAGGTTGCGAGGCCGTGATGCGGCTGCGCCCGCGCTCGGCCTTGTTCTCTCTCGGGGCATTGGGTTATCACGCAGTGCGGTTGTGTGCAACTCCAATAAAATCCCATTTTTTTTAGTAGTATTGTTCTTTCGACGCATTGCGATATCGCAGATTTTTAACGCGCATCGGACAGGCAGAATCGACTTTGGGCGGAAAATACAGATTTCGTCGCCTTTTTCCAGTATTAGAAGCCGCGCAACAATTGCTTTTGACGCATTAAGCACATAGTCTTGACTGTGCAAATGGTCATAGAGCCATGCAGGGGTGTGGATTGGCGGAGGGTAGCCTGAAAACGCAACGGCTCAGATGGCGTGATCGCTTGTCTGTCAAACAGGCACGTGCAGCCGTCGTTATCACCCTGTTGATAGGACTGTTTTTCAGTTTTGCCCAAATTGCCTGGGACCTGCATGAAGAACGCAACCTGATCGACAGGACCGTTAATCAGGTTTTGTCGACTTTGCGCGAATCCGCGACGCAGGCGGCCTATGGCCTTGATGAAACGCTTGCCGCACGCGTTGTATCAGGCCTGTTTGAATACGAACCGGTCTACAGCGCAACCCTTCGTGACAATTTCGGCAATGTGCTGGCGCAAAAGTCACGCCCGCAATCGGCATCGGGCCGGTCGGCCCTGACCGAAATGATGTTTGGTAACAACCAGCAATATGATGTTCCCCTTGAAATCGGCGAGAGTCGCGATCTTGTCGGGTATCTTGTGGTGCGGATCGATACCGATCTGATTGCTGACGGTTTTATCAATCGTGCAACCCGTATCCTGACATCTGGCATTTTGCGCAACTTCCTGCTCGGCCTTGCGCTGGTTGCCTTCTTCTATCTGACCCTGACCAAACCGCTTTTGCGCATATCCCAGGCCGTCATCGGCATTGACCGCGACAATCCCGATGCCACCGGCATCACGGTTGCCCGCCATCATGAGCGCGATGAACTGGGTCTGTTGTCGCACTCGGTCCGATCACTGGTTGATGGCATTGCGACCTCGCTTGGCAAATTGCGCCAGACCGAACAGCAGATGCGCGATAACGAATCCCGTCTTCGCGCCATCGTCCAGAACGTTGCTGACGGCATCCTGACGATCACACCGGGCGGGACCATCGTTGAATTCAACAATGCATCCTTTCCTTTGCTCGGCCTTTCCGAAACCGAAAAACCAAAAGGGCGGTCTTTTCTTGAATTCGTCGCCCCGCGTGCGATCCCGCATTTCGAAGAATGCCTGACCGAACTTGCCGGTTTTCAGGCGCACGACCATGTGATCGAACAACGCCTGACATTGCCGCTGGTGCGTCAGGACAAGACCGAAATTGAGGTCAGCGCGGCCTTCCGCCCGATCCCCGAGGCGGAAACACCGCTGATCACGGTTGTTCTGCACGATATTACGGCGCGCAAACGCTACGAGGAACAGCTGGTCTATATGGCCAACCACGACGCGCTGACGAACCTGCCCAATCGCAGTATGCTTGAATACAGCCTGAAAACGGCACTGGAAGGTCACAAGCGCGATGCACCGGGGTCGCGAAACCGGGCCACTGCCATCCTGTTTATTGATCTGGACAGATTCAAGCTGATCAATGACAGCCTTGGCCACAATGTCGGAGACTTGCTGCTGAAGGCCGTTGCCGACCGGCTGCGCCGGGTTGTCAGCCGGCAGGAGATCGTTGGCCGACTGGGCGGGGACGAATTTCTGATCATCATTCCGCGCCTGCGCGAAACACAGGATGCAGCAACACTTTCGCAAGCGGTTCTTGATGCCCTGTCCCCCGCCTTTGATATTCAGGGACGGCAATTGTTCATAACACCATCCATCGGGATCGCCCTGTGCCCTGCCGACGGGGATGATTTCCCGACCCTGATGCGAAATGCCGATACGGCAATGTATAGCGCAAAGGCCCGTGGTGGCGGGACCTATCACTTCTTTACCAAGACGATGAATGAAAGCGCGGTTGCCCGTCTGGCAATTGAAAACGATCTGCGCGCAGCCCTTGCACAGGGACAGTTCGAACTTTATTACCAGCCGAAAATAGATTTGGCTTCCGGCAGGCTTGCCGGATTGGAAGCCCTGATACGCTGGAACCAGCCGGGGCGCGGATTTATATCCCCGATGCAATTCATCCCGGTTGCCGAAGAAACCGGCCTGATCGGCAAGATCGGGGAATGGGTGCTGCGCCGGGTCTGTGACCAGATCCGCGAATGGGATCTGCTGGGACTGCCGCCTGTCAGCATTGCGGTCAACCTGTCGCCCCGCCAATTGATAGAAGGCAGGATTACCGAAACGGTATCGCGCATCCTTGACGAAACCGCGACACCGGCATCGCGTATTGTTCTTGAAATCACCGAAACGGTGATGATGCATGAAATCAAACGATCCGCATCAATCCTTGATGAATTGCGCAAGCTTGGCCTGCAGATTGCCATTGACGATTTCGGCACCGGATATTCGTCGCTGGCCTATCTGAAACGGTTGCCGATCAATTCGATCAAGATCGACCGATCATTCGTGCGGGATATCACAACCGATCCCGACGATGCCGCCATTACAAATACGATTATCATCATGGGTCACAATCTGGGCCTGAAAGTCGTGGCGGAAGGTGTCGAAACCCAGGAACAGCTTGATTTCCTTCGTGAACATGGTTGCGACGAAATCCAGGGCTTCCTGATTTCAGAACCGCGACCGGCAAATATCATCGCCAAACAGATCGAACAGCTTTCGCGCAAGGTTGCGCCTACTCTATAATCGGCCCTATCCTTGCGGGTTGCGCTGATACAGCAAGAACACAAAACGAAGATCCGAGAAAAACATGTCCCAGAAGCGATCCGTCCTGCTTGTCGATGACAGCAAATTTGCCCGACTGCTGGTAAAGGCCTTTATCACCAGCAATTTTGCCGACTGGCGGGTGGACGAGGCCGAAGAAGCCGGAAAAGCGCAGGCAATGGCCGCTAAGCACGCCTATGATTACCTTGTGATCGACTTCAACATGCCGGGCATGAACGGTCTGGAATTGGGCGAAAAGCTTCGCGCGGCCTATCCCGATGCTGCAATTGCGCTTCTGACAGCCAATATACAGAAGGAAATCCAGAACAAGGCCAACGGGCTTGGCATGGACTTTCTCGCAAAACCGCCGACCGAAGAAAAGATTTGCGATTATCTGAAAGGCAAGGAAGCCGGGCGATGATCGATCTGAGCGAGCTTGAACATGATACGATCAGTGAACTGATCAATATCGGGGTCGGTCGCGCCGCCGCGTCACTTTCGGAAATGGTTGATCAGCCAGTCGAACTGACGGTCCCGACGATTACCTTTGTCGAACGGTTTTCCGATTCAAACCTGACATCATCGCCCGAAGAAGTGGTTTCCGCCGTCAGCCAGACATTCGATGGCCCGTTCAAGGGTGAGGCGATGCTGGTTTTCCCTGAAAAACGCAGCCTTGAACTGGTGCGGCGGTTGCTTAAGGTTGATGTGCCGCTTGATACCCTGACCGATCTAGAACAGGAAGCCTTGATGGAGGTCGGCAACATCATCCTGAATGCCTGTCTTGGCAGTATTGCCAACGTTCTGGGCGAGCCGATCAATTGTTCGATGCCAACCTTCCGTAAACGCGAAACCAAAGCCCTTTTGAATGACGAGGCCGCGTTTGATACCACGTCAGGCAAGATGCCGGTTCTGATGATCCTGCATGTGCAATTCATGCTGCGCCAGAATGACATTGATGGTTATGTGCTGTTTGTGATGGATCTTGACTCGATCCAGACCCTGAAGGAACTCGTGCGACGTTTCCTTGAAAACTCGCTCGGTTAACGGGCAGCCGCGTGATGACAAAACCCACTTCCCCGATTGTCGATATCAAGGATGCTGCAGAAGCCGCCGACCTTTACAGCAATCTGCTTGATACCGCTGATGTCGGCCTTGTGGTAATCGGGGCAGACCGGGCCATCTGTCACTGGAACCAATGGATGCAAAGCCGGTCGGGGATTTTGCACGAGCAGGCAATCGGTAAACGGTTAAGCACCCTGTTCCCCGAAACCCGGTTGGGGCGTCTGTGTCAGGCAATTCAGGATTGCCTGGAATTCGGCATGCCTGCGGTGATTTCGCCATCCCTTAATCAGGGGGCCCTGCCGCTTCGCCCGCTGCCGCAATTTGCCGCGACATTTGAACGCATGGAACAATCCATCCGTGTTCATCCGATCACGACATCGCGCGGGGACAAGCTGTGCTCGCTGACTGTGCGTGACGTCACACTTGCCGTGCAGCGCGACCGGCTTTTACGACAGCAGGCCGCCGAATTGGCCGAACTGGTCACTCAAACCCGACGCAGTGAAGACCGTACACGTGCCATTTTGCAAAACACCATTGATGCCATTCTGGTCGCATCCGATGATGGCAATATCGAACCGCTTAATGCGCGTGCGCAGGAACTGTGTGGTCCCGAAGGCGACCCGGAACTAAGCAACATTATCCGGTTTTTGTTACCAGACAGCCAACATACCCCGCCGCAACGCCCGACAGCGGACCGTCTGTTGACAGATCTTGGCACAGGCGTGATCGAGGTTCTGGCATGCACCAAAAACGGCCGCAACGTGCCGCTTGAAGTCGCAATCAGCCACTTTTCGGCTGACGGGCGATATCATTACATCATCACCCTGCGTGACATTTCCCAACGCAAACGCCATGAAATGGAAATCCAGCGCACCATGGCGGAACTGGAACGATCCAACAGCGAGCTTGAACAATTTGCCTATGCTGCGTCGCACGATTTGCAGGAACCGCTCCGCATGGTGTCGAGCTATACGCAGTTGATCGCGCGGCGATACAAGGACAAGCTTGACGAAACCGCAGATGAATTCATTCACTATGCGGTGGATGGCACCCAGCGCATGCAGCGCATGATCGATGATCTTCTCACTCTGTCGCGGGTCGGGCGGCATGGCAAACCGTTCCATGCGGTGCCACTTGATAGCCTGTTTGACGCGATTGCCGCCAATTTCCGGCGGGCGGGACTTGGTCCGGCTGGCAATATAGTGCGTGACGGGTTCCTGCCAACCGTTACCGGTGATGCCAGCCAGCTTTTGCTGCTGTTTCAGAACCTTGTTTCGAACGGCCTTAAATACAGTGATCCCGAAACGGGCGAAGTCCGGATCTATACCGCGGAAACCGAAGAAAGCTGGAAGGTTTTCGTTGCCGATAACGGCATCGGCATCGAACCGCAATATCACGCGACAATCTTTGAAATCTTCAAACGCCTGCATGGTTACGGGGAATATGCCGGGACCGGCATCGGGCTTGCGATTTGCAAAAAAATCGCTGACCGGCATGGCGGGACGATCACGGTTGAAAGCGAACCGGGCAAAGGCAGCACATTCTGCGTTGAATTGCCAAAAGAATTGCCGATTGTGATCGCACAAGAAAGCATGTAGTTTTCGTTTACGTAAGCGTAAACCTGAACGGGATGTCATGAACGACAGCTATTCCATCACCGATCTTGCCCGCGAGTTCGACGTCACGACGCGTACCATCCGTTTTTACGAGGACCAGGAACTGATCGCACCGGCGCGTCAGGGTCAGACCCGTATCTATAGTCAGCGTGACCGTGTGCGCCTGCGTCTGATCATGCGCGGCAAGCGCCTTGGCTTCTCGCTTAAGGAAATCCGTGATCTTCTGGATCTGTATGATACAGACCGCAGCGAAATCATGCAGTTGACCATCCTTGTCGACAAGATCAACGAACGCCGCGATACCCTGCGCAAACAGCGACAGGATATCGACGCAACACTTGATGAACTCGATAAGCTTGAAGAAACCTGTCAGGAAGAATTAACCCGCAAATCGGGCTAAGCAGCAACAGCTTGACGCCCGACAGTATCAGACGCCTGTGCCCGGCTCCCCGCCCTGTGCCACCGGGATGGATGCTGGAATACGCGACGGGCGCGACAGGATGAAGCAGCTAACCGGGATCGCGACCAGCAGCTGGGTCGTGATGATCCAGCGGTTTTCAACAAAGATCAGGGATGCGGCAATCACCACGACAAAGGCCGACATCGCCATGATCTTGGCCCGGCGGTTGATCACGCCATGTTCGGTCCAGTGTCGGATGGACGGGCCAAAATGCGGGTGATTGTAAATCCACGCATGCAGGCGCGGCGATCCTTTGCTAAACAGCCAGGCTGCCAGCAGCATGAAGGGAGTGGTCGGCAGAATTGGCAGAAACGCGCCCACAATGCCAAGTCCAACCGAAAGCCAGCCCAACGCCAGATAAAGATACGATGCCTGCACGTCTTATTTCCTGTTTACAGCCCTGCCCGCCCCTGACAGGGTAAGTGCCTACAATGTAGGTGGAATGAGATCGATTTTCAATCGACAGCACCCACCGGTTCCCGGGCATCCGCCGTGCAAATTTGCTACACAACTTATCGCCCCTATTACTCAGACGATCCGCCATGCTCGAAATCTCAAATGATCTTTATCTTGATGAACGCCATCTGCAATTCCAGTTCGTGCGCGCATCCGGACCGGGCGGCCAGAACGTCAATAAAGTATCGACCGCAGTTCAGATGCGTGTGCGCATTGATGACCTGACGGAATTGCCGCAACGCGTGCGTGATCGCCTGCGCGAACTGGCAGGCAGCAAGCTGACCAATGATGGGGAAATCATCTTTGACGCGCAGCGTTTCCGCACACAGGAACGCAACAAGCAGGACGCGATAGAACGACTTCTGGCACTGTTGCGCAAAGCCGCCGAACGCAAGAAATTCCGCGTCAAAACCCGCCCGTCCTTATCGGCGAAACGCAAGCGGGTCGACACGAAAAAGAAACGCGGCGATGTCAAAAAAATGCGCCAGCGACCGATGGATTAGGCGCAAAGCCCAATCAGGAAAGCGGGCATTTATGCAGCCAGTCATCCATCAAGGCAGCCATTTCCGAATTTTCCACCCCTGCCTGTGACAACGACTGCCAGGTCGAAAACTGCACAGCATGTCGTGCAACCGCATGGCACATCTTACCCTTGCGTCGTGCGTCAGGAAGGCTTGCCAGCACATCGGCACACAGCATGTCGAGATAGGCATCAAAGCCCGTCATCTGAGCGTGAAGGGCCGCAACACTTTCCCGGTCACGATAGCAATGATCCCACATATAAGCCGTTTCACCATAATAGTGATAAAGCATGCTAAGGATCGCAAGGCCCCAGTCTTCTGACGCCACCGACTCGCGCCATGATGCGGGATCAGGCGGCGGGTTAAGGCTCAGCCAATGTGACGAGCACGCAGCAAGCAGTTCATTTTCTTCGGAAAAATGCCGATAGACCGTCAGACGCTGTACGCCTGCGCGGTCTGCAATCGCGCTGATGGTCGTGCGTGCAGGGCCGACTTCACCATGCAAATTCATCGCGGCTTCGACAATTTTCAGGCGCGTTTCATCTTCTTTTTCTGCGCGTAACGTCTTGTTGTATTTTCGTTTTTCCATTTAGTTAAACATCACTGTTTACGCAATTATTGACAAAAGGATTCCGGCTTTCGTATTTTAATGATCACAGATGATCATCCATTTTTCAACTTGATGATCCTGCCCCACAGGATCGCGAAGTATACGGAACCAAAATGCAAGTCCCTTCGATCGCCACCACGATCCCGGTTACCGACAGTGTAACCGTTATCCCGTCTTTTTTGCCTGTTGCCGGATTTGGCATCCTGCCGGTCAATGCCATGCTGATCGATGGCATCGAACCGGTTCTGGTTGATACCGGTCTTGGCGCCCTTCGTGACGACTTCCTTGGCGCGTTACGCAACTGCATCGACCTTGCAAGTCTTCGCTGGATCTGGATCACCCATGCCGACCCGGATCATATAGGCAATCTGGCGGCCCTTCTGGAGGCAGCCCCGAATGCCACCATCATCACGACCTTTGTCGGAATGGGCAAGCTGAACCTTGCAGGTATCCCGGTAAATCGTGTGCGTCTGGTCAATCCGGGCGAGGCGTTTATCGCAGGCGAACGCATCCTGCAAAGCCTCACTCCGCCGACTTTTGATGCACCGGAAACCACCGTGATATATGATCCGCTTGATCAGGTGTTGTTCAGTTCGGATTGCTGCGGCGCACTTTTGCCACGCATCTATGAACGCACCAAACATATCCCGGCAGATATCCTGCGCGAGGGGATCATCGGATGGACGCGGGTAGATGCGCCGTGGCTCGACTTTGTTGATGGCGCACAGTTTGTGGCGTCCCTTGACCGGTTCCGTAAGCTCTCGCCTCGATATGTATTAAGCAGCCATTTGCCGCCCGCCGAAAACATGACAGACCAGCTGTTCGACCATGTTGCCGCCGCCCGCCTGGCCCCGACCTTCACCGGACCAGATCATGCGACTTTTGAAAAGATCATGGCCGATACCGGAGCATGAATTGATGAAGCACTCATTATCACCGAAATTGGTTTCCAATCGCGATGTGGTCCTGGAATTCTTTGAACAAAGCCATACCCGCAATCCCCGGATTGTTTACGAACTGGTCGCGCCGGAAATCATCACCCATGGCTTTCCTTGCGAAAATCCGCACGATCTGGACAGCTATCATGATTTCTTTGTCGGGCTGAATGCGGCCTTTCCCGATATGGTCTTCGACATCCAGACAATGGTGGCCGAAAATAATCATGTCGCCGTACGCTTTCGCATTCGTGCAACCCATCGCGATCACTTTGCCGGAATTCCGGCACGTGGCAATGTCGTCGATTTCACCGGTATGGTTTTATACCGCCTTGAAAACGGAAAAATCGCCGAAACGTGGCTGCATCCGGATATCCCGACACTGATGGCGCAATTATCCGCAAAATAGCACCAGTTTGACAGGAATAGACCCGGTTCGTGTTGCAGATTTGCAGTCCGTATCTGCAGTACAGATTTGCATGGCGCGAACCGGCTTTCTATAACTGTCAGGGAATGACACAGGATCTGCCGACATGACCCTTGATTGGAACGAAATCGCCAGACCGGCCCTGCCCGCCAACTGTGGATGGCGGGGCACCTATCGGGTGCGGTATTCGGAAATTGGTGACAATGGCCTTGCGATGCTGCCTGCCCTTGCCGATTACATGCAGGATGCGGCTGGTTGGGGTGCGCGTATCCTGAAACTGGCCTATGACGATACAGTCGATAAAGGCATGGCCTGGGTTCTGGCGCGCATGGTTATTCATGTGCGGCGCTATCCCGGCAATGGCGAGGATATCATTGTCGAAACCTGGCCTTCGGGCGTTGCAAGGCGTGTGGCGACCCGCGATTTCCGCCTGATCGACAGCCATGGTGATGTGATTGCGGTCGCGCAAAGTTTCTGGGTGATGTTTGACCTGATTGAACGCCGTGCCGCAAGCTGGCCGGACTGGATCGAGGAAAGGCTGCCAAACCCGCCCGGCCCGAAACTGATCGAACCACCATTCCGGCCGCCCTTCACCACCGATCCGTTACCCGAAATCGACAGCATAAAGGCTCGTCCATCCGATCTTGACCTGTATGGGCATGTCAATAATGTCCGTCTGATGAAGTGGGTCCTTGGTGCCACCGGTGCGGATGCAAAACCGGACTTCCACCCCGAAAGCATCGATATCCAGTTCCGCACCGAATGCCGGGTTCAGGAACGGGTCACGGTTCGCCAGAAGGACGGATTTGCCGCGATTACGCGAGATGGCGACGGTGTTGATCTGGTACGTGCGCAAGTCGTACCCGAAAACGGCACCGCATTGGCCTAGGATCAGGACAGAATTCCGAGCAATTCGGCAATCGGCCTGAAACTGCGGCGGTGATGCAGGGTTGGGCCGACAATGCCAAGCCCGTCCATATGCTTTTTCACCCCATAACCGGCATTGCCATCCCAGCCGAAATGCGGATAGCGCACCGCAAGGCGGGTCATGGCGCGGTCGCGCACGACCTTGGCAACGATGGATGCCGCCGCAATGGATAATGACCTGCCATCACCCTTGATGACCGTTTCCACCGCGCACGGCAGTCCCGGGTCACGATTGCCATCCACCAGCGCCTGATCGGGGCATTGCGGCAAACGCGCCACCGCACGGCGCATGGCAACATAGGTCGCCTGAAGGATATTTATCCGGTCGATTTCGCGGACCGATGCCGCGCCGATGCCAACCTCCGCACAGCCCATGATCAGCTCAAACAGAAAGTCGCGTTTCTTGACCGAAAGCTTTTTGGAATCGTTGAGTTCCCCCAGAAGGACTTCCGGCAACCGTTCATTGCGCGGCAGAATAACGGCCGCCGCAACCACCGGCCCGGCCAACGGCCCACGGCCGACCTCGTCGATCCCGGCGATCCGCCCGCAATACTGATCTTCGATGCTGAAATCCGGCATGTGAAACGCGTTCCTCCTGCCCCTTGTCATAACAAGATCAGGGGCAGATCGGCAATGTCATCTATGAGGACGTTTTGCAAAATCATCCGCCGTGATCGCATATTGCACGATATCGTTGTCGTCCTTGTGAGGACACATGCCGATCTTTCGCGCCACCGCAAGTGACCCGATATTCCGGGCATCGATACAGGCAATGAAACCGGGCAGTTTCATTTTTTCAAACCCATGTGCCAGCAGGGCATTGGCGGCTTCGGATGCGTATCCCCTGCCCCAGAAAGCCGGTTTCAACCGCCAGCCGATTTCGATCTCGGGCCCAACCGCATCCTCGGGGATCAGCAGAACCCAGCCAATGAAACGATCCGGTTCCGTTTTTAAAAACAGCGACCAGTATCCAAGCCCCGGCCCGTAATCCATGGTGATGCGATCATGGATAAAGGCACGATGTTCGGTTTCGTCGGCCCACGGCCCGTGAACAAAGTCGGTCACACCGGGTTCACGATCCATCGCAAAGCAGTCTTCAAGATCATCCAGTGTTCGCGGACGCAGCCAGAGCCGTTCGGTTTCAAGGATCATGCGGTTTTCCTGCTAACAGCATACCAAAACGGCACCGTATGAACGGTGCCGTTTGCAAATCTCCACCCGTGTTCACTTCTGATCGGGTTTGTATTCCTCGCTGGGGTCATAGCCATCCGGGCCAACCGGATCAAAGGTTGCCCAGCCTTCGTCCTGACCGCTTTTCGGAAGATCCGCGTGCGGATCGACATGCCGCAGCAAATAGGCCTTGGCGATCAGGTTTGCGGTGATCGGTGCCGTCAGGAACAGGAACAGCGTGATCAGCAATTCATGAATGGTGAAATGCCCGCGTTCGATCCAGAAGAACAGCATCGATGCGATCAGGATTCCACCAACGCCAACCGTGGTTGCCTTGGTCGGCGCATGAAGCCGCGGCAGCAATTCACGCAGTTTGAGCATCCCGAACGACCCGATCAGCAGAAACAATCCGCCAATCACGATCAGAACAGAAATGACGAGTTCGGCAATAAACGGCATCGTCTCTCTCCCTATTCGATGATGTCGCCGCGCAAGACGAACTTGCAATAGGCAACGGTGGAGACAAAGCCGAACATGGCAAACAGAAGCGCCCCTTCGAAATACATCGAGGTTGCGCGGCTGATCCCGTACAGCACCAGAAGGGCGATTGCGTTGATCGCCATGGTATCAACGGCCAGAACACGGTCCGCGATGGTCGGTCCCTTCGAAAGCCGCCAAAGGTTCATCAACAGGGCGACCGCCACACAGATAAAGCCGAAATTCAGTGCATATTCGATCATTCGAAAATCTCCTTCAGACGGCCTTCATAGCGGGTCTTGATATCATCAATCACGCCCTGCGGGTCCGGCGCATGCAGGCAATGCACCAGAAGGCTTTTGGCATCGGCACTCAGATCAATGGTCACGGTGCCCGGCGTCATGGTGATCGTCCCCGCAAGGGTCGTGATCGCCTCCGGCGAGGTCAGATCAAGTGGAACGACAACGCATTTCGTTTCAAGGCTTTCGGCCTTGCGAAACAGGATCAATCCGGCAACGACAACATTCGCCACCAGAATATCCCACAGCACAATCAGGCCGTATTCGCAGATCGCATAGGCATTGCCGACCTTTGGCGCGGCCGGCCAGAAACTTGACGTGATCAACGGCACCACAATCGCCAGGATCGCACCAAAGACCACGACACCGGCCGATATTTCATTGACCAGCAACACCCAGACAACCAGCAGGGCCAGCGACAGAAGCGGGTGGGGAAGACAACGTTTCAACATCATCACTATCCTTTCATCACCGCTTACTGGCCAGGCTGTGTGGCGGGTATTTCACCCAGCACAGCCCGGATGTAATCCGTGGTGTCAAACAACTGCGCTGCCGTGCCCTGCAGGTAATCCATGATCGGTGCGGCAAACACCGTCAGGGCAACAAGTGCACACAGCATTCCGCAGGCGGCAACGATCGGAAGAACCGGCCAAGTTGCCCCCTCGACCTCGATCACACCTTCGGCCGAGGCACTTTTCCAGAACAGGACACTGCCTGCACGGCCAAAACCGACAATGCACATCAGCGACGTCACAAGAATGACTGACCAGATCCAGACAGACAGGTCGCTGTCACGTGCCGCATCAAGGATCATCAGCTTGCCGATAAAACCGCTGAGCGGCGGCATCCCGGCCATGGCGATGGCCGCAACAAAGAACAGAACCGCCAGAAGCCCCGATTGATGGAAAACCGGTGCCGTTTCAAGTTTGTCGCCATAGATGGCCCCCCGGCGCGACGCCACCAGATCACCGACCAGGAACAGGGCCGCCCCGGCAAAGGTCGAATGCAGCAGGTAATAAAGACCGGCCGAAATGCTTTCGGGCGTGAACAGCGCGATGGAAATCAAAAGCGTTCCCATCGATCCGATCACGGAAAACGCAATCAGGCCATTAAGCCGCTTGGCCGCCAGCACCCCGATCATGCCAATCGCCAGTGTCACAATCGCCGCAGGCAGGATATAGGGCTGTGCGAGCCATGCCATATCACCGGCATTTTCACCAAAGCCCAGCGAGTAAACGCGCAGGATCGAATAGGCACCGACCTTGGTCATGATCGCAAACAGGGCCGCGACCGGTGCCGGTGCATTGGCATAAGTTCCCGGCAGCCAGAAATGAACCGGTACCAAAGCCGCCTTCACACAGAACACCAGAAGCAGGATCAGCGCCCCGGCACGCAGCAACGCGGCATCACCGGCGGCCACCTGCGGCACCTGGATGGCAAGATCGGCCATGTTCAGCGTTCCGGTCACGGCATAGATCATGCCGACCCCGACCAGGAACAGGGTCGAACCCGTCAGGTTAATGACGATATACTGCATGCCCGCCTTAAGGCGTTCCGCCCCGGCACCATGCAGCATCAACCCGTAGGATGCGATCAGCAGCACTTCGAAGAAGACGAACAGGTTGAACACGTCACCGGTCAAAAACGCACCATTGACCCCCATCAGCTGGAACTGGAACAGGGCGTGGAAATGCTGGCCACGCTTGTCCCATTCGCTTGATGCAAACAGGATGACCCCAAGACCGAGGATCGAGGTCAGAAAGATCATCATCGCCGACAGGCGATCCAGTACGATCACGATCCCGAACGGTGCCGGCCAGTCGCCGAGTGCGTACATTTCCGGGTTGTTGTTATTGGCAAAAATCACCAGCGACAGAGTGACCGCCACAAGGGCAACGGTCGAGGTGATCGAGAATATGCGCTGCAGAACAATGTCATGCCGAACCGCCAGAACAATCAGGGCGGCCATCACGGCAGGCAGCACAATGGGAACGACAATCCAGTGACCCATCAGTTTTTGTCTCCTGCTTCGGAAGGCTCGCCAACCGGGCGACCGTCAACATGGTCATTACCGATTTCAAGATAGGCGCGGATTGACAGCACAACGATAAGTGCGGTCATCCCGAACGAAATCACGATCGCTGTCAGGACAAGTGCCTGGGGCAGTGGATCGGTGTATTCCGTAACACCATCACGCAGGATTGGCGGCATATCGATGGTCAGGCGCCCCATGGCGAACAGGAAAACGTTCACCGCATAGGACAGAAGTGCTAGACCGATCACCACCGGGAAAGTACGACCACGCAGCAACATATAAGTGCCGCACATGGTCAGAAGCCCGATACTGCTTGCTACAAGAAACTCCATGATATCAGGCCTCTTTCTCAGCTGTCGCGACCTGCTGGGCCGCGGCGGACGGATCATGGTCCATCGGCTCGGGATTGATGTCGACATGCTCGGCCATGCGTTCCACCTGCGACAGTTTGGCAAGGGCAAGGGTAACAGCCCCGACAACCGTCAGGAACACGCCAAGGTCAAAGCCCATGGCAGATGCCAGTTCAAATTCGCCGACAATCGGCAGATGAACATGGACAAAGCCACTGGTCAGAAACGGCAGCCCCGCCACCCAGGCCGAAAGACCTGTAATGGCCGCGGCAATCACACCCAACCCGATCATGCCGTGATAATTGGCTTTCATGCGGTTCTGGGTCCAGCCAAAGCCCGACGCCATATATTGCATGACCAGTGCGACCGAAACGACCAGACCGGCGATAAAGCCACCGCCCGGTTCGTTATGGCCGCGCAGGAAGATGTAAACCCCCACCAGCAGCGCCAGCGGCAACATCACCCGCGTTGCAATGACCATCATCATCGGATGGCGATCAGCCGACCGGCGATTATCGACCACCCAGCTTGCAAGACGTTTCGCCGCCTCACCCTGGGTAACCGTTTCAATCAGGGCAAAGATCGAAAGGGCGGCAATGCCAAGAACGATGATCTCGCCAAAGGTATCAAAGCCTCGGAAATCGACGAGGATCACGTTGACCACGTTGGTTCCCCCGCCTTCGATTTTCGAATTGGCCAGATGATAGGCTGAAATCGAATTGGGCAATTCACGCGTCATGATCGCCCAGACAGCCCCGCCCATGCCAAGACCGGCCGCAATTGCAATTACCCAGTCGCGGAACTTGCGTCCCGGCTGGCTTTCCTTCGGGGTTTCCTTTGGCAGGATGTTCAGTGCCAGCAACATCAGGATGACCGTCACCACCTCGACCGAGATCTGCGTCAGGGCAAGATCCGGTGCCGACAGATAGATAAAGCCAAGCGAGACGATCAAACCGATGACACCCACCAGAAGCAGGGTCAGAAGCCGGTTGTGATGCATCGCGACCGCCGCGATACAGGTCCCGACCAGAAGCACCCAGCCAATGGCAGCGGGCGGTGAAACGGCCAGAAGTTCACGTGTGCCTGCGGTATGATCCGGTTCGGCATAGAACCCCGAAAGACCGATGGCAATCGCGGCAAAGACCATAACCGCAAGATAGCGTTGCAGCGAACCGTTATGCAGATTGTCCGATATCACACGGCAAAGCGCGACGACCTTGACGATCAGGCAGTCAAACATCGCCTTGGCGTCGGGCCGCGACAGGTTGGCCGTTACCGACATCAAACCGCCATGGCGCAGCAAAAGCAACGCACCGCCGATAAGGGCAATCGTGCTCATGGCAAGTGCGGGGGTCAGACCGTGCCAAAGTGCCAGATAATAGTCCGGAAGGTTCCCGCCCGTGACCGCATTGGACGTGGCCGCCACCAGCGGCCCGGCAATTGCCGCCGGGAACAGACCGATCAGAACCACCAGAACCGTCAGGAATGCGGGCGGTGCCCACATACCAAACGGTGGATCATGGGGATGATGGGGCAGTTCATCACGGGTTTTGCCAAACCAGACATGGAAGATAAAGCGCAGCGAATAAGCAACCGAGAACAGCGCGCCAACAGTCGCCAGCAACGGCACGATCCAGTTCTGATCAAGCCAGACGGTATGCCATGCTTCTTCCAGCATCATTTCCTTGGACAGGAACCCGTTTAACGGAATGATCCCGGCCATCGATGCGGCCGAAATGATCCCGATGGTCCCGGCAATCGGCATCAGGTTCAGCAACCCGCCCAGACGGCGGATATCGCGCGTCCCGGTTTCATGGTCGATGATCCCGGCGGTCATGAACAGGGCCGCCTTGAAGGTCGCATGGTTGATGATATGAAACACGCCCGCAACCGCGGCCATCGGCGTTCCAAAACCAAACAGCATGGTCACAAGACCAAGGTGGCTGACCGTGGAATAGGCCAGAAGCCCCTTAAGATCATGTTTGAAGATCGCAATCCATGCGCCCAGCACCATGGTCACAAGACCGGCGGTCGCAACGATATAAAACCATTCCGGCGTTCCCGACAGAACCGGCCACATGCGCGCCATCAAAAAGATGCCCGCCTTGACCATGGTTGCCGAATGCAGATAGGCCGAAACCGGTGTCGGTGCGGCCATGGCATGCGGCAGCCAGAAATGGAACGGGAACTGTGCGGATTTGGTAAAGCAGCCCAGAAGGATCAGAACAAGGGCTGGCACATAAAGCGGTGACGCCTGGATCAGATCGGCATTTTGCAGGATCACCGTCAGGTCATAGGACCCGACGATATTTCCAAGGATCAGCATCCCGGCAATCATTGCAAGCCCGCCTGCCCCGGTAACGGTCAGCGCCATACGCGCGCCCTGTCGACCTTCGGGCAGATGTTTCCAGTAACCGATCAGAAGGAAGGATGACAGCGACGTCAGTTCCCAGAAAATCAGCAGAAGCAGAATGTTGTCCGACAGAACAATGCCGACCATCGCGCCCTGAAACAAAAGCAGGAACACATAGAACCGCCCCATCGGATCGTCTTTCGACAGATAGAATCGGGCATAAATGATGATCAGCAGACCAATCCCGAGGATCAGGGTCGCAAACAGCAATCCCAGACCATCAAGGAAGAAGGTCACGTTCAATCCCAGCTCGCTCAGCCATTCATAGCGGACCTGAAACACTTCGCCGCCAATAACGGCCGGCGCCTTGGCGATCAGCAGGATCAGGGCAAGCAGCGTGACCGAGCCGGTTGCTGTGGCGCACGCATTGCGCCCGGCCCTGATCATGACGGCGGGTAACACCGCCCCAAGGAAGGGAAGCAAAACAATGAGGGTGAGACTCATGAAAGACCCTTATATTTGGAAAACGCCGCAACGCCCCCAACGCGCAACAGCAAGAAAATTCTGGCAGAAAGTAATATTTGTGCTGAAAATGGTCAAGAAAACCCAAACGGCGCAGTTTTTTGCCTTCAGGTTGTCAAGTGATGCGGATCACCGACTCTTTTCGCTATTCCGGCTCAAAACTATCGCCGTCCTCCCGCCAGTCGGATGGCTTCGGGCATGTTGCGCAATCGTCCCATGGCGATAAAGCCCAGTAATGGCCCCACCGCCAGCATGGCAAACGCCCCCCACCAGCCAAAACCATCGGCAATCACCGGCACCAGATGGATCGATCCAAGGGCAATAAGAAAGCCAATGGCATTTTGCATGGTCAGCGCCGTTCCCACCTGATGGGGATCGGCCAGTTCGATCACGCAGGATGAAAATTGCGCAGAATCGGCAATCACCGAAATGCCCCAGACAATACAGACGACAATCAGGATCGGGACAGACGCATCGCCAAGCGCCCCGGCAACAAGGGCGCAGATACCACTGACCGCCATTGCGGCCATGGTCACCGTCGTCCGCCCGATCCGGTCCGCCAGCAAACCACCCGCAAGGCTTCCGAACGCGCCGATACCGACAATCGCAAATGTCAAAAGGGCCGCCCAGATACCGGGATTATCAAATTCCCGCCCGGAAAGCGCCCCATACAGGAACAACCCGATCCAGCCCCACATGGCATACAGTTCCCACATATGCCCGAAATACCCGTAACAGGCATGGCGCAGGGGTTTATTCGACCATATCTGCCCGACCATACGCGGATCAAATCGCGGGGATTTTCCCGGCGTCCCGCCCAGCTTGACAAACAGGATCGCCACACCGGCGATATAAGCCGAAATACTGGCGATCACGATCACCATCCGCCAGTCAAGCGGCACTGCCACGGCAAACAGATGCGGCAGGGCCGATCCCATGGTCAATGCACCGACCAGCAACCCGACCAGAAATCCCGTATCGCCGCGCGACCAGGTCGCGACCATTTTCATGCCGATGGGATAAATTCCTGCCATGCAGATCCCGGTAATCAGGCGAAGCCCGATCACAACCACCCCGTCGACCGGCACGGTCAGGATCAGAAGATTGGCGGTCGCGGCAATCAATGCGGATGCCGCCCAGAAACGCCTTGGTTCAACCCGGTCGGCCAGACCGAAAAACGCGCTGATCAAAGTGCCCAGTACAAACCCCAGCAATACTGAACTGGTAAACAGGGATGATTGCACTGCCCCCAGATCAAACTCGGCACGCAATTGCGGCAATACCGCCGTTGCCGAAAACCACAGCGCAAGTGCCATCAACTGGCAAATCGTGATCATGCCAACGGCAAATGGCTTGCCTGCCTGCGCCATGCTTTCCCCTGTAATCTTTCAAATTTATGCGCCATCATACATTGCCAAAGGGCAATGACCAGTGGCCCATGCACAAAACAAAAAAATGCCGCCCGAACAAAGCCGGACGGCACCAAGTTTCCCGAGCGGGAATGAAACGGGTAGATGCCTTTTCGCAGTATCGGTCCCGTGACGGGACAACTGCAAAAAGGGTTCTGGCAGTTGCTCAGGAATAGTCGCGCTGGTCGTCGATCACCTTGCCATCATTGGGCAGGCTGCCCGGTGTTGCGATTTCGACCCTGCCGCGCAGCTTGCAGATCGAATGCAGGCTATCCATCACCGCATCGGCACTGAACCCGGCGGCATCGGTTTCACAGGCGAGCGTCATGACATCGACATCGTTTTCACGGGTGACGACCAGACGGGCCTTGCCGATATCCGCATGGCGTTTGACGACCTCGGCAATCTGGTGGGGATGGACAAACATGCCTTTGACCTTGGTGGTCTGATCCGCACGGCCCATCCAGCCCTTGATGCGCATATTGGTCCGCCCGCACGGGCTTGGCCCCGATGCAATCGCCGAAAGATCACCGGTGGCAAACCTGATCAGCGGATAATCCATATTAAGGCTGGTAACGACGACCTCGCCCACCTCGCCCTCGGCTACCGGGTTGCCGGTGCCGGGACGCACGATTTCAAGGATGATGTCCTCGGCAACGATCATTCCGCTTTTGGCATCGCTTTCATAGGCAATCAGGCCAAGATCGGCACTGGCATAACATTGCAGCATGGCAACACCGCGTTCGGCAAACCAGTCGCGCAATGACGGCGGCAATGCCTCGCCCGACACAAGCGCACGGGTGATGGATGAAACATCGCCGCCCAGTTCGTCGGCCTTTTCCATCAGGATTTTCAAAAACGACGGTGTTCCGGAATAGCCGGTCGGTTTCAGGTCGGTGATCGCCTTGATCTGGGCCTCGGTCTGGCCAACACCGGCCGGGATCACCGCACAGCCACACGCACGCGCGCCGCTGTCAAAAATGAAGCCGCCCGGTGTCAGGTGATAGGACAGGCAGTTATGAATAATGTCGCCCGGCCGGAACCCGGCAGCAAAAAACGCGCGCCCCATCCGCCACCAGTCATCGCCCTTGCCTTCGGGATCGTAAATCGGGCCCGGGCTCTGGAAAATACGGCCAAGGGCCGGCACCGGTGTTGCATTCAACCCGGCAAAGGGCGGATTTTTCGCCTGCATGTCAATCAGGTCGGATTTGCGCGTCACCGGCAGTTTTGCCAGTGCCTCGCGACTGTTGATCGTCTGCGGATCAACACCCTCAAGGATACGGCCAAACCCGGCGGCCTTGCTTTTTGCGTGATGAATAACCCGCGGCAATGCCGCCATCAAACCGGTTTCACGGTCTTTGGGGCTGCGGGTTTCACTGGCGTCAAAGAAGGTATTAAGCATGATGGCCGGGTCCGTTTTCTGGTCGTTGCAAGGCGCAGGCGCGTATTAAAGCCAGCGCTTGCGACGTTTGTACGATTTGATGTTCTTGAAGCTTTTGCGATCTTCCGAACCGCCGCCAAGATAGAATTCCTTGACGTCTTCGTTGTTCAGAAGCTCGTCACGGGTACCATCCAGAACCACCTTGCCGCTTTCCATGATGTAACCGTAATCGGCAACCTTCAGCGCAAAATTGGCGTTCTGTTCCACGATCAGCATGGTGATGCCCTGTTCGCGGTTGATCTTTTCGATGATCCCGAACACTTCCTTCACCAGCAAGGGTGACAGACCCATCGAAGGTTCATCAAGCAAAATCATTTTCGGGCGCGCCATCAGCGACCGGCCAATCGCCAGCATCTGCTGCTCCCCGCCCGACAGATAACCTGCAAGTCCGGTGCGTTCGCGCAGACGCGGGAAATATTCAAACACCATGTCGATATCGTCCTTAACGCCCTTGTCCTTGCGGGTATAGGCGCCAAGCCGAAGGTTTTCGACACAGGTCATGTCTTCGATGATGCGGCGGCCTTCCATGACCTGAAATAGGCCGGAACGCACGATATCCTCGGGGTTGCCATTGGCAATCTGCTGCCCCATGAAATTGATGTCACCTCGGGTAACCTTGCCATCCTCGGTCTTGAGCAAACCGGAAATGGCTTTCAGCGTGGTCGATTTCCCGGCCCCGTTCGGGCCCAGAAGGGTCACGATCTTTCCCTGCGGGACTTCAAGCGATACCCCGCGCAGCACAAGGATCACCTCGTCATACACGACTTCGATATTGTTGACCGACAGCAACGGTTCTGCGGTTTCGATCTTGCGGGCGGGCTCTGACATGGTGTCCCCTTCAATCACGTTCTGATTACATCTCCCGGTGCCGGGGCGAGCGCGCTTTTCGCCACCCCGCCCCGAACACCTTCGGGAGACATCCGTCTTCTGGCTACGACTTAATAGCCAAGCCAGTCGTCACGACGCGGCAAAGTTACCGTAGTCAGTTTTTCGACCGTCGGCTCACCGCCTTTGGCACTGCCGTTATAGATATTCACGGTGTTGATGCCGCGATGATCTTCGGCCGTCCAGGTTGCCGGCATGCAGACACCTTCAAGACCTTCCGGCACCCAGTCCGTGCGGGCATACATGCCGGCCTTGATGTTTTCACCGGTGATACCGCCATTCGCCTTGGCCCATTCCATGGCTTCTTTCATGTAATAGACCGAGCAAATGCCGCGAATATAATGGTGGGTACGGAACTGCTCGCCCGAGCTATCGGACATTTTCGAGATTTCACGCACAAGATCCATGCCCGGTACGCCTTCGTCGGTCCAGAAGCTGGTCATGGCCGGGAAGACATAGTTTTCGACATCACCAATGGTTTTCAGCGTTTCGTAGTCACCCGCCCAGATATTGGCGAGCCATTTCGGGGACGCGCCAACCGTGTCACACGATTTCACCAGCGAAACAACCGACGGACCAAGATTGCCGAGGTAACCATAGTTGGTTCCGGCTTCCTTGATGGTCAGGCATTGCGCCTTGAAATCGCCCGGCTTCATCGAAACGACAACCGGCTCGGTCACTTCAAATCCCAGCTCGTTGGCATATTCCGCACAGGCTTCTTTGGGGGCATTCGGATACGGATGGTTATCCCCGATATGCGAGAAGACCGGCTTGCCCGAACCACCCGATGTTTTCCAGTCTTCGGCGGCCCACTGAACCATTGCACGGCAGGCATCGGAATAGGATGCGCCATAGAAGAAGTTATAGGGCGCGGGTTTCGCAGTTTTCGGGTTTTTCGCGGTCGGATCGGTCAGGTGGCCGGAATAGGATGCGGAATAGACCGGAACCTTGTCCTGGGCCACGAAGCTGATCAGGGCTTCGGTATCGCCCGTGCCCCAGCCCTGCATCGCGACCATTTCATTGCGCGAACGCCATTTTTTATAGTTCGCAATAGCCTGCGGCACCTTGTAGGCGTAATCGACCGATTCAGAATCCAGAACCGTGCCATCAATCCCGCCATGGGTGTTCACATAGGACAGCGCATCACGAACACCATCGGCATAGAACTTGCCGATGAAGCCGGTGGCACCGGTAATATCCATCAGATGGCCGACAAATACTTCGTCTGCCTTGGCTGCCGTTACCGACAGGCCAGTTGCAACCATCGCGGTTGCAGCAATCAGTCTTTTCATCACGACGTCTCCCTTGGACGTTTTCATCAACGATATAGCCTCCCGGTCTCCCCCGATTTTGATCCCGCCCCTTTTGTGTTTTTTAGCGGGGCGGGTTTCGGCGGTAATTATCAGTACGAGAAGGGGTAAAGCTTCCAGTACGCCCTGATCTGCTGCCAGCGGTGCGCAAGCCCGTCCGGTTCGAAGATCAGGAAAAGGATGATGGCCAGACCGATCGCCATCTCCTTGATATAGGCCAGCCCGTCTGTCACAGCCGTCGAATTGGCCCATTCGAAAACACTTAACAGCCCGACACCGTTTTCCATGACTTCGGGCAGCAGAACCATGAAGACGGTCCCCATCAGCGTGCCCTTGACCGAGCCAAGACCGCCAATGATGATCATGCCCAGAAACTGGATCGACAGCAGGATGGTAAAGCCCTCGGCCGAGACAAAGCCAAGATAGTGGCCATACATCGCCCCGCCGACCCCGGCATAGAAGGATGAAATCGCAAAGCTCATCAGACGGTATTTCGTCAGATTGATGCCCATGATTTCCGCGGAAAGATAATGATCCCGCACGGCAACAAAGGCACGGCCATCACGGGTCCGCATCAGGTTGGTGCCCAGCAGATACATGACCACCAGGAAGAACAGGCAGACATAGAAGAAGCTGAAATCATCAAGCACTTCATAGCCGAACACATTGACCGGGTTCGCCGCCGCCCCATAAGACCCGCCGGTAAACCAGTCGGCCCGGGCAAAGAAATCTTCCAGAATGAACTGGGCTGCCAGTGTCGCAATCGCCAGATAAAGCCCCTTGATCCGGGCCGCAGGCAGACCGAACAGAAGCCCGACGGCCGCAGTCATCAGACCAGCCAGCGGGATTGACAGCAAAACCGGAATGCCCGTCGTATTGTTGATCCAGGCCGATGCAAAGGCACCAAAGCCAAAGAATGCTGCATGACCCAATGAAATCTGCCCGGTGAAGCCGACCAGAATGTTCAGACCAAGGGCGGCAATGGCAAAATACGAGATCTGAATGAACAGGTTGACGTAATAGCCATCCAGAACAAACGGGATCAGGGCGGTGGCAATCACACCCAAAATCGCGGCATTACGCACAAAGGTCGTGTCGAAAATCCGCGTATCCTGTCGGTAGGTGGTGCGAAAATCACCGCAGGGACGCATCGAAAATCCAGCCATAACGTGTTACTCCGCCCCTTAGATGCGTTCGATGTCTTTGGTGCCAAACAGACCGTATGGCTTGATGCAAAGAATGATGATCAGCACATAGAACGGTGCGATCGAAAACAGGTTGCCCCAGTGCAGATACTGCCCGTCGACAAACTCGGCTGTGTTTTCCAGAAGACCGATGATCACCCCGCCGACAATCGCGCCGATGATTGAATCAAGCCCGCCCAGAATGACCGCAGGGAAAACCTTGATCCCGATGACCGAAAGCGCGGATGAAACCCCGTTGACCATCCCGATCACGATACCGGCAACCCCCGACACCAGGGCTGAAATCGCCCAGGACATCGCAAACACGGTTTTGACGGAAATACCAAGACTTTGCGCGACCTGCTGATCAAAGGCGGTCGCCCGCATCGCAAGGCCCAGCTTGGAATATTTGAAGAACCAGTAGAACGCCGCCATGATCACCAGCGAGATCACGAAACTCATGATATAGGCGGTTTCGATCTGCATGCCGAAAAGGTTGATCGACCGTTCACTGAACACCTGCGGATAGGTCGCGGTGGTCGCGCCGAATATCCATTTGGTTGCCGCCTGGAAAAAGATCGAAAGCCCGATCGTTACCATGATCACGGAAATGATCGGCTCGCCAATCATCGGCCGAAGCACCACCATTTGCAGGACAATGCCAAACGCCATCATGAACAGCAATGTGAACAGGAACCCAAGCCAGAAGGGCATTTGCATTTCCACAAGGAATGCATAACAAACCCATGCCCCGATCAACAGGAACTCGCCCTGCGCGAAGTTCACGATCTGGGTCGATTTGTAGATCAGCACGAAACACATGGCGACGACGCCATACAATGTTCCGACAATCAGCCCGTTAAGCAGAAGCTGGAACAGAAGTTCGAAATTCATGTTGCCATCCCTGTAATGGCGGCCCCGCAACCTTTCCGGCGTTTGGGGCGCACTGTTTTATCGCAGCCTTATTCGGCGGCTTTGGGGGCCGTCTCTGCGGCCTTGTCCCCGTCCAGATCGACCACCTTCACACTTGTCTGGATGCGGGTTTTCGACCCGTCCTGGAAGGTGATCATGGTGTCGATATCAACCTTGTCATTGCCGGCATAAACCGCATCGATGATGTCGGCGTATTTTTCGGCGACCACGCTGCGCCGGACCTTGCGGGTACGCGTCAGTTCGCCGTCATCGGCATCCAGTTCCTTGTAAAGCAGCAGGAACCGCTTGATGCGCTGGGCTTCCGGCAGGGTCGCATTCACCTGACGGATTTCATCAACAATCATGTCATAGACCTGCGGCTGGGCCGACAGATTGGTATAGTTGGTAAAGGCAATCCCGCGCTGCTCGGCCCATTTCGCCATGATCGAATAACGGATGCAGATCATGGTCGACAGGAACGGCAATCCCTTGCCAAGGATCACGGCCTCGGCAATGAAGGGCGAGAATTTCAGTTTGTTTTCAATAAACTGCGGCGAATACCGTACACCTTTTGATGTTTCCGCCAGATCCTTCAGACGGTCGATCACCACAAGATGCTTGTTGTCATCCTTGAAGTAACCGGCATCGCCCGTATGCATCCAGCCATCGCGGACATCCTCGTCATAGGCCGCCTGATTTTTATAGTAGCTGGTAAACATTCCCGACGTGCGCGCAACGATTTCGCCAACCCCGTTTTCATCGGTGTTGATGATCCGGATTTCCGAATTATCAAACGCGCGCCCGACCGTATCGAAATCAATGTCGTCGGGCTGATGGATGGTATAGGCACCGCAAAGCTCGGTCTGACCGTAAAGCTGGCGCAACGGCACCCCCATGGCATGGAAGAACTTGAAGGTTTCCGGCCCCATCGCCGCCCCGCCGGTCGCAGCCGACCGCAGATTGGAAAAGCCCAACCGATCCTTTAACGCATTCATCAGCAGGACATCGGCAACTTTGGAATGGCCGCCGCCATCAAGGGCGGTGCGCGCCAAAGCCATGCCGAAATCATACATTTTCTGTTTGAACAGGGTCGCATCCATCATGCGGGCGCGCACATCGGCGGCAATGGCTTCCCAGACGCGCGGCGCCAGCAGGACGAAGTTCGGTCCGATCTCGCGAAGATCGGCCATCATCGTTTCCTGTTCTTCGACGAAATTGACGATCTGGCGGCTGATCAGCGACTGACCGACGACATAAACCTGTTCCATGATCCATGGCAGCGGCAGAACCGAAACATAGTTGTCACCCGGATATTTCGGGTCGGCCCGCAAATAGGCCGCACAGTGATCAAGGAAATCACCGGCATTAAGCATCGCCATTTTCGGTTTGGACGTCGTGCCCGACGTGGTGCACAGGATCGCACATTCATCACCGCGCGTATCGGCCACCATCCCGTCATAGGCACCGGGGTCTTTTGCCTCGACCGCACGGCCAAGCTCGTAAAGCTTTTCGATATCCATCAGGCGCGGATCTTCGTATTTCCGCATCCCGCGCGGATCGCAATAAACGATATGTTCAACCGTCGGAATCTGGTCTGCCAGTTCCAGAAGCTTGTCACACTGTTCTTCATCCTCGGCGATCAGAACCCGCGCGCCGGAATAGGTAATCAGATAGGCGACTTCTTCATGAAGGCTGTCCTGATACAGGCCGACCGACATGGCGCGCAGGGCATGGGCAGCGATTTCGCCCCAAACCCATTCCGGGCGGTTTTCGCCGATAACGCCGATCACATCACCGGGCTTGATGCCCATATCGCGCAGGCCAAGCGCCATCCATTTGACGCGGTCGTTATAATCTTTCCACGTGAATTCCTGCCAGATGCCGAATTCCTTCTCGCGCATGGCAATTTCGGCGCCCCAGTGGCGCGCGTTATAAGCCAGCACCTTCGGGAAGGTATCAAGCGCCTGCACATCGGCATAATCGGGGGTATTGCTGCTCATGTTCAGGCCACCTGCTCGTCTTCATCGGTTGCGTCATCGTCTTCGCCGAGATAGGCCTTTTTGACATGGGCATTGGCCATGACTTCTTCGGGCAGCCCGGCCGCAATCTTGCGCCCGAAATCAAGAACCATGACCCGGTTGGAGATATCCATCACCACCCCCATGTCATGTTCGATCATGACAACCGTCATGCCCCATTCTTCATTCAGATCGATGATAAAGCGCGCCATGTCCTCTTTTTCTTCGAGGTTCATGCCCGCCATCGGTTCATCCAGCAGGATCAGATCGGGGCGCAGCGCCACCGCACGCGCCAGTTCGACACGCTTGCGCAATCCATAGGACAGCGTCCCGGCGGTTGCCTTGCGGATATGGGAAATTTCAAGGAAGTCGATCACGTCCTCGCAGAAGCGCCGATGTTCAAGCTCTTCCTTCTGCGCGCCGGAAAACCAGTAGATCGGCCCGGTAAAGCAGTTGTTCTTCAGCAGATGGTGCCGCCCGACCATGATGTTATCAAGCACACTCATATGACCGAAAAGCGCCAGGTTCTGGAAGGTACGGCCAATACCCAGCTCGGCACGGTCATTGGGCTTCATCCCCGTGACATCCTGCCCCTTGAAGGCAACGGAACCGGTGGTCGGCTGATAACGACCCGAAATGCAGTTAAGCATCGATGTCTTGCCAGCCCCGTTCGGACCAATGATTGAAAACAGCTCGCCGGGCTGGACGGAAAAGCTGACATCGCTCAGCGCACGCACGCCGCCAAACACAAGCGACACGTCGCTGATCTGCAAGATGGGACCCTGTGACGTCATAACGTCGCTTATCCTCCCTGACTTGGGCCGCAGGCATCCTTGTGTCCGGTTGACCGGATCGAAGGCGGATACCCCGTGCCTCTTGTTCAGTTTCCCTGATGATGTGCCGGTTTTTATTTGCCCCGGACCTTACGGAAACCGGGCTTGGCACATTTAATACGTATTTAAGTACCAATTTCAGCAAATCACGTCAACGTGTTGCACAGCAACGGATTGAGACTTTTCACAAATTCGCGCTGCACAATTTTTGCGTTCTGGTCTGATGAATGCATTTCCACCTATAATTCCGTAAGGTCATCGCGGCACAATCCGCAAACGGAAAACCCTGAAATTATTGCAATGCACCATTCAGGTGCCTGTTCGCATTGCACCACGTGCATCCTGTCAAACCCCGAAATTGCCCCCTTGCGCAATCAGGCGGCAACCCGATTCGTTGCCGTTCGGACAGGCTTCTCCCCTTATCGGACAGGTCGCCTTCTACATTCGAGTCTTTCCAAACCGGACGATGATCCCGTGGACTCGCAGACGATGTCCGGGTGGATTTACGGCGTTTTTCATCGGAATCAGATGACTCCTGATTGCCATTACGCCCTGCCCATTCACCAATTCATTGTTATCGCAGTGATTTCAAGAATGACCCTTTTGCGGGTCTGGACTTTCGGGGGGAATTGTGGTGTAACCCCCGGGCACATACATATGTAGCCGTGACCCGCGTCACGAGAAACAGATAGCCCACCGCTCGGCGCTCCGACGGTCGGGGTGTCTTGTCACGACAAGCCCTTTAACCACCTTGAGGAGGGTCTGATGTCCATTTGTGGCAAAGACAACCTGCAAACGCGCCGCACGCTGAAAGTCGGGGATAAATCCTACGACTATTACAGCCTTAAAGTTGCTTCCGAAAAAATCGGCGACGTTTCTAAACTTCCGTTTACGCTGAAGGTCGTTCTGGAAAACCTTCTGCGCTACGAAGACGATTTCACTGTTAAAACCGACGATGTCAAAGCTGTTGTCGCGTGGCTCAAGTCCCGTTCGAGCTCTCACGAGATCAACTATCGTCCGGCCCGCGTCCTGATGCAGGACTTCACCGGCGTTCCCGCCGTTGTTGACCTTGCCGCGATGCGCGATGCCGTCGTCAAGATGGGCGGCGACGCCCAGAAAGTGAACCCGCTTTCACCGGTTGACCTCGTCATTGACCACTCGGTCATGATCGACTTCTTCGGCACCGACGACGCCCTCGACAAAAACATGGAAGTCGAGTTCGAACGTAACGGCGAACGCTACGAGTTCCTGCGCTGGGGCCAGAATGCGTTCAACAATTTCCGCATCGTTCCGCCGGGCGCTGGCATCTGCCACCAGGTGAACGTCGAACATCTCGCCAAGGTCGTCTGGACTGGCAAGGATGACAACGGCAAAACCGTTGCCTATCCCGATACGCTGGTTGGTACCGATTCCCACACCACCATGGTCAACGGCCTTGCCGTCCTGGGCTGGGGTGTTGGTGGCCTCGAAGCCGAAGCAGCAATGCTCGGTCAGCCGATCTCGATGCTGATCCCCGAAGTCGTCGGTTTCAAACTGACCGGCTCGATGAAAGAAGGCATCACCGCAACCGACCTCGTGCTGCGCGTCGTTCAGATGCTCCGCGAGAAGGGCGTTGTTGGCAAGTTCGTCGAATTCTATGGCGACGCGCTTGACCATATGAGCCTGCCGGATCGTGCGACCATCGGTAACATGGCACCGGAATACGGCGCTACCTGTGGCTTCTTCCCGATCGACGATGAAACGCTGAACTACATGCGTAACACCGGCCGTTCCGAAGAACAGATCGCACTGGTCGAAGCATATGCCAAAGAACAGGGCATGTGGCGCGACCCGAGCTTCGAAGCCGAATATACCTCGACCCTTGAACTCGACATCTCGACCGTTGAACCGGCCCTGTCCGGTCCGAAACGTCCGCAGGACCGCGTTCTGCTCAAAGATGCCGTTTCAAGCTTCACCAAAACCTTTGCCGACATGGCACCGGGTGTTGATGCGGATCGTTCTGTTCCGGTTTCGAACGAAAACTTCGCAATGAAAGACGGTAACGTCGTTATTGCCGCCATCACGTCCTGCACCAACACCTCGAACCCGAGCGTGCTGATCGCAGCCGGCCTGCTGGCGAAAAAAGCGGTTGAACTCGGCCTTAAAAGCAAACCGTGGGTGAAAACCTCGCTTGCACCGGGCTCGCTGGTTGTTGCCGACTATCTCGAAAAAGCCGGCCTTCAGACTTATCTCGACAAGCTTGGCTTTAACGTTGCCGGTTTCGGTTGCACCACCTGTATCGGTAACTCCGGTCCGCTGGCAGATCCGATCATCGAGGCAATCGACGGTAACGACATGCTCGTCACCGCCGTTCTCTCGGGCAACCGTAACTTCGAAGGCCGCATCAGCCCGCAGGTCAAGGCAAACTATCTTGCCTCCCCGCCGCTGGTTGTTGCCTATGCCCTTGCCGGTAACCTGAAGGTCGATCTGAACAAAGACCCGATCGGTACCGACAAGAATGGCAAAGACGTCTTCATGAAAGACATCTGGCCGACCAACAAGGAAATCGCGGACACCATCGCGTCCTCGATCTCTGCTTCGATGTACAAGGATCGTTACGACAACATCTTTGCCGGCCCGAAACCGTGGCAGGAAATCGAAGTCACCGAAGGCGAAACCTTCGATTGGGATGGCAAATCGACCTACGTCCAGAACCCGCCCTACTTCGTCAACATGGCGAAAGAACCGGGTGATTTCTCGGAAGTTCATGGTGCACGTCCGCTCCTGATCCTTGCTGACTCCGTGACCACCGACCACATTTCTCCGGCCGGTTCGATCAAGGAAGAAAGCCCGGCAGGTGAATACCTCAAGGCGCACGGCGTTGCGGTTCGCGACTTCAACTCCTATGGCGCACGCCGCGGGAACCACGAAGTCATGATGCGCGGCACCTTTGCCAACATCCGTATCCGTAACGAAATGGCACCGGGCACCGAAGGCGGTGTTTCGGTTCATTACCCCTCTGGCGAACAGGGCTGGGTCTATGATGTTGCCATGCGTTACCAGGCCGAAGGCACCCCGCTGGTTGTCATCGCAGGTAAGGAATACGGCACCGGTTCGTCCCGTGACTGGGCAGCCAAAGGCACCAACCTGCTTGGCGTCAAAGCTGTTCTGGCCGAAAGCTTCGAACGTATCCACCGCACCAACCTGGTCTGCATGGGCGTCCTTCCGCTGCAGTTCAAGAATGGTGAAGGTCGTGCGACTTACAAGCTTGACGGCACCGAAGTCTTCGACGTTCTGGGTATCGGCAACGGTATCAACCCGATGCAGGACGTTACGGTTCGTATCACGCGCAAGGATGGCTCCACCGAAGAGGTCATTGCCACCTGCCGTATCGATACCGAAAACGAAGTCCTTTACTACCAGAACGGCGGCATTCTGCAGTTCGTTCTGCGTAACATGATGAAAGCTGCCTGATTTCACCTGAAATCAAAGGCTGACTGAATGCAAAACACCCCCGTCTGTCAACGACGGGGGTGTTTTTGCGTGGAACGCATCTTTAAATTGCGACAAATCCAAACCACATATATCCATTGATTTATAACAAGTCAGCCGTCCCGACGATTTGATAGGGATGAGGCTAGAGCAATAATGCCCGCAAACCGGGTGCCAAGCAGGATTTGGACAGCAACAGGTTATTATGACGCGCCCCAGTTTTTCGGATGGCCAGACCACCCACCTGACCGTAGGTACGATTTCCCCCGGCATTGTGTTGCGATGCGGGCCGGAAACCGCCATTGGTCAGGCCATCGACAGGATGCGCGAAGCCAATTGCAGCTCCATCATTGTCACCAGGGATCACCTGCCGGTCGGAATCTGGACGGAAAAGGACTGCCTGTCCCTGCCGGCCGACTGCGAAGCCACCCTGAACGAGCCGATATCAAAATGGATGTCGGCCCCGGTTCACAGCATTTCCGTCCACGCCACGCCCGAGGCAGCGATCATCCGCATGCGCGAACGCCATGTCCGCCATCTGGTCACCGTGGACGAGGAAAACCGCCTTGCCGGAATCATCAGCCAGTCGGATCTGATCCGTCAGCAGGGAAGCTGGCGCAAGCTTGGCGATGGTGATGTCGGTGCCGCCATCCGCCGCACGACAATCTTTGTCGATGGCGATATTGCGATGTCGGAACTGCGCGCCCGCATGCATGACGCCAAATGCGACTGCGCTATTGTCTATGATCCGTCGGTTGCGACCGACCCGGTCGCGATGCTCGATCACACCGGGATCATCACCGAACGCGATATCCTGCGCAATCTGGCCAATGGCGATCACGCAACCCCCGCCATCAAGGTCGCCAGCCGTCCACTGCGCGTTATTTCCGCCAGGGCCAGCCTGAACAATGCCCGCGACACGATGCTGGCCGAACATATCCGCCATCTTGCCGTCATCGATGAAGCCGGCAACGTGATCGGTGTTCTGTCATTTGCCGATCTGCTGGAATTCATCGAACAGGACTACTTCGCCCATCTCCGGTCCGTGATGGAAGGGCGCGATATCGAACTGAGTGCCGCGCGCCGGTCGCTGTTTCTGGCCGACAAGATCATTGAAACCTCGCCCGACGGGATCATGGTCTGTGCCGCCGACGGCACGATCGAACTGGTCAATCCTGCCTTCACGCGCGTAACTGGCTACACCGCCAGCGATGTGATCGGCAAGAACCCGAATATCCTGCAATCCGGTCGTCAGTCCCGCGAATTTTATACCGCGATGTGGCGCGATATCGCGCGGCAGGGCAAATGGGAAGGCGAAATCTGGAACCGCCGCAAATCCGGCGAGATTTATCCCGAATGGCTTTCCATCATCGCAATCCGCGATGCGGATGGCCAGATCAGCCAGTATGCGTCGATCTTTACCGATATCAGCGAACGCAAGAAAAACCGCGAAGATATCCTGCGGCTTGCCCATATTGACGAACTGACCGGCTACCCCAATCGCCGCCGTTTCCTTGAACTGCTGGCACATGGCATCGGTGAATCCCGGCGCAAGGGAACCCGCCTGACGATCCTGTTGCTTGATATCGATAATTTCCAGCGCGTGAACAACACACTCGGCCATGGCGACGGCGACGATGTTCTGGTCGAAGTTGCCCGCCGCCTGCACCGTCGTCTGGATCAGGGTGGCGTTCTGGCACGTGTCGGTGCGGATGAATATGCCATTCTGCTTTCGGGGGGAACTTCCGCCGATGACGATGCCGCACTGGCCGATGATCTGTTGCGTGCCCTGAACCAGCCCCACCGCACCAGAAAAGGTCAGGAAATCTATATTTCGGCCAGTATCGGCATCGCGTCCTTCCCGCATGATGCCAATGATACAGCCAATTTGCTGCGCAATGCCGAAATTGCGATGATGCATTCCAAGGAACAGGGCCGAAACCGGTTCAGCCGCTATAACCGCGCCAGCCATTCGCGCGGCGACGCCGACCTTGCCCTTGAAAGTGCCCTGCGTCAGGCACTGGATCGGGATGAATTCCATCTGGTCTATCAGCCGCAATTCGAAGCCCGTACCGGCAACCTGCACGGGGTCGAGGCCCTGTTGCGCTGGAACCATCCGCAACGCGGGGCGATCTCCCCCTCGGTCTTTGTTCCGGTGGCCGAGGAAATGGGCGTGATCGGGGAATTGGGGCGCTGGGTATTGCGCCACGCCTGCCGACAGGCGGTCGCATGGCGTGAAAAGGGACTGCACAACATCACCATGGCGGTGAATGTCTCGGTCCAGCAATTCTATGGCACCATCGATCTTGCTGAACAGATCAGAACCATTCTGGTCGAAAAGGGCATGGCGGCAGACCGGCTGGAAATCGAAATCACCGAAAGCCTGTTCATGCAGAATATCGAAGAAATGCGTGCCAATCTGCAACGCATTCGCGATCTTGGCGTTAAAATAGCATTGGATGATTTCGGCACCGGCTTTTCCAGTCTCAGCTACCTGCGCAAACTGCCGTTTGACACGATCAAGATGGATCGCAGCTTTGTAAGCGACATCAATCAGGGGCGTGAAGGCAGCGCCCTTGCGATCACGATCCTGAACATGGCGCAGAACCTGCGCAAAAAATGTGTCGCCGAAGGTGTCGAAACCAATGCCCAGCTCACCCTGCTGCGCGATGCCGGGTGTGACTACATTCAGGGCTACCTCATGGGAAAACCGATGAGTGCCGATGACATTTTCGACCTGTCACAGCAAAGAACGGCCGAAGCTTCCTGAACCAGACAAAAAAGGGCGGGGAATTTCCCCGCCCTTCGCATTTCAACCGATTTGAACCGGCGGCCTAAAGCACGCCAAGTCCCTTCAGCAGAATGAAGGCAATCGCAAGCGGTGCGATGAACTTCACGATAATGCCCCAGGCATTGATCCAGCCCGGCACCACGCCATTATGGGCGGCGATGTCTTCCTTGGCTTTGTCCCATACAACCCAGCCAACAAACAGCGAGATGAACAGACCACCAATCGGCAGCAGCAATTTCGAGCTGATGTAATCCATCAGATCAAAGAAGCCGAGGCCAAAGATGGTGAACTCGCCCATGATGCCAAGCGACAGCGACGACGGAATACCCAGCAGGAAGATGATCACACCAACCACGATTGATGCCCATTTGCGGCTGATGCCGCGATCATCGACGAAATAGGCGACAACCACCTCAAGGATCGAAACCGCTGATGTCAGTGCTGCAATACCCAGCAGCAGGAAGAACATGAACGCAAAGACCGACCCCATCGGCATATGCGCAAACACTGCTGGCAGGGTGATAAAGGTCAGACCCGGACCGGCACTTGGATCAAAGCCGAATGCAAACACCGCAGGCAGGATCAGAAGACCGGCCATGACTGCAACCGACGTATCAAGCAGCGTCACCCACCCGGCCGAACTTGCGATATTTTCCTTTTTGCTCAGATAAGAGCCATAGGTAATCATCGCCCCCATCCCAAGCGAGAGCGAGAAGAACGCCTGCGACAATGCTTCCGATACCGTTGCCCAGGTGACTTTCGAGAAGTCCGGCGACAGCAGGAAGGCAATACCCTCGCCTGCCCCCGGAAGCGTGACCGAACGCACGATCAGGATCAGCAACAGCGCAAACAGGGCCGGCATCAAAATCTTGGACGCACGTTCAATACCCGAACCAACACCCGCCAGGACGACAAAAACCGTCAAAGCCATGAAAATCGCATGATAGATCAGCGGCGAAACCGGATCGGAAATGAACCCGCCAAAGACACTGCCCAATGCAGCCGGATCTTCAATCGCCAGCGCCCCGGTGATCGATTTGACCATATAGGAAATCGTCCAGCCAGCGACGACACTGTAAAATGACAGGATGATAAAGGCAGCCGCAACACCACAAAGCCCCACCAGCGGCCATGCACCGCCCTTGAGTTTCGCAAACGCCCCAATGGCGTTCTTTGCCGTCATCCGGCCAATGACCATTTCAGCCAGCATGACCGACAGACCAATGGTGAAAACCAGCGCCAGATAAATCAGCAAGAAGGCACCACCGCCATTCTCGCCCGCCATATAGGGAAACTTCCAGATGTTGCCCAGCCCCACGGCCGACCCGGCAGCCGCCAGGATAAAGCCGAGGCGTGAACCCCAATGCTCTCGTTTAATCATTGCCTGCAAACCTTTCTTGGACCGGCATCCACGGAAAGTCGCTCCCACCGCAGTGCCTGTTCCTCATTTTTCTGTATAAACGCAAAGGTGATTTCACCTCACGCATTCCGTGAAGACCTTATGCCCCCTTTCGGAATTGACCGGAGCTAATAACACCAATCTTCCGAAATCTCCTGTCTAAATTCCCGGATTTCACGCAAAAATCGGTCGTTTTGGCGCATACGGACCTTTCAACGCCTTGTGATTGGTGGTTGATATGCATTTTGGGGCATCATCAAGCCATGAAACAGCTTCGCCCCCTTATCATCATGCTTGCAACCGCGTATTTGGGTGGTTTTTCGACGGCGTATGCTGCCGAATCCACCTCACCCCGCGCCGTGATCGAGCTTTACACATCCGAAGGATGCAATTCCTGCCCCCCGGCAGATCGCGTCCTTTACGAATTGAATCAGGAACGTAGCGACCTTCTCGCGCTGTCTTTCCATGTCGATTACTGGAACTATCTTGGCTGGGAAGATCCGTTCTCCAGTGCCGCCAATACGGAACGGCAACGCGATTATGCCGGTCGCATGCGCGAACGTTATGTCTATACCCCGCAGGTCGTGATCAACGGTGATCATGTCGTCCGGGCCACCGCCAAAAACCGAATCGTCACCACCAGCGATGAAACGACCCCGCTTCGGGAATGGGCAGAACTGGCCCTGCAATCGGATGATCGCGCAGCCCCCGCCAGCGGTAAATTGAAACTCGGCATGGTCAATACCCCGCCCGCCGGCCAATCCTATCAGCTTTGGCTGATCGGCTTTGATCGCGAACAGGAACGCGATGTCCGGTCTGGTGAAAATGCCGGTCGGCGTCTGGTCCATGCCAATGTCGTGCGCGAAATGATCGATCTTGGTCAGTGGGACGGGCAGCAGCGCGAACTCGATTTCACCCTGAGCCAGTCTTGCGATGGCGGTGTTGCGATCCTTGTTCAGGAAGGCCGCGGCGGCCCGGTTCGAAGTGCCTCCGTCATCCGCTTCTGATTAACCTATCCCTCCGCAAACGCCGCAGCCGATTTTTGATCGCTGCGGCGTTTGGCGTTTCTTTGGATTGATTTGAAACAATGTCATCACATCCAATGTCGGATAAAGCATGATTAATAACGCCGGGCGCGTTATAGAAAAAGCGCATCCGGCATGAATTCCGACAGTCAAACGAGTTAGATGACAGTTTTTACCGGTTCTGATCTGACCTGTCTGCGTGGCGAACGTCTGGTCTTTGGCGATCTTTCCTTTAACGCCAATACCGGCGATGCCGTCATGCTGCGCGGTCGCAATGGTGCAGGAAAATCAAGCCTGCTGCGCCTGATGGCGGGCCTCATGGCCCCGCGCCGCGGCACCATCCGCTGGCAGGGCGATGATATCGCCGATGATAAAATCGCCCATCGCGCCCGCCTGCATTATTTGGGTCATCAGGATGCCATCAAACCGGTTTTGAGTGTTCGTGACAATCTGCGCCTTTGGGCCGAATTGCGCGGCATTTCCGATATTGATGCCGAAATAGATCAGGCCCTTCGCGCCCTTGATATTCATCATCTTGGCAAAACCGCCGGGCGATATCTTTCAAGCGGTCAAAAACGCCGCACCGCCCTTGCCCGTATTTTGCTGGGTCAAAGCGACCTGTGGCTGCTTGATGAACCGACCGTTGGCCTTGATCGTGAAAGCTGTGCTGAACTGGCCCGCCTGATCGCCGAATTCCGGGCACGCGGCGGCATCGTGATTTATTCGACCCATGTCGATCTCGATATCGCTGCCCCGACCATCCTTGACCTTGATCAGTTTGCCATCCCGATGATGGAATGGCTGGTCGAACAGGATGATGAAGAAGATACCCGCGAAAGCCTGTCACCCGACATGAATCAAGGCAAAAGCGCGGAGGCCGCGATATGAATGCCTTTGTCGCCATCCTGCGCCGCGATTTGCGATTGGCCCTGCGTCAGGGCGCGGATTCCGTAATGGTGGTTGCCTTCTTTATCGTAACCACCACCCTGTTTCCGTTTGGTGTCGGCCCCGAAGCCAACATTCTGGCGCGCATCGCATCGGGTGTGATCTGGGTTGCGGCCCTGCTGGCCGCCATGCTGTCACTCGAACGTGTCTTTCAGACCGACTACGAGGATGGCACGCTGGAACTGCTGACCCTGTCGCCCGTCCCGCTGGAGCTTCTGGTGCTGGGCAAGGTCTGCGCCCACTGGCTGACGACGGGTCTGCCGCTGATTATTGCCGCACCGGTGATGGCCGTGATGCTCAATATGGATCAGGACGGTTTTGGCACCCTGATGATCGCCATGCTGATCGGCACACCGGCACTCAGCCTGATCGGGGCGATTGGCGCGGCACTGATTTTGGGGGCACGGCGTGGCGGCGTACTGGTGTCGTTGCTGGTCCTGCCACTATATATACCGGTACTGATTTTCGGTGCTGGCGCGGTCGAGGCCGCATTGCTTGGCATTTCCGCCCAGGCACAGTTGCAGATCATGGGGGCGATCCTGTTGCTGTCACTGGCTGCTGCCCCGTTTGCCACCGCACATGCCATCCGGCAGGCAGTGGAATGACAAAGAATACAGACTAACGACCTTCGGCGGCATAGCCGCAAACGGACGAGAGAAAATGCATCGTTTCGCCAAACCAAGCGTGTTTCTGAAACTGACCGGGGCCATGATGCCCTGGATGGTCGCGCTGACCGTCATCCTGACCGTGGTCGGGCTTTATCTGGCCCTGATCGGATCGCCGGTTGACTATCAGCAGGGCAACACCGTCCGCATCATGTATATCCATGTGCCCGCCGCATGGATGGGCCTGTTCTGTTATGTCGGCATGGCCCTTTGCGGCGCCATGAGCCTGATCTGGAAACATCCTCTGGCCGATATCTGCGCGCGCGCTACCGCCCCGGTTGGCGCCACCTTTACCGCCCTTACGCTTATTACCGGGTCGCTTTGGGGCGAACCGATGTGGGGAACATGGTGGGTCTGGGATGCACGCCTGACATCGATGCTGATCCTGCTGTTCCTCTATCTTGGCTATATCGCGCTGGTAAATGCCTTTGACGATCCCGAACGCGGATCAAAGGCCGGGTCGGCACTGGCACTGGTCGGGGTGGTCAATGTGCCGATCGTCAAATTTTCGGTCGACTGGTGGAATACCCTGCATCAACCGGCATCGGTGGCCCGCATGGACGGCCCCAGCATCGATCCCAGCATGCTGGCACCGCTCCTGATCATGGCCTTTGCCTTTACCGGATATTATTTCATCATTCTGGTTCTGCGGGTGCGCCTTGAACTGAACCAGCGCCGCATCCGCGCCCTTCAGCTCAGCGGCCTGTTTGACGAACGCGCCGCTGCCAATGGCGATGACGACGCACTTGCCTATGATCAGGGTCACAACGCCGGAGCCGGAAAATGAGTGAATTCTTCTCAATGGGCGGATACGGCAGCTATATCTGGGCCAGCTACGGCATCGCTGCCCTTGCCATGATCGTCCTTCTGATCGCAACCCTGCGGGGCCTGCGTCAAAGCAAGACCGAACTTGATCAGCTTGAAACCGTTCTGAAAGCCCGCCGTCCCAGACGTGCCCGCACCACAGACCAGTCTCAGACATCCTGAGCGGAGAATATGAAGTGTCTCTTTCGCGTGCCAAATCCCGCAAACGTCAGCGCATGTATATCATCATGGCCGCCCTTCTGGCGGTCGGTGCGGCGGCGGCCCTTGCCCTGACGGCATTTGAAGATTCGGTTGTGTTCTTCTTCAGCCCGACCGAAATCGCCGAAAAATCGCCGATTGACCCCGATCAGCGCCTGCGTGTCGGCGGTCTTGTCGAAGAAGGATCGCTTAAAAAGCTCGGCGGCGGTGAAACCGTCACCTTTACCGTCACCGACATGGCAAATTCGGTCACAATTTCCTATACCGGCATCCTTCCCGACCTGTTCCGCGAAGGTCAGGGTGTCGTCGCCGAGGGACACATGGGCTCCGAGGGCCAGTTCGTCGCATCCGAAGTTCTGGCCAAACATGACGAGAATTACATGCCGCCCGAGGTTGCTGACTCATTGAAAAAAAGCGGTTATTGGGAAGAAATCGAAGCCCGTAACGCCGAAGAGATGCGTAATTAAGCCACATTCTGCCACCATAAAAACCTCATATTAGAGCCTTCAAAGCGGCATTAAAACTGGGTGGATGCCTTGCTGTTTGACAGCAGGGGCTGAGTGGTGTTCGTTTAACGGATGCCATATATCGGGGAAATCTGAAGAAACGCATGATCGCAGAGTTTGGACATTTTGCCCTTATCCTCATTCTCGCATTGGGGACCTGCCAGGCCGTCCTTTTCTGTCCGGCCCTGTTTCGCGCAAGCTATCGCGCGCTCGGCCCGACACCGGCAATGGCTCCGGCAATCGCAAGCGGCTCCCTGCCTGACGGAATGACCGGCACGACCGGGCCTGCCGAAACATCCGGTTTCGGTGTCTGGCCGCTGCCCTTTGCCATGTGCGTTCTGGCAATCATTGCCGAGGCCGCCCTAATCCATTCCTTCATTGTCAGCGATTTCACCCTGCCCGTGGTGGCCGGTTACAGCCATTCCTCCACCCCGCTGATTTACCGCATCGGTGCGGCCTTCATCCCCGATAGCGGCGCAATGCTGTTCTGGGTCGCAACCACTACGCTGGCGACATTGTTATTTGCCCTGCAAAGTGTTGCGCGCGGCGTTACCGAACAGGATCGTGTTGCCCTTGGCATTCTTGGCATCGTTGTCGCCCTGCTGGCGGCAGCAGCAATCATTGATGCCGATCCCTTCATGCGTTCCGGGATGGCCCCCCTTGATGGCAGCGGCCTTGACCCGGAATTGCAGGACATCGCTGGCATGGTCCGCGGACCGATCCTCTATGCCGGTCTTGCCGGACTGTCGGTGATCTTTGCCGTAACCTTTGCCGCCTTGCCGGGTGCCAAGCTTGATCGTGCATGGTCTGAACAGCTACGCCCGTGGGCAATGGTCTCCTGGACGTTCCTTGGCGGTGCCATCGCGATTAGCGCCTACCGCGCCTATACCGAACAGGCATGGGGCAACTGGTGGTATTGGGATACATCCGAAAATGCCCTGCTGCTGCCCTGGCTTTTGACCACCGCCTTCGTGCATTGCCGTGCGGTCCTTGAAAAAACCGATACCCTGAAACCCTGGACGGCCCTTCTGGCCCTGTCTGCCTTCGGGGCGGGCTGGTTCGGAACATTCCTTGTGCGCTCTGACCTGCTCGGACCATTGCCAACCGCCCTGCTCAGCAGCGGCGACAGTGTGGCCCTTCTGGTCGGGTTCTGCGTACTGTTTGCCGCCGCCTATTTCATGTTCTGGCGCTGTGCTGGCGGCATGATCGACAACAAGGACTTTTCCCTGATATCGCGCGAAAGCGGCATGTTCCTCAATAGTGTGATGCTGTCAGTCGCAGCAGCAACCGTCCTGATCGGCACCATTTATCCGTTGTTCCTGCGCTGGTTTGATGGCGATATCATCACGGTCGGTCCGCCGTTTTTCGTCCAGGCCCTGATCCCGATCGGTTTGCCGCTTCTGTTCCTGATGGGCTTTGCCCCGACACTGCGCTGGCGCAATGACGAGGCATGGCAGATCGGACGCCGGATGAAACTGGCGGTCATGATGTCGCTGATTGTCATTCTGTTTGTCTGGATGCGCTTTATCAATGCATCCCCCCTGCCATTGCTTGGCATCGGCCTTGCGGCATGGGTCTTTACCGCCGCCCTTGGCGATCTTTGGGAACGTTTGTGGCGTCAGCCCGATCACGGCGAAGGCAAATACCGCAATCTCCAGCTTCTTGGCCCCCGTTATCTCAGCATGACCTTTGCCCATATCGGCATCGCGATCCTGATTGCCGGTGGATCGGCCAGCGCCATCTGGGAACAGCAGATATCACTTTCGGCGCGCACCGGCCAAAGCATCCAGATCGGTCCCTATAACCTGCAATATGAAGGCGTTGCACTGCTGCCCGGTGAAAACTTCGCCACGCGCAAGGCGACCTTTATTGTCTATCGCAACGCCCAGCCGGTTGCCGAACTGTTCCCCGAAGTACGTTATTACCCGATCCGCGGCATTGAAACCAAGGAAGCCGATATCTGGCACGGACGCGACGGGGATTTGCATGTTTCCGTCGGCGAACGGGCCGAAGACGGCGGACGTGTCGTTACCGTCCGGTTCCTGCCGATGATGCCCTGGGTTTGGGGTGGAATGTTACTGATGCTGATTGGTGGTGCCATCAGCATCTGTACGCGCATTGTCCTGCGCTATAAGAAGAACGGAGTTCCCGCTTCATGAGATTCTGGATCGCAGTCATCCCGCTGGTACTCTTTGCAGCTCTTGCCGGTGTCTTTCTGATGAATATCGGCAAAGATACATCTGTCGTACCATCTGCCTTGCTCGACAAACCGGCACCGGATTTCCAGTTGCCCCCGTTGCCCGGTCGCGACCGGGGATTGTCGCGGGCCGATATTTCAAAGGGCGAGGTTTCGGTTCTGAACGTCTTTGCCAGCTGGTGCATTCCGTGTCGTGCCGAACATCCGCTGATCAAGCGCCTCGCACGCGAAGCTGATGTGCCTGTTTACGGTCTGAACTACAAGGAAAAAGACCCGCAGGACGGTGTGAACTGGCTTGATGAACTGGGCGATCCCTATACCGCGGTCGGCATGGATTTGTCCGGGCGAACCGGGATCGATTTCGGTGTCTATGGCGTGCCGGAAACCTTTATCATCGATGGCAGCGGTCAGATCAGATACAAGCATGTTGGTCCGGTCACGAATGAAATCCTTGAAGAAGTATTGCTGCCAAAGATTGCGGAGTTAAAGGGATGATCCGTCGAAATTACTCACTGTTCGCGGCCTTCGTGATCCTGCTGGGTTTGCATGCAGCCCCGGCATTTGCGGTCAATCCCGATGAAATGCTGGCCGATCCCAAGCTTGAAGACCGCGCGCGCGACATCAGTCAGGAACTGCGCTGTCTGGTCTGTCAGAACCAGTCGATTGATGATTCCGATGCCGATCTGGCACGCGATCTGCGCATTCTAGTCCGCGAACGTCTGGTTGCCGGTGACAGCAACGAGGAAGTCATCGATTACATTGTCGAACGCTATGGCGATTATGTTCTGCTGAACCCGCCGCTGAAACCCGAAACCTATATCCTTTGGGTCAGCCCGGCCGTTCTGGCGTTTCTGGCCCTGATTGCCGTTATTGCCTTTTACCGCCGCAAACAGCGCGAAGACGGTGCAGGACCAAAATCGCTTTCCGCCCAGGAACAGAAGCGGCTTGATGAAATCCTCGGCACGTCACAGGATCGCTCGTAACGATGCAGCTTGATCACCCTGCATACAGCATTGCCCACCAGCGAGGTTCCCTGTGATCTGGCTTGGTCTTGTCATACTTGCCGCGTTTGGCGGGCTTGCGATTTATGCCAGTCTGCCGGGCCACCATGGCAAATCCGGTGATGCTGCAACGCCGGGCACCAAACTTTCCTTTGGCCCCGTCGCCCGGATCGGTTTTTCCACCCTGCCGATTATTGCAGCGGTTATTCTTTATACGGCAATTGGCATGCCGCAAATTCCGTCGCGCCCCTATGCCGAACGGGCGGGCGAACGCAATCTTGCTGCGGCGGCGGCCGCCGCAACCGATGTGACAGATCCCGATTTCCAGACCGATCAGCAAATCCGCCGTCTGCTCAGTCAGATTGTCCTGTCGCTCGAAGCCAATCCCCGCAATCTGCAGGGCTGGATTGTTCTGGCGCGCGGGTCGTTGCGGCTGGGCGATATTGAACGGGCGGTCGCGGCCTTTGCACGTGCCTATGCCCTGTCGGGGCACAATCCGTTACTCGCCATTGAATATGCCGACACGCGCATCACTGCCCAGCAGGGCCAGATTGATCAGGTATCACGCGATCTTGTCCTGCATGCCCTTGGCCAGATGCCAAACCATCAGCTCAGCCGCTATTACTATGGCATGATGCTGAAACAGCAGAACAAGCATCAGCAGGCCCTGAATGTCTTTACCGATCTCTATCGCGACATTCCAAAGGACGACCCGCTTAGCGGTGCGACCGAGGCGGAAATACAAGTGCTGAACGCGGAAATCGCCGACGCGACACAGGCAGAACCGAACTGACCACCGCGCATGGGACTGCTGATACGGGCTAGGAACCAATCAGATACAGCACACCCAGCAAGGCCGCGACGATCAGAATGAAAGTTCCCGCGACCACCACAAATCGCATCGCCGGATGCAGTTTGGCAAGTTCCGTGGTTTCGTTGCTCTGTGATTGCGGGCCGCCTGCTTCGCGGTCTTTGTGGAACCGGCGCAATGCCTCATCACCACTCATCGGTGGCATCTGCATCCGGTCAAGAACCGTGCCCTTATCCCGACGACCAGACGACGGTTCATCATTGCGATGGTTGTTTGCGGTCATCAATCCCGGCTTAGCGTTCAGCGGTCAGGCCGCTATCGCCGGTGCCGCCAAGGTCCTGTGACTGGTAAACCGGCCACTGCCCTGCGGCAAGACGATCCAGCGACGGGCTATCCTGCCCCAGACGCGACCGATACATCCAAAGGTTCGCCATCACACGCTCGATAAACAGGCGCGTTTCCCGCGACGGAATGCTTTCGATGAAATACAGCGGATCTTCGTTATCCTTAAGCGCCTTCTGCCAGCGCCCCAGATTACCGATCCCGCCATTATAAGCCGCCATCAATTGCAGGAAGCCGTTATCAACCCCGTCCTGCCCCAAAAGATGGTCGACATATTTCTGCCCCAGCGACAGGTTGACTTCCGGCTCGTACAGTTCCGCGCGCTTTTCACCGCGATAACGGGTATTGCCGATATAGCTTGCAGTTGCGGGCATCAATTGCATCAAACCGCGTGCACCGGCATGGCTTCGCGCCTCGGCATTGAAACCGGATTCCTGACGCATCAGCGCATAAATCAGCGCCCGGTCAACTTCATAACCGCCTTCCGGTGCCCATGGCGGAACCGGATACAGCGCATTGACGATCACCTCGCCGGTCTTCTGCGCAATATACCCGCCAAGCCGCATGGTCAGCGACGCGAAATTGGCATTATCAGCAAGGGAAAGCACCGCACGGCGCAGCTTGTCATCGTCGCTGGCCGCGGCCTTGCGCAATTCACGTTCCGCCTCGTCACGATTGCCAATCTGGATCAGGGCAAGGGCGCGGCGACCATGCGGATCAAGTTTCAGCTTGTTGGCGCGATTTTCATCCAGCGCCAGACTGTCCCAGTCAAACACGTCATCCCGGCCAAGCGACCGCAAGGCCAGAAGCCCATAAAATGACCGCGGATATTCCGCGGCCTTCTGCAACAGTTTGTCGGCTTCAACAAAACGCCCCGCCGCCAGATCAATCCTTGCGGCCCAGAACGCCCCGGCCGACCGTGTCCAGCTTGACGCATAGTCGTTCTTGGTCAGGGCCACAAAATGATCGTGTGCCTCATCCATCTTGCCAAGGCGCCACGCGGTCAGGCCCGCCGTCCAATGCGCCTGCGGCAGGTATTTACCCGACCGCTTTGCGGCTTCGGCGGCATGGCGCAGTGCCAGATCAGGCTTGCCGAAATAATAATATCCCGACGCAATGGATGTCCGCGATTCGTCAAGTTCATAGGCATCAAACAGGCGTTTGGTTTCCTGCGCCTCAAGAACCTGCAACGCCCCGGTCGGCCAGCCGTCACCGATCCGCTGGCGGATACGGCGTTTCAGAACCGAAACGCGTGAACGCTGCGCCGATGAAAGGCTTTTGGTCGATTTGTGGTGATAGGGACGGATGTCTTCGTAATCATATCCGGCACCGTTGACATAACCACCAACCGGCTTTTTCGGATAGCTGGCACTGCCACGACGCTGCAACGCCAGTTTGTAAATGCGCGGTGCCTGCGGATGGTCGGCATAAAGTGCGAGCCAGTCCTTCAATTCCTTGTAACGCGACCGATACGCCGTCGGATGCAGATAACGCTGTGCTAATACATGGCCCATCAGCAGATCATCGGACAAACGCGAAATCAGATTATCCGCATCTTTCCAGCGGCCCTGTTCCTGAACGGCAAAAATCTGTTCGTAAAGTTCTGCGTCGCGCTTGGACAGCGCAAGGGGAACCGATACCGAAGCATCGTCACCAGTCTCGGGCGCGCTTAAGGCGGCCTGTTCCTTGGTGGCCTGGGCATGCGTTACGGGCACTGCCAGCGCGATGGCACCAAGTGCTGTGAAGAAAACGGTACGCCGTAATGCCGATGCGGCACGCGGCAGGCCTGTTTTTATTGCTTCGATCAAAACCAGTCTTTCCCCTGCGAGACTCCGGCAAAGCCGTGTTTGTATCCCGAAGCAGTTTCTCGTCGCAACCTGTAGAGTGCGGTGTCCCCCCGCTTGAAGCCGCCATATATACCAGCAAAAGCCTGCCTCACGAAATGATTTCTCCGAAATCAACCACTTGGCGGGGATGTTCGCACACTGCCTGCCCGCTGCATATCGGCCATGCATCGTGGGTTTCGTAAGGTAATTTACGACAATTTCTGTGCCACGGCGCGCAAATCGCGCCACGCCAGTCGCTTCTGTTCGGGGGTGCGAAGCAGATAGGCCGGATGGAACATGGCCGTCACATCGGCCACACTGGACGCCCCCAGTGTCATTTCCTTCCACGTGCCACGCAACCGCGTAATGCCGCGATCTTCTTCCATCAGGGTCTTGGCCGAACTGCCGCCAAGGCAGACAACAACCTTTGGCCCGATCAGTTCAAGATGACGGCGGACAAACGGTTCGCACACCGCGATTTCGGCGATGGTCGGCTGGCGGTTTCCCGGCGGACGCCACGGCAGGATATTGGTGATATAGACTTCCTCACGTGCAAAGCCGATGGACCGCAACATCGCATCAAGCAACTTGCCGCTCGGCCCGACAAAGGGTTCGCCCTGCCGGTCCTCTTCCGCACCTGGTGCCTCACCAACCAGCACCAATCGTGCTTCGGGGTTCCCCACGCCAAAGACGGTGTTGCTCGCCGATTTCTTAAGCGCGCAGCCCTCGAACTTTTCGACCGCTTCCTTAAGATCGGCCAGATTCGTTGCCGCCGCGGCAAGATCACGGGCCGATTGCCGGGCTTCGTGGGGCGTATCGGATAACAGGAAACCGGCACCCGGTGCCATGGGTGGCGGCGGTGTCA
>NZ_JPWA01000019.1 GCF_003326475.1 Thalassospira xianhensis MCCC 1A02616 | reverse complement strand
GGCCGACCGCGCGTAACAATGCGCGTGCCATTTCGTGGGCGGGCACACGCACGGCGATGCTTGGCAACCCGGCGGTGGTCAGTTTCGAAACCGTGCTGTCATCGCGTTTGGGCAAAACAAGGGTCAGCGCACCGGGCCAGAATGCCGCTGCAAGTTTATCCGCACGCGCATCAAAAATCGCATGCTGGGCGGCGGCATCGCGGTCGGGGAAATGGCTGATTAGCGGGTTGAAGCTTGGCCGTTGTTTGGCGCTAAAAATACCCGCAACCGCATCGTCATTGGTGGCATCCGCTCCCAGCCCGTAAACCGTTTCGGTCGGAAACGCGACAAGTTCGCCCGCGCGCAACTTGGCCGCGGCCTGTGTCAGGGCACCTTCGGAATAGGGGCGGATCGTCAAAGCCGGGGACATCAAGCATTCCATAAAAAATATAGCCTTGTGAAATACCTAGCGACGATAGGGCTTAATGACAAGCTGGAACCGACTTTATCGCTGTTTGGATTGATAGAATGATCGTCCCGGTTTAGGGTGTCGGTCGCAGGAAGAACCCGATGATTGATCCCGGTTCGCACGTGGTGCGTGTCAAAGCCTGCGTCCTTGATATCCGGCCTGCTGCAAACACCCGCTCAGGTCCTCGAAACGGTGTAATCCATCGCAAGGAGGGCCTTTTATGCCTTTGCACATGCCGTCCATTCCGCCGAAAACTGCCATCCCGCTGGCATTGATCAATCTGGCGTCCTTTGTCTCGCAGATCATTCAGATCGGCGTGATCGACACGCTTTTGCCGCTGGCACTGACCAATGCCGGATTGGGCGAACGGCATGGCGGCATGATGCTGTCGCTTTACTGGATTTCCGATCTGATCGGTGGGTTCTTTGTCGCGGCGATTTTGCGCAAAACCCATCCCTTCATCCCGCTTCTGATCAGCGGCCTGTCGTTTTTCACCCTGATTGTCGTGGTGATGTTTGCGCCGCAATCGGCTCTTGTCCTGCCGGCAACCCTGTTTGCCGGGGTGGGGTTGATCCTGCGGTGGGTGGTGTGTGACGGGTTGATCGTGCAACTGGCCCCGCGCGATAAACTGGGCCGGGTGGTTGGTTTTCATGAAACCCTGATGGGGCTTGGCATTGTGTTGGGGCCGATCCTGATTGGCTGGTTTGGCACGGATGCCTTTGCCTTATCGGGCATTGCCCTTGTGGCGGCGATCATCCCGCTTTTCTGTGCCTTTGCCATGCCGCGTCTTGCAATGACATCAACTCAAAAGGGCGCGGGGGCAGCTTTCCGGCGCTGGATTGATCATTGGGATCTGGTGCTGATTGCCTTTGTCGCAGGGTTTGTCGAAATCTGCTTTTTGTCGGTCCTGCCCTTGCAGTCGCAACGCGACACTGGGCTTGCCGAAGCCGGGTTGTGGCTGGCCGCGATCTTTGTTTTTGGTGGCACGATCTGCCAGCCGCTTGTCGGCTATGTTTCCGATAAAAGCGGCCCGATCAAACTGGCATGGCTATGCTTCGGATTGCTTCTGGTGGGGGCGGTGCCGATGGCGCTTGCCGGATATGGCATCTTTGCCGCCACCATTCAGTTCGCATTGGGGATCGCGGTGGCCGGGCTTTATACCGCTGCCGTCCTGATCGCGGCCAGTGGCCGGGGGCAGGGATATCAGGTCGGCGTTCTCGTGATTGTATCGCAAAGCTATACGCTGGGGGCCATCGTTGGCCCGTCGGCGGGGACGTCGCTTCTGGTGATGGTCGGAAGCTGGGCCTTGCCGATCCTTGTTCTACTGTCGGCAGGCATTTCGGTACTGCTTTTGATGATGCGCCGCGCCACACCGGCACCGGGAAACTAACCCCAAACAGCGCAGAGCCGCCATCAAGATGGCGGCTCCATTTTACGCTCTAGCCCGGTGGTCGCTCCGCGGCAGTGACCCGGACCGCGTCGCCGTGATTCCGGCGGCTATTTACGTCACCTACACTTTGTGTGGCGATGGCCCGATCATCATTCAAATTGCCAAAAATGTCAAGGTTTCTGCGGTCTGGCATGCATCGTGATATGCGCCATATGCAATGCGGCCCGCCTTTGATGCGCCGCACAAAAGACAAGCCGCTATGATCGTTCTATTATTCGGATCGCCTACCGCTTCGCGATAGATCAGGATTGGTAGGTCACCGGCACGGATGGGCTGCGTGCGATGAAGAACGGATTGCGGAAATCGGCCTTGCCATAGGCAAACCGAGTCCCGTCCATATTCTCGACCACGCCACCGGCGGCTGCCAGAACCGCATGACCGGCACCGATATCCCATTCCATGGTCGGACCAAGCCGCGGATAAAGGTCAGCAACCCCTTCGGCCAGAAGGCAGAGCTTAAGCGAGCTTCCCGCCGGGCGCAGTTCCTTGACCGCAAGGTCGCCCAGAAAGGCTTTCATCGCCTCGGGATCGCCATGCGAACGCGATCCGACGACAACTACCCCGTCTTCGGGCATGTCGCGCACGGTGATGGCGCGGGTTGTGTCATCAACATCACCATTGCCTTCAATCAGCTTTGCGCCATCCGGTCCGCCGTAATAAAGCTTTTCAATCGCCGGGGCATAAACCACACCCAGAACCGGTGCGCCCTTGGCAATCAGGGCAATATTGACGGTGAATTCGCCGTTGCGTTTGATGAATTCCTTGGTCCCGTCCAGCGGATCCACCAGCCAGAAGAAATCGGTATCCCCGTTCACATCGGGAATGTCACCTGCAGCCGCACTTTCCTCGGACACGATTTTGACATTCGGGGTCAGGGCGCGAAGACCGGGCAGGATCACTGCCTCGGCGGCATCGTCGGCCTCGGTCACCGGGGATGCATCATCCTTGGACCGGATTTCGAAATCGGTGTCATAGATTTTCATCATGGCGGCACCGGCACGGCGCGCAATTTCAATCAACCCGTTTTCAAGGGCACTGGCATCGGCCGGAAGGGCAATCGTCATGGCAATCTCGTCTGGTTAATCTTTTGCGTGCAAAGGGCATAGGGAATTTTGCCCATCACGTCCAGTAAGACCGTCCCATTATGGCGAGATCACGTTCACTTTCCTGTTCACGTTCATCATCGCAATCATCTGCCCTCAGGACGATATGCCCGGTCACGCCGGTTGACTGACCCGAAACCGGTTGCGATAGCGGGCCGGGGGCACATGGGCGATATCGCGAAACGCGATGCGAAATGTTTCCATCGACTGGAACCCGCATTGCTCGGCAATGTCACCTAGCGGCAAACTGGTTTCTTCAAGCAATTTCATCGCCCGCAAAACCCGTTCACGCCGCAGCCATTTAAGCGGAGCCATGCCGGTACCTTCGCGGAAGCGTCGCAAAAATGTTCTTTCGCTTAGTCCCGAAAAGTCGGCCATTTCGCCGATTTCAATTGGTTCGGCCAGTTTGCCGCGTGCCCAGTCCAGAACGGCTGCAATCGATTTGCCCGGTCGTTCCTGCACCGGTGCTTCGACATATTGCGCCTGTCCCCCATCACGATGGGGCGGCATCACCAACCTCCGTGCGACCACATTGGCAACCTGTGCACCATGATCGGACCGGATCACATGCAAACAGGCATCAATCCCCGCACTGCTGCCCGCCGATGTGATGATCTGGCTGTTTTCGACATATAAAACATCATCGACAATCTCGATATCGGGATACATCGCGTGGAGCCGGTCGGTATATCGCCAATGCGTCGTCGCCCGACCGTTTGCCAGCAAACCACTTGCCGCCAAGACAAACACACCCGAACAGATGCTTACCAACCGGCATCCGCGGGCATGAGCGCGCCTTAACGCATCACAAAGTGCCGCATCGGGCATCACATCCGCCCCGCGCCAGCCGGGGATGATCACGGTATCGGCCTGATCAATCAATTCGATCCCGGCATCGGTCGCCACCCGAAACCCGCCCATCGCCCGGATTTCCGGGTCAATCCCCGCAATCGAACAGCGATACCACGGAAAATCAAATTCCGGCCGGGGCAGGGCAAATGCCTCCAGGGCTATGCCAAATTCAAATGTGCAAAGCCCGTCATAGGCCAGCACCACAACATGGTGCAGGGCGTCGGTTGGTTTGATATCTGCGGCACGATGATCGAGCATGACCGGATTTGTTTCCGTTAAAATGCGGTTTGGCGAAAAATTACCGAATAATGGCATTTTGGCCACTATCGCAAAAAATGGCAATCGTTACGATCATCCCATCACCCATGATGATTGAAAACGGAGCCACCCTAATGAAAAGCCTGATCAATGAAATCACCCCCGCACCGTCGCATATCGCACGCGCCCATTTTGATGCGATGCTGCAATTTGAAACTGATTGCTGGGACACGCATGCAAGCCTGCAATCAGGCGCTGATGATTTCATTCTTGTCGATGTCCGGTCCCCCGCGCTGTATCACGGCGGCCATATCGAAGGTGCGATCAACATCCCGCATGGCAAGATGACCGAACGCCGCATGGCCGAATATCCCGCCGGCAAAACCTTTGTGGTTTATTGCGCCGGTCCGCATTGCAATGGAGCCAACAAGGCCGCCTGTCGGCTGGCTGCCCTTGGCCTGCCGGTCAAACTGATGATTGGTGGCGTGACCGGATGGATCGACGAAGGGTTCAGCCTTACGGAACCGGATGCTTGATTTGACGGTAACCACCGCCCGCCAATATGGGCTGACAGGATCGCTGCCTGTCGGCCCATCGTATTCTTTGCCACCGGATCGCACCAATGACGTCATCACCAGTGCCGTATGAAATCCGCACCGCCGTCCCGGATGATCTGCCCCGTCTGATTGACCTGATTGCCGATCACGCGGATTTTGAACGCCAGAAGGTCAATCGCGCCCATCTGGCCGAAAACCTGCCCCGATATCTGTTTGGCGCGGATGCCCACCTGAGCGTAATGGTGGCGGGCAGGGGTGTGGAGCTGGTCGGCTATGGTGCGGCCAGTATCGAATTTTCAACATGGAAGGCCGCCTGCTTCCTGCATCTGGATTGTCTTTACCTTGCGCCGCAAAGCCGTGGGGCCGGGCTTGGCGCGCGGATGCTGGCCGCGTTTGAAAATCTCGCACGGCTGCAAAACCTTGGCTGGATGGAATGGCAAACGCCCGACTGGAATATCGATGCTGCCCGGTTTTATGAACGCAATGGGGCACGGGCCCTGCCAAAGCTGCGCTTTGCGAAAACGCTGTCCCACATCCCTAGCCGGTGATCGATTTCTTTAACGCCACCATCAAGTCATCATGCAGTGCCGAATGCCTTGGCAGGATCGGGCCATCATCGCCGGTGGGTGAAATGCCGGGTTCAATCCTGTTCCGGGCAAGATCGGGCAACAGATTTTCGGTCAGTTCAACCAGGGTGATGGCGGTCGGGACATAGCCGGTTTGCGCAATCTCGTTCCATGCGTCGGCATGGTCATGGCTTGCGAAAAACGGGCAATATCGGGTGCCATCATTGCCGCGGCACAACAGCCAGCCCTTGTCATAAAGCCCCCAAACCCCTTCCCACGCGATCACGCTTTCAATGAAATAACGATAACGGGCATCACGGGCATTGATGTTGTCTGATCCGGCAATGCTCATGGCATCGGGTTCGATTGCTGCCAGAAATCCCTGGGCGTGATGTCCTTGCCCGATATGCCGCGCGTGACAAACCGTTGGGCGCGCATGCGATCCGACCAGTGATCCGTCGAAAGCCCGGCCTTGCGTTTCAATTGTGCCACGAAATCCGCCGGATCGGGCAATTGCTCCCACACCTGCGGCAGGAACAAGCCACGATGATTGCCATCCGACAGGATAATGCCATCCTCATGGGGTGTCAGTTTCGCGATCAGATCGGCCTCGTTTTCAAACGGAAAATCACGCGGCGGTGAAAGGACCGAGATCGATAATTCCAGATCGTCATTCAATTCATCCTGGCGAAGGGCTGGAAAACGCGGGTCGCCAAACCCGGCCTTGAAGGCATTTTCACACAGATCCGTTGCAAGATCGCGATGCGCCATCACCGATCCAATGCAGCCGCGAAGCTGGCCGGATTTCTTTAGTGTCACAAAACATGCACCCGATTGCAGAAGTTCGGGTGAAACCAATGCCGGATCAATACGAAGCGGCCCGCCATGCGTGATCCCGTGCCAGATCGATTGCCGCGCCAGATCAATCATCATGGCCCCGTGATCGGCCAGAAGCTTTTCGGTCATGCCGACAAAGCCGCCTGATGATTTGCTCGTCTTTTCATCCTCGCGCATATCCTCTGACCCCGCATAAACCGCCCACGCGCCATAGCCGACCACACGTGATTTATCGCCCGTCACATCGCCGGAATTGCACATACCAAGTGTCCTGATCCGCATGCCGCGATTGCGCGCCGATATCAGCATTCCGGCAACCGGCAACGCGCCGCACGCATCGCCGCTTGTGATACTTTCGGCGTCAAACCGTTCGATCATTGCACGCGTATTGTCGTCGATGCGTTTGGCGGTATCGTAATCATGAAAATGCGACAGGTCCGATGAAATCACGATCAGGGTTTCCGGCCCGCCCCAAAGGGCCTCGATCACCTCATGCACCTGCCATGCGCTGCATCGACTGACCAGTAGGGGCACAATCCCGATATCGGCATCTTCGCCAAACAATCGCTGGATAAACGGCAATTCGATCTCAAGCCCGTGCTCTTGCGTGTGCGCCTCGTCCAGGACCTGCACCTGCGGCCATGCAAGGGCCGCCTGCAATCCGGCCAGATCACAGTGCACATCGCCAAGTGGTGTGGCAAACCCTTCCGCCTTGGCAATCGCAATCCCCTGAAACGCCATGCGATGTGCCGGGCCAATGATCACGATCCGTTTGACCGTGCCCTTTAATGCCCGAACCGTGGCAAAGCCCAAACCGGCAATCGTGCCCGAAAACATCAGCCCGGCATGGGGCACAATGATCGCCTTGGGGATTGGCGTATCATTCTCCGTCTGGCTCTCGACCGCCGCATGGATCAACCCGTCAATCTCGCTGCGCAACATATCGGGTGCTGCGGGATAAAACGTTCCGGCAATGGCAGGTGGGCGGATGAGGGGCATTTATGTTCCTGCGTTAGGGCTTATTGTTTCCGTTCCAGATATGACTCAACGATATATAGAAGGTTGGCTGTTGCATGATGTATCGCAAGGCGAACCGCCTTGTCTGAAACCTTTTTATCGGGACCGCCGTGACCGCCCTCTTTATTTCGGATTTCACCTAGTGCTTTTAACTCATTGGTTATAGGTGCCAGTTTGTCGGACGCAATCGCTGGAAATAGACCGTTTTCTGCCGCTTTTTGTATTAATGGCATATAGGTATCTTTGTCGCCGTAGATTATCCCGAGGTTCTTGAGAATAATCTTGAGAGCAGCCTCAACTGCTTTAACCGTATTATCTATCGCGTTCTGAGAACTTTCACTGGTTCCTTCTTTGTAATCACTAAAAGCCTGACGCAGATAATTGTATGAATCTGTGAATTCATCCCTATTCAAAAGGCTTATCGTTGGAATAACTGCGTCATTTGTTAGTTCTTCGTCATCAACGGGTATTAGCTGGCCATCTATATACTTGTATCCAACTCCGGCTAATCGGAGCTTATAATTAACCGCGTCAATGGCATTTTCTGAGTCATAACCAGACTTTTGAGCCATTAACTCAATAGTGGTAAGCGCATAATCAATATCTTGTGGCGAACTTCCTCCATCCATCCCGTTGTGCAAAAAAGCTTGGAGTTCTGCACTGTAATTGAATCTTTCAGATGAATATGCACTCGGTGAACCCACATTGTTGAGTTTGTATACACCAACTGCGTGTCGCAAAATTCGAACAATTATCTCAAAATTTCGGATTTTGGGTGAAAGCAATTGCCAGCATTGTGTTCGGGCATTGTCGGGAAAATGATTTTTCTCAAAGGTCTTCGGCCACTCTCCGCGTTGTGTTTTCATTCTTTCAAAGAATAGCATTGGACATTTTCCCGATTGGTTTTCGCTTTTCGTGTATTGATCACTAAATGATAACCTAACAGGCGCTCCGGAAAATAAGGTTTTCTGCATTTATGCAAGCGAACAATGCAATCGATACCGTTCCCGGCCGCTACTGGCACCATCTTGAGGATGGCCGTATCCAGTGCGATGTCTGCCCGCGCTTTTGCAAGCTGCAGGACGGGCAGCGTGGCCTGTGTTTTGTCCGGGCACGCGAGGGTGATCAGGTGGTTTTGACCACATGGGGCCGGTCATCGGGCTTTTGCATTGATCCGATCGAAAAAAAGCCGCTCAACCATTTCCTGCCCGGTACCCCGATCCTGTCCTTTGGCACGGCTGGCTGTAATCTGACCTGCAAGTTCTGCCAGAATTACGAGATTTCCAAGGCACGTGAAATGGACAGGCTGGGATCGCTCGCAACGCCTGAAATGATCGCCAGAACTGCGAAGGAATATGGCTGTTCGGCAGTCGCCTTTACCTATAACGATCCGGTGATTTTTCTGGAATATGCGGTGGATGTGGCCCAAGCCTGCCGCGAAGCCGGCATTCGCACCGTCGCCGTCACGGCAGGTTATATCGGGGATAAAGCCCGCGAGGAATTCTTCCGCCATATGGACGCGGCGAATGTCGATCTCAAGGGCTTTACCGAGGATTTCTATCACAAGCTTTGTTCCGCCCATCTGGCCGATGTTCTGGAAACGCTTCAATATCTTAAACATGAAACCGGGGTGTGGTTTGAACTGACCAATCTGGTGATCCCCGGCGAGAATGACAGCGACGCGGAATTCGATGAAATGACATCATGGGTGGCGGGTGAACTTGGCCCCGACGTGCCGATGCATTTCACCGCCTTTCATCCCGACTGGAAAATGATGGATCATCCGCGCACCCCGCCCGCAACCCTGATCCGGGCGCGAGAGATCGCGATGAAAAACGGCATTCGGTATGCTTATGTCGGTAATGTTCATGACAAGGCGGGTTCAAGCACCTTTTGCCATAACTGCGGGCACATCCTGATCGGGCGGGACTGGTATCAGTTATCGGACTGGAACCTTGATGCGCATGGGGCCTGCACCCATTGCGGCAGCCATTGTGCGGGTGTCTTCCAGCCACGTCCCGGCACCTGGGGGCCAAAGCGCCAGCCGGTGCGTCTGGTCGCGCCAACTATGGGTTCTGCACCACCATCCTGATGGCGTTTTTGCTTCCATTTCGGGCAAAGCAGGCTAAATTGCCGCCAGTTTCGTTTGGACCCAAAATCACCCCATGAAAATCCGCAAAGCCAGCACCTCTGACGTCAGTGCCATTTTTGCCATCCGAAGCCGGGTGCGCGAAAACCATCTGTCGGTCGATCAGCTGGCGGAACGCGGCATCACCAAGGCCGCCTTTGGCAAATGGCTTGCCGATGGCTATGGCATGTGGGTGGCCGATCTGGATGGCGCGGCGGCGGGCTTTGCCATTGCCATCCCGCTCGAGGCCACATTATGGGCATTGTTCGTTGATCCCGATTTCGAAGGCCGCGGGGTGGGCAGAGCACTTTTGCGCGTGGCCGAAGAATGGCTGTTTGCCCAAGGCTGCAACGATATATCGCTAACCACCGATGCGGACCCCAAAATCCGCGCGCACCGCTTTTATGAAAACAATGGCTGGCACTGCACCGGCGATGCGGACAAGGGACAGGTCGAATACATCAAATCCAACCCGACCCTGTCGCTGTTTGATTTTGGCTAGGCGGCAAATCCGATCAATCGTTTGGCGAAACGGGTGTTTCGCGCCTTAAAATTCCAAGTGCTGCATCAACCACCGGCGGCCTGCGGTCATGGGCATAAAGGCCATATTGTACCGTCACGGTATGGGGAACGCCCGCAGGCGGTTTGAACAGCCGCATTGTGGCGGGGCGGATCGCATCGGCGGGTAGCAACCCGACACCAATGCCATTTTCAACTGCAGCCTGAAGGGCCGTGATGCTTTGGCTGGTCATTGTCATGCGATGATCAATGCCCGCCGCCACCAGACTTTCCACCATGCGCCGCCGCCACGGGCAGCTTGACGGAAAGGCGACAAGGTCAAGCGCGCGGGAGAAGTCCATGTCATGATCCCTGGCGCAGACCCAGTGCATCTCGACATTCCAGACCGTTTGCGCATCCGCCGTGGTCACCGACGTTGGCACGATCATCAAATCAAGCCCGTGTTCATCCCAAAGCTGCCCCAGACCAACACTGCTTTGCACCGTGATATCAAGCCGGATGTCGGGATGGGCACGATGCAACCGGCCAAGGGCCGCCGGCAGGGCCGCCGTTGCGACTTCCTCGGCCAGACCGATGCGGACATTGCCGCTGATTTCTGTCTGGCGCACGCGGGCATGGGCTTCTTCGTTAAGGGCAAGAATGCGCGTGGCATAACCCAGAAACAATTCCCCCTCCGCCGTTGGAATAACACCGCGCCCGGTCCGCTGTAACAAGGGCCGTTCCAGAAGGGTTTCAAGGCGCTTGATCTGCATGCTTAGCGCGGATTGGGTGCGCCCGGTCTGGCTTGCAACACGGCTCATGCTGCCTTGCTGGCAAACCGCGACGAAGGCGCGCAAAAGATCGGGACTGATTTGATCAGATATCATGATATTTGAACTCTGTTATCATCACTATCAGTCTACAGTGATATCTTTGATCGCGCTATATCCCTTTCATGCAAGCCATTCGGGCCCAGCCGGGCCCGTGACATGAAGGGAATACCCTATGAAAGCCATTCGATTTCACCGGCATGGCGGGCCGGACGTCCTGCAATATGAAAATATCGAAATTCGCCAACCCGGCCCGGGCGAAGTCCGGGTCCGTAATCATGCTATCGGTGTTAACTTTATCGATATTTATATGCGGACCGGTGCCTATCCCGTCCCCGAATTACCGTTCATACCGGGCAAGGAAGGCGCGGGAGAGGTTGTTGCGCTGGGCGATGGCGTCGATGAATTTGCCATTGGGGACCGGGTTGCCTATGTCGAGGCGCCCGGTGCCTATGGCGCGGAACACAATGTTCCCGCCCGCGTTGCCGTGCATCTGCCTGATGCCATATCGTATGAAATGGCGGCATCCGTGATGCTCAAGGGGCTGACCGCGCAATATCTGTTGCGCCGGACCTATCTGGTCAAACCCGGTGACACTGTCCTGATCCATGCTGCCGCTGGCGGGGTGGGGCAGATCGCCACCCAGTGGGCGAAGCATCTGGGGGCGACTGTGATCGGCACGGTTGGCTCAAGGCAGAAGGCGGAGCTGGTGCACCTAAATGGTTGCGATCATGTGATTGACTATACGACCGATGATTTCGTGGCGCGGGTGCAGGAAATCACCAAGGGACGCGGATGCGACGTTGTTTATGACGGGATTGGCAAGGCGACATTTCCCGCATCGCTCGATTGCCTGCGCCCGTTTGGGTATTTCGTCAGTTTCGGCACCGCGTCCGGCCCGATCCCGTCATTTGATATCATGACCCTGGCCGCCAAAGGATCCCTGTTTACCACCTGGCCGTTGCTGCCGACCCATATCGCAAAGCGCGAGGACATGATTGACATGAGCCGGGACCTGTTTGACGTCATCGCCAGCGGGGCTGTGAAAATACCGGCACCGAACCGCCTGAAACTGGTCGATGCTGCTTTGGCGCATCATCGTCTTGAAACACGGCAAACCACCGGGGCGACGATCCTGTTGCCCTGAAAACGAAAAAGCGGGGTTTGATGCCCCGCTTTTGTCCTTACTTCACCGGAATACCGCGTGTCTTTTTCTGGCTTGGTCCCAGCAGGATCGGCGCATAACCGATCAGAAATGCCAGCCATCCGCCAAGCCAGCATAAAGTCGCCGCCGCCAGAACCGGGATATAAACATCCGGGAACTGCCCGACCGAGAGCCGCAGTACGGTTGAAATCCACACAAGCCCGAACGCGGCGTTAAGGGCAGGGCTTGCGCGCAATTCCCGCCCGGTATGGCCAAGGGCGGCCCGCCCGCCAATTGCAATGATCATGCTGGCCATCGCCCCGCCGGTAAGCCCATGCAGGGCATCACGCGGCGCAATCACATCCGGCCAGATATGGGCAATGCCAAACAATGCCAACCCGGCCGGTACCCAGAAATAGGCGAAATGCAACATCGCCACCAATGGATCACGTAGCGTCAGATGCCCGCGCCAGCGCACCATGCGAAACCCGTGCAGGGTGGCCGTGATCAGCAATACCACGCCAAAGATGACGCCATCCGTATCCACCATCCCGATCACGATACTGATCGCAAGGGCTGCAAGGCACAGGCCATCAAACCGCGAAAACATCACCGGCATCGCGGCATCCGGCCGTTCGCGTTGCAGCCAGTTGCGTGTAAAGGCCGGGATGATCCGCCCGCCAATCAGGGCGATAAGAAGCACGATTAGCAAAATCGCACTTTGGTAAATCACCATTGGCTCAAGCGTGATCAGGCCAAGTGCGCTTGCAATAAACATCCCGTCAAAGGCGGTAATCAGCCCCAGAATGCCAAGGATTTTGAGGTTGCGATAATTCCGCCCCAGCACAAGCTCCCGCCCGGCAATCACGATAAGGGCGATGAAATAACCAAGCCCGCCGATGGTGATCAAGGCGGGCGGCAATGCCTCGCCAAAGCCAATTGCCAGCCGCGCGATAAGCCAGCACGCGGCAAGCACCATCAGCAACCCGCCCGCAACACCGGGCCGTCCCGTCCAGTTGGCTATCGCGGTCAGCAGGAACCCGCCAATCGCTGCCCCGCCAAAGCCGAAAATCATTTCATGCCCGTGCCAAAGTGACGGTGTGCCAAGCGACGGCGTGGGTACGCCATGCGCCATCCCCGCCACCCACCAGACCACGGCCACCAACGCAATCAGCCCGGCAAACAGAAACATCGGGCGAAACGCGCCGCTCCAGAATGGATGTGATACGGCGATAGGTTCGGAGATCGAGATCGGCGTGGTTTTGGCATTCATGATGGCACCGTGAAACGAGCTGGAAGCTAAACTGGAACGGTTCCATCATAGGGGGCTGCCAATGGCCTGCCTTGACATTGCGCAATCGGTGAAAATATCCGGTTGGCCGTCACACGCCTGTCATATCGGTAAAATCCCGCAGGTTTTTGAGCAATAAGCCTTTTCTTCGCCATTTAACGCGCTAGATTAGGGAAAGCATTCAAGCATCGGCGGGATTGCCGGTGCAGACACCACATATGCCCGAAACATGACAGGAGCCTTTTTCTCATGAAGATCACGTTCTCCGATCTCGCCATCCCGACCTCGGGCGCTGTGATCGCCTTTGCCACCGATGGCGGCGATCTGATGCCAAGTGCCGTGGCGCTGGACGAAGCAACCGGCGGTGCGCTTGCCAAGGCGATCAAGGGATCGACCTTCAAGGGGAAGGCGGGGCAAAGCCTGCAGCTTCTGGCGCCGGCCAATACCGATCTTTCGCGCATCATCGTGTTCGGGATTGGCAAGGAAGCCGAATTTGACGTGATCGCCGCCCAGAAACTTGGCGGGAATGTCACCGTGCGCGCCCTTTCGACCGGCGAAAAAGAGGTCACCGTCCTGTTTGACATGGAAAGCATGGCGTGCGATTTCGCCACCGGTGCGATGCTGCGCGATTATCGTTTCGATAAATACCGCACCACCGAAACCAAGGAAGATAAACCGGTCCTGAAATCCATCGCGATTGCCGCGCGTGATCACAAGGACGCGAAAAAACAGTTCGACAGTGCCAAAAAGGTCATCGAAGGCGTGTTCTTCACCCGCGATCTGGTGTCCGAACCGGCGAATGTGCTTTATCCCGAAAGCTTCATGAAAGAAGTCAGCGCGCTTGAAAAGCTCGGTATCGAGATTGACGTGCTTGACGAAAAGGAAATGAAAAAGCTTGGCATGGGTGCGCTTCTGGGCGTGGCACAGGGTTCGGCGCACAAGCCTTATATGGTTGTCATGCGCTGGAACGGCGGCAAGAAAAAGGACGCACCGGTCGCCTTTGTCGGCAAGGGTGTGACCTTCGATACCGGCGGTATTTCGATCAAACCGGCTGCCGGCATGGAAGACATGAAATTCGATATGGGCGGGGCCGGTGTGGTTTCCGGCCTGATGAAGGCATTGGCCGGCCGCAAGGCCAAGGCCAATGTGATTGGCGTGATCGGCCTTGTTGAAAACATGCCATCTTCCACGGCACAGCGTCCGGGCGATGTTGTGACCTCGATGTCGGGTCAGACCATCGAAGTCATCAATACCGATGCCGAAGGCCGCCTTGTTCTGTGTGATGCGCTGACCTATGTGCAGGAAAAATACGATCCGAAACTGATCGTCGATCTTGCGACGCTTACCGGTGCGATCATTATTGCCCTTGGCCATGAAAATGCCGGGCTGTTTTCCAACAATGATGAATTGTCCGCCCAGATCACCAATGCCGGTCTTGCGGTCAATGAAACCGTCTGGCGCCTGCCACTGTCCAAGGCCTATGACAGCCAGCTTAAATCCGACATTGCCGATATGAAAAACGTCGGTGGTCGTCCGGCCGGTTCCATCACCGCGGCCCAGTTCCTGCAACGCTTCATCACCAAGGATCGCCCGTGGGCGCATCTTGATATCGCCGCCATGGCCTGGGCGACGAAGGATAGCGAAGTCACGCCAAAAGGCGGCACCGGATATGGTGTACGTCTGCTTGATCGCTTTGTTGCGGACAATCACGAAGCCTGATTTCCGGGCGGTTTGACCAGAAAACTGCGGGGCAGGGTGACGATCACCTTGCCCCGTTTTCATGTTCGGGATAGAAATCGACCATGGCTGACATCTGGTTCTATCATCTGACCGCGTCCCCGCTGGAACGTGCATTGCCGACCCTGCTGTCCAAGACATTGGAGCGGGAAAAACGTGCTGTCGTCATGACCGGGACCGAGGAAAGGATCGAGGCGCTCAATACTCTGCTTTGGACCTATGACGCCGCAAGCTGGATGCCCCATGGATCGAAATCCGATGGTGATCCGGAAATGCAGCCGGTCTGGTTGACATCCGATGATGAAAATCCCAACGGGGCGCAATTCCTGTTTTTGACCGACCGGGCCATCAGCGAAAAGATCGCCGATTATGAACGCGTCATCATGCTGTTTGATGATCGTGATCATGAAGCGGTGGCCGAGGCGCGCACGCGCTGGAAAGACTGGAAAGAAGCAGGGCACAAGCTGTCCTACTGGCAGCAGACCCCGCAAGGGGCGTGGGAAAAGAAGGCCGAAAGCTGAGGGCTTCCGGCCTTTTGTTTCGTTTCCTGCTTCTGATCAGAACTGCTTGATCAGCAATATCCAGTTTTTACCGGGATTTTCCCAACCTTCCTTGACCATCGCGCGTTTGGCGCACTGGGTATAACCATGCCGTTCATAAAGACGGATGGCACCGGGATTACCGTCTGATGCGATGATGCTGATGGCCTGTTTTCCGGCATTCACCGCATTGCGTTCGGCCGCCCGAATCAGTTTCGATCCGACCCCGCGATTGCGAAATGGCGGAAACACCGCCAGCACATTGATGTACCAGCTTTCAGGCGCCAGACTTTCAAGTTCAAGCAATGGCACGAACATCGCCGGAATTTCCGCCGGATCAACCGGATCAAACGTATCGGGCTGGGCATAGTCAATCAGGGCACCCATTACCTGATGTTCGCCGAAGGCAAGCGTGGTATTGCGATAGGAAAATCCTCCTTCATTGCGCCGGGCACGCCGATGCCCGACATCCCAGACGGTCTCGTCGCCTTCAATCATGTCCTGCCATAGATAAACCGGCAGGCCTTCACCCGCGATATTGATCAGCTTGGCCATGATATCGGCGTCATTTCTACTTGCGCGCCGTAAATCCATTGGCGGTGTCGGACGGCCGGTATTCGATTGTGCCAATGGCCGCACGGCTGGTTTAAAGCTCATATTCATTGCTCGTGTCCCGTTTCTTTGTCTTTGCGATCATCCCGCCGCCACAAGACGTGGCAGGGCATGTTCGGCCATGGCATGGACATGGCGATGATCGGTCCCGCAACAGCCGCCAATCACCGACAGGTTCGGCAGCAATTCGGCCAGATCGCAATAAAGTCGCCCCAGTTCGTCCGGGTTGCCGTCATCAAGATGTTCGCTGGCATCAAGTTCCGCGTGGCTCAGGCGTGATGCATTGGCCCGAACACCACAAATGCGGTTCTTCCAGGCGTTGTCGCCATCAAGCTTGTCGCGGAAATGGTCGGGATGGGCGCAATTGATCATGTAATAAACCGGATAGGCACCGGTTTGTGCATCGACCATTTCAATCACGTCGCCAATGCCTTCGCCGCTTGGCAGCCGGCCGTCGGTTTCAACGGTAAAGGAAATCACGCAGGGCAAATTTCCATCCTTGCAGGCCAGTGCAATTCCAATGGCTTCTTCGGGATAATTCATCGTGATTGCCGATACCATATCGACTGGTGTGCCAGTAAAGGTGCGAACCTGAACCGCGTGATAGTCGCGTGCCTGCTGTGCGGTCATGCGGTCAGTCGGGCTATACCCATCGCCGCGCGGCCCGATGCAGCCACTGATCAGGCAAGGGGTTTCGGTAGTCTGATACCGGTCGCGCAGATCGGTCATCATGCGGATTGATTTGTGATTGATATCCACCAGTTCGGCTGCACTGTAACCCATGCGCAGGCCCCAGTCGCTATTGGCGCGCCATGTCGGGCTTTCCAGAACAAAGCCGACCTTGGCCTTACGTGCAATTTCGAGGTAGCGCGCGTAATAGGCGGCAACGCGGTTGCAGCCGTCCTGCGTTTTCAACAGGTCGAATGACGCGAAATAGGGGATATCGATCCCGTCATGGAAAATCAGGGTGGTTTCAAGCCCGCCGTCGGTAATGAATTTGGTTGGCGCGAAAGGGGGCAGATGGGGATGCCGTGCGGTCATGACTTCAAATTTCACATTTTGGGGTTTCAAAAATTCTACCCGGACGCTATTCAATCCAGCGAAAGAGCAGGGGCCGAAGTCTCGCTTTGGTTGGGTTTTGCTTCTAGTAAGCACGCGGTGCAGTTTTTTGGAATTACTGAAAACCGTTTGAAAACAATGGAATATTGGAAGTGGTCGGCTTTCTGGCGCATTCGGGGTTATGCTGTGCGACGGAAAACTGTACCGCCGGTAGGGTAAAGTGATGAACCAGACGATTGATCAGGCCGCCGATGCGGCATCAGAACAGATCAAGGGCAAGGGGGAACGTACCCGCGACCGTATCCTCGAAATTGCCGAAAACTCGGTGCTGAACAAGGGATTTGGCGCAACCTCGATCGAAGAGCTCATCTGCGAGGCCGGCATCACCAAAAGTGGGTTTTTCTATCACTTCAAGGATAAGAACGAACTGGCGCGCGCCCTGTTGCTGCGCCATATCGAGCAGGATGAAAAGATCCTTGATCAGGTGTTTTTGCGCGGGCAGGAACTGGTTGATGATCCGCTGCAGCAATTCCTTATCGGACTTAAAATCCTTGCCGAACTGGTCGAAGATCTGCCGCAGGGGCACCCGGGATGCCTGATTGCGGTTTACTGTTATCAGGAACGGCTGTTTGACAATGAAGTCCGGCTTTTGAACCGGCAGGCGGTGCTGGGCTGGCGCACGCGGTTCCGCGCCATTCTGGATCGGATTGTTGATGTTTATCCGCCCAACGAGCCGGTCGATCTTGATGAACTTGCCGACATGGTTTCAACCGTGGTGGAAGGTGGCATCGTGATGTCAAAGGCGCTCGGTCGTCCGCATATGCTTGCCAATCAGATCATGCTGCTGCGCAGTTTCGTCAAACTGTTGTTTACCCGGCAACCGGTCTGATCGGATGTGGGTTCAAGGCGTGCCGGTTTTGCCGCTGCCGTCAGTACCGCCGCTGCCTCCAGTGCTCATGACATCCTCAAACAGGATTTCCACCAGCGCCTTGGTGACGTCATTCTGGCTCAGTTTCCCGCCTGCCATTTCATTGATTGCCGGGAAACTGTCCGCCGACAGGTCAAACAGTTTTGTCTGGATTTCCGATGCGCGAACCGGCCAGTCCGGATCGATTTGAGCCAGTCCCAGTAACATCGCACGCGCCATCTGATCGGCATTGCCGCTTTTGATCGCGTCCTGAACCTGCGGGATTTGCTTGGCCTCGGACACGGCAACGTCAAGTGTCGCCAGCAGGTCGGCCAATGCCTTTGCCTGAACCTGAATATCCGTCACCGGGTAATTCTGTTCAATATCGCGCAACGGGGCGACGGCGGCCGATGTGCCGTAACTCGACAGATAGGCAATCGCCCCGCCTAACTGCCAGCTTTCCCATTTTTTCCACGAACCGGCTTTCAGATCATCGATCATCGGGGCAGCGATGGTGCCGCTATATTGCCGGAAAATCTGGTCGATCGCTTGCGGTGCCGGGCGGCCGGTCACGCGGGTTGCTTCCTGTGTTGCAAGGACGGCGATATCTTTCAGGGCTTGTTGATAGTCGCTTTGTGCAGTCATCGGAAAGCTCCCGTTTCATATGTCACGATATCACGCATCAACCGCTGTCCACCAGTTGGCATAGCGCACATTGCCAAACGCCGTCTGACCGTCATAGGGCGTGCGCAATTCGTTGGTGCCACAGTGAATTTCGCCCAGTTGAACATGGTAATTGGTCCAGTCATCAATGAAATCGCATGTCGGCCCGCCGCCAATCGCGGCGATTTTCTGACTCAAATCACGTTCAAAAAGATCGTATCCATGATTGACGTGATCTGTCAGATCCTCAATCCAGGGTCCGAAAGGTTTGGGGATCATCAGGCGACGATTGCCGACAAACATATTGGGCATATCACCGGTCAAGGCACCGCACTGAAAACCGCCCTGTTTGCCCGGATAGACGTTAAAGCCGTTATCGCGCCCGATCGTCCAACCAGAAACCTTGTCTGCAAAGGTGAAATCACCGGGATTATAGCCTTCCGGGAAGAAGATGACCGGAACCTTGATGATATCGGTATCGACCAGATCGAATGCATTTTTCAGGAGTGTGACATTTCTGGCGATAACTGTTTCAACCCCGCCAATGTTCCAGTCGCGCAGTTGCTTGTATGTGTAATTGCTGTGATCGCGTGGATTGGTCAAGGGTGCCGGGCCGTTGCCCAGAAAGGCATTGATGGTCGCGCCAACATTGGTCCCGTTGATTTGCAGGCTGGTATAATCAAAACGATTATGAACACCATCCCATGCCGCACGATTAAGAACATTTGCGGCACCATGTGCACCCTGGGCTACGGTCATCAGGCGGTATGCCTCTGCCGGGCTTGCCACCAGAAGCTTCCATTTTTTGAAGGCACTGACCGGATTGTTGTCAGGTACAAAGGTCATCATTTCATCGACATGACCAACCAGTAGCCAGTCCGTATCAAGAATGATCGGTGTTTGCATGTTCTGGGCGGCCATGAAGTCGCGGGTGCTGGCATCGACCCTGTGATACCGGTTATGGCCGTAATAAATCCGGCCGTATCGATACGGTGTGACGATGCCATTCGCCGTTTTCTGAACCGGTGGGGTTACGGCAATATTTCCGCCTGAATTGGCCGAGGCAATGGCATCTGCGCTTCCTGCTGCCGGATAGGAAATGCCGACATTTGCATTCAGCAATGTCTCATACACCCAGTTTTGCAGGGGCCGCCAGCGGTGGGCCTTCATGAAAACATCCTTGTTTTCAACACCTGTTCCATTACCGGGCCATGAACAGTGACCCGATACAATGGTGTCGCGCATCCAGCGGTCATCCCCGGCGGGAACGGTGCCCCCGCGATAGTTTGCCCATGCATTGCCGTTCAGATAGGGAACACCTGTTGGGGTTGCTGCGGCGGGATCGCCTACCGTGACCGGGATAACCGGATTGTCCGCACCGGCTGCCGCACCAAGATCAACACGAAACTGTGCATTGTTTGCGTTGGCGACATACATGCGGGCAACTGTTTGCAAATGGTGATTGCCGACCCACCGTGCTGCGACAACCCGGTCTGCATAAAGATAGCTTGGATTGCCTGCACCTGTGACCTCGGGCTGGATCACATGCAAAACGATGCGGACTTGACCAGAGGTAAACCCGGTGCCGGCAAACCGGACGGCTTCAAGGGCAAAGAGCTTGGAAGTGCCGACATTGCCGGTTGTAATTGCTGCGATGTCCGTCGTTTCGGGACCAATGATTTCGGTGCTGTTATTCAGAATACCATTGAATATCCGCAAATGTTGCCGGGCCGGGTTTTCACCCCCAGCCCCGATAACACGCAGTTCCAAGCCCCAACCGCCGGGTACAACAGGGGCACCTGCATTCGGGCCAAGCGCATTTCGCCGGATTTCAAGGCGGGAGGTGCCGGTCACCAGATCATTGTTCCCGTTTACCCGCTGATCCTGATTGTCGGCATAGCCGACAGCGGTGTTATTACCATCGCGGTTGCAGTTGACCGGAATGATCGCACCAACACCCCCTACGCCATATGTGATGGCGGGTGGTGTCACCTGATTAAGGATACCGGCATCATCCAGATTGCCGTCACGATTGCGGTCCGTGTGAAGCGTATACCAGACAACATCAAGATTTTTGGCATTGGTGGCATCACCATTCACCACAATGTTCTGCTCGTCCACCGGGACGAACCCGGCACCGCTAACCTTCAGCCGCCATGTACCATCCGGGATATCAAAAACATGCGAACCCACGACATTTGGTGTCAGAACCAAGTCCTGTGTCTGTTGCTGATGGGCATCGCTGGTGAGCGAGATGCGCACCGAGTTGAACGGATAAACTCCGGCGGGGGCAGTAAGCTGGACGGTGTAATTTGCCATGACGTCCTCAGCGGCTGGTAGGGGCGGGTGATGGGCTGGCGTTCATCGCATCGGCCATCAGAAGCCGTGCCTGAAGCGCGTTGTTCAGAATGGCAATCCGGTCATCGATGGTGCCAAGCCCGGCATCCTTCAGGATTGCACTCGCCCACGGCTGGTTGCTGATGTCAGGGCCGCCGGTGAATTGTACGGTGGCGTAATCGGTAATCCCGTCGGGCGTTTTGACGCCAAGCCTGATCGCGGCATCCCCGGCGGCCTTGATGGCGACCGCCAGACTGTCGGCGTCATATCCGGCAACCGCATCGGGAATGGTGATCTGCAAATAACCGGGAAGCGACGCGATCACATCATCAAGCGACGGCACCGGTGACGGGCTGGGGCCGGGCGATGGCGATGGTGTCGGCGTTGGTGTGGGTTGCGGTTTCGGGCCGCAGGGCGATGTTGGCAGTGCCGCAACCGCCTGTGCTTCCTGTGCCATCAGTTTCGCAACCTCATCGGCAAAGCGTTTCTCAGCCTGAAGGCGGCTGGCGGCACTCGCATCGAATTTCTGCTTGCTCATGATGCTCAGCGTCTTGAGCCGTTCGGTATCCTGCGCCCCAAACGCCGCCAGAAGATTACCGACCTGCGGGGCGGCATCGGTAATGCGTTGCGACAACGCCTTGGCATCCTTGCCGCTGCCTGCTGCAATCAGGGTATCGCCATCGCGGGCAAGGCTCTGGTCATTGCTGATCTGCGCATTCAGGCTTTCAAGCTGCTTGGCGGTGCGAATGTCGATCTTGCTGCCGGTGATGGTGACACTGGTCGGGTATTGCGCCAGTGTTCGGGCAAGGTCGCTGATCCTGTCGGCATAGGCCATTTGTCCAGTCCCGCTTTGGTGAAGACGTCCTATGACGCGGGCGTGCGGGGCCTGTGACAGGCGAAGTTAATACAAATACTCCCTGTTGATTATTTCGATCTCATGCAAGCCATGCGTAAATTGCATGCGCATCGGGATTGATGAACGGCGTTCGGTTCGCTATACATGTCATATCGAACGCGCCGATTTGCTCCTCAGCTTGCGGGCGCGATAAAAATGCGGCTAAAGCGAGAGGGCGTGCACGCTCCGACATGTACGACCGCCTCGGGAATAGCCGCGGCGGTTTTTTTATGTTCGGAAAAGGTTGGGATCCATGATCAGGCTCTCGAACGTCCAGAAGACTTACCCCGCACGGCGCGGAAGCCCGGCGCACAAGGCGCTGCACGGCATCAATCTTGATATCGCAGCCGGTGAAATCGTTGGGGTTATTGGCAGGTCTGGTGCGGGCAAATCCACACTTATTCGCTGCATCAACCTGCTTGAAGTCCCGACAGCGGGCAGTGTCATTGTTGATGGCACCGATGTGACGCAACTGGCAAAACGCGATCTGCCGCTGTTTCGCCGTCAGCTTGGCATGGTGTTCCAGCATTTCAATCTGCTGTCATCGCGCACGGTTTACGACAATATCGCCCTGCCGCTTGAGCTGGCCGGGGCCAGCAAGGCCGATATTGCCGCGGCTGTTGATCCGTTGTTGCCGCTGGTCGGGCTTGAAGACAAACGTGACCGCTATCCCGCCGAACTTTCCGGTGGCCAGAAACAGCGTGTCGGCATTGCGCGTGCGCTTTCAAGCAATCCCAAGGTCGTTCTGTGTGACGAGGTCACATCCGCCCTTGATCCGGAAACCACCCGCCAGATTCTCAGCCTGCTGCGTGACATCAACAAACGCCTTGGCCTGACCATGGTGGTGATCACCCATGAAATGGCGGTGGTCAAACAGTTGTGTGACCGGGTGGCGGTGATGGATGGCGGCGTGATTGTCGAGGAAGGCAAGGTTGATGCGATTTTCGCCAATCCGGCCCACGCCACGACCCAATCGCTTCTGGCTGATGAATTTCTGGATTATCCGGCGCGGAACAATACCGCTGCGACCGCCGGGCAGGAGGAGGCTTAATCATGTTTGCAACACTTGCACCGATCCTGCTTCAGGCAACGCTTGAAACCTTTTCGATGGTGATTTCGGCCCTTGTACTTGGCACGACATTCGGTTTGCCAATCGGGGTGATCCTGGCGACATCCGGGCGCGGCGAACTGTTCGAAGCCCCGCTGTTCCAGAAAATCATCGGTCCGATCGTCAATGCGACCCGGTCCGTCCCCTTCATCATTCTGGCCGTGGCGATTATTCCGTTTACCCGTCTGGTAGCGGGGACATCCATCGGTACGGCGGCCGCGATTGTGCCCCTCACGGTGGCGGCCATTCCGTTCATCGCACGCATCATCGAAGGTGCCATCCGCGAAGTTGATGGCGGCCTTGTCGAAGCTGCCCAGGCCATGGGCGCACGCCCGTTCCAGGTGGTGACCAAGGTGCTGCTGCCCGAAGCCCTTCCCGGAATCATTCATGGCCTGACCTTAACCGCGGTCACCCTGATCGGTTATTCGGCGATGGTCGGTGCGGTCGGGGCCGGCGGGCTTGGCGATCTTGGCATTCGTTATGGATATCAGCGTTTCCGCCCCGATGTTATGGCGGCGGTTGTCATCACCCTGATTGTGGTGGTGCAGATGGTGCAAAGCCTGGGCGACTGGCTGGCGCGCAAGGCTGATAAACGCAACATCTGATCACTGTTTTCGTTTCTTCATCTTCTTTGAATTCCCGCAAAACACCACAGTAAACAAGGAGTTTTACCATGCGGTTTCTGCTTAAACTGACGGCTGCTGCCGTTCTGGCCACCGCCCTGACCGGGCAGGCATTGGCGAACGAGAAAATCAAAATCGGCGTCACCCCGGGTGCGCACGAAGAAGTCATGGAACAGGTCGTCAAGGTCGCGGCCGAAAAGGGCCTTGATATCGAAATCATCAGCTTCTCGGATTATGTCATTCCGAACCAGGCGCTTGATGATGGCGACCTGCAGGCCAACAGCTTCCAGCACAAGCCTTACCTTGATAACCAGATCAAGGATCGCGGTTATGACCTTTCGGTGGTTGGCTATAACATCCTGACCCCGATGGGCATCTATTCCGACAAGATCAAGGATCTGAGCGAGCTTAAAGACGGTGCCGAAGTCGGCATTCCAAACGACCCGACCAATGGTGGTCGTGCGCTTCTGGTGCTGCAGTCCGAAGGCCTGATCAAGGTTGACCCGGCTGCCGGTCTGTCGGTCAGCCCGCTTGACGTCATCGAAAACCCGAAAAACATCAAATTCGTTGAACTTGATGCGGCCCAGCTGCCGCGTTCGCTTGCCGATCTGGATGCTTCGGCGATCAACACCAACTACGCGCTTGAAGCCGGCCTGAACCCGATCAAGGATTCAATTGCGATCGAAGGCAATGACAGCCCGTATGCCAACGTGATCGTCACCCGCACCCAGGACAAAGACGCGCCGTGGGTCAAAACGCTGGTTGAAGCCTATCACGATGATTCGATCCGCGAATTCATCGAAACCAAATATGAAGGCTCGGTCCTGCCGGTTTTCAAAATTTCTGAATAATCGCAGCGATTATTCAAAACAAGTAAAGCCCGCGCCTGGATCAGAGCGCGGGCTTTTTTGTGCGGACATATACCGATTGCTTTACGGCTAATCCCTGCTAGTGACAGCAGGAATGCACCGGTTTGTAATCCTCGTACAGATCATGCAGCTTGACCCAGTCCATCACCCCGTCCTCGTTACGGCCAAAGGGTGTCATGTCGAGGAAGGCGTGCGCCCCGATCAGGGCATCACCGGCGCGGGCGTAACTGGAATAGGTGTGGAAAATCTCGCCGGTTTCGGGATCGCGGACAAAGACGCTTTCGCCGTGAAGGTCTTCCATCTTGCCGGTATAGGGTGCGTAATTATAGGTCGCCTTGCCGGCCTTGACGTCATCGGGGCGGAAGGACGCTTCGAAATCATAGTTGAAGTCCGAACCGGCCGAGGAAACCCATGGGAAATCCCAGCCCATGCGCTTTTTGAAATCCTGAAATTCCGCAAGCGGCGCGCGGGAAGCAGCAACCAGCGTCACGTCATGGTGCTTGAGATGCAGGTTGGCACCGTCAAAATGATCGGCAAGGAACGAACAACCGACACAACCCTCTTTCCAGCCCGGTCCAAACATGAAGTGATAGACGATTAACTGATTGCGGCCATCAAACAGATCGGCGAGCGATTTTTCACCGTCCGGCGTGTCAAAGACATACTCCTTGTCGACCCGCACCCAAGGCAGGGTCCGGCGTTCCTCGCACAGGCGGTCATAGGCGCGCATATGTGCCTTTTCCCGTTCAAGATGCGCCTTGCGGGCATCAAGCCATTCCGCGCGAGAGACGATTTCGGGGCGTTTCATCATATCCTCCTTGTTGATCGGGTGGCGGCGCTGATCAAAAGGCAATGCAAAGACAATCATGCCGGGGAAGGTCTATGGGCAATTCAGTGGATGGCAATTCAAGCGTGTGTCGGGACCGGTCGGATTTCTGACCGGTCCCGGCTTACATTCCCTTGCAGGCGTGTTTTTGCATCTCAGCAGCAGTGCCGGTTTTAAGATTGCAGTTGGCGTAGACAAAATTGTCGGTACCAGCATCGGTACGGCGTGACGCATCGGGTCTGCCATGGTCCCAAATCGTGCGTTTAAGCGACCAGTCGACCTTTGCGGTGCCGCATTCGGTGGTCCATTCGGTGGTAAATTCGGGGGAATTTTCCGACCCATGGCGTTCCGCCACGACTTCGGCCCCGAACCAGTCAGCCAGACGGGCAATGCGTTTATTGTCGCTGGCCGTAACGCCCATGATCGACGCAAGATCAAGCTCGCGGAAACCAAAGGCGATCATCATTGTGCTGGCCTCGATGGCGGCGCGGTAACGCCCCCAATGGCTCGGTGACAGCTCGATCCCGAAAATCGCGCTATCCATCGGCAGGTCCTTGCCACGCAGGCCGACACATCCCAGAAGATCGCCCGACGATTTATCAAAAATCCCGACCTGGAAATTGCGCCGTGGCTGTTCTTCCTGCCATGCCAGGAACCGGTCAAACAGCGCATTGCTGCTCGCACGGGTGCGGTCATTATCGGGGGTGCCGTATAGGGCGCGATAACGGGCATCCATCTGATAGGCGACAAAGGCCGCCCGATCCGAGGGCGTGAAATCGCGCAGGATGAAACGCTTGCTTTCAAGTCTTGGGGGGAGTTCCGGACTTCGCATTGTGACTACTCCACAGTTCCGGCGGCACAGGCTGCCTGTTTCAGGGCCGGGTCAAGCGCAGCATCGCTTTTTGCGCCTTCCGCCCCATCATCGTTATTTGTGTCACAACGGGCATCGCGCAACGCGATCAGGGTGCCAATGGCCGACAAAACCATCAAAATTGTGCAAATAATCGAAATAACCTGTAAGCCATCCGTAAAGGCCGCGCGTGCAAGTGGCAGAATGTCAGATGATATTGACGCCGGAAGATCGGAAAGTGCATTGACGGCTCCGCCCAATGTGCTGCGGATGGCATCCGCGGCCTCATCCCCGATGCCCGACGGCACGGCCTTGACCATCACATCGCGATAGATCGCGGTGCCAACACTGCCCAGAATGGCAATGCCAAGCGCACCACCAAGCTCGGCGCTGGTTTCGGACATCGCGGCCGCTGATCCGGCCCGATCCGAAGGGGCGGATGCGACAACCATATCCGTACAGATCATCGCAACCGGCGTAATGCCAAGCGAGAAGATCGTCGCACCCGCGACAAGAACATAAAGGCTGACGACACTGCCCGGCCAGGAGAGCATGCCAAAGCCAATTGCGGTCAGGATCAGCGCACCGGTCATGACCTGCCCCGGTTTGAAGCGCCCCATCAGAACAGGTGCCCCCATAGAGCCGACAATACCGGCCACCGTTGCCGGCAGCATCGAAAGTCCTGCCTGAATGGGGGTAAGTCCGATGACCAGTTGCAATGCCTGCGACAGGAACAGGAAATAGGCCATCCCGGCAAAGATCACGGCGGTCTGGATCACAATCGGCAAAGAGATGGTTTTCTGTTTAAGCAGATCAAGATCAAGCAGCGGATCGGCAAGCTTGCGCTGACGGCGGATGAAAACCCATGCGCCAAGCAGGCCGAAGACAAGGGCGGCAAGCGCATCACTGCCAAAGCCATAGGCAGCAATGACCTTGACCCCGTAAATGATCGCCAGAACCGAGCCGAGCGACAAGGCCGCACTGAACAGGTCAAGCCGGCCAAAGCTTTTGGCCTTGTGTTCGGGCAGAAGGATCGGGGCAACAATCAGCAAAAGCACCATCACCGGCACATTGAGCAAAAAGACGGCCCCCCACCAGAAATAACTGAGAACAAGCCCGCCCAGAAGCGGCCCGGCGGCGGTGCCGACCATAAAGGTCGTCATCCATGCGGCAATGGCAAAGGAACGTTCCTTGTCATTGTGGAACATGGACCGGATCAGCGACAGGGTAGAGGGCATCAATGTTGCCCCGGCAATACCCAGCACGCCACGGGCAAAAATCAGCATTTCCGGCGTATCGGAAAAGGCTGCCAGCACGGAGGCCGCGCCAAAGCAGCCACCGCCGATCATCAGCAGTTTGCGCCGGCCAATCCGGTCGCCAAGCGTACCCATGGTGATCAGCGATCCGGCAATGAAAAAGCCATAGATATCGACAATCCAGAGCAGCTGGTCGCTCGTCGGATTGAGGCTTGCAGTCAGATGGGGGACGGCAAGATGCAGAACCGTCATATCCATCGCGATCAGAAGGCAGGGCAGGGCCAGAACCAGGAGCCCAATCCATTCGCGGCGGGTGGCCTTGTTATCGATGGCCGGTGACGTGGCGGGTGACGCAAGGGGGGCATCGGGACGTGTCGGGGCGCTCATGTCTCGTGTTTCCTGTATTTCTTGTGGTGGCGCAGGCCGCAACAAATCGGGGCATCGCGGCGTTTATTCTGCGGTATTCATTCGGGGCGATGTTGCGACCTTAACCGTGGTTGAGGTCAAGACGGAAATCGGGGCAAAATCATTCCGAAGTGCAACAGACTTCCAGCTTGTCAAGCGCGCTGCTCCATCCTTCCTGATGGCCATCACGCGCGCGTTCGTCAAAGAACTGCGTGTGATGGAGGATCAGAATGGTGGCCGCCCCGTGATCCTCGGCCATAAAGGTCAGGGTCACGTGCGATTTGCGTTCGGGCATGGTGATCCATTGCCAACTAAAGGACAGCTTTGCATCGGGTTCGACCGCGTCATAGGTGCCGCTGACATCGTGGATTTCACCATCAGGACCCGGTTCCTTGAACCGGATGCGAAAGGTGCCACCGGTCCGGGCGTCGATGCTGGCATCGATCATTTCGCAACCCGCGGGGCCCCACCATCTGGCGAGTTTTTCGGGTTCGGTCCATGCGGCGTAAACCTTTGCCGGTGGGGCGGCAATCCGGCGCCGGATCATCAGGCTCGGCTTGTCTGGTGTTGTATCGGGCATCAGTCCCTATCCTGCTTCTTTTCGATTTTGGTGGCGTCGTCGTCTTCTTGTTCAAGGAACGCGGCAAGCTGATCAAGTTTGTGCGACCAGAAGCGCTGATAGCGGGCCAGCCATTCCATGGCGTGCTCCATCGGTTCGGCATTCAGGCGCACATTGACCGTGCGTCCGGTCTTTTGCCGCGCAATCAGTCCGGCATCGGACAGAACATCCAGATGTTTCATCACCGCAGGCAACGAAACGTGGAACGGCCGCGCCAGTTCACTGATCGACAGGTTTTCTTCCGTCTCCAGCCGCGCCAGAAGCGCACGGCGGGTTGGATCGGCAAGGGCGGCAAAGATGTCGTTCAGTTCGGCTTCTTGATACTTAACCATGAGGTTAAGTATTGATCAGGCACACCACCCTGTCAATCAAAAGTTGCGGCCCGTTGTTGCCATGCCCTGCCACGCGGTCAGAAGGGCAACACCGATAAACAGCAAACCCGCTGCCCGCCCGATGAAAATCGTTGCCACCGGATTGCCGGTAATCAGGTTGCGGCTGGTCCCGGCGGCAAAGGCCAGCGCACCATAAACCGCAAGCTGTACAGCGGCCGTCATGATGCCCATGACAAGCGCCTGCGACCAAAGCGGCCCGTAATGCGGGCGAATGAATTGCGGATAGACCGCGAAAATGAACAGATAGGCCTTGGGATTGAGCATACAGGTGATCATGCCCTGACGAAATGCGATCCAAAGCGAAGCGGTCTTGGCCGCCCGGATGCGATCAACCGTGATGGCACTGCGCAAAAGCGTAATACCGATCCAGACCATATAGGCCGCCCCGGCAAACAGCATGACATTCAAAAGCCAGGGCGCAATGGCCAGAAGGGCGCTGATGCCGATGGCACCCAGCAGTGTGTGATACACCCCGCCCAGCATGATCCCGGCGGTGGCCGACAACCCGGCACGTTTTCCCCCGGTCAGGGAATTGGCAATAACGAAAAACATATCCATGCCGGGCACAATGATGATGCCCGACAGCAGAACAAAGAACAGCCAGAGATTTTCAGCATATGTCATGGGGCGCTCGTAGTTTATCCGCCGAACCATTTGATCGGCAGGGATAAACTAGCAGGACGCTCCTGACAGGCTCATGTCAGGAAGGTTCGAAGGGTGTCAGGCGGCAACTGAACGGGCGAGCATGTCATCTGGGATGCTGGTGCCAACAATTTGGGACGCTCAGTCAAAACAAAGATCTTAGGCGTGTTATTCTCTCCGGCATCATTGGGGGTCGTCCGAGGGGGATAAATGGCTAAGGGATTCAGATTGTTACGTCGACGGGTAGTTCCCTTGGCGTTTGTTGGTGCAGCATTATCGGGTCATGCGGCGCAGGCCGCAGATTTTACCGTTTCTGGCGGTGTCACCGATACGGTTGCTAAAACCCTGAGCGCCGGGGAAACCGGGGTGATTGAACAGGGCGGGGTTCTCAATGTTACGACAGGTGACGCCATCACTCTTAACGCAGACGGGGTGCGTGTGACCAATAACGGCACGATCACGACGGTGGGTGGCGGGCGCGTGGGCATATTTGGCTCTGGCGGGGGGGCTACAAATGCGCAGTTTGTTAATAATGGTACAATTCGGACAGACGCCGCGAACGGTTACGGAATGGCTAGTTTCGGGGCGGGTTCTAAATTTATCAATAATGGCACGCTTACGACAAGCGGTGCGAATGCCCATGCCATAAATGGCACCGGAGCCAATTCGACACTTTTCAATAGCGGCACGCTTACGACAAGCGGAAATGATTCGTACGGTCTAAACAGCGCCAACGCCAATTCGACACTCGTGAATAGCGGTACGATTACGACAAGCGGAACAGATTCCTATGGCATCGGAAGCACCAATAGCGGTTCGACACTTTCCAATAGCGGTACAATCACGACAAGCGGATCAAATGCCACCGGCATGTACGCTGACGGGAATGGCATAACATTTGTCAATAGCGGTACGATTACCACAAGCGGCAGCAATGGCGTGGGCATTCGGGGCGACGGGAATAATTCGACGCTTGTCAATAGCGGTGCGATTACCAGCACAAATGCCGACGGAATACGATCTACCGGCAGCGGCAACACCCTTACGGTCAGTGATGCCGGGACCGTCACCGTATCGGGTGTCGGACGGGCCGGGATCAGATCCACTGGGGCCAACGGGACGATCAATGTCAGCGGGAAGGTGATCGCGACCGGGTCGGCGACCGAGGCGATTGTAGGGGCGAGCGACCAGACCCTGAACATCAAGCCGGGCGCAACAATCATCGGGACGATTAATCTTGGTGCTGGCACCAATGCGGTCAATATCGATACATCGTCCGGGGCGCGGTCATCGACCCTGAGCATCAGCAATGCCGGTACGGTGAATACATCGGCTGGCGGTGAGGGGCTTGTCCGGCAAAGTGGATCGACGGTGGTGATCGCAGATCCGACAGGGCTTGCTGCCAATCGGGCGGCGCTGGGAACGACGGCAGCCGGCATTCATCAGGCGGTCAGCCAGCAACTGGCACGATCAAACAAACCGCAATCGGTTGTGGTCGCGGCCAGCGAACTTGAACCGGGTATGTTATATGCGCCGCAGATGCCTTTTGTCTGGGGACATGTTTTTGGTGGATACAGAAAACGCGGCGATGACGGGGCGAATTTGGGCTATCGCAGCCGAGTTGGTGGCGTAATCGGCGGATATGAAAAGCCGATTGATGACCACAGTATCGGTGTGTTTGGCGGGGCGTCCCTTGCAGGGATGAAAACCGACGAGGCATCGGTCGAAAGTGACAGTAACGGGTTTTTTGTTGGCGGATATGGTGAATATGTTGTCGGTGACTGGGCCATCGACGGGGCGTTGGTCGTCGGCTATCAACGCCATCAGGATAAACGTCTTGTGGTCGATAACCTGGTTGGCGAAGAAACCGCGCAATCAGATTACAACAGCGTCTATATCAGCCCGTCACTGGTGGTGATCCGGTCGATTGATATCGGCGACGGGATTGAATTGCGGCCATCGGCCGAGGTTAATTACACCTATGGCTATTACGCTGAATACACCGAAACCGGCACGACATCATCGAACCTTCGGGTTAAGGGGCATGGTGTGGATGTGATCAATGGCCGTTTGCAACTGGCGGCCCGTCAGGCGCTTGTAGATGGCCGGGGCGAGATGGAACTGCGCGGCGGGATGAAATACAGCTATTTCGGACGTGACAGCGTTGATGTCGGGCTCGGCAACGGTCCGGTTTTACGCTATCAGGGAACCGGTGATACGTCCTCGTATGGGGGATATGTCGGGGGCAATATGCGCTATGACGTGGACCGGCTGATGACGGTTGTCGCAGACATGGAACTGGGGCTTGCAACTGGCGATGAACGCACTGCTTCAGGCTATCTGGGGCTGGAATACCGGTTTTAGAGCGTTACAACCGCCGCACCCAGTTTGGCAGCCCCGCGGCGTAGCCGGTTGACGTTGTGGCTTTGCCGTGATGATGCAATCGGGCGTTCACGGCATCGGCACGGGTCTGACTTGGTGTCGAATGGAACTTGGCGCGGAATGCGCGGCTAAAATGGGACTCACTGTTAAAACCGCATTCAAAGGCAATGCTGCCGATATTCTTGTGGCTGTAACGCTGTTGCGACAGCAATTGAAAGCTCCGCTGCAAACGGCGATCCCAAAGATAATTTGCGACCCCGCCATGCGGGGCAAAAATGCGATAGATATGTGTTCTTGACATTCGAAAGGTCAGGGCAAGGCTTGCTGGTGTGATGTTTTCGGCAAGGTTGGCATCAATATAGCGGTAGATGACCTTTGCAAGGGCAACTGATGTTGGCGTGTCTATTTCCTCGGGAAGCAGGCCTTCGCACAGCAAGCATCCTTGCATTAGGCCGAGAGTTCCTTGCACGGCACTAACAGCTTGTTGAGCTGTCATATCAGGAATGTTTTTCCAAAGGTTCAGAAAACCGGTGGTCATGAAGCGAACTATCGGGTTGTCCTTGGAAAGCTTCAGTCCATGCAGTGGCGCGAGCGTATCCGATATATCTGGTCGCAATTCCCTTGGCAGAACAAGCGTAAGGTTTTCAAAATCACCCGTGATCATGTCATGGGGGTAAGAAAGATCGATGATAAGCATGTCGCCCGCGACAATGCGCTCATTCTCTTTGGTAAGGCCGCCGCCCTGCAGGAAAAGCTGAACCAGAATGTGGTCCATATCATCATCTATCACGCGGCGGGGATGCCGTAAAAATTGCTGGGCTTGTGATCTGGTGACACCAAAAACCGTTTCCTGAAGGTCGTAAACATCGATCTGTGCAAAAAAATTCGTGAGATGACATTCATGATCGGACATCGTTACATCAAAAAAGATACCGATATTTTCCTGCCATGCGTCAAAGCGGTGACGCGGATCGATATCATTGGTATCAAAGTTTGATACGGGAACCGGTTTCAATTTTGTCAATCCGGAGACTCTTTCGCATTAATGGCAGAACGATAAATTGGTACAATTAATCGCCCGCACTTTTGCGCCCGGACTAAATCAATGATTGATGTGATTGTTGTTTTTTCTACATTAAGGATGTGTTTTTTGCAAGTTCTTATGGTTTGACGATAGCTTGCTGTGTCATCCTTACGGGAAGGTTTCGGTAGCTGGTTATTGGCATGGGGACATGGTTTTGACGCATAGGCACAAGGATTTAACCAAATCGCCAGAAGGGTTTGGTTAATCCGCGACATTCGCGATCACCTTGTTGATCGGTATTCCGAACAGGTGGAAAGCGATACAGCTATTTCGCGCCTAGGATATATCAATCAACTGCAACCTGACGGACAAGACCAGAAACGGGAAATGCCGAATAAAAAGGCCGCCTTGCGATAAAACGGGCGGCCTTTGGTGTTTCGGGGCAAAGCCTAGCCAAACTCGACATTTTCGGGTTTCAGGTCATCCTTGCTAATGTCCTCGACAATCACGCCAAAGGTCCAGGGATCGCCATTGCTGAAATCGATGTAAAGATCGCCGCCATCGGTTTCAGTCGCATGATCAAGCAGACTGTTGAAATCGGTGATGCCGGACCTTGCCTGAAGATCCGCGGTGAGAAGCAGGGTATCGCCATCATTGCCGCTTTCGAAATCAACCACACGATCCCGGCTGGAGGCTTCGGCGTCGAAGACGAAAGTATCGTCGCCGATATTGCCCTGAAGCCAGTCATTGCCGCCACCACCCGAAAGGATGTTGTCGGAGAAGGCTTCATGGGCTATGGGGCCGGCATCAAGCGTGTCATGGCCGTCACCACCATAAAGCGAGACGTCATACCATTCGCCGATGAGCGTATCATTTCCGGCTTCGCCATGGATGTTTTCGCCGACAATGAAGTCGTCGCCATCGCGGCCATAGATGGTATCGCCGCCCTTGTTGCCGATCAGGCGGTTGTCGTTTTCATCACCGATGATCAGGTCGCTTTGATTGCTGCCATCGACATTTTCGATACTGACGAAATGATCGCCGGTGCGCCCCGATCCGGTTTCAAGATTGATTACCGGTTGCGGACCATATTCCCCATAAGGCGCATCGTTGCCCCAACCGGCGATATAGCTGATGGTGTCACTGCCTTCGCCGCCGATAAAGTAGCTTGCGATATCCTCGGAAAAGGCGGAGCTGTGGGTGGCATAGAAAGTATCGTCACCGCCACCGCCCATCATGATGTCGCCTTCGCCAGCACCGTTGTAGGTTTGGTAAAAGGCGTTTTTACCGTCATCCCCGATCAGGATGTCGCCATAGCGTGATGCGCGGATATCTTCGATATTGCTGTAGCGGTCGCCTTCGGCATCACCACCCAAGCCGATACCGGTCGCGAGATTGACAATGACACCTTCCTTGATCGCGTCATTTGAATAGGAAAATTGAATTTCATCCCGGCCCGGGCCGCCATCGATGATATCGGCACCCGGACCGCCATCAAGCTGGTCATTGCCGGAACCGCCGATCAGCGTATCGTTACCGATACTGGCGTGGAAATGATCATGTCCGGCACCGCCATCAAGCGTATCGTCCCCCGGTCCGACTTCATAGAAGCGGTCATTTCCGCCAAGCCCGCGGATATAATCACTGCCCGCGCGCCCAAAAATATGATCGTCCTGCTCTGTTCCGACAAGCACATCTGCCCCGTCGGTCCCATAGATGATATCAGCCATGGTCCGTCTCCCGCATTGTTTGCTTTGCCCTTGGGAAAAGCTGCGGGGAGAATTCGGCGACTTGATGGCAGCGGGGCAGGGTTGCCAGTCAGATCGGGAGTGACGTTAGAACAGGGAGAAGCCAGAAGGCGGCGGGTTATGCCACCTTCTGTTCGTATTCTTCCTGCTTTTCCATCCAGCGTGTTTCGATCTCGGCCAGTTCGTTTTCGATCTTGCCGAGGTCTTTTTGCAAGGTGGTCAGTTTGGTGGCGTTATCGGGCTCGTAAAGCGCCGGATCGGCCATTTCTTCCTTGATTTTGTCGCGGCGCGCGCTCAGCTTTTCCATCTGCTTTTCAAGATTTTCAATCTCGCGCTTGATGGGGGCGGCGGCCTTGCGTTTTTCGGCAGCCTGTTGACGGAGCGCCTTGCGGTTGCCTTTGTCCTCTGGTCGTGCCGGTTCGCCGTTTTCGTTGGCCTCTGCCTTGTCCGCGCGGCGTTCATCACGCGCCCGGTTCAGCAGATACTGGCGATATTCGGCAACGTCACCGTCAAAAGCCGCGACCGTACCATCGGCCACCAGAATCAGCCGATCTGCACACGCTTCGATCAGATAGGGATCGTGGCTGATGATGATCACCGCACCTTCATAGGCGTTAAGCGCATGGTTCAGCGCATCGCGGCTGTCGATATCAAGGTGGTTGGTCGGTTCGTCAAGGATAAGCATATGCGGCGCATCAAGCGTCATCAGCGCAAACAGCAGACGCGCCTTTTCCCCACCTGAAAGGTCCTTGACCTTGGTGTCGCCTTTCTGGCCCTCAAACGCAAAGCGGCCAAGCTGGGCACGGACCTTGTGTTCGATCACATCAGGCATCAGGGCTGCCATATGCTGATACGGGGTTTCATCACCGCGAAGCTCGTCGGTCTGATGCTGTGCAAAATAACCAATGCGCAGCTTGCCCGAGGCAACCTTTTCCCCGGCCATCAGTTCAAGCCGATTGGCAAGAAGTTTTGCCAGTGTCGATTTACCGTTACCGTTCGCCCCCAGAAGCGCGATGCGGTCATCCATATCGATGCGCAGGCTGATATTGCGCAAGACCGGTTTGCCTTCGGCATAGCCGACATCGCCGCCATGAATATTGATCAGGGGCGGGGGCAGTTCCTTGGGGCTCGGGAAGTCGAACGAAATGCCGCGATCTTCGACCACCGGAATGGCTGGACCCATTTTTTCCAGCATCTTGATACGGCTTTGCGCCTGCTTGGCCTTGCTGGCCTTGGCGCGGAAGCGGTCGATGAAGGATTGCAGATGCTTTTGCTGGGCGATCTGTTTTTCGTAATGCTTTGACGCCAGTTCAAGCTGTTCGCGGCGCGTTTTGGCAAATTTGTCGTAATTGCCGCCATACATCGTGACCTTGCCATCGGTCAGATGGGCAATATGTTTGACAACGCGGTTCAGAAGATCGCGGTCGTGACTGATCAGGATGATCGTGCCGGGATAGTTGATCAGATAGTTTTCAAGCCAGATGGTGGCTTCAAGATCAAGGTGGTTGGTCGGCTCATCGAGCAGCAGCAGATCAGGGCGCAGGAACAGGGTCGCCGCCAGGGCCACACGCATGCGCCAGCCGCCGGAAAAATCGTCACACGGGCGTTGCTGGGCTTCGGCATCAAAACCAAGACCCGACAGAATGGATGCCGCGCGGGCCTCGGCGGTGTGGGCATCGATATCGGCAAGGCGGGTATAGATATCGCCAATTCGGTTCGGGTCGGTGACGGTTTCGGCTTCGTGAAGAAGGGCAGCGCGTTCCGTATCGGCGGCCAGAACCGTATCAAGCAGGGATCGTGACCCGGCGGGGGCTTCCTGCGATACAACACCCATGCGGGTGCGGTTTGAAATCGATACATCGCCGCCGTCGGATGCGATTTCGCCCGAAATAAGTTTCAGAAGCGTGGATTTGCCGGCCCCGTTGCGTCCGATCAGGCCCAGTTTGTGCCCGTCGGGCACGGTCAGGGTCACGTGATCAAGGATCATACGGCCGCCAATGCGGTAGGTCAGATCGGTAATTTGCAGCATTTCGGGTCCGCGTTCGGGAATCGTTTGAAAATCTGTGCTTTCAATAGGGCAGGGACGGCCGTGACGCAAGGATTCTTGAAACTGTCATGAGTGGTCGATCACAGGATGAACGGGCCGATATGGAAGCATCGTGTGGCGGCAAGGGGCGCAGTTTCACGGGATTTGGCGGCTTTCGGGGTGTGTTCAACCGTTGATGCAAGGGGTGCAGGTCTGAATTGCGCGGACCGAACTATGTGTTGCGTTGCGAACCAAGGGCGTTTATATAGCGCCAACCTTAGGGTCTGCGGATGATAAGGAAGCCTTGTCGTCGGCTTTTTTATCTTCCGCAGTCCCTTCTTGGGGGTAACGAATTTTTACAAGTAGCTAGGTGAAACCAATGGCTATCGAACGCACTCTTTCGATCATCAAGCCGGACGCAACGCGCCGCAACCTGACTGGCAAAATCAATGCCGTCATCGAAGACGCAGGCCTTCGCATCGTCGCGCAGAAGCGTGTCGCTCTGACCCGTGCACAGGCTGAAGGCTTCTACGCTGTTCACAAAGAACGTTCGTTCTTTGGTGAACTGGTAGACTTCATGGTTTCCGGCCCGGTCGTCGTCCAGGCTCTGGAAGGCGAAAACGCCGTTGCCAAATACCGCGAAGTAATGGGTGCGACCAACCCGGCCAATGCCGAGGAAGGCACCATTCGCAAACAGTTTGCAGAATCCATCGAAGCGAACTCGGTCCATGGTTCGGACTCGCTCGAAAATGCTGCAATCGAGATTTCCTATTTCTTCGCCCAGACCGACATCGTCGGTTAAGGCAGTCGCTTCCGATATTATCGGCTAAGCGATACGAAATACGGTTTCCGGTTCGCCGGATATGGAACGCCCCGCAGATGCGGGGCGTTTTTTTATGTCTCAAAGTCAGTCCGCATCAACTAGTTGCGGACTTTTGCAAGGAAATGATCGACCGAGCTTCGCAGGGATTGCGACGAATTTGCCATTTCGCGGGCGGCCTCGGCCAGTTCGTTTGCATGATGCTGGCTGTCATTGGCAATGGTTTTGATTTCAAAGGATCTTTCCGATGCCTCGGTGGTGCCGCGCGATGCGCTGACGACGCTTGATGCGATTTCCTGTGTTGCGGCACCCTGTTCCTCCATTGCCGATGCAATGGCCGAGGAAACTTCGCTCATGGAGCCGATGATCCGCGAAATTTCTTGAATGGCCTCAACGGCGTTTCGGGTTGCCTGCTGAATGCCGCCGATCTGCGAACTGATTTCATCGGTGGCACGTGCTGTCTGGTTGGCAAGATTCTTGACCTCGGATGCGACAACGGCAAAGCCTTTACCCGCTTCGCCTGCGCGGGCGGCTTCGATGGTGGCATTCAGGGCAAGAAGGTTGGTCTGATCGGCAATGTCGGAAATCAGTCCCAGAACTTCACCGATCTGGGTGGCCGAGGATGCCAGTCCTTCGACCAGTTCATTGGTATGCTGCGCCTGTGTCACGGCCTGACGGGATATTTCCGAGGAAGAACTGGCCTGTCCGAGAATTTCCTGAATGGACGCGCTGAGTTCTTCGGCGGCAGAGGCAACAGTTTGCACATCCCGGTTGGCGTTTGACGAGGCATGGGCAACATCGTCTGCCTTGCCGGCGTTTTGGTTCGACGAAAGGGTGATGGCGTTTGACGTGTCACCGATCCGGGAAACCGACGATGATAAAACGGAAATCAGCCGGGCGATTTCGTTGTTGAATTCCTTGATGGCGGCTTCGCGTTGCTCATTGAGGCGATTGCGTTCCGACTGTTCGCGTTCTTTTTCCAGGGTCAGCTTTTCGCCTGCGATCATATTGGTCTGAAAGACTGTGACCGAGCGCGCCATATCCCCGATTTCATCGCTGCTATCGCTATAGGGAATGGTGATGTCGAGCCTGTTACGGGCCAGTTCTTCCATCTGACCGGCAAGGAAGGTGACTTTGTCGGAAACACTTTTGCGGGCCCAGAAGGTAAATAAAATTGCCAGCGCAAAACCGATGCAGGTGATGGTAATCATCGTGATACGTGAAGAGGACACCTCGTTTCGCATTGTCGTCACACCGGTATCCATGTCGTCATGGATGATGCTTTCGGCCTCGTCGGCAAGGGTGATGAAGGCGGTGAAACTGGCGTCGAAATCCTGATCGGCCTGACTGCCCGCCGCAAGGTTGCCGACGGTACTGTCAACGCGGGACCGCGCGGTGGTGGCCAGTTTCTCGATATCGGCAATCAGCGGGGTGATCTGGCTTGTGAGCGACGCGATGTCGATTTTGGCAAGATCATCGGCGGCAGATTTGAAATCGGCATCGACATCTTCAAAATTAACTTCATCATCGCCGGTCAGGAGCTCTTCAAGAAACAGATGGCCATTGGCCAGCCGGAATTTTGCGTTGCCGACGGCCTCGATCGCGGAAATTGCCCCTGCGTTCCCACTTTGCCGGATGGCAGGCAAAAGAGATGACAGTTTGGTTTGCAGATTTTCGTAAAGGGCATCGAAATCCTGATCTGCCCCGGTGCCAACGCCTTCCTTGCCGACAAGCATCGCATAACGTTGTTCGGCACTTTGGATGAACTGCCCGATCGCGTCCTGAACGCTTTGCATTTTTGCACGAACTTCGGGGTTCTGAGCCGCGACGAATGTACCTTCCTCATTGGTACCGCCATTCAGAATGGCATTGGCGTACCATTGGCTTTCTTCAAGCAGTGCCCAGACTTCGTTGATGTCTTCGCCGCTGTCACCGGCCATGATTTCCTCGAAAATCAGGTGGGCGGTTGTCGCAGACAGCTTGATTTCCATTGCCGCATCGCCCAGCGGTGCGAGATTGACCGCCACATGTTCGCTTTCGGATCCGATATCGTTGGCAAAGAAAATACCCGCAGCCCCGGTGGTCGCCGTCACAAGAGCCATCATGCCAAAGGCAAAAAGCAGGCGCGTGCGAATTTTGAGCTTGTTGATCATCAGGCAATCTCCACCAAAGGTTTCGAATGGTCTTGAACTGTTCCAAGCTGGTGGGAATGCAGATGGGGCCGTGATGATCGTTTTCAATAGATCGTTATTTGGCGCGCGGGCTTAAAGGATCGTGAAACCCGCGGCATCGGAAGGCCGGAGGCATCGGAGAGGAATGGACGTCGCGAGCGTGAATGCGGCTGCCGCATACTTCCCCGATGCCCGATGTCTAAATAAGAAATGCCGCCAACAGGATCAGAAGGACGACAATCGAAATAATGTTCCAGATGATGAATTTGATAAAACCGTGCCAGCCATTTTCGTGGACTTGGACCAGTTTGGCATCATAGTCGCTTCCTTGCATCGTTTCCTCCCTGACTTGTTACAGCTGTGGCGTAACCCTTTGCGGGAAACACCGAAAATATCGTAACACATTTCAGGGGTGAATTTGGATGGTGAAAATAACGCATAAGGTTTGTTTGCGGCCAAGAAAAAAGCTGCCGGTTTCGGCAGCTTTGCATTTTTGTATCCGCGATCAGGCCGATCAGAGCAGGAAAATCGCCATCACGATCAGCAGACCGATCACTGAAAGGGTGCCCCATTTCATAAAGACGGTATAGCCGTTATAGATATCGACGTGGGTCTTGGTCAGTTCGTAGTCGTTACCCTGCAAATTAGCCTCCTGCGTTTGGAATTACTCCAGTGTATAGACGTGAAGTTGTTGCAGCGCAAGACGCAGATTAACCGGCAATATCATCCATTTGGCTAATTATCGGCCTATTGCGCAGGGGATGTTTTTGTCCCGTCCTGACAGCCATAGGGAAGGAACGTTCCCGAAAGGCCGCCGCTCATGACGCGCAGCGAAACCGCGTTGGCATATTGAAGCTGCGTTTCGGTTTTCGGACAGGCATAGGCGCGGCCCCGGCATCCGCCCGAGATATAGTCTTCTTCGGCTTTGATAAAGTCGGCCCCGATATCCTCGCGCGGGATCGATTTCAGAACCTCGGCGCGGATATCGGTATACATCGCGCATTTCGTTTCGCGCCAGTTTGCCGGTGCAGGCGGGGCTTCGTTTGCCTGTAATGTTGCCGGTGCGGTGACGCTGATGACGATGGCCATCAATCCTGGGGCAATCGCAGGGGCAAGGTCGGCAATACGCATATCAGATCCGTTTTGTACTGGTTTTGATGGAATTCTGGTTGCGCATTTGCTCAGCAGATTGCGGAGGCAATATGGCGTGCGGATGAATTTTCCAAAGAAAAGGGGCGAACTTTCGTTCACCCCTTAAAACCATTTGCGGATCGCCCGCCACGGGCGCAGTCAGTTCGGTTCAAGCACCGGATTTATCTGCGCAAAATCGGGGGTATGCGCATCCGCGACCGTAACGATCCCGGCATCATTCGTTGAAACCCGGCCCTCAGCGATCCAGCGGATCACCTGCGGATAGATACGATGTTCCTGTTTAAGGATACGCTGCGCCAGCGCACCCGCATCATCACCGGGCAGGACCGGCACCACGGCCTGGGCAATGATCGGGCCGGAATCAACCTCGGGCACCACATAATGCACCGTGCAGCCGGAATATTTGACCCCGGCATCAAGTGCAGCCTGATGGACATGCAGGCCCTTGAAGCTCGGCAGAAGCGACGGGTGAATATTGATCAGGCGGCCCTGCCAGCGGGTCACAAAGCTTTCGCTGACCAGACGCAGGTAACCTGCCAATACCACCAGATCGGCACCGGATTCTTCAATCAGGCCGCTGACCGTGCTGTCATAGGCCTCGCGACCACCTTCAAAGCCCTTGTGCGAAATGGCTTCGGCCCGGATACCGGCACGACGCGCACGTTCAAGCCCACCGGCATCAGGCTGGTTGGAAAACACCAGAACGATTTCGGCCGGATAGTCAGAAGCCTTGCAGGCATCAATGATCGCCTGAAGGTTCGACCCGCCGCCCGAAACCAGAACGGCAAGCTTCAGCGGCGTTACTTTTCCCATGCAGCGGCCATGTTCTTGATGATGACCTGCGGGCCATCACCGGCACGCGGGCCGATCACACCGATCTGGCTGACGGTTTCGCCGTTTTCACGCAGCAATGCTTCGGCCTCATTGGCTTTATCGGCCGGAACCACAACGCACATGCCAATGCCGCAGTTAAAGGTACGCGCCATTTCAACCGACGGAATGCCGCCCTGTTTGGACAGCCATTTGAAAATCGGAAGGAACTCCCACGTGCTGGCGTCAAACACCGCCGTCAGGTTTTCCGGCAGAACGCGCGGGACGTTTTCGGTCAGACCGCCACCGGTAATATGCGCCAGCGCCTTGACCAGACCGGCCTTATGCGCCGCAAGGCAGCTTTTGACATAGATTTTGGTCGGTTCAAGAAGCGCCTCGCCAACATTTTTGCCCGGTGCAAACGGTGCATCGTCGGCGTAATCAAGTCCGGCAAGTTCAACAACCTTGCGCACCAGCGAATAACCGTTGGAATGAACACCGCTTGACGCCAGACCAAGGATCACGTCGCCCTCGGCAACGTTGGAACCGTCAAGCAACTCGCCACGTTCCGCCGCCCCGACCGCAAAACCGGCCAGATCATATTCACCATCCGCATACATGCCCGGCATTTCGGCGGTTTCCCCGCCGATCAATGCGCATCCTGCCTGTTTGCAGCCCTCGGCAATGCCGGCGACAACATCGGTTGCCTTTTCAACGGCAAGTTTGCCGGTGGCAAAGTAATCAAGGAATAGAAGCGGTTCTGCACCCTGAACCACAAGGTCATTGACGCTCATGGCGACAAGGTCGATGCCGACGGTATCGTGTTTGTCGGCCAGAAAGGCGACTTTAAGCTTGGTGCCAACACCGTCGGTGCAGGAAACCAGAACCGGATCATTATAACCGGCAGCTTTCAGGTCGAACAAAGCGCCGAATCCCCCCAAACCACCGGTAACGCCGGTTCTGCTGGTTGCTTTGGCCAGCGGTTTGATTGCATCGACAAGGGCATTGCCAGCATCGATATCGACACCGGAGTCCTTATAGGTAAGGCCGTTGGAGGCGGTCATTGGGTGATCCTCGGCTTAAGCGCATGGATAAAACAAAGCGGGAAACCCCGCGTTTTTCATCAGTACGCCCTGACTTCAAATTGTCATTCGCGCGATGTTCCGGGGCCGGATGAACCAGATACCCGGGAAATACCGCCATAGTGACGCCTTTAATCAGATCGATAACCACAGAAAAAGCGTCATACTGATAAAAAACGCGGGCTTGATAATTTCCGCTGGGCCGAAAATACTCAAACGCGGGCAATATGCAATGCTCAGGTGCGCATGGGAGAGTTTTCTTTCCAGAATGCTTCACTCGTGCCACAAAGAGCATCAAACCATCGAAAAAATGGGCAAAGAGGCAAACGTGCGTACCACACTCAGGAATATCAGGCTGTTGGCGGGGATTGTCGGGCTTTCGGCGTCGCTATCTTTTCCGGTTTTTGCACAGGATATCTTTTCGGTATCAGGCGTGCATGTCGACGAAAGCGCGGAAACCGCGGCGGCCGCCCGCGATCAGGCGCTTGCCATCGGGCAGCGCAAGGCCTTTGACGAGGTCGTCGCACGCCTGACATTGCCCGAAGACCGCGCGGGAATTGGCACACCCAGCCAGGCCGACATCAATAACATGGTGCGCGATTTCGGGGTGTCGAACGAGAAAACATCCTCGGTGCGTTATATCGCGGACATGACGGTGCGGTTCAAGGAAACCGAACTGCGCAATTATCTGCGTTTCCGCGATATTCCCTTTGCCGAACTGCAATCCAAACCGGTGATCATTGTGCCGGTCTATCATTCGGGCGGTTACACCAGCCTGTGGGATGATCCGAACCCGTGGCGCGATATCTGGAGCCGCAATTTCGCATCGGGTGGTCTGGTGCCGGTCAAGGCGCCGATCGGCGATTTGCAGGATATCGGGACTGTTTCGGCCGAGCAGGCGGAAAATGGTGCCGTGGAACGCCTTAACGAACTTGCGCGCCGCTATGGTGCGGATGTCGCCGTTGTCGCCAGTGCCACGGTTAGCGGTGCAACCGGATCGGAAACCGTTGATGTGACAGCGACGCGTTACGATACGGGCGGCGCACCGCAGGTATTTGGCGTGACCGAAACAACCCAATCGGGCGAAAGCCTGAACGAGACGCTGATGCGTGCCGCCAAGGGCGTGCAGGACCAACTTTCGGCAGGATGGAAACGTGCCAACCTGATCAATTACGGCACCGGCGGACAATTGATGGTGTTCATCCCGATCACCGGTCTTGATGACTGGGCCCGGATCGAGGACCGCATTGTCGGATCCCCGGTGGTGCGTGCCAGCCGGGTTGTCGCGATGTCGCGCCGCGAAGTGCAGATCGCGGTGGATTATGTTGGTTCGATCGACCAGTTCCGGACCGCATTGGCACAGCAGAATTTAAGCCTGAGCCAGATGGGCGATCTTTGGTTTATCCAGCCAGCCGGTTCGGATCGTTTGCAAAGCCTGTCGATCGGCGGATAATTCCGCCGGTCTTTATTATCGTGCAGGATGCACCGCAGATATTTAAGGGGGCGGGCATCATCAGGGCAGCATGACAGCGAAACAAGGGGGTTAAACGGACATGACCATTCGGCAGCAGGCACGTTTCTGGCTGATTTTCATTGTCGGTTTTTTCCTTCTGATCTGGCTGTTTTCCAGCATCCTCTTGCCATTCGTCGCCGGGATGGCAATTGCCTATTTCCTTGATCCGCTGGCCGACCGGTTGGAAGCGCGCGGCTTTAACCGGACGCTGGCGACAACGATCATCACAATTCTGTTCTTCCTTGTATTTATCTTTTTCCTGTTGCTGGTCGTACCGATGATCGGAAGCCAGCTTGCAGGGTTCCTTGAAAGATTGCCCGGTTATATTGACACATTGCGGACAACCGTGGCCCCGTATGTGCAGCATATTATCGACCGGATTGCGCCCGAAACGCTTGAAGGCATCTCGGATTCGGTCAAGGGACAGACGGCAACCGCGATCAAGTGGGTCGGCAATATCCTGACCAATGTGTTGTCGGGCGGGTTGGCATTGCTGAATTTCCTGAGCCTCGTGTTCATTACTCCGGTTGTGGCGTTTTACCTTTTGCGGGACTGGGACAGGATCGTGGCCAAGATTGACGGATACCTGCCGCGCCGTTCGGCAAAGGATATCCGCCAGTGCGCGCGCGAAATTGATGAAACACTCGCAGGGTTCGTGCGCGGTCAGGCGACGGTTTGCATTTTGTTGGGCCTGTTTTATGCGCTGGGGCTGACGCTGGTCGGGCTTGAATTTGGTTTTGTCATCGGTCTGATGACCGGGCTTGTATCCTTTGTGCCCTATTTCGGGATGTTTGCCGGGTTTGCCGTCGGTATGGGGGTGGCATTGGCACAGTTTGGCATTGGTGTCGATCTGGCGCTGGTCGCACTTGTGTTCGGCGCCGGGCAGATCATGGAAGGCAACTTCCTGACCCCGAAGCTTGTCGGGGACAAGGTCGGTCTGCATGCGGTCTGGGTCATGTTTGCCTTGCTGGCCGGTGGGGCGGTTTTCGGATTGCTGGGCGTGATGCTTGCCGTGCCGGTGGCCGCCGTGATCGGTGTGCTTGTGCGATATGGCTTAAGGCAGTATCTGGGTAGCCGGTTATATGATCATGGACCGGACAATCCGGCTTATGATCCCCTAAAAGACGCCGAGAATTGAGTATACAGTGACCCGCGCGATCAAAAAGACGGCCATGGACGAAACGCTGGCGGCACCCGAAAAGGGTCCGGATGGTGGATCGCCGGAATTATCGCCGCAGCAATTGCCGCTGGCGCTGGAACTGCGTCCGGCATTGGGGCGGGCCGATTTCATGGTCGCCGATTGTAATCGCGAAGCCGTTTCATGGATCGATCACTGGCCGGAATGGCCCGTACCCGCCCTTTGCCTTTATGGGCCGCGCGGATCGGGCAAAAGCCACCTTGCGGAAGTATGGCGGGCACGGTCCGCCGCGCTAAGCGTTTCGGGGCGTGACCTTGTCGGGGCGAATCCGGATGTGCTTCTGGGCGATGCCGCCGGGCTTGTCATCGAGGATGCCGATCTTGGCCTCGACGAGACGGTGTGTTTCCATCTTTACAATATGCTCAAGGAACGGGGCGGGCATTTGCTGATGACCGCACAGCAACCGCCGTCGCGCTGGAAAGTCGATCTGCCGGATTTGAAATCGCGGCTGGGTGCGGCACTGGTCTGCGAGATTTCCCCGCCCGATGACGACCTGATGGTCGGGCTTCTGATCAAGCTGTTTGCCGACCGGCAGATGGCGCCAAGCCCGCAGATCATTGCCTATATCCTGCCGCGGATCGAACGCAGCTTTGTCGCGCTGACCGAACTGGTGGCAGCGATTGACCGGCAGGCACTGGCCGAAAAAAGGGCGGTGACATTGCCGCTGGTGCGGGCCGTGATGGATGGTCAATAAATCCAGATCCCGTGCAGACGCATTTTCGATAGGCGATGCAAGCCGTTAGGCGTTATATTCGCCAGATTGCAAATTTCCGGATAGTGTATGTGACCCTGCGTAAGGCCAAGGCAAAGCCATCAATCAAGTCCAACATTGAAACCCTTGTCAGCGGGGGACATGTTCTGGGCTGGCGCGAATGGATCGGATTTCCGGATTTCGACGTACCATTGATGAAGGCCAAGATCGATACCGGGGCGCGGACATCGTCGCTGCATGCGCTGAATCCGCGTATCATTGATCGCGATAATCAAAAGTTCGTAAAATTCATCTTGCCGCATTACCGCGGTGACGGGCATGGTCGTATCGAGTGCATGGCACCGCTGGTTGAAACGCGCGAGATTCGCAGTTCAAACGGCGAGGCCGAAGAACGCTATGTCATTTCGACCCATATTGCTGTCGGGCATCATAAAATCCGGGTCGAGATTTCATTGGCAAATCGTTCATTGATGGGCTTTCCCATGTTGTTGGGGCGCACGGCAATGAAGGCAGGAAGATTTTTGGTCCAACCGTCAAAATCTTATCTGGCGGGGAAACCGGAACAGGTTTATACGGCGCTGCAATCCGGCACCGTTTCGGAACAATGATCCGACGCTGTCGTTGAACCTTCGACACATTCAGTAACGCTCGACCACGGGAGTCCATTGCATGAAAATCGCAATGCTTGCGCGCAATCCTAATCTGTACTCCCACAAACGGCTGGTCGAGGCGGCCGAAAGTCGCGGGCACGAAATTGATGTCATCAACACGCTGCGCGTCACGATGAACATCACGTCCCTGAAGCCCGAAGTTTATTACGGCGGCCAGAAACTGAGCGGCTATGACGCGGTGATCCCGCGTATCGGTGTTTCGGTGACGTTCTTCGGACTGGCCGTATTGCGCCAGTTTGAAATGATGGGCGTTTATCCATTAAACGAATCCGTGGCGATTGGCCGGTCGCGCGACAAGCTGCGCTCCCTGCAAATCCTGTCGCGGCGCGGTGTCGGCCTGCCGGTTACGGCCTTTGCCCATGATCCGAAAAAAACCGACGAGGTTCTTTCCATCGTTGGCGGTGCCCCGGTGGTGATCAAGCTTCTGGAAGGCACCCAGGGCATTGGCGTGGTTCTTGGCGAAACCGAAAAATCCGCCAAATCCGTGATCGAGGCCTTCCGTGGGGCCAATGTCGATATCATGGTGCAGGAATTCATCAAGGAAGCGGGCAATACCGATATTCGCTGCTTTGTGATTGGTGGCAAGGTCGTCGCCAGCATGGAACGCAAGGGGGCAGAGGGCGATTTCCGGTCCAACATTCATCGCGGCGGTTCGGCGCGGTCCGTGCGTATTACTCCGCAGGAACGCGCAACAGCAGTTGAAGCCGCCAAGGCGATGGGGCTAAATGTCTGTGGTGTCGATATTCTTCGCTCCAACCATGGTCCGGTGGTGATGGAAGTCAATTCATCACCCGGTCTGGAAGGCATCGAAGGCGCAACCGGCAAGGACATTGCCGGGATGATTATCGATTTCATGGAAAAGGATTACCGCCCCGGTAAGGTGCGGACCAAAGGCAAGGGATAAACTGTGAACGAGATCGGGAAAAAAGTATCCAAAGCCAAATCGGCAAAGGTAGCCAGGACCCCGGACTTCGAGATTGGCGGAAAGACAGTCCCCGCCGGGACGCGCCAGATCGTTGATATTCCGATCTCGCTTTTATCCAATCACACGCCGGTCAATCTGACGGTCAATGTGGTGCATGGCAAACGGCCCGGCCCGGTCCTGTTCGTCAGTGGTGCCGTGCATGGCGATGAAATCGTCGGGGTGGAGGTCATCCGCCGCGTTCTTAAATCGCCCGCCCTTCGTGGGATGCATGGCACGTTGCTGGCGGTTCCGGTGGTCAATGCGTTCGGCTTTCTGAACCATACACGCTATCTGCCTGACCGCCGCGACCTTAACCGGTGCTTCCCCGGTCATTCGGCGGGGTCCCTTGCCGCGCAGCTTGCCCATCTTTTCCTGACCGAGATTGTCGAGAAATCCGATTTCGGCATCGATCTTCATTCGGCAGCCGTGAACCGCGTCAACCTGCCCCAGATCAGGGTCAATGACGATGATCATGACATCATGGAATATGCCGAGGCTTTTGGTGCGCCAATCATCCTGACCAGTCCGCTGCGTGAAGGGTCACTGCGCCAGGCTGGCAAAGAGGCCGAAGTCCCGATCCTGCTCTATGAGGCGGGCGAGGGGCTCCGCTTTGATGAAATGTCGATCCGGGCCGGTGTTTCGGGTGTCTTGCGCGTGATGCGCAAGCTTGGCATGACATCGGGCCGCTCGATCCGCGACCCGAAAGTCCCTCCCTTCAAATCATCCAGCAGTCACTGGCTGCGCGCACCGGTTGGCGGGATTTTGCGAACCTTCAAGATCGCCGGCGAGTTTGTTAACGAGGGCGATGTGGTGGCTGCCGTTTCCGACCCGTTCGGTCTTCGCGATGCCGAGGTTGTGGCGAAACATGCCGGACTGATCATCGGGCGGACCAATCTGCCGATCGTCAATCAGGGCGATGCGCTTTTCCATGTGGCCGCGATCAAGCGGTCATCCGAATTGCAGGAACGCATGGACGCCATCGAAACCCATCTGCAATCCGATCCGTTGCTTGACGAGGACGAAATCATCTAAGGCGGCGGGTTTTCCGTGCTTTTTACGCATGATAGCTGCCATATTGAAGCTACTGGCGGATCGCGCCCGGCAATGTTATAGCAAGGTTTATGGAACCAATTACAAATACAGAAGAACTGCGCGCGTTGTGCGAAAAGCTCCGGCAGTTCGAATATGTCACTGTCGATACCGAGTTTATGCGCGATTCGACCTATTGGCCGCAGCTTTGCCTCGTGCAGCTGGCAAGTCCCGAACCGTCGGATAATGGTGCGGCGGTTGATCCGCTGGCCGAGGGCATTGACCTTGCCCCGCTGTTCGACCTGATGCAGGACGAAAGCGTGGTCAAGGTGTTTCACGCCGCCCGTCAGGATATCGAGATTTTCGTTCATCTCAGCGGCAAGGTCCCGCACCCGGTATTTGATACCCAGGTGGCGGCGATGGTGCTTGGCTATGGCGATCAGGTCGGCTACGAGACGCTGGTCAACAAGGTGGTGCGCAAGAATATCGATAAATCGATGCGCTTTACCGACTGGTCGCACCGTCCGCTTTCGACCAAGCAGCTAAGCTATGCGCTGTCGGATGTGACGCATCTGCGCGTGATCTACGAGGCGTTCCACGAACGGCTCGAAGCCAATGGCCGTGCCTATTGGCTGGCCGAGGAAATGGAACGCCTGACCGATCCGTCGATCTATTCGATTGACCCCAAAGAAGCTTGGCTTCGGCTTAAAACCCGGTCCAACAGCCCGAAATTCCTCGCGGTGGCGCGCGCGCTTGGCGAATGGCGCGAGACCGAGGCACAGCGCAAGAACCTGCCGCGAAACCGCGTTCTGCGCGATGATACGCTGCTTGATATCGCCGCCCGGCAGCCATTGACCGACAAGGATCTCGACAAGACCCGCGGTGTCGGTCGCAATTTCGGCAGCAGCAAACCCGGCCAGGCGATCATCGAAGCCATCCAGGCCGCCCTTGATAGCCCGCAGGAAGACTGGCCGCAGCCAAAACTCCGCCCGGACCTTCCATCGGGCATCGGCCCGACGGTGGAACTGCTCAAGGTGCTGCTGAAACTGTGTTCCGAGGAAAAGGGTGTTGCCCAGCGCCTTGTGGCATCCAGCGACGATTTGCAGAATATCGCAGCCGATGACAATGCCGACGTTCCGGCGATGCATGGCTGGCGGCGTGAATTGTTCGGGCAATATGCCCTGCAACTCAAACACGGACAGATCGGGCTCAAGCTCAAGAACGGCGAAGTCGCCTTTGTCGAGCTTGACGGGCGGGACTGATTTCCCCTCAACCCGATTGAAAACATGAAAAAACGGGCCAGCTTTGGCCCGTTTTTCGTTTTTGCAACAAGGCAGGAAGTCCGGCTTTAGAACATGGTGTTGTCATGCGCCTGTTCGGCCGGGACCGGCTGGGATACGTCCCAATGTTCGATGATCTTGCCGGCATCATCAAGGCGGAAGATATCCATCACCGCACTTTCGCCTTCTGCCGAGGTGGATCTGACATGGGTGACAACCAGATTGCCCTCGGCAACAGTACGGACGATTTCGGCATGGATTTTGGGATCAGAATTCAGCCAGCCGGTGATGCCTGCGCGAAAGCCGTCGATGCCGTCGGCGACGAACGGGTTATGCTGGATATATTCATCACCGATATATTTTGTGATCGCACCGTTAACATCGCGCTGATTGAAAACCATGTCATAAAACGCGACGACATTAGCGGTATTGCGGTCCTCGACCTCGCCCGCATGGGCGGGCAGGGCGGAGCCGATTGCGATCAGGCTGGCGACCAAGGTGCTGAAAAGCATGACTTTGGCGCGGATCATTTCAGGGCTCCTGTCAGGAAGTCTTTGGTGGTTTGCGGTGCGCGGCCAACAACCTTGGCGAAATCGTCGCTGGTTTGTTCATAATCGCCATTGCGCGTCCCGACATACATGCCGCTTAAAGCTTCGACCAGATGGTCGGGCAGGCCAAAGCTTGCCAGAATGCCGGTATGGACTTCGGGCGGCAGATCGACATAACGGATGTCCTTGCCGGTTGCGTCGGCGATGATGGCCGCGATATCGGCAAAGCCGATGGGCGTGCCGGAAAGCTCGTAGGTCTGATTGACGTGATCAGCCGGATTGGCCAGGACGACGGCGGCGGCTTCGGCAAGGTCGTTACGCGGAATGTAGCTGACCTTGCCATTGCCAGCAGGGGCACCAAAATCACCGGTTTCAATCGCATGCGGAACGCCCGCCATCAGAAGATCGGTATAGAAGCTGTTGCGCAGCAGCGTAAAGGAAAGGCCGCTTGCCTTGATATGGTTTTCCGTGTCCGCGTGAATGGCGGCATAGGTAAACGGGCTTTCGGGGCGCGCATCGATAAAGCTGGTATAGACCAGATGTCTGACACCGGCGGCCTTGGCGGCGTCAACTGCGGTACGGTGCTGTTTGATGCGGGTTTCAACATCGGTTTCACCCGAAATGATCAGCGCGATATCAATGCCCTTGAAGGCATTGGTCATCAGGGCGAGATCATCAAAATCGCCATGGCGGACATCAATGCCCTTGGCGGCAATTTCCCGCGCCTTGGCAACATCACGTACGCTTGCCGCGATCTGATCGGCGGAAACGCGGGTCAGCAGATGTTTGATAACAAGGTTGCCGAGCTGGCCGGTGGCGCCGGTAACGAGGATTTTCATGGTTTCATTCTCCGGTAATCGGGGGTGGGCGTTGGCCCGTCAATGGAATGAAACTGCACCGGATTTCCCATATGATCAATTCGATCAAGGTGATAGTATTCATGCATGAATATCGATGAATTGGACCTTGATTATCGTTTGCTGCGGCTTTTCCTGACGATCTATGACGAAGGATCGGTAACAGCCGCTGCCAATCGCCTTGGTGTCGGGCAACCGACGGTCAGTCATGGGCTGGACCGGTTACGCCAGATTGTCGGCGATCCGCTTTTTGTCCGCTCCGGGCGGGGGATTACGCCAACCGCCCATGCCGATGAAATGGCCGGGAGGGTGCGCATCCTGTTGCAGGATTTGCGCAATCTTAAGCGTGTTGATGCCTTTGATCCGAACGATCCGGCGCAATCAGCCCGCTTTGTGATCGGTACCAACGATTACGAGGTGGCGGTGATCATGCCCGAACTGTTTCGCATCATCCGGGGATATGCCGCTGATATCCGGCTTCGGGTATTGCCGATCCATGGCGATACCAACGTGATCGACCGGCTGCGTAGCGGTCAGCTTGATCTGGCGATTGGCTTGCATATGACTGAAAATGTCGGCGATATCGCGCAACAGACCCTGTTTCGCGAACATATGGCGTGCTTTTACGATGCGGATTGCCATGATGTGCCACCCGATACGCTCGATCAATATTGCGCCGTGCCCCATGCGCGCGTGATCATCGGCAATAACGAGCATTCGGCGGTGGACGAGATGCTTGATGCCATCGGGCGCAAACGCCGCACGGTTTTGCAGGCATCGACCTTTGCCAGCATCGCCAGCCTGATCCGCGGGACGGACGTGATCGCATCGCTGCCCTCGCGGCTTGAACGTGACGTGATGACGGGCTTTGCCAAATGCACCTTCCCGCTTGATTTCCCCGAATACAGCTTCGCCCAGTCCTGGCATGTGCGCAACGCCGCCAGTGCCCCGCACAAATGGCTGCGGGGCGAGATATTCAAGGTGACGCGAAAGCTGGTTTAACCGGCCGCGGCTCCCGTAATCCGGATACCGCCAACCCATCGTTCGCCGGTGTAAAGTTCCATGAAATTCCGGGTGCCGGAAAGAACCGCGTTTCCGGTCCCGGTCAGCGACAGGGTGCGGTCCGGCCAAGGGGTTTGGGCCGAATCATCGGGGAAGGTGAAAAGCGGCGATCCGGTCCGGCCCATATCGACAAGTACGTCCCAGAACATCAGATCGCCCAGAAACGGCAGCGGGTCATAACTTCGCATAAGATGGCCAAAGACCTTACCCGCCGTGATCGGGCCATGATCCCGGATGATTTGCAGGGTTAGCTGTTGCGTCAGGCCAAGACCGTTTTCGGGATCAGGCAGTTCGCGCAGATGGCGATCAAGGGCTGCGATCATGCAGGGGATTGGCGATTGGCCGTGATCAATGACGGCGCGCAGCGCATCGGGGCTTGAGGCACGGATCGCGGGCCAGACTTTTTGACCAAAGGCCAGCATGGCATCCGAAACCGGCGCACGGGCATTGTCCCAGCACCAGATCAGCAGTTCGGGCGACAGTTGGCCAAGGCCGATGAAACGCTCAACCCCCGGCACCCGATCAACGCAAATCAGGTCAAGCCTAGTTTGCGGGCGGAGTGTGGCGATGAAATCAAGCAGGAAGGCCAGTATAAGCTGATCGTAGCTGTCATGTTCAAACCACAGCACGACATGATCATAATCGCCCAATGTCGCCAGCCCGGCATATTCGCGTTGCAGGCGCGAAAGCGCATCGGGAAAATCGATGCGATAGGACGATGCGATAAAACGCGCCCGCGTTTCGATGAAGTCGGGCAGGGGCACATCGGGCACCGGTCCCTGACAGAACGGATCGGAAAATTCCATGAAGGCACCGGCAAAACCGGCCAGTTCAAGGCCATGCCTGATGTCCGACCCACAGCGCAGATGAAGGGTTTCCGGGGTGTCGAGCTTTGGCAGATGCCCCGATGTGATCTGGCGCTGATGTTCGGTAATCCGGTCGATATGGGATTTCAGTTTGGGCCAACTGGCAAAGCCGTTTTCGCGCGCGATAACAAGCTGGCTATCTGCCAGTTGCAGGTCATCAATGCTTTTACCGGGCAGGTGGGCCGCAATGCGGGTTTGGGCATCGGCTTGCCTATTGCGGGCGGATTTCAGCAGTTCCTTGGCGCGTTTGCGCTGCTGCTCAAGGTTAAGGCGACCGTCAAAGATTTTGGATTTCGATGTGCGTGAAGCAGACATACGATTCCCCTGTGCATAAGCCTGTGTCCGCCAGACAGGCAAGGAAACCGTGTGGTTCATATGTCATCTAAGACCAGGCGCAGCCCTTTCCGCGGACGGGGTGCTTCGGGAAGCAGGGCCACCATAGCATTCCGTCTTTCCCGGTTCAAAAACAAATAAACCGGAAAACAGTCAAAGGACGGAACACAAACTGGATCAGGGCTGGGGAAGCTGATCGACGATGACGACTTGGCTTTCACAATCCATCAGTTTGGCAAGTTTTGATAAACGCTGTTCGACGACTTCACCATTCAGGGCCGCGAAATCCTTGTGCAGTTGAAGAATGAGGACCTTGTCCTCAAGCACAAGGGCCGTACCCGGCAGGATGCCTTCGACCCCGCCCGAAAGGGTATGGCCAAGGCGGATGGCGTGACCGTAAAGGCGACCGATGCTGCGCGTGTCATCGTCAAGCAGCCGGTCACTGGATTCGTCACCCTTGAAATTGCCGGTATAGCGCGAGCCGATGGTATAGGCGAGGAACACCCGGTCATGATGGTTCAGATCAAGATAGGGGTGATGCAGGATACGGTTATAGCTCTGGATCGCGCGGTAATCGGGATGTTCGTTCCAGCCGACATCGCCGATAATACAGGCGGCAAGGCGCAACCGGCCAAGATTTCCCGGCTGTTCGCGGAAGATCGGTGCTGACCAACGATAAAGTTCCTCGCCGTGCTGATGGAAACGTTCGCCGTCTTCGGCAAAGCTGAGACAGGCATCAAGCAGCGGGTCGCGTTCGCGCAATTCTTCGGGCAGGGCTTCATACATCCAGCCTTCGCGCAGCCCGTGACTGGAAAACACGACTTCCTTGGCCTGCATGCGTTCAAGCAGCATGTTCATGACAAGGCCCGCATGCGGCAGGCTGTCTATGCGGCGTTTGGAAACACCGCCAACCTTGTCAAGCGACACACGGCTTTGCTGGGATATGATATGCGTCAGTTCGGCGATTTCGGCACGTGGCATGGTCAGATTATGCACGACCGAAATCGGATAGTTTTCCTGCGCGATATAAAGCTTGGCAATCGAACGCCACGAACCGCCAACCGCAATCAGCGGCTTGTCCGCACCTTCATGCAGCCAGTCGACCGTATCAAGATGGGTTTTGACTTCTGCCTCAAGCCGCGCCCGATCCGCACCAAACACCGCATGCAGGCGCATGGCGCCCAGGGGAACGCTGACACTTTTTTTGATCTCGCCTTCCTCAAGCAGGACGAGTTCAAGCGAACCACCACCGATATCACCCATGATCCCGGTTGCACGGCGATCACCGGAAATAACGCCAAAGGCCGAAAGACGCGCTTCTTCAAGCCCGTCAATCACCTTGACGGTCAATCCGGTTTCAGCATGGACGCGATCACAAAATGCCTTCCCGTCGCTGGCCGCGCGGACGGCGGCAGTGGCGAGGATATCGACACGCGTAACCTTCATCGCACGCAGCAGCCGGGCAAAACGCCGCAGGGCGGCGGTGGCCATTTCAACGCCTTCGGGGTTGAGACGGCCGGTATTTTCCGGGTCGCGGCCCAGGCCGCACATGACCTTTTCGTTGAAAATCGGGGCCGGGGCGCGTGTCATGCCATCAAACACAACAAGACGCACCGAGTTCGAGCCAACATCAATGATGGCAATACGGTTGGAAACCCTTTGGTCAGTCAGCATGCGGTTGGTTGAACCTGTCTAGGTATGCACTCGTTAATCATCAAGCTGCAGCACGGGAACATTCGGATCTTCCTCGCTAAGCGCGCTGCCGCGGCCTGAAAGTGACGGGTTGGTCATGAAATACTGATGAGAAGAAAAGGCGTTTTCGTCTGCTTCGCACCGCTCGTAAGACCCGTCGGGCTGCAGGTACCAAGCCTGCGCCGTATCTTTCAGATTTGCAATCATGATCTGTTCGACAATCTGGCGTTGGCAAGTGGGGTTTTCCACCGGAACCAGCGTTTCGACACGACGGTTAAGGTTGCGCGGCATCCAGTCGGCGGATGAAATAAACGCCTTGGCCTTGCGCGATGGCAGTTTTGCGCCGTTTGCAAAGACAACAATGCGCGAATGTTCAAGGAACCGGCCGACGATGGATTTAACGCGAATATTTTCTGATAAGCCCGGCACACCCGGCCGCAGACAGCAAATGCCACGCACCACCAGTTCGATATGAACCCCGCACTGGCTGGCGCGATAAAGCGCATCAATCACCACCGGGTCAACAAGGCTGTTCATCTTTGCCCAGATGCCCGACGGTTTGCCCGCCTGACAGTTTTCGATCTCGTGATCGATATGGGCAAGAAGGGTCGGGCGCAACGTATGCGGCGCAATGGCAATTTTCTCAAGCGATCTTGGGGTGGCATAGCCGGTCATGAAATTAAAGATGCTGGCCGCGTCACGCCCCAATGCCGGATCGCACGAGAAGAACGAAATATCGGTATAGAATTTCGCAGTGATCGGGTGATAGTTGCCTGTTCCGAAATGGACATAGGTGCGAAGCCCGTGGCTTTCGCGCCGAACCACCAGCGACACCTTGGCATGCGTCTTCCAGTCAAGGAAGCCATAAACCACCTGACAACCGGCACGCTCAAGATCCGCTGCCCAGCGCAGATTGGCTTCCTCGTCAAAGCGCGCCTTAAGCTCGACCATGGCCGTAACCGATTTGCCGGCCTCGGCGGCGGCAATCAGGGCCTTGACGATCGGGCTGTTTTCCGACGTGCGATAAAGGGTCTGTTTGATGGTGACGACTTCGGGGTCACGGGCAGCCTGCAACAGGAACTGCACGACGACGTCGAAATCCTCGAACGGGTGGTGAACCACCAGATCCTTTTTGCTGATCGCGGCAAAGCAGTCACCGCCAAAGTCACGCACACGTTCGGGATACCGCGCGCCATATGGCTGGAACAGAAGGTCGTGATGCAGATCGGAATCGATCAGTTGTTTGACGTCAACAACACCCAGAAGGCCATCAACCTTGACGACCTCTTCCGGGGCGACGGACAATTCATCGACCACGAAATCCAGAAGATCTTCGGGCATCTTGGCATTGACTTTAAGCCGGATGATGCTGCCGCGGCGACGGCGCTTCAGTGCGGTCTTGAAAACGCGCACCAGATCTTCGGCTTCTTCTTCAATCTCGACGTCCGAGTCACGGATGACACGGAACAGGCCGTGTTCGATCATATCGAAACCGGGGAACAGCTTATCCAGATAAAGGACAATCGCCTGTTCGAGTGGCAGATACCGTTCCGTCCGGCCCGGCAGGCGCAGGAAACGGCCGATCTTCGGCGGAACCGGGATCAGCCCGCGCATATTGTGACCATCCGCCGGGTCAAACAGCTGCATGACAATCGCAAAGCCAAGGTTCGGAATGAACGGGAAGGGATGCGACGGATCAATGGCAAGCGGGGTCAGGGTCGGGAAGATTTCGCGCATGAAATAGCCATCAAGCCATTTGCGATCCGTCTGGGTCAAATCTTCCGGCCCGATGACCGAAATACCGTGCTTCTCCATTTCCGTGCTAAGCTGCTGCCAGATGCGCTGCTGATCCTGCATCAGCTGGTTGGCGTCGTATGTAATGGCGCGAAGCTGCTCGGACGGGCTCATGCCATCCTGGCTGACCTTGGTCATGCCCGCGCGTAACTGCCCGACCAGACCGGCAACGCGAACCATGTAAAATTCGTCAAGGTTGCTGGCGGAAATGGACAGGAAACGCACGCGTTCCAGCAACGGGTGACGTTTGTTCTGTGCCTCTTCAAGGACGCGACCGTTAAAGGCCAGCCACGAAAGTTCGCGGTTTATAAAGCGTTTGTCCGAATCAAGTGTGATTGCGCTTGATTGAATAACGGCGGCGTGGGTCACGCTTTGCCTCCTGCGAAATTGGGTTTGTGTCCTTGAAATAAGGCGACAGGCCCCGGTTGCGATTGGAGTATAGGATAACTGCTTGTCGGGGTGCAATTTTCTTAAATTTTTAAGTCAGTTTTTATGATGGCTTCACAGCGCCCTATGTGACATGCAAAAGTCTGCCTTTCGCGAGATTACCGGATACTGATTTCATGAAGACACTGCTCCTGCTGCGGCACGCCAAATCAAGCTGGACCGATCCATCCCGATCCGATCATGACCGGGAACTGAACCGGCGTGGCGAACAGGCAGCCCCGGTAATGGGGCGCTACCTGCATGATCATGGACTGGTTCCCGACCTGATCTGGTGTTCGACCGCGGCACGCGCCGTGCAGACATTGACGTTGCTGGGGCGCGATTTTGCAAGCGCGTCAGACGTGATCTATAACGAAGACCTCTATATGGCGAGCGAGAAGGTGTTGCTTGAAAGCCTTGTCCAGACGCATGACGATGCCCGTTGCGTGATGATGGTCGGCCATAATCCGGGGATGGAAGATTTCGCAGCCCAGCTGTTTGGCGATGGCGACGGCGAGGCGTTACTGCAGATGAACCGCAAATTTCCGACCTGCGGACTTTGCCAGTATGAATTCGATATTGATCACTGGGCGGATGTCCGTCCTGAAACCGGGCGTCTGATCCGCTTTGTTAAGGTCAAGGATTTGCAGGGCATCGGTGCGCCACCAACCTGAAATTCCGGCCCGCAATGCAGCCCTTTGCGACGGGCACTTGACGGCGGGCCTTTGGCAGCGTTTTATACCGCAGAATTTCAAGCGCCGCGTCGCGCAAACAGACAGATCACCCGATTTGACCGCCCCGAATTGACCGGGGTGGTCGGTTTGCGGTGCTTTTTTGTTTGACAGCGCGGTGCAGCCATGCACCTTTGCGCCAAATTTGCGGCCCGAAATACCAAGCATACAAAGCAACCTGGAAAGACCATGCATCCTTATCGTTCACACAATTGTAATGCGTTGCGCGCCTCTGACGCCGATGCGGAAGTGCGCCTGTCCGGCTGGATCCACCGCAAGCGCGACCACGGCAACCTTCTGTTTGTCGATTTGCGCGACCATTACGGCATCACCCAGATCGTGATCGACATTTCAAGCCCGCTTTTCGCGGTTCTTGAAAAGTCGCGCGCCGAAAGTGTGATCACGGTGGATGGCAAGGTCGTCAAACGGACCGCCGAAACCGTCAACCCGAACCTGCCGACCGGCGAGATCGAGGTTTACGCCTCCAATATCGAAGTCCAGTCGTCAGCCGACGTTCTGCCGATGCCGGTATTTGGCGATGCCGAATATGGCGAGGAAATCCGCCTGCGTCACCGTTACCTTGACCTGCGTCGCGAAAGTGTTCATTCGAACATCGTTCTGCGCTCGCGTGTGATCTCGGCGATGCGTCAGAAAATGACCGCACAGGGCTTCCTTGAAATCCAGACCCCGATCCTGACGGCAAGCTCGCCGGAAGGTGCGCGTGACTTCCTGGTGCCGTCGCGCATGCATCCGGGCAAGTTCTATGCCCTGCCGCAGGCCCCCCAGCAGTTCAAACAGCTTCTGATGGTGTCGGGCTTTGACCGTTATTTCCAGATCGCACCGTGCTTCCGCGATGAAGACGCCCGTGCCGACCGTTCGCCGGGTGAATTCTATCAGCTCGACTTCGAGATGGCCTTTGCTACCCAGGACGACGTGTTTGACGCGATCGAGCCGGTTCTCCACGACATCTTCGTCGAGTTCGGCGGTGGTCGTGACGTAACGCCGCTTCCGTTCCCGCGCATTCCGTTTGATGAATCGATGGCGAAATACGGTTCGGACAAACCCGACCTTCGCAACCCGATCATCCTGTCTGACGTGACCGAAGCCTTCCGCGGTTCGAATTTCGGCATCTTTGCCTCGAACATCGAAAAGGGTTCGGTGGTTCGCGCCATTCCGGCACCGGGGGCCGCAGGCCGCCCGCGCAGCTTCTTTGACAAGCTGAACGCCTGGGCCCGAGAAGAAGGTGCGGCGGGTCTTGGTTACATCGTTTATGATGAAACCGGCGAAGCCAAAGGCCCGATTGCCAAGAACCTTGATGCCGAACGCATCGCGAAAATCAAGGAAGTTACCGGCGTTGCCAATGGCGATGCGGTCTTCTTTGCCTGTGACAAGGAACTGGCAGCAGCCAAATTTGCTGGCAAGTCGCGTGACAAGGTTTGCGATGAACTGGGTCTTCGTGAAGACGGCATGTTCAAATTCTGCTGGATCGTTGATTTCCCGATGTACGAGGAAGACGACGACGGCAAGATCGAATTCAGCCACAACCCGTTCTCCATGCCGCAAGGCGGTCTTGAAGCCCTTGAAAGCATGAACCCGCTTGATATCAAGGCGTGGCAGTATGACATCGTCTGTAACGGTATCGAACTGTCGTCGGGTGCCATTCGTAACCACCGCCCGGACATCATGTACAAGGCGTTCGAGATTGCCGGTTATGGCAAGGACGTTGTTGACGACCGCTTTGGCGGCATGATCAACGCGTTCAAATTCGGCGCGCCGCCGCACGGTGGTTCTGCCCCGGGTGTTGACCGTATCGTCATGCTTCTGGCTGACGAGCCGAACATTCGCGAAGTCATTGCCTTCCCGCTGAACCAGCAGGCGCAGGATCTGATGATGAATGCCCCGGCCGAGGTCGATGACCGCCAGCTCAAGGAACTGCACCTGCGTGTGCAGCTTCCGCCGAAAATCAAAAAAGACTGATTACTGTCTTTTGATAACAATAAAAACGGTCCGGATTTTCCGGGCCGTTTTTGTTTGTCTATTGACCCTCGATACTTACGTAATCTTAACCCGTCACAATCAACATTCACCGTGGAACAATTTATATCCTGCGGGGGATGACGTTTTGAAAAAGATACTTGTGGTGGCGGCACCGCTGGCATTGGCGGCGTGCGGTGGTCCGGTGGAACTTACGGTGGCCAAGCTGGCCGGCGATCTGATCAGCTATGTGACCACGGGCAAAAGCACCACGGATCATGCGGTTTCGGCTGTTGCCGAAAGTGATTGCGCCCTGCATCGCCCGTTATTTGAAGAAGACGTCTGTCAGGACAATGTCCTGCTGGATGATGCCGTTGCCCTGGCCGAGCCGGGCGCACCATCGATCAAACAGAAAATCCGCGACGCCGAACCCGCAATTTATGCCGTTAACGCGCCCGGCGAAGACTGGTCACAACCCAAAGCCGGTGCCCGCACATCGGCCGTGATTGTCAAAACCGATCTGCCGCCGCGCCCGGTGATACATGACGAAGTGTCGCGTGACGAAGCGACCGTTGCCCCGGTCGAAATCGCAAGCGCGCAGGACCAGTTCACCCCCGACTATAACCGTACCCCGCTTCGCAACGAAGGCCCCCTTGACCCGCAGGGCGAAGCCGATGCCGCGGTTGCCGGATATGTCGCCCCGCCAAAACCGGTCGCACCGATTGCCGAAACCCAAACCGCCGCCCTGACCGATACCGGCATCATGACCGACGAGGTCAGCGTGATCGCACCGGAAACCACTGCGCATGACAAGCTTGTTGCAGTGCCGCTTGCGGGGGACTATGTAATATTGGCAAGCTTTGCCGATCAGTTGCGCGCGCAAAATGCCCTGTCGTTTTACAGTGAATATCAGCCGCGTCTGATCAGTGCGACGGTCAAGGGCCGCGAATATCTTCGTGTCGCGGTTGGTCCGCTTTCGCATGAGCATGCAAAAGATTTACGCCATCTTGCTGCCAAAAAGGGTGTCAAAGATCCCTGGATTGTCGAGATCGACGCCGCCGGAGAATAGATTTGCCAGTTATTACGGTTTGTCCTGAAAATCGACAGCGTTCCGTCTTCGGAGCGCTGATCTTTTGTGTTGCTCTGGCGGGGTGTTCCGCACAGGCAGGGCAATCTTTTGCCGCCGGTCCCACCGGTTTTGATCCGGCGCATGTGCGCAAGGCATCTGATACCCAGACGGAACTGGTTCCGCATATGGCGGAATATCGTTTTTCGATGGTCTCGTCTGATGTCGGCAGTTCTGTTGTCGGCGTGCGCGGTGCGCTTGGCTACCGGTTCGAAAAGGTCTGTGATGGCTGGATCACCGAGATGCAGCATCTGATGATCCTTCAGGGGGCAGAAGGTGGCGCGATCAATTCCGCCTATTCGATGACCCAGTGGGAAAGCTTTGACGGATCGAAATACCGCTTCCGCATGCGCGATTATCTTGACGGTGTGCAGGTGGACGAGGTTGTCGGCGATGCGGTGCGCGACAAGGACAAGGTGCTTGTCACCTACGAAGTCCCGGTCGAAGTCACCGAAGAACTGCCGGCCGATACCATGTTTCCGACCCAGCATTCCGTCACCCTGCTAAAGCGTGCGCTTCAGGGCGATAAATTTGCCAACGATCTGGTCTTTGACGGCAGTGGAGACACGCCGACCAACCGGATTGCCGCAGTGATTTCGGGCGCGAAACAGGCGCAAAACAATGCCGAGGACGCCGATAACATCGCAAGCCAGCCCTATCACAGCCTCAACCTGGCTTATTATCCGCTGGGCGAAGCTGAAAACGGCCCGTCGACCGAAATTGCGGTTGATTTCGGGGAAAACGGCGTCGCCCACGAACTGCGGATGAACTACGGCAGCTTCCGGGTGCGCGGCGACCTTCAGAAAGTCACGCGGTTGCCAGCCCCCGAATGCGGCTAGGCCCGAACCAGCCGGATTATTGACCATAACGCAAAAAAGCCTGTCGGGTTTCCGACAGGCTTTTTTGTGGGGGAAGTTCCATAAAATCTTAGGCGGCGACGGCGCTGCTGTCGTCGCGGCAATACAGATCATAAAGTGTCTTGATGACGGTGACGGCTTCATCGCCTTGCAGCGAATAAAAGATCGTCTGTGCTTCGCGCCGGGTTTTAACCAGCTTGTCCCGTCGCAGCCGTGCAAGATGCTGTGACAGGGCGGACTGGCTCAGCCCAACAATACGTTCAAGTTCACCGACTGATTTTTCGCCTTCGTGAAGCTGGCAAAGAATCATCAGTCTGCTCTGATTGCTCATGGCCTTCAGAAGCGCGCTGGCTTGCTCGGCCTTTTTTTCGAGATGGTTAAGTTCCATTTGGCTCCCTTTAGCCTGGCCATATTCGGCTTTTGTCCCAACTGGGGCATCGGGTGTATCACATTCGTGGTGATAATCTCCGATGGGATTTCCCCGATTTTTTCCAACCAACGAGGTCTTTCTGCCTCAAACCCGTCCATGAAAACTCAAGAACGGGAATATTCCTATTCTCAAGTATAACATTAAACTGTCAAGACACTCTTTGTCTTGTGAACAGAGATTATGGCGATATTTCGTTCTGAGTCACCGAGTATACAATAGACAGTTCATGCGGTGATTTTGGACCAGTCATTCAATTTGAAAAGTTGCAGTCTTTGACTGATTTATGATGATCTAGAACAAGGCAGCGGATAACTTTGGCTGTCACGATGAAATAATAATAATCAGGACAGTGGTCAATAAGGCCAGTCAGCCTGTAAAGATTCGATATATCTGACGTGCATCTATTCAGGAAGGTTTCCGGAAAACATGGCGACATTATTTGTCACTCATCACAGTTGCATCGACCATGATCCGGGACCGGGCCATCCGGAACAGCGTGATCGCCTTCGCGTGATCCAGCGGGTGCTAGAAGCCGAGGAATTCATGTTCCTGCACCGCGAAGAGGCGCCAAAGGCCGATCTTGACCTGATCAAAAAGGTCCATGATCCGGCCTATGTCGACCGCGTCATGGCCGCCATCCCGCAAAGCGGATATGAATCCCTTGATGGTGATACCTATGTTTCGCCCGCGTCGGGCGAGGCCGCCTTGCGTGCGGCAGGTGGCGTCTGCGTCGCGATCGATGCGGTGATGGCCGGGCATGAACGCAATGCCTTTGTCGGAGTGCGCCCGCCGGGACATCATGCGGAATATGACCGCGCCATGGGGTTCTGCCTGTTTAACAATGTCGCGGTCGGTGCCCGTCATGCGCGCGACGCCTATGGCATCAAACGTGTCGCGGTGATGGATTTTGATGTTCATCACGGCAATGGCACACAGGATCTTTTCTATAACGATCCGGACCTGTTTTATTGCTCGACCCATCAATGGCCGCTTTATCCCGGCACCGGTGCCCCGGACGAACGCGGATGTGCCAACAATATCCTCAATGTCGGCCTGACCTCCGGGGCAGGGACGGCTGAAATGAAAGAGGCCTTCGAACAAACCGTTTTGCCCGGCATCGCGGCTTTCAAGCCGGAATTACTGATCATTTCGGCGGGTTTTGATGCCCATCGCAATGACCCGCTGGCCGGGCTGTCATTCATTGAAAGCGACTTTGTCTGGATGACCGAACAGCTCCTCGCACTCGCGGGCGAGGTCTGCGACAACCGCGTTGTCTCGGTCCTTGAAGGCGGCTATGACCTGCCGTCGCTGGCAATTTGCGTTGCGGCGCATGTGCGAACCCTGATGACCTCTTGAGGTCATTTTATAGAGGTTCACTGCGCCTGTTGTTTCTGCTCACGGCGGGATTTAATCGAATGCCCGATAATAATCGTAACCGGAACCCACAGGATATACCATAACTCACCCGGCGATTTGGAGACTTGAGCAAGGTCAGTTAATCCACCGATAACGGGTACGCATAACAGGCCAAAATGAAATGCCTTTGTGGTCTTTTCTTCTGTATTGAGGGCTGCCCAAGCGAGTTGCGCAAACAGTGCGAGAAGAAGAAAAAGCCCGATTGCACCGCCGAAAAATGCCGAGGATACATATATGCTGTGGGGAAATTTCTGTTCGATTGCTCCGAAGGTATTCAAGCTTGCCAGGCCATTACCGATGATTGGGGCATTCTGAATATATTTCCATGCATCCATCCATATTTCCAAGCGCCATGGATTTCTGGAAAGTGATTGAATAACCTGATTTTGGATTTCGTCACTGATAAGGAAAATTGAAGCAATCGAAAATAGTATTCCAATTGCGCATCTGCGAACAACTTTTCCAGAAAAAATTGAAAATATGATGCCGATGCAAAGTAGAGTCAGAAGCGGGCCTCTGCTTTGGCTCAGTATTACAAATAGCACACAGGAAAGGCAGATTGTAGCATAGATTATTTTGTCTTTATTTTTTGTTGATATTTGGGACTGATAAAAAGATATACAGAATCCTATCAATATGACTAGGCTTCCCAGTATTGGATGTCTTGTTTCGGCCCATCCACTAAGTCTATCGCTTAGGGAATGAGCGTCCATTCCATAGAATACAAAAAGAGATATTGATATATTTGCTATTACCGCATAAGGAAATATTTTAAAGGTAAAATTTTTCCAATATGTGTGTGTCGAGAAGAAGTATGCGGCAGAAAGTAAAAATATAAGATTGATTATCGATCGTGATATGTATTTCTTTATGTTGAAATCTGGTTGATTTACTCCCCATGATATCGATAGGAGAAACCATACTATCAAAATCACGCCGGTGGTGAATGTCTTATCTTTAAAAAGGCTAGTGATCTCTTCTTTGTTTTTGAAAGTTATTATCAGAAATGCGGGTATTATTATTGCGTAGAATATTATCGCCCACATTGGTGTTGGGTGAATTAAATATCCAGATATCAGGAAAATAGAAAAAGAGATCGGGAATACGCGTTCTTTAATGGTGTTCATTATATGTGTTCTTGATTATGTTATCTGCAATGATCTTTTCGTTGAATTTTCTATGGTATTCATGCCAAGAGCGTTCCGCAATATTCTGTCTTTCTTGATCATTGTCGATAAAATGAGATATTTTTGCAATTAGCTCATCTTTATTTGAGAAAAAGGCCATCTGGTCTTCTTGAAAATCGTCGTTCAAGCCGGTAGCTCTGTCTACAAACGTCAAAATTCCGTTGCCGACGGTCTGCGCAATCCTGTCGGATGAATATAGATAGGCATCATTTCTACGGCTGAAATTTAAACTCATCGAAGTTTTGCTTAGATATTTATCATATTCTTCGCATGTTATGCGAGGGCTTGTGTAGCCCGGAAATGATGTTCTTATTTTTGAACTGGACTTTGCAATCTCATCCAATAGATCCTGAACAATATAATCTTCTCCACAAATATTTCGGACTTCGTTAGGGGTTCCTATTGCCATGCCGAAGTCAAAAGACAGTTGCTCTCGTGAGTATTCAAAGTTTCGGTGACGTTCAATGCTCATGTCAACCGGATTGGGCATGAAGTAAGCGCGATATTTTCCCTCAGACAATTTGGCCAACAGAGGCCCATCCGTTGAGCAGAAGGTTGCATCAACAAGGTCGATCTTGCTTTTAATACGTCCGACATTATCTGAGGAGAATAATGGATCAACATTCCATTGAGCAATTTTGACACTTGGCAACTTTTCTTTGATTTTTTCCAAGGTCGTGCGAGTGATCATGTCTGCATGACCAAAGACAATCATATCCGGCTCGAATTTCTCAACGACCTCGAGCAATTTTTTATTTAATTGCGGAATTCCAAATTTCCGACTTCTGAATATGTTCAAAAGCCTGGCCAAGTCTCTGTCACCAAAGGGTAAAACATTATGCCCCAGGCGCGTAAAGCCGTTGGTAATCTTATAAGGTACGCCATAATAACCGGGTACCTTGGGCGTTAAGCTGTAATTTGTGACATGCAATATGCGTAAGCGGGAAATATCAAGCAATTTGTGTACTCTGAAGCAGTTTTAAAGGTGCCATGCTCTCAATATCGTGGAAGTTAAAAGATATTCAGGATTTGGCAAACCCTTTATGGCCATAGTTTTGTTGTAATTTTGTCTATTCGTAGAGCGGCACTTGTTTCTGAAAAATAGCCGCATGCTCTTAGTATGCATACCCCTTGTTACTGAGCAAGTCACCGCGTAAACTCCGCGCCAATCAAATCAATGGAGCAGATATGTCCAAGCCAACCCCATCCACCACGATCCCCGATGATATCGCCAAACTCAGCTTTGAAGAGGCCCTCGGCCAGCTTGAAAGCCTCGTGCGGCAGCTTGAACAGGGGCAGGTGGGGCTTGATGATGCCATTGCATCCTATGAACGCGGTGCGGCGCTGAAACGCCATTGCGCCGACAAGCTGCGTGCGGCCGAAGAACGCATCGAGAAAATCACGCTGGGTGCGGATGGCCGTCCGAACGCAACCCCGACCGAAATCGAATAATTCTCGCGGAGAATATGGTGAGTTACGACCTGCTTGCTGAGCTGAGTACTGCTTCTGCTGACCTTGGCGAAACGCTTGATAGCATTCTGCCGCGCCCCAATGGCCAGATCGAGCAACGCCTGTTTCAGGCGATGCGTTATTCGACACTGGGCGAAGGCAAACGCCTGCGTCCGTTTCTGGTTCTAAGCTCTGCCGGATTGTTCCGGGTATCGCGCCAATGCGCCTTGCGAGTCGCCGCCGCGGTTGAAATGGTGCATAGCTATTCGCTGATCCATGATGATCTGCCCGCCATGGATGATGATGACCTTCGGCGTGGCAAGCCAAGCTGCCACAAGCAGTTTGACGAGGCGACCGCCATTCTGGCCGGTGACGCGCTGCTGACGCAGGCCTTCGAAGTGCTGGCCGATGAAAGCACCCATCCCGATCCGCGTGTCTGTACCGATCTTGTCCGCGCGTTAGCGCGTGCTGCCGGGCCATATGGCATGGTCGGTGGTCAGATGATCGATCTGGCGGGCGAGGGGCAAAGCCTTGATCAGGCGCAGGTCACCCATCTGCATCTGCTGAAAACCGGGCGGATGTTTGCCTTTGCCTGCGAGGCCGGGGCAATTTTGGGCAAGGCACCCAAAAGCATGCGCATGTCATTGCGATCCTATGCCCATGACATGGGGCTGGCCTTCCAGATCAAGGACGACCTTCTGGATGTGGAATCCAGCAGCGCCGAACTGGGCAAAACGGCCGGCAAGGATATCGATCAGGATAAATCGACCTATGTGAAGCTTCTGGGCCTTGAACAGGCACGCGAGCAGGCCAGAATGCTGTGTGATCAGGCGATCAATCACCTGAACTGCTTTGACGGCGAAGCCGAACCGCTGCGCGAGGTCGCACGTTTCGTGATCGAACGCGGGCGTTAAGGTCCGTCACCTGTCATGAGCGAACAAGCCAGATACACAGCCGGTTTTCGTGACCGGCTGTTTGACAAGGACCCGTTCCCGCTTGCGATCTGGTATCCATCGCACGCAGGTGAACGCCCCGTACGCCACATGGGCGTGACCTCGACGGCGGCCCGCGATGCGGATTTTGCAGGCGACGGACCCTATCCGCTGGTGATGTTTTCGCACGGGTCCGAAGGGCACCGCTTTAATCAGTTCTGGCTGGCAGAATATCTCGCACGGCGCGGGTATATCGTCGCCGCCCCGCAGCATCATGGCGATAATTACCTTGATCCGTCCGATGCGCGGCAATTGACGATCATCGAACGCCGCCCGCAGGAAATGCGTTTGGCGCTTGATCTGTTGTTGGGCTATGACGAGATCGGGCCGCAGATTGATCAAAACAAAATCTATGCGCTCGGCCATTCGGCGGGTGGGGCGACGGTGCTTAAAATGGCAGGCTGGCAGTTTGATGCCGCCGCCTGGCAAAGCTATTGCGCGCTTAATGCCGATCAGGACCGGGTGATTTGCCAGCATGTACCGGGTGATGACATGGTCGATGAGTTGCATGATCGGTATGGCGGCCCGGTTGTTTCCGCGCGCGATGACCGGATCGCGGGCGTGATTGCCGTAACTCCGGCCTTTGGCGTTGCCGCCACCGATGCGGGCTTTGCCGATGTCACGGTGCCGATGCTGTTTATCGAGGCTGAAACCGATGAAATCCTGCCCGAAACGGCCAATGCTGCCCATTTCCGCAACCTGCTGCGCGGGCGGGCAAAGTTTGTGAAGGCCAAAGGGGCCGGGCATTATTCATTTCTGCCACCCTGCACGCCTTATATTGCTGAAAACTTTGGTTATTTATGCCGGGATTTCGGGCGCGAACGCACCGATATTCACCGCACGGTCGAGCAGGTGGTCCTGAAGTTCCTCGGTGACATCAAATCAGGTGATTTTCAGGGTCGCTAATTACAGCGAAGCTGTTTATTTTACGCTGCTTGCAATAGGGCTAAGGAAACGTCACCCTGTTGGTTTGACGACTATATAAAAAACGCCACACAAAACTGAAGATCGAGATCGGTATGAGCACGACCTCCAAGACCCCGCTTTTGGACACGATTAACACCCCGGCTGATTTGCGCGCATTGCAACCTGCACAGATGAAGCAGGTCGCAGATGAACTGCGCGCCGAGGTGATTGATGCCGTGTCGGTTACCGGCGGGCATCTGGGGGCGGGGCTTGGCGTGGTCGAACTGACCGTTGCCATCCATTACCTGTTTGATACGCCCGACGACCGGCTGATCTGGGATGTCGGGCATCAATGTTATCCGCATAAAATCCTGACCGGGCGGCGGGATCGTATCCGCACCCTTCGTCAGGGCGGCGGGCTTTCGGGCTTTACCAAACGATCCGAGTCTGAATATGACCCGTTCGGTGCCGGGCACAGCTCGACCTCCATCTCGGCCGGGCTTGGCATGGCGGTCGCCAACCAGCTTTCCGACGATAAACGCAAAAACGTCATTGCGGTGATCGGCGATGGCTCCATGAGTGCCGGCATGGCCTACGAGGCAATGAACAATGCCGCGGCTGCCGATCAGCGCATGATTGTGATCTTGAACGATAACGACATGTCGATTGCCCCGCCGGTGGGCTCCATGTCGGGCTATCTGTCGCGTCTGATTTCGGGCAAGGGCTATCAGGGGCTGCGCAATGCGGCCAAGGGCCTGACCAAACATCTGCCGCGCCAGATCGAAGAAGCCGCCCGCAAGATCGAGGAATATACCCGCGGCATGGTAACCGGCGGAACCCTGTTTGAAGAAATGGGTTTCTTCTATGTCGGGCCGATTGATGGTCATAATCTGGATCATCTTCTGCCGGTGCTGAAAAACGTGCGCGATGCGGATGTCGATGGCCCGATCCTGGTTCATGTCGTGACCCAGAAGGGCAAGGGCTATGGCCCGGCCGAAAATGCCGCCGACAAGTATCATGGTGTCGCCAAGTTCGACGTTGTCACTGGCAAACAGGCCAAGGCCACACCCAATGCACCGTCCTACACCAAGGTTTACGGCGAAACGCTGACCAGACTTGCCGAAACCGATGACAAAATCACCGCCATCACGGCGGCCATGCCGTCGGGTACCGGGGTCAATATCTTTGCCGAACGGTTCCCCGATCGTGCCTTTGACGTCGGCATCGCCGAACAGCATGCCGTGACCTTTGCCGCCGGGATGGCGTGCGAGGGTTATAAACCGTTTTGCACGCTTTATTCGACCTTCCTGCAACGCGCCTATGATCAGGTGGTGCATGATGTGGTCATCCAGAACCTGCCGGTTCGTTTCGCCATGGACCGCGCCGGGCTTGTCGGGGCAGATGGGGCGACCCATGCCGGGGCCTATGACATTGCCTATCTTGGCTGCCTGCCCAATATCGTTCTGATGGCGGCGGCGGACGAGGCCGAACTGGTTCATATGACGACGACTGCATGGGCGATTGATGACCGCCCAAGCGCCTTCCGCTATCCAAGGGGCGAGGGTGTCGGCGTTGAAATGCCGACCGAGGGCAAGGTTCTTGAAATCGGCAAGGGCCGTATCCTGCGCGAAGGCGGCAAGATCGCCATCCTGTCCTACGGCACCCGCTTGGCCGAGGCGATGTTGGCCGCCGAAGATCTCGCCGCACGCGGCCTTCCGGCGACGGTCGCCGATGCCCGCTTTGCCAAGCCGCTTGATCATGCGCTGATCGCCGATCTGGCGCGCAACCATGAAGTCCTGATCACGACTGAAGAAGGATCGATTGGCGGCTTTGGCGCGATGGTCCTACAACATATGGCAGGGCAGGGATTGCTTGATCACGGGCTGAAGGTCCGCACGATGACGCTGCCCGATACCCTGATCGATCACGACAAGCCCGATGTGCAATACGCCAAGGCGGGACTTGATGCACAAAGCATCGTCAAAACCGCCCTTGGCGCGCTGGGCCTGTCCGAAAGCAAGGCGCGCGCCTGATAATTCAGACGATACCGTTAAAGTAAAAACGCCGCCCCCTTGGGCGGCGTTTTTGTTTGTCTGGCTGGCCCGATCAGAAATCCGCCGTCAGCGAGATTTTGGCCGTCAATGGCGCACCCATTGTCAGATAACCCCCATTGGCCGACGCCCAGTAATCGCTATCCGTGACGTTTTCGATATTGGCACGGATGGTGACAGGATATTCGTGCACCTCGGTCGTGTAGCGCGCGCCAAGGTCAAGGCGCGTCCATGACGGGATCGAAAGCGTGTTGGTCGCATTGACATATTGCGATGCCGTGTGAACCGCACGCGCATTGATGGTTGCCCCTTCAAGGAACGGCAGGTCATATTCGATGCCAAGCTTGGCAACATAGTCGGGAATGCCGATTGGGGTGTTGCCGTCATTGGTGCCGTTCTGGGTATCGGTTAGTTCCGCATCATAAACGGTAAAACCACCCAGAATACGGGTGCCGGTCACAGGTTCGCCAAAGACCTGGAATTCTACGCCACGGTTCTGCTGTTCGCCGTCCGCCGCAAAGGTGTTGCTCGCGTTTTTATAAGAGAACGGCTTGGAAATCTGGAACAGGGCCACGCTACCGCCAAAGCTGCCGAAATCGGCCTTTGCCCCGATTTCATATTGTTCGGAGGTGTAAGGCGCCAACTGCTCGCTCGGGTTGGTAAGGGTGGCGTCACTTGCCGCACTGGCGGCTGTTTCCCCCGGCGACAGGGATTCCATATAGTTGGCATAAACCGATACCTGATCGGTCACATTGCCGACGATGCCGACCATTGGCGTGTATTCGTCCGCGTCATAATTGCTTGATTGCGCACCACTGGTCAGATCGAATTGCTTGGTATTGACCGACTGACGGCGAATGCCACCCGTGACACTCAGGCGGTCATCAAGGAAGCTGACGGTATCAGCCAGAAAATAGCTGGTCAGTTCGTTGATATTGCGAAGCCCCGGATCAGCCAGATTGCCTGATGGCGCTGCCAGCGTCGGATAGCCTGTGGGCGTCGGCCCGTAAATATTGCCGGTAAACGCCGACGCACCGGGCGAGAACGCCCATGCCTGATGGCTTTTGTTCTGAAGGTAGGAAACCCCGGCATTCAGTTCGTGCTTTACGACGCCGGTTTCAAATTTAACGCGGGCACCGGTCAGGGCACTATTGGTCGTATCTTCGCGAACGATGGTTGAACCGCCATAGGTCATAGTGCCATCAGTACCGGTAATGCGCGGGGTCGAATAAATCCCGGATTCTTCCATGTGGCGGGTGCCTGCGGCGGCATAGGCCATAAGATAGTCGTTTACATCATGTTCGATCCGGCCCTGAACAAAGCTGTCTTCAAGGTCGGCCCATGTCCCATCCGCATTGTAATTATGGCTGGCATCCGGGGCATCGGGGATGCTGGTAAGGGCGCTGTCGAGGTTTACTGAAGTTCGACCGTGATCAATATTCTTTTCATTATGCCCGGCATCGACCGTGATCCGGGTATCATCGCCGCGATAATCGAATGACAGGGATCCGATCTGGCTGTTGCGGTCTTCGTCATTAATGGCGGTTTCACCGTCGCCATATTTCAGATTGGCACGAATGCCGAACTGGTTGTCCTTGCCAAAACGCCGTCCGAAATCGACATGCCCGCCGGTTTGGCTATCCATTTCATAGAATGTCGTTACACTGGTGATCGGAGCATCTGTGGCGCGCTTGGGAATAAGGTTAATTCCGCCGCCAATGCCGCTGCCGCTGGGGGCCATCCCATTGATAAACGCGGATGCCCCTTTGACGACTTCGACACGGTCATACATCGACATATCGATCAACTGGCGCGGTGCCGTGCCATAAAGGCCATCCAGCATCACGTCATCACCATCCAGAACAAAGCCGCGGATCATGAAGCGGTCACCCGAACCGCCATAGCTGTAGGATGTCAGCACACCCGGATCGTTATCAACCACATCGGCAAGCGTGTCGGCCTGCTGGTTCTTGATCACTTCGCTGGTATAGCTGGTGATGCTGACCGGGATATCCAGATTGTCCTTGTTGCCCAAAACTCCGGCCCGGCCGCCGGTTGCGACCTGACCACCGGCATAGACCGGCGGGGTCGGATCGCCCGCCGTGGCATTGGCTTCACCCTCGACCCGGATCGGGTCAAGATTGATGGCGCCGTCATTTTCTGTCGTTGCGGTATCGCCGGTATCGTCTGATTGCGCGTTTTGCTGTGGCAATGTGTCCTGCGCATAAGCCGGTGTCGCCATGACGGCAAAAATACTCACAGAAGCCAGCAACAGCGTACTGAATGTACGGCGTTTTGCGGTCGATGAAACGTGCATGAAAGAGCCCCATAGTCAAAGGAATTGCCGCCCCCGGCGGTTTGCATATGGGGTTCATTATCACTACTGATAATCAATCTCAATATAAATGATTATTATTATCAATTGCGATATAATTGTTCAGAAACTCAACCTGACGTTCAGTGACGTCCAAGTTGGATGGGCAGGGGGATGTTAACGGGATAAACCCGATCGCATGAAACCGTAAAACCGCAGAAGGAAGGGGCAGGGAAGAATGCCTCCCCCGACCAAGGCCTCCGGTCAATCGGCATAGATCATTTTATGCGTCATGCCGCCATCAATGCGGATGGTTTCGCCAGTCATGAAACCGGATTGTTCATGATCAAGCAGGAAGGCGACCATCTTGGCGATATCATCCGGCGTACCGATGCGCCCCGCCGGGTGTTGCTGCCGGTCGATGTCGCGGTGTTGGGGTTCTTCGCGGGCGGATGATTTCTGCCAGTCACCGACTTCGATCCAGCCCGGCGCAATGGCATTGACCCGAACCGCCCCCGACAGACTGACCGCCATGGCATGGGTCAATGCCACCATGCCACCCTTTGACGCGGCATAGGCTTCGGTATTGGGTTCTGACTGAAAGGCGCGGGTAGATGCGATATTGACGATTGCGCCGCGGGTCTTGCGCAAATGCTGGGTCGCATGTTTGGCCGCCAGAAACGCGCCGCCCAGATTGACATTGATCACGCGCTGCCAGCTTTCCCAATCCAGATGTTCGAACGATCCCGAATGCGGGTCGGCAATACCGGCATTATTGACCAGTCCGTCAATGCGCCCGAAACGGTCGACGGTCTGCTGAACCGCAATCGCCACATCATGTTCATTGGCAATGTCGCCCTTGAAAAACAGGGCACGTTCCTGCTGTTCTTCGGGCAGGGCCGTTATGGCCTCGTCCCCGGCATCCGCATCCAGATCAAACAGCATGACCTTCCACCCGGTGGACAGAAGATGCTGCGTTATGCCCAGTCCCAGGCCCTGCGCTGCACCGGTGACGAAGGCGACCTTGGGATCGGGAAAACTGTTCATGTGCTGCTATGTCCGCGTTGATCTGGAAAGGAATGAATTTTGTGAACGTCTTGAAAATGGACCTGTTCCGCAAGGATGCAACAAACAAGCCGAAAATTTAATCGGCTGCCCGATCCTGCGATGGTGCCAGCCGATCAAGAAGCGCGTGGACGAACCCCTTTTGCCGCCCGTCAAGCCCGCGTGCCCTGGCGGCGTCCTGCAGGGCTTCGGTGGCTTCAAGATGCAGGCGAAAATGCCCGGGATTCTGATCAATCCGGTCTTTGCGCTGATCTTCGTCGCCAAAGACCATGGTGTGGCAACGCGGCGCACTTGATGATGTAAAGGCCCGGCAGGTCAGGGGCCGAACGTCATAGATCGTGCATCTTTCATCCGTCCCCAGAAGCGGGCAGCGTGCGCGCACTTCGGATGTGGTTTTGGCCTGTTCAATGATCCTTGCTGCCTGGCCCAGACGTTCCAGCAATGCCTGCTGTTCGTCTGGCGGAAACGTTTTGCGGATATGCTCGGCAATCAGGCTTGTGACACCGGGCGGCACCGCAACAAACAGATGGCAGCACGCGCTGCATCCATCGCGGCAGTCGCAATGAGGCTGATGGGGAAAACTGTCACGCAGGGTCCGGGATGCCGTATCAACCAGCATCATGGCCGCCTGCGCGGCGTCACTGATGGTCGGTGCCTGTTCAAGCACACGGGCCAGTTCGGCGCGGAAGCCGGGAAACATTTCCTCGTATCGGCGCGACGCTTCTGCGGTCAGCGCACCGGTTTGGGAAATATCACTCGTGATCCGGTCGATTGCGTCGTCAAGTTTCACCATGACCATGCGATTGCCTTTATCCCGATCCTGTCCGCAAAACGGGCAGGCTGATATGACAGAGCGTGGGGACCTTCATCCCATCATGCTGATTTTGGCACTGTTTTCCAAGTGCATCCTTGGAACCGATGTTCAAGACAAACACCCGCCAGAATTTCCGACCGTTGGCGGTTTCGCCCGATGGTGGATTTGCCAGACGGCGCGGCCAGGCCAAATCCAGCCAGGCCAACCAAGTCCACGCCACACCCGGCCAATCGACAACCACGCTGCTCCAGTCGATCACCCTGATCTCTTCACCACCCGATGACAGACAACCTGCCGTGATCCTCCCATGCTGCCGCCGACACGTGGTCCCGCAAACCCTTGCCGCGCTGCTCCTTCGGCGGATATCCCCCGTTCGGAGAACACGGAAGGCACCGAACTCCCGTCAAGCCGCCGCAAGCTATCGCCCTGATCTTCGCTGCCCGATGACAGACTACCTGCCGTGATCCTCCCATGCTGCCTCCGGCACGTGGTTCCGCCAACCTTTGCCGCGCTGGCGCCTTCGGCGGATATCCCGCGTTTGGTGAACACGGAAATCCAAACAGTCGACGGACGCCAGCCGGTCGCACCAGTCGCATCGGACCATCCGCTCCAATAGACCCATCTCCCGCCGCTGTTTGCCACCTGCTGCCCAATTCTGCCAGCCGCTGCCGATTGCAATCTTGCAGCCACTCCGCGAACAAGGCGCACCTCTCCCGTCATGGCCCATCATGAGCCGCCGCTTGCCAGATGCTGCCCGGCGCAGCCCAGCCGCTGTCGATCACAATTTTACCGGTTGCCTTGCCAACAAGGCGCACTTCTCCCGTCTTGACCTTTGGGTGACCTTGGGGTGGGTTAGGACACGGGCGCAAAACCTCCGTAATGGCTTTTCCACCCGCCAGTCATCATCCGGCGATGTTGCCGCCGGATCGGTCTGTCTTTGTGCCGCTGCATCATCATCACTTTCATCTGGCCCAAAACGCAAAAACCCGCAAAGCGCATCACGCTTTGCGGGTTTTCGTCCGGGCGCTTTTATCCCGTTGACTTTTCTTTTCTATCAGAATAAAAAGAACAAATCAAGAACTTTTTGAGAATCCGCGCAAAAAAAAATCACCGGCCAGAATTTCCGACCGGTGAAGGAGTTTGGCTGTCTGCAAGACAGCAGGGAGACACGGGAAAACGAAACAGAGCGTGCAATTACCCGTTGGCAGATTTGCCGGACGGGGTTGCAAAGGTATCGGCATAATCCTTGCGCAGCTGGGCCTTCTGGATTTTGCCCATGGTGTTGCGCGGCAATTCGTCGAGCATCCAGATGCGTTTGGGCACCTTGAATTTTGCAAGCTTGTCCTGGGTGCGTTTGATGATCGCTTCGGCATCGGGTTTCGCCCCCTTGGCCGGGACGATGACACCTGCAACCGCTTCGCCGAAATCGGGATGCGGCAGACCAAAGATCGCGACTTCCTCGACCTCGTCATATTCGGCGATGATTTCCTCGACTTCCTTGGGATAGACGTTGAAACCACCCGAAATGATCAGGTCCTTGTCGCGCCCGACGATGGTGACATAACCATCTGCGCCGATGGTTGCGAGGTCGCCGGTGATAAAGAACCCGTCCGTGCGGAATTCGGATGCGGTTTTTTCCGGCATCTGCCAGTAACCCTTGAAAACGTTGGGCCCGCGGACTTCAAGTACGCCGATTTCACCGACCGGCAGAACATTGCCATCCTTGTCACAGACACGCGCCTCGATCCCCGGAAGGGTCGGGCCAACCGCCCCCGGACGGCGCTCGCCATCCAGCGGGTTTGACGTGTTCATGCAGGTTTCGGTCATGCCATAACGTTCAAGGATCTTGTGCCCGGTCCGTTCAAAGAATGCATCGTGGGTTTCCGCCAGAAGCGGTGCCGAACCCGACACGAACAGGCGCATATTGGCCACCAGATCCTTGTCAAACTTCGGATGGGCCAGAAGACGGGTATAGAAGGTCGGAACCCCCATCAGAACAGTGGCATTCGGCAGGCGTTCCACCACGTCATCGGCATCGAATTTCGGAAGCAGGATCACCTTGCCGCCATTGACCAGCATGATGTTGATCGCAACAAACAGGCCATGCGTGTGAAACAGCGGCAGGGCATGCAAAAGCGTATCACCCGGCCTGAAACCCCATGCCTTATGCAGGGTCAGCGCGTTGGAACCGAGATTGCCATGCGTCAGCATCGCGCCCTTGGATCGGCCCGTCGTGCCCGACGTATACAGAATGGCGGCAATGTCATCCTTGGTCACATCGGCGACGTCACCATGTGGTTTGGCATTGGCGGCCAGATCATTCAGGCTGCCATCGCCCTTGTCGCCAAGCGACAGGACCGCACCGACATTGTTCTGCGCGCCAAGGGTTTTGGCGGCATCAATATGCGCCGGGCGGCAGACAAAAACGCGCGGCGCGGCATCACCAAGGAAATAGGCGATTTCATCACCGGTATAGGCCGTGTTCAGCGGCAGGTGAATGGCGCCAAGCTGAAGGCAGGCCAGATAAAGCGCGATCACATCGGATGATTTATCGATCTGGGCAGCAACACGGTCGCCCTTGACCACGCCATGATCGGCAAGCACCGTGGCATAGCGCGCGGTACGATCCAGCAACCAGGCAAAGCTGCGCTCGGTGCCGTCGCGTTCGATCAGAAAAGTGCGCGAACGGTCCGCCGGGAAACGTTTGGTAAATTCGTTGAAAAGATTATCCGACATGGTTCTGTCCTAGTTTCCCGTAAGCTGCATGACCGATTTCGAAACGGCGATCTTGCCGTCATTCATCAGCGCTTCGTGGTTTCGTTCAATATCGTCAAGGTGATAGGCGTAATTGACCATCATCCCACCCGCCTGACGCAGTCCCTTGGACGATGTATCGCCAAGCCAGTTCAGGCGCTCAAGCTGCGCCCCATTGCCAAGATGGAAACGTGCGGTTGGATCAAGCGGCGATTTGCCGCGCTTGCAGGTCGCAAGATAACGTGCACACAGCATCATGGCCGGCTTTTTGAGTTCGGCGACTTTTTCCGCGTCATTGATCCAGTCGTCGTCACTCATCGCGGCAAGAACGGTTGCGGCGATATCGGCGTCGTCCGACTTGCTTTTCTGACGGGTGCGCAGCCATCCCATAAAGCCCGGAATGGGCGACAGGGTGGCGAATTGTCTGAGTTTCGGGAACTCGCGTTTCAGCTCCTCGACCACCTGTTTGATCAGGAAGTTGCCAAATGAAATACCCTTAAGGCCCGATTGGCAGTTGCTGATCGAATAGAAGATCGCGGTATTGGCCTTCTGCGGTGCCGTTCCATCGATTTCCGGTGCCAGAAGCGCCTGAACGCTATCGGCAAGTCCGTGCACAAGGGCAACTTCAACAAAGATCAGCGGATCATCGGGGATCGCCGGATGGAAGAAGGCAAAGCATTTGCGATCCGTCGCCAGACGACGGCGCAAATCATCCCAGCCCTTGATTTCATGAACCGCTTCATAGCGGATCAGTTTTTCAAGGATGGCGGCCGACGTATCCCAATCGATATGGCGCAGTTCAAGAAAGCCGCGATTGAACCAGCTTGTCAGCAGGTGCTGCATATCGGCGTCAAGCGGTTCAAGGTGGCGATTTTCCTTGATCAGCCCCAGAAGCGTTTCACGCATATCGACAATCGCGCGTGTACCGCCCGGTGCCATATTGATCCGGCGCAAAAGCTCCTGCCGGGCGGGTTCTGACGCATGGGTCAGAACCGCCAGATTGGCTTCGGACGGATCATTGGCAAAGGCCTCGCTTGCCTTTTTGACTTCGGTGCGGTTGGCACTGAAATCATTTTGCATCATCTCGAAAAAGCGCAGATGATCCTCTTCCGGCAGGGTTTCCCACATGCGGACCACTTCGCGGGCAACGGCCGTTCCGCGGGCCTCGCCCTTTTGCGACACAAGGTCCTTGCACATCGCTTTAAGCTGGGCAAACGGGTCCTGCGGTGTCGAAAGCGGCAGGTCAAGAAGCTCCCGGCCACGATCGGCAATACTGGATATCCAGCTTCTGACGGAAATTCCGGACATTTTAGCGTCCCCCTATGACCGTTTCGGGAAGCCAGGTGGCGATTTGCGGGAAGAAGCACAGGATCACAATGGCAACCACCATGCACAGCACATAGGGCATCGCCCCTTTCAGGATCGTCTGCAGGCGGATATCGGGTGCAATCCCGTTGATGACATAAAGGTTCAGGCCAACCGGCGGGGTAATCAGGCCGATTTCCATGTTGATCGTCAGGATCACGGCGAACCAGTAGGGATCAAACCCGGCATTGACGATAACCGGCAGAAGGATCGGGGCCGACATCAGGATCACGGCAACCGGTGGCAGGAAGAAACCGCTGATCAGCAGGAACACGTTGATGAAACCCATCAGGACCCAGCGGTTGACGTCAAGGGCGGAAATCCACTGTGCAATCGACTGGGTGATGAACAGCGAGGACAGCATATAGCTGAACAGACCGGCAGCCCCGATGATCAGAAGGATCATCACCGACTCTTTGGTCGTGTCGCGCATGATGTTCCAAAGCTTGCCCGGCTGCCACATGCGATAAATGATCATCGCGACAATCAGGCAGAACAGCGCACCAACACCCGCCGTTTCCGAAGGCGTTGCCACCCCGCCATACAGCGCGAACAGAACCGCACAGATAATGACGATGAAGGGCAGGACGCGCGGAAGGATTTCAAATTTTTCCTTCCAGCTATAGGTCACCGATGCCAGTGCAACCGATGCATTTCCCTGACGCCAGGTCGAAAAAAGCGACCATGCCATGAACAGTGCCGTCAGCATCAGACCGGGCAGAAGACCGGCAAGGAACAGCCGCCCGATCGATGTGTCGGTGGAGATACCATAAACAATCATGGTGACACTTGGCGGGATCAGAATGCCAAGCGTACCGCCCGCTGCAATCGAACCTGCCGCAACCGAGCTCGGGAAGCCGCGTTCACGCATGGCGGGGATGCCCATTTTGCCAATCGCGGCACAGGTCGCCGGTGATGATCCCGACAGGGCTGAAAAGATCGCGCATGCCCCCAGGTTGGAAATAACCAATCCTCCCGGCACACGCGTTAACCAGCGATCAAGAACGGAATAAAGATCCCCGCCCGCACGGGACGATGCGACAACCGCCCCCATCAGGATAAACATCGGGATCGCGAGAACTTCGAAACTTTCGAGTTTGGAAAACAGGATTTCAGGCAGCAGCGGTAACGCACTTGCGCCATCGAAAATCCAGATAAAGCCGACACCAACCATCAGAAGCCCGATGCCGACCGGAATGCCGGAAAACAGGATCAGGGTGGTGACAATGCCAACGAGTGCTGCGAGTGAAAGCGGATCCATTGCACCAGCTCCTTAAAACGGGTTGTCTTCGATATGGAAGGCTTTCGACCGGTTGGTCAGAAGGCACAGCAGATCGGCGAATAATTGCAGGAACAGCAGGCCAAAACCGACTGGCAGCATCAGGTAGGGTTTCCAGAGTTCAGCCGCCCAGATGGTCGGGGATTTCCATCCGCCCTGATAGGCTTCGATGACCAGTTCGATGCCGTAAAAGGCAAACAGGCCGCTGATGCCAAGGCCGCACAGCAGGGTCGCAACCGCAAGCAGCTTGCGCGCACCACGTTTCAGATACATCGGCAGCAGATCGACATTCACATGCCCGCGCAGAAGCTGGACATAGGGAAGCCCGATCAGGGTGCCGCCGATCATCAGGTAAATCACGGCCTCCGTCTGCCAGACGGTGGACGAGTTCAGGATGTAACGGATAAAGACAAGCTGGCAGATCAGCAGCATGGCGATGAAGAACATCGATGCCGCGGCAACACCGCAGGCCTTTGACAGGAAATGAACGACATTGATCGCATGATCGAGCGGGCCACGCGGTGCCATCGGGGCAGGGCGCGCGCCATTTCCGTTGCTGCCGGTTTTTTCAGGCAGCGGTTCGACATCGGGTGGCGGCGGGAAACTGTTATGGTTTGACCGGGCACGCGGGGCCGGATTGCCATCGTCGGGCAGGTCAACCGGTAAGGAATTGGGAAAAACTGCGTTCGCCACGCTGGGACTCCTGAAGATCAAGGTCGTCGCAAAAAAGCGGAAAAGAAGTGGCGCCGGCATGCAGGGCATGCACCCGGCGCCACGACACCATTATTCGACAGAAAGAGCCATATCGAGCATTTCCTGACCGCCCGGGGTTTCTTCGACAAACTTGGCATAGGACGTCTGCTTGGCGAGGTCCTGCCATGCCTTGAAGTCGGCGTCGGTCAGATCGGCAATTTCAACACCGGCATCCTTGAAGACCGTGACACTGGCGGCATCTTCTTTCCGTGCTTCTTCGGAATAGAAGGCCTCGGCCTTTTTGGCAGCCGCAGCAAGGGCGTCTTTCTGGGCGTCGTTCAGACCGTCATAGGTTTTCTTCGACATCAGAACCGGCTGATACATGAACCACAGCGCGTTGGCACCCGCCGGGGTATAGCATTTGACCTGCTCATAGATGCGATACGAAACGAAGCTGGACGAACTGGTGTTGGTGGCATCCAGAACACCGGTCTGCATCGCCGGATAGATTTCCGAGCTTGGCATTGCGGCGATGGACGCACCGGCACCCTGAAGCATCTGTTCGAAGGATTTGCCGGCTGCACGAATCTGCAGGCCTTTGACATCATCCGGAACCCGGATGCAGCCCTTGGTCGAGGCAAAGCCACCGGCCAGCCAGCCCTTGGCAATGGTAACAACCCCGTTTTCGTTCAGGAGTTCTTCCATTTTTGCCATGAAGGGCGAGTTATTCAGACGATCGGCATGGTCATGGTTTTTCACCAGTGCCGGCATCAGGGTCAGGTTGGTTGCCGGAATACGGCCACCGGCATAGGCCAGCGGATAAACAATCATGTCAAGCTGACCGCGTTCCATCGGAGTCCACTGTTCGTTCGCCTTGAACAGCGAACCGGACGGGAAAATCTGGATTTCCAGATCGACATTGGCGGCTTTGACTTCGTCGGCAATGATCTGCGCGACTTTATGGCGAACATCGCCGGTCGACCACTGGTGCGACAGCTTGAGCGTTTCCGCATCAGCGTTCGAAGACATACCGAAGGCGGCGATGGACAGGGTGATGGCGGCGACAGACGCCGACAGAGTACGTTTGAAAATCTTCATCTTTTCCTCCCGGATGAAGCATGCGTTTCTGGATGCATTCATGACGCGTTTGCACGTCTTTTTATTGGTGCGGATTTCGCAATATCAAAAAGCGTTACAGATTTCTGGCATCCTGTCTACGTCTTTTTGTATACCAGAAATGTGTATTGCAGTGCCACAGATGTGCGCCTGAGGATTGCAGCCATTTTCCCGGTTTTCTGCGGTTGAATTTTTGCATTGCAGCAGAATTTCGATGCAAAGCAGCACGGAAAAGGCTTTGCGCGGTACCATTTTCTATGGTCTGGTATACCACGATTGCAGCGTAAGGATGAGGCTTCTCATGTCACGGAACGGCAAGCTCGCCACCGACCTGGTTCAGAAACTTGAACGCGATATTGTCACCGGTGTTCTTAAACCCGGCGACAAGCTGGACGAGCGCAGTCTTTCGGAACGGTTCGGCGTTTCACGCACCCCCGTGCGCGAGGCCCTGCAAACGCTGGCGGGGTCCGGACTTGTCGCGACCATGCCTCGTCGCGGAACCATTGTTGCCTCGATCACGGTGGCTGATCTGATTGAAATGTTCGAAGTCATGGCCGAACTGGAAGCCATGTGCGCCCGTCTTGCCGCACGTCGCATGCCGCGTGCCGACATCGAAAAGCTGATAGCGCTTGGCAATGAATGCAGCGAGCTTCAGGAACATGCGGATGCCGATGCCTATTACGAGGCCAACGTCAATTTCCACGAAGTGATCTATTCCGGTTGCCGCAACAGCTTCCTTGAACGCCAGACCAAGAATGTGCGCAACCGTCTGGCACCCTATCGCCGTTTGCAGTTGCACCGGCCGGGCCGGGTGAAAAAATCCAATGCCGAGCATTCCGAAATCCTCGAAGCGATCTCGACCGGCGATGCCGAACGGGCCGGAAAGCTGATGCATCAGCATGTCGCGGTTCAGGGCGAGGCGTTAAACGATCTTCTTGCCATCGTGCCGCGCGGCTATCTGGAACCATTGGCAAGCTAGACGCTTGCGCTGCTTTGCGTTAAAACCCGCGCATGGCAAAGAAACGTTTGGATCAATTGCTTGTCGAACGCGGACTGGTGGAAACCCGGTCCAAGGCGCAGGCTTTCATCATGGCAGGCAATGTCTTTAGCGGCGAGCAACGGCTGGATAAACCGGGGCTGCAATGCAAGGAAGACATGTCACTGACCCTGCGCGGGCAGCCCCATCCGTGGGTGTCGCGCGGCGGGCTCAAGCTTGAAAAGGGTCTGGCCGAGTTCGGCGTCGATGTTACCGGTTTTACAGGCATTGATGTCGGTTCCTCGACCGGCGGTTTTACCGATGTCCTGCTGCAAAACGGTGCGGCCAAGGTTTTCGCCGTCGATGTCGGGCAGGGGCAGCTTGACTGGAAACTGCGCAATGACGACCGGGTTGTCGTGATGGAAAAGACCAACGCCCGTCACATTACGTCCGAGCAAATTCCCGACCCCATTGATATTGTCGTCTGCGACGCCAGCTTCATCGGCCTTCGCACCGTACTTCCGGCAAGCCTTGATCTGGTCAAGCCGGGCGGCTGGCTGATCGCTCTGATCAAGCCGCAATTCGAAGTTGGCAAGGAACGTGTTGGGAAAAAGGGCGTGGTCCGTGAACCGGAACTGCATCAGGAAGTCTGCGACACCATTTCCGACTGGCTGGCAAATCTGCCGGGCTGGGAGGCGCTTGGCATCGCGACAAGCCCGATCACTGGGCCCGAAGGCAATGTCGAATTTCTGATTGGCGGGCGGAAATCGGCGTAATCAACGCCGATTCCCGCCAATAGTGATGGGCTTATTTACCGATCACTTTCAGGAAATGATCAATACCGGCCTGGGCACAATCCTGATCCTGCGGCGGGGTGCCGGAACTGACACCGATCCCGCCGACAACATCCCCATCGACCGATACCGGCAAACCACCGGCCACAATCGACAGGCGACCGCCACATTCGGAATCGATACCAAATGCCACCATGCCGGGCTGGGCGCTCGCTGCATATTCGTGGGTCGCCTTGCGCGCGCCCGCTGCGGTGAATGCCTTGTCCTGGGCGATGGTTGTGCTGGTGACTTTACCACCGTCCATGCGTTCAAAGGCAATCAGGATACCGGATTCATCGGTGATGGCAATGCACATGGGAATACCGATTTCGGTGGCGCGATTGCGTGCGCCTTCGATCAGTATTTTGGCATCGTCGATCGACAGGCGTTTGATGGTCAGCATCGGGCGTCTCCGGCAGGATGTTATTGAAACGGCTGTTTCTTGCCGGGGCATCTTATGGGCGTCGTTATCGGGCAATCAACCGCATAAAAAGTCTTTTCATATGGTGGAAGAAGCCGGAGCCATGGCAGGCGCAATTGTGCCGGTCAGACTGTGATTGTCTCCGTCGCTATCTGCTGGTGTTGACGGGGCAAGGGCCGCAATCGCACCAAGGGCGAGTTCCCGAACCGCAGGATTGGCCTGTTCGCGCACCAGAAGCGCGATGTCGATCTTTGGCAGTGGCGGTAAGGATGGATCATCAACAATCTGCATTCCGGCATATTCAGCCGTACAGCGTGGCATCGCCCCCAGCGCATGACCGCCATCAATTGCCGTGATGATCATCGAATTGGAGTCGCTGCTGTGGCTGATGCGAAAGGCGATATTCTGTTGCGACAGGACTTCGGTCACGGAACGGCGAATCACGCAGCCATCATGGAACATCGACAGGCGAAGCGGACGTGCCTGATGATCAAACCCGGCATCCGCCACCCAGACCAGTGGTTCGGATGTCACATGCAGGCTGGGCGTTTCGGGATCGGCGGTCAGAATCGCCAGATCAAGGTCGCCATTGGCGACCCGTTTGCCAAGATTGCGGCTGATATCGGCATGGCAGCTGATTTCAGTTTCCGGCAGGCGCAGGGCCGCAATCCGCAGGATTTCCGGCAGATAGATCGCGGCATAATCGTCGGGAAGCCCGATGCGCAGCACGGCCGGTGCCGCATCAAGAAGATCGGCCAGCATCTTGTCATTCAGACCGATAATCCCCTCGGCATAGGATTTGACGACAAGTCCGGTTGTGGTCGGGGTAATGGCATTGCGATCGCGCGTGATCAACGGTGCGCCAACGGTATCTTCAAGCTTTTTGATCTGCTGGCTGATGGCGGGTTGCGTGCGCAAAAGGCGCTCAGCCGTGCGTGTGAAACTTTGGGTATCCAGCACGGTCAGAAACGTTCTGAGCAGATCGATATCGACATTCAGAAGAGCCATAAGCGCAATTTATCCCGACAATAAGGCGAACCAATTTCACATCGATATAGCACCGCTGCAAGATAAGCGCTATCAGCCAGGGCGCATTTTGCACAACCTGCACCTCGCTATCGTTTCGAAAGACCAGACCATGCCGCGTGCCTTACCTGACATCCTTCGCAATGCCGGAAGTACATCTGTTACTCCCTCCGCCACCACGGATATTGCGCAGCGAGAAGAAGGATTAAAGCTGATGGCTCAGTCATCATTCTGGGCTATTGCGACCCTTGTTGTGGCTGCAATCCTGATGGGGCTTGGTCCGATTTTCGTGCGTTATAGCGGTGTGTCACCCGATGCCTCGGCTTTCTGGCGTGTCGCGCTCGCAGCCCCCGTGTTGGGCGCGACCGTCTTTTTGATGCCGGCAGGATCATCAAAACCGGCCAACGGAAATGGTGTTTCCGCGCGCAAGCGTGGTGATACGGGTTTGATGATCCTTGCCGGTCTTTTCTTCGCAGCCGACCTTGTTGCCTGCCATATGGCAATTGAAATGACGACGGTCGGCAATGCGATTTTGCTTAACAACCTTGCCCCCGTGATTATCGGGTTCCTTGGCCTGTTTGGCATTGCGCGCAAACCCGGAGTGATGTTCTGGTGCGGGGTGCCGTTTGCCGTTATTGGCGGCTATTTCCTGTTTCGCGCCAGTGAAACCGGCGCCGGATCCATGCGCGGCGATGCCTTTGCCGTTCTGGCCGCCTTTTTCTATGCCGGTTATCTGATTGTCATCAGCCGTCTGCGCCGTAATCACAGCGCGGTATCAATCATGTTCTGGAGCACCCTGACCACCATGATCGCCCTTGGCGTGATGATGCTGATAAAGGGAAACTTCGTTCTGCCACCCCATATGACAGGCTGGCTGGCGCTGATCGGGCTTGCGATGCTGGTGCATGTTATCGGGCAGGGAATGGTATCGGTCGGGCTTAAGCGCGTGGATGAAGCCACCGGATCAATGATTCTGCTGTTGCAGCCCTTTGTTGCCTCGATCCTTGGGGCGGTGATTTTGGGCGAGATGCTTAATCAGTGGCATATCATGGGCAGTGCGGCGGTGGTCGTGGCCCTTTTGATCGCGACCCGGCGCCGCCGCACGTTATAGGCGTTAACGGGCGATCATGAACCAAAGCGTACCGACCGGCAGCAACGTTGCCGCAATGCCCAGCATCGTCGAAAGCTTTACGCATTTGTCATAGGCCACCGGCATGGCGGCTTCGCCCGCCGCCCCACCGTTTGGGCGGCAATCCGCGACATATAGAGCTGCAAGGGCAAAAGCCCGACCAGCCACAGCACAGCCGCCATCGCAAACAGACTGATACCCATCGTCAGATGCGGGCTCTCGGAAAGTGAAGTGCCGCCGGCATGAAACAGCCCGACACCGCCAATCACCACCAGTGCCGCGCCAAAGGCGGTAAAAGCCAGATCGGTGACGTTCACCAGCCGGCAGGCAAAGGCAATGATCACTGGATTTTTCGTACGGTCCGCCAGGCTTTTCCAGACTGCGGTGACGATGATATTGCCCAGAAACAGCACGGCACCCAGAAGGTGAATGAATTTGACGGTGGTGTATTCCATCTTTGGCGGCCTTTGAATTGCGGATATCGGGATCAGGAATTTTCAGGGGCTGTCAGGTCTTCGGCAAGAAGCCCCAACACAAAATCATCGAGTTCCTGATCGGCAGGCGGGACGATCATGCCGTCAATCACCAGCATGGCGATGCCGTGTGCACGGCTCCATGCCGCAAGGGCGCGGTTATAGGCGGTGGCGGCCTCGTTCAGGGTCATATCGGCACGACGATTAACCGATGTAACGGCGCGCTGCAAAACATCAAACGCATTGTCCGCTGCCTCGCGGAGCTCTGGATATTGATCCAGTGGCGGGCGTTCCCGGCCAAAGATCAGGCGGAAATGCTGCGGGAAATCGACTGCGAAATGCACATAGGCCGCACCAAGCGCCATGATCCGTTCTTCGTGCTTCTGGACATTTGCCGCGACATTTTCCAGCCGTTCGGCAAAGCGTTCAAACGCATCAATCGCCACTGCCGCCAAAATGCCATCCTTACCGTCAAAATGGCGATAAGGCGCTGCTTCCGAAACACCGGTAAGCCGCGCCAGCCGCCGCAGTGAAAGCCCGCTCGGGCCTTCTTCGTTCAGGATGTTTTCGGCTTGTTGCAGCAGGACATTGCGGACGTCACCGTGGTGGTACTTTCCCATAAACTCGTATTCCGGTTTCTTGTATTTTTGACTATGTTAATGTTGTTAACATAAATGCCTGGCGCCGCAAAATGCAAGCCAAAAATGCCTGCAAAAGGATTCTTGGTATCGGAATTCGCCGGAAAACGCCTGAATCAGGCCAGAACAAAATCGAACCGCGCGATATCACCGTCAGATGCCTTTTGAACATCCATCAGCAGCGCCGGATTAAACAGAAAGTCCCGCTCGTTTCGGGCTTCACCGGGGAAGTAAAGCTGCGTGGTCAGAACCCGGTCATCCCCGTTTCGCACCTTGACGTGATAGTGCGGCGTGCGGCTGCCATATTCGGCGGGGCGGATGGTTTCGAAAAAGTACCGACCTTTGGCATCGGTTTTCTGATAACCGCGCAGCCGGAAACCGCGATTGTCATATTCGCCGTCGCGATTGGCATGCCAAAGATCGACGATTGCGCCACTAACCGGCTGGCAATCGCGGGTCAGGACAAACCCGATCAGAGTGACTGGATCGCCATCCGCATCGGCACGAAAATCGGATTTTTCCGGGGGCTGCTTGCTGTAAAACGGGCCTTCGGTGCTGCTGCGGGTTGGCTCATCATCGGTGCCACAGGATGGCGTGATGTCGCGTTTTATGGGCTGGGCGCGCAAGATTGGCGCAAACATCCCCATGGAAATGCCGGAAATGCCGGTCGCGCTGGCGGCAAGCCAGCCTTGCAACAGGCTGCGGCGGGTTGGTATGGCATGACTTTGCTCACGTCCTGATAACGGCATGCGGTATTGCCCCTTTCATCACCATCAGGCATCTAGCCGCACGTGGAATGCGGTCTGCCTAATAAAAGCGAGATAGCGGCTTTGGCCCAAAAATCAACGCCCTCATGCAATTTGTGATGAAAAGCGATTGGCGAATTCAGGCAGGCGTTGTTGATGTTGCCTTGTCAGCTTCGACCGGTTGCGAGGCAGCAGAAGCATCGCCCCCTTGGTCCGTCGATGGTGTCGCGGGGGGTGGTTGTGGCACCGGGGCTGCGTTGCCGTTGGTGCCATCCGGCACAGCTGTGCTACCGCCAGACGTACCGGCTTCGGATGCAGGTGCCGCATCCTGATTTGCGGCTGGGTTCGCGGTATCGGAGGTGGGGGCAGGCGTTGGAGTGGCTGCCGATGCTGCCGCAGAGGATGTCGTGCTTTCCTGAGTTACCGGTACCGGTGTCATATCCAGGCTGGATGTGGCGGATAGGGGCGCTGCGTTACTCGTTTCCGGTGCTTTTCCCGGTTCTGCTGGTGTTGCGGGTGCCGTTGTCGAAGCAGGATCAACCGGTTTTGCCGGTGCGGCGGGCTCGTCCGGCGTGATCGAAAGCGTTGCGGTCGGCGACGGGGTCGGGGAGGCTTTATCATGATCAGGGCGGATCAGGAAGCGGTCGGACAGGGTGTCGCGCCCAACCAGAAGAGGTTGGGTAATGCCCGGTACTTCCAGCAGGCCAAGTTCAACATCACAGACAACACCGCGCAGAACCAGCTTCGTTCTGATCACGGGGGCTCGCACCGGGGTGCTGTTGGCGCTGGTTGTGATCTGCCGGAAGGTGCTTGCCGGCATGGCAAGACGCCAGGTGATCTGTCGCTGGATCAATTTGGAATTGTCACCAGGTGCGCTGTCGACAGTCAGCGAAAAGGATACTTTGACAAGCGGGGTTGTGTCTGCGTTACCGGGCGTTCCGGCACTGCTTTCGGTTTCGTCATCGGGTTCCTCGACCGTCAGGTCGCTAACGAAAAGGCAGCTTTGCGGGGCCGCGCCAAGGATCATCGAGGGCAGGGCCGCAATTCCCCAATCGGGCAAATCGACCGGTTCATCGGCATAAAGGACGGTGCGATTGCCCAAGCCACCATCCCGCCCGGCGGGCTTTGTGGCCGATGCCGGTTTGCTGTTGGATGCTAGCATGATCAGGGCTTTGTACAATGTCGGGTTCATGCACCATTGACGGTGCACGATCCCGCTTGTGACAGACTAGTTCAGGAAAATAATGCCGCCGGAATTACTTATTGCGGTTCCAGCCATCACACTGCCCGCGATGGCGCAGCAGATGATCGGCCAGAACGATGGCAGCCATGGCTTCGCCGACCGGAACAGCACGAATGCCGACACACGGGTCGTGTCGGCCCTTGGTCACCACATCAACATCCTTGCCGAAAATATCGACACTTTTGCGCGGTGTCAGGATCGAACTGGTCGGTTTGACGGCAAAGCGCACCACAACATCCTGACCGGAAGAAATCCCGCCCAGAATGCCGCCCGCATGGTTGGAGCCAAAGACCGGCTTGCCATCTTCGCCCATGCGCATTTCATCGGCATTTTCGATGCCAGTCAGTTCGGCGGCCTCAAACCCGTTGCCAATTTCAACACCCTTGACGGCGTTGATGGTCATCATCGCCTTGGCCAGATCCGCATCAAGCTTGTCATAGACAGGATCGCCAAGCCCGATCGGAACACCGGAACAGACAACCTCGATCACGGCACCGACCGATGATCCATCTTTGCGCAGCCCATCAAGATACTCTTCGAAAACCGGAACGGCGGCTGCATCGGGGCAGAAGAACGGGTTGTTGTCGACCTCGTCCCAGTTCCAGTTGTCACGATTGATTTCCTTGGTGCCCATCTTGATCAGGGCGCCGCGGATTTTGATGTCATCGCCAAGGATTTTGCGCGCAATCGCCCCGGCGGCAACCCGCATCGCGGTTTCGCGTGCCGAAGAACGCCCGCCGCCACGATAATCGCGAATGCCGTATTTTTCCCAATAGGTGTAATCGGCATGGCCCGGGCGGAACTGGTTTTTAATCTCGCCGTAATCCTTGGATCGCTGATCAACGTTTTCGATCAGAAGTCCGATAGGTGTGCCGGTGGTTTTACCTTCGAACACGCCTGACAGAATCTTGACCTGATCGGGTTCGCGGCGCTGGGTGGTAAAGCGCGACTGGCCCGGTTTGCGTTTTTCAAGAAACTGCTGGATGTCTTCTTCGGTCAGATCAAGAAGCGGCGGCACTCCGTCAACGACGCAGCCAATCGCCGGGCCGTGGCTTTCGCCAAAGGTGGTGAAGCGAAACAGGGAGCCAAAACTGTTGCCAGCCATTTCCGATATCCAGAATTCAGGTGTTTGAAGACAAAACGGGCTGCCAGCAAGGCAGCCCGCAAGATCATATCATGTTCGGATCAGGATTTCTGAACATTGATATCCGGTGCGTCTGCCTGTTTCATGCCAACGGTGTGATACCCGCAATCGACATGATGGGTTTCGCCGGTGACACCAGTTGACAGGTCCGAAAGGAAATACAGACCCGACCCGCCAACATCATCAAGGGTAACGTTGCGACGCATCGGCGAATTGTATTCATTCCATTTCAGAATATAGCGGAAATCGCCAATGCCCGACGCGGCAAGAGTCTTCATCGGGCCTGCCGAAATGGCATTCACACGGATGCGATCCGGACCCAAGTCATTGGCAAGATATTTCACGCTGGCTTCAAGGGCAGCCTTGGCAACGCCCATGACGTTGTAATGCGGCATCACCTTTTCCGCTCCGTAATAGGACAGGGTCAGAAGCGAACCGCCATCGGTCATCAGCTTTTCCGCGCGCTGGGCAATCGCGGTAAAGGAATAGACCGAAATGTTCATTGAAAGCGCGAAGTTTTCAGGCGATGTATCGACATAGCGGCCACGAAGTTCGTTTTTGTCGGAAAAACCGATGGCGTGCACGACGAAGTCCAGCTTGCCCCATTTTTCTTTCAAAGTTTCAAAAACGGCATCCATGCTGGCCGCGTCGGTCACGTCGCAGGGCAGAACGGTGTCGCTGCCAACAGACTCCGCCAATGGGCGGACGCGCTTTTCAAGTGCTTCGCCCTGATAGGTGAAGGCAACCTCGGCGCCAGCGGCGGCCACGGTACGCGCAATTCCCCAGGCAATCGATTTATCGTTCGCGACGCCCATGATCAGGCCACGCTTGCCAGCCATAAGGCCAGAAATGTTTTCGGCGGAAAAGCTCATTTTCCCTCTCGTTCCCACGATCTCTCTCTGGTGCGGGGCAGCGCGGAACAAAGCTGTGGCCCACACAGGAGGCATTTGACATTGGGCGCATCCTACACAAAGCGAAGCCAAGGTCAATCTGGCCTGTTTTATCTTGTGCGGTCACGTTATCCTGTTGATCAATTACACTATAACCAGAAATCGTGCAGGGATAAGTGTTTAATGGTTCCAATCGGGCAATTACTTAAGGACCGCACTGGATTTTGGCGCTACGCCATTATGCGATTTGTGCATGACAAATCCGTCGAACGCGCAGCGGGGCTTTCTTATACAACCCTTCTTGCCATGGTTCCGTTCCTTGCTGTTGCGCTTACGGTATTATCGGCCTTCCCGGTTTTTGAACAGTGGAAGGACCAGATCATGGGCGTGGTCCTGAACAATTTTCTGCCCGAAACTGGCGAACAGGTGACAGGTTACCTCAGCAATTTCCTTCAGAATACCGGACAGATGACAGCGGTGGGCACGATTGTGCTGGCCTTGACCGCGGTCATGCTGCTTGGTGCGATCGAAGGTGCGATGAACGATGTGTTTCGCGTTACCACTCCGCGCAAACTTTTGGCGAAACTCGTCGTTTTCTGGACCTTGCTGACGGTCGGGCCGATGTTGCTGGGGCTGAGTCTTTCGGTGGCATCCTATATTTTTGCCATGCGCTATATGGTCGGGGCCGACGGGCTGGGTGAACATATTGGGCAATTGACGTTTTTGGCCCCTTTCCTGCTATCCTCGATTGCCTTCTCGCTTTTATTTATCGGCATGCCGAACCGTTCTGTCGTGATCATTGACGGTATTTTGGGCGGCTTGGTGGCGGCTGGATTGTTCGAGGCGCTTAAAAAAGGGTTCGGGTACTACGTTATTAATTTCCCGACCTATCAGACGATCTATGGCGCCGTGGCGATTGTACCGATCTTCCTGTTATGGATGTATCTGACCTGGATTGTTGTGCTGCTGGGCGCACAGGTTGCCGCCGCCCGATCCGAATGGCGC
>NZ_JPWA01000018.1 GCF_003326475.1 Thalassospira xianhensis MCCC 1A02616 | reverse complement strand
CGACCGGCTGCGCGCCAGCCTGAGTGCGGAGCTTGCCGACCTTAGAGAAGAACATGCCGCCCTTTGGGCTGACGAGGATGCGACAGATGAGGGCGGGCGACGGTCGCTGGTCGCCCTGTTTCAGCAGCCGCTTGGCGGGGTGCTGTCGCTTCTGCTTCAGATGCCGGGGATTGTCCTGACACTACTGGTGACGGTGGCGGCGGGCGGCCTTGGCTCTGTCGTCAGTTTTACCCGTCGCTATCGCCGGGTGGGAGAGGACGGCGAGGCGGACAGGGAGAAGGCCGAGGGCGATGTGGCACCGGTTCTGGCAGAACAGGCACCCGAAACCGGCTTTGCCGCGGCTGGCCGCCTGATGGTGATGACCGGCGAGGGGATTGCGGCCGCGATTGCGATTTTCCTGTTTACCGAGGCCGGGATGCTGATGGTGACCCAGGGCGGGCCGGATGGATCAGGCAATATCGAAATCAGCGCGTTCCTTGTGACCTTTATGGCGTTTGTGTCGGGCTTCATGGCCGAGGATGCGTTTAACAAGATACAGGATGCCGGACGGAAGCTTTTTCGCGTTGGCGGCGATGACGGGCCGGGATCGGCCGGGCTGTGAGGGCGCAAAATAAAACCGGCAGGGGGTGCCTGCCGGTTTGGATGGATAAGCTTATGACCGCGAAGATCAGATGGCGGTTGTGCCATAACGTGGTGCATTGCGCTGTGCGTTGCTGCCAGCTTCGGCATAGGCCTGACTCGCCTGCGCGGTCTGGGTGACCTGCGACTGAAGGACCTGTTCATCGCGTTCCGGCGTTATATCGGCTGCTTCCTTGGCCGTGCTGCTTTCAAACAGTTCGGTCAGGCGGGCCTCGATAGATTTCAGGCCTTCATTCAGGCGGTCTTCGGTTTCGTTGATATTACCATTGATCGTGTCATTAAGCGCGCCAAGCCCGTCAAGGAATTCGCGGGCCTGTTCAAGTCCCTTGGCAATGCCTTCGCTGGCCTGATCGAAAATCTCGCGCGCTTCTTCCTCGCTTCCGGCATTAGCAGCGATCAGATCGCCGACACGGGCAAGGATACGATCAGCCACCGCTTCGGGGGTGTAATCGGACGGATCGACACCCTGGATCGAAAGGCCGGTCGAAGACAGGCTTTCATTGATTGCCGAAACGATCTGATCGGCCGACAGAAGATTGGCTGATTGTGAAGAAAGAGAAACCGAGGTCGCACTGGCGAAAGAGGAGGCAATAGAATTGTTCGACCCGGATTTCGAGTCGTCATTACCGGGCAGATAAGACTGCGCGCTGCGGCTGGAGCCGTTTGCTGCCTGCGATGTCAGTCCGCCGATGGTGATATCCATGCCGTCCTCCCTGGACGCGGGTTATATGTGTATTAAGTCCTTGATCGGGCTTGATACACGGTGATTTCCTGATGGTCTGCGCGGGCACCTGCTTGGTACGGATCGCTCGCCGGAAGTCTTTATGTGCGGTTAATATCGCACAATCGGGGCGAAAAGGCCATAGACAGTTATATAGGTTCGGGTGGGCGATGTGCAAACCCGTCATGCGCGATACGCGGGTTTTCGGGTTTGCATCGGGGCCGGTTGTGGCGGTTATCCTGCACTCTGATATTGCAACAGGGGCCAAGCCCGATTATTGAACAGGGTTTGGTTGATCAGAATTTATCTGAATTGATGGGACCGGGGCGCGTCGAGATTTCCTCCGCCTCCGGCATTTTGAGCTTAGGAGCTGTTTGACGGTGGCGAACTATCAGGAAAGTGCGCGCGAATTTGAAAAGCGCTGGCAGGATTACTGGCGGGAAAACGATACCTATCGTACCCCCAATCCGGGCGATGCCGATTTCGACGCCGCCAAAAAGAAAAAAGTCATCCTGGATATGTTCCCCTATCCAAGCGGGGTTGGTCTTCATATCGGTCATCCGTTGGGCTATATCGCGACCGACGTCAAGGCACGGTTCGAACGCATGCGCGGTTTCAACGTGCTGCATTCGATGGGCTTTGATGCCTTTGGCCTGCCGGCCGAACAGTTTGCCATCCAGACTGGCCAGCATCCGCGCATCACCACCGAAGCCAATATCGAAAACATGCTGCGCCAGTTGCAGGTGATCGGCCTTGGCCATGATCCGCATCGTCGCTTTGCCTCGACCGATGTCGATTATTACAAATGGACGCAGTGGATTTTCCTTCAGCTTTTCAACAGCTTCTATGACCCGACCGTCGAATGGAAAGGCCCGCAAGGCCAGACCATCATTGGCCGCGCCCGCCCGATTGCCGAGTTGCGCGGGCTGCTTGAAAGCGGTGAATGGCTGCTGGATGAAGACGGCGTGCCGCAGCCAAAATCCGTCATTGGCGAGGGCACGAAGGCAGAAGGCAAAGAGATCGACCGTGCGATCGACCGCGGGCGTCTGGCCTATGTCGATGAGGTTCCGGTCAACTGGTGTCCGATGCTGGGTACGGTTCTGTCGAACGAGGAAGTTACCAACGAAGGCAAGTCCGAGCGTGGTGATTACCCGGTTTACAAGCGCCCGCTGAAACAGTGGATGCTGCGCATTACCGATTATGCCGATCGGCTGGTGGGCGACCTTGAGGGACTTGACTGGCCCAACGGCGTTGTCGAAATGCAGAAAGGCTGGATCGGTCGTTCGGTCGGTGCGCGGGTCAATTTCCCGGTGGCACTTGCCGATGGCGGCAAAGACAAGATCGCGGTCTATACCACGCGGCCCGATACCATCTTTGGTGCGACCTATATGGTGCTCGCCCCCGAACATCCGCTGGTCGATGCACTGACCTCAGCCGATCAGAAGGATGCGGTTGCTGCCTATCGTGCCGAGGTCAAACTGGCCGGTCCGGTCTCGTCCAAGGACGAAGCCAACCGGGAAAAGACCGGCGTGTTTATCGGGGCTTATGCGACCAACCCGGCCAATGGGCAGCAGATCCCGGTCTGGATTGCTGATTATGTCCTGATGGGCTATGGCACGGGTGCGATCATGGCGGTCCCGGCGGGTGATCAGCGCGATTTTGAATTTGCCCATAAATTCGATCTGCCGATTGTTGCCACCACCAAGCCGACTGAAGGCTGGCTTCGGGCCAATGCGCCGGTTGATGCGGTTGATCTTAACGATGCGGCATTGCTGGCGCGGTATGAAACCGCACCGGGTGATTTCAAAGTCGCGCAGACTGATGTGGGCGATACGATCAATTCTGCCAATGACGAGGTCAGCCTGAACGGGCTCTCGACCCCGGATGCCAAGGCGAAAATTATCGAATGGCTGGAAGCCAAGAATATTGGCCGCGGTCGGGTTCAGTACAAACTGCGTGACTGGCTGTTTTCGCGCCAGCGTTATTGGGGCGAGCCGTTCCCGGTTCTGTTTGATCAGGAAACCGGGCAGGTGCATGGCGTGGCCGAGGCGGCCCTGCCGGTCGTTCTGCCGGAAATGACTGATTTCAAACCGCAATCAAACGAAGACCCGAATTCGGAACCCGAACCGCCGCTGGCCCGCGCCAAGGAATGGATGGACGTTACCGGTATTGTGTTGGCTGATGGTTCGGTTCTGCCGGTGGATGCGGCTGTTGGTTCGACCCACAGCCACGCCGGTGCGGATTACGAAGTGCGTTCGTTCCGTCGTGATGCGAACTCGATGCCGAACTGGGCCGGATCGTGCTGGTATTATCTGCGCTATTTCGATGCAAAGAACGATCAGGCCTTTGCGTCGGACGCGGCGGCGGCTTATTGGGCGAATACTACCGATGACAATGGCAATGCCAAGCCGGGTGCTGTCGACCTTTATGTTGGCGGCGCGGAACATGCGGTGCTGCATCTTCTGTATTCACGCTTCTGGCACAAGGTCCTGTTTGACCTTGGTTACGTTGCAACGCCTGAACCGTTCCAGAAACTGTTTAACCAGGGCATGATCACGGCCGATGCCTATACCGACGCGCGCGGCGTTTATGTCGATATCCATGACGTTGAAATGCGCGATGTTGACGGTAAAAAGCAGCCGTTCAATGCCAAGACGGACGAGGCTTTGATTACCGTTCCCGGCAAGATGGGCAAGCGGTATAAAAACGGCATCCCGCCCGAAGAAATTTGCGATCAGTATACGATTGATACCTTCCGGACTTACGAGATGTATATGGGGCCGCTTGACAGCTCCAAACCGTGGCAGTCCGATGCGATTGTCGGTATGATGCGCTTCCTGTCCAACGTCTGGAAGGTCGCAACCCAGATGGAACGCACAAGCGACGTCGATGGCAAGATCGAGACGCTTTTGCATAAAACAATTGCCAAGGTGACCAACGATATCGCCGAATTGCGGCTTAATACCGCGATTGCGGCTTTGATTGAACTGACCAACGCCATGACCCGCCAAAATGCGGTGCATGACGATCATGTTCGTGCGCTTGCCCTTATGGTCGCGCCCTTTGCGCCGCATCTGGGCGAAGAGCTTATGAGCCGTATGGCAGAGGCCGAATTTGGTTCCAAAAAATCGGTGATCAAGTTTGATTGGCCGGAATTTGATGCCGAAAAGGCCAAGGACGACGAATTTGAAGTCCCGGTTCAGGTCAATGGCAAAAAACGCGGCTCTATCATGGTGGCTGCGGATGCCGATCAGGCAACGGTTGAAGCAATGGCAAAGGCCGATGAAAACGTCACCCGCCATCTTGAAGGCATGCAGATCGTCAAGGTGATCTATATCGCCAAGCCGACCCCGAAACTGATCAATATCGTGGTCAAGGGTTAGAACTTTTTCTTGCCGCAATAAGGCTTTAGACAGGGCATTTGATCAAGGATGCCCTGTTTTGTTTCGGGGCTCTTTTGTTGACTGCCGGAAATACGCTGGATAGAAGTTTGAGGCGGCAAAATAGAAGGTCAAGCAATGAGCCACGGGCGCAAGATTTCGGTTATCGGTCTGGGATATGTCGGTTTGCCGGTGGCGGTGGCGTTTGGGACCGAAACCGGTCGTGTCGTGGCATTCGATATCAACAAGTCCCGTATTACGCAGCTCAAGGCCGGGCATGATGCGACCGGTGAGGTTGATGATCATGAGCTTGCAGCGGCCGACTTGCTTCTGAGCGATAGTCCGGACGACTTGCGTAAGGCCGATTTTCATATCGTGACCGTGCCGACCCCGATTGACAGATCAAACCGCCCTGACCTGTCGCCGTTGCGGTCTGCATCGAAAACAGTTGGCGCGATCCTGAAAAAGGGCGACATCGTTGTCTATGAAAGCACGGTTTATCCCGGTGCGACGGAAGAAGAATGCCTTCCGATCCTTGAGCAGCTTTCGGGCCTGAAAGCTGGCTCCGATTTCACGGTGGGTTATTCGCCTGAACGCATCAATCCGGGGGATCGGGAACACCGCTTTACCACCATCACCAAGGTTGTATCCGGACAGACTCCAGAAACGCTTGAGATCGTTGCTGCCGTTTATGGCTCTGTCGTCAAGGCCGGTATTCACAAGGCTCCGACCATCAAGGCCGCCGAAGCCGCCAAGGTGATTGAAAATACCCAGCGCGATCTGAATATCGCGTTGATGAACGAACTTTCGCTGATCTTTGATCGGGCGGGGATTGATACCCGTGACGTGTTGGATGCTGCCGGGACCAAATGGAACTTCCTGCGCTTTACGCCGGGGCTTGTCGGCGGCCATTGCATTGGGGTTGATCCCTATTACCTGACCCATAAGTCCGAGGAACTTGGCTATTATCCGCAGGTGGTCCTGGCTGGCCGCCGGGTGAATGACGGCATGGGCGAGGTTGTTGCCAACAAGGTGATCCGCGCGTTACTTCGCGAAGGTGCGACCAAGAACCCAACCGTTACGGTTCTTGGCCTGACCTTCAAGGAAGATGTGCCCGATATCCGTAATACGCGTGTGATCGATATCATCCGTTCGCTTGAAGAAGCAGGGATTAATGTTCAGGTCCATGATCATCATGCCGATGCCGAGGAAGTCGAGCATGAATTCGATGGTTTGAAACTGTGTGGTGATGGCGACCTGAAACCGGCGGATGCCGTGGTGCTGGCGGTGTCGCACCGCGAATATGTTGCTAAGGGTTGGCCGCTGGTGCAGGGTCTTTTGAAAGATGGCAAAGGCTTTGTTGCCGATGTGCGCGCCATCCTGCAGCGTGACAAGGTGCCTGCGGGCATCGAGCTCTGGCGTTTGTAAAAGCCGGGTTGATCAAATCTGATAAAGGCCAAGCTCGCGCTGTTTCTTTTTGGTGAGGCCGCGAGCGACGATTTTGTGTGATGCCTGCAAATGATCGCGCAGACCTGCATCATCAAGTCCCGGCACATCATAATGCTGGATCCATTTCATGCCGCGCGAGGCAAGGTACGGGGCAGGCCGCAAACCGGGTTGCTCCTTTAAAACCTCGTAGGCGATATCGGAAACCTTGAAGATAATCCCAAGCGTGTTGCCCTTGGTCCAGCCACCAATCGCAAATACCTTGTCACCGACCTTCCAGACATCCGCACGGCCCCATTGCACGACATGGGTCGTTACGGGCAGCGATTTGCAAAATGCGTTGAATTCATCGCGGGTCATTTGGGCTTCTTTCCTGATCAAAACTGTATGGATATTTTTGGGCTGGCATTACCATCGAGATCAAGAAACGATTTGACCGATGAGTTGCTGCAAATCGTGGTCAAAACGGGTCTTGCTGAAATGCGCGTGGCAAAAGGCCTGTGCGGCATTTGCCATATCCTGTGTTTCTTTTGTTTGAGCCAAAGCGTCGGATATCCGGTCAGCCAGTATTTCGGGATTGCCCGGTTGGCAGACACGCCCGGTTTCGCCGTCTCGAACGATATCGCCCAATGTGCCGATGCTGCTGGTGATGACGGGAACCCCAGCGGCCATGGCCTCCAGCACTACAAGGGGTTGGGCTTCGTTCGGGTAGCGGGTGGGAAACAGGAAAAGGTTGGCTTTGGACAGAAGCTTTGTGCGATAACCGGCATCGACCGGGCCGTGATAAAGGCAGTGATTTTCAAGGTCGAAAGTGTCGACTAATCGTTCAAGTTCGCCGGCTGAAATGTCACCATTTGCCCCGGCGATATCCAATGCGAAATCAATATTGCGCTGTCGAAGGATTGCGCAGGCCGCCAGCACATCGTCAATGCCCTTGCTGCGAAACAGGTTCGACAGATAAAGCAGGCGTGGCGTGGTGTTGCCGGATAGGGGCTGTGCTATTTGGAAGGCCTCTTCAGGAAGGCAGTTGGCGATGATTGTGGATTGGCAACCAAGGCCTGAAAGTTCATGGCGCAAGGCATCGCCAAGAATGATAGCGGTTTGCCCGGTAAAGACTCGATGTTGCAGCCAGGCTGCAAACCTGTTTTCCCGGCCTGCTTGCAGGCCCTGACCATGCAGATGCAGGATCGCCGGGATGCCAAACAGCTTCGACATAAGGACATAAATGCTGTCACGATAAAACGCGCTGCCGGACGGGGCAAAATTGATGTAAAGCGCATCAGGTTTTCGCCAGAGCTCGAAGAGCAGCCTGAGCGACAGATAAAATGCCTTAACCAGTTTGCCGATTGTCAGTTTGGCAATGTCGCGCGGATGATTGGTAAAACGCATTTCAAGCAGTGTCACATCACAGGTTTTCTGTAATGCGGTCAGCGCCCTTTCATTCATGGCCGTAGCCCCGTGCATCGGCGGGGGCAGTTGCAGCATGGCGATAATTCGCGGGGGTTTGGTCATATGCCGATCCCCAATGCGCGTTTGAGATCAAAGAGGCGCATCCAGATCGGCGGGGCTATGCCTTTGCGATGGCGGGCCAGAACATGGCGCAATGTGTCGCGATAAATTGTGGTTTGGATGGACGCAAAGTGGCGGGTTGAAGGATCGGTATTTCGCGTGATCAATGGCTGGTCCAACCGCCAGATGGCGGCCCCGGCAATGCGCGTAGCCCGCAGGTAAAAATCAAGATCAATGCAGCAGGGCAAATCGGGGTCGTATCCGCCCGCCTGTTGCCAGATATCGCGACGGAAAGCCAAAGATGAATGATGCAGCGGATTGCTGCGATAAAGCTGCACGGCGGGCATTTCATGCCATTGATCGCTGCTGGTTTTTACTTGTGCTTCTTGTCCTCTGGTAAAGGCGAGTACATGCGGATTGGTGCGTAAAATGTCGGCTTGTATCAGCAGTCGGTCGGAATACGACAGATCGTCTATATCCTGAATCGCAATCTGGTCGGTTTGGGCATAGGAAATGGCAAGATTAAGCGCAGCCCCCCTGCCAATCGGATTGCTTCGGATAAGCCGGGCCTGCTTTAATCCTTTGGGAAGTATGACGCGATTGGTTGATCCGTCGTCAACGATTACCGCACAATCCTGCGGGCGCAGAATATGCGACAGATTGGCAAAATAGCGGTCCAGAAAGGCATCGCCGTTTCGAACCGTGGTGATCACGGTGATCGCATCATCCCGGGTCATGACGGATTCCAGACAATGCGAAGTGTTGCGGTGCTTTGGTTCGATACAAAGATCGTTTTAACCGGGCCGGTTACGGCAAACAGGCCGTCATCGGCAATATGGAGCGGATGATCGGCGATCAGGTGCAGGTTCAATTCGGGGACGTCAATCCGGGTTCTATCTAGTCTTTCAAAGGCAAAACTGGCGGGAACCAGCAGGCGGAACAGATGCAGACCCGATGGGCTGTCTGTCTGGACCTGATCATGGATGACAATTTCGTCCTCGTGGAATGTAATGCTGCGCAGCCCCCGGAACTCTGCCAGCCTGAATGTGATATTTACGCTGGTATCGTTGACGGTGCTCGATGTGAATGCCCCGAAAACCTCGTGACCGGCAAAGGCGGGAAGAGGCTGGGATGCCGGGCTATAGAGGCTTGGAAAGTCTTCTTCGCCGCCGGTAGGGGGGAGGAAAATATGGCCGTTCGTGATCAGAACTGGTGATGGTGTGACGTCATAAGACGCCTTTCCCCGCAGGCACATGCGGGCATGATAATGGCGGGTATCCTTGATCACAAGAAAATCGGACGTGGCGGTGGCCGGAATGTTTGGCGAAGGTTCGGATGGGTTATTCATCGCTGCGCGGAACAGCCAGAAGCCGGTGAAAGCCAGATAATCGTAATGCCGGTTATAGCTATACCAGCCCGGTGTTTGTGAATTGTCCGGGCCGGGGGCATCAGGCAAAGGATGGGGGGCAAGCAGGTTTAGCGGCAATGTTTCGGTCATCAACAGGATCTGTTCAAGGTGAAACAGAATGGATTCAGCCTCCCGGCGATAACCGTGTTTGAGCAAGGCATAAAGGGCGGTTGCCGCACCAAAGCTTTGCCCGGCACCACGCCCGACAGGGTTGGGGATGCCTGTCGTCCCGCAAAGCTGTGCGATCAGATTGGTGGTATATGTCGCGATTTCACGTTGAGCTTGGATGGGGCTATCGGACAGCAAGGCTGCGCAGAAGGAATGATACTGGGCTGAAAAGCAGCCGGGACGATCCATGAAAGCGGGCACGCGCCAGAAGCGGACGCGGATATAAAACCAGTCGAGTTTGGCGCGCAGTTTATCCCGCCATGAACCTGATTGGCGGATGCGCATGGCAAGGATGCGCCAGTTTGCGACATTGGGTGTTTGATATGGTGCGTTTCGCAAGATGGCGTTCCGGGTTTCGAAGTTCATGTCCGGGCAGCTTTGCAGTACGTTTTCGATGAATTCACGGTGATAGAGGTGGTCCTGCTTTTCGATTTTCAGGGCGTTTATCGCCGCGATTCTTTTCGGTAGATAGCGGGCATCATCCAGATTTTGCCAAAGGGCGAGGGCATAGGCCTTGGCGTAAAAGCTGTGCTGCGCGAAGTTGCCGTCCTTGCATTGCTGATCAGCCAGTTGATCGCCTATCAGACGGGCGAGGCGAAGGCAGCGTTCCTGCAGATTGGAAGGGTTTACGGGAAGCGACATGTGACCTCCAGCAGCAGGGACTGGCCGGATTTTAGGTTATTGAGCGGTACGGCCTGTATTTCGGGGCAGTGCCGACCAAGCCGTTCGCGCAGGCGCCAGAAGATGGTCCTACCGCCCGGGCATTTCCAGATCAGACGCGCAAGCCAGTCCGGAGTGGACAGGGTGAAAAGGCGGTTGGCCCAGCGCAGCCAGACGTGATCGACTGGATCAATTGGCAGCAGACGGGCATGAATGATCCAATGATCGTCGCTATCGCGCAGATAAAGATAGGGCGCAAAGCGACCGGCACCGTCATAACGATCAAGGGTGACGGAAACGATTGTGCCATCGGTTCCGTTCAGTCGGACGTTGCGGACGGGGTAAAGGCGGTATCTGTCACTGTCGGTGTGGGGATATGTGCGACCGGCAATTTCGCCGGTTTGAATGTTGGATTTGTCAAAGACCAGCCGGATGACGGCATCCTGCAACAGTCCGTCGCAACGCGCGGTGAGTGTCGTCCGGATGTGCAGCGTGTTCGGATCTGTTTGACGGGTATGATAATCAAGCGCCCAGTCGCCCTCGGCAAGTTGCCATTGATTGCCAATATGGCGCGCATTACGGCATTGGTCGGTGAGTGTGACGAAAGAATGCCGGTCGGAACATTCAAAACCCCATGGCCCGAAATGGATATCGCCATACTGGCCTGTGACGAGGCAGTTATTGATGATTTCGGCCTGCAATCTCTTCATACCGGTTTGTTCCGCAAAATGGGACTGCGGTAACATATTGCGATCAGGATCAGGCAGAGGCTCAGGCGAAGCTGCATAATGATCACAGCATCGGTTTCATGAGGGGAAGCCGGCAGAAGCACGCCTGAGACAACCAGAAGAGCAAGGCAAAGCCAGCCAGGGAAGAACCGGCTTTCCGTTTCCTGGGAGATCAGGATCTGGCGCGAGATCATGGCGAGAAGTACGGGCCAGAAGGCGCCCGTGCGCAGCAAGGAGGCAAGGTCGGCATTGGCAGTGCTGTAAAACAGAAACGTCAGTGCTTCGGGCAGCAGCAGAAGGATTGTGGTTATGGCAAGCGGGGGAGCGATAAGCCAGATATCAAGGAGCAACCCGGCCTGTCGTTTGGCAAACAATGCAGCCGAAATGCTGGCGATGATAGCGGCCGTTATCAGGAAAATGCGTTGGGCCAGTATCAGATTGGCCTGCGGTGAGTCGGGCAGGTTTTGACCGAGTAATACGAAATCAAGATTGGGCAGCGCCCCGACAAGCAGGGTGAACCCAATCAGGTTGATCACTTGGTTACGGGTAAGTCTTCTGGTCGCGATGTGCTCGCGAGGGTGTTCGCGCAGGGTCAAGAGTGAGCCAGCGATCAGGCTTGCCAGTGATATCGCGGGGGCGATGGCAAACAGGGCCAGATTGCTGTCGGTTGCAATGGCGATGACGGCGGTGACTACCCCGGCGCTCTGGCTCAAAACGGCAATAAGGACGATTTTGTAAAGCTGCCCGCGGCCGGTAATGATCCAGTCCGAGGCAAATGCCGCGGTAAGTGGCATCAGCAGGATCGGTGATACAGGGATATTGGTGGTGATGATGACGAATGCGGTTGCCGCAAGCGCCAAAGCCACGCGCAGAGAGCAGATGGCGACAATCACCTTGATTTGGCTGGTTTGATAAAGTCGGATGAGAAGTGGACCACATCCGGCCTGCGCGATGGTTACAGCAAGTCCGACGGTTGCAAGGGCAGTGAAGTAATCTGCAAGCTGATCCGGGGCAAAGTGATGGCCGATCAAAAGCAGAATGATCATGCCGCCGAGGCGCGCGACCAGATTGGCGATGAGAAGCCAGACGGGATACAGCCTATGCATGACGGGCAAGGATCCTGTCATAGGCGGCCTCGACCCGGTTGCCATAACCTTGCGCAATGTCGATAGAGATTTGCTGGCGGGCAGCTTTGCCAAAGAAACTGCGTGTGGCCGGATTTGCCTGCAGATGGAGGATGGCATCGGCAAGTGCCTCGCTATTGCGTGGTGGGATCAGGATGCCGGTTTGATCATGTTTGATCGGGCTTCCGGCATCGGGGGTTGCGATCACGGCACATCCGGCTGCCATGGCTTCGAGCACGGTAAGGCTGCAGCCTTCTGACAGGCTGGGAAATACAAATATATCAGCGGAGGCCAAGTGACGGGGCAGTTCTGTTTGCGGAAGCGGACCGTGCCAGACGCAGCCCTGAGGGAGCTTGGCCAGATAGGCAAGCGCGCAAGACTGGCCCGGGCCGATCAGATCAAGCGTAATGGTCGGGCCAAGCCGGGTGCGCAAGGTTCGAAAGGTTTCGATCAATATCCGGATGCCCTTGGCAATCGCGATGTTACCGATATAAAGCAGGCGGGTGACACCGCGGCTTTGTGGTGGTCGTTTGCTGTTTAAAAGCTGCGCGCACAGGCTGGATGCAAAGGGCACTAGATGAATGCGGGCGGGATTGATGCCGCATTCTTCAAGCCCTGCGGCGACCGCGTCGGAGGGCGCAAAGACCCCATCGGCAAAGCGTGCTTCGGCGATCCGGCGACGGGCAAGGAAGTTCGATATCTCGCGATAACGTAAACCGTGATGGCGATATTCATCGGTAAGTTGGCGGTGGCGGATCGGGGCAAGCTGGCCGGTGACATCGGAAATGATTGTCATGCGATGCGCGCGGGCGACGTGCATGGCTGGTAGGCTGTAATTCCCCTGTCCGTGCAGGATGCGGGCATCGGGCATATGGATACGTGCCAGCCATGACAGCGGCAGATCGGAATAAAGATTGCGTGCAGGCAGGCGTAGTTTTTGGGCGACCTTGCCCAGCAGATCAGGCAGAAGATGACGACCGGGAATACAGGCGAGCGTCGGGTCGACATGTCGTGCCGGTGGCGTGATCAGACCATTGCCGTCATGACGCCAGAAACTGTCCCAGCGGACCAGCCGGTTATGATTCGCAAGATGGGCTGCGAGAATGCAGAACTGGTCATTGCGACCGATCATCCAGACGGGGGCGTTGGGCCTGGAAAGGTGTTGATGCATCAGGCGGCCTCCGTCTGGTTCGTCGCCATAAGGCAGGCCTGCCAGAGTGTTTTAGCGTGATGGGCGGGATTGTTATGGGGGATGCGCGCATGCTGCGCGGTTTGTGTTTCCTGCCATGCTACCTGATCGCAAAGCAGTCTGGTGCACGCATCAACCCACACCGACAGAATGTTGCAAGGCAGGATTTCGGACGAGCCTAGAACATCACGGGCGCAGCCGACCTGGTTGGTTGCCAGAGCGACTGTTCCGCAGGTAATAGCCTCGATCACGGTGACGCCATAGGCATCATTGCGGCTTGGCAGAAGGCAGAGTTTGGCCTGCTGGTAAAGAGCCGGAAGTTTCGAGGGCGCGACGTTTTCCATAAGCTCTGTAGCCGCGCTTAACCCCATGTGTGACAGCCGGTCCGCAACGCCGTTGTGATGATCTGCACCGACGATCCGGATGTTTTTGGCAGTCCCATTGCGATGAAGCTGGCTTGCGATTTCAAGGAAGGTATCGAAACCCTTGGATCGTGTCGGTCGCCCGCACCACAGAAGATCGATCGGGCGATCATCAAATCCCGACCGATGATCTGGGGGCGTGAAAGAGGGCGGAATTGGTGCGATCAGGATGTCGGTTCCGGCCTTGCCAAAACGGACAAACCAGTCATGGCCATTCTCCCCGGCAGCGATGCCGATTCTGGCACGCGCGATCATCCTGTGCCGGATGCTTTGCCGCAGTGGATTTTGATATGCCACATCCGATCCGGCCCAGCCATCGAATTGCACGATGGTCGGGATATTGTACCTATAGGCATAACGATGCGCCTGCCATTGCGCCGGACCGAATCCGGCAAGAACCAGAACATCCGGTCGGGCAGCATCAAGAGTGTGTAGTAGCCCAAAATTCAGGGCGATGACGCGATTTTCACCAAGTGGCATTTTGACGCCGGGCAGGATCGACTGCGTGAAATCACCGGTTAGGATCGGCCATCCGCGTTGCGGTTCGTGATGCTGGGTGCAGACAACATGAAGTTCACCATCCCGATCGCGGGCGCGAGCAAGGCGGGCCAGCACGCCATAAGCACGCTGCCGGTAAGGCGGAACGATATTCGTGACCAGAATGATCTTCACGCGCTATCACCTTATGGTGTTTATCTTGATGACAAAACAATCATAAGTTACTTTCAATTTCAATGCTTTGTCAGATGGTTGTTGGGGCGGAAACAATTACAGCCATCGCATCGGGAGACATTGGGGAGAGATCGGCGAGGATGAACAGCGACCGACGGGCATTTTTCGGTCTGACTCTTGATTTGAGCAGGCAGATGGAACTGGCTGACCGTATCTGTGAGCACATCCATCATGAGGTCTGTTTCCGTCACCTGTCGCTAAATGCGGTCAAATTTGCGCAGGCCTGCCGGAACCGAGACCTTTGGAGGATTCTGACGCAGGCCGACTGCCTGTCTGCAGATGGCATGGGGATTGTTTGGGCAGCACGTTTGCTCGGGATTGCGGTACCCGAACGGGTGACGGGTATCGATTTGATGCAAAGCCTTTTGCCAAGGTTTGAGGCGGTCGGGTATTCGGTATTTTTACTTGGCGCACGCGCCGAAGTTCTGGATCGGCTTCAGACAAGACTTCGGCTCGATTTTCCTAATCTGACCATCGTTGGTGCCCATCATGGGTATGAGACGAATGATGCAAAACTGGCTGAAATGGTGCGCAGAAGCAGGGCGGATGCGGTTTTTGTAGCCCTTCCAAGCCCACGCAAGGATGCATTTGTGATCGATTACGGTGCCCAAACCGGATGCAGGTTTGTCATGGGGGTTGGTGGGGCGTTTGATGTGCTTTCTGGTGATATCAAACGGGCACCGAAAATCTGGCAACGATACGGGTTGGAATTCGCATGGCGGATGGTCTGTGCGCCGAGAGTTATGGTGCCGCGCTATGTTTGTGGTCTTGCGTGGTTTGCGCGAATTGTGATTCCTGCTGTTGTGATGCGGTTGAAATGGCGGGTTCTCTTTGCCTGTGTATTCGCAGGTGGGATGTTTGCTTTTGCGTCCCAAGCTGTTGCGCAATCCACTGAACCGCTCACCGTACCATCAAGTCGCATTGACCACAAAATTCCGGAGCTAGCAGCAGAATTGGCAGACTTCCTAGTTTTCAGGACTGCCGGGGTAACTGGTGAAATTGCGTTGGCCGACATCACTCAGGAACTGATCGTTTGGTTGTTTAACGCCCTGACAGATCAAAATGTAGGCAACGCTGGGACACCTGAAGAATGGTTTGGAAATCTCTCCGCAACAGATCTGGTTTCTGTTCTGTCGCTGCTTGAAAACGTTCTTTTCGTCGTGAAAGCGGGAATATCGGTGAGTGGTGTCGGGTTTCTGGTCGAAGCCGTTTTAATAAAATTTGTGTTTCATCTGGTTTCTGCGGACTTCAGTGGTGGGGGAAGTCGTGTGATCGAAGAGCTAAAGCGGCAATCGCCCAATATTTATTCAAGTATGGTCCAAATAAGTTTTGTGGAACAAACTTATCAGCGTTCCAAGCTTCAGGAGCGTGGAGAAGATAAAGGAGAGACCGCTGACGCCGACCACCTTTTTCTCGAATTAAAGTATTCAAAATATTACAGCAACCAGTTGCCGATCGAAAGCCAGCAGACCCCTGTATTTTATGACAAGGAGTTGACCGGGGACGGGCTATACGAAATCCCGCAGTCAGTGAGCCCGAGATGAGAGATGAGCGAGAGTCAGTATCCCGTATCGCATCGAAGCGTTATCTGGAAATGACCATTTCCGATCTTGTGGGGATTTTGTATCGGCGTCGCGGCGTTTTTGCGGTTTCATTCGTCGCCTTGTTGATGATGGCATCCGTTGCGATTTCATTTTTTTCGCCCGTATACAAATCGTTTGCGTCGGTTGGATTTGTTCGGGAAGAACCGGCAACAACACAAACAGATTTCCCAAAAGCGGTTTGGCCAAACGCAGCCGAATTCGTTGAAACCCGAATGGAGATGATTGTTGGCAACGAAACGTTGTCGACGGTTATGTCGATTTTGCGCGGACAAGGTATCATTTTTTCGCAGGAAGCCAACGCGCGGGGAAACTTCCTGCGAAGGATATTCGGCAATGATCAGGGTTTTATCGCATCAGATGCCAAAGTTTCTGACGAAATTGATAAAGATGTCGAAGCTTTGAGAAGACGGATTGATGTAGAGAGGATAGGAAATTCGACCGTCATTCAAATCGGAGTTACGGATGATGATCCTGAACGAGCCTACCAGATCGTGTCGGCGGTGGCGGAGAGCTTTGTTTGGTTGCGAAATAATGAACTTCGTCGGGGGATGGACAACCAGTTAACTGTGATTCAAAGGCAGTTGGACGAAGCTCGAAAGAGGTTGGAAACTGTTGAGCAGCGTCATGCCGACTGGGAAAAGTCTTCCGGTAACATTGCTGATAGAGAAAGAGAACTGATCCTTGAGCGGATTTATGATCTGAATGCCGAACTTGACACTGCCTTTCAGGAAAAAGAAGCGGCAAGGATGCTTTTTGAAAAGCGTCAGGCTGTAAAATCCAGTGAGGAATTGCTGGCTCTTCCCGATATTGCCAAGGACGATCAGGTTCGGGATCTTCAGGTGAAATACGAGGTTTTGCAGCAGAATTACGCCGAATTGGAACAGAGATATCAGCCTGCTCACCCTTCGATGGTTCGTATCTCCGGGGAAATCTGGAGTGTTCAGCAAACCCTTGCAAAGGCACTAGAACGTTCAGCGCGTCAGATTGACTTCGGTAATGCCAATGCTCAGGCTCGCTATGAACTTGTTCTGAAACAGCTTGTGCGATGGAAGAAAGAACTCGTTAAAAAACACGAGGCTTTGGCCGGACAGGGAGTGCTTGAAAGAGATGTCGAGGAAGCAAAGCGGACCGTCGAGCTTTTAGGGGCTCGCGAACAGGAACTTCTATCATCAATTGCCGAGCTGAAGCCCGATACGCTTCTACTGCAGCTTCCTTCAGTACCGCTTTATCCCGAGTTCCCCAGGAAGAACGATCTTTGGATCGCGGGTGTTCTTGTTGCTTTGCTTGTTTCCGTCTTGATCGTGATTTTGCGTGATTATTTTGATCAGGCAATACGGAGTGATGAAGATCTGAAACGTGTTTTTCTTTTGCCAGTGTTAGGGAGAGTGCCGTTAAGTCGCGATGATTCGCAACATCTCGAAATCGGCGAAACGACAGAAGAAGCGTTGGGGCATCTTATTGTCCTGACCGAAATGATGCGAACCGAACCCGATCCTCGACAGCTGGATGCAGGTAAGGCGCAGGTGATTTGCGTCGGCTCGGCAAGTCCAAATGAGGGTAAAAGCCGTCTTTCAGCTCAACTAGCACTGTCATATGCCCGGCGCGGATTTAAGACCCTTTTGCTTGACGGTGATTTGCGACGCCCGGGACATCTTTCGTCTATTGCCGGAATTCCCGACCTTTCAGACGTTTTGATCGGCGAAGAGGATATTTCTGTTCTTGTATCCAAGGTGACCAAGGTTGATCGAAATCTGGATTATCTTGGTGCCAGAGACGGATTGCCTGGTGTGCTGGCAACGCAGTTGATCGAAAGTCGGTTTGGAGCTTTGACTGAAATCATGCGCTCAAGCTATGACAGGATCGTCATTGATACACCGCCCGTTCTTATGGTGGCAGATTCTGTAACCCTGATGCGGTTGGCTGACGTACGGTTGATGGTTGTGCGCAACAATTTCAGTCGACGGCCAGATGTTATGAGAGCACTGGATCAGTTCGGAATCGCTGAATGCTCCCCTGATGGTCTGGTGTTAATGGCCGCTGATACCCCAAAAACGTATGGCTATAGGACTGACACGGTTTGGGGAACATAAAGGATGGGACGTTCTCTGCTTCTTTTGGTCTTTGGCATAATATTGGTGTTGGTCGGAACGGTTGGCTTTGTTCGCGAGTTCGATGTGCTGACCGGAGTAAGGCCAAATGACGTCCAACTGGCACTTCGGGATGGGGACGGTTTGCTTCGCTATGCGGATCGTCAGGAACGATTTGATCTTTTCCGTTCAGGGAACTGGGCAGAGTTGCTGGAAATTCTAAAGAAGCATCAAGAAGATGAACCGTTTGATCCCAACCTGAAGGCCCTGCATGCAGTTGCAAGTACACAAATCGGGGGAGCTAATCCCTTGGCGATAGCGCAGGAGCTGGAAGACGCGGTTCTGATCTCGGGTAACCGTCCAGATATTGTGAGACTTCGCAACCTTGCGCTTTCGGCGCTGCTTCAAGACCGCACAGAACCGATAGGAACGGCAGAATGAGCGCCGGGAGAGAGGCAACCCAGCCAAGACTGGCTATGGTACCGCTCACAATGGCGAGGGTGATCAGCAGAGTTTGGTCCGCTCTGTTTCCCGTGTTTCGGATCGCTCGGCTTAACCGGTACAGGATGAAACCGACAATCAGGATTGTGGTGGGGATGCCGAAAACAAGTGCGGCGTCGAGCCACAGGTTATGGCTGCTGAACCATGCAGCGTTACGGTTCAGACCGGTGATGGCGAAATGATCCATCACCAGTGCGATAGCATCGGGGCCAAAACCGGCAAGCGGGCGATGGGATATCGCGATGAGTGCTGTTTGCCATGCGTCGTCGCGCTGGATCAGATCGGGTCGTGCCAGTTCGGCGAAACGATTGCCGAGGTCAGGTGCCATCGCGGCAATAATTGTCAGGATCGCCAGCATGCTGATGATAATCAGGACAGGATAGGTGGCGCGCCAAATTCCGATCCGGAAACGGGCCGGACGATAAAGGATTGCGAAACCCGCGACTGCGATGGCAAGGGTCATAACGGCACTGCGCGAATGGCTTTCGATCACGGCGGCGGTGAAAATCAGGGCAAAGGCAACCCAGCCGCCTGCATGGTCGATCCGCTGCCCGGTCGTGGTGGCACTTCTGCGGCAAAACAGATAGAGGCAGCACAAGGTGGCAATTGCCATCAACCCGCCAAAGGCATTGCGATTGGCAAAGGTGCCGGTCCAGTCGCCAAGATGGGCCTGCTTGGCAAACCAGTAGGTGGTTTTAAGCGCCATTGCATCGGCAAAGGCCGCAAGGATGGCCTGAATGGATGCGGAAACTACCACGGCGACGGCGATATGGTGGATGAAAGCCGCGCCCTGGTTTCGAGCATTCTGTGCCGCGAGAATGCAGGTTCCAACCAGCCAGACGATATTGCCGATCATGGATTGCCACGCATTCGGATACAGAGCGATACGGGGCGCATCAAAGGGCAGGGGCTGGAGAGGCCAGATTGGTATTGCCTGCAATACCAGCCAAAGAGAAACAAGTGCCCCGGCGAGGACAATCTGCCGAATGCCTGGGGTGAGTTCCATCCTGCTGCGCCATCCGGTGACGATCAGCCCGATACCGGTCAGAATGGTCAGAACCGCCATCGCCCATGGCCGCGCTCCGCCCAGCAGAAGCGGTGCCAGAACGATTTGCGATGTCAGACAGAATTGTCCCAGTCGTGGCATCGGCATCCCGAAAATATCCGTGAATACAATACTATCACGATAACGGAGTTTTGCGGGTTTGTCCTGTGGTGTGGTGGGACCAGTTTCGGGTGGGGATGTTTATGGCCGAGCTGAACCTGAAGTCGGATCGGGCCGCGTCCCTAACAGGTGTTTCTATACTTGTCATCTTGCCGGGTACTTGCGCAATGCTGGTATCCCTTTGGCTGACCGGGTTCGGCGGGGTGGCGCCGAAGCTTGTTTTGATTGGTTTCTGGGGGATTTGGGTTTTTCCTGCGGTTTTCCGGGCCCGATTAAAGGGCGATGGATTGGTCGCCGGTCTTTTGTTGTGTGGGTTGATCGCGGTTGTCGGGGCTGGCGATGGTGATAGTGACGAGAAGCTGCGGCTGATCGGCAATCTTTTGATCCTGCCGCTGGGGCTGGTTTGCGGGATTTGTCTCGGGCGGGAGTGTTTGCACGTCATGGTGCCCGCACTTGCGGTTTATCTGCCGGTTGCCAGTGTTTTTCAGGCAACGCACGAGGGATGGCGGCTTAATCACCCGTTTTTGTTTCTGGGGTTGTTTGTGCTGGCCTGTGTGATGGCGCGGCCTGCACGTGGTGTGATCGGCGTGATCAGCGGCATTGCCGTCTTGCTCAGCCAGACGCGGATTGCGGTTCTGGCACTTGTGATTGTTTTGCTTGGGCGGGGGCGGTTTTCGCATGCGATGACCTGGCTTTTGGGGATACCGGTTTTGCTCGGCGCAATTGTGATGGCAGCTATCTGGCTGCCGCGTCTTCTGATGACCCATGGCAGCGGGAGATTGGCGTTCTGGAAGATGTTTTGGGATGATTGGTTACAGGCTGACACCGTTCAGCAGTGGCTTGGTTTTGGCGCGGGAAGTGTAGAGGCAGTTTTGCAGCGGTTGCCATCTGCAGCGGCTTTTGGCGCGCTTCATAACGACCATTTCCGCATCCTGTTCGAGACGGGATTGATCGGTATAATCCTTTGGGTGATGGGCTGGGGGATGCTGATATGGCTTGCGCGGGGGTCGCGGGTGGCTGTCTGTATTCTGGCATCGGTAGCTGTAACCATGGTGACGGATAATACGCTTTCATACGGGCATTACCTGATTTGTTGCGGGATGGCGGCGGGGATTGCCATGCGGGAGAATGCCGATGCAAGGCAATGATCTGATTGCGGTGCGTGATCGTGTTCTTGCGGGGATTGTTCACACCGACTTCGCCGGCGCCGATCCGTTCGACGGGCTTGAAAGCCGGTTATTCCGGGCAAGTGGTTTGGGACGGTTTCGCATGGCGCGGCTGGTGTGGTTGCAGGCGATAAAGCGTGGGCCGCGGGCATTGCGCCACATCGCGATCATTCCGGTTTTGCAAAACCCGAAAACATTGGCATTGCTTTTGGGGGCAGGCGATGGTGTTCGGCTTTGTGACGTGGCCGTAAGGCTTTGCCAGATGCAAAACGCCGATGGTGGATGGGGATATCCGTTTGCATGGCAGGCGCGCGCCTTTTATGTGTCATGCGGTGCGTCCAATGCGATTGTTACGAGCTTTGTCGTTGATGCGCTAATGGCGCGCGGTATGTCGCCAACCGATCCGGTGATGCAACGTGCCGCGGGGTTTTTGCGTGGGCTTTGGCGGGATGGGTATTTTGCCTATGTCGGCCAAGGGCATGCAGAAATCCATAATGCCAGCCTTTGGACAGCGTGGGCGTTACATCGGATTGATCCGGGTAATGAGATCAGCCAGAAGGCGGTTGCGCGGGTTTTGACCGCACAGCGGTCCGATGGGGCGTGGGAATATGGCACGCGGGCGCATCATCGATTTATTGATGGCTTTCATACCGGGTACATCCTTGATCTTCTTGATCGGGTTCGTGCATCCGGGATGGTCGGGTTGGATGACGCGGTCATGCGCGGATATGTGTTTTATCGTACCGAATGCTTTGATGCGACCGGCCATCCGCGCAGCTTTGCCTGGCGGGATGGGTATCTTGATTGTCATGCGGTGGCACAGGCAATTGCGACACTGTGCCGGTTTGGGGAACTGAACGCGGCACAGAAGATTGCCGATTGGGCATGTCATGCATTGTTTGATACCAAACGCGGTGTTTTTTATGCCGGGATCGGGTGCCTTGGCGTGGATCGTCGTAATTATATGCGCTGGACGCAGGCCTGGATGGTCTGGGCATTGTCGATTGTGATAGAAAAGGCGGCGATGGAACACACATTGAACCCTTTGTTGCCGTTAACTTTCGAGCATCCTGATCCGGCCCGGCCGGGGAAGGAAGAAGCCCTTCGTGCGCTTTCCGAGGAGGCCTTCCTCGATCTTTTTAAGATCACCCGGATCGAGGCGCAGAAAATGCGCACAAGTGGTGATATGGAAGAGCTTTATGGGCTGACGCGCGGGCTTAAAACCCTGCAACGGATTGGTGGGGAGCGGGGGATTATCCTGAATGCGCGGCGGATTGAGGTGAGTACCAGAGACACCTAACCTTGCCCGTTTGAGCATTTTGGGAAATAACCGGTGCAGATACCGGTCCCCAAGCCAGAAATCAGAAAGCCGTTCATGCCCAAAGCCTTTCCCGTCCTTCCGATTGATGCCGTTCTGCCCGACCTTTGTGCCGCGCTGGAAACCGGTACCAATGCTGTTTTGCAGGCCCCGCCGGGGGCAGGGAAAACCACGAAGGTGCCGTTGGCGTTGCTGGAAAGTGTATGGCGCGATGATCAGAAGATCGTGATGCTCGAACCCCGGCGGCTTGCCGCGCGGGCGGCAGCGCGCCGGATGGCACAGTTGCTGGGCGAAAGCGAGGGCGAGACAGTCGGTTATCGCGTGCGGTTTGACAGCAAGGTTTCCGCCAGAACCCGTATCGAGGTTGTGACCGAGGGTATTCTGGTGCGCATGATCCAGGATGATCCGGAGCTATCAGGCATTAGCTGCGTGATTTTTGATGAATTTCACGAACGGTCGCTTGATGCCGATCTGGGATTGGCATTGGCTATGGAAACACAGGCCGCCCTTCGCGATAATTTGCGCATTGTCGTGATGTCAGCAACCCTTGATGGCGATCCGATTGCGGCCCTGATGGGCGGTTGCCCGGTGATCACCAGCGAAGGCCGCGCCTTTCCGGTCGAAACAAAATATGTCCCGATCCGACCTGATGCGTGGATTGATCGAGAAATGACGGCGACGATCCGGTTGGCACTTCGCGAGGAAAGCGGGTCAATCCTGGCCTTCCTGCCGGGGCAGGGGGAAATCACGCGGGTTGAGGCGGCGTTGAAAGACGGGCTTGATCCATCGGTGATCATTGCGCCGCTTTATGGCGCGATGGAAACCAGGGCACAGGACATTGCGATTGAGCCAGCACCCGATGGCATGCGCAAGGTGGTGCTGGCGACTGCGATTGCCGAAACGTCATTAACCATTGATGGCATTCGGGTGGTGGTCGATTGCGGATTGCAGCGTTTGCCAAGATTTGACCCGGCATCGGGCATGACGCGGCTGGTGACGGTCAAATCATCGCAGGCCAGTGCCGAACAACGTCGCGGTCGTGCCGGACGATTGGAGCCAGGCGTATGTTATCGCCTGTGGGCAGAAGCCGAACATCGCGCCCGTCCGCCTTTTACCACGCCGGAAATTGCTGATGCCGATCTGGCGCCGCTGACGCTGGAGCTCGCCCGCTGGGGCGTGTCTGATCCGGCAAGCCTGCCGTGGCTTGATCAGCCCGACGGGGCAAAGATCGAACAGGCACGTGATGTGTTACGGCGGCTTGAGGCGATTGACGATGCTAACCGGATCACGCCAATGGGAACTGCGATGGCCGGATTGCCAGTGCATCCGCGGTTGGCACATATGATGTTGCGTGGCGCGCGCCTTGGACTGGGCGAGGTTGCCTGTGCGCTGGCAGCACTTTTGTCGGATCGGGATTTCATGCGCGGGCGTGGGGCGGATTTAAGGCTTCGGGTCGAGGCGATTTTGGCCCGCAAGGCCCCAAAAATGATCACGGAAACCGCAAGACAGCTTGCACGGCGACTGGGTGATACCGCGAAGAAAGATGCCTGCAAAGCGGGCAATCATGACCCCGCTGGCCCCGATGATCCTGTTGATCATGCCGATCAGGTCGGGTTGCTTCTGGCCTTTGCCTATCCCGACCGGATTGGCGAACGGCGCAAGGGGACTGATGCGCGTTATCGTCTGTCGGGCGGGCGTGGCGGGATACTGGCCAATGACGATGCATTGGCGAACGAACCCTATATCGCGGTGGCGGAGCTTGACGGGCAGGCGCGCGAAGCACGGATTTACCTTGCCGCACCGTTATCGCGCGCGAGTCTTGAAACCCATTTCGCCGATCAGATTTCCGAAGGGACAGAGGTCTTCTGGGATGCGCAAAGCGATGCGGTTCAGGCGCGCTGGCAAAGGCGGATCGGCGCGCTGGTGCTTGATGAAAAAAACACCCGTGACGAAGCCGGACCGGATGCGATTGCAACTGCGATGATCGAGGGCATTCGTCGCCTTGGCCTGCATTGCCTACCGTGGGACAAAGCAGCCGAAGGATTGCGCGAACGGATGGCGTTCCTGCACCGGGTCGATCCGGAAAACTGGCCTGATATGGGCGACGATGCGCTTTTGGGCAGGCTTGAGGATTGGCTGATGCCATATCTTGGCGGGATCAATAAACGCAGCCAGCTTAAACAGGTCAATCTGGCCGAGGCATTGGTATCGGGCATTGACTGGAACAGGCGCCAAGAGCTTGATCGTCTGGCACCGACCCACTGGACCGTGCCGACCGGATCACACATCCGCATTGATTATAGTGCTGAAACACCGGCGCTTCCGGTCCGGTTGCAGGAAATGTTTGGCGCGACCGAAACCCCCAAAATCGCCGGGGGCAAGGTGGCGGTGACGTTGCATCTGCTGTCGCCAGCACAAAGGCCGCTTCAGGTAACGTCTGATCTGGTCGGGTTCTGGAACGGCTCCTATGCGCAGGTCAAGGCCGAGATGAAGGGACGTTATCCCAAACATTACTGGCCCGACGACCCGTTGCAAGCCGAACCGACTAGACGGGTTAAAAGCCGGATGTGAGAAGACGGCCTTATCGGGCGCGGCAGGGGCTATACGCGTGTGGCGCAGGCGGGCATAATCGTGCCGCGATTTTGCGTTTAACAGGATCATGATGATCACAGCCGCCACACCGCTTTTAAACGTTGCCGAGATTCACCGCAGCATCGATTTTTACCGTTTGCTGGGTTTTGAGGTGGTGGCGCGTACCTTGTCCGACCTGGATGAGCAACCGGTCTGGGCGATGCTGGAGGCAGGTAACGGGGATACCAGAATACGTTTGATGCTGGCCGCGCATGGCGGTGTTTCACATGAAGAACGCCGGATGCGGCCATCCTTTGCCGGGCTGGTCTGGTATCTGGAATGCAATGATGTTTACGGCATGTTTGACGCGCTAAACGATGCCGGGTTCAAGCCAGAGCCGGTGACGGAGCTTGAGGACGGCACGCATCAGTTCTTTGTCCGTGATCCGGACGGATATGAAATTGCGGTGACAGAACCCAATGGTTACACGGTCGGGTAGCTGATTTTCAGGACTTCAAGCTCGTCCTCGCCTGCTGGCGTGCGTAGCGTCACCACATCACCGACACCGGCTTTCATCAGGGCGTGTGCGACGGGTGAAATCCAGCTTATTTTGCCTTTGAGGCTTTCGGCCTCGTCCTCGCCAACGATGCGGATGGTGACTTCTTCGTCCCGTGCATTCACATAGGTGACCGTGGCACCAAAGAAGACGTGGCTGTGGTCGGGTTGTTCGCGCGGATCAACTAAAACTGCGTCCTCTATCCGTTTGCGCAGATACCGCACCCGGCGATCAATTTCGCGCAGGCGTTTCTTGCCATAGATGTAATCACCATTTTCCGACCGGTCGCCATTGCCTGCCGCCCATGAAACCACGGCAACGGTTTCGGGTCGTTCCTTCTTCCACAGATGATCAAGTTCGGTGCGAAGGGCTGCGAGCCCTTCGGGGGTCATGTAAATCGGTCTGTCCATTAACGGGTTTTAGCTTAACGCCATGTCGCGGGAAAGAGGCGATTTGGGTCGGCGGTGTAGCAGATACCGGGCATCTTGTTATTCATCAAGCGGCAGGCCCGCGACAAAATCGCGCAGCCAGCGTTGTGCGGGATGGACATCATTGCGGCGATGCCAGGACATGGTGAAGCCAATCGGATCAAGATCGAAGGGAAGCGATCGAATGGCAAGAGCATCGGCCTGGCCAGACGCTGGAATGACGCCAGCCATCAGGGTCGCGATCAGATCGGAGCGCGCAATCACAAGCGGGGCGGCGTACATCGTTGGCAGGGTCACGGCAAGGCGGCGTTTATGGCCCATTTTTGCCAATGCCGCATCCACCAGACCAAAGCGGTCATTTTCCGGTGATACCAGCAAATGCGATAGCGACAGAAAGGCTGGAAGATCCAGCGGTGCCTTGGCAGCAGGATGGTCGCGACGCATCACGCAGACAAAGTTTTCGGAAAAAAGCGGCTGGGTCAGGATGCGGCCGGTTTCAGAAGGCGGTACGCCAATCGTTAGGTCGGCTTCCCCCGCGTCAAGCAGGGTAATGGCGTCATCCCGGGCGGTGAAATTGCCGATCCGCAGCGTGATGCCCGGTGCCTTCTGACGCAGCGCATCAAGCAACACCGGTAGGACTTTGAAGGTCGGATGATCCGAAAGTGCTATGGAAAAGGTCGCGGTGGACGTCGTCGGATCAAACGTCTGGGTGAATTCAAGCGTGCGCTGAATTTCGGCCAGTGCATGGCCGAGTGGTTCGGCAAGATCAAGGGCACGCGGGGTTGGCTGTAAACCCGCAGGGCTGCGGATGAAAAGTTCATCATTAAGCAACCCACGTAGTCGCGATAGTGCGGCACTCATGGCTGGTTGAGTGCGGCCAATACGAATGCCCGCACGCGTGACGCTACGTTCTTTCATCAGCGCGTCGAAGGCCACCAGAAGATTGAGGTCGATACCATGTAAATCCATGAGATGGATGTTGTCACATGTTTTATATTGATTTCAAGTATGCCGAGAGGGTCGGTAGCATTTCCCCATATCCAACAATCCTGAATGGGAAATGAAAATGACGGATCAAATCAATACGCCCGCGATTACCGGGGTATCAGACCCGGATCGCAAGGCCATCGAAGCACTGTACCGGGCTTTCAGCGAAGGTGCCGACTTTTTGGATGAGGCGGTTTGCAGCGACTGGCAGGATATCCCGCTGGCCCCCGGGCAGGAACCGGGACGCGACGGCATGAAGCCGCTGATCAGGGCGTTTCAGGCTGCCTTTCCAGACGTGAAAATAATCGTCCACGAAATGATTGGCGGACCGGGCCGGGTTGCCGTGCGGGCGGAAATCATCGGCACGCATTCAGGCGAATGGTTCGGGATTGCGCCGACAGGCAGGGCATTTCGCATGCCGATCCACGAATTCCATTATGTCGAAAACGGCAAAGTGACCCATACGTGGCATCTGGAAGACTGGCTTGGCTGGTTGTATCAGGTGGGCGCATGGCCCATCACTGATCAGGAGGCCTCGCAATGAAAGCCGTTAGACTTGATGATTACAATACGGCACCTGTCATCCGCGATATTGCCACACCGGAAATCGGCCCGGAGGACGTGCTGGTCCGGGTCGGGGCCGCAGCTCTTAATCCGCTGGATATCAAATTGCAAAGCGGCGTGTTGCAGGGCTATTTCCCGCTGGAATTCCGATACACGATGGGATCAGATATTTCCGGGATGATCGAGGACGTCGGCGCAAATGTGATCGGCTGGCAGAAAGGTGATAAGGTTATTGCCCGGCTTGATCCGGTCGCAGGTGGTGCCTTTGCCGGGTTCGCCTGTGTTCCGGCAAATTGCCTTGTGAAGCTACCTGAATACATGCCGCTTGAAGTGGCCGCAGGCATTCCGACGGCGGCGGGAACAGCGTGGCAGGTGCTGTTCGAGCTGGGCGACCTTGGTGTCGGGCAGACCGTTCTGATCCATGCCGGGACAGGCGGGGTGGGTAGCTTTGCCATCCAGTTCGCCCGCGCGGCAGGTGCACGCGTGATTGCAACCGCATCCGGGGATGGGATCGACATTGCGCGGACATTGGGCGCAGATCAGGTGATTGATTATCGTCATGCCGATTTTGCGGAAATGCTTTCGGATATCGATCTGGTGGTTGACACCATTGGCGGCGAAACACAGCAAAAATCGTTTGGTGTTTTGCGAAGCGGCGGCAGGCTGCTATCGCTTGTTGCCCCGCCGGACGAGGCTCTGGCACATGCGCATAATGTCAATGCGCAGTTTGTGTTTCATATGTCTGACGGGGAACGGTTGGCGCGGGTTGTTTCAGCGATACACGAGAATAAAGTGAAGGTCCTGATCGACCGGACCGTGCCAATCGATCAGTTCGGCGATGCATTTACCCGGCAAGCATCGGGCCGGGCGCGCGGCAAGATCATTGTGACGATGGTTTAATATGAGAAAACCGTGACACAGACTGTCTGTGTCACGGCTTTTGTTTTCTGAGGATCGTCACTGGTCAGGCGTTGGCTTCGACCCGAAGGGCTTTGTCGTCAATCGGCATATGCACGAGGGCGGCAAAGATGCCAAGCGCGATGGAAGCGATCCAGACACCATCGAAACTACCGGTCAGATCAAAGATGATTCCCCCCATCCATGCGCCAAAGAACGCACCGATCTGGTGGGACAGCATGACAATGCCAAACAGCGTTGCCATATAGCGCGGGCCGAAAACCTGCACGATGATGCCACTGGTCAACGGCACGGTCGACAGCCACAAGGCCCCCATCACCGCCGAGAACAGCCAGATGGTTTCAGCGCTTTTGGGTGCAATCATAAAGATCAGAATGACCACTGCTCGCATGCCGTAAATAAACGACAGGCCCCATTTTTTTCGCCATTTGCCGCCTGCCCAACCGGCGGTCAGGGTGCCGACAATGTTAAACAGGCCAACAATGGCAAGTCCCTGTGCCGCGACCGAACCGGGTAACCCGCAAAGCTGGGTAAAGGTCGGAAGGTGGGTGGCGATCACCGCAATATGGAACCCACAGACAAAGAAACCGGCATTCAGCAGCAGGAAACCGCGATGTTTGCGCGCCTCGTGGAAGGCGGCGACCAGCCCGCTCGGGCCAAGATCGACCCCACCCGAATTGGGGCCGTGGGCCTCGGCCTTGCCCGTAAGTGCAAAGGCAAAGGGCACGATGATCATTGACATGACGGCAAGGATTGCAAGGGCAGAGACATAGCCGACACTGTCATTCAGAAACTGGGTTGTCGGGGCCATCACAAACTGACCAACCGAGCCCCCGGCAGATGCAAGTCCAAGGGCGAAGCTTCGTTTATTCGGCGGGAAGGCACGGCTGATGGCGGACAGAATGACCGGGAAGCTGGTCGCACCGACACCTGCCCCGATCAGGAAGCCTGATGTCAGATGCAGTTCCAGTGGTGAGGTCGAGGTGCCCATCAGATACAGGCCCAGCGCATAAAACGCTGCGCCACCGATCAAGGTGCGGGTTGTGCCATAGCGATCAGCAAGGGCACCGGCAATCGGGGCGGCAACGCCCCACATCAGGTTCTGAATGGCAAAGGCCAGTCCAAACGTGGAAGCACTCCAACCGGTGGCAGTCAGCATATCAGGGATAAACAGGCCGAGCGACGGGCGAATGCCAAGATTGACTGCCAGAACAAGACAGCCAGCGACAAGAACAAGCCAGGGAAACCACCTGGCGGTGCGAAGAGTGGGGCTCATCGGTCTACTCCGGAGCGGATTTCAACAATTGTTCCAATTTTGAACGCGGTGGTGCAATGCGTCCAATTCATTCGGATCATTATACTGATAACATTTGTGCATTATCTTCTGGCAGAGGGTCGGATATTGCTCCGGCTTCGACGACAATTTTGCCAACAGCATCAATGATATCATCAAGATCAGTATTGGCTTGGCGGCGGATCAGCATGATCCCCATATCCCAGTTCATGCCGGGAATATCGAGGATGCGGATGCGGTTTGCCGCCGGGCTGTGCATGCAGAAACGCCGCGCCATGATGCCGTATCCTGCCCCGGCGGCAACCATTTCGATCTGCAATTCAAGGGCGGAAACTTCGAGCACGGATTTGAACTGTACCCCGTTCTGACGCGCCCACGCATTGCCAAGTGCCCGGAAAGTGCAGCCCTCCGGCATCAGGACCATTGGATGTCTGGCCAGTTCGGCAATGTTCTTGGGGTGGTGTTTCTCTGATCGTGGCCCTATGGCAACGATCTGGTCATCAAGAAGCTTTTGCGCGCGCAGACTTGCCGGTATATCGCGGACATCAATCCCGCCGACTGTGCCATGCGGTCCGTCAAGCGACAGCATGGCATCAATTTCACCCCGACGCATCAGTGGCAACAGTTCGCTGGACCAGCCGCTTTTAATCGTAAGGGACATGTCGGGAAAACGTGTGTGCAGGTCGCGCAGTTCACGTGCCGCCAGAAGCGGTGCAGCCCCATGACTGACGCCAAGGCGGAACGGGCCGATTGCGGTATTGTTGCCGGTGATGCTTTCGGTGAAACCATCAAGGCGGCGCAAAAGATCTCGGGCTTCGGCCAATGCACGATGCCCGGCGGAGGTCGGCTGCAACGGTTTCAATGACCGGTCAAAAAGCTGTGTGCCAATGCGTTCTTCAAGGCGCTGGATGCGGCGCGTGATGGCAGGCTGCGTCAGGCCAAGATGGGCGGCGGCCCCGTGAAAGGATTTTTCATCGGCAACGGCAATCAATGCCTGAAGTTCGCGGGTATCCATGGCGGTCACCTGTTTTCGCAAAAGACGTGTCAGGATCGCGCAAACCGATGTTTGATGCAAGAAAGGCATCAAGATTTTACGCCGATGCGAACCTTGCATGATTAGACTATGCTGCGGGCTTTTTCATCTTGGCCTTGCAGATGCTGGCCGCGGCGGTATAACCGCCATCGGCACCATCCAGAAAATGCAGGTGGGAGTCCGTGGCAATATCGGGAACGATACAGGTCATCAGGGCTTCGTCCTGCTGCTTTATTCCAAACCAGATATCGCCGTTGTTTTCTGCGTCTGACAGCAGGCTCTCAATCTGGCTGATTTGGGACGCAGAGCAATTCAGTGTCAGCCAGATGCCATCACCAAAGCGTCGGAAGTCGGTATTGAGTTTGGTTTGTTCGCGGTAATGGACCGGATCGAAATCGCCAAGTTTGCGGCCGGTTTTAAACAGAAACAGGGCAACGCAGGAAATAAAAAGTGCCTTCAGCCATGCGCGAAACTTTGACCCTTCGGTCCCTTGTGTTGCCAGTGCTTCAAGGCGCAGGCTTTGCCATCCAAGCCGGAAATCCGGGCCGGATTCCGGGATCGGATTGCTTTCACGCTGATCCTGTTCAAGGATGCCAAACAGCGTGGTTGCGCACAGGTCAAAACGGGCCAGATCATCGCGGGGCAGCATGATCAGCGACAGGATTTTGCAGCCGTCCTCTGCCGGGACTGGCGACCATCGGCATGAAAGGCCGGTCAGATCGGGCTGTGTTCCAGACGGGGCAGGCGCAATCAGGTTATGGCCCAGTTTCATCTGGTCTTCGGCCCAGGAAATGCCGCGTCCGGAAAATACCGCATAGGCAAGCTTTTTAGATGCGAGAAAACGGGCGACCCGGACGTTACGGCCATTTTGGCGGATGTCATCAATACGGATCAAAGCAACCCGTAAATCAAAGCCCAGTTCTTCCTTGGCCCAGATGGCGGTCGCGGCAAGAGCATCGCGGACGGCGGAAGCCTTGTCGGGTGGGCAGGCAATCGCCGCACCGTCCCCACCAAAGATGAACGGAAAGTCGGAATGCCCGATCGCATTGGTAGCAGCGGCAATGATCGAGGCCCCAACCATGTTGACTTCCTTGTAACGCCCGGCGGCAATCGCCTTGGTTGATCCGACAATATCGGATGTGCCAACCCACCAGTCATCGGGCAGTTCGTGATAGACCGACGGGTCAAGAACCTTGGCGAAATCGTCGAACACCGGGATGTCGAGATAGGGGTTGGTCACGGGCATCTCTGTGTTTGGCGGGGCCAGTTCTTGGCACCACTAATAATGGGGAGGGGGTGCATCATCTTCTGGTGATGTACGTAGGAAGTCGACAAGCCGTTTAATATCTTCGGCCATTAATTTATTGCGCCGTTCCAGCAGGTCGATCCGGTCCCACTGCGATTTGATCATGTCGGACATATCATGCATCGAGCTTTCGAGATGGGCGATGTGGATTTCAAGTTCGTCGATACGGTTGCTTGCGTCTTGGCTCATGGCGCGATGGTTGTCCCGCTTGGATAGGTGAAAACTTGCCGGGGACAATGCCCTGTGGCAGGAGTAAGTCCCCAACCTAGCACAGATCAGAAAGATTGGTTAGCCAGCCCATGAGTGAATTATCCATCCTTGTCATTCTTGGCGTCGTTATCGCGCTGATACTGATCTATGCCATCCGATTGCGTGCAGTACCAATGCCAAGTGGTCGCAAGGCACGAACGGAAATCATATCCTATCTGCCCAAGGAACCCTGCCGGGTGGCCGATTTCGGTTCGGGGTGGGGAGATTTGGTGATCAGCATTGCGCGCGCCCGACCCGACGTTACCGTGACCGGGATCGAACTATCGCCCTTGCCCTATGCGGTCAGCCGCATTCGTGCACGGCTCGCACAGCTTGAAAACCTCTCGCTGGTGCGCGCGGATTTTCGAACGCGTGATCAGGATCCGGGGGATGTTGTTGTGTGCTTTCTTGATCCGCGCGTGATGACGGATGTTGGGGATGTGTTAAGCCAGCGGATGACACCGGGCGGGATTGTGATTTCACGCGCTTTTGCCATTCCAGGCTGGCAGGCCTTTGGCGAAGTCCCGATGCAGTCGGGATCGGATATGCTTTACCTGTACCGAATGGGATCGCATCTGTCAGGATGAGGCGCTGCTTGGCTTGCAAAAAGCAGGGTCGCCCGAGGCCCCCCTGCTTTTTGCATGTCATTCTTCTTCGTAAATCTTGATCAGGGCGGAATGGTCAAGATCGCCGCCGCCCATTTCGATCAGTTCTTCGTAAAGTTCAAGGGCGAGCCGCGAGAAGGGCAGTTCAAGGCCCAGTTCGCCTTCGGAAAATTCAAGCGCCTGATACAGGTCCTTGCGCTGGGTCACGACCTTGCCACCTGGTTCGAAATTGCGTTCGATCATGCGTTCGCCGTGCTTTTGCAGGATCGCGGAATCCGCAAAGCCACCGGTCAGCGCGGAGCGCAATTTGTGCAGATCGACCCCGGCCTCGTCCGCCATGGAAAAGGCTTCGGCAATGGCACCGATGGTGATGCCGACAATCATCTGGTTGGCTGCTTTTGCGATCTGGCCTGATCCGATTTCCCCGACATGGGTAACGCGTGATCCAAGAACGCCAAAGACACGCTGGACACGTTGAAAATCTTCTTCTTCAGCACCGACCATGATGGTGAGCGTACCGTTTTCAGCCCCGTGTGTTCCGCCTGATACCGGGGCATCGATCCAGTGGCCGCCTGCTTCTTCGACTGCATCGGCAAAGCGCCGCGTCGCATCGATGGCGGTTGTGCCCATATCGACAACGATGGTGCCTTCTTCCATGCCATCAATCACGCCGTCTTCGCCAAGTAGGACATTTTCAAGCGCTTCGGTATTGGCGACACAGATGATGACGATATCGGCATCCGCGGCGGCATCAGCCGGCGTCGGAGCGGTTGCAACGCCCAGATCGTCAAAGGCATTGAGCGTTTCGGGATTACGCGTATTGACGGTCAGGATCGCGCCAGCCTTTTCAAGATTGAGCGCCATGGGGCGGCCCATCAGTCCCAAACCGATGAATGCGATATTTTCCCCGGCAAGTGCGGTCATAACGGTGTTCCTTCGTTTTGGCCAACGCGTGGGCCTTCAATGTGACTGTCAAAAGCGATTAGACGATCAAAAACATCCCGGTTCGGGGAACCGGGCGGGCGGCAGTAAAAATGCAGGTGCGGCCATAACATGGCGGTCTGACAAAGAAAGCAGCAATTCAAGGCACTTGCCTGATGTTATGCGCGTTTCGTTCGGATTCCGTCACTGTCGGCCGACGCTATGTCGTCGGAATGGAAATTATGTGGTCGTTCTGTGCTGTCTTCGCTTTTATCTTCACGGACCTAGAATTCGCCAGGGCGGACATAACGCGCGGCCATCGCGCGTTCAATGGCTGCACCTACAAGACGGTCGATATCAAGCCGGTGACGTATCAGTTCGAGAATGCGAAGTTCTTCTTGGCTGATTTCGCTGTCAGACAGGACAATTTCACAGGCAAAGACATAGGCTGTTTCGCGCAATTTGCGCGGCAGAGCTTCGCGGATCATATCCAGCGTGCTGTCGAGCCCGTCTTCTTCGGCAAGCAACTTGGCACAGTCACGTGCAACTGCGGTAACACCGTCATTGTCAAAACCGGCAAAAATCGGAAGGTAACGAACCCGACGCCCCATTGCGGAAAGTTCTGCGTCGGTAATATCGTTATCCGAGGCCGAAACCATAACCATTGTGTAAATCAAGGCGTCCTGATGCGAGATCACGATGATTACTCCTTTTCCGGGTGACTGACCGTTAACGGATATTCCCGCCGAACGTCGACGCACCGGCTGATGGCGTGTGACAACTCCGATGGACATAGAACCTAAGACGGTATTTGATCCCCGGCAACAGTTAACCGTTTAAATCCTCACGATTTTAATGATTGCGTAGTGAAGTATGAGGCATCCTTTGGTCGTCGGGACACAGGGGGGCTTGCTACGCATTCATGCGTAGAGGCTGTGAACCGAAGGGGATGCTTAAAAAATTACAACATGTTAGCGTCAGGAACGCATCGCATTCTCTCTTGGGAATAAAATAGGCCTTTGCAGCGCATGGGGTAATAGTTATGGTCTCGCAGCGATAACAAAAATGACGAATAAGCCGGGTATGGGAGTTATCATTTCAAGCAATGCTGCGGGAACTCTTGCGGCGTTGATTGGGCATCTTCGTGTACCGTCGGGGGTTTATGATCCCATCGGCGAGAGCCTTCTTGTCAATGCGCCGTGGGTGCAGACGATCTCGCCCGACCTTGCCGATGATACCTGGCAAAAAATCGATACCCATCCCGAAATTGCCCGAAACATTCGTGAAATCAGTGCCGAAGCCCTCAATGCTGTCGGCTATTTTTCGCGCGTTGACCATATCGACGGTCGCGATGTTCAGTTTTTTGCCTGGCAGCTTTCATTTTCCGAACAGGTTTATGTCCGCATCATCGCCCTGCAAGATGCCGATGCAACGACAGGCACCGGGGTGCTGATTTCCCCGCAACCGGTTCTTGTGGTCGAACGCGATGGCGGTTTGCGATTCTCGAACAAGGCGGCAGAACAGGCAGCCCTCGAAATGGGGCTGCCCGGTGCATTGTCGCTGACCAAGCCAACCGGACAACGTGCTCTGTTCGAAGAAGGGGAGGATACCGGCGACTGGGATGAGGTTCGAACGGTCCATTACGGGCAGCGGATTTACCAGTGGCAGCGCATGCCTTTGCCGACGCAGGATGCGATTGCGCTGTTCGGGCAGGAACGCACGCGCGAGGAAAGCTATCGCCGGGCACTTGAACATGCCGTGCATGGCATTATCGATCTGGCGGCTGATGGTACGCTGACCAGCGTGAACGAAGAAGCCGCAACATTGTTTGGCTATGACAATGTCCGTGAACTGCGTCAGGCCTATCTGACCAATCCCGAAAAGTTTTATGCCCGATCCGAGGATTTGCGCGATTTGCGTCGTGATCTTGTCTCGGGCAATGGCATACAGGCGCGCGATGTGGAAATGCGCCGTCAGGATGGCAGTCAGCTTTGGGTGCGGATCAACGCGACAGAAATTCGCGGCGAGGGCGGATCGCTTCTGGGGTATAGCGTTACCGTTACCGACATCACCAAAAGCCGTCAGGCAGAATATGATCTGCGCCGTCGTCAGGAACGCTATCGCGCGCTGGTCCAAACTGCGGGCAGCGTGATCCTGTTCCTTGATAGCGAAGGACGTATTCTGGAATATAACCGCGAATGCGAATGGACATTCGGCTATTCCTGGATGGAAGCAGCGGGGCAGAATTTCTTTGATTTCCTGTTGCTTCCGGGGGAGCGCGATCAGGTGCGTCAGGCAATCAAGCGCCTGATTTCCGGTGAGATCATCAAGGACGAAGTCATTTCATTCCGTCGTCGCGACGGCGAGGTGCGCCTGTTGCAATGGAATGCGCGTGCGCATTTCGGCGAAGATGGCGACATATCAGGTGTGATCTGCATCGGGCAGGATGTGACCGAAAAACTGTCGGTCGAACGCGCTCTTCGCCGGGCCGAGGAAAAATATCGGGGTATTTTCGAAAATTCCGCCGAAGGGCTTTATCAAAGCCGCCCGCTGGGCGATATCCTGTCGGCTAACCCGGCTTTTGTGTCAATCCTCGGCTATGACAGTGCCGATGAATTGCTGGTGTCTCAAAGCGGGTTTTCGCAATGTTACCTTAACCCGACCAATCGGCTGCGCCTGACGGGCAAGCTGCTGCGTGATGGTGCGGTTCAGGGGTTTGAGGCCGAAATGCGCCGCCGCGATGGCAAGATCATCTGGGTCGAGGAAAATGCCCGATTGGTCCGTGATGACAAAGGCGTGCCGGTTCTGATCGAAGGATCAATCACCGACATTACTGATCGTAAACGCAGCGAAGCCCGCATCCAGTTCCTGGCTCATCATGACGGATTGACCGGACTTCCCAACCGAACCCTGTTTCAGGAACGTCTTGCTGCCGCGGTCAAGCGCGGTAAGCATGAAAAGCGCAGTTTTGTGCTGATGCTGTTTGATCTGGATAACTTCAAGGACATCAATGATACGCTAGGGCATCCCATCGGCGACCTACTCTTGCAGGGGGTAGGGGAGCGCATGCGGGTCTGCCTTCGTAACGAGGATGTTGTCGCACGCCTTGGCGGGGATGAATTTGCCGTTCTGATCCATGATCCGGGCACGGTCGAGGAAGTGACCCTTGTTGCGCAGCGCCTGATTGAACGGGTGTCTGAACGCTTCATGCTGGACGGGAACGAGGTGCAGGCATCGACATCGGTCGGGATCTGCATGTTCCCGCAGGACGGGCGCGATGAAAAAGACCTGTTTCGGAATGTCGATCTGGCGCTTTATTGCTCCAAGGCCGAAGGACGCAACCGGTATCATTTCTTCGAGCCGCGCTTGCAGGTCGAAGTGCAGGAACGCAAGGCGCTTGAACGTGACCTTAGCCACGCGATTGAAAATGACGAGTTGGAGCTATTCTATCAGCCGATCATTGATATCGCGAACCACAAGATCATCGGGATGGAGGCATTGGTACGCTGGTTCCATCCATCACGCGGGCAGGTCAGTCCGGTCGATTTCATTCCCGTGGCTGAACGCATGGGCATCATTGCCGATGTCGGGCGTTGGGTGCTCAATCAGGCCTGCAAACAGACCCGACAATGGGTCGATGCCGGCTATGGTGAACTGACGATTTCGGTCAATCTTTCGCCGCTGGAACTGGCACGGCACGAGGACCTTATTGAGAGTGTCGGCGATGTTCTGGAACGGTCGCGTTTGAACCCGACCCAGTTGCAGTTTGAAGTCACCGAAAGTGCGGTGATGGATAACCCGCGCGAAGCGGCGATCACACTTGGCATTCTGCGCAATCAGGGTATCCGGATTGCGATTGATGATTTCGGCACCGGTTATTCATCGCTGGCCTATCTGAAACGCTTCCCGGTCGACAAGATCAAGATCGACCGATCGTTTATCATCGATCTGGACAGTCGCGATGGCAATGCGGCGATTGTGCGCGCCGTAGTGTTCCTGGCGCGGTCGTTTGGCATGGCGGTCAATGTCGAAGGGATCGAGACGGAAATGCAGCTTGAGCGCATCGTTTCCGAAGGGGTTGACGAGGTGCAGGGCTTCTATTTCAGCAAGCCGATCCCGGCCAGCGATTTTGAAGTGCTGTTGAAATCGAACGTGACCATGCCATTCGATGTTTCATTTGGCGGGAATACGCGGCCGCACTGATTGTGCAGGCGACCGCATTCCCGGTTTTCAAAACGTTCTGTCGGCGATCATGCAGCGCGGTGATCCCAGAAATCACCGGCCTTCTGACGCACCCGATCCCGGTCAATCACAACCGTTGACGGGCGTGACCGGCTTTTGCGCAAGACCCCCTGACGGCGCAGATCGGCAATCATGCGGCTTGCGGTTTCAGTGGTTGTGGCGATGATGCTGCCCAGCTTGTCGCGTGTCGGCAGCGGGCAGTGATCATCCTTGGCACTCCAGAGCAAGAACCGGCAAATCCGGCGCATCGCCGATCCGGTCCCCAGATTGACCTTCCAGTTATAGCCATCGACAACCTCGCGCGCGAGCAGACGCAGGATCGCCTGTTGCAGTTCGGGGTTGTTTGTCTGGGCCATGCGAACACGCGCAACCGGAATGCGCATTAGCACCGTTGGTGTCAGGGTTTCGCTGATCAGTGAAAGACCGGGTTCGACAACGGTCTCAAGTCCGATGAGGTCGCCGGGGCGAAACACGCGGCAGACCTGACGTTCGCCATCTTCGGCATAGTGGCATTGCATCACAAGGCCCGACAGGATGCGATAGATATATTCACCTTCCTCTTCGTGGTGCCCGATGGCGGCATTGGCCCCCATATCAAGGGCCGGGTTTTCAGCAAGTTTCTCAAGATGTTTCAAGGCGTCTTCGTTGTTCATTGGGAGCTCCCGATGGCACAAGGGAGATACGCGGCACGTTGCGGGGTGCCGCGTATCGACACCAGATCTTTTGTTCGGCCGGATGGCCGGTTTACTTTGTCTAACGGTCAGGCCGTGCGGAATGCACGGGCGGGACGGGCGACAAACAGCCAGTCCAGCAACCAGATCACCAGCATGGATGCACCAACGACCGGGTAAATGATCCCGCCAATTGCAAGGATCGCCGTCACCCCGACCAGACTTTTTGTCCGGCGCGGCAAGGGCGGTACGCCAAGCGATCCGGCAGGGCGGCGTTTCCACCACATCACCCCGCCCGAAACTGCCATAAAGACAATTGCGGCACAGACAATCATCAGGACAATCTGGTTGATCACCCCGTATTCCTGACCAAGATGGACATTGATCGACCATTCCATGATGCGGCCAAAGATGCCGTAATCCTGGTATCCCATATCAATCAGCGGTCGACCCGAATACTGGTCCAGATGAATGACACGCTGCTGGGACAGGTCATCGGGATAGATTGATGCGCTGTAAACACCGGTTTCACCACCTGGCAACGAAATCGCATAGCCTGGCGCAATGCCAAGTTCCTTGAACTTTGCCACGGCTGCATCAATGCCGATGGGCGTTGGTTTGTCACCCCCGGCATTTGTCATGCCATCAATCGACATCGGGATCGGGGTGTTTTCGGTGGTCCAGCCGGTTTCACCAAATGCCTCGATCATCGGGACGGTTGACAGCGGTACATCGACGCGCACACCCGATGGATAACCGCTGGGCGTGCCATTGGCGAATTCATTGGCGTATTTGCCCCAGAACACTGACCAGAACATACCGGTTGCTGCCAGAAACACGATAAAGAACCCGACGAAAATCCCGGTTACTGCATGGGCATCGCGCCACCAGCGCCGTCGTGCAGGCGTATCGCGCACGGTCAACGCCCCACCTGTCTGATCGCCGCGCGGCCACCAAAGGTATGTGCCGGTCGCGACCAGCAGAATGCTCCAGCCCGCGGCGATTTCGATGACGTAATTGGCAATAGTGCCGAACTCGGCCAGGCTGTGGATGCGGCGCACCAGCCACATGATCGTGCCGCGATCAGGCATCGATCCCTGAACCAGCCCGGTATAAGGATCGACATAAACCGACCGGCGATCACCGCCCGATGTGGCAATGACGATTTCGGTGCTACGGTCCGGAGAGGCGGGCGTGATGATTTTGACCGGTTTGTCACCAACGAAATAGCGCACAGCGTCAACCTGCGTGCTGATCGGAAGCGGCGGCACATTCAGAACATTGACGAATTTCAGGTCGGAATAGACCCAGTCATCAATTTCGTCACGGAATAGATAGGCCGCACCGGTGACGGCCAGCAGAATCATAAAAGGCAGGACAAAAAGTCCGGCATAGAAATGCCAGCGCCAGACAGCGCGATAAAGGCTGCTTGTCCCTTTGGGCGCATTTTTGGCATGTGCCGATGCATTTGGCATCACGATATCCCCAATTCGGTCGCGGGTCTGACGGGATACAGGCGCAAAGGCCCTACAATCCGTACCCGGAACTCAAACAATCTGAAATTGGCCATGCAGGGTGGTCTGGCGCCAAGAAGGGCAACAGACATCATCCATCAGGCCGGGAGACAGTCAGACGGGGAAGGGCGGGGCGCGCGGTGATGCCGCAATCGGGCAGAAGTCATGCAGGCGTGCAGTGATATGAAGAGCGGTGACCGTATTGGACATCCGCACGCGATGTATCAGGGGCAATTCCGGTTCGACGGGCAGGCCGACCGCATGATTGCCAAGGCCGCAGATCGCGCACTGGAAACCTTCATAGGCGCTGGAATGGGGTGATGATCCGCCTTCTTCTGTTGTACCGGCAGGGACGGATATCGTCTTGATGCCGTTGGCTGTACAGATGATCAGCGGGATAAAGCTTTGATCGGTGTTTGCGCCTGTTACGGTTGGCGTATTGGCAAGCGCGACCGGCGCATGCATGAAGCCGAACATCAGGGCATTCGCCAGCAAAAAGCACGCGACGGCAACCGAAAGGCTGCGTCTGAATGCCGAATATATCTGGCGGTCTCTGAACACAGATTTCAATCCATTCAGGAAAGATACCTGCTTTCAATAATCCCTTGAAGGCGGGGTGTCAAAACCTGTTGGTGTGAACCACTTATCACCATTTTTTTATAATCGTTCCTGTAATAATTGAAATCCGTTGGTTTGCCTTGGATGAAGGAAAAGGACCGTCTCGATATCCACTGTCTGGAAAGCCAAAAATTCCATCCCCGGTTTGCAAAACTTGATCGTGATCATGGCTATCGTGTTCCCATGGTGCGGTTGGCAAATAGTTTTCGGCGAAAACCCGGTTTCGGATTAGGCTATTCATCCTGCGTTGGTTATTCGGAGAGAGACCGACATGAAAGCCGATCAGCCCGGCGGTATGCTATTGTCGACAAAGCCTCTGTGGTCGGCTGAGCGTGTCAACCGCGTGGTGCTGGCACTAACCGTGACCGGGATTGTTGCGCATTTTGCCTTGATGCCGATAGGGATGGCACCGGTTTTCGGGGTTGCAGCAACGGATTGGCCGTTATTGGTTGTTGTGGCCTTTGGCGGCGGGGTTTTGCTTTTTGAAATTGCCCTGAAGGTGCTTCAACGCGATTTCGGGGCGGATTTTCTGGCCGTCATCGCCTTTGTCACCGGCGTCATTCTGGGCGAATATCTGGCTTCGTCTCTGATTATCCTGATGCTAGGCGGTGGTCAGGTTCTGGAAGCCTTTGCGATGCGAAAGGCATCATCGGCGCTGAATGCACTGGCTGATCGCATGCCGACAATCGCGCATCGCAAGGACGGAGAAGACATCTCTGATATCGGGCTTGATGATATTGCCATCGGCGATCTGATTGCAATTTTCCCCCATGATACAGCCCCGGTGGACGGATTGGTTGTGGATGGTCATGGCAGCATGGATGAAAGCTATCTGACCGGGGAGCCCTATGTTGTCAGCAAGGCACCCGGGGCATCGGTGCTTTCGGGGGCGATCAATGGCGACGCGGTGCTGGTGGTCCGGGCTGAGCGGCGTGCACGTGAGTCGCGCTATGCCCAGATCATGCAGGTGATGCAGGAAGCCGAACAAAAACGCCCGAAAATCCGGCGGCTGGGCGACCAGATCGGTGCATGGTTCGCGCCCTTCGCGCTGCTGGTGGCGGTTGCTGCCTGGTATCTAAGCGGCGATGCCGTGCGGTTTCTGGCGGTTCTTGTTGTGGCAACGCCTTGCCCACTTTTAATTGCTATTCCGATCACGATCATGAGTGCGATTTCAATGGCGGCAAGGCGCGGGATCGTGATCCGTGATCCGACGGTTCTGGAACGGTTGCCAACCTGTAAAACCGCAATTTTCGATAAGACCGGCACCCTGACTTACGGGCGTCCGGAACTGGTCGAAATTGTGCCGGCTGCGGGGAAAGCGGCAAGCGAAGTCTTGCGCCTTGCTGCCAGTCTGGAACGATACTCCAAACATCCACTGGCGATGGCGGTTCTGGCAGCGGCGGATGAGCGAAAGCTTGCACTGGGCGATGTGGCCCGGGTTTCGGAAAAACCGGGGCAAGGTTTGACCGGTGTGGTGGATGGCCACGAAATTGCGGTGACCCATCGCAAGAAGCTGATTGCAGGTGATCCGTCGATGGCCGATATCCTGCCGCCCAGTGTCAGCGGGCTGGAATGTGCGATCATGATAGACGGGGCTTATGGCGCGACCTTTCGTTTCCGCGACAGTCCGCGTTCGGATGGCAAACATTTTGTCGGTCATCTTGCCCCGATCCACCATTTCACAAAGATCATGCTGCTATCGGGAGACCGCGAAAGCGAGGTCAGCCATCTTTCGAAATTGCTGGGTATTCGCGAAAGCCTTGCATCGCAAAGCCCGGAACAAAAGGTTGCCATCGTGCGCCGCGAGGCGGCGATCGCACCGACCCTTTTCATGGGGGATGGCATCAATGATGCCCCGGCATTGGCGGTGGCAACCGTTGGCGTCGCCTTTGGCAAGCACAGTTCGGTTACCGCCGAGGCCGCAGGTGCCGTGATCCCCGAAAGCTCGCTTCAGACCGTCGATGAATTGTTTCATATCAGCACCGCCATGCGCCGTATTTTGTTGCAAAGCGTTATTGGCGGTATGGTGTTGTCGATTATTGCCATGGGCTTTGCCGCCTTTGGCCTCATCAGCCCGGTGACGGGGGCAATTCTTCAGGAAGGTATTGATGTTATTGCAATCCTCAATGCGTTGCGCCTTGCGCTTGTGCGTAACATCAATGCAGACTTGGTGGGGAATGAGGACTAGGAGTATACAGGTTATAGTTGCAGCTGGCGTCTTTGAAGCAAAGGAACAGGGTAATGACACTTATCGTGAATGACGGTACGCCGGAAATGCGCGGACTTCTGGAAAAGGGGCGCAAACGGCTTCGGACTGTCGGGATCGTTCTGCTTTTGCTGGGTATTCTTGCCGTCGCCTTCCCGTTTGCCACGACGATTGCGTTTAAAACCGTGATCGGCTGGTTGTTTATCATCGGGGCTGTCGGGCATTTTTACGGCGCGTGGAATGCCGATACACCAACGCGCCGCTGGATCGATGTGGTGCAAGGCGTTCTGTTTGCGCTTGTCGGCGGGTGGCTGGCGTTTTTCCCGTTGACCGGGATTGTGACCCTGACGGTTTTGCTGGCGATTGCCTTTATCCTGCAGGGGCTTCTTGAACTTGTCATGGCGTTTCGGCTCAGCCAGTTTCCAGGCTGGAAATGGATGCTGTTTTCTGGTGGGATCGCGGTGCTTGCCGGTATCCTGATCTTCGCCGAACTGCCAAGTTCCGCGACATGGGCTATCGGGCTTTTGCTGGGCATCAATCTGCTGTCATCGGGTTTCAGTTACCTGATGGTATCGATGGCGATGGGCAAGGTTTCTATCCGCTAGCTATTGCCGATCACGGATCATGCGGGAAGGCACCCGGCGTGATCAGTTCAAGATCAAGTTCCTTCATCACGACCTCGATCGGGGTGATGATGGTTGTGCCCGGATCGCGCGCAGTGCTTTCCGATCCGGCAAACAGCAACCCGATACAGACATTGTCATCGTCATAAACCAGCGAACCGGAATCGCCACCGCGTGAAAAATCGCCCTGACCCAGCGGTTGGGAAATGATCACCTGATCGATGAAAACAGCATTTCCGGCGTCGCCGTAACTGACCTGCACGGTGGCATAAAGACCCTGTATCGACCCTTTCGTATGACCGGTGGTGCGCCCGGTTTTATGAACCGTCGTGCCAAGGTCGCCGTCGCCAAGATTGCGCGTTTTCCCAGGTGTTTCCGGCCCGATATTCTGCGTGTGCCAGCGGACATATTCGGCTGCGGGTTCAAGCGGTGCAGCAATCGCTGCATCCATGCGGTTTTCGGCATTGTCGCGAAAATCAATCGGCACAAACCGGGCCAGACCGGCAATCACATCGTCCGGATCATGGCCGCCATCGGCAATGCCCGGTTGCAGGATGGCATCGCCCGGTCGCGCATCGTTCGAATTGGCCAGAACATGATTATTCGACAGGATCACGACCGCCCCGCTTCGCCGGTCACGCATCAATCCGCCCAGTGTTCCGGCGGTGATATCAACATGGCCGATGCTGATGCCGCTGGTGGCTGGGCGTTCTCGCCCGGTTAGCGAACGGCGCGAAAAGCTTGCTTCCTGAACATCGGTAATGAAATCGACCGTGCCGCCACTACCTGCGGGATGCTGTACCAGATTGGGGATGCGGTGCGACAGAGCAAGCTGGCTTGCCGCGATTTTACGGTTCACGAAAATGACGATGGCAAGCTCGCCAGTATCGACCCCCTTCACGGTTTTCCGGCCCAGCGAATAACCGTTTATTTCGCCGCGTTCCAGCAGCGGATCGAACTGGTTGGTTTGACGGATGAAGTCCCGATATTGCGCAAAATTGGCCCGTGTCATGGTTGGGATTCCCTATTGCTGTTATCACGGTTCTGCTCCGGATTTTCCGGCTTTTATTACCGGTTTTGTTCAGCATGACAGGGGTTTATGGCACTCAAAAGGCTGTAAAACCCTTGCCTGGAATCAACTCTACATCGTAGCCGTCAACATCATGGGGAACGCCGTCCGGCCAGCCGGGGCAGGACACATAGACATGAATGCATTGGCGGTCGGGATGGATGCGCGACACACCGGCCGCCACGCCAACCACACCCGAGGCCGCCATGACCTCGGCCCGGCAATGTTCTATCGCTTCCTTCAGGGGGGGGCGGGACATCGGTTTATCCTTTTATGTGTCGGTCCATCTCGCCCTTCGGATATGGGGTGAAAGGTCGCGTTGGTCAAACGCGCTTTGTCCATGGCCTTAAAATGTCCGAAGGCCTGTGGTCGGCAGCAGGACGGAATAAAGCGATCCGGTCGCGGTGATGAACAGGCGATTGTTTTTCGGGCCGCCAAAGCAGACATTCGATACCCGTTCAGGCACAAGAATCTTGCCGATCAGATCACCGGTATCGGACAGGCAATGCACACCGTCGGTGGCGCTGCACCAAAGCCGTCCGGCATTGTCCAACCGGAAGCCGTCAAACAGTCCGTTGCTGCATTGAGCAAAAACGTCACCTCCTGCAAGGCTGTTGTCATCGCGGACATCGAAACCCCTTATGTGGCGTTCGCCGCTTTCGAAATGGGTGGCACCTGTGTCGGCGATGTAAAGTTTTCTTTCATCGGGTGAGAATGCCAACCCGTTGGGGCGTTTGAAATCATCGGCAACGCGGGTGATTTTGCCTGTCACGCCGTCAATCCGGTAAACGTGGCAACCATCAATTTCGGGTTCGTCGCGAAAGCCCTCATAATCGGAATCAATGCCATATGCCGGATCGGTAAACCAGATCGAGCCATCAGATTTGACGACAAGGTCATTGGGGCTGTTGAACCGTTTGCCCTCATAACGGTCGGCCAGAACGGTCAAGCGACCGTCATGTTCGGTACGTGTAATGCACCGCCCGCCATGTTCGCAACTGACCAGCCGACCCTGCCGGTCGACGGTATTGCCATTTACATAGCGATCACGCCCGCCCATCAGAATACCGGTCTGACCTGTAGTCTCGTCAAACCGCATCAGGCGGTCATTCGGTATATCGGAAAACACCAGCGATTTAAGCGCTGGAAAATAGGCCGGACCTTCGGTCCAGCGGCCACCTGACCAGAGTTTTTCGATCACCGCACTGGTTTTCACCAGCGTTTTAAACCGCGGATCAAGAATTTCAAAATCGGTTTCGGCCATATCGGTTTCCTTCCTGTGAGGTGACTGCTACAATATTCATAGCAATGAAAGGTCAATCCGGCAATGCTACCATTTATGTAGCGCACAAGAGGGATCGAAGGATGAAAATACCTGCCCCCGGAAAACCCGTTCGCGGTTCGCAAAGCGGCGCGCCGATCATGGTGCTATTCGATCTTTTGGGGCGGCGTTGGGCGATGGGAATTGTCTGGACCCTGTCCGAGCAGGGGCCCTGTACCTTTCGCGAACTTCAGGAAAAATGTGATAACCTGTCACCCACAACACTCAATACCCGGATCGCCGAGCTGCGCGCTGCCTGTCTAGTTGATCACGATACCACGGGATATCGGGTCACCCTGCGCGGACGGGAACTTTATAAAATGCTGGTGCCTTTGGGATTGTGGGCGAAAGAGTGGGGGAAAGACCTGCAAGGTTTCCCCGGTGCTCAAACCTGACTGGGACGCAGAAATGCGCGCGTCTGTTCAATTGCTTCGCGCATGCCAACCCGTTGCACGTTGACGTCTTCGGGGAATGCACCCAGCAATCGCGACGGCATCCTGTTATCAAGCAGTACAAAAACCCCACGGTCTTCTGCACGGCGAACAAGGCGGCCAAAGGCCTGCTTCATCCGCAGACGCGTTAACATGTCATCATAGCGTGCACCATGAAATGCAGCCTTACGCGCCCGGTGCAGGATATCGGGGCGTGGCCATGGCACGCGGTCAAACACGATAAGGCGAAGGCTATCCCCCGGCACATCGACCCCGTCGCGTACCGCATCGGTACCCAATAGACAGGCATCGCGTTCAACCCGGAAAATGTCAATCAGGGTGGATACATCCATGCCGTCAATATGCTGCGCCAGAAGTTGCAACCCGGCATCATCTAGCGGCCCGGTCAGGCGTTCGTAAACCGCCCGCAAACGGTTGATCGCGGTAAACAGGCCAAGTGCCCCGCCACCGGACGCGAGAAACAGTTCGCGATAGGCCGCTGCCACATGGTCGGGGTTCTCGCGCCCAAGGTCATTGATGATGAAAACCTTGGTCTGTTTGGCGTAGTCATAGGGGCTCTTCATCGCCGCCCGGATCGCAGGCATCGGCATGTGCGATGCGCCGGTGCGATCTTCGGCAACGCCCCAGTCAAACATTTCATCGCCCGTGCCATCGCGGAGCGTGGCCGACGTGATCACCAACCCATGGGCGGAGGGTGCCAGGGCCGCGGTCAGGGGCAATGTGGGGTCGATATGATGGCGGTGCATGCCGACATCAAAATCGCGGCCAAACTGCCGTTCGATGGCAAACCAGTCGACAAATTCCGGCGGGGTGGCATCGACAAGGCTTTCAAGCATCCCGCGCCATGCGGCAACCTGCATGATCGCACGCCGTTCAAGGGAACGCATCGCTGCATCAAGGCGCTGGCGTTCGGCACTTTCAAGCTCGTCGGCCTTTTCATCCAGCATATGGGCGATGATCTTGATCAGGGCCTTGGCCGGTTTTTCAAGGGCGCCTAACGCACGATCTAGATCCGCTGCACTGGCCAGAACCGGGTCAATGGCCGGTTTGCAATCGGTTTCAATCGAATAGCCCCGGTCGCCTTCGGCGGCACGTGCCATGACCTGTGCCCGCACATGGGCAAGGAACAATTCCGCCGGGCCCTTGGCATGTTCGGCCCCGTCATGGATGCGCATCAGCCAGCCCTGTTCGGGCAGGCATTGGGCGGCCTGGATCACCGCATTTACGGCATCGCGAAGCTCGTCCCGATCCATGATCAGGGTTTCAAGACGTTGTTTAAGACCGCGTGCGCGTGACTGGCCCTTGTTTTCGGCACCCAATAACCAGCGGCGCAATTCTGCACCTTCCTGCCCGGTCAGGTGTGCGGAAAAGGCCTTGTCGGCGGCATCAAACAGGTGATGTCCTTCGTCAAAGACATATCGGGTCGGCATCGACGCATCGTCAAGCCCGCCAAGCGCAGCCTGAACCATCACCAGTGCATGGTTGGCGACCACGATCTCAGCCGACCTTGCACGACGCACGGTTTTTTCAACAAAGCAGCGCGAATAATGCGGGCAGGCGGCATAAATGCATTCGCCGCGCTGATCGGCAAGCGCACTGGTAAAGCGGTTCCCGATCAGTTCCGTCAGCCATGCCGGGAAATCACCGCCGACCATATCGCCATCGCGCGTTTGCGATGCCCAGCGCGCCATAAGCCCCAGCGGGATCGCCTGATGGGGCTGTTGCGCCAGCGGTCTTTGGGCTTCTTCGAAATTCAGAAGGCACAGGTAATTTTCGCGGCCCTTGCGCACGACCGCCTTCAGGCGTTTGTCCTTGGGATCGTCATAAAGACGGTTCAGTTCCTGATCGATCTGACGTTGCAGGTTGCGGGTATAGGTTGAAATCCACACCGCCCCGTCATTCTTTTGTGCCCAGATTGATGCCGGGGCAACATAGCCCAGCGTCTTTCCCGTTCCGGTCCCAGCTTCGGCCAAGACGATATTGGGCGTGCCTTCGGCGGTGCGCGGCGCAAAGGCCGAACAAACGGCAGATGCATAATCTGCCTGTTGCGGGCGTTCTTCCGCCCCTTCGCCCAGAAGCTTTTTTAACCGTTCGCGGGCGTCTTTGGGATCGACCGGATTGTTGCCGGGCGGGGGCGGAGGGGCATGTTCGGTCCATTCGCCCATTTTCTTCCAGACTTTAAGCCCTTCATAGACGGCAAATTTATGTGGCCCGTCACCATCCGCACCAAGGGCCGCCAGAACCGGTACACCCCACATCCAATGCCCGCGCGCCATCGGCCATGCGATGGAAAGCGCGCGCGCACGTTTTTCACGTGGCAGTGTGGCAAGTTCCTGCAATAACCGTTTCATTGCTTCGGCCAAGGCCTCAGCCTGTCCGATCAGATCATCGCAAGCCCGTTGCCCCGTCGCCATGGCAAGCCCGCGCGGTGTGGGGACGCAAAACTGCGCCGGGCGGACAAAGGCAAACAGTTCCAGCAAATCATGGGCCGGAAACGGATCGGATTTCATCCGTCGTGCTGATGCCGGGGTATGGACCAATATAGGGCGTTGGGATCGCGCACGCTTGGCCGCCGCGCCATGTGGCAATTCTTCTATTTCCCCGTCGGGCGATAGAAAGACAGCATGGCGCAATCCGACGACCATAACGGGTGCGTCGGGTGGCATGAATTTGGGCGTGGGATCAGAACGATCATCGAACATTTGGGGGACTATAATCAGGTCCGGCCACTGGTGCCACCGGTGAAATTAACCTATCTTCGGATTTTCGCGTTTTCATTCCCAAAGATGGTGCAGGCGTTTCAATGGGCAAGGCAAAATCAGATAATCAGTGTTTCTGGCGCGATGCCGGTTTGCCGTTTGTCGAACTGCGCCGGGTCGATGATGGGCGGGGTGTTTGTTATGAACGGCACAGCCACGACACGTTTTCAATCGGCATCGTTAAGGGCGGGCGCAGTACCTATTGGAACCGGGGCAAGACCCATGAAACCGGCAAGGGATCGGTTGTTGTGCTCAATCCCGAGGATGTTCATGGCTGCAACCCGGTGCCGGGTGGGGGATGGTGTTATGACATGCTGTTTGTCGATCCGGCATGGCTTCTGGATTTGCAGGTGGAAATCGATGCCGATGCCGCTGGGCGGTTTGCGATGTTTTCCGACACCATCAGCCATAGTCCGTTGCTGTATTCCGGCCTGCAAAGCCTTGCCGATACATTGATTGATCCCGATTGTGACCAGCTGGCCAAGGAAAGCACAATGGTGTCGTTCTTTGCCGATCTGCATGTGGCGCTTGACCGGCGCGGCATCTTGCATAATGGGTCTGGTGTGGCGGATAAAAGCAAGATGAACCGGGTCGCCGACTATATCCGGACCTATTGCGCCGAGGACGTCAATCTTGATGATCTTGCTGGTGTGATTGGTGTTTCGAGATCCTATCTGGTGCGCGCGTTCAAAAAGGCACATGGCATGACGCCCTATGCCTATCTGATCAATTGCCGGGTGCAGAAGGCGCGCCATGCGCTCAAGCGCGGGGAGCGGATTGTTGATGTGGCTCTTGATTGCGGTTTTGCCGATCAGGCGCATTTTCAACGGGTTTTCAAACGCCTGATGGCAACCACGCCCCGCCATTATGCGATGGCGCATGTCGCGTGATGCTATCAGTTGACGATCAGATAAGCCGCACTTGCGATCAACAGAACGGCCATGATCCGGTTAAACAGCCGGATATGGGCGGCATCATTTAAAAACCGGCCCAGAAACGCCCCGGCATAAGCCCAGCAGGCGACCGAGGCAAAGCAGACCGCGAAATAAAGCACGGTGAATTCCCAGACCAGTGCCGGTGCGCCGTTGGCAGCATAGGCTCCCATACCTGCAACCGCCGCCAGCCACGCCTTGGGGTTAACCCATTGCAGCAATGCGCCGGTGATCATGGAAGGGCCTTTTTCTGCGCGGCTCTTGCCCAGTTCACCTGACGCGGTAGCAAGTTTGAAGGCCATGAACAGCAAAAAGGCAACCCCGGCCCATTGGATGATCGTGGTCAGGTTGGGGAAAATCACCAGCAATTCATGCAAGCCCAACCCGATCAGAAGCAGCAACAGGCAAAAACCGCTGGTGGCACCGAATACAAGGCGCAGGCTGGGGCGAAAGCCGTAATGCACGCCGGAGCTCAGGATCAGGATATTGACCGGCCCGGGCGTGATGGAGGCGGCAAGTGCGAAGGCGGCCATCGACAGATAAAGGCTTATGGGGGCGGCGAGCATGGGGGACGTTCCTCTGGTGATTTTGATTGATCCCAGAATGCGTCTTGGGCTTGCCGGTTTATTGAATAATATTGCCCTGTCTGTTGCGCGGACCCATAAAAAAAAACGGCACCCGGGGGTTGGCCCGAATGCCGTCTTGGACGGATCGATTACCTCGGGGGAGGTGATCCGCTTAGTTTACCGTCAGCTTCATCAGCTGTTCGGCGCATGCATCGGCGATTTCCTTGGTCGGTGCATCGTTACCGGGCATGGTGGCCCAGCCGCCTTCAACGACGAAATCATCGCGCTTGTAAGAGCTTTCCTCTTTAAGGGCCGCAAGCTGCATGGTCTGGTTGTTTGGTGTCTGGCTTTTGAACTGTGCGACACAGATCGGGGCAAGCGCGGTAATGACCGCATCCTTGCTTTGAGTATTGGCCATTTCGGTTGCCGTACTGCCCGAAACAACCCAGCTTGCGCTAAAGCCGATAATCGTGATGGCAACGGCACCGACGACACCGCCCCAGATTGCGGGTTTCGCCCAGACTGGAATTTCCATATTCATAATATACTCCCATTGATTTTGTGAAATTTATAAACAATTGCTCGTTTTTTATTTCACTTAATAAAACCATGGGGGTGGAATATTAGCAAACAAACTATATTTTTATATAATTGATCTGGCTGTTGTGTTTTTGATCATTTGCGAGTTTCGTTTTTGTTTTGTGGTTAATTTTTGTGAATATTATGTCTGCCCAATCAGATTGGCGATCAAGTCCGCCCCACCGGCAATCACTGCATAGCGTGCGGCTTTGCCAATCGTCACCAGCAGGATAAAGGGTACAAAGCGCACCCGCATGACCCCGGCAAAAAGCGTTAGTGGATCGCCGATGATTGGAAGCCATGCAAGTAAAAGCGACCAAAAGCCGTATTTGCCAAACCAATGTGACGCGCGATCAAGAGCCTCGGGTGATACCGGGAACCATCGCCGATCCTTGAAATGATCGATATAAAGACCAAGTCCCCAATTGACGCATGACCCCATGACATTGCCAAGCGTTGCCACTGCAACCAAAAGCCAGACGGCATGATCGCCCGATGCGACAAGAGCCGCCAGCGTTGCCTCGGACGTACCGGGCAGGATGGTGGCGGAGGTAAAGGCCGAGAGCAGCAACGCAAAAAGCAAGGTTTGCATTCCGTTCGGGGTTGCAGGGCAAAGATCAGGATTTGATGGCGAATTTCTGAATGCTTACCGGTTCGGCAAGGACTTCTTCGCCACCCTTGGCAAAGGCGCGCAGATAGGGTGTTTCGAAGTGAAGGGCCAGATCTTCGTCAGAGCGCCAGTTTTCATACGCCATCCAGATTGCCGGATCGTCGTTGGATTGGTGGATTTCGTAGCTGATGCAGCCTTCTTCGGCGCGTGACGGTTCGACAAGTACGAGAAGACGTTTGCCAAGTTCGTTTTCCTTGCCCGGTTTGGCACGCGCAATGGCAAGAACGGTAAGTTGTTGGGACATGAATGGTTCCTGTCGGATTTCTATGGCGTTTTGATTGGCCTGGATCATCGTGGCAGGGGCCGGATCGGGCAACCGTTAAATTGCCGGTAAAAAATAAAAGCCCGGTGCGGGGAGAGCACCGGGCTTGGCTTCGGCAGTTGTGGATCGGGGGAGGTCCCTGCCGAAGAGGGGGAGGTTTTCGATCAGGCGATGTGCGAGGTTACTTCGACATTGCCGCGGACCGAGTTGGAGTAAGGGCAGATTTTGTGGGCTTCTTCGACCAGCTTTTCAGCATCGGCCTTATCAAGGCCCGGCAGTGAAACATGCAGGTCAACCGCAAGGCCGAAACCACCAGCCGCACGCGGGCCGATGCCGACAACAGCCTTGACCGAAACATCAGACGGAACTTTCGGGCCGCCCTGAGAGGAGACGAATTTCATCGCGCCGATGAAGCAGGCCGAATAACCCATTGCGAAAAGCTGTTCGGGGTTGTTGCCTTCGCCACCTGCACCGCCGAGTTCCTTTGGTGTGGTCAGTTTGACATCGAGGCTGCCGTCTTCGGTTTTTGCGCGGCCGTCACGGCCACCGGTTGCACTTGCTGTTGCGCGATATTTGACATCTACAGACATGGTTTTCTTCCTTTGTTTGAACGTGATGGTTCGAAGGTTTCGATAACCCGGCTGATCAGGGCTTTGGTTCGGTTAGTGCCCCAAGTGATATGTCGCCGGGTGGGCGGGGGCGCAACCGCGCCCCCAAAAAGAAGTTGCAGAAAGTTCAGGTCATTCGCCGTAGAAGGCGTTCTTCAGGAACTGGCTGGCCTGGGCGGTTGCGGCCTTGGCAGCCGGGGTATCGGCAACAGCATTGAGCATGACGAAATCATGGATCGTGCCGTTGTAGCGAACCGTGGTGACATCCACCCCGGCCTGGCTGAGTTTGCGGGCATATGCTTCGCCCTCGTCACGCAGCACGTCGTTTTCATCGGTGATGATCAGGGCAGGTGCCTGTCCGGCGAGCAAATCCTGCGGAGCGTGGATCGGCGTTACTGTCGGATCAGTACGGTCGGTTCCTTCGGGCAGGTACTGGTTCCAGAACCATTCCATTGCCGCCTTGGTCAACCACGGGCCATTGGCAAATTCGGTATAGGACCCGTTTTCAAAATTCGCATCGGTCACCGGATAGAACAGGACCTGGGCGATGATTTCCGGTCCTTTGCGCTGTTCGGCCAGCAGGGAAACAACCGCTGTCATGTTGCCACCGACACTGTCCCCGGCAATCGCCAGTCGGGTCGGATCAACGTTAAGCTGTTCACTGTGATCGGCGACATATTTGGTGACAGCATAATCCTGTTCGATTGCGATCGGATATTTGGCTTCGGGCGAACGTTCGTAATCAACAAAGACGACGGCGGCATTTGCCTGTACAGCGATTTCGCGAATCAGGCGATCATGGGTTTCCTTATCGCCCAGCACCCAGCCACCACCGTGGAAGTATACGACAACCGGCAGGCGGTCGGTGTTGCCTTCGGGGCGGACGATGCGGACCCGGGTTTCACCGGTCGGTCCAACCGGGAAGACAGTGTCGGTAACGTCGGCAGCGCGTTTTGCAATCGGGCCTGCCTGTGCGCCAGCCAGAACGTTGCGGGCATCAGCCGGGCTGAGTGTGTAGATCGGTGCACCACCTGACGCGGTCAGGGCATTGATGAAGTTCTGCGTGTTGTTTTCGAGAACCGGATCGGCCAAAGCGGTCGTGGCGGTCAGAGTGGTTGCCAGAGCAATTGCAGCGGAGGCAACAGTCGTTTTGAATGTGTTCATGATCTTGTTCCTTTAAGCTGTCTGTTTAGGGCCGCTGTGCGGCGTTTTCCGTTTCGATGATTTTGTTATATCGCACGATTTAATCGTGTGCGATATAAATTTGAGAATATGAGCCATGCAATTAAATCGCTTGTAATTAAATCGTGTGCGATATATTGATATGGGTTTGATCTCAAAACGGCCCTTGCGTTAAGCCGCAAAGCAGACAATCGGAGCGCCATCCGACAGCCCGGGCCGGACAAAGGAGAACGCCACCATGGACCATCATGATAGCGATCCGCTCAGGCTTGAAAACTTCCTGTGTTTTTCGGTCTATGCCGCCAGTCATGCATTCAACCGTATCTATAAGCCGCTGCTTGATGCGCTTGAGCTTACCTATCCGCAATATCTGGTGATGGTGACCCTATGGGAGCAGGATGATCAGCCGGTGCGCAGTATCGGTGAAAAGCTGTTTCTGGAATCCAGTACGCTGACACCGTTGCTAAAACGGCTTGAAGCCGCGGGGCTTGTCAAACGGACCCGCGATCCGAAGGATGAACGTTCGGTGCGCATTACCCTGACGGCGGCGGGCAAGGAATTGCGGAAAAAGGCGCTTGATGTGCCACGCTGCATCGGCGAGGCAGCGGAACTTGATCTTTCGACGGTCAAACGTCTGATCGATGATCTTGGTCAGTTGCGCGATACGCTTGAGGCGAATGCGTCGCGAAAATAGAAGAAACAAAAAGTCGTGTTGTGCTGGGTTCTATCGCTTGCGTTTGTCGCGATGATAGGTCAATGCCCAACCCAGCGCGGTTTTAACCGGTCCTTCGGGCAGGGGGCGATCCAGCGGCAGGATGATTGCCCGGTTGCCCTCGCATTGCAAAATACCTTCAAAATGACTGCGCACCCGGTCAATCAGATCTGTCTGACAATTGACGTAGATGACAATCTGATCGGGTGCCTTTGACTTCCAATCGGCGCGAATGGTGGTGCCCGACTGCGACGGTGGCAGCCACGCGGGTTCGTCCCATTTCAGGGTTTCGGTGATTTTGCCGATTGCGGGATCAGTTGCGGCCAGTTCGAAAATCCAGCCTCGGACCTTCAACAATGCCGCGGTTGCTGTGTCGGGATAGGTGGCCAATTTGGCGGCCAATTCTGCAGCCAGTCCGGGTGTAGCGCTTTTCGTATGGATGGCAGCGGTTTGTGGCGATTGGTTCATGTTTCCGACCGGAATGTCTGATTTGGCATCCCGTCAATATAGTCTGAAAAAAGAAAGGGCGCGATATCCAACCGGACATCGCGCCAAGTTTGCTGTTTTAACAGCAGGGAGGCAAAGGCAGACGTTCAGGCAACCAGTTTGCGAACATGCTGGCGCATTTTTGCCAAGTGATCGGTATCAAGCGGCAATTGCAGGATGCTGCAATCGCCTTCCTGACGGGCAAGACGGGCCCGAAGCGCGTCAGGAACGTTTTGCAGGCGCAGATCGACAATTTCGCCCGGAGTTACGGCAATAGCCGGACGTACCACCAGATGGGCACAGGAAATTTCTGTGGCACTGCCCTGCCAGTTGCCATGATCCCCATCGGTCCGGGCGGCAACCGAAATTACATGGCTTTCATAAGTGTCGTCATCGACATCGTTGCTTTGCATGGCGCTGAGGAAAATTTCGACCTCGCGGCTTAGCAGGGCGGCTTCGGCGGCGGTGGTATTGGCCGCGCTATTGACTTCCTCTGCATCGGTTTTGACATCTTCGACGCGACCGCGAATACCGGTGATGTTGCTGGCAACGCGACGTGCGCTTTCGGAAACGAAATCGACACTGCGCGAGATTTCCTGCGTGGTGGCGTTCTGTTCCTCGATCGCGCCGACAATGGCCGATACATACTGGTCGATGCTGTCGACGATTTCGGAGACATTTGAAATTGCCTCGGCCGAGCTGTTGGAAACCTGCTGAATGCGGGCGACGCGATCCGAAATTTCCTCGGTCGCCTTTGCCGTCTGGTTGGCCAGCGATTTAACTTCGCCTGCGACCACAGCAAAACCTTTGCCGGCATCACCGGCACGGGCGGCTTCGATGGTGGCGTTCAGCGCTAGAAGGTTGGTCTGTTCGGCGATCTGGGTGATCAACTGCACCACCTGGCCGATTTCATCAGCAACTGTCTGCAAGCTGCGCATTTCGTTTTTCGAGGTTTCCGAATAGGTGACGGCATTGCGGGCAACATCGGAAAACTGAGTAATTTGCGATGAAATTTCGCCGATGGCGGCCACCATTTCCTCGGTCGCGGCACTCAATGCCTGCGCGTTGCCAGATGATTCTTCGGCCTCGGTCGCCACAGATGTTGCGAGATTGTTGGTATCGCCCGAGTTGGCATTTACAGTGTTGGCGCGCTCGACCATTTCTTCGGAACTGCCAAGGATACGGGCAAAGACCGCACCGATTGAGGACCCAAAAACACTGACCAGATGGTTGCGTTCGGCCTGACGTTGCTTTTGTTTTTCCTCGATCCGCTTGTGGGCTTCTTCAAGCTCACGGGCACGGATCATGTTTTTCTGGAAAACCTTCATTGCAACGGAAATCTCGGCAACCTCATCCTCAAACCGGCTGTTGGGGACGGGCGTGTCGAGCTTGCCATCGGCAAGTTCGCTAAGTGCGAAGGTCAGCCGCTTCATCGGGATCGAAATGCTGCGGCCCAGAAGAACCGCCATCAGGATGCCGAGCAATGTCGCCAGACTGGACAGAATGGCAATCATCATCTTGCCGTTGCGTTCGTCTGCAAGGGCCATATTCATAGAGGTTTGGGTAAAACTGGAAATCCGATTGAGCAGGTTTTCAATCTCGGTATTGAGGTTCTCCTGTTCCGCTTCGGTGCGGATCACGGCCTCGATCAGGCTGGCGCTGTTGATGTCACCTTTAGCGACGCTGTCAAAGATGCTTTCGACATGATCTTCATACACGCGATGTTCCGTTTCGATCCGGTCAAGCGCGCCGGAAACAAGATCAAATTCCAGCCTTGTTTCTTCAGACAGCGAGGTTTTCAGAAATTCATCGACCATGGCGCGAGCGGCGGCAATTTCGACATCGGTCTGGGCAGCGATTTCCTCGAAATGGTGACGAACCGTGTCAAAAGTTTCGGTTTCCGCATGGGCATTGACATTGCCGATGCGCAGGGCGCGTTCCATCAGGATGGCCTGTTCGAGCTGGTGTTGGGTAATTTTCTCCAGCAGCGCATTTAGCGGCAGGTCGCGATCAGCAACTTCTTCCAGTTCGTGGCCTATTTTCGTCATGGTATAGACGCCAAATCCGCCCACCAAGACGGTCGACAGGATCAAAAAGCCGACGAGGCTGAACAGGCGGTGCGAAATCCGTAATTTCCGAATAGCGGAGATCATGAGATTTACCCTCCCCATACTGGCTTCCGGTACAGACCGGTAAAACCGAAGTGAATTGACTAAGCGGAAGTATAGTTATTTCCGTTAGCCGCCATATCCTCATATGGGGAGGTAAATGCGATACGTGTTGTTTTTTGATTGATAATTAAATCACGGGTTGCTTTCGTGCGAGAGGGCCGCTGCTAGATGCTTTGGAACAGAAGCCAGATCGCCGCACAACCCAGCACGACATGCTGGATCACCATCGCGGGTGCAATCAGCGCAAGGGTTCCGGTCAGTGTTCCCCATGCGTGAAGAAGGCGGGCAATCACGAAGGCCGCCGCAATCAGCCAGATGATGCCCGATGTTGCCAGAACAGCCTCGAGTGCCAAGACAACCAGAATGCAGAACGGGGCGTTTTCGGCAAAGTTTCCATGAGCCCGGATCCGACGCAGCAGAACCTTGTCCCCGCCATCGCCAAGCGAAAGTTTAAGATCGCGCCGCCGCAGGGAAACATTCAGGCTGAGCGCAATCAACATCAGGGCAAAGATGCCGGTCAGGCAGACTGTAACGGGGATCGGCAGCATGGGCATGGTCCTTTATCGCGTTATGATAAAACAGCTTTGCCCGATTGGCGGGCCGATGCAAGGGTCGTATGAAAACAGGCCGGACATTTCCGGCCTGTTTCGGATGCGGGCAGGACGACTGTGTTCGGGATTATTCGGCAGCGCGCAGCATTACCGGTTTGTCGGCCGCATATCGGATGCCCGTGTCCGGTTCGTCATTCTGGGCACGTTTCATGGCGGTGATAAACTCGCCGATTTTGCCGTTCAGGAAATCGGCCTGATGGGCGGTGTGATCGGCATTGTCATGCACCGTAACCGCGCTGCTGCCGACGTTCGTGACGCTGGACTGAATGGTGGTGACATTTTCCGAAACACGCTTGGCACTTTCGGACACGAAATCGACATTTCGTGCGATTTCCCGCGTTGTGGCATTTTGTTCCTCGACCGCACCGACGATGGCGGTCACGTAGTTATCGATGCTGCCGATTACCGTGCCGATATTGTTGATGGCTTCGGTGGAATTGCGCGATACGCTTTGAATGCGTTCGATCTTGCGGGTGATTTCATCGGTGGCCTTGGCCGTCTGATTGGCGAGGCTTTTGACTTCACCTGCAACCACGGCAAAGCCCTTGCCTGCATCGCCGGCACGGGCCGCCTCGATGGTGGCGTTAAGTGCCAGAAGGTTGGTTTGATCTGCGATCTTGGTAATCAACTGAACGACCTGGCCGACTTCATCTGCGACTTCCTGCAAGTTTCGCATTTCCGCCTGTGAGGTGGCAGAATGTTCAACTGCATTTTTCGCAATGCCCGAAAATTGCGTAATCTGGGATGATATTTCGTCGATGGCGGCGACCATTTCCTCGGTCGCGGCACTCAGTGACTGGGCACTTGCAGATGATTCTTCGGCTTCGGTGGCGACCGCACCGGCAAGTGATCCTGCCTGTCCGCTTTGGGTTTGCATCATTTCGGCACGCGCCAGAACATCCTTTGCGCTTTTGACGATATCGGCAAAGGTTTCGACAAGGGTTTCGCAGAATTCTTTTACCAGACGGTCAGTTTCAGCACGGCGTTTCTCGTCACGTTCCCGTCGGGCGACCTGTTCGGCTTCAAGGGCGCGTGCCTTGATCATGTCGGCCTGAAAGACCCGCATTGCATCAGCCATGTCACCGACTTCGTCACGGAATTTGGAGGCCGGAACCGGCGTATCAAGCTTGCCCTTAGCCAGATCGGCAAGCGCATTCGTCAGGTGATGCAGCGGCAGGGTGATGGAACGGCCCAGGAGCCAGGCCAGTGCAATGCCCGACAGCAAGACAATGCCGGACAAACCGGTAATCAGTGTCTTGCCCATCCGTTCATCTGCAAGGGCGGTGTCCATGGAAGCGGCGGTATAGGCCGCGACTTCGGCGACTAGATTTTCAATCGCAGCATCGAGATTGTTCTGCAACCCTTCGGTGGCGATCACGGCATCAGCAACATCCAACGGGCTTGCGCCATTATCGAGTGATTTGAAGATATCGTTTACCTGTGTTTCGTAAGTGCGATGATCGGTTTCGATACGGGCAAGGGCTGCTTCGACACCGGAAAATTCTGTTCGGGCCTCGTCGCTGATTGTATCTGCCAGATAGCTGTTGACCATCTGATGGGCCGTTGCGAGTTCGTTATCGGTCTGTTTTGCCAGTTTTTCGAAATGATGGCGGAGGTCGGCCTCAGTTTCGGTGGCGGCATGGGCATCGACATTGCGATAGCGCAGCGTTTTTTCCATCAGAATGGCTTGTTCGAGCTGATGCTGCGTGATTTTTTCAAGCATCAGGGTCAGAGGTAGATCGCGGGCGGCAACCTGTTCAAGTTCGTTGCCTATCACCGTCATCTTGTAAATCCCGACCGATCCGATCAGGCAACTGAACGCCAGAAGTATGGTCGCCAGTCCGGCCAGGCGATGAGTGATGCGAAAATTTCTGAACATGATGAGGCGACCCTTGAAGCCATAACTATTCGGGGATTATTACAATGTGAACACACTCATGCGGTTTAGTAGCATGTGCTAATTCTATTTTTGATTACAAGAGTATGTCCGGGAGAAATACAAGCTGAAAAAGTCTGATTATTGACATGAGACAAAGTCGCAAAACCAACGCTTTGTCTTCATGGACAGATTAGAATTTTTTCAGATGTCATTTTGCCTGTTTCGGGAGAGATACGGCGTGGCGGAGCGCCGAACAAGGGGCGGAATGGATACAAAGCATTCCGATTCTGCGCCGATTTCTGGAACCGGAAGGGTACGAACACGTTTTGTCCCGGGTAAGAGCTTTGCCGACAATCAGGATGGCAATATATTGCCATGATTGTCTGTCATTTCCGGAAATTCCTTCGAATGTTCAGTCTGTTGTATCACAAAGAGGGCAAAATTGCATAATTCCGACACGAGCATCCAGCAAGCGGCCGGTCAGGAGCCCGAACATCGTTTCGGGACGGAAGGTATCCGTCCGATGGATCGGCCCAGTCGCATCACCCGGTTTTTCATGGGGATTGTTTCTCGCGCAGAACGGTTGAACCGGAAATATGCAAAGTTCGGCAATCCGGCAGTTTATGACAATGCAACCTTTCCCTGGGCTGCGGAAATCGAAAAAGAATGGCCTGCCATCCGCGAGGAGCTTGACCAAATTCTGCGGCGCAAAGACGAGTTGCCGTCGTTCCATGACATTTCGACAGATGTCAAAGAAATCTCCAGCGATGCGGATTGGAAAACCTTCTTCCTGTTGGGGTTTGGTTTGAAGTCCGCGCAAAACATCCGGGCTTGCCCCGAAACCTGGCGGATCATGAACAAGATTCCCGGTCTGACGACGGTAATGTTTTCAATATTCGAACCGGGAAAACACCTGCCGCCGCATCGCGGCCCCTATAACGGTGTGTTGCGGATGCATCTTGGCCTGATCGTTCCGGACCAACCAGATAAGCTTGGCATTCGGGTGGGCAACCGGACATGTCACTGGGAAGAGGGCAAAGTGCTGATTTTTGATGATTCCTATGAACATGAAGCATGGAACCATACGGATCAGACGCGGGTTGTGCTGTTTGTCGATTTCGTCAAGCCGATGAAATTTCCCGCCCGGCTGGTGAACTGGTGCCTGATGAACCTTGCGATTTTCACGCCTTTCATCAAGGAAGGGCTCGATAACCACAACGAGTGGGAAAAGAAGTTCTATGCGGAAGCCGAAAAAATACGCAACCAGTCAGACAACTGATCCTGATGCTCGAATGAAGTAGGGCAAAAGATGGAGCAGATCTATCGTCTGTTGGTTCGGGTTCCGAAGTTTGCCTTGCCGTCTTGACCTAACAGGCAAGCTGCTGCCGGAGCCACTGCCGGAATGTCCTGAAAGCCGGACTGTTTTTGCTGTTTGCCCAGCACAGATAATAGTGGCGCGTATTCTGTTCGGACCATGTGTCATTGCCAAGCAATTGTATCAGGCGTCCGCTGGTCAGATATGGGGCGGCATATACATGCGGGAGCCACGCGACGCCATGCCCGTCTAGTGCCGCGACGAGTGTCAGCGCGCTGGGCAGTCGGGTGATCCTTGTATGCGCCTGATGGGCAACGCCATGATCATCGAACCAATGCGACATTTCGATGTCCCTGTCCTCGTCAAGTATCCATGGCAGCCCGACCAGATCCCGGGGCGTTTGAACAGAAACAGATTCAAGAAGCGAGGGGGCAGCGACGACGACATCCCTGCTTTCAAGAAGCCGTTCGCTGTTAAGTCCGGGCCAGTTGCCATCACCATGCCGGACCGCGGCATCGAAACTACCGTGTTCAAGATCATGCATGACCGCATCGGCATTGATACGCAGGTCGATTTCCGGGTGACGTTTTAGAAACTCGCCAAGGCGCGGCAGAAGCCAGTATTGGGCGAAATGCGGTGTCACCGTGATGTTGAGGATATTTTCATCGCGCCGATATTGTTCGATGTCACCGGCAATTGCCCTGAAATTCTGAAGCAGATTTTCTGCCAGATCGGCTGCTTCGGGCAACATGACCAAGCGGTTGCCTGACCGCGTAAACAGTTTACGTTGCAATCGGTCTTCAAGACCGCGCAGATGCTGGCTGACGGCGCCATGAGTCACGCTTAGCATCTCCGCAGCCGCCCCGACAGAACCGGTTTCATGAACTGCGGCGAAAGCCCGAAGAGAATTCAGCGGCAACCACGCAATATCGTTCGATTTTTTCATGATAGAAAAACTAACAAAGACTCAACTTTTCTGACAAGTATGAATTCTGTCAAAATGCTAGATTAATGGCATCTAAAGACGAAGGAGAAGTCAAGATGTCATGCAATTTTTCTAACAATGATGCCAAAAATGTCTCTCGCCATCCGGTTTCTGCCTTTGGCGCGGATCAGGAATCCCTTCACCAAATTCGCGAACAGGCAAGAGTTGAGCGGGTAAAAGTTGTGCGCCAGGGTTTTGCAATGTTGAGGCGAGCCATATTCAGGCACCTTAACCCGGCAAATCACAGTCGCGGCAGCGAGGAAGCCCGTGAAATTTCTGACAGGCGATGTGCAGGGATTTGAAGCCCGCGTCGGTGATTTCAGTCGCAGTCTTGTGCCTCTAAAAACGAGACATTCACAAACGACTGAAATCACGTAGCGGTTTTCGGATCAAGGTCCGGATGCCGAAGCTTTAGATATGGCGCAACCGGTCAAGGAAGTTTTTGACCTGGGTGTCGAGGTTGCGGGCCTGTTCTGCCAGTTCGGTTGCCCCGGCCTGAACATTTGACGCGGCATCACCAGTTTGTTGGGACGTGTTGCGCACAATCCCTATGGAGGATGATACCTCGTTCGTGCCTGCAGCCGCCTGTTGTACATTGCCCGAAATTTCGGCGGTTGCGGCACCCTGCTGTTCGACTGCTGCCGCGATGGCACTGGTGATTTCGTTGATATTGGAAATCGTTTCAGTGATTTTTTCAATCGCGCCCACGGTATTGTGGGTTTCAGACTGGATCGATCCGATTTGCTGGGCGATATCCTCGGTCGCTTTGGCTGTCTGGTTGGCGAGGTTTTTGACCTCGCTCGCGACGACGGCAAAACCTTTGCCGGCTTCGCCCGCACGAGCAGCCTCGATGGTCGCGTTCAGCGCCAGAAGGTTGGTCTGGGACGCGATATCATTGATCAGGCTGACAACCTGACCGATGCGATCGGCGGCCTCGGCCAAGCCGGTAACCATGGCGTTGGCACGCGAAGCTTCATCAACCGCATTGTTGGCAATTTCCGATGATCGTGCGACCTGCGAGCTGATTTCCTGAATGGAAGCGGAAAGTTCCTCGCTCGCCGAGGCTACGGTCTGGACATTTGCGCTTGCTTCGTCAGCAGCCGCGGCAACCACGGTTGCCTGCTCGGAACTTTCATCGGCCGCACGGCGCATCTGACGGGATACCTTTTCCATGTCGCCCGCGCTATCGGTAACTTTTATAACGATGGAGCCGACCGATTTTTCGAACTCGTCAGCCATCTGAAGGCGAGTGCGGTTGCGCTCTTCGCTGGCACGATGTTCGGCTTCGCGTTTTTCGCGTTCGGCCTGCTGCATGCCTGCCGATGCATCCTTGAAGGCTTCCAGCGCCTTGGCAATTGCACCGATCTCATCGGAACGGTCATGATAGGGGACCGTGACATTGAAATTGCCCTTTTCCAGATCGGCAATCACGCCCGCAACACGGGTCATCGGACGGGCAACCATGGCGTTGGTCGATAGCAGGATCACCGCAATCACCACAATCAGCAGAACCACACCGCCGATCAGTGTCGCGTTGCGCAGACTATCAGCCGGGGCAAACACGGTTTCGAGCGGCACGTTGACAACCACACCCCACTGATTGGGATATCCCTCGATGGCGACCGGTACGATCAGGTGCATGAATTCGCCGTCATCAATCTGGCGCGACTGTCCGGATTTCATCGCATCAAGAATAGCGGCATCGGTAGTTTTGGCAGCATCCAGTTTGGTGCCCCGAATATCGGGATTTTCATGTGCAACCCATGTGCCCTGGGCCGAGACAAGATTGACGGTACCCGTACCAAAGGGGGCGAGTTGGGCAAACCGTTCGGAAAGTGCATTCAATTCAAGATCGACGCCCATCACGCCAAGGAATTTTCCGCCGCTGTCCTGCACCGGATAGACAAATGATGTCAGAACCACATCGCGGCCCTGAATGTCATAGGTGATGGCATCGGTCAGGTAGGGCTTATTGGTGCGTTTGGGTTCGGTGTAATATTCATTGACCTCTGGATTATCGAGCCCGGTCAGGTGGTAGGGGGTGATGCCGCTACCGAAGTTATAATAATAGGTGACGTATTTTCCGGTGCCGTCGCCAAACGGTTCGCCTTCGCCCTTGTAATCGGCATCCTTGCCATCAAGGGCATCGGGTTCGAAGCCCGACCAAGCCCCGGCAAGTGACGGGTTGTCGATCAGCGTGCGATTGAGGATTTCGTTATAGGCCTTGCGGTCTGCGCCGCCCTGTTCACGGAGTGCACGAAATGCACCGGCAAGGTTTTTGGCAACCAGCATGCCGCCATTGAGCACGCGGCTGGCCTGCTCGGCGTGGAACTGTCCAACGGCACGGGCTTCGCCCACGGTAAGTTCTTCGGTTGTTTTACTGGTTTGAACCGTTTGCAGGAATATGCCGACGATCAGGCAGAAGGCGATGGCAAGTGCGCTTACGCAGGTCAGCTTGGCGCCTAGAGACAGGTTGGAAAATCGCATTTAAAATGTCCCCTCAGATAAACCTATACCTCTGAAGTAGTCCTGGTGGTCCTTCCCTGTGCCTCCTTATTCAGGGGCTTGGCAGCTTTTGATAAGGAATGGTACCACGCAACCTATACTTTCGGTAAGGGGGGAAATTATCTGATTTGATGGCTTTTAAATGCGCGATTGTTTTATGAAATTTTCGCGTTGTGTTGTGTGGCTGCGAAAAGTTGTTCTGCGGGCACAGGTTTGCTGAACAGGAAGCCCTGCAATTCGGAACACCCCTGTGCTCGAAGGAAGTCCTGTTGTGCGGCGGTTTCGACCCCTTCGGCGGTAACTTTAAGCCCAAGGGTGCGTGCCATGGCGATCATGGCCCCGGCCAGAGCGGCATCATCGGTATTTTGCGGGATACCGTTGATAAAGGCGCGGTCAATTTTGATGCGTTCAATTGGCAGGCTTTTGATGGATCGCAGGCAGGAATAGCCGGTACCAAAATCGTCAATCGCGACCGAAACACCGACCGCACGCAATTCATGGAGCGTATCAATCATGATGTCTTCGTCCTGGATCATGCTTTCGGTGACTTCGATTTCCAGCCATTTCGGATCAAGTTCGGTATCGGTCAGAACATTCTGTACGGCTTTGGCAAAGCCCGGCGAGCGCATCTGACGAACCGAAACATTAATTGCGATGCGGATCGGATTTTGGCCTTCATCCTGCCAGCGACGTGCCTGTGCACAGGCTTCTTCGACAACCCATTGGCCGATTTCGACAATCAGGCCGCTTTGTTCGGCGACCGGGATGATTTCGGCTGGGCCCAGCAGGCCGTTTTCCGGATGGTTCCATCGGATCAGAGCTTCGGCACCGACCATCTCGCCAGTGTGGGCATCGACCTGCGGCTGGTAGTAAAGGCGCAACTCGCCCTTTTCGAGGCCGCGTCTGAGTTCGAGGCTGCGGGTCATATAGTGCGTGGCACTTTCGGTCATTTCCGACTTGTAAAACGCATAGGTACGGCGTCCCTGATCCTTGGCGGCATACATGGCTGTATCGGCCAGCCGGATCAAATCCTGCGGCGAATGGGCATTTTCTGGATAAAGCGCAATGCCGATACTGGCCGACAATGTCAGTTCGTGACCGACGATGTAGAAGGGTTTTTGCAATTCATGAATGATCTGGCTGGCAAGGTTGCCTGCGGCGGCCTGACTATGCATGTTTTCGCGCACGATCAGGAATTCGTCCCCGCCAAGGCGTGCGATCGTATCTGTGCGATCAGTTAGTGCCTTGATGCGGGTTGAAACAATCAGCAAGACCTGATCCCCGGCGGCATGGCCCAGCGTGTCGTTGATGTTCTTGAAGTCATCGAGATCAAGGAACAGGCAGGCGACAACCGCCCCGGTCCGCTCACAGCGTTCAATCGCGCGGTTCAGGCGGTCGGTTGCCAGCAACCGGTTAGGAAGGCCGGTAAGTCCGTCATACTGTGCCAGATAATGCAGCTCCTGTTCCGCCTGCCGGATAGCGGTGCGATCCGAAATCATGGCGACGAAATGGGTCAGAACCCCGTCATCATCCTCGACCGCGATGATCTGCATTACGATTGAAATCGGGTTGCCCGACATATCGCGCGTGTCAATCTCGCGGTGCCAGTGGCGACGTGTTCGCAGCGTATGGAACAGTTCCTGATAAAAGGCAGGCGGAAACTGTTCGGGCACGATCATATAGGGAGGAGTGCCGGTCACAGTCAGGGGATCGGCACCGGTGATCTGGCAATAGGCGCGATTGGCACTGGTGATGTTCAGGTCCGGATCAAGGATCAGGATACCGTCCTGGGTCGTTTCAAACACCGTCATGGCCTGACGGAGTTTGTCGTTGGTGATGCGCTGATCGGTGATATCCTGCATCACGCCGATGATGCGTTGGGTGCCCTTGCGGTCATTGATATAGGATTTTCCGCGTGCCCGGAACCAGCATTGATGACCATCCTTTTCGGGCTGTCCGCGGAACACGATATCGTAAAATTCACCATTCAGGACGGCGTACTCAAACGCCTTGCGGACCATGTCGCGGTCTTCGGATGCGACACGTTGAAGGAAGCTGTCCCAGCTTTCGGTGATGGTTTCGGCATCGTGGGTATCGCCGGGGACGAATTTGCCAAGGCCGGTGCTGTGCATTTTGCGGGTGGTAACATCGACTTCCCAGCAGCTCATTTGCGCGGCATGCATAGCAAGCGACAGCCGTTCCTGACTTTCGCGAAGGGCCAGTTCGACTTCGCGGCGTTCAAGCGCCATCTGGATGGTGGCGTGAAGTTCGCGTTCGGAAAACGGTTTTAGCAAAAAGCCGTAGGGACGGGTTTTTCGCGCACGTTCCAGTGTGGTGTCTTCTGAATAGGCGGACAGATATATGATAGGGATCATCAGATGTTCAGGAATACCCGCCGCGGTTTCGATGCCGTCGATATCACCGTCAATGCGGATATCCATCAGGATGATGTCGGGTGCATCGGTTTCAATCGCCTTAAGGGCATTGATCCCGGCGCTATGGACCGATGTCCTGTCATAGCCCAGCCGCGCAAGCTGTTGGCGCAGATGCAGTGCGACGATCCGTTCGTCTTCAACAATCATGACATGGATTGGTTTGCGCATGGCGATCCTCAATCCTGTATCGTGAATCGAATGGTAATGCGGGTCGGTTTGCCGGACCGGATATCCAGCGTCCCGCCCAGTTGATCGGTTAGCAGTTCAACCAGTTGCAAGCCAAGCCCATCGCTGCTGTCGACACAAAATCCGTCGGGAAAACCGACGCCGTCGTCCGTCAGGCTCAGTTCGATCAGGTTGGAATCAAGTTCTTGCGCCACCAGGCTGATATTGCCGGGGCTGTTCCCCGGAAAGGCGTGTTTGAGCGCATTGGTAATCAGTTCGTTGGCAATCAGGCCACAAGGTACGGCCTTGCCAATCGGTAGCGACACTGATCCCAGATCGCGTTCGAAATTGATGCGGTCAGGATCGGTATTAAAGGTAACCAGCAGCGAATTGATCAGCGCATCGCAGAAATAGTTGAAATCCACGCGCGAGACATCCTCGCTTTGATACAGGGTCTGGTGGATCTGGGCCATCGACCGGACGCGGTTGCAGCTATCGCGCAGGATTTCGCGTGCCAGATCGTCCTTGACGTTTGCTGTCTGCATATCAAGCAGGCTATGAACGATTTGCAGATTGTTTTTGACCCGGTGATGGACTTCCGAAAGCAGGATTTCCTTTTCCTGCAGGGATTTTTCAAGCCGTTCCTGACGGCTTTTGCGGTCAGAAATATCGACAATCGCAGCCAGAACCTGCACGCGGTCGCCTTCGGCAATCGGGTTCAGGCCGATTTCGACGGGAAACTCGCTGCCATCCTTGCGCAGCGCATAAAGATCCCGTCCCGGTCCCATTGGACGCGGTCCGGGGGCGGCGATGAAACTGTTGCGAAGACCCGCATGATGATGGCGGAACCGATCAGGGACGAGCACATCGACCGGCTGGCCCAACAACTCGTCACGGGTATAGCCGAATACCTTTTCGGTTTCGGCGTTGACCATTTCGATGCGACCGGTGGCATCAACCAATATCATCGCGTTCGGAGCATATTCGACAACGCGCCGGAACCGGTGATCTTCCTCGAATGCAACATGCTGTCCGGTCATCGTACTTCCCGAGCCATCGGTGTGCGACGCCGACAAATCTTCAATGCCTGACGTGTCAGCCAATCACTAATTCTCCCGTGCATGGCGATAAGCCGCCTGAGCTGGTGATTTGTCCACCTGATCGTCGCCAGTTTGGATGACCCACTCCCGGATCTATTATTGTTTCCTGACTGCACGGATAATTGTTCAACTCTATCCATATCTGCGTTCGACAGGTGATTTTCAACCACTCGTCGGTGTAGGTTTATATCTTTTCGCATTTTCGGCTTATGATGCTGATCTGATAAGCAAATTTTGCGCATCACATCGCTGGTGCTCTCTGCCAGAGTAGGAATGAACGAGGTCTGTTACCTGTGAAATTGCGTGTTGCAGACCGGTCATACCCGATCCGGGCTTGATCTTGCAGGCCTGCGGGGATAGCTTCGCGCACGCGCGAAATCCGGGTGATTTCATGCGTGGCCGGATTTCCAGATAATTCAACGATACAACTGACAAACAAGGTTTCAAAAATGACAGCCGATCTTCGTGATGCCGCACTAAACAGCAACGTCTGGGCTTTTCAGGAAGCCCGCAAGCTGGTTGAGCGGTATAAACAGAAGAAGCCTGAGAAGGGTTATGTGCTGTTTGAAACCGGTTATGGTCCGTCGGGCCTGCCGCATATCGGGACGTTTGGCGAAGTTGCGCGCACAACCTATGTCCGCCGCGCGTTCGAACAGATGTCCGATATTCCGACCAAGCTGTTCTGCTTCTCGGATGATATGGACGGCCTTCGCAAGGTACCTGATAATATCCCGAACAAGGACATGGTCGCCCAGCATCTTGGCAAGGCATTGACCAGCGTGCCGGATCCGTTCGGTACGCATGAAAGCTTTGCGCATCACAACAATGCGCGGCTTTGTGACTTCCTTGACAGCTTTGGCTTTGATTACGAATTCAAATCTTCGACCGAATGCTACCGTTCGGGCATGTTTGATGCAGCGCTTCTGCGTCTTCTGGAACGGTATGATGCAATCCAGAAAATCATGCTGCCGACCCTTGGCGAAGAACGCCGCGCGACATACAGCCCGTTCATGCCGGTCGAAGAAGGCACCAACAAAGTCCTGATGGCCAAGGTGACCGAACTTAACGTTGAAGCCGGGACCATCGTTTATGAACATCCCGAAACCGGGAAGCTGGTCGAAACCCCGGTCACGGGCGGGCGTTGCAAATTGCAGTGGAAGCCGGACTGGGCGATGCGGTGGTATGCGCTTGGCGTTGATTACGAAATGGCGGGCAAGGATCTTATTCCGTCGGTCGAGCTTGGCAACAAGATCGTCAAGGCGCTTGGCGGTACCCCGCCGGAAGGCTTCAATTACGAGCTGTTCCTTGACGAGAACGCGCAGAAAATCTCGAAATCCAAGGGCAACGGCATTTCGATGGAAGACTGGCTGAAATATGCGCCGGAAGACAGTCTTTCGCTGTTCATGTTCCAGAAGCCGAAAACCGCAAAGCGCCTGTATTTCGATGTCATCCCGAAGACGGTTGATGAATATCTGACCTTTGCCGACAAGCTGAAAACCGAAACCGACCCGGAAAAGCTTTTGCAGAACCCGGCATGGCACATCCATGAAGGCAAGGCACCGGAACGTGATATTCCGTTGTCATTCGGTATTCTTCTGAATCTGGTTTCGGTCTGCAATACCAGCGACCCGGAACTGCTTTGGGCGTTCATTTCGCGTTATGCCAAGGGCGCAACGCCGGAAAACGCGCCGTATCTCGACAAGCTGGTCGGCTACGCGATCAACTATTACAACGACTTCGTCAAACCGACGAAAAAATACCGTGCTGCGACGGATGCCGAAAAGGCAGCCCTGACCGAGCTTCGCGATATGCTCAAAACCCTTGATGCCGACACCGATGGTGGTGACATCCAGACGCAGGTGTTCGAGGTGGGTAAAAACCACAATTATGAAAACCTGCGTGACTGGTTCAAGGCGCTTTATGAAATCCTGCTGGGGCAGGAACAGGGGCCGCGTATGGGCTCGTTCATCGCGCTCTACGGTATTGATGAAAGCATTCAACTGATCGACCGTGCGATTGCCGGTGAAGAACTGGGCGCGTAAGCGTTCGGGTTTACAGACTGCCGTGAAATACCAAGCGACCCGTCATCTGGCGGGTCGCTTTTTGTTTGATCCGGTTTCATTTCGTTCAATAAGTTTGATGGCTTATCCCGGATGGTGATGCTTTTGCATCTGACCAAGGCGGAGTTGACGATGGGTTTCTGGCAAAAGGCGATGATTTCGATGGCATGCAGCCCCGCACTAAGACGTATGGGCGAGGCAGTTGGGCGGAAAACCGGGCTGGCGGCACAATTTGTGAGTGGTTCCGATGCTGCCGATCATATGGCACGAGGACGAGAATTGGACGGGCAGGGTATCCGGATTTCCAGCTTTTATCTGGGCGAGTATGTCACAGACCCGGCACAGGTCACGCGCACGGTTACCCAGCTTGCCGATCTGGTCCCGAAGTTGGACGAGGTTGGGCTTGATGTCCATGTTTCGGTTGATCCGTCACAGCTTGGTTATATGCAGGACCCGGCGATGTTGCGGAACAATGCGCAAAAACTGGCCGGGATGATTGGTGAAATCGTGGCCGGGCGAAATGACGAACGTTGCCGTCGCCTTATGATCGACATGGAAGATTTCGACATGATCGATGATACTTTGGCGTTGCATGATCAATTGCGTGATTTAGGTTTTCCGGTTGCCCAGACCTTGCAGGCGCGGCTGTTTCGAACCGAAGGCGACCTGATACGAAAGATTGATCAGGGCGCGATGGTGCGTCTGGTCAAGGGGGCGATGGCCCCGCCTGCCAGTGTGGCTTTTACCCGACGTTCCGATATTGATGCCAATTACCTGAAGCTGGCAGATATGATGTTGTCCGACCGGGCGCGTGAAACAGGATTTTTCCCGGTTTTCGGCTCACATCATCGCGAGCTTCTGGAAAAGATTGCCAGCCTTGCCGACGCACGTGGCTGGCCGCGCGATACATTTGAATTTGAAATGCTTTACGGTGTCAATCAGCCGTTGCAACGTGATCTTGTTTCGCGTGGTTACCGCTTGCGGCTTTATGCCCCGTTCGGGGAAGACTGGTGGGCCTATGCCTGGCGGCGTGTCGGAGAAAATCCGCGTAACCTTGGCCTGCTGTTACGATCCGGGTTTAATCGTTAAGCATGCCGGTCTGCCATCGGGTTGCCAGAATGATAGAATTGAATTTCAAACGAAATCAGGAATTTCCATTCACCGGTTTCATCGGTAGAATGCCGGTAAATGATAGTCAATATCAACGGGCAAACATCGAAAGGATGACCGCATGAATATGGTCAAGATCATGATGGCGGGTGCAATGGCGATGCTGCTGTCGGCTTGCGCGACAGGCCCGCGCGTCTATACCGATGCCGATCCGGCGGCCGATTTTTCGCGTTACCGGACCTTTGCCTTTTATGAGTCAGCCGGAAAGTCGGACGAAAAATACGCCACCCTGCATGGTCAGCGGATTGAGGATGCTGTCAGCGCCGCGTTAGAGGCGCGGGGATACAGTGTTGATATCAATACCCCCGATATATTGATCAACTATCATCTCAAGACCGAGGAAAAAACGCGGACATCGCCGCCGGTTTATTATGGGGGATATTACGGCTATCGCAGCGGGATGTATGTCGGCTGGCCGGGCTATGTCGAACCGGGATATGTTGACAATTATACCGAAGGAACGATTTCAGTCGATCTTGTGGACCGTCGCACCGATCAGATGATCTGGGAAGGCACTGCAGTTGGCCGTATCGACAGCGAGTTTCGCAACAATCCCGATCTGGGGGTGCGCAAGGCAGTCGCTGCGATCTTTGGCAAATATCCCTATGTCGCAGGCAGCAGTGTGCCGGTGATGCCTGCTGCGCAGTAAAGCCGGGTTTAGCCGATTTGGATAGCGAACGGGCCGGACATATGATCCGGCCCGTTTGACATCAAGCGGATTAGTTAGAATTTCTAACCGCCTTATGCATCAGAACTACCCTTATCAGGGCATATAGAGAGATATAGTTTTTCCTGTTCATGACGCAGTGCGGCAACCGAGCCGCGACTGCGATGATCCCAGAATTGTGACAGGAGCTTTCTGATGCGAGAAATTGGCGTTAAGCGAACAGATGAACGGGCTGTATTGGCTAATGCGGTCTGGTTGCGGCGATGGATGCTGGCGGCGCTCGCAGCGGGGATGCTGTTTTTGGAGTTAATTTTCGCCTTTTCATTCAGTGCAATTTCGGCGGCACGCGCAGAGACCGTTAAGAAAAATGAGGTTGAGGGCATTTGGCGAATTGTGTCAGCGGAACTGACAGACACAAACGGACAGGTAAATCAGCCTTATGGTCCTGAGCCTGAGGGAAGGTTGGTTTTTACCCGGGAGATGGAGTTTGTCGCTGTCCTTCTTGATCCGCGAGTGCCCGATTTTGCATCCGATATACGTGGAGAGGGAACGGCAGCAGAAAATGCCGCTGCAATGGCAGGTAGCATTGGCTTTTTCGGGACATATACGGTCGATGAAAACGGCGTGTTCAGCGGTAATACCGTTCTTGGTTCTACTTTTCCAAACTGGGAAGGTAGCGTTCGTACGACCGAGGAGCTTGAGCTTCGGGTTGAGGGTGATCGGATGATCGAGAGCTTTAGCCGACCAAGTGGACTTAGGATTGCCATCGAGTGGGAGCGGGTCAGGTGATCTGATCCCGCTCCTGTCTGGTGTGTGGCTTTATCTTAGCTTTGTTCGGCAAACGCCCAGTAAAGTTCCTGCGCGCGTTTGGTCATCGGGCCGGGCTGGAGGTTACGGTCATCGAGTTTGACGCAGGGGGCGACCTTGTAATAATTGCCGGTGCCAAAGATTTCGTCGGCATTTTCAAGTTCGGTATAGGTCACGGTTTTTTCTGTGACGTCTACGCCGTCTTCGCGCAGAAGCCTGATCACGCGCTGGCGGGTCAGGCCGTTCAGGAACGTGCCGTTGATTACGGGTGTAAAGACCTTGCCATCCTTGGCGTAGAACAGGTTGGCATAGGAAAATTCCGCGACATTGCCGATTGGGTCCAGCATTACGCCAGTGTCAAAACCGTCCTTTGTGGCCTCTGCCACGGCGCGGCCGACATTGGGATAGAGGCAGGATGCCTTGGCCTCGGTCGGTGCACTTTCGGGTGAGGGACGGCGGAAGCTTGATTTCCGGGCGGTGAAGCCGGTTTTGATCGCGTCCGGCAGGTCGGATACCGAAATGCACAGTACGAACTGCGCGCTTTCAGGGGTTGGTGCAAGGAAACCCTCGCCGCCATAGACAATCGGTTTGATATAAAGGGCGAGCGACGGATCGAATTTCTGAACGCCTTCGCGCGCGAGGGCGACGATTTCATCAGTGGTGATTTTCGGGGCAAGACCCATCAGTTCAGCCGAACGCAATACACGTGCGCAATGGGGTACAAGGTCGGGCATCTTGCCATTAATGCGGCGCGCACCGTCAAAGACTGTGGAGGCCATCCACATACCGTGGGTCTGCGGGCCGATAATCATCGGGTTGCCTGCGTGCCATTCGCCTTTGTACCAGGTCCATGTCGTGACGGCTTTGGTGTCTGCGGTGGTGGCGTGACCCATTCTTCTTGCTCCTGATCGAATTTCGGGTGGCATTTGCATGTCGCGGGGCGATGCAAGACATCCAGAATAGGGGCTTTGCGTGATCATGGTCAAAGAAAACTGACAGGGTAAATGCCGGTTTGAGACCGTTTTTAAGGAAGTTGCGATAAATGACAGTTCTGTGAAATATCCCGCATCATGCACACGTGTGCGTTGGCGGATCAGAGGGGCTGTGCTATGTGTTTTGCCGTAACGGGGACCGTGAAATCAGGGTGTAAAAACATTTTGGCCCGGTATGACGAGGGAAATGTCGGGGATGAGCGAGGCAAAACACAATCGCGCAAACGCAGACGGGGCGGAACCCGGCCGTGATATGCAGCATATTGTGACCTCGGCCGATGTTGCGCGCGAGGCCGGTGTTTCAAGATCCACCGTTTCGCGCTGTTTATCAGGCGACCGGCGGATATCGGATGCGACCCGCAAGCGCGTGCAGGAAACCGCCAACCGGCTTGGCTATCACGTCAATAAAATTGCCCGGTCGATGAATACGCGCAAAAGCGATCTGATCGGGTTGGTGACATCGGGGCTTTCCGATCCGTTCCGCGTTGAATTCCTTGATAAACTCATCCTAGCCATTCAGCAGTCCGGTTATCGTCCGTTGGTGATCGATGTATCCGACCCGGCCCAGATGGGCACATCGATGATGCATCTGTTGCAATATCAGGTGGCTGGTGTGGTTGTGACATCGGGAAGCCCGCCGCCCGAAGTTGGCGTGCATTTCCTGAAACGCAATGTGCCCGTCGTTCTGGTCAATCGTGCCGGGCGGCTGGAAGGGGCGGATGTTATCAATTGCGATAATGTGCGTGGCGGTGAAATGGCCGCCGATCTGTTGCTTGAAACCGGGAAAACCCGGTTCGGGTTCCTCAATGTCAAAGGCGGGACATTCAGCGGCAATGTGCGGGGCGAAACATTCGTTTCGCGCCTTGCACCGCGCCTTGCGAACGGGGATATCAGCTTTACCCCGCTGGTTTGCGACAGTGCCGATTATGACGGAGGCTTTAATGCCGCGCTTAAATTTCTGGCAACGCCGGAAACCGCGCCAAACGCGATTTTCTGTGCCAAGGACCATATTGCGTTGGGTCTTCTGGACGCTGCCCGGTTTGAACTGGGCCTGCGCATCCCCGAAGATATTGCCGTGGTCGGGTTTGACGATATTGCCGCCGCCCGGCAGGGGGCCTATCAATTGACCACTGTGTGCCAAAGTGCCACGAAGCTGGCCGAAATGACGGTGGATCGGCTGCGCCAGCGCATCCGGGGTGATGCCCTGACGGATCAGCGGCTGATCCTGCCGGTTGAAATGACGCGTCGCCGGACGGCCTGAGCCGGTCTTTGTCACGGATTTCAGGCCGATTTTTCTTCGATTTCTGATGCAAAACGGCTGACTCGCGATGTTTCTGCGGGTTGTGCGCACACGTGTGCGTTAAGTTTTAAGGCGGAGGCCTTGCTGAGAGCAACGTATGGTTTTGTGGTGGCGGTTTGTGAGGATGAAATTTTTGCATTTAAAAACAGGTGGTTATTCATAAATGGCGAGAGTTTTTTTGCTCTAAATAGAATTTTTCTGTCATTTCATGGAATTTATGATTAAATCATTCCAGCACGTGATTTGCGCAATGGTAATGCACACGTGTGCATTCAACGAAATGCAAACCGGGAGGAAACCCAAATGACGATCAGAAATTCTCTTTTTGCCACTGTCGCGATTTCAGGCCTGATGGCGGTTGCGACCACCGGTTCGGCCAATGCGGCGGGTCGGCTTAATGTTATCTGCTCGGCCGATAATGAATGGTGCGAGATGATGGAAACCGCGTTCGAGCTGGAACATGACATCGATGTATCGATGGTTCGCAAAAGTTCGGGTGAGGCTTATGCACAGGTGCGTGCAGAGGCTGCCAATCCGAAGCTTGATATCTGGTGGGGCGGGACGGGCGATCCGCATCTTCAGGCCGCCGCCGAAGGCCTGACTGAAGAATACAAGTCCCCGCAACTTGGCGATTTGAACGACTGGGCCGTGCGTCAGGCCGAAAATGCCGAATATCGCACGGTTGGCGTTTATGCCGGTGCGCTTGGCATCGGATATAACAACGATCTTCTGGCAAAAAAGGGCCTGCCGGCACCGAAATGCTGGGAAGATCTGAAAAATCCGGCCTACAAGGGTGAAATTCAGATTGCCAATCCGAATTCTTCGGGGACGTCCTATACCGCGCTTGCGACACTGGTTCAGTTGTTTGGCGAGGATAAGGCGTTTGACCTGCTGAAAGAAATCCACAAGAACGTCAACCAGTATACCAAATCGGGTTCCGCCCCGATCAAGGCAGCTGCGGTTGGCGAAACCACAATCGGCATTACCTTCATGCATGACATGGTCGCCCAGATCAAACAGGGTGCGAACCTGACGGTGGTGTCGCCGTGCGAGGGGACCGGTTATGAAGTGGGCTCCATGAGCATCATCAAAGGTGCACGCAACCTTGAAAATGCGAAAATCTGGGCCGAATTCGCATTGTCACCGAAAACCCAGTCGATTGCCGAAGACGCGCACAGCTATCAGGTGCCGTCCAACAAAGAGTCCAAAATTCCGGATGGCGCGCCACGCCTGACTGAATTGAAGCTGATCGACTATGACTTCGCGAAATACGGGGATGCGGAAACCCGCCGTCATCTTCTGTCGCGTTGGGACGAAGAAGTCAAAACCGCGCCGCAATAAGCGCGATCTGCCTTAACGGTTCTGTTCGTCCGGTGTGATCATTGGGCGGGCAGAACCAGACTTCTCAATTCGGCGTGCAGGAGAGTTTCGGTGAACCGGATGCTTTGGTTCTGGCTGGTGATCGGCTGGATCGGTTTTGCAATTTTACCCTGGTATCAGCAGGAGTACGGGTTCTGGACCCTGGAATGGCTGTATGACGGCTATCCGATGTATGGCGATTATTCGCCTGCGATTCTTCAAACGATTATCCATCAAAAATTCTGGCTTTTGCCGATTGCGGTATTTCTGCTGGCGCCACTCGCACTGATACGGGCTGGGCGCGATCATCCGCATTATGCCCGTATCCTGATTTCATGCGGGTTGGGGGGACTGGTCTATCTGGTCGGGCAGGGCTTTTTTGTCGGTATTTCCGGCTGGGGATTTGGCTGGCTTGAGGTGATGTTCGGGCCGCTTGATGTCCGGCAATATGGCCTTGGCTATGGCGCGATGTTTGTCGCGGCCAGCCTGCTTGTGATGCTTTGCACCGGCCTTGCCGCAGCGGGGGCGATGCGTGGTGATGTTTTTGTCACCTCTGCCATCGGGACGGTTATTGCGCTTGTCGGGTTGTTTGTATTCTTTCCGGTCGCGCGCATTTTCATCGGATCGTTTGTCGATATTGATGGCAACCTTTCAGGTGTGGCCTTTATCCGCAACTTCTTTGACGACAGCATCTGGGGGCTGGGCTGCCTTGCCGGGGGTGTTTGCGGAGTTGCGTGGAATACGGCGTTTCTGGCAGTTCTGACCGCTGTTTCGACCACTTTGCTGGGGCTTTCATTTGCGCTTGTCGTGACGCGGACCGGGTTCCGGTTCAAAAAGCCGCTGCGGGTTCTGACGGTATTGCCAATCATCACCCCGCCATTCGTGATTGGCCTGGCATTGATCCTTCTTTTTGGCAGATCGGGGGCTGTAACGCAGTTCTTTGCTGATCTGCTCGGGGTGGAGGCAGGGCGCTGGCTTTATGGCCTCCCTGGAATCTGGCTGGCACAGACCCTGTCCTTCACCCCGATTTCTTTTCTGGTGCTGATCGGTGTGGTTGAAGGTGTCAGCCCGTCGATGGAAGAAGCATCGCAAACCTTGCGGGCAGGGCGTTGGAAAACGTTTGTCAATGTGTCGCTGCCATTGATGCGCCCCGGTTTGGCCAATGCCTTCCTGCTCGCCTTCATCGAAAGCATGGCCGATTTCGGTAACCCGATGGTTCTGGGTGGCAATTATGAAGTGCTGTCGACCGAGATATTCTTTGCCATTGTCGGCGCACAAAACGATGCCGGGCGGGCCGCCGTCCTTGCGATGATCCTGCTGTTCTTCACACTTTCGGCCTTTGCCGCACAGCGGTTCTGGCTGGGCAAAAAATCCTATGCCACGGTATCGGGCAAGGCCGATAATGGTGCCCATGTCGGGCTTAATCCCGGAATGCGTCTGGCGTGCTATTTTACCGCCATTCCGTGGGCGATCTTTACGGTCGTGCTGTATGGCATGATTTTCTATGGCAGTTTTGTCAAACGCTGGGGCTTTGATAACAGCCTGACGTTCGATAATTACAGCGATGCGTTTGGCATCGGCTGGAGCGAACATGGCATCGTCTGGGCCGGGGCAGCATGGGACAGTTTCTGGACCACGTTAAACATCTCGGCGATTGCGGCACCACTGACGGCGGCGGTTGGTCTGACGACGGCCTATCTGCTGGTGCGTCAGAACTTCCGGGGCAAGAGCGCGTTTGAATTTGGAACGATGTTGAGCTTTGCCATTCCCGGCACGGTGATTGGTGTCAGTTATATTCTGGCATTCAATGTGCCGCCGTTCGAATTGACCGGGACGGGTGTGATCCTTGTGATCTGCTTTATCTTCCGCAACATGCCGGTCGGGGTGCGCGGCGGGATTGCCGCCATGAGCCAGCTTGACAAAAGCCTTGATGAAGCATCCCTGACACTTGGTGCCAACAGCTTTACCACGTTCCGCCGTGTGATCCTGCCGCTGTTGCGCCCGGCGATTGTTGCCGCACTTGTTTACAGCTTTGTGCGCGCGATCACGTCGGTCAGTGCGGTGATATTCCTGGTCAGTGCCGACCATAATATGGCGACGTCCTATATCATCGGGCTGGTCGAAAACGGACGTTACGGCGTTGCGATTGCCTATTGCAGTGTTCTGATCCTTGTCATGCTGACCGCGATCCTTGTTGTGAATGGTCTTATCGGACAACGGCGTCTGCGCCGGGAGGACCGGGTTGAGGCAGCACCAGACAAGACAGCAGCACGTAATCTGAGAGAGAAGCATTCATGAAACTGAAAACGCGTGCGGGGTCGGTCGTATTCGACAATGTCACCAAGACCTATGGTCAGGGGGCGGTTACCGCGATCGACAATGTATCTTTCACCATCAATCCGGGCGAGCTTGTGACCCTTCTGGGGCCGAGCGGCTGTGGCAAGACCACGACATTGCGCATGATTGCCGGGCTTGAACATGCGACCACGGGCAAAATCCTGATTGGGGGCAAGGACGTTACACAGCTTCCGGCGACGGACCGTGATGTCAGTATGGTGTTTCAGTCCTATGCCCTGTTTCCGCATATGACGGTGGCCGAAAACGTTGCCTATGGGCTGAGTGTTACCGGCGTTGCCAAGGCCGAAGCCAGGGAAAAGGCCGAGGAAGGCCTGAACCTTGTGGGCTTGGGCGGATATGGCGGTCGCCTGCCGTCCGAGCTTTCGGGCGGGCAGCAGCAAAGGGTGGCGGTGGCGCGTGCGCTTGTGCTGGAACCCGAAGTTCTGTTGCTGGACGAGCCGTTATCAAACCTTGATGCCAAGCTTCGTCGCCATGTGCGGACCGAAATCCGCGATTTGCAGCAGAAACTTGGCCTGACGGCGGTTTATGTCACCCACGATCAGGAAGAAGCCCTGGCCGTTTCGGACCGGATCATCGTGATGAACCGGGCGGTGATTGCCCAGCAGGGCACACCACGCGAATTGTATGAGCAGCCGCAATCGGAATTCATTGCCGACTTTATCGGTGATGCCAATCTGGTCGATGGCGAGATCGTCAATATTGATGGCAACCATGCCCGTATCGATATCGGTGGTGCGCAATGCAATCTGCGCCATCGCGGACAGGCAAAGGGACCGGTCCGGGTTGCCGTGCGACCCGATGCGGTGCAACTGACGGGATTGGCCGCGATTGCCGGCGATGCGCATGTCATTGAAACGTCGCTAAAAGGTCACATTACGCATGCAGCCTATCTTGGTAGTCAGATGCAGTATTCCGTGGCAACCCCGATTGGCGAGCTGTTTGTGATCGATCACCGGATCGATACACCGATCATCGCGGGTGAACAGGTTGCCATTGGCTTTTCCGAACGCGGCATGGCCGTGGTTTCGGCAGAATAATCGATCAACAACAAAACTGTTTCAGGCAGGGACAAAGTGGAAAAAGCATTCTCGGGAATTGATATCGAGGCACGGTTTGAACATGCGCGCGACGTGATCCGCGAGGCGGGTAAACGCGCCATGGAATATTATGAAGGCGACGCCGCCGACCTTGCGATTGAAACCAAAACCAACGCGCTAGATATGGTCAGCATCGCGGATAAAAATGTCGAGGCGATCATTCGCGACAGGATCGGCGATGCCTTTCCCGAGGATGGGTTCCTCGGCGAAGAAATGGGCATCGAGAAGGGAGACAATGACTGCCTTTGGGTGATTGACCCGATTGATGGCACGGCGTGTTTTGTCAATCAGATGCCGACATGGTGCATTTCGGTGGCGCTTATGATCGGTAAAGAAGCCGTCATCGGCCTGATTTATCATCCATGCAATGACGAGCTTTTCAGTGCGGTCATCGGCGACGGGGCGCGTGTGAATGGCGAGCCGGCCAAGGCGAGCAGTGCCAAACGGGTCAGCGATGGTGTGATGGGGATTGGCATGTCGCATCGCCTGCCCAGTAGCTCGATCGTGCCGGTGATCGGCCAGTTGCTGGACGAGGAAGGCATGTTCATCCGCAACGGATCATGCGCGTTGATGATGGCCTATGCCAGTGCCGGGCGCCTGATCGGTTATTACGAGCCGCATATCAATCCGTGGGATTGCATGGCAGGGATCGTTCTGATGCGCGAGGCGGGTGGCTGGTGCAATGATTTCCTTGATCTGCCCAACGTGCTTGAGGATGGCGGGCCGATATTGGCCGCGGGGCCCAATGTCGCCAAACATCTGGCGGATATGATCGGGATTTCGTATCGGGGCTGATCAAACCTGATTGCGCGATATTGTATGCATGCTGACCGGTGCCGGGGTTATTCCCCGGTGCCAGTCAGTTGCTGTTTGCGTTCAGACAGCATGCGGTAATCAAGGCGTGCGAGTTCATGGTTGATGGCCTTGATATCCAGCGGCTTGGTGCAATGGGCGTCCATGCCGGCCTCGCGAAATTCGGCCAGATTGTCGTTTGACGTGTCGGCGGTCAGGGCCAGAACCGGGATGGTTGCCTTGACCGGGTCAGCAAATTTGCGGATCTGGCGGGTGGCTTCTATCCCGTCCATGACCGGCATATGCACATCCATCAGAACCGCGTCGAAGTCCTGTTCCTGCAGCAGGTTCAGGGCTTCCTGCCCGTTGGTGGCAACACTGATTTCATGGCCCTGCTGTTCAAGCAGTTTCTGGGCGAGAATGCGGTTGATCTGGATATCTTCGACCAGAAGAAGTTTGCGGCCCAATACGCGCGGCTTGTCCGGATCGGCAAGGCCGAGCTGACTGTCGTCTTCGGCTTCGCTGACGAGTTTTGGCGCATCCGTCAGCGGCAGGTTGAGGTCAAACCAGAAGGTGCTGCCCTTGCCCTCGGTGCTTTCGACATCAATCGTGCCACCCATCGCAAGGATCATTTTCTGACAGATGGCAAGACCAAGTCCGGTGCCACCAAAGCGGCGCGTTGTCGATGTGTCGACCTGTGTGAAGGCCTCGAAGATCGAGCGGACCTTGTCGGCGGGAATACCGATCCCCTCGTCGCGGACCGTGACGCGGAATGCCATGCGGCCATTGGCGATTTTCTGCGGGATGACGGCAACATGGATATTGCCGGATTTGGTGAATTTGATCGCGTTGGAGACGAAATTGGTCAGTACCTGCTTGATGCGGACCGGATCCCCGATCACCCAGCGCGGCATGTCGTTCGGGATATCAAGATGCAGGCGGTTATCCTGATTGCGCGCCGGGACCATCATCATGGAAACGACTTCCTCGCATATCGCGTGGATGTCGGTCGGGACTTCTTCAAGGACCAGTTTGCCGGCCTCGATCTTTGACAGATCAAGGACATCGCCGATCAGGGATAAAACATGCCGCCCGGCACCATTGATGGTCGAAAGGTAACTGCGAATGGTTTCGGAGGGGGCGTGGTTGTCGATCCCGTCGCGGGCGAGTTGGGCATAGCCAAGGATCGAGGTCATCGGCGACCTGAATTCGTGGCTCATATGGGCGATGAATTCGGATTTTGCGCGGTCGGCCTGCTGCGCCTGATTCATGGCGTTTTCGGCTTCCTGTCGGGCGTTATCAAGTTCGCGGGTGCGTTGATAGACCAGATCGACGATCCGTCTTTCCGTCCGGGTCAGCGAGCGCAGATAAACCATCAGAAGGATGCTGATGGTTGCACCGAACACAAAAATCGCCCAGGGCTGCCAGTATAAAAGCCCGTTCAGGCGTGCTCCGGGCCCGTGCAGGACAATTGTCCAGTCGCGGAAACCAAAGGTAAAGGTCGATACTTTGGGGTTATAGCCTGCCGTGATTTCGTCAGCGATGTGGCTCATCGCGTAGTCGGCCCGGCGGTTGGAATAGATCAGTTGATGACCTGCCGGTGCATCCAGATCGGCCAGATGGATTTCAAAATCCGACGGCAGACGCGCAATGCGTGCCGCACGCGTGATCATATTGGTCAGACGCAGCACACCTACCGCAAGGCCAAGTGGTGCCGGGCCGGGATTGCGCCGGTTCGGGACGCTCAAGAAGGCCAGTGCGGTGATTTCGGCTGTCGCGGACTGGAACAAATGGGTTGGTTCGGTCAGCGTTATGTTGTTGGTGCGGATGGCTGTTTGCAGGGCTCGATTGCGGATTTCCTCGCTTGAGAGGTCAAAGCCGATCACGCTTTCATTGCCGGATCGCGGAAAGACGTAAAAAACCGGGAAATATTCATCGCGTTCTGGGGCGGGTTGCATTTCGCCATCGACCAGATTGCGGATTTCAAAATTTTCGACCCCGCGGAGCGAGGCGTTTTCTTCGATCAGGGCACGGGCGCGGCCTTCGATATAGGGCACCCATTCCAGTGCTCCGACACCTGCGCGTCGTTCGACCCACGGGCCGATCATGGCGTTGAACGTGTGAAATGACACATCACCATGCACATCAAACAGGGTGCGAACCGCAATCAGGCTGTCGGTGGCGCGGCCGAGTTCCTCGCGAAGCGATGCCTCGAACGCGCGGCGATATTGTTCGGTCTGGGCATCGGTGGCCTCGTCGATCTGACCGAATGTGTACCATGCCGCCAGCCCGGATATCGAAAACCCCAGCAGACCGACAATCAGCGCAAGATTGCGCCGCAGCCGGTGAATATCGTTTGAAATCCTGCCGTCGCGGGTGCGCGAGGTGACGATGTTGATTTTTTCGATCCCCGCACCCAGCAACAGGGTGCCAATCGTGACCGCGATGACATAGCTGTAAAGGTTTGCCAGCCCGACATTCATATTGATGTTGAGAAACGTGCTTTCGCCCATTGCGGCAAAAACCACGATATCAATCACGATCAGGGCATTGACCAGTGCCGCACCAAGCAAGCCGAACCGGATGGCCCCCCACAGGACAAAGGGCAGGGAGACAAAGATAAACAGATATTCGGGCTTGGCGATCAGCGGCGTGGTTTGCACGGCAGACGAAACAATGATTGTTGCGACGCAGACAAAGGCAAGTTCGGCATAATAGGCCAGACCGTTCGCACGCCATTTCTGATGGATCAGGCGCAAGACCAGCGGTCCGATCACAAGGGCCCCCACAAGATCGCCAAGCCACCAGCCGTGCCAGATGGTGGTGAACTTATCGAAATTTCCGATTGCCGTCAGGCTGAGGCTGAGCGTGCCGCACAGTGCTGCAAGTGCCGGGCCGCCGATCCCGCCGATGGCAATCAGGCCAAATATGCCGCGCGCGGATAGAAGAGGTGTTTTGCTGCAAAATCTGACGATCAGAAGCGATGAAAGGGTTGCGGCCAAAGTATTGCCGGTCGCAATCAGAATGGCTGTTTCCGGAGGGGCGGATGTCGTCAGATTGACAAGAAGCGCGCCCAGGAATACCGCCGGAAAATACCGCCAGCCCCACGCAATCAGAGCCCCCAACGCAATCCCGGATGGCGCCCAGATCAGGGTGACGCTGCTGCCATAGAAGGGAAACTGCAACCCGGCATAACCGAAAACGAAATAGGTTAGCGTGATCGCTGCAAAGCGGATGATATGAACAGGGCCCAGACGCAAATTCGATCCTTCCCGGGGTTGGGGCGCTATTGCTTCAGATGGGAAATCATACGCAAAAAGGAATATCCCAACCGCATTGTTTCAGATCGATTATCACGCAAATTCCCCGATGCACCATCCCCATTTGAGGAGATTGCAAAGGGTGGGGGGCTTTTACTGGCTGACCCAAAGGACGCGGGCGATCCAGTCGATGTCGCGGGCCTCGACATAGCGGTCTTCATAAGCCGGGTTCAGCGATTTGAGTTCCACCCCCATCGCCCCGCGGCGCACCAGTTCCTTGGCCATGACTTCGCCCGATGTGGTTTTCAGAACCACGCGATCCTGCGGGCGGATATTTGATGCCGGGGAGACGACAATCAGATCGCCATCGCGAAAGACCGGGGCCATGGAATCGCCTGCAATCCGAAGGCCATAGGCGGTCGGATCATGCAGGGCGGGAAAGGTGATGTCTTCCCATGCGCCGCCGACCGGATAACCGGCATCATCAAAAAAGCCGCGATTCCCGGCCTGGGCAAAGCCGATGACCGGCACGCGCCCCGCCCCGTTGCCATCGACAAGCTGGGCAAATTCCTGAAAGGTGACATTGGCCACCGAGAGCACCTTTGAAATGCTTTCGGTCGAGGGCCAGCGCGGCTTTCCCTGATTTGTCGTGCGTTTGGACCGGTTGAAAGTGGTGGGATCAAGCTGCGCCAAACGGGCCAGTCCGGAGGGGGACAGCCCGTTATCTTCGGCGATCTTGTCAAGCGCGCCCCATATCTGTTCTTGCCGGATCATGCGTCATCCTAGCAGTCTGTTATTGCTTCGGAAACGGAATTAATTTCGGCTTTGGCAAACGGTGTCAGGAACGATGCGGGTTTTCCATGCGTGAAACGACCCGGTCAAAAATATCGGCACTGCCCATCTGCCCGCCTTTGAGGATCATTTCCAGACCGTCAAGCTGCGGGTTGGTGCTGTGTGCCCGGATCACCGGCACGCCGCGATCAAAATCGGTTACGAAGGACAGGCTGTCGATTGGTAGTTCGAGCACGGCAAGGCTTGAAGTATCCCCGCCCGCAATCGCGAGGAAACCGACCGGGGCGTGCGACAAAACAGCGGCAATAAACCGGGCACTTGCCCGGGCCAGTTTATGGCCGCCAATGCCATGCGTCGCATCATCGCCAAGGGTTGCCAGAACATGGCGATTGCCCAAAAGCATATCGCGGCAGGTTTCGACCTTGCGGGCAAAGCGGGCATCATCAATCAGATCGGCCGGATTGATTTCGACTTTTTCACATAACCGGGTGGCCGCAACCTGCTGCGCGGTCAGCGATGAACGACTGCCAGCAAAGGCGAAAACCGGGCCATCGCGCCGGGTTTGGGGGGCAGTCGGATCCGTTGGTTGCAGGGCGGTTTTGCCGTTGGTGGCGGTTAAAATCTGCGCGACGCTGCTGGCCCCGACGCACAGGATTTTGGTATCCGCCGCAATCGCGCGGAAAGCCAGACCGATGACTTCAAGGTCATGGGCGTCGCCGACATCAAACAATGTCTGTTTTTCCCCGGCCGCCAGCCGTTTGCGGATTTCGGTGGTCAGGAAAAGCAACCCGCGCCGGATCATGGTGACATCGATAAGCCCGATATCGTGCCAGCCCTGCGCGCCAAGATGGCGGCGCAAATCGGCTTCCTTCATCGGGGTTACCGGATGATCGCGCATCACCGGATGACGGTCGATGCGGTGGATGTTGCCATCACCAGCGGCGGCAAAAAGATTGCCAAACAGGCAATATCGGCCAAGCGATGGCTGCCCGCCGATGATCGCCTGCCAATCGGCATTTATACCCTTGGCAAAACGGTCTGCCACCTGTGCGATGTTGCCGGTTTCGGGCGCGCTATCGAAGGTCGAGCAGACCTTGAAATGATGAATTTTGCCGCCTGCCGTCCCCAGACCGGCGACAAGATCATCCATATGTTGAGTACCGTTTTCAACCGTTTCAGCCCGAAGCGAGGTGGCAACGCCAATCGCATCGAGGTCTGCGATTTCCGGGTGGTCCGATATTCGGGGCGGGCTTAGATACAGGCGGGCGGATTTGCCGCCGCGCGCCAGTGTTGCCAGCGTATCGGACGCCCCGGTGAAATCATCTGCGCAGAAAACGATATCGGCCATCGCGATCAGGCCTTGTTGCCATAGAAAGCCAGTGCCTCGGCCAGGGCGGGGCTTGTTTTTGCCTGTGCGTCAAGGCTTTGGCCCGTTGCGCAGGCTTCCCATGCGTCTTGCAGGCTTCGTATACCGGCGGCTGGTCCCGACGGATGGGCAAGGATGCCGCCGCCGGCAAGGAACATGAAATCAGCCGATCCGACGGCATCAAATGTTGCCGGAACGGTGCCCGCCCATTGACCGGATGAAAAGACCGGAAGCACGATATCATCTGTTTCACCGGCACAAAGCGGCTGTCCACAAAGGCGGGCACTTTCGGTGACTTCGGCGTCGTCATCGCAGAATTTGCCACCCATGCCATGCACATGCATGTGGTCCATGCCCGTAAGACGATAGAGCGTCTGATAGGCGGGGAAGGCCATGCCAAGAAGCGGATGGCGCGACAATGCGCCAAAGCCGTTGCGATGCCCGTGCAGGACAAGCGGCGTTGATGCGCGAAGGGTCTGCATGGCCGACAGCCCGACCCAGTTCATGCTGACCATGGCGCATGATCCGCCTTCGTCTTCGATCAGGTCGGCATGGCGGCGCATCGCATCGGTTTCATCAGTGATGTTAAAAGCAATCATCACATCGCGCCCGGTACGGTCACGATATCTGCGCACCCGTTCCATGACGGTGGGAATACGGTCGGTAAGCGGGGCGGACGCAGGGTTTGCGCAGACTTCGTCATCCTTGATGAAATCAACACCTGCCTCACAAAGCTGTTCGACCAGATCGGCGATGTCATTGGTGCGAAGACCGACATTTGGCTTGATGATCGTGCCAAAGAACGGCCGGCCTTCGACCTTCATGCGGGTGCGTGTACCACGGGTTCCGGCAACCGGGCGGTCATACAGATCGCGATAGGATGCAGGCAGTTTGATATCCAAAAGTTTTAACCCGGTGATTTCGCCCAGATCATACAGATTGCCTGAAACCGTGGATGCCAGTGTCGCGAGGTTCCGCCCGATATTGCTGCTCGGGAAACCGACCCGGACTTCGGCCCGGCGATAGGGACCCCCGATGCCCTTGGCCTGTAAATAGGCACTTTGCAGGCTGGGTTCGGTGGCGGCATCAAGTTCGGTCACCGACAGGACACGCGCCGCACAGCGTTCGCGCAGTTCGTCGGTTTCCCCGGCAACACGCACAAACGTGCCGCTGCTTTGTTCGCCCGCGATGATGGCGGCGATTTTGGCCGGGTCCATCGGGGTTTCGATCAGGTAACGGGCTTCGATCAGGTCCATGGCTCAGATTTCCGAAAGCGACGGGAAGGGACGCACGGGATCATCGCCGTTCCAGCCGACGGATGCCTCGTAAATGGTTTTGAACAGGCGGCCTTTGGGGCCGACGACTTCGGAAAGTTCGATCACGGTGCCGGGATGGTCTTCCTTGTCGAAATAGACAAAGCGGCCATTTTCGCCGACCGTGCCGCTCATTTTGACCTTGAAGCCCTGTGATTCCATAAGCGCCAGATCATTGTCGAAATCCTGCGTCCAGTAGGCGACATGCTGAAGGCCGGTATGGCCTGCTTCCTGAAAATCGCGATACATCGACGGTGCATCATTACGGGTCTGGATCAGTTCGACCTGCACAAAGCCCGAATTGGCAAGGGCGACGGAATTGTGGACCTCGTAAGGTTTGCCATCGTAACGGTAATCTTCGATCGGGACCTTGGGGTTATAGTACCAGGGGCCGACACCCATGGTGGTTGCCCAATAGTCCATTGCGGCCTCGATATCGGGCACGACATAGCCGAGCTGGCGGATTTCGCCCAAAAACTTGCTCATAATTCCTCACTTATCCAAGAAGGTTTGGCAACCAGGTCGAGATTGCCGGTATGCAGGTCACCGCCAGAAGCGATAAAAACAGCGGGATCAGGAAGGGCAACGCGCCGCGTATGACCCGATGGAGCGGCATCTTTGCGATGATGCTGACCATATAGAGGCTCATCCCGACCGGCGGTGTCAGAAGCCCGATCATCAGGTTCAGGACAAAGACGATGCCAAGTTGCAGCGGATCGACACCGGCAGCCGTCAGGGCCGGGGTGATGATCGGTGCAATGATCAGGATGGCGGCAATTGATTCCAGGAACATGCCGACGACAAGCAGCAACACATTGACGATGAAAAGCAGGATCAATGGATTGTCCGACAGGTCGAGGAGGAACGCACTGGCGGTTGCGGGTAGCCGATCCATGGTCAGAACCCAGGCAAACAGGGCCGCGGTGGCAACGATAAACAGCACACTGCCGGTGGCATCGACCGTATCGCGGGCGGCGGCAATGATGCGTTTGACATCAAGTTCGCGATAGATGAATTTGCCGATGAACAGCGCATAGGCAACCGTTACCCCGGCGACTTCGGTCGGCCCGAAATAGCCCGAAATCAACCCGCCGATCAGAAGAACCGGGGCGGCAAGGGCGGGCAGGGACACCACGAATTTTCGGCCAAACGCGGCCCAGTCAAATTTGACCTCGTCACGGGGCAGTTTGTAAATCCGGGCCATCACGCCGACCTGCAACATCAGAAGAATCGTGATCAGAACCGCGGGCACGATCCCGGCAATCAGCAGTTTGACGGCAGATACATTGGCAACCGAGGCAAAGATGATGATCGGGATGCTGGGCGGGAAAATCGGGCCGATGGTGGCGGCCGCCATGGTGATGCCCGAGGCAAATTCGGCACTGTAGCCCTGTTTGCGCATCATCTTGATCTGGATCGAACCGAGTGCGCCGATATCGGCAAGGGCCGCACCGGACACACCGGAAAAGATCAGGCTGACCAGTACGCTTACCTGTGCGGTGCCGCCCCGGATCCAGCCGACCATCATGCGCACCAGTTCAAACAGATGGTTGGTGACACCCGAGGTGCTGAGCAGGCTGGCGGCGAAAATGAACAGTGGCACGGCCAGAAGTGGCGTTGAATCCAGCGCATTGACCGTGCGTTGCGCCAATACCGTCATCGGCAGGTTAAACAGGATCATGACAACGGCCGAAGACAGGCCAAGGCACACGGCAATCGGCAGCCGGATCAGCATCAGAACCAGAAACAGGACAAGAAGGGTCGCGCTCATCATGGGCGGGGTTCCTCGCGGGATACGGCAATCGTGGCGGCGGTATCGATAGCGTCGTTATTATCGCCGCTGTCGTCTTCGTCGTTGTTATCGTCGGCTTCTTCGTGATGGGCGGCGGGTTCGGTGCCGGTGACAAGGCGGTAAATCGCAACCGCGGCCAGCAGCACAATGGCAATCACCGCCGGGGCATAGACGACAAGGTTGGACAACCCCATCGAGGGTGTTGAAAACTTGCCAGCCCGCAGAAGAAACTTGTAAAGCGCAAACAGGAACACGCCGGAAAAGGCGGTGATCAGGATGTAATTGGCGGTCCGCAGGATTGCCTTTCCGCGCGGGCGAAGCGCGCTATAGAGCAGGTCAATCGCGATATGGCGGTTATGGAGCATCAGGGCCGGGACGACGAAAAACACCAGCGCGATATTGGAAACGCGCGACAGTTCATCCGCCCATGGCAGGCCAAGATCGAATAAATTGCGCAGGATCACCTGACCGACCACCAGCACCGTCATCAATGCCAGCATCAGCATGGCAAGCAGTGTCAGAACCCGACAGATATGGTCGAGCCCCCGATAGATCGGAGAATTCCGGTTCGGCATGACAAACCCCGGACAAGAAGCGGAAAAACAGAAAAAGGCGAAGTTCGGGGCGGTCCGGCTTTGATCGTGGCGACCGGACCGCCCGAAGCGCGATTACTTTACAGCGGCAATCTTTTCGTAATAGGCGCCGTATTTCTCGTCGAAGCGTTCATGGACGAGTTTTTCAACGCCACTGCGGAAGGCGGCCACGTCAAGCCCGTCATCCGGGCCGATCACGGTCATGCCGGCATCCTTGAGCGCCTGAAGCTCTTCGCTTTCCTGATCAAGGATCATTTTCGATGCTTTCTGGCGGACGGTTTCGGCGGCCTTTTCGATGCCTGCCTTGATGTCATCGGGGAAGCTTTGCCAGGTGTCTTCATTGATCACGACGATTTCAGCAGCCGAGATATGACCGGTCAGCATCATGTGCGACTGCACGTCATAAAGTTTGTGATCCAGCACCACGTTGACCGGGTTTTCCTGGCCCTGAACGATGCCGGTCGCAAGAGCGGTCGGGACTTCGGACCAGTCAACCGGGACCGGTGCAGCACCCAGGCCTTCGACCGCGGTCAGGTAAACCGGGGACGGGATTGCACGGATTTTGACACCGGAAAGATCGGCCGGGGTTTTAACCGGGCGATCAGCCGTCAACTGACGGGTGCCGAAATAAAACGCGTAAAGCACGCGCATATTGGTGTTTTCGATCAGGCCGTTATTCAGTTCTTCCATCACAGGGGAATGAATGTCGACGACCTTCATCAGGTGATCATAATCGCGGTAAAGATAGGGCGTATCAAGCACGCCGAAATCTTCGTAAAGCGAGCTTAATGCGCCAGCGGTGTTATGCGACAGCGCAATCGCGCCGGTCGAAACGCCTTCGGCCAGTTCCTGAATCTTGCCAAGCTGGGACGACGGATAAACGTCTATCTTGACCGCGCCATTGGTGTTTTTGGCGATTTCTTCGGCCAGCCAGTCGGCCTGAAGGCCGGTGATGCTGGTCGGGGAATTCATGTGACCGTAATTAAGGGTGTAGTCCTGTGCCTGTGCGCCAAAGGCAAAAAGGCTGCAGGTGGCGACCGTCGCAACAGATGCGACGAAATGACGGAATTTTCCGTTAATGACCATTGTTTCCTCCCGTGATGGTCCGCAGGCCGTTATGGCCGAATATGAAGGGCTATTGTTGTTTTTCCCTTGAATAAAATGATGGTAGGTGAAAGTTTATCCCTCATCAAACATCATTAATTGATGTTTTTTGATGGTTTTGAGGAAAGCATGCCGAAGACGACAGGCCCGGTAATCAAGGATATTGCAGCCCTTTCAGGGGTTTCGCCCGCAACGGTCGACCGCGTTTTGAACAAACGTGCCGGTGTGCGCGAAATGACGGCAAAACGGGTTTTGTCCGCTGCGGCCGAGCTTGGTTATCTGCCCGAATCCGATATGCAGGAAACGTTGCGGCCGCGCCCGATGAAGGTTGTTTTCCTTTTGCCGGCGGGGACCAATCCGTATCTTGGTCTCCTGGGTGAAACCATCAAGGCCGCGGCCGAGCAGCCATCGGGCTATAACATCCGCGCGCGGTGCTTTTTCATCGACAGTTTCAATCCCAAACTGCTGTCGGATGCCATGCGTCAGCATGGCAAAACCGCCGATGGCATTGCATTTATGGCGATTGACCATCCGCTGGTGCGTGAAACGGTTTCGGATTTGCAGGCCCAGGGCAAGCATGTGGTAACACTGGTGTCTGATATCGCCGGGGTGCGTCATTCGGCCTATGTCGGGCTGGATAACCGGGCGGTCGGGCGGACGGCGGGGTATCTTTTGGGTCGGTTGACCCGGCAATCAAGCGGTCGGGTGGCGCTGATTACCGCCAGCCGCACATACCGGGCGCATGAGGAACGCGAAATGGGGTTCCTTGGCCTGATGGACGAGAGTTTTCCGGGGATTTCGGTGATTGCGGCGCGCGAAGGCCACGACAATCGTGCGGAAAATTATCACCATACCGTATCGCTTCTGGCGGAATATCCCGACCTGATCGGGATTTACAATGTTGGCGGGTCATCGGACGGGATTGCACGGGCCCTTCGCGAAAGTGATCGGGGGCGGGATATTGTTTTTATCGGGCATGGATTAACACCCGATACGCGCAAATTCCTGCTTGAGGACATCATGGATGTGGTGATCACCCAAAGCCCGGATATTATCGTGCAGAACACCTTGAAAATATTTGACAATATCCGCAATGGTGCTGTCCCGATGCAGGGGGTGGCCGACCTGATCATGCAGGTCGTGGTCAAGGAAAACCTGCCGTAAATTTACGGCTTGGGACGGCGGAAGAAACACAAAACCCCGGGCCGAATTGCGCCGGGGTTTTGTGTTTCGCAGAGGGTTTTAAGCCGTGGCTTCGTGCACCGGAACATCCTTGGATGATTTCAGCAGATCGATGCTGTGAAGGCAGTCGGATTTGGCTTTGTAGCCCTCGCTGCTCATGGCGATTTTAAGGCCGTTGCGCGCGATATAGGTCCAGCGCCATTCGCCTTTTTTGTCCTTGTAAAGCTCGTAACGCGGGGCGGGTGCATTTGCCATGGGAGACTCCTGACTGTCAGTGGATCGGCATGCAATGGACTGCATCGACCGGTGATGGAAAATTGCCCGATGGGGCGTCCATGAAGACAGTTCAGGAAGGGTTTTGTGACGAAAGGGGCCGGGCGGTGATTAGCGCAGAAGCGCAATCCCGTCATCGTGGCCTGCCAGCAGGATCACATCCTTTTTCGACGGGGCCTTGCATTTCGTGGCCGGGCGAAGGGCGAGCAGGGAGGCCGCAATTTTTTGCGCGCCGGGGGAGAGGAAAAACGCATCATCGGGCCCCAGTTCGCGCGAACAGAAAAGGGCAGCGTCGCGCGGTTTTCGGGCGGAAATGAACAGTTTTTCAAACGCGTCGACAAAGTCGGTCGATGTTCCCATTGCTTCCTGTTGCGTCATTTTGATGCTGGCCCAGCTCATGGGAGTCTCTCGTCTGGTTGTGGATATTTCACAGGCCATTATTCATCCGCTGGCCCGCAAGTCGAGGATTTTTGCGGCTGTTTGAATAATAGGAAATTAATCCTTTACAATGAGAACAAAAAGAGATTATAGCTTGTGCATCAACACCGGAAGTGCATCCGGAAATAGCTTTGATGCAGTCAGAATGGCGGAAAACGGCTTGTAAGCCGAGTTTTGCACGTATCAAATTGGCCATCTTTACATATCCGGCAGGCAATTGGCTTTGGGCTTCTTCGAGGCGCGAGACGGGAGATTTGCACGCGTTTTTCGGGGGTGTTGATGCGAGACAGGCAGTTCAGCAGGAGGGTAGAATGAGTGAGCAGAGACTTTTTCCCAAGCCGATAGCGGACCGCGTGACGACCCCGTTTTCCAGTGCCATGCAGGCGTGGTTCTGGTTTGTGCGGTGCCAGGCGTCACGGATCGAAGGGGCGCGTGTGGTGGCGGATGCCAGCGACGTTGTGCGCCCGTGCGACCCGGATGATATCTATAACGCGGTCATGCGGTTACGGCGTGAAAATGTGCTGGATGACCGGCATTTGCAGGTGATCGAATATTACGGGCTGGTGGAACGCACACCCGATCCGCGCGATGGGCGTGAAAAGCCGAAATATGATCTTTGGTGCGATGCGATGGCAGCCTTGCAGGAGGCATTGATTGCGCGTGATATCGTCCTGCCGGGGGCCGAGGATGCCTTTCACCATCCCGAGAAAATGATCAAAATGACGGGGGAATTGCCGCCATGCAGACTTTGACCCGAGAGGCGATCCGGCCCGATATTCAAGCGGGTGCTCAGGCGGATTCTGTGCCGAAACAGCCGGTAAATTCGCCAACTGAACCGGTGATGCGCGATGTGCTTGTCGTGTTTGCCGATGCACCCGAAAAGCGGCTTTTGCGGTGGCTGAAACCCGGTTTCCGGCATTGTTTCGTGTTGATGTCGGGCGGACGTGCCGGGGAGTGGATCTGCATCGATCCGCAAAGCCACAGGATCGCATGCGATGTCTGGCAGTATTCGGTTCTGTTTGACCCCGAAGCCCATTACCGGGCGCGCGGATTTGACTGCATCTGGGTCAGTTATCCGGCGGAAGTGCCAAGGCGGGTGCGATTGGGCGCGTTTACCTGTGTCGAGTTCGTCAAACGGTTGCTGGGCATTTCCGGGTTCTGGATCGTGACGCCGCATCAACTTTTTTGCGCGATAAAACGTGCGGAAACAAAGGCTTATGGTGGGAGAGTGTTTTTTTCTGAAAAATGTTCTTGATTTGTTCTTTTTCTTGTGCCATAAGGGAGAAGTCAACACCACAATTGCGCCCGCATCGCTTCACCGCGTTGCGGGCGTTTTTGTTTTCAGCCCCGGCTTGGGGCTTTTTTGTTTTAGGGCTCCGGTTTGGGGCATTTGGTTTTTCAGGTCCCGTCTATGGGATGAGGCAGAGGGAGGCAAAGGGGCATCATGGGCAGTCTGTTTTCGACACCAAAACCAGCAGCGCCACCGCCAATTGCCACCAGTCCGTCCGCAAATCCGCCGTCCGTCGATGACGTGGAAAGTGCGGCAGAAGCGGCACGACGGGCGCGGTCCGAGGCACTGGAGCGGCGACGCTATG
>NZ_JPWA01000017.1 GCF_003326475.1 Thalassospira xianhensis MCCC 1A02616 | reverse complement strand
GGCCTATGCCGCGCAGGCCCGCGCAGGCAAGGTGGACGGGCATGCCAAGCCGGTGGCCGATCAGCCGTTTCCGGCCGTGTTGCGGATTGATGCGCAGTTCGGCTTTGCCTATCCGGCCCTTGATCTGATGATCGAACGATTGCCCGATATCGCGCGTGCGCAGGGGATTGCGGTGGCGGCAATCCACAAATCGCACCATGCCGGGGTGATGGGCCTTACCGTGGAAAAACTGGCCGAGGCGGGGCTGGCGGCGATGATGTTTGCTAATGCGCCAGCGGCAATGGCGCCGTGGGGTGGGCGCCGCCCGATGTTTGGCACCAACCCGATTGCCTTTGCCACCCCGATTGGCGATGGCGATCCGATCGTGATTGATCTGGCACTGTCGAAGGTTGCGCGTGGCAAGATCATGGCCGCAAAACAGAAGGGCGTTCCGATCCCCGATGACTGGGCATTGGATGCAGACGGCAATCCGACAACCGATGCGGTCAAGGCGCTTGAAGGCACGATGGTTCCGGCAGGCGGGGTCAAGGGTGCGGCGCTTGCCATGATGGTTGAAATGCTGGCCGCCGGATTGACCGGCGCACAATTCGGGCATCAGTCATCGTCGCTGTTTGATGACAAGGGCGCGCCACCGGCACTGGGGCAGATGGTGATTGCCATTGATCCGGTTGCGGTCGGCGGGGCGGGAATCATTGATCATTTGCGTTATATTGCAGATGAAATCGCGCTGGAGGAAACCGTGCGATTGCCGGGGCGGCGTGGGCAGAATGCCCGCCGGGATGCGGAAATTCAGGGGCTGGATATCGAAGATGATGTCATCGCCGCGATTGAGGCGATCAAGTAAAACCATCCGCGATCAGGCGCAATACAAGGCCCCGGCAGTTTCTTTCTGTCGGGGTTTTTCGTTTTTTGGCCCGTTCATATCTATATTTGTGAACGCGGTCACAAGTAATAATTGAATTATTACATTGTTATTTCTTGGCGGACCGGTTTTTCATTTGATAGATATCTTGATGTATAGACAAGTTTGATTGTTGTCGGTGAAATGAAGGCGTCGTAATCATCGAACTGTAACATCACCGTCACCATAGAGTCGCGGATTGTGCGTAGCTTCTTGACCAGCGAAACACAAGCAGGCGGACTTTAATGCTGGTCGTAGATATATCCGGACTGAACAAAAGCTTCTCGCGCGATAAACGGGCATTGAACAATGTCAGTTTACAGGTCCGCGAGGGCGAGATGGTCGCGCTGATCGGTGCGTCCGGTTCGGGCAAATCCACCCTTATCCGTCATATTGCCGGTTTGCTGCGCGGGGATCGCGATGGCGGCAAGATCGAAGTATTTGGCGAAGTCATCCAGCAGAACGGTCGTATTGCACGGGGCGCACGTAAAGTGCGCGCCGATATCGGCGTTGTGTTCCAGCAATTCAATCTGGTCAGCCGCCTGACGGTTCTGACCAATGTTCTGACCGGGATGCTGGGCCGTGTGCCGGCATGGCGCGGGTCGTTATGCCTGTTTACCAAGGCTGAGCGCATGCGGGCGATGACGGCGTTGAAACGTGTCGGCATTGACGGGCATGCAACGAAAAAGGCGCGCAATCTTTCGGGCGGGCAGCAGCAGCGTGCGGCGATTGCGCGCACGATTACACAGGGCGCGCGTCTTATTCTGGCCGACGAGCCGATTGCGTCCCTTGATCCGGCGTCATCGCGCAAGGTGATGAATACGCTGGATCGGGTGAACCGCGAAGACAATGTCACGGTCATCGTGTCGCTGCATCAGGTCGATTATGCCCGCGATTATTGCGCACGCACCATTGCGATGCGCGATGGCGCGGTCGTGTTTGACGGGCCATCCACCGAACTGACGCCGGAGTTCCTGCGCGAACTTTACGGCGAATATTCTTCCGAGCTTTTCGCGTCTGCCCCGGATGACGTTCCGGCCAAGAGCAGGGTCGCGGAGAAGGATCTGGCTTTCGTTTCAAGCTAGATCAGGACGATTTCTCTCTGCCTTACCTCTTTTTATTTCACCTCTACCAACCAACCTGACGGGGGACTTCCCATGATCCGTAAAACAATTGCATCCGCAGCCCTTGCTGCCAGCATGCTGGCTTCGGGCTTTGCCCATGCCGATGTCGAATTCAAGCCGCTTGAAAAAGACCCGGAAACCATCGTGTTCGGCTTTATCTCGACTGAATCCAGCTCGAACCTGAAAGCCCAGTGGCAGCCGTTGATCGAGGATATGGAAGAAGCCCTTGGCAAGGATGTCGAAGCGTTCTTCGCACCAGATTATGCCGGCATCATCGAAGGCATGCGTTTTGGCAAGGTTCACGTTGGCTGGTTCGGTAACAAGTCGGCCATGGAAGCCGTTGACCGCGCGGGTGGCGAAGTTTTCGTCCAGACGTCGAAAAGCGACGGGTCGAACGGCTATTATTCCCACATCATCACCCAGGCCGATAACGACAAGCTCAACACGCTTGCCGACATGCTGAAATGCGATGGTTCGCTCAATTTCGGTATCGGTGATCCGAACTCGACCTCGGGCTTCCTGGTTCCGACCTATTACGTCTTTGCGCAGAACGGCGTTGATCCGAAGAACTGCTTCAAGACCGTTCGCAATGCCAACCACGAAACCAACCTGATGGCGACCGCCAATAATCAGGTTGATGTTGCTGCCAACAACTCCGAACAGCTTGCCCGCACCCAGATGGTCAAGCCGGAAATCACCGACAAGGTCAAGGTTATCTGGACCTCGCCGCTGATCCCGTCTGATCCGATGGTTTATCGCAAGGATATGTCGCGCGAACTGAAATCCGAAATCAAGGCGTTCTTCCTTGGTTACGGCCGTTTGGGCGATGTTGAAGAAGCCAACAAGGTTCTTGGCGGCATTCAGGATGGCATGGGCAAGTTCATGGAAAGCAGCAATGCGCAGCTTTACCCGATCCGTCAGCTTGAACTGTATAAAAACAAGCTGAAAATCGAGAACACCGCCGAACTGTCCGCCGACGAGAAAGCAAAACGCGTTTCCGAAATCGACAAGCAGCTCGCAGAACTCGATATCCTGGTTTCTTACGAGTAACCGGCATCCGAACGGGGAGCCCGATATCAGGGCTCCCCGTTTGTTTTTATTTCCCGGGAAAAGCACATGAACAGCAGCCTTTCGACATCGGCGGTAACCGCCGCAGAACTTCCGCCGCGCGATCTGAAACGTTCAGGCGCAAGTTTCCTTCTTTGGGCGTTCATTCTGGCCATTCTGGCCCTGTCCTGGGAGGGGGCCGACATGCGGCCCATGGCCCTGATTGAAAACAGTGGCAACATGGTCGATTTCGCGGACGGGTTTTTCCCGCCGGATTTCCTGATGTGGAAAACCTATGTCAGCGAAATGTGGATCACGATCCAGATTGCGATCTGGGGCACGGCGCTTGCGATTGTCTGTTCGATCCCGTTTGGCATTCTGTGTTCTGAAAATATCGTTCCGTTCTGGGTTTACCAGCCGGTGCGCCGCCTGATGGATTCCTTCCGTGCGATCAATGAAATGGTTTTTGCCATGCTGTTTGTGGTTGCGGTTGGTCTTGGTCCGTTTGCCGGTGTGCTTGCGCTTTGGATCCATACCACCGGCGTTTTGGCAAAGCTGTTTTCAGAAGCCGTCGAGGCGATTGATCCTGAACCGGTCGAAGGTATCCGGGCCACCGGTGCCAACGGGTTGCAGGAGGTCATCTTTGGGGTGATCCCGCAGGTTCTTCCGCTTTGGATTTCGTATTCGCTGTACCGGTTTGAAAGCAACGTGCGTTCGGCAACCGTTCTTGGCATTGTTGGTGCGGGTGGCATTGGCATGGTTTTGTGGGAATATATCCGCGCATTTTATTACGCGGAAACCGCCGCGGTCATGATCATCATCATCCTGTCGGTCAGCCTGCTTGATGTGATTTCGCAGCGTCTGCGCAAACTGGTGACCTGATCCATGACGTTCAAGATTACGCAGGCCAAGCCGGCAATGAAACACTTGTCGGAGGCCCCGACGATTGATCAGAGTGCGGTTGTTGTTGATTGCGAATTTGGTGTCTGGACCGAAGTTGGTGCGCGCACCAGCATCCGCGAAAGCGTGATGGGTGATTATTCCTATGTCGTCAATGACAGCGAGATCATCTATTCCGACATCGGCAAATTCGTAAATATCGCCGCTCATACACGGATCAATCCGGGGCAGCACCCGATGGACCGGGCATCGATGCATCATTTCCAGTACCGGTCGAGTGCCTATGAGCTTGGCGATGATGATCCGGCGTTTTTTGACTGGCGCCGCGAAAAGCGGGTGAAGCTTGATCATGATGTCTGGATCGGGCATGGCGCGATTGTTCAGGGCGGGGTTACCATCGGGATCGGGTCGGTTGTCGGTTCGGGTGCGGTGGTGACCAAGGATGTGCCGCCCTACACCATCGTCACGGGTATTCCGGCCACGCCATTGCGCCCGCGATTTGACGCGGAAATTGTCGATGCGCTGCTTCGTATTTGCTGGTGGGACTGGGATCATGCAACATTGGCAGACCGGCTTGACGATTTTCGTCGTTTGCCGGTGCGGGATTTCTGTCTGAAATACGATCTGCGATAAATCGAAAGCCAGTCGAGGCCACATGACCGACTATCAGCGTTATGCTGTTTACTATGCACCGAAAGCCGACAGTGATCTGGCGGCTTTTGGCAATGCCTGGCTGGGGCGTGATCCGGTGACCGGGCGGGAAATGGACCGCCCGGCTGCCATCGGCCTTGCCGATGGCGAGGTCGCGGCGATAACCGTTTCCCCGTCGCGATACGGGTTTCATGGCACCCTGAAACCGCCCTTTGCCTTAAAGGACGGGCAGACGCGCGATCAGCTTGAAAAGGCGATTGCCGACTATTGTGCGACGGCGTCTTCGGTGACGTGTGGCCCGCTTTTGCTGAAATCGATTGGCAGTTTTATCGCCCTGATCCCGACTGCGCCGACCGATCAGCTTGGTGCGCTGGCGTCTGGTCTTGTGCGCGGGCTTGACGGTTTCCGGCAACCCGAAGACGAAGCCGCGATGAATAAGCGCCGCGCATCGGGGCTGAGTGACCGGCAGGAAGAATATCTGGTCCGGTGGGGATATCCCTATGTGATGGAAGAATTCCGTTTTCACCTGACGCTGACAGACAAGCTTGACCCGGACCGGATGATGCGGGTGCGTGATGCGGTGGCCCCGATTGTTGCACCGTTGTGCGAGGCACCATTTACGATCAGCGATGTCTGTCTTTTTGGTGATCCGGGGGATGGAAAGCCGTTTGATTTGTTGCGGCGCTTTGCGCTTGGATGACGGGTGATTGCACCTTGGGAAATAAAAAAATGCTGCAGTGTTTTGCTGCAGCATTTTTTGTTCAGACTACCCGGTTGCCGGGTGCTTGGTCCGTGTGTGCCGGGCGGTGGAAAATGGCATCGATGAAGCGGCCAATACCGGTTTCAAGGTCATTGTCATTTTCTACGGCGATCACGTTGGGACCATCGACCTGATAGGCCGATGCGCGCCGCAGGCGTTGTTCGATATCGTCGGAACTTTCACGGCCACGGGCCACAAGGCGTTGGCGAAGGGCATCTTCGTGCGCCCGGATGCTGATGACCCGGACGTGATCAGAACCCAGAAGATCGCGGGCATCGTCAATCACGCTGCGTGATGTGTTGACGACAACGATTTTGCCGTTGGCGACGTCGTTTCGCACATGATTGGGAATGCCGTAGCAAAGATTGTGCGCCCGCCAGCTCAGCAGGAAGGCACCCTGCTTTGCCATGGATGCAAAATCCTCGGCGCGGACCGGAATATGGATTTCGCCAACCGACCCGGCCGGACGGGTAATGCAGCGACGGGGAAACAGGATGGTTTCATCGTCACGCAAACGCGCCCGTGCCGCATCCAATAGGGTATCCTTGCCGACCCCACTGGGGCCGACGACAAGAATCAGTAATCCATTTTCCGAAGCGCCATGATGGATGTCATGGCGCGCGGTCATGACACGCGGCTTCCCAGACGCCACACACCGCGCACAATCGGATGATGCGGCGAATGATGGACCCGGATCAGATCGCCGCGTTTGCCAACCGCAATTTCGCCCCGGTCATCAAGGCCGACCTGTTTTGCCGGGGTCAGGGTCGCGGTGCGGACCGCACGCGGCAGGTCATAGGCATCGAAATCATCGAACAGTTTCATCACGCCGTGCAGCAGACTGTGCGGGACATAGTCGCTTGAAATAATGTCGAGATAGCCGTGCTTTGCCAGATCGCCCGCGGCGACATTGCCGCTGTGTGATCCGCCGCGCACAAGGTTTGGCCCGCCCATCATCACGCCAAGACCGCCTTCGTGTGATGCCTTGGCAGCCGCCAGTGTCGTCGGGAATTCGGCCACCGTCATTTTATCGGCGACGGCTTCGGCGACATGTTCCTCGGTTGCGTCATCGTGGCTTGCCAGCGCCAGATTTTTTTGGTGGGCAAGTTCGACGACGTGACGGCGATGTTTGACGGAATAAAGTTCGGAATCACGTTTGCGGCTGGCGACGAATTTGCGCATTTCCTCGTCCGAGAGGCCGTATTTGCCCTGATAATAGGTGTAATAGGCATCCAGGCTGACGAATTGGCGTTGGCCCGGCGTGTGATCCATCACCGAGAGCATCTTGACCAGAGGCAGATCAACCAGATTATCGAGCGCCTCGACCAGCCCGCCATAAGACGTTTCACAGCGCAGATGCAGTTTGTGATCTGCACGCAAAAGGTTGTTCTCAAGCGCATGCTGAAGGGCGGTCACCGATTCAACCAGTCGTTCGATCCGTTCTGATCCGTCTGAGACGTCGCCGACAGAGATGGCATCAAAGACCGTCGTGATGCCAGCACTGGCGACCTGATTGTCGTGCGCAATCACGGCGGCGGTGGCAGGCCAGCGGGTTTTGGGACGCGGGGTCAGGTGTTTTTCGAGATTGTCGGTATGCAGTTCGACCAGTCCGGGCATCAGGTAATCGCCGCCCATGTCTTCGGCACCGGGCAGATTGGACGGGCGACCCGAGATGTCGGTGATCAGTCCGTCCCTGATCTGAACGGCACCCTCGATGACATCATTTGCCAGGACAATTTTGGCATTGGTAAAAATCTGTTCAGTCATTGGCCCCAACTTTAAACGAAGTCACATCAAATGATCCCGTGCAGACCGCATCGCGGGTTTCGTGATCATGGAAAATACCGGCAATGGCGGCACCGCGTGCCTTGGCTTCTTCAATCAATGCCAGAACCGTGGCACGATTTTGGGTGTCAAGCGATGCAGTCGGTTCATCAAGCAGCATGATCGGATAATCGGCGATAAAACCGCGCGCGATATTCACGCGCTGCTGTTCGCCCCCGGAAAAGGTCAGGGGTGAAAGTTGCCACAGACGTTCGGGGATGCGCAAGCGGGTCAAAAGATCGCGGGCCTTTTCCATCGCCGTTTCACGCGCCGTGCCCAGCGCGATTAGCGGTTCGGCAACAATTTCCAGTGTCGGTACGCGCGGAATGACGCGCAGGAACTGGCTGACATAGCCCATGGTGCGTTTGCGCATATCAAGGATGGCATGCGGGCTTGCGGTGGTGATATCAAGCCAGTCGCCATCGTGCAGCACGCTGATCGAGCCGCTTGAACAGGTGTAATTCGCATAGAGCATGCGCATGAAGGTACTTTTTCCCGATCCGGATTCACCGGTCAGCGCAATGCATTCACCGGCATTGAGGCGGAATTCGACCCCTTCGAAAACCGGGATCGTAACGCTGCCCTGAGTATGCAGGGTAAAGCCCTTGGCGACGTTTTTGGCGTGAAGCATTTCAGACATTTCAATCGCCCTAGTTTTGCAGGATGGAAGAAACAAGCAGCTGCGTATAGGCGTGTTGCGGATCGTCGAGCACCTGATCGGTCAGGCCGCTTTCGATCACTTCGCCGCGCTGCATGACCATCAGGCGATGCGATAACAGGCGGGCGACCGCCAGATCGTGGGTGACGATGATCACCGCCAGATTAAGGTCGTGAACCAGCCCGCGCAGCAGATCGAGCAGGCGGGCCTGAACCGAGACGTCCAGACCACCCGTGGGTTCGTCCATGAAAACGAGACGCGGGCTGGTTACGAGGTTGCGGGCGATCTGCAGGCGTTGCTGCATGCCACCCGAAAAGGTTGAGGGCAGATCATCAAGGCGTTCGGTGGCAATTTCGACCTTGTCAAGCCAGTTTTCGGCGGCATTCCGGATGTTGCCGTAATGACGGTCACCGACGGCCATCAGGCGTTCGCCGATATTGGCCCCGGCACTGACATTCATGCGCAATCCGTCGCGGGCATTCTGGTGGACAAACGCCCAGTCGGTGCGCATCAGCAGTCGACGTTGCGCTTCGGACATCTGATAGATGTCACGGATGCCATCAATGCGGGTATGGTATTCGACTGTGCCCTTGGTCGGTTCCTGCTGGGCGGAAATGCTGCGCAGCAAAGTTGATTTGCCAGAGCCGGATTCACCAACGATGCCAAGCACTTCGCCGGGGCGGAGCTCGAAACTTACATTGCGGCAGCCGACCCGGTCACCATACATCATGGTCAGGTCGGAAACGCGCAGAAGCGGTTCATGTGAACGGGTCATTATTCTGCGGCCTTTCCGTTGCTGTGGCTGGTGCCAAGGGGCTGGTCATGATGTTGCGGGCCGCGATGGCCGGCGTCCTGCCGTTCGCTGCAATAATCGGTGTCCGAGCAGACAAACATCCGGTTGCCTTTGTCATCGAGGATGACTTCGTCAAGGTAGCTGTCGGTTGCGCCGCACATGCCGCATTCGTCCTTCCAGCTTTGCACCTCGAACGGGTGATCTTCAAAATCGAGGCTTTTGACCTTGGTGTAAGGCGGCAGGGCATAGATGCGCTTTTCACGACCGGCGCCGAAAAGCTGCAGAGCGGCCATCATGTCCATTTTCGGATTGTCGAATTTCGGTGTCGGTGACGGATCCATGACATAGCGATCATCAACCATCACCGGATAGGCATAGGTGGTGGCGATATGGCCGTGACGCGAAATGTCCTCATAAAGCTTCACATGCATCAGCCCGTATTCTTCGAGCGCGTGCATCTTGCGCGTTTCGGTTTCGCGCGGTTCGAGGAAGCGAAGTGGTTCGGGGATCGGCACCTGATAGACAAGGATCTGGTCTTCGCGCAGTTCCTTTTCGGGAATGCGGTGGCGGGTCTGGATGATTGATGCCTCGGCGGTTTTTTCCGTGGTCGCGACATTGGCGGTCTTGGCAAAGAACTGCCGGATCGACACGGCATTGGTGGTGTCGTCCGCGCCCTGATCAATAACTTTCAGCGTATCGTCCGGGCCAATCACGGCGGCCGTGACCTGCACCCCGCCGGTACCCCAGCCATAGGGCATCGGCATTTCGCGGCCGGCAAACGGCACCTGATATCCGGGGATGGCAACGGCCTTTAGCAACGCGCGCCGGATCATGCGTTTGGTTTGTTCATCAAGATAGGCAAAATTATAGGCCGAAGATGCTTCTAGCGGATTATTTACGGTCTGTTCCATATTGGTTACTCCGCGGCTTCGGGTTGTGATCTGGCGTTTTCGGCATCTGCTGCGTCCGCCTTTGCCAGACGTTCCAGCACTTCGGCACGCATGCGCCGGACAAGTTCAAGCTCGCCCTGGAAATCGACATAGTGGGGCAGCTTGATATGTTCGACAAAGCCGGTTGCCTGCACATTGTCGCTATGTTCCATGACGAATTCCTCGTCCTGGGCCGGGCCCATGACCTGTTCGCCCATTTCGCGCGCACGCATGGCGCGATCCACCAGCGCCATCGAAATCGCCTTGCGTTCGTTCTGACCGAAGACAAGCCCGTAGCCACGGGTGAATTGCGGCAGTTTGGTTTTCGATCCCTTGAATTTGTTCACCGTTTCGCATTCGGTCAGTTCGATATCGCCGATATCGATGGCAAAGCCGAGTTCTTCGGGTTCGATTTCGACCGCAACGCTGCCATAGCGGATTTCACCGACAAAGGCGTGGCTGTTGGCGTAGCCGCGCTGGGTGGAATAACCCAGTGCCAGAACAAAACCTTCGTCGCCGCGGGCCAGATTTTGCAGGCGAAGATCACGGTCGGCGGGGAATTTGACGGCTTCGCGCGTCAGATCGGCGACCGGGGCGTCATCATTGGTCGGGTTGGGTTCATCCTGTATCAGGCCCTCGTAATTCAGAAGGTCATCGAGAACACGCGGCATGGTTTCATCTACTGGGTGATCGGCGGTGTGGGCGGTTGCCGGTTCCTCGCCATTGGCCATCAGGGTGAAATCAAGCAGGCGGTGGGTGTAATCAAATGTCGGGCCGAGAATCTGCCCGCCCGGCAAATCCTTGAAGGTTGCCGAAATGCGGCGTGCGATATCCATTTCGGCGGTTTTGACCGGTTTGGAAAAGGCAAAGCGCGGCAATGTCGTGCGATAGGCGCGCATTAGGAAGATCGCCTCGATCAGGTCGCCGCGGCCCTGCTTGATGGCAAGGGCGGCCAGATCGCGGTCATAAAGCGATCCTTCGGCCATGACGCGGGTGACGGACAGGGATAATTGCTGTTCGATCTGGCTGGTTTCAATTTCGGCAACGTCCCTGTCGCCACGGCGTTTTTCGGCCAGAAGCCGGTGGGCATTGTTGATGGCGCGTTCACCACCTTTGACGGCTACATACATTTTATCTGACCTCGATCCGGGTGGTGCGCGGAAGGGCGGCGATTTTGCGATCCGCGGCAAAGATGACATCGACACCGCAGGGGAACAGATGATGGTTTTCCGCGCGCCATGTGTGGAAGGCGGCGGGCAAGCCGGGCACGGAAAGGTTCTGGCTTTCCTTGATGCCGGGGCCGCGCAGGATCATGTCGGCCTTGTCCGATATGTCTTCGACCTGAAGGATCAGGGTTGCCGACTGATCGGGATATTCGGCATTGCCAAGCGCCAGATCGGTGATGAAGGCGAGATCCCCATCAAGGCGGGCGACGGCAAAATCGGCAGCGGATGATGTTCCGGTGATCGGGCTGCCGCAATGGAATTTCAGGTGGGCATTGGCAGCATTCGATGCGCAATCGGGGGAGAGCCAGATTGTCGTATCCATATCGGCCATTGCCAGCAGGAACGCGGTTGCGGATTTGTTCAGCCCGGTCGGTGCCGGGACATCAAGCGGCAGATCGTAAATGCGGCCGGGATGGGCCATGGCATCGAGAATGGTGCGGAAAACGGCATTGGACTCAAAGGCAGCATTTTCAAAACCGCGCAGCAATTCGGGGGCCCGGGGTTGCGGGATCATTCGTCTTCTCCTCGGACAAGGGTAAAGAAATCGACCTTGGTGGCGGCGACCTTGCGGGCGTTTTCGCGTTTTGCTTCGGCCTGCTGGTGGGCCAGCATGTCGATGAAATCGGATGCGGTGTCGTCGCGCTGCATGATCGCATCAAACAGGGCGGCATATTGCGCCTGTATCCGGTCGCGTCCCTTGACATAGGCATGGCCGACCGTGCCATCGGACAGGGTAACTGCGCAGCGTGTGACGGTCATTTCGCCAAGGTTGAAGCGCTGCCCGGCGCCACCAGCGCGGCCACGCACCATGACCATGCCGATTTGCGGTTCGCGCAGGTGGCTCCATTGCACATCGGCAAAATGATCGTGCCATTCCTGTTCCAGAATTGCGCGGTCTGTGCGTGCCAGTACCGCCATCCAGCGTTGGCGGGCCTGTGTGGCGGGATCGATGATTGATCCCTGGTCTGATCCGGATTGCGGGGCGGGTTGCGCCGTCATCTGTATGATCCTTCTATGCGGGTATCGACAAATTCAAAATTTGTCTAGACGTCTATACATATTCACGTTATAAGACGATTACGCGCGCTTGGCAAAGGTCTTGCGGTGAAAGTTTTGTGAATGGGGATTTCGATGGATTGGGAAGCCGGGCTATCTATCTGGAAGCAAATCGAAAAACAGCTTCTTGCCGATATTGCCAGCGGGGTCTTTGCCCCCGGCGACAAAATGCCGACCGAGATGGAACTGGTCCGCAGATTCGGCGTGAATCGGCATACAGTGCGACGTGCGATGTCAGCACTTGTCGATGCCAATGTCGTGCGTGTCGAACAGGGGCGGGGCGCTTTTGTTCAGGAACAGATCCTCGATTATCCGCTTGGCAGCAAGACACGCTTTTCCCAGATCGTGTCGGGACGTCATCGTTTGCCCGACAAACGATTGATTTCGTCTGAAGTCCTGAAAGCCAGTGCGACCATCGCCCAGTTTCTGGATGTCAAACCGGGAACGCGGGTTGTCGAACTGTTTTCAGTATCCGAGGCCGATGGCATTCCGCTGGCGGTGGCGACAAGCTACCTTCCGGTGGCGCGGTTCGAGGGGATTGTCGAGATATTTACCCAAACAAAATCCCTGACAGAGGCGTTCAAGCATTTCGGGATTGATGATTACAGCCGAAAAACCACCCGCATCAGCGCCCAGTTGCCATCATCACGGGTTGCCAGCCTGCTGAAACAGGCCAAGAATCGGCCGGTGATATCCACGGAAAGTGTCGATGTCGATGCGGCGGGGGTGCCGATTGAATACGGGATCACCGCCTTTTCAAGCGACCGGGTGCAGCTGATTGTCGAGTAGCCTGCTTAGCTTTTGGGTTTACGGCACCAGAACTGATACATGTTGGTAAAGGTGTTGGGGAATTCGTGTTCGAATTTGTTCCACGGAACAAGGCGTTCATTGCCCTTGAACTTGCTATTGATTTCGGTGCGTTTAGCGGTGAAATGATGTTGCGGGCGGAGTTCAAAATCGATGAATTCCAGACCCAGCTCATCAAGGCATTCCCGGATTTGCAATAGGGTGAAACGGTGCTCCTGCACGTGGAATATCAGATCGCGACAGGCACTCAGACTATAGAAATCCGACCGAATGCCCGGCTTGAAGGCAAGTTCTTCATCGCCTGATAGAATATCCTGTCGGCATTGCCGGATGTCGTCCGCACCCGTGCCATAGCCCTTTTGGGCGATATAGTCCCGCGCAGCCACGATGTCCTGACGTGCCAGTTCGCTGTATAGGCCGATGCGCATGAGCCCGCCGGGCCGTAAAATACGTTCCAGAACGCGCCAGCCTGCCATCGGGTCATCCATGTGATGGAGCACGCCCGAACATTCGACAACGTCGAATGTCCTGTCCATGTTTTCCAGTTGCAGGATATCGGCCTGCCCGAATTCGATATTGCGAATGCCAAGATTTTCGGTTTGGCGTTGCGCATAAGCAAGGCTGGCAAGGCTGAGATCCACGGCAAGCACACGCACGTCAGAAAACCGGGTCGCGGTATGCAGGCTGTGCTGTCCGGTGCCGCAACCGGCAACAAGAATTTCCGGCTTTTCAGGTGTTACGTAGTCCCCCAGATCCATCAGCAACGGATTGCTGCGCAGCAAGTCGCCAACAGGGCGACCTGTTTTGCTGATACCGGCGTGAATCCAGCGCGGATACGGGTTTTCCTCGTATTGGGCGCGGACAATTTGCGAAACCTTGTCCTCGATACCGGTCAGGTTGGGGATTTTCTTGCGCAGTTCGCGTTCCTGCAGCGGTTCGTCACGCTGGCGACGGATGACATCGCGCATCTCGTCGGGCCAGGTCGCCGTTTCAAGATCGGTGGCCCAGTCATAATCGATAAGTGCGCGATAGCAGCACAGAACAGCAACTTCTTCCGGTGCGGGATTTTTACCTGCGGCCAGATTGTCCTTGATGGCCTGCTCGCGTTTTATCAGCGCAGCCCGTTCATCCTGATCAAGGATATAGACATATTCATTGTTAAAGCATTGTGCTGCCAGTGTTGCGAGAAATGGCAGGTGATCGGCAAGTTTTGCGGGGGGATCAAGCAGCAGGGCCCGCCGGATGGCCGTCAGGGCAAATTCGAATTGTGCATTGGAAAATGGCACAATATTTAACAGTCGCAGGAAAAGAGGTTCGGCATTCAAACGTTCAAGGTCGTCGGGGTCAACCCGGTCAGGACGGCTTTGCCGGTCTTCGTAGCGCTCGATGATTGCCCGAAACTCGTCCTTGAGCATCAATACCGACATAACGGGCACAGCAAGACCGCCCGGTGTGATCTCGTCCGAGACGAGCATCTCCAGAAGAGTCTCTTCAAGCTCTTGATTACCCGATTTGAGTTGGCAGCCCTCCAGCGTATTGGCAAATGAAAAGAAATGCCGGTTTTCGCTTTTGTCGAGCCGTCGCGCATTTGTGTGATGGCGGATGGCATCCTCCACCCGGCCAAGGAGTTTCAGGGCAATCCCGGTGTCGGTCTGCAAATCGGCATCGTGGGGATTAAGCTGTAATGCAGCCTTGTAGTGATTGAGGGCTTCGGTCGGTTTGCTTTGCCTCGACAGCGCATTTCCCAACCCCTTGTGTGATGCGAAATGGGTGGGGTTGTGTTTCAGGGCAATCTTGTAATGTTCGATTGCCTCGGCAAAACCTTCCCGGTTGCCGAGAAGGGCTGCAAGGTTGCTGTGCGCCTCTGTATAGGACGGATTGATCCGGATTGAGGTGCGATAATGTTCTTCTGCCGCTTTGGGATCGTTTGCTGCCGCCAGCGAAACGGCGAGATTGTTATGCACCACCGGATTGTTGGCAGCACCCTTTAACGATTTGCGCATCAATTCGATGGCTTTGCGATGGTTGCCCTTTTGATGGTGGCAAAGGCCCATCAGGTGCAGGGCTTCGGGCTGGTTGGGGATCATCTTCAGGATTTTTTGATAAAGAATGATCGCATCGGAAACGCGTCCGGCACGCTGATGGTTCAGTCCCATCTGCAGAACCTGCTCCAGTGTCAGATTGCTTGTGCCATTACCCTTTGCCATCGTTGCTCCGTTCCCCCGAAGTGAATTTCATACTGATCCTTGCCGCATTCTGGCGCGGCAAGCGTTTGTATGACGTTAATATTCCCGCCCAGGACGGGCCTTGTAAACCGGGAAACTCAGTTTGAAGCGTATGGCGCTGGCGCGCAGGGCGAAGGAGCACAGGAACGCGATCAGGGCGACCGGGGCACGGGGAAGTGACAGGATATCGGTGCCGATCACATAGATTGAGGCGCCGAGAAGCGCGCAGGTGATATAGATTTCCGGGCGCAGGATCAGCGGGATTTCGTTACACACCACATCACGCACCATGCCACCAAATGTGGCCGTGATGGTGCCAAGGATGATGGCAACCAATGGTGACACGCCCAGGTTAAGACCGATTGCCGCCCCCGTCACGCCAAACATCGCAAGACCAAGCGCATCAAGCCAGATCAGCGCGACATAACGCCGTTCGACAAGATGGGCGGTGAAATAGGTGAAGACTGCACTGCCGATACAGGTAATTACCCAGGCCGGATCGCGGATCCAGAAAACCGGTGTGGCGCCGGTGATCACGTCGCGCACCGTTCCCCCGCCAATGCCGGTAAAAGTCGCAATCAAAACGAAGCCGACAATATCCATCTGTCGGCGGGATGCCTCCAGCGCGCCGGTTACGGCGAAAACGGCAACGCCGGTCAGTTCAAGCCAGTAGATGATTTGCGTAATGGTCATAATATCGTTTCATCACTGTTTCGATTGCGGATCAAGTCTGGTGTAACGTTTGCGCGCCCGGCTTAAAAGAGTTTTGGAACTGCCGATTTTTCAATATGTTGGAAATTACCCGGCCAAACGGAAGGACATCATGAAAAATGTTTTTATGGTCGGGCTTAAAATGGTCTGTGCGACATCTTATATGCAGCACAAGATAAGCCGTTTCGATTAAAATAGCGGCATATAAATAGGACAGCCATCAAACGTGCTGCCCGATGGGAAGTGTGAGGATTGAAGGTGAAAAGCCTTTCGCGGGTGGGTATTCGTATCCAGATCGCGCTGGCCACGGCGGTGCTTGTCGCCGCTTTGGCAGGCGTCATGAGTTATGTTGTCGGCAAAAGATCGGCAGAAGATCTGACAAGTCAGATCGGTGCTGGAGTTTCCGATCTTGCCCTGCAAATGGCCGACGAACTCGACCGGACGATGTGGACCCATCGCGGTGAAGTTGCGGTTCTGAGTACCCTTCGCGCCCTTCGCAACCTTGACGACATCGAACAGGCCAGCGCGCTGATCAACCGGTTGCAACATGAATTGCCGATTTTCACCTGGATCGGGGTTCTTGACGCGGGCGGTACCGTAGTGGCCGCAACCGGGGATATTCTGGTCGGCAAGGATATTTCCGCGCGTCCCGTCTATGAATTTGGCAGCAAGGGGATGTTCATCGGGGATGTTCATGATGCCAAGCTGCTGGCCGAAAAATTTCCAAGCCCCACCGGCGAGCCAATCCAGTTTGTCGATATCGCTGTTCCCCTGCTGAACGATGCCGGAAATCTCAATGGTGTTCTGGCAACACATCTGAGCTGGGAATGGGCGGACACGGTGCGGCGTAACCTGTTTGCCGGGCAGGGCCTGCATCGCAATGTCGATATTTTTGTCATCGGCGCGAACGGGACGATCCTTCTGGCGCCAGATTTCGCGATGACCGGGCAGAAGCTTGAACTTCAACTGGAGAAAGGGTCGCACAGGTCAGACATTGGATGGGAAATCGCGAAATGGCCGGATGGCCATGATTATCTGACCGGTTTTGCCCCGGCAGACGGGCATTTCGACTATCCGGGGCTTGGCTGGTCGGTGCTGGTCCGTCAGCCGATAGAAGCCGCCCTGATAACCGTTCACGATTTGCAGTCCGATATTCTGGCCCTTGGCCTTAGTCTTGCCGTGCTGTTTAGTGTTTTTGCCTGGTGGGGGGCAGGTTTCATCGTCGGCCCGCTGGTCACGATCGCGAATGCTGCAGGAGAGCTTAAACGTGGCGAGATCGAGAGCCTGCCGCAGGTTTCCGGTGCGCGTGAAATCAACACGCTGTCAAACAGCCTGAACAGTCTGGTCGCCAAGCTGACCGAGAAGGATAGGGCGCTGGGCAAGATGAAGCATATTGCGCATCACGATCCGCTGACCGGGCTTGGCAACCGTCTGGCACTGGACGTTTATTTCGAACATGCCCAGGCACAGGCCAAGCGACAGCACAGTCAGCTTGGCGTTCTTGCGCTTGATCTGGATGATTTCAAACCGGTCAATGACCGGCTGGGACATGCGGCGGGGGATGAGGTCCTGTGTGAGGTTGCGCGCCGGCTGCGCCGCTGTGTGCGCGGTGGGGATCTGGTTGCCCGCACGGGCGGGGACGAGATGGTCATTGTTTCGCATCTGGGTGAGAACGGTGTGTCCGAAGCCCGCGCATTGGCCGAAAGAATCCTTAGTGACATTTTGATGCCGTTCATCACCGGCGGAAACCGGATATCGATCAATATCAGTATCGGTATTGCCGTTTATCCCGATCATGACACCCGCCCGGAGAGACTGTTGGAGCAGGCCGATCAGGCGCTTTATGTTGCCAAAAGCAAGGGCAAGCATCGCTATGTGATTTATGGCGATGAAAACCGTCAGCAGAATTCCGGCTCACGCGCCTGAAATCGGGTCAGATATGACCATCCAATGGCTTGACTTGGCGGGGATTGCTAAGCATTAAGCAATCCATGACCATTTCATCAGAAACCGAACTTGAACATCTGCGCCGTATCGGACGCATCTGTGCGCGTGCGCGTGACGTGATGGGGGCTGCGGCCGTTGCCGGAATGACCACCGCCGAACTGGATGCCATTGGCCGCAAGGTCCTTGAAGATGCCGGGGCGGTTTCCGCACCCGAAAGCGAATATGACTTCCCCGGTGCGACCTGCATCAGTGTGAATGAAGAAGTCGCACACGGCATTCCTGGTGACCGGGTTCTGGCGGATGGGGACCTTGTGAATATCGATGTTTCCGCGTCGCTTGATGGCTATTTTTCCGATACGGGTGCCAGCTTTATCGTCGGCACCCCGCGCCCCGAAATCGTAAAGCTGTGCGACGATGGCAAAAAGGCAATGTGGGCGGGGATCAAAGTCGTGCGCGACAAGGCTCCGATCCGTGAAATCGGCCTTAGGATCGAGAACTTTGCCCGGAAGGGCGGCTACAGCCTGATTAAAAATCTGGCCAGCCACGGGATCGGCAAATCATTGCACGAAGCACCGGAAACCATCCCGACATGGGATGATCCGCGCGAACGCCGGTCGTTGAAAAAAGGTCAGGTCATCACGATCGAGCCGTTCCTGTCGCGAGGTGCCAACTGGGCGCTTGATGGGGATGATGGCTGGACGCTCTATGCTGATACCGGCGCACCCACCGTGCAGTATGAGCATACGCTGGTGGTGACCCAGAATGGCTATGAAATCATGACATTGGGCGGATAAGCCGACCGATTCATATTGCGCATCATGATCGATATGAAAAAGGCCGCCCGACATGTTTCGGGCGGCCTTTTTCGTGCGCTATTGGTGGCTTTTATGCCCCGTATTTCGCCTTTGCTTCGCGGCGACGGGCATGCAGGACCGGCTCGGTATAGCCATTGGGCTGTTCGCGGCCTTTGAACACCAGATCACATGCGGCGGCAAAGGCAACACTGTCATCAAAGTTCGGTGCCATGTTGCGATATTCCGGATCGCCTTCGTTCTGTTTGTCAACGACGGCGGCCATGCGTTTCATGGTTTCCATCACCTGATCCTTGGTGCAAAGACCGTGATGGAGCCAGTTGGCGATATGCTGGCTGGAGATACGCAATGTTGCGCGGTCTTCCATCAGGCCGACATCATTGATATCGGGCACCTTGGAACAGCCAACCCCGGCATCGATCCAGCGGACAACATAGCCAAGGATACCCTGTGCGTTGTTATCGAGTTCTTCCTGGATTTCGCTTGGCATCGGTTTGATATCGCCAAGGCGCGGGATCGAGAGGATGTCATCAAGGCTGGCGCGTTCGCGTTTGCCGACTTCGTCCTGTACGGCACGGACATCAATCTGATGGTAATGCATCGCATGCAGGGTTGCCGCGGTGGGGGATGGAACCCATGCGCAGTTTGCCCCGGCCTTCGGATGGCCGATTTTTGCGGTCATCATTTCGGCCATGCGATCAGGTTTGGCCCACATGCCCTTGCCGATCTGGGCAATGCCCTTCATGCCGCATTCAAGGCCGACATCAACGTTCCAGTTTTCATAGGCCGAAATCCAGTACTGGTCTTTCATCGCTTCCTTGCGAACGACCGGGCCTGCTTCCATGCTGGTATGGATTTCATCACCGGTGCGGTCAAGGAACCCGGTATTGATGAAAACAACACGATCCTGGGCCGCGCGGATGCATTCCTTGAGGTTCACCGTGGTGCGGCGTTCCTCGTCCATGATGCCGACCTTAAGGGTATTTTCCGGCAGGCCGATTTCACGTTCGACAAAGGCAAACAGATCATTGGTCAACGCGACTTCTTCGGGGCCGTGCATTTTCGGCTTCACGATATAAACACTGCCATGGCGCGAGTTTGAAACGCTGCTGTTGCCATCAATATCGTGCTTGGCGATCAGGCTGGTAAACATCGCATCAAGGAAGCCTTCGGGGACTTCGTTGCCATTGGCGTCAAGCACCGCATCGCTTGTCATCAGGTGGCCGACATTGCGCACCAGCATCAGGCTGCGTCCCGGCAGAACAACGTCATTGCCATCAAAGCCCTGATAGGAACGATCCGGGTTGAGGCGGCGGGTAACGGTTTTGCCACCCTTTTCAAAGCTTTCTTCCAGCGTGCCTTTCATCAGGCCAAGCCAGTTGCGATAGACGACAACCTTGTCTTCGGCATCGACGGCGGCAACGGAATCCTCGCAATCCTGAATGGTGGTCAGGGCGGATTCCATGATCACATCGCAAACACCCGCCGCATGGCTTTTGCCAATCGGGTGTGATGGATCGATCCGGATTTCAAGATGCAGACCGTGATTGCGCAGAAGGACTTCGGAAAGGGCGCCGTCTTTTTCGTTATAGCCGATGAATTGCGATGGCTGTGCCAGCGATGTTTCGCTGCCGTCTGACAGGGTTACCGCCAAAGTCCACCATCCAGACCCGTCTTCGCGGACTTCGTATTTGGCGGCGTCTGCATGTTTGCCATTGGCTAGCGGTACTGCCTGATCAAGGAATTTTGCGGCGTAGGCCACAACGGCAGCCCCGCGCTTGGCATTAAAACCTTTGGTCTTTTCCTTGCCATCGGCATCGTCGATGACATCCGTGCCATAGAGCGCGTCATACAGGCTGCCCCAGCGGGCATTGGCCGCGTTGAGCGCGTAGCGCGCATTCATCACCGGCACGACAAGCTGCGGACCGGCGACGCGGGCGATTTCCGGATCGACATTGGTGGTCGAGATATAGAAATCGTCGCCTTCCGGCAGAAGATAGCCGATTTCCTTGAGGAATTCCTTGTAGGCCAGCGGATCGCGGGCCTGATCCTGCCGGGACAGGTGCCATTCGTCGATTTTGGCCTGCAATTCATCGCGCTTGGCCAGAAGCGAACGGTTCCGGGGGCCAAGCTCGTTTACGAGCTTTTCGAACGATGCCCAGAACTGATCGGAGGAGACACCGGTGCCCGGGGTGATTTCGTTGGCAACCAGATCATGCAGAACGATTGCAATCTTAAGGCCGCCTTTGGTGATACGTTGGGTCATGTTTCCTCTCGACAGGCTTGAAGTCTTGCGCAAGGCCGGATGTGACCGATGCATATGTTTGTCACAACATATGGGCTGTAAGCGGGCAGGGTCCACAGCCGGTTTCACTTTCGTGGGATGTTTTCCGTATTGTGGAAACGATATCAAAAGTTGCGAAACGATAGATGGCCGGGCGACATTGCGGCAAAGCCGCGGGTTTACTGTCTGCCGGTATTCTGATCGGCTTCCGGTGCCTTTTCCGCAGCTGTTTCTTCTGTGCTGCGAGGGGCGACATCCTCGCCCCTGTCTGCGGCGTGTGAACCGCTTCCGTCTTCTTCCTCGACGATGTCATCGGTGATCGGGGAAAGTTCAAGTGCCATGGGCGTGGTGCGCGGTACCGCAACAAACTGGCCCTGTTCCTCGATCGAGATACGGCGACCGAAACCGGCACGATAGATGGCAAAGCTTGCGACCAGTATGCCGACAATCGCAAACAGAACCGGCATGCCCCAGGGACCAAAATGCCCGATGGCAAGCGATCCGATGATTGGCCCGGTTGCAGCAGACCCGCCATAAATGATCAAAAGGCCACCGGATGCCGAAACGATCTGATCGGGTTGCAGATAGTCATTCACATAGGCGACCGACAGGCCATAAACCGGCATGATGAAGATGCCGATGATAGCACCCCAGACAGTCAGATTCCCGCGGACAAGTTCGGGCGCGACCAGCGGGAACAATCCGCAGATTGCAAGCCCGATCAGCACGGCGATCATGACATACTGGCGGGGAACCATGTCCGACAGACGGCCAATCGGCCACTGCATGATCATCCCGCCCAGAATGACAAAGGCCATGAAGTTCGCGACGTCATTGGTTGCAAGGCCCAGATTGGACGCAAAGATCGGACCGACACCGTAAATCGCACCGGAAAGAACGCCACTGCCGGCTGCGGCGACAAAACCCAGCGGCGAAATGGCGTATAGTTCGCGGAATTTCATGCGCGCGCCACTGACCGCAGCGGGCGGGGGTTGCCGGGTCAGGGCAATCGGCACCAGAGAAAGCGACAGCAGGACCGATGCCACCGTGAACAGTTCGAAGCTGCCAATCGGTGACACGTTCAGCAACAACTGCCCGATGGCAAGACCCGCGAGAGATACGGTCATGTAGGACGCGATCATGCCGCCGCGCGATGTGTTGTCGACCTGTTCGTTCAGCCAGCTTTCAATCACCAGATACAGGGCCGAAATGCACAGGCCCGTCATGGCGCGGAACAGCGACCAGGTAATCGGGTCAACAAACACGGCATGCAAAAGCGTAATCGCTGATCCGGTCGATGCCAGTGCGGCAAAGGTCCGGATATGCCCCACACGGTTGACAAGCCCGGCCCCCCAGATGATCCCGCCGATAAACCCGGCATAATAGGATGCCATGATGATACCGGTATAGATCGGTGCAAAGCCCTCGGACGAGGCGCGCAAAGCCAGCAACGAGGATTGCAGCGAAGCCCCGGTATTGAGCGTGAAGGCTGCAAACAATGTCGCAGACAATGCGATGATCAGTGCGACCGGCGAACGCGGCATCGGATCCTCTGGTGGTAATGGCGCTTGCAGGTGTTACCCTGCGCGATGGTCGGGAACCCTGTCAATCTTTACAAGGCGCTGATCTGAAAGGTCTTGTCGATCCTGTCGGGTGTGTGATGGATCGAACGTTACGGCACATACGATGTTCCGCAGAATTTCACGGATTGCATTAAAGCCGAAGCCCTGCCGCGAACAGTACCGGTTTTGCGCAACTGCCATGTGAAAATGGGGTAAACTTGCACCGGTGAAGGTTACCTTTGATGAATAACCGGCTTGACCTTCGCCCCTTTGATGCGCTCTATGACTTGCAATTGGATACAATTTGCCAAAATCGGCCCGCTTCGGGGCGGGTTTTTGCGTTGATCGCCACTATTGGCCCGATCCGTACCCAAGTTCGGTATTTGCAAACCGACCGGTGCCCGGGTTCTGCAAGGGGAGGAAACCTTGAACATTCTTCGTACAATCGGCGCAATCGCGACCGGTATTGTTGCCCTGTCGGCGGTAAGTGCCGCCCAGGCAGAAACCCGCGTTACTTTCAAATCGGCCAAGGCCGCGTCGTCTTATTATCAGATGGCCGCCCAGTTTGCCGAAGCAATCAAGACCGGTACGGACGGCGAGATCATCGTTACGGTCGAGGAAAGCCAGGGATCGGTTCAGAACGTGATGGAAGCATCGGTTCGCCCGGGCAATTACGTTTTCACAAGCCCGCCGGCACTTGTTGGCCTTGCACAGGCTGGCAAGGGTGCCTTTGAAGGACGTCCGACCGAAAAGTTCAACGAGGTCCGGGCCCTGTTCCCGATTCCATCACTGACCATGCATTTCGTGATGCGTGCAGATGTCGGTGTGACCGACTTCGCCGGGCTTGAAGGCAAGACCATCCTTCTGGGTAAAGGATCGTTCGGGGCGACCGAGGGTGAAAAGTACCTTGAGCTGTTTGGCCTGACTGACAAGGTTAAACTGTCCGAAGCGGAACTTTCGAACGCCGTGGCCGCCCTTAAAAACGGGCAGATTGACGGCTTTGTAACGGCCGGTTCCTGGCCCGCGCCGAACGTGATCGAGGCCGCGGCAGGCACGGATGTGAATATCCTGTCGCTTTCAGATGAGCAGCTTGCGATGACCAAGCGCGATCTGACGGTGATCCCGGCCGGGACCTATAACGGGCAGAAGGATGATATCCGCACGTCTTCCCTGTCGGTGGTTGCCTATGCAACGACCCAGATGGATGATGAAACCGCCTATCAGCTGACCAAGACCTATTGGGATCAGAAATCCGCCATGAGCTCGAACGCGTCATGGTGGAAAGGTGTGACCCAGGAGATGCTTGCCAATATCAAGGGTAAAATCCACCCCGGCGCACTTCGTTATTACGCCGAAGCCGGTTTCCCGGTGCGCGACGATCAGAATTGATTGCCGCATTGAAATAATGTGATGACAGGCCCGGCCGCCACAGCCGGGCCGTTCTTTATCGGACGTATCAGGATTACGATGTCTGCTGTTTCCCGCCCTTTCTGGATTGCGCTTGGCGCGGTATCCATCTTTTTTCATCTTTGGCTGATTTTTTCGGGGCTTGTCCCCAATCTGGTCAGTCGGCCGTTGCATATGGCTTTGGCCCTGCCGTGGGCGTTGGTGTTTGTTGCCAAAACGCCGTGGCAGAAAATCAGCGGGTTGATCCTGACGGTGATCGGGCTTGGGGCGTGTTTGTGGGTGGCGTTCAATCACAGCATGCTGGGCGATCAATACGGGTTTCTGGTCGGGAATTTGCAGATCGCGATATCATTTGCCCTTTTGGTCATCGTTCTTGAAATGGCACGTCGTGCGATTGGATGGCCGTTGCCAAGTGTGGCGGCGATTGCGCTGCTTTATGGGTTCTTTGGCGAATATATCCCCGGTGAATTCGGCCATGGTGGCCTTCCGATTGAAAGCATGCTGGGCACGCTGACCATTGCCGAGGGCGGCCTTTGGGGCAGCCTGACCGGGGTTTCGGTCAGCATCGTTGCGATCTTTGTGATTTTTGGCGCGATCCTGAATGGCGGCGAAGCCGGGCAGGGCTTTATGAATGTGGCTGGTGCGGCCGCAGGTCGGCTGCGCGGTGGGGCGGCCAAGGTTTCGGTGATCTCATCGGCGTTGTTCGGATCCATTTCCGGGTCCGCATCGGCCAATGTGGCGTCCACCGGGGCGATCACGCTTCCGGCCATGACCAAGCTTGGCTATCCCAAAAGACTGGCTGCCGCGGTCGAGGCGGTGGCATCGTCCGGCGGGCAGATCATGCCGCCATTGATGGGGGCAGGGGCGTTTGTCATGGTCGAGCTGACCGGGCGGCCCTATGTCGAGATCATGGTGGCCGCCATTCTGCCAGCGATCCTTTACTTTCTGGCGGTCTGGGTCGGGATCAATGCCTTTGCGCTGCGCTATGATCTTCCGGGCGTGCCGGAAAAAGACCGGCCTGATACGCGTGCGGTGATTGTGACCTCCGCCTTCTTCCTTGTGCCGTTTGCGATCCTGCTTTGGGGCATGTTTGGCGGTGGCTATACGCCGCAATATGCCGCCTGTCTTGCGATGATTGCCGGTGCGGCGTTGCTGTTTTTGGATGGCAATCTGCAATTCAGCCTGGCCCGGACGGGCGAGAGATTTACCGAGGTGTGCCTGAGTGCCGGGCGGCAGGTATCGATGATTGCCGCGATCATTTTGTGTGCATCGATTGTGATCGGTGTTCTGGGCCTGACCGGGCTTGGCGTGAAGATCACGTCGCTTCTGCTGTCCGGGTCCGGCGGGATGCTTTGGCCTGCCTTGCTTCTGACCGCAATTGCGTGTCTGATCCTTGGCATGGAAGTGCCGACCACGGCGGCTTATGTGATCTGCGTTTCGGTGGCAGGGCCCGCCCTGACCGAGCTTGGGCTTGATCCGTTGCAGGCGCATCTGTTCGTGTTCTGGTTTGCCCTGCTGTCGACGATTACCCCGCCGGTTTGCGGGGCGGTGTTCATTGCTGCGGGCATGGTCGAGGAAAACTGGCTTAAGGTTGCCGGAACGGCCATGGCGCTGGGGATTGGCCTTTATATCGTACCGCTTGCGATGATCGCGAACGGGTCACTGATTGATCTTGCGGCCAATCCGGTTTGGGCGATTGCGGCGGCCCTTAAGGTTGCGATCGGTCTGACGGCAATTTCATACGGGATTATCTCGCCGCGACATATTGCGGTTCGCGCAGGGCTTGTCGCGGTTGGATTGCTTGCGATTTTTGTTGTCGGCATATGACGAAAAACGGGCCGACACAAAATGTCGGCCCGTAAAAATTCAAATATCAGGATACGTTTTAAACCCGGCCACTGCGTGGTCCGGCAAAGAACCATATGATCAGGCCAATAACCGGCAGGACGAGAATCAGGATCGTCCAGATGATTTTCGAGCCGGTGCTGGCACCGCTGCCCATGACATTGATGATGGCCCAGATATCGGCAATCAGAATGATCAGTCCGAGAATTCCACCATATTCCATAACCCAACCTCATTTTTCTGTGTCAGCAGACAGGAAGGCTGTCGGCTGTTCTTGAAAATCAAACGATTGGCAAGGGAAGTTGTTCCCGCGGACTATTTTACGACCAAACGGGGAAATTACCTAGACGACTTGTCCAGCCGACCAGCCCGATGACCAGGCCCACTGGAAATTGAAGCCGCCAAGATGACCGGTAACATCGACGACTTCGCCGATGAAATAAAGACCGGGGACATCGCGACATTCCATGGTTTTTGATGACAGGGCGTTGGTATCGACCCCGCCCAATGTGACCTCGGCCGTGCGGTATCCTTCTGATCCTTGCGGCATGACCGACCATTGATTGACATCGGTTGCAAGCAGACGAAGCGCCTTGTCCCCGGTTTCGCCGATCGGGCGATCCAGCCCGTGACGCGCGGTGATCATCTGGGCCAGACGGTTTGGCAGAATGCGAGACAGCACATTATGCACGGCCTGTTTCGGGCTTTCGGCCTTGGCCGATTTCAGAAGATCAAAGGCGTCTTCTTCGGGGTTCAGGTTGACCGTGATGGCGTTACCTTCATCCCAATAGGATGAAATCTGCAGGATGGACGGGCCGCTTAGCCCGCGGTGGGTGAACAGCAATCCTTCGCGGAACTGTTTCTTGTTGCACTGGACAATCGCATCAACCGAAATGCCGGAAAGCTGACCCATATCGGCCCGCATATCTGGATCAAAGGTCAGGGGCACAAGGGCGGCCCTCGTCGGAACGATGTCGATGCCAAACTGACGGGCAATCTGATAGCCAAAGCCGGTTGCGCCGATTTTGGGAATCGAAAGGCCGCCGCAGGCCACGACAAGCGACTGGCAGGTCCATTGCGCACCAGTGCGTGTGGTGACATCGAACCCGGCATCATCGCGGCGGATGATGTTGCTGATTTCGGTGTTCAGGCGCAGCTCGACATTGGCGGCATCACATTCATCGAGCAGCATGTCGATGATCTGGAACGAGGATTCATCGCAGAAGAGCTGACCCAGCGTCTTTTCGTGCCAGGCAATGTCATAACGATTGACCAGATCGATGAAGTCAAACTGCGTATAGCGTTTAAGCGCCGAAACACAGAAACGCTTGTTTTGCGAAATGAAGTTTTCCGGGCTGGCATGCAGATTGGTGAAGTTGCAACGGCCACCCCCGGAAATCCGGATTTTTTCGGCCGGTTTTGCCGAATGATCGACAATTACAACCGAACGGCCGCGTTTCCCGGCTTCGATTGCACACATAAGGCCGGCGGCACCGGCACCAATCACAAGGACATCAATCTTCTTCACGTCGCAGGCCAATCTATCGAAACAAACGACCTGCCTTATACGGGGAAATTGGCACCCTGTCAGTGCCCGTCAGGCGCAACGCTGCTTTTTGGGTTCGGGCGCGGTGATATCCAGCGTCCGGATTACCTTGTTCCCGTCGGTGATCTGGCGTTCGGTCGCGACCCGGTTGCGGCCCTTGGCCTTGGCCAGATAAAGCGCCTGATCGGCCCGTTCGATGAAACGGGCAAGCGGTTCGCCAAATTCAAACGTGCTGACGCCGATTGATACCGTGACCTTGCCCAGTTCCTGATGGCGGGTGCGGCTGATGATGGTGCGGGTTTCGACATTGTGGCGGATATGTTCGGCCAACTGGCGCGCGCAGCCAAGCCCGGTCATCGGCAGGATGACGGCAAATTCCTCGCCACCGTAACGCGCGGCGGTATCCCGGCCCTTGACGTTCTGCTGAAGGGTCTGGGCCATCAGTCGAATGACCTGATCACCGGCCTGATGGCCGTGGGTATCGTTGAATGTCTTGAAATAATCGATATCGATCAGAAGCAGGCTAAGCGGTTTACCGGTTTCCATCGACTGCATGGCGCAATCGCGCAATTGCAGATCAAACGCCTTGCGGTTGGCGATGCCGGTCAGACAATCTGTCATGGCCTCGCGCTTCATGTCTTCGAGGTCGCGGCGCAGTTTGGAAATTTCGGTCGATGTATTATCCAGCCGGGTTTCGAGAATGCGATTTACGCCTTCGATCTCGCGTGTGGCGCCCAGCAGGGTTTTTAACGCCTGTTCCAGATTGGTGAAGTCCTTGTCGCCGATATATTCGCAGAAATGATCAAGCGCCTCGCCATAGGCGCGGGTATCAATCCCGGCATTGCGGACGGTTTCGAGAACCGACGTCAACTGATTGCGCAGATCGTCGGTGATGCGGGTGACGATTTCGCGTTCATTCACGGTGTCAAAAAACCGTGCGAAAAGGTCGCGGCACCGCAATTCATCGAATTCGCGATTGTTGCTGCGCAGGATATCGATCGTTTGCGTAAGATCGGGTTCTTCGCCGGACAGGTAATTGAAAAAGATCGTATAATTGTTCGGATGCGCGATAACACCCAATTCGGACATCATGGCGAGGGCTGCGTTTGACAATTGCTGTGCCCGATCCGGGCTGGTGCCGTATTCGATCATCGATACCTGCGCGACTTTCCAAAAAATGTATGTTTTGGCAGGGGCAATATATCGTTACAGTCCAATCATAACGTTGATTTGGATCATGGTGGTAGCCGGGTTACAAAGGCGCATCAGACAAAAGCGATCCATTAAAAAAGAAACAGGGAAGCAGCAGGAAATGACGTTAAGGTTTGAGCGGATTGTCGCCGGTATCCTCATGACGATGGTGGTGTTCGCCACATCGCCGGTTTCGGCACAGGAGGGCATGGGGGCAGCCCCTGCCACATCTGAAACCTCGTCTGGCGAGACCCTGCCGCCCGTTGATTTCCGTCCGCTTGAAGCGAGTGAGCGCACTAATATGCCGCCGTTGATGGAACGCTATGTTCTGGACGAGCTCAAGGCATTGCGGACCGAAATGCAGGGGATGCGCGCCGAATTGCTGCGCGAGGTCGTCAACCGGCAGCTTGAGGCCATCGACAAGGCAATTTCCTATTCGTCGAACACGGTGACCTATTTCTTCTATTTCGTGGCCGCGGTCGGTGCGCTTCTGACCATGCTGGGCTGGCAGTCTTTGCGCGAGCTTAAATCAAGTGTGCGCAACCTTGCCGATACGGAATTGCGCCGCCTGTCCGAAGAATTTGAAACACGTCTGAGCGCGCTTGAAGACGAGCTGCGCCAGAAAAGCATGGTGATCAACGATCATCAGCAGGAAATCGAAAATACCCAGACCATTCATGCCTTCTGGCTGCAGGCGAACAAGGTGACCAATCCGCGGTCCAAGATCGAGATTTACGACAAGATCCTTGAACTGTCGCCGGGCGATCCGGAAGTCATGGCCTATAAGGCGGATGCCGCCCTTCAGCTGGGTGATCGTGACTGGGCGCTTAGCCTGTGTAACCGGCTCCTGGCCGAGGCGCCGGATAATGCCAACGGTTATTATCAGCGGGCGTGCGCCAATGCAGGGCTGGGTTATCCGGAAGCCGCCCTTGCCGATCTGCAGCGTGCGGTGGCCCTTTCGGATGCGATGCGTCAGCCTGCCTGGACCGAGGTTGAGTTTGAGCCGCTTCGCAATTTGCCGGAATTTGCCGAAATTCTTGGTAATCCCGAGAGTGCTGCGCCCGCGGAATAACGTCGAGGGCATTTCACGCCCCGAGCCAAAAACAAACCCCCGGCAGTGCGGACTGCCGGGGGTTTGCATATCAGTTGATCGGTGACCTTATCCGGCCAGTTCATTCCAAAGCGGATGGATCGGTGCGACATCATTTTCGATTTCACTGAACCGGGCGTCGCAGTCAAAGAAGTAGTTGTCGGCAAGGTCATCATTGACCTGCGATACTTCGCCGACGATCACCGGGCCTTTGCCTTCTTCGCCATAGAAGCGATGCACAAGGGTGCGCGGCAGGGTGACACTTTGGCCGGGTTCGAGCACGACCTTGCCACCGGCCGGAAGGATGTTGAGCTTGCCATCGGTGCGGACATGCACGTCATTGACCATGTCCATTTTGCCATCTTCGGTCAGGTTGGTCAGTTCGATCACCAGATTGCCGCCACCGCGCACAATGATGTCTTCCATTTTGACCTTGTGGTAATGCCACGGGCATTCCTGATTTTCGCCGACAATCATGATTTTTTCGGCATAGGGGACTTCGCCCGGCTGACGCAGGATGCCATTGCGCAGGCAAAACAGGATCAGGCCGCGACGGGCAAAATCACCTTCGCCGTAATCGGTCACGTCCCAGCCCATCTGATGGGCACGGCACCATTTCGCAAGATCAGGCTCGGCATCCCACTGCGCCGGGGAATAATGCCCCCAGGAGGGCAGCTTGAAGGAAATGGACTCGAACAGTTCCTTGGCATGCGTGATGTGAGCATTGATATCGGAACGGCGCATGGACGACCTCGTAAAGCTTTTGCATGTTTGAATGGGTGGCCGCGCGAAGCGCAGGCGTTGCTGGCTTTTAGCATGTTCGGATACGGATTGCGACCCAATTTGAATGCATTCAAATGTCCGGTGTCTGATTTCGCAAACCTGCAAAATGACTGCCCTGATTTTGTCGATTTTGTTCCGTCTGATAAGCTCTTTGAAGCAAAATTTATGCGTCCAGCGGAACAACAATAATCAAGGAAATACGGGCATGTCTTCTTCTTCGGGATTTGGAAAATTCGTTGCCGCAATCGTGGTCAGTGCCGGTATTGCCGGTGCCGGCTGGCTGGTCGGCAAGGGATTGTCCGACATGCGGTCGCTTGACCGGTTCGTGACCGTCAAGGGATTGGCAGAACGCGATGTCGTGGCGGATCGCGCCGTGTGGCCGATTACCTATGTTGCGACCGATGATGTTCTGCAAAACGCGCAGGCCAAGATCGAAAGCGATACGACGGCGCTTCTGGCGTTTCTTGAAACGCATGGCATCACCAAGGACATGACCGAGTTGCAAAGCCTTCAGGTGACGGATCAGCTTGCGCAATCCTATCGTTCCGGTCCGATTGAAAGCCGTTATATCGTCAGTCAGACCATTCAGGTTCGGACTGACAATGTCGATGCCGTTGTTGGGGCAACGCAGGATATCGGCAAGCTGCTTCAGGGCGGGATTGTTCTGGGCGGGCAGGGTTATAACCCCGGCCCGAGTTTCATGTTCACCAAACTTAATGACATCAAACCGGAAATGATTGCCGCCGCAACCGCCAATGCCCGCGATGCGGCACAGCAGTTTGCGACCGATTCAGGTGGCCGTCTGGGCGGCATTCGCCGCGCAACGCAGGGATTGTTCCAAATCCTTCCGGCCGATGGTGCGCCAAACAGCACGGAAAGCCAGCAGATCAATAAAACCGTGCGTGTAGTCACCACCATGGAATATCTGATCGAGGATTGATCGTATTTGGCCGGGCCTGTTGACCGGGCAGGTCGACTTGTCCGGTTGACTTGTTTGGCAAAAATGGTTCTATGCGGCGCATGGCGCAGCTGATCCTTTTTAACAAGCCGTATGGCGTTCTGACCCAGTTTACCGACCGTGAAAACGGTAGGGCGACGCTGGCTGACTATATCGATCTGCCCGGTGTCTATGCCGCCGGGCGGCTGGATCGCGATAGCGAAGGACTGCTGCTTCTGACAGATAACGGGCCGCTGAATGCCCAGATCGCCCACCCGAAATTCAAAAAGCCGAAAACCTATTGGGTTCAGGTCGAGGGCGAGCCGACCGAAGAAGCCCTTGCCGCCCTTCGTGGCGGGGTTGATTTGAAAGACGGCATGACCCGCCCGGCGCGCGCACGCCTGATGGGGGAACCCGAAAATCTTTGGCCGCGTGATCCGCCAGTGCGGTTTCGCAAATCGGTGCCGACCAGCTGGATCGAGCTTAGCATTACCGAAGGTCGCAACCGGCAGGTTCGCCGGATGACGGCCGCGGTTGGCTTTCCGACCCTGCGCCTGATCCGTTATGCGATTGGCGAATGGACACTGGATAATCTGGCACCCGGTGACTGGCAGTCTATCGAGGTCAAGGCACCCGAGCCCGGCCCGGTTCAGGTCAAACCCCTGCCCGGGAACATGCAGGCCAACCGGCGGCCCCGTAACGAGGGTGACGGTAAAAATACATTCCAGTCTGCACGACCGCAAAAGTCGCGCAACCCCAAAAATTTACGCGGCGGCAAGCCCCGCGCACCCAGAGGATAAAGGCAATGCTGAGCTATCTGCACGGCTTTCACGCGGGCAACTTTGCCGATATTCACAAGCATGCTGCGATGCGGATCATCCTTGATTATCTGTGCAAGAAGGAAAAGCCGTTTTGCGTGATCGACACCCATGCCGGGTCAGGCTGGTACGATCTTGGCAGTGCGCAGTCGGCAAAAACCGGTGAATGGAAAAACGGCATCGCCGCCGCACAGAAAAAGGGAAATGCGCCTAAACAGATGCAACCCTTCCTTGATCAGATCGCAGCATTTGATCCGATTGCCAAGGGCCGTGATTACGGGGTGTTCGAGGATGACGACCTTAAGGGGCCGTTTTATCCGGGATCGCCATTTATCATGCGCGAATTGCTGCGCGAGCATGATGAAATGATCCTGATGGAATTGCATCCGCGTGAATATGACCTTCTGGAATACAGCGTTGAGCGTGATCCGCGTATTCACCTGCATAAGCGCGATGGGTATGAGGGACTGGTTGGCATGATGCCACCGGCCATTCGCCGTGGTCTGGTCCTGATGGACCCGAGTTACGACGTCAAACAGGATTATCAGAAGGCGGCAAGTTCGATCAAACGGGCGTGGGAACGGTGGGAAAACGGGATTTTCATGCTGTGGTATCCGATCCTTGAGGCCGGATTTGATGCCGAACTGCGTGAAAACTTTGCCCAGATCAAAGCCAAGGGTGGCGTGCTTTGTGCGGAGCTTTCGACCAATCAGGGCGGGGCAAAGGGACGCATGCGCGGCACGGGACTTATGATCATCAACCCGCCTTATGGATTTGATCAGCAGTTTGATGAAATCGGCCAGTGGCTTTGCGATGCGGTCAAATTGCCCGGTCCGGCAACGCATCGAACCCACTGGCTGGTGCCGTCGCAATAAGCCCGCGGGCGAGACGGGGCAGGATTCAAATTAAAAGGCCGCGGACATCGGTGTGTCCGCGGCCTTTCTGCGTTGGGACGCAGTTTGACTTATATGCCGATGAAGGGCTGCAACAGTTTGGGCAGCAGACGGTTGAACTTCATCGGGGCATCGGTGGCAATCAGGCAGATGCATTCTTCGGCCGTGTCGGCAATCGGCTGATGATCGACATCGTTGCCAAGGTCGGCGACGTCACCGGCACGGAACCGGCCGATTTCATCGATATAGGACCCTTTAAGCAACAGGGTCATTTCATGGCCATGATGCCCGTGATCAGGGATCGACACACCCGGTGCGATTTTCATCAATCGCACGGTGCCTTTGCTTTCGATCGATTTCAGCTGGTAATGCTTTACACCCGGTGCCAGCGACTTCCACGGAATGTCTTCGAGTGAGAGAACATTATCAGGCAAAAGGTTGGCCAAGGGGCGCGGTACCGACGGAATGGCAGACCCGGTGATGCTTTCCCCGACGGCGACGCGCCGCGTGGATGGCATTTCGCGGAAGACGACATTCTCGTTGGCGGTTTCGCGTTCGATCATTGCCATGACATGGTCAAGCGCATGGGCATCCATCGACATGACGTTTGCCGTTTCGAGCGCCGCACCACCAAGGGCCTCGAATTCCGCGACCTTTTCACGGCATTTCGGGCACAGTGTCATATGCGTTGCCACAAGCAATTCCATTGCCTGCGACATCTTGCCACTGGCGTAATCCATCAATGTCTGGTCTGTCGGGTGGTGTTTGATATTCATGATACACCCTCCAATCCACCACGAAGTTTGGTTAAGGCCAATCGCAACCGCGATTTGACGGTGCCCAGCGGAATATCGAGCTGTTCGGCAATTTCGCTGTGCGATAGATCTTCAAAAAACGACAATTCAACTACCACTTTCTGATCGGCGGGCAATTCTTCCATCGCAGATTTGACGAGAACGGCATGTTCATCCCGGTCGACGATTTCGTCGGCAAGCGGGCTATCGTCAATAATCAGCGTCGGATCGGAATCATCCACCTCGATATGTTTGCGTTGCCGGAAACGATCAATACGAAGGTTTCGGGCAATCGTAAAAATCCATGTACTGGCGGCGGCCTTTTGCGGATCAAACAGATGCGCCTTGCGCCAGACCTGCATCATGGCTTCCTGCGCGAGTTCTTCGGCATTTTCGGAATTGCCGCCAAACCGGAACATGTAGGCTTTGACGCGGGGTGCGAAATGGGCAAACAGCTGTGCAAATGCCTCACGGTCCTGCGTCGCCGCAACCGCAACAATCCAGCTGGCACATCGCTTGGCCTCAGCGGGGTCAGCCGGACCGGGCCTTGTTCTTGTCGTGCCGCTCATTTTCGTTTCTGGTCCCCTTCGGGGCCGCGTCATGATCGTGTTCATGGATCATCATACGTCGGCCGGAAAATTTTGGATCAAACGAATTTGTACGTTTTCTGCCAATTACTTACAATTATCAGCATTCGTTGTTATGCAGTGATCCGCAACTTGCTGTCATGCGTAATCATATGTAGTTCAAACAATAACACTGCAAGCAGGCGCGGCACATATGACGCTTCGATCATCGGGGAAACTCAATATAGCTGTTGTTGGGTCGGGTATTTCCGGCCTGTCGGCGGCCTGGTTGCTCAGCCAGTCCCATAATGTCACGCTTTATGAAAAGGATGATCGCCCCGGCGGGCATTCGAACACCGTGGATGCGGGGCAAACACCGGTCGATACCGGTTTCATTGTCTATAACACCCGTTGTTATCCCAATCTTTGTGCCCTGTTTGATCATCTTGGCGTTGAAACGGCGGCGACCGATATGTCCTTTGCCGCCTCGATGGACAGGGGTGGACTGGAGTATGGCGGATCGGATCTGGCATCGTTGATCGCGCAGAAACGCAATATTTTCCGTCCGCGTTTCTGGCGGATGGTGCGCGATATCCTGCGGTTTTATCGCGAAGCGCCGCTTGCGCTTGAAACCGGACAGGCGGAAACGCAAAGCCTTGGCGATTATCTGACGGCCAATCGTTATTCAAAATCCTTTATCAATGATCATCTGCTGCCGATGGGGGCTGCGATCTGGTCCACCCCCGTCGATACGATGATGGATTACCCGTTGGCGGCGTTTGTCCGGTTCTGTCAGAACCACGGGCTTTTGCAGATCAAGGATCGGCCGCAATGGCGCACGGTTGTTGGCGGATCGCGCCAGTATGTCGGCAAGATGATCAAGGGCATTTCCGGTGGTGTGATCCTTGATAGCGCCATTGCCCAGGTCGGACCGAACGGCAAGGGTGGGGTCTTTATCGAAAACCGTTACGGCGAGCGGACGGACTACGATCATGTTGTTCTGGCGTGTCACGGTGATCAGGCGCTTGCGCTTCAGGCCAATCCGGCGCCAGCGGTGCGCGATCTTTTGTCAGCGTTTCAGTATGAACGCAATCTGGCGATCCTGCATGATGATGACAGCCTGATGCCACAGACGCGCAAGGTCTGGTCAAGCTGGAACTACCTTGCCGAGGAGCATGACGGGGAACAGAAAGTCTGTGTGACTTACTGGATGAACCGGTTGCAGCATCTTGACGAAGGCCAGCCGCTTTTTGTGACCCTGAACCCGGCACGCCCGCCGCGCGAGGGCAGTGTCATTCGATCTTTCCTGTATGACCACCCGGTTTTTGATGCCGCGGCGATGGATGCCCAGAAACGGCTTTGGTCGATCCAGGGGCAGGATAACATCTGGTATTGCGGCAGCTATTTTGGCTATGGCTTCCACGAAGACGGCATTCAGTCGGGCCTTGCCGTTGCCGAGATGCTCGGCAATGTCCGGCGGCCGTGGAACGCTGAAAATGAAAGTGGTCGTATTCATCTGGGACCTATCAATATAGCACAAAAAGAAGCAGCCGAATGACAGGCACATGGACATCCGCCCTGTTTGAAGGATCGGTGATGCATCATCGCCTTCGCCCGCGCGACCACAAATTGCGCTATCGGGTGTTTTCCTTTTTGTTCGATCTTGATGAAATCGATGGCTTGGCCGGATCGCTGAAACTGTTCAGCCGCAACCGGTTCAACCTGTTTTCGTTCCATGACCGCGACCATGCGGACCACGATCACCGGGATATCCGCAAACGCATCGAAGATATCCTGAAAAAGCACGATCTGGGAGATTGTACTCATCGCATTGAATTGCTGTGTTATCCGCGCATTCTGGGCTTCGTTTTCAATCCGCTGTCGGTTTATTTCTGCCATCGGTCGGACGGTTCGGTCGGCGCGGTCCTGTATGAGGTTTCCAATACTTTCGGGGACCGGCACAGCTATCTGATCCCGGTGGGTAGCGATGCGATTGATGAAAAAGGCGTGCTGCGGCAAAGCTGTGCGAAGGCGTTTTATGTGTCGCCCTTTATCGATATGCAGGCCGATTATCATTTCCGCATTTGCATGCCAGACGAAAAGGTCGCGGTGGCCATTCGTGAAACCGACAGGGACGGCGCATTTCTGAATGCGGTCTTTGTCGGTGATCGAACCGCCCTTTCTGATCGTAATCTGTTTATGGCTTTTGTTCGCTACCCGCTGATGACGCTTAAGGTGGTGGCGGGCATTCATTACGAGGCGCTGCATCTGTGGCGCAAAGGCATGAAGTTCCATAAACGTCCAAAGCCGCCAGCACATGATGTGACTTACGTGTTCGCAGCCAATAGCCAGACGGCCGAAGCCGCAAAAAGGTAATTAGGAAATGCCGGAACGCAATCGATCTTCTTCGACCATTGTTCGCCCGTTTCGTGACAGGTTCCTGCCCGTTATTGGTGGCATGACCGGAAGTCGCAATGTGCTGAAAATCATGCTGAAACGCATTCTGGCGCATTTGCATTATGGCCGGCTGACGATTGTTTTGCCCGATGGGGACACGTTGCAGTTTACCGGGGAGGAGCAGACCGAAATCCGCGCGGTTCTTCATATTCATGACTGGAAGGCGATCCGCAGGCTTGCGACCGGGGGCGATGTTGCCTTTGCCGAGGCCTATATGGATGGCGCCTGGAGCAGCCCCGATCTGACCAAAGTGATGCGGGTGGCGATGTTAAACGAAAATATCGTTCGCGCCCGGCTGGCAGGTGGCATGATTTCGCGGCTGGTCGCCCGGATCGGGCATCTGCGCAATGCCAATACGGTCGAAGGATCAAAACGCAACATTGCCTATCACTATGACCTTGGAAACCGGTTCTATCAGGAATGGCTTGATCCGGGGATGACCTATTCATCGGGTCTTTATCGTCGCAAGGACATGACACTTGAAGCCGCACAAGATGCGAAATACCGCCGGATTTGCGACCTTGCATCCCTGCAGCCGGGTGAACGGGTTCTGGAAGTCGGATGTGGTTGGGGCGGTTTTGCCGAAATGGCGGCGGGGCAGCATCGTTGCCATGTCACGGGGTTGACGCTTTCGCGTGAACAGCATGCTTTTGCACGCAATCGCTTGTTAACAGTTGGCCTTTCGGATCGTACCAAAATCGAGCTTCGTGATTATCGCCATCAGGACGGCCAGTTCGACAAAATCGTTTCAATCGAGATGTTCGAGGCCGTTGGCGAAGAACACTGGCCGATCTATTTCGATATGATCCGCAAGCGTTTGCGACCGGGCGGCAAGGCCGTTTTTCAAATCATCACCATCGATCATGACCGGTTCGAGGATTACCGCAAGGGTGCCGATTTTATCCAGCGTTACATCTTCCCGGGCGGCTTGCTGCCGTCGCCGGAGGCACTTGGCAAGGCCATCGACAAAGCCGGTCTTTCGCTGCGTCATTCCGAATTTTTCGGCAAATCCTATGCCCGGACACTGGCCGAATGGCAGCGCCGTTTCCAGCATGGCTGGGACAGCATTGCCGAGCAGGGATTTGACATCCGTTTCAAACGGATGTGGGAATATTATCTGTCCTATTGCGAAATCGGATTTGACGAAGGATCAATTGATGTCGGGTTCTTTGTAATCGAACATCCCGAAAATGCCGCAACCTGATCGGGCCCGCAGAACCGCAATTTACTATGCGCTGCCAGCAATGGCGGCCGCGGTGCCGACCATTCCTGCCTATGTCCTGCTGCCCAGTTATTACGGCGATGATCTTGGCCTTGGGCTTGCCCTTACGGGGGCGATCCTTCTGGCGGTGCGGATCATCGATATGCTGACCGATCCGTTGGCCGGGTGGCTTTCGGATTATACGGGACGACGCAAAATATGGGTCGGGTTCGGGGCGGTGATTGCCGGGATCGGGATCTGGATGCTGTTTGTGCCGCCCGATCAGCCGGGTGGCTGGCATCTTTTTGTTTCGGCAAGCACCCTTTTCCTCGGCTGGACGCTTTTTCAGGTGCCCTATCTGGCCTGGGGGGCGGACCTTTCGGGGGATTACCGGGAACGGACATTGATCACGTCCCTTCGTGAAGGGGCGGGGTTGATTGGCATTGTCATTGCCGGGGCAATCCCGGTCGTGATGATGAACGCGACCCGGGCCGAAGAAATCCGGACCCTGGCGTTCATGACGATTATTGCCGGGGCGGTTTTCATTACCCTGCTGATCATCAAGGTCCCCGACAGTGCGACCCGTAACGAGCGGCGTGATATCCCGGATCAGACGGGGATTTCCCTTCGCACCCGGTTTGGCCAGTCACTGCGCAGCTTGCGTCAGAACCGGCTGTTTGTCAGGCTTCTGGCGGCATGGATGATCAATGGTCTTGCCGGTGGATTGCCCGCCGTCTGTTTCCCGCTTTTTGTGCGCTATTACCTGAAGCTTGATACCGATGCCGAAAACGCCCTGATCCTTTTGTATTTTGTTGCAGCCATCGCCGCCATTCCGCTTTGGGTGCTGCTGGCAGGGCGAACCAGCAAACACCGCGTCTGGTGCATGGCGATGATCATGGCGGTTTCGGCGTTTGCGTTTGTGCCGTTTCTGTCGACCGGCGACTGGATCGGGTTTGCGGTGATCTGTGTGGTTACCGGTGCGGCCTTGGGGGCGGACTTGGCGCTGCCACCGGCCATTCAGGCCGATGTCGATGACTGGGACCGGTACCGGTTTCATGCCAGCCGGACCGGTGTTCTGTTTGCGCTTTGGAACATGACCAACAAGCTTGCGATGGCGTTGGCGGCGGGCATTGCCCTGCCGATTTTGGGGGCTTTTGGCCTTACCGATGGGGGCACTGAAAATTCCGCGGCTTTGATCGCACTTGTCATGATCTATGCAGTGCTGCCCATCGTACTGAAAGCAGGAGCAATCGGGATGATGTGGCGTTTTCCATTGGATCGCGTGCATCAGGTTGCCATTCGTCGGCGTCTGGCTCGCCGCACCTTCTGATCCTTGTATCCTTTGCGGGAGAAAGCTGATGCTGCGATCTTTTACGGCGCTTGTGATGGTTTTGATACTTACCGGGTGTGGGTCAATGAAACCGCAGGATTTTGCGCAAAAAGAACCCCGCTTCGATGTATTTGAATACTTCGAAGGCAATAGTCGGGCCTGGGGAATTTTTGAGGACCGGTTCGGAAAACTGCGTCGTCAGTTCACGGTTGATATCACCGGGACCATCGATGATGGCGTTCTGACACTAGAAGAAGATTTTCTGTATGACGATGGTGAACAGGACCGCCGTGTATGGACAATCCGCAAGACCGGTGAGCACAGCCTGAGCGGGGAGGCCGATGATATCATCGGCACGGCCGCGGGCGTGCAGTATGGCAATGCGCTGAACTGGAGCTATGAAATGGACCTGAAGGTCGGTGACGGTAGCTGGCGGGTCAGTTTCGATGACTGGATGTTTTTGCAGGGCGACGGGGTTCTTGTGAACCGGGCACGCGTGCGCAAATGGGGGTTCGAGATCGGCGAGGTGACCCTGTTCTTTACGAAACAGCCATCCGCTCTGCGAGCCGCCGAATAAACCAGCCCAATACCGGGATGCGCGCATAAAAGGCCATGCCGGAATCCCAGTGATCGACATGGGATGAAATGCGCGTGCCATCATCGGAAAATGTCACGGCCGACATGCCGGTGACATCCCAGTTCCCCAGAATCGAAATCCCGGCCGTAAAACGCCAGCGCAGAAAACCGAGATCGTTATCAACCGCGTGATGGGTGACGATGAATTGCGGATTTTCGGTATCGCGAAACATCTTGTCGAGATATGCGCAAACCCGATCCGGGCCGTTGATGGTGTTGAACGGATCGGTAAAGCTGTAATCGGGCGTAACGTGATGATGCAGGTTTTCAACCGTTTTCGGGCCCAGATTGGCAAAGTAATCGCCATAGGCTTTCAGCGTTTCAAGTTTGGCTGATTGCACATCATCCATCGGATTTTCCCATCACTTTACGGATCAGTTTGAAATAAAGCCCATAGGGCAAAATGCGGGCAAGCTTTAGCTGCCGGACAAAGGGCGGCGGGAAGGCGATTTCAAATCCGTTGCCACGCGTGAGGCCCTGATAGACATAGCCCGCGGCCTGTTCCGGTGTTTGCAGATAGGGCATATCAAAATCGTTTTTGTCGGTCAGACGTGTTTTGACAAAGCCCGGATTGATCACCCGAAGATAAACGCCCGTGCCCCCCAATTCCGCATGCAGGGTTTCGCACAGATTGATCAGGGCGGCCTTGGTCGGGCCATAGGCCCCGGCCTTTGGCAGGCCGCGATAACCGGCGACCGAGGCGACAACCGCGATCTCGCCCGAACCGCGTTGACGCATTTTCGGGATCAGGATTTCAAGGCAGTTGACCGTGCCGAAATAATTGACATCGAAATGATCGCGGATGGTTTTGGCCGAAAAATCATCGACCGGCATCGGGGAATAAATCCCGGCGGCCAGAACCACCAGATCGGGCAGGCCAAACCGGTCTTCGATCAGGGCAATTGCATCGCGAACCGCATCGGGTTTAGTCACATCAAGCGGTACGGCATGGATGTTTTTAGACGATGCCGCCTGATCGGACAGCGCATCGGCGGAGCGGGCCGAGGCGATAATCGTCGTGCTTGCATCGGCATCGGATTTTGCGAATTTTTCGACAAGTGCCGCCCCGATCCCGGCGGAGGCACCGACGATCCAGATGGTTCCGAAATGTTTGGTCATCCACGATGGTCCTTTTGGGCATTGTCGGTCTGGCAGCTTGTGCAGCGATAGGTGATTTCAGAGCCATCCCGCGCCTTGAAGCGCAATCCAACCCAGCGACCATCGGCATCGTACCATGCATTGGTTTGCAGCTCGCCGTCATAGGTGAAGTGGGTCGCGTTGATCATGCCGTTGCCAACAGCCAGACGTTCGCCCCCCGTCTGGGATATGGTGACCGCGTTGGGATTGCCGGTCAGGGTGTTGAGAACCTGGGTGGTTTGCAGAACGCCGCAATGCCAGTGATCGGTGGGGAAAATTCCGGGCGGCAGGGACTTCTGACCATCGGGGCCATCGACGACAAGCTGATCGTTTTCGCGCTGTGCTGTGATGCTGGTCTGATCGCCATCATCATCGACCTTGACCGACAGGGTGGATAATTGACCATCCTGCCAGATGCTTTCGGAGCGGTAGCGGAAGCTATAGGCATTGAAGCCCAGGAACGAGATATCGATATTGCTTTGGGCGACGACCTGAAGGCCGTCCTGGCCGCGATTGAAACGCACGATATGCTGCCCGACCGGGGCATCGTTGCGGCGGATCTGAAACACCAGTTCATTGCCGTAACGCGCAATCGGATCGAAGTTTCGGCAGGCCGCACTGCGGTCAAGGCCATCGGATTGTGCGGGGGTAAGGGCCGATAATTCACCGTTCTGCGCGAAGGCCGAACCGGCATTCTGGGCCGCCAGAATGGCAAGGGTGGCAAGCAGATATTTAAAAGGTTTCGGGCGTGGCATGTGATGGCGTACCCTGCTTTTGGCCCCGGCGAACAAAGCGCGTCAAAGCCAGATTGCGAAGAATGAATTCTGTGTTTCCTTACGCAGATGATTGCCGTCTGGATCAGGTTTGGGGGTGGGGCCGGTTGCTGCGCGATTGCAGCATGTGTGGCTTTGCGGTAAAGCAGGGCCAACAATGAAAGGCCGACCATGCCCCATCCGATTGCCGAAGACCTGATCGCAAGCGTTCTGCATCGCGATTCAAACGTCATCGTTCTGAACAAGCCGCCGGGATTGGCGTCGCATGGCGGGCCGAAAACCTATTTTCATGTCGATGCGTATCTGCCCGACCTTAAATTCGGCATTCAGCCCGAGCCGACCCTGGCGCACCGGCTTGACCGCGATACGGCCGGGTGCCTGTTGCTGTGTCGGCATCCGAAATCATCGAAAAAGATCACCCGCCTGTTTACCGAAAAACTGATCGGCAAAACCTATTGGGCGGTGGTGCGCGGTGCGGTTGCCGATGATCACGGCTTTATCGATGCGCCGATTGGCAAGACCAATGATGAAAGCGGCTGGCGGATGCTGGTCCATGAAGACGGGCAGCCATCAAAGACCGAATATCAGGTGCTGGGGCGGGGCAAGGACGAGGATGGTCAGGACATCACCTGGCTTGCCTTGACGCCCCATACGGGCCGCACACACCAGCTTCGCGTGCATCTGGACCATATCGGTCATCCGGTTCTGGGCGATCCGTTTTATGGCCGGGGGGATGAACCGCCCCTGTTCGGGCAGCCGCCGACCTTGATGCTGTTGTCACGTCAGATTGTTGTACCGTTCCATGCCGACCGGGAGCCGGTGGTGGTCGATGCACCGCCGCCGGAGTTAATGCGGCCGGGGCTTTCGGCCTGTGGGTATGCGGGCGACTATGCCCCGCATGCGGCGTCAGTTGATGCTCAGTATGGCGGCGATGGCAGCGACGCTGAAGGCGGACAGGAGAGTTTCGAGGGTGATGATTGAGGCCATGGCCTCCGGATCGCCATTAAGCTGCCGGGCGAGAATATAGGCGTTCCCGGCGCACGGCATCCCGGCATACAGCACCCCCATCGCCAGCACCATGCCCTCCACCCCGGCCAGATGCAGCGCAATGCCGGTGATCAGCGGCAGGATGGTAAGCTTGATCGTGGTTGATAGCGCAATCGCGCCCAATGCCTGTTTGCTGAGGATAAAGCGAAGCCCCGCCCCGACCGACAGCAGGCTGAGCGGCAGGGCGGCGGTTTTGAAAAGGGCCGCGGTATTTTCAATCGGCAGCGGCACGTGAATGTTGCTGATATTAAGCACCGCACCGGCCCCGGCGGCGATGATGATCGGGTTTTGTGCAAGCCCGATCATGATGCGTTTAAAGCTGCCTTTCCCACCCGCAAAGGCATTCAGGACCACGACGCCCAGCATGTTGGTCGCAATCACCATCACCGCGACAAAGACAATCGCCAGTGCCAGGCCTTCGCTGCCATAAAGCGCATCGGCAACGGCAAGCAGCACATAGCTGTTATAGCGAACCGATCCCTGAAAGATCGAGGTAAAGAGCGGTGTGTTGCTGGTAATCAGGGGCCGCAACAGCAGGAGTGCCGCCGCAAGGAAAAGGGTCGCGCCCAAAGTGACCATGACGGCAGTGCCGGCATGCCCGGAACTGAAATCCGCACGGTAAATTTCAACGATCAGAAGCGATGGCAACAGCAGGTAATAGGTCAGCCGATCAATCCCGGCCCAGATGTCAGAACCGGTGATCAGATAACGTTTGAGTGCTGCCCCGACCAGAATGGCGGCGAAGATCGGGAAAATGGCGGCGATCAGGTCATAGGCGAGTTGCATGGGGCGGTCGTATCAGTTTGATGTGGAGTGGGCCAAGCCGGGTGGCAGAGCGGGCCGGGGGGTGTCTCAAACCTTGCGGTTCTGGTATTCGGCAAAAACCTGTTCGGGGGAATGGCCGCGATACTGTTCGCAGATTTCCTCGAATTTCGGGTTGCTGATCAGAAGGTCGGCGGTGCTGCGGTTGCACGCAATCGGCACTTCATACATGTTGGCCAGCCGGATCAGGGCCCGGACATCGACATCGTGGGGTTGGGGCGTCATCGGGTCGGTGAAGAAAAACATTGCCTGCAATTCGCCATGCGCAATCATCGAGCCAAGCTGCTGATCCCCGCCGAACGGGCCGCTTTTAAGGGCCACGATATCAAGATCGGGGAAGCGTTCCTGAAGCACGCGCCCGGTGGTGCCGGTGGCGAAAATCCGGGTGCCGGAAAACTGTGATTTGTGGGTTTCCAGCCAATCGGCCATTTCGCGTTTGCGACGGTCGTGGGCGACAAGTCCGATCGAAAGCGTCATGGGTGGTTTCTCCTGCGTCTTGATCCGGGCAATCCCGGCGGATGATCTTAGCGGACCGGTCCTTCATACCGCAATATGATGGCATAATTTATTGAGAATAAACGAGAATTTTTGCCGGAGCCGGACAGCGAAGATTTTTGAAAAATGTTCTTGATTTGTTCTTTTGTTTGTGGCATAAAGATAAAGTCAACAGGACAAATGGGTCCGGAGACATAACCTGCCAGGCGTGATGCGCTTTGGCGGGTTTTTGCGTTTTCGGGGGCGGATTGTTCGTCAAAGCCAAGGGGATGACGTGAAGAAAAAGCGACGATGTTGAGTGGTTGAGTAACAGGTGGTTTCCGCCAAGCGCGGAAGATCCGTGTGGAGCAAAGTCATTACGGTGGGAGTGCGTCCGGGCATTGAAATGGCCCGGAAATGGACGGCGTAAAGTTTGACGAAACGAAAAGGCAGAACGGGAGAGGTGCGCCTGCCGGGAAGGGTGCGGGGAGATTTGCGGGGCCGGATGCGGATCGAGTGGTCAGCAGCGGAGCAGGGGCGGTTCGGGGCCGCGATGTCATCACGCCAGCGCCGGGATCGGAGCGTTGGTCACGACGGGACCGTTCCGTTCAGGCTGCACCATCTGGCGAGAGTGGAGGCAGGAGAGGTCGGCGGAGCCCCGTCGCCATCGGTGGGAAGACCAGCATGTGCAATCGCATCTGTCGTGTCGGTGTCGGTGGCACCAGCGGCATCAACGACGAGACCCGATAGCTCGGGCTCCGTGCGGTGTGGAATCCGGCTTGGGCTTTGGGGGGTGTTGCGTCTCGGAGGCAAGGCAGGTTTCGGTTTGGTGTCGGGCTAGTGGCGGGGCCGAGTTGCAATCCGGGCTTTGGTCCGGTGTCCGGAGCAGCATCCAAATCTGCCCGATGTCACCCTTGATGCCGTTTTGCATGCTGGAGGCAGCGTAGGGCAGTGGCGGAGCGCTGCGGGGCAGAGCTGACTGGGGGCTGACGGGGCGAGGCATGGCAATTGTGACGTGGCGGTGCTGCGGGCGAGGGGAGCGTCATGGACCGGGCAGCAGAACCCACCCTCCGTCACACCCGCGAAGGCGGGTGTCCATGCTTTGGCAGGTTGGGTCTGTCGGGTTCGGATAAGAGCGCGCATATCGGCAACTGTGCGTTGCCGGACGGTTGTCTGGATTCCCGCCTTCGCGGGAATGACGGTTAGGGGAGTTTATGGGGGCGGTTAAGGGAGCGGGCTGGAACGTCGGGCACAAAAAACGGCCGCCCCATTGGAGCGGCCGTTTGTGGGATTGGGTTGCCCCGGATCTTGTTACATGTGGATCGCGCGTTTGTCGGCGTCCAGGGCGGCTTCCTTGACGGATTCGCCAAGGGCCGGGTGGGCGTGACAGGTGCGTGCGATGTCTTCGGCAGAGGCGCCGTATTCCATCGCAAGGACCACTTCGGCAATCAGATCACCCGCAGCCGGGCCGACAATATGTGCGCCGACGACGCGGTGCGTTTTATTGTCTTCGATGATCTTCACGAAGCCCTCGGTGCTTTCCATTGCCTTGGCACGACCGTTGGCGGTGAAGGGGAATTTGCCGACCTTGTAGTCAACGCCTTCTTCCTTCAACTGTTCTTCGGTCTTGCCGACAGTGGCAACTTCCGGCCAGGTGTAAACAACACCCGGGACCTTGCCGTAATCGACATGGCCTTCTTCGCCTGCCAGCATTTCGGCAAGGGCGACACCGTCTTCCTCGGCCTTGTGGGCGAGCATCGGACCGGCAATCGCATCGCCAATCGCAAAGATGCCCTGCACGTTGGTCTGGAAGTGTTCGTCGGTTTTAACGCGACCGCGTTCGTCAAGTTCGACGCCTGCCTTGTCAAGGCCAAGGCCTTTGACAAACGGACGGCGACCAATGGCGACCAGAACGACGTCAGCCTTGATTTCCTCGGCATCGCCGCCCTTGGACGGTTCAACCGTGAGGGTCACGCCAGACTTGCCCGATTTCGCACCGGTGACCTTGTGGCCCAGTTTGAAGTCGAGGCCCTGTTTGGCGAAGATGCGCTGGGTCTGTTTGACCAGTTCGCCATCCATGCCCGGCAGGATGCGGTCGAGATATTCGATCACGGTGACTTCGGAACCAAGCCGACGCCAGACCGAACCCAATTCCAGACCGATCACGCCTGCGCCAATGACGACCATCTTTTTCGGCACTTTCGGAAGAACCAGCGCGCCGGTCGAGGAGACGATGTTTTTTTCGTCAATTTCGACACCCGGCAGCGGGGTGACTTCCGAACCCGTGGCGATCACGATGTTCTTGGCATTCAGGGTTTCTTCGCCGCCATCCAGAAGGGCAACCTTGACCGTGGTCGGCGAGGTGATTTCGCCGGCACCCTTGACGTAGGTGACCTTGTTCTTCTTGAACAGGAATTCAATGCCCTTGACATTGCTGTCAACGACCTTGTCCTTGCGGGCCATCATCTTTTCGAGATTGACCTTCGGCTTGGAGACTTCGATGCCGTGGGTATCGAAATGCTCGGTCGCCTCTTCGAAGAGGTGGGACGAATGAAGCAGGGCCTTGGACGGGATGCAGCCTACATTGAGGCAGGTACCGCCAAGGGTGCCGCGTTTTTCAACGCAGGCAACCTTGAGACCAAGCTGTGCGGCGCGGATGGCGCAAACGTAACCGCCAGGACCGCCACCGATCACGACAACGTCGTAGTTCTCACTCATGAGTTCTTTGATCCTTTTGTCTGATCAGATGTCGAGCAGGATGCGTTCCGGGTTCTCGATGCATTCCTTGACGCGTACCAGGAAGGAAACGGCTTCGCGGCCGTCAATGATACGGTGGTCATAGGACAGTGCGAGATACATCATCGGACGGATTTCGACCTTGCCGTCGATCGCGACCGGGCGCATCTGGGTTTTGTGCATGCCGAGGATACCGGACTGCGGCGCATTCAGGATCGGAGATGACAGGAGCGAGCCAAACACGCCACCATTCGAGATGGTGAACGAGCCGCCGGTCATTTCATCCATGCCCAGTTTGCCGTCACGCGCACGTTTGCCGAAATCGACAATGGTGCTTTCGAGGTCGGCAAAGGTTTTCTTTTCAGCCGAACGGATCACCGGAACAACCAGACCCTGCGGGGTACCAACGGCAACGCCGATATCGCAGTAGTTCTTGTAGATGAAGCTGTTGCCATCAATCTCGGCATTGACCGCCGGCCATTCGTTCAGTGCGGTGGTGCAGGCCTTGATGAAGAAGGACATGAAGCCGAGCTTCACACCGTGTTTCTTTTCAAAGCCGTCCTTGTACTGATTACGGCAAGCCAGAAGGTTGGTCATGTCCACTTCGTTATAAGTGGTCAGCATGGCCGCGGTGTTCTGGGCTTCTTTCAGGCGGCGCGCGATGGTCTGGCGCAGCTTGGACATTTTGACGCGTTCTTCGCCTTCGCGCAGTTCGCGTTCCGGCTTCGGAGCAGCAGGTGCTGCCGGTGCAGCCGCAGCCGCGCGCGGAGCCGATCCACCACCTTCGAGGAAGTTCAGAACGTCGCCCTTGGTCAGGCGGCCGTCTTTGCCGGTTGCCGGAATTTTCGACGGATCGAGATTTTTGTCTTCGACCAGTTTGCGAACGGCAGGCGGCAGCGGATGATCGGTATTGGCCGAGGTCGAAGCCGCCGGTGCGCTTGCTGCCGGGGCAGCAGCCGGTTTGGCTTCTTCTTTTTTCGGTTCTTCTTTCTTCGGTTCTTCTTTTTTAGATTCTTCTGGGGCTTCGGCTTTTTCTTCCTTGGCCGGAGCAGCGCCTTCGGCACCTTCCTTGATCATGGCGATCAGGGCGCCGACTTCGACTTCGTCACCTTCGCCGGCAACCAGTTCGACAATCGCACCAGCGACCGGTGCGTTGACTTCGACGGTAACCTTGTCGGTTTCAAGTTCGACAATCGGTTCATCGGCTGCAACTGCATCACCGACTTTTTTGTACCATTTCGCAATTGTTGCTTCGGTAACAGACTCGCCCAGCGTGGGAACTTTAACTTCAGTCGCCATTTTTTCCTCGACCGTTTTTTCTATCAGACAGTTTGGGCCTGCCCGAATACGAATGAATTCTGAATGTGCGGGCAGACGGGCGGTTTCCCGCCCGTCTGGTAAAGTTATTTTACGCTCAGCGCGGCATCTACCAGTTCGGCCTGTTCGCGCAGGTGAGCCTTGAGCAAGCCCGTTGCCGGGGACGCGGCAGCCTTGCGACCGACATAGATCGGGCGGCTGGCCTTGTGTTTGATTTCAGACAGCACGCCTTCGATACGACGATCGACGAAGTACCACGAACCCATGTTTTCGGGTTCTTCCTGACACCAGACCACATCGGCATTCGGATATTTGGCAAGTTCTTCTGCCAGTTCCTTGGCCGGCCACGGATAGAGCTGTTCGACGCGCACCAGGGCAACATCGTCAATCCCGCGGTTTTCGCGTTCAGCGAGCAGATCGTAATAGACCTTGCCCGCAGACAGGACGACGCGTTTGACCTTTTTGGCATCAGTCAGCTTGCCGGTTTCGCCGATCACGGACTGGAAGATGGTCCCCGGTCCGAAGTCGGACAGCGGCGAGACCGCCTGTTTGTGACGCAGAAGCGATTTCGGCGTCATCAGGATCAGCGGCTTGCGGAACGAGCGGCGGATCTGGCGGCGCAGGATGTGGTAATAGTTTGCAGGGGTCGTGACGTTGGCCACCTGCATGTTGTTTTCACCACAAAGCTGCAGATACCGTTCCAGACGGGCGGAACTGTGTTCCGGACCCTGACCTTCGTACCCGTGCGGCAACAGCATCACCAGACCGGACATGCGCAGCCATTTGGCTTCGCCCGAACTGATGAACTGGTCGATGATGACCTGTGCACCGTTGGCAAAATCACCGAACTGGGCTTCCCACAGAACCAGCGAATGCGGTTCGGCAAGGGTGATGCCATATTCGAAGCCCAGAACACCGGCTTCGGACAGGGGCGAGTTGAGGACTTCAAGCTCGGCCTGGCCGGTACGGATGTTGTTGAGCGGGGTGTATTTTGCCTCGTTGGTCTGATCGACCAGTTTTGCGTGACGCTGCGAGAAGGTGCCGCGCTGGCAATCCTGACCGGACAGACGCACCGGAGTGCCTTCGCACATCAGGGTGCCGAATGCGAGGGCTTCACCGGTTGCCCAGTCAATGCCTTCGCCGGTTTCGAACATCTTGGCCTTGGCCTTGAGCTGGCGCAGGATTTTCTTGTTGATGTCATAGTCGCTGGGCGGGGTCGAAAGAGCCCGGCCAACTTCCTGCAACAAGTCGTTTTCCACACCGGTCTGACCGGTCCAGTCTGCATCTTCGCCGTGCGAGGATGCGAGGCCCGACCATTTGCCTTCAAGCCAGTCTGCCTTGTTCGGGCGGTAGGCTTCGGAGGCCTTGAATTCATCGTCAAGGTAGTTCTGGAATTTCTGATCCAGTTCCTTGACGCGTTCTTCGGTCAGAAGACCTTCCTTGACCAGTTTCTGCGCATAGATGTCCTTGGTGGTCGGGTGTTTGCCGATCACGTCATACATCTTGGGCTGGGTGAAGGCCGGTTCGTCGCTTTCGTTGTGACCAAAGCGGCGATAGCAGAACATGTCGATCACGACGTCCTGTTTGAATTCCTGACGGAATTCGGTCGCGATGCGTGCGGCGTGAACCACGGCTTCGGGGTCGTCACCATTGACATGGATGATCGGCGCCTGAACGACCTTGGCAATATCCGAGCAGTAAGGCGAGGAGCGCGAATCGGACGGCTTGGTGGTGAAACCGATCTGGTTGTTGACGACAAAGTGGATCGTACCGCCGGTACGATAGCCTTTGAGGTGCGACAGATCGAAGGTTTCAGCAACAAGACCCTGACCGGCAAAGGCCGCATCCCCGTGAAGGAGGATACCCATGACCTGTTCGCGTGCCGTGTCCTTGCGCTGTGCCTGTTTGGCGCGGACCTTACCCAGAACGACGGTGTTTACCGCTTCGAGGTGGGACGGGTTCGCAGTCAGCGACAGGTGAACAACGTTGCCGTCAAATTCACGGTCAGCGGACGTTCCAAGGTGATATTTAACGTCACCCGAGCCCATCACGTCGTCTGGCTTGGACGGGTTGCCCATGAATTCCGAGAAGATCGCCTGGAACGGCTTGTTCAGAACGTTCGCCAGAACGTTCAGACGACCACGGTGCGGCATGCCGAACACGACCTCGCGGATGCCAAGCTGGCTGCCGCGTTTAAGGATCTGTTCGAGAGCCGGCATCAGGGCTTCGCCACCGTCGATGCCGAAACGCTTGGTGCCGACATATTTGGTGTGCAGATAGTTTTCGAAACCTTCGGCTTCGACCAGGCGCTCAAGGATGGCTTCCTTGCCGCGCGCAGTGAACTGCGTCTGGTTGCCGATGCTTTCGACGCGCTGCTGAATCCAGGATTTCTGTTCAGGTTCCTGAATATGCATGAATTCGATGCCGATCGAGCCGCAATAGGTTTTGCGGGCCAGCGATACGATCTGGCGAATGGTTGCCGTTTCAAGGCCAAGAACATTGGCGATGTAGATCGGGCGATCCATGTCGGCTTCGGTGAAGCCATAGGTTTTCGGATCGAGTTCCGGGTGCGGATCACGCGGGGCCAGGCCCAGCGGATCAAGGTTCGCTTCGAGATGGCCGCGCACGCGATAGGAGCGGATCAGCATCAGGGCGCGAATGGAATCATGTGCCGCGGCACGGATGGCGTCGGAACTGACCGGCGCACCCTGTGGTGCCGCATGAGCCGCCGGTGCGTAGCCGCCATTGGCGGGACGTTCGGCGTGACCCTGGGAGACGTCGTATCCTTCCATACCGCCAACAACCTTGGTTTCCCGCGGCTGCCAGCTGGGTCCCTGCATTTCGGCAAGGAGATCGGAAGCGTCGTCCTGCAACCCGTCAAAAAACTCAGCCCAGCTCTGATCAACCGCAGACGGGTTGCTCTGATACCGGGCATAAAGTTCAGCGATATAAGTTGCGTTCGACTCGTTCAGAATCGTGTCGATATCTTGAGGTTTCATTTGTGGTCTTGGAAGGCATGGTCCCGAAAGAGACCACGCCTCCCCCTGCCTTTCCTCTGACTACCCTGATTACCCTTTCAAAGCCTTGAGCATGGTCGAGCCAAGGCTTGCCGGGGAATCGGCAACAAGAATACCAGCGCTGCGCATTGCTTCCATTTTCGCATCCGCAGTGCCCTTACCGCCGGAGATGATCGCACCGGCATGGCCCATGCGTTTACCCGGAGGCGCGGTTACACCAGCAATAAAGCCGGCAACCGGTTTTTTGACTTTGGAAGCCTGCAGGAATTCACATGCTTCTTCTTCGGCAGAACCACCGATCTCACCGATCATGATGATGCCTTCGGTTTCCGGATCCTTCAGGAACAGGTCGAGGCAATCGATGAAGTTGGTGCCGTTGACCGGGTCACCACCGATACCAATACAGGTCGACTGACCCAGGCCAGCGGCCGTGGTCTGTGCGACTGCTTCGTAGGTCAGCGTACCGGAACGTGAAACGATACCGATTTTGCCGCGACGGTGAATGTGGCCCGGCATGATGCCGATCTTGCATTCGTCAGGCGTGATGACGCCCGGGCAGTTCGGGCCGATCAGACGGGTTTTCGAACCCGAAAGGGCGCGCTTGACGCGAACCATGTCGGCAACCGGAATGCCTTCGGTGATGCAGACAGCCAGTTCGACTTTGGCGTCGATGGCTTCGAGAATTGCATCAGCCGCGAAGGGCGGCGGAACATAGATGACCGATGCGTTGGCACCGGTAACATGGACCGCTTCGTCAACGGTGTTGAAGACCGGCAGGTCAAGGTGCTTGGTGCCGCCTTTACCCGGGGTCACGCCGCCAACCATTTTGGTGCCATAGGCAATTGCCTGTTCGCTGTGGAAGGTACCCTGCGAACCGGTGAAACCCTGGCAGATAACTTTGGTGTTTTTATCGACGAGAACAGCCATAGTTACGCGGCCTCCTTCACAGCTTTGACCACCTTTTCGGCGGCATCGGCAAGGTTGTCGGCCGAAACAATCGGCAGACCCGATTCTTCGAGGATTTTCTTGCCAAGTTCGACATTGGTGCCTTCGAGGCGAACGACCAGCGGAACGTTCAGGCTGACTTCGCGGGCTGCTGCCACAACGCCGTCTGCGATCACGTCACAACGCATGATGCCGCCAAAGATGTTGACCAGGATGCCTTCGACATTCGGGTCAGACAGGATCAGTTTGAACGCGGTTGTAACGCGTTCCTTGGTGGCCCCGCCGCCAACGTCGAGGAAGTTTGCCGGTGCGCCGCCATAAAGCTTGATGATGTCCATGGTTGCCATGGCAAGGCCTGCGCCGTTGACCATGCAGCCGATGGTGCCATCGAGCTTGATGTAGTTGAGGCTGTGTTTTGCAGCTTCGAGTTCGGCCGGGTTTTCTTCGTCTTCGTCGCGCAGTTCTTCGATGTCCGGATGACGGAACAGCGCGTTGTCGTCGAAGTTCATTTTGCAATCGAGCGCGATGATGTCGCCGTCGCCGGTAACGACCAGCGGGTTGATTTCAACCATGGCAGCATCGGTTTCGAGGAAGCAGTTATACATGGCGGTCATGAATTTGACGGCCTTGGAAACCTGTTTGCCTTCGAGACCCAGCGCGAATGCCAGTTTGCGACCATGGAAGCCCGAGAAGCCGGCAGCCGGATCGATGTCAACGGTGACGATCTTTTCCGGGGTTGCTTCGGCAACTTCTTCGATGTCCATGCCGCCTTCGGTGGAGGCCATGAAGATCACGCGCGAAGTGGCACGGTCAACAAGCAGCGAAAGGTAAAGTTCGCGTGCGATGTCGCAGCCTTCTTCGATATAGACGCGTTTGACTTCCTTGCCATCCGGGCCGGTCTGGTGGGTGACCAGAGTGGCGCCGAGCATCTGACCGGCATTGGTGCCGACTTCCTCGACGCTTTTGACGACGCGAACGCCGCCTTTATCGCCAGCGGTTGCTTCCTTGAAGGTGCCTTTACCGCGGCCACCTGCATGGATCTGCGATTTCACCACGTAAACCGGACCAGCCAGGGACTGGGCAGCTTCGGTGGCTTCCTGAGCGGTGTAGGCAACCTTGCCGTTCGGCACGGTCACACCGTATTTGCGAAGAATTTCTTTCGCCTGGTACTCATGAATATTCATGTTCGGTCGCTTTCTTGCCTTCCGTACGATTTCCTGTGGGTCAGAAATCGTGGTTTCAATGTCCCTGTCAAAAAGGGGACGTTGTTGCGAGGCCCGCGTTCATTGACGTTATAATAACGACAATGAATGAAAAACGGGCCGGTCACTGACCAGCCCGCTTCGCGATCTTAGAGCATGCCCTTGGCAGCTTCGACGAGGCCGCGAACTGCGTTCACGGAATTGTCGAAGTTTGCCTTTTCGGACTCGTCGAGATTGATTTCGACGATGCGTTCAACACCGCCTGCGCCCAGAACAACCGGGACGCCGACATAAAGGCCGTCAACGCCGTATTCGCCGCTAAGGTAGGCAGCAACCGGCATGACGCGTTTCTGGTCTTTCAGGTAGCTTTCCGCCATCGCGATTGCCGAAGCAGCCGGGGCGTAGAAAGCGGAACCGGTTTTCAGAAGAGCGACGATCTCGGCGCCACCGTCACGGGTGCGCTGAACGATCTGGTCGATCTTTTCCTGGGTGGTCCAGCCCATTTTGATCAGGTCGGGAACCGGGATGCCGGCAACGGTCGAATAACGGATCGACGGAACCATGGTATCGCCGTGACCGCCAAGAACGAAGGCGGTGACATCCTTGACCGATACATTGAATTCTTCGGCGAGGAAGTAACGGAAGCGTGCAGAGTCCAGAACGCCAGCCATACCGACAACTTTCTTCGGATCGAAGCCGGTTGCCTGCTGCATCACCCAGACCATCGCATCAAGCGGGTTGGTGATGACGATGACGAATGCGTCCGGGGCATGTTCCTTGATGCCCTGACCAACCTGGGTCATGACCTTGGTATTGATGCCGATGAGGTCATCACGGCTCATACCCGGTTTGCGGGCCACACCGGCAGTCACGATAACGACATCAGCGCCTGCGATGTCTTTATAGTCACTGGTGCCCTTGAGGTCGGCATCAAACATGTCGACGGGGGAGGATTCAGCAATGTCGAGAGACTTGCCCTGTGGCATGCCATCAACGATGTCGAAAAGGACGACGTCGCCAAGCTCTTTCAGGCCGACGAGGTGGGCCAGAGTACCACCAATATTGCCGGCACCGACGAGCGCGATCTTGTTGCGGGCCATTCCGTTACCTTCTTCCCTATTGCGCTTCCTGGGGGTCGAAACTCAACTTGGGAGCGCGATTGAAAATTTAAACCTGCGAACGCGAAAGAATCGTTCGTAAACACCGAGTGTCGTAAACTGATTCGGCCGCTTTTACAAGGGGAAACGCCGCTGTTTTCACGAGGAAAACCGCCGGTTCCCGGTTTGTTGCAACTATTGTCTAAACGCTTAAAAACCAATCATGTTGCAGATGCGAATAAATGCAAATCGGCAGCAAAACCAAAGCCTGTTTGCGCCTTGGCGCTGCCTAAAGGAAAGGCACAACACGCTTTTGCCGCGAATTGCGGCGCATGATCTTATCTTTTGACGTCCAGCCTTGCAGGAAACGGCCATCTGCCATGCGGCAGGCGGTGCATAAGGAAATGGTGCTTTAGGCAGATTCTGCATTTTTGGAAAGGCAAATGCGCGCCCCACGCAAGAATCGGCATGCCAACCCTCACCTGATGGTGATTTTTTGTGCCGAAATTAAACCTGTGTGGGTGGAGTCGTTTTTGAGGGGTTCAAATTCGCCCGACGCGTACCCGGTCGGGGGGTTACGTCAGATGCGGCATGTCGAGATATTCCTGACTGCGCATTTCGGTCAGGCGCGACACGGTGCGCTGGAATTCAAATGAATAATCGCCGTCGGTATAGATTTCCGACGGATCGCATTCAATCGCACAGATCAGCTTGGTTTTATGTTCATACATCGCATCGACCAGCGTTCCGAACCGTTTGGCCCAGTCGCGCCGCGAGTCCGGCAGTTTCGGGATCAGGTCAATGACGATGGTGTGGAAATGGGTGGCAATCGCGATGTAGTCACCCGGTCCGAGCGGCTTGGTGCAAAGCTCGTCAAAGGTGAAGCGCGCCACACCGGCCCCGGCGGCGGAAATTTCGATCTTGCGGCCCTTGTTGGTCAGGCTGTCGGGGGCGACGCGGGCACCTTCGGTGACGGTTGCGAACATCTCGTCGATCTTGGCTTTCGCATCGGGCCCGGCCGGGAACAGGAACACATCGGCCGCCGTCAGGTTGCGCATGCGGTAATCGGTCGGGCTTGCGAGTTCGAGCACATCAAGTTTCTGTTTGATCATGTCGATGAAGGGCAGGAAGTTCTGGCGTTGCAGGCCGTCCTTGTAAAGATCATCGGGCATGCGGTTGGATGTGGTGACAATCACCACGCCATGATCGAAAAGCTGTTCGAACAGGCGGCCCAAAATCATCGCATCGGTGATGTCGGTGACCTGCATTTCATCAAAACACAGAAGCCACGCATCATTGGCCAGATCCTTTGCGATCGGCGGGATCGGGTCGGCATCGTCCTTTGATTTGGTTTTGCGGAACCGGTGCATGCGGTCATGCACATCCTGCATGAAATCGTGGAAATGCACCCGGCGTTTGCGATCCACCTGCACGGTTTCGTAGAACAAATCCATCAGCATGGATTTGCCGCGTCCGACTTCGCCGTAAATATAAAGGCCCTGCGGTGGTTGGGGTTCTTCGCGGCGGCGTGTCAGGCCAAACCGTTCGCGCCAGCCGCCCGAACCGGTTTGCGGTTCATAATGGTTCAGCGCCTTGAACAGGCTTTGCAGTTTTTCCGCACAGAGTTCCTGCATGGGATCATGGGACAGTTCGCCCGCTGTGATTTTCGCGCGGTAACGTGAAAGCGGGCCGTCGGACATCAAGGATCTCGTCATGCAGTGAAAGGGAATAAGGAGGCAAAGTCATAGCGCCAAGCAGCTTTGCAATGCAACATGCTGATGTGACATAGGTGTTTGCGCCATGTGCAGAAGTGTCCCCGTGCCGCAAAAGATGACATTCAGAAGCAGTTATATTTCGTGAAAATGCGAACCGGCATTGACGGAATGTTTGGGAGGTCCTGTTTCTTGAGGCTTGCGCGCAAGCATTCGATACTGAAGCTGATTTCCCGATCCAGGTCGTGACCGATTACAAAATCCATTCCGCCTGTTTCGAGAAGGATTCTGGAGTTACTGTTAAGTTCGTGGCCAATAAACGTCACTTCGCCACTAAGCCCCTCATCACGTAAAGCTTCCGCGATCCCCGTATTGCCACCTGCGACATTATAAATGCCGCCAGGGGGGCCGTGATCACGAATATAATTTCGGACGTTCCTGTAGGAATATTCGAAATCATCATTGCTGCTGACGCGCTCTTCTACCGTCAGGGATGGGTATTCTGAGCGAAGAACCCGTCTGAAGCCCAGTTCACGTTCTTCCTGGCAACGATACGGGGCGCTAATGACAAGCAAAACTCTGCTGTTGGAAGAACTGATCGATGTTCCCATGAGGCATGCTGCCGTCGAACCTGCTCCGGTTTGATCGTTGCCGATATAGGCTATTCGCCGGGAATTCGGCAGATCGGTTGTAACACATACGACAGGCACGCCGCGCGCTGATACTGCACGAACGGCTCGATTGATTATCAAGTCTTCGCGCGCGACCAAAACCAGACCGTCGACATCCTGTGAAATTCGCTCGATCTGTTGGGCAAACTGTACGGGTTTAACTTCTGTCGTCAGAACAGAATAGAAGGATAGTTCAAGGTTGGGGTAAGCAGCCTGATAGGCATTAACACCTTCCCTCAGCGACTGATTGAATGCTGCGCCAGAGTCCGAGAGAAACGCGATTTTCAAGCAGGATGAAGCGTCAGTTGGGCTTTCAATCGTCAGAGATGAGAGGGCATCAAGCACCCGTTTGCGTGTGACTTCGCGTACGCCGGGTCTTTCATTCAGAACCCGGTCAACGGTTGCTGTGCTGCAGCCCGAAGCGCGTGCGATTTCGGTGATCGTGGGAGATCGCCAATTGCCTCGTTCATCAAAAATGTCGGTCGCATCAATTTTATCAGCCATTTGATGGATTATTCCTGAAACTAACATCACGTCAATGTGAATATCGATTCGATATAGCGTGGGACCAAATATCGGCTCTATTTTGATGTGATTTCAATCAAAATAGAGCGATTTTCTGATTATTTGATTTTTAAAGATGTGTTTTGATGTCTTCGTTATCCATCAATAAAAATCAAATATCGGGAGGATACCAACATGAAAAAGGTTATAAATGCGCTGGCAGCGTGTGCCATGCTGGCAATGGCAGCACCGCAAACAGCAACGGCCCAAGAGTCCGAAAACAACTATCGCTTTGTTATGGTGTCGCATATCGGATCAAACGATCCGAATATGAAATGGCTGACGCTCTCGCTTGAGGAGTTCGAGAAAAAGTATCCGAACGTCAAAACGGAATATATCTCGACCAATAACTACTCGGTTCAGGAGCATGTGCGACTGCTTGAACAGGTAATTGCCACGAAGCCGGACGGCATCGCGGTGCCCATTGTCAGTACCGATGCGTTTGAAGTGCCACTGCGCAAAGCAATTGAACAGGGCATCCCGGTTGTTGCTTTCAACATTCCGGATCCCCGCCCGGAAGGCGAACGTATTCCCTATCTTACCTATGTCGGTGGTGATGAATATCTTACCGGCAAGAAGCTGGGCGAATATGCGCTTTCCCGAGCCGACCTGCCGGCCCCCAAACGCGTAGTTTGCGCAACTCATGACTCCGCCCATCAGGGGCTGAAGGCCCGTTGTGCCGGCATGAAGGATGCCATGGAGGCCGCCGGGGCAGAGTTTGAGGAGCTGTTTATTTCCGCAGAGCCAGCGACTGCACGCAATACCTTGCAGTCATATCTTCAGGCCAACCCTGACACCAACTACATTTTCACTGTTGCAAGCTGGTCTGCTCCCTGGGCCTGGGGTGTTGCAAACGATATGGGGCTTTCTCCTGATGTCGATGACAAGGGCGTGACCATCATTACGGTGGATGCGAGCCCGGTTGCCTTGGCTGGTATTAAGGCGGGGCATGTTCTGGCGACCAACAGTCAGGGCTTCTGGTTGCAGGGCTATGCGCCAATGGAATGGCTCTATTGGAAGCATGAACTGGGGTATGAGCCGCAGTCTGATATCCTGACCGGCCCGATCGTTGTCGACATCGAGAACATTGATCACTGGGAAGGCTTGGTACGCAATATTTTCGGCGATGCGTACGACGAACAGAACACCTGGTAACCGAGCATGATAGCGCCGGACCGAAACTGCCAGCTCGTGCCGTTTCGGTCCGGATGATGCCCGATACGTGTGTTCGAATGTCCAGCCACAGGTAATGTGCCGAAAGTAAGTTTCCATGTTTTTTCCGACCTCTCTTTCTCGCGGTGCCGGTTTTGGTGCTGTCGTCGGTGTCGCGTTAATGCTGTCCGTCTTTACGGTCATTGATTTTGACGGCTGGTGGACAGTTCAGACCGTCACCAACGTGCTGCACTTTGCCTCGATATTGGGGTTGATCGCGATGGGCCAGGCATTGGTCATCATGTCCAAGGAAATCGATCTGTCTGTTGGATCGGTTTATGGCCTTGCGGGTATCGCCTTCATCACATTGCAACCCGGCCTCGGTGTTCCGGGCGCGATTGTTGCGGCACTTCTGATTTCGGCATTGATCGGTTTTCTTCAGGCAATGGCCGTACTGAAAGGCGCCCTGCCGTCGATGATTGTCACGCTGGGTGGTTTGTTTACTGTCCGCGGGATCATTTATGTCTGGACGGGCGGTTCGGTCCGCGCATTTCCGGAAGAAGCCAGATCACATTGGATCACCCGAATGCTGGGTGGGGAGTTTCTGGGGCTTGAAGCCTCGCTTTTCTGGCTGCTTGTGCTTCTTGCAATTCTAAGCGTTCTGCTATGGAGAACGAAGTTCGGGAACCATTTGCTGGCGGCTGGCGGTGATCTCGACAGCGCCAAATCCCAAGGTGTTCAAACAGACAGGACCAAAACGATCGCCTTTGTGATCTGTTCGCTGCTTGCCGGTTTTGCCGGGATTGTGACCCTTGCAGACCGTCCTCAAACCCATGTCACACTCGGAGAATTGCTGGAGCTGGAGGCAATCGCCGCAGCCGTTATTGGCGGCTGTCTTCTATCGGGGGGGCGCGGGTCCTTGCTTGGTGCCGTTCTTGGCGCGCTGATCGTTGTGAGTTTCCGATATGAGCTGATTGCGCTGGGCGCTCCATCCTCGTGGTTCATGACCTTTGTCGGGATCGTTTTGATTATCGCCGTCATTTTCAACCAGAAACTGGCGCGCGCGGCCGGACATAGTCTGTGACCGGGAAGGAGGAAACAATGAACAAACAAACACCCCTTATCCAGATCAAGAATCTGGACCTTCATTTCGGTGCTTTTCACGCACTTAAAAATGTGTCCGTAGACTTTCATGCAGGGGAATTGGTGGGGCTTGTCGGGGACAATGGTGCGGGTAAAACCACATTGATCCGTGTCCTTTGCGGTATCCACACCCCTTCTGCCGGTGAAGTTTATTTCGATGGAACCCGTGTGAAGACGTTTCATCCAAAACTGGCCATAGATCAGGGAATTGAAACAATCCAGCAGTCCGTCGGGCTTTGCGACAACCTGTCCATTGCACGCAACTTTTATCTTGGGCGAGAGCCTGTGAAACGGTTCTGCGGTTTGCCGCTGCTTGATTTTGCGAAGATGCGCGAGATGAGCGGCAGAGTGATAAGGCAATTCGGTCTTCGTGAAAATGTCTCGGTTGATGATGAGGTCGAACGCCTGTCAGGTGGGGAACGTCAGTCGGTCAAAATTGGCCGGGCCGTGGAATTCAAGAACCGTGTTGTGATCATGGATGAGCCGACAAACCATCTTTCGGTCCGCGAACGCGAGCATGTCAACGAACTGGCGCTTCAATTGCGCGATCAAGGGTTGTTGGTGATCTATATCACCCACGACATCTTTCAGGTCCACAGGCTGGCTGATCGTATCGTGATTATGGAGAACGGCGAAAAAATAGAAGACGCATCCACTGAGACAATGTCTGCCGAGGCACTGGAGGAAGTCATTCGCCAGGGTGGGCGCATTGTCGAAAAACGGGATGCGGTCTGATGCTGAAGAGCGAAATCAAACGTCTCGTAAGGCGTCATACCGAGATCGGTATTCTGGTCATTTCCCTGTGTCTGGTGTTGCTGTTTACCCTTACGTCCGAGGGACGATGGGCCAATGCCTATAATATTGGCACCATCCTTCAGGTAACTGCCACGTTGGGGTTGATGACGCTTGGCGTTGCGCTGGTGATCGGAACGGGTGAGATCGATATTTCGGTGGGATCAACCTTTGGCATAGGTGCCCTGATTTATCTGTGGTTTGCCGTGCGCATTGATCCTGTCTTTGCCGCGCTTCTTGCCATCGGCGCAGGTGCTTTGATCGGGGCCTTCAATGGCATTTTGGTAACCCGTACCAAAACCCCGTCGCTGATCATCACGCTTGGTTCTCTGATGATCTTCAGGGGGCTGGCAATTGCGCTGACAGACGGATTTTCATTCTCGGTCCCTTACAAGGAGCGGGATGGATTTTCGTACTCCGTTCTTGGGGGAACCGAGTTCCTAGGCATCAATACCGGGTTCTACTGGTTGGTGGCCGGACTGGCAGTTTTGCTGATTGCTCTGAAAATGACGCCTTGGGGTAATCGGCTTCTGGCTGTCGGGGGCTCCGCCGCCAGCGCACATTCGCGCGGTGTTCGTGTCGAACGCATAAAACTCTCGGCTTTTATTGTTTGTGGTGTGCTTGCCGCCTTTGCCGGGACCCTCGAGGCCAGCAAGCTTGGCTTCGCCGATGGCTCCATGGGCCGATTGATGGAACTTCAGGCAATTGCGGCCTGCGTGCTTGGCGGATGTGTTCTTGCTGGTGGTCGCATATCGCTGCCCGGAGCTGTTTTGGGCGCGTTCGTGTTGTCTTCGGTTCAATCCTATCTCGTGGTGACCGGTGTTCGCCCGCAATGGTTCATTTTTCTTCTTGGCCTGATTGTTGTTTTTGCAGCACTGGGCGACCGAACACTGCGCCGTTGGTCTTTGAAAAACTAATCTCAACTCGGAAATCTAAAAACATGACGGACAAAATTTATAATATTGCGCTTTTGGGCGCAGGCCGAATTGGGCAGGTGCATGCTGCAAATATCGCCGCCCATCCCTTATCAAGGTTGTCCATTGTCGTGGACCCGCAGGAAGGGATTGCCCGGCAACTTGCAGAAGCTTACGGGGCCTCGGTACGTTCTTTGGAAGATGCCCTGTCGAGCAGCGATATTGATGCAATCGTAATCGCCTCGGCTACCAGCACGCATGCGGATTTAATTGAACGCGGGATACGCGCGGGCAAAGCAGTGTTTTGCGAAAAACCGGTTGATCTGTCCATCAGTCGCGTGAATGCCACGCTTGAGGCGATCAAAGGACAGGAAAACAGGCTCTTTGTCGCATTTAATCGCAGGTTTGATCCGGCAGTCGCGGAATTGAAACGCCGGCTTGATGCGGGGGTGATTGGTGATCTGGAACTGGTCACCGTTGTTTCAAAGGATCCGGGTGCGTTGCCCATCGACTATATCAAAGTATCGGGTGGTATGTTCCGCGATATGACAATTCACGATTTCGATATGGCACGCTTCATTCTGGGCGAAGAGCCGGTACGTGTGACTGCTCTGGCATCGACGCTAACGGACCCTGCTATCAAGGCGGAGGGTGACATTGATACGGCATCTGTAACCTTGCAGACAGCCAGCGGTAAAATTGCCGTCATCACCAATTCGCGGCGTGCGTCCTTTGGATACGATCAACGTGTCGAGGCCCACGGTTCGCTTGGTACCTTGCGCACGGAGAATGTCCCCAAAACCATGCTTGTGCAGGAACGTGAGGACGGCGTTACACGTGAAAAGCCACTGTTCTTTTTCCTTGAACGCTATGCGGAATCCTATGCCGAAGAATGGAAAGAATTTGTCCGTGTTCTGAAGGGCGAAGTTGCGCCGGCACCATCCGGTGAAGATGGGCGCAAAGCTTTGCTGCTTGCCGAGGCGGCCTATCAGTCTCTTGAAACCGGTCGCACCATTGCGCTTTGAATGAGGATACAAAAATGAAAATCGGGATCGTGTCAGACTCTTTGTCCAATCAACCGTTTGAAACGGCGCTGGATACAATCGCGGGAATGGGAATAGAAGGTGTTGAAATCAACACGGGCAACTGGTCGTCCGCGCCACATATGGATTTGGACGCGATGCTGGCGAGTTCTGACGCACGCAAACGATTCATGAACGCGATTACCAGTCGCGGTTTGAGTCTCATTGCGTTGAACTGCAACGGCAATCAATTGCACCCAACGGACGGACAACGCCAATCATCCGTGGTCGAGAAGACAATCAGGCTCGCCTCTGAACTGGAGTGCAGCAAAGTTTGCCTGATGTCTGGTCTTCCGGCCGGGGCACCGACGGACAAGAGCCCGAACTGGATTATTTCCGCATGGCCACCGGAGACGAGTGAAATACTTGCCTGGCAGTGGAATGAGGTTTTGCTGCCGTACTGGCGCAAACTTGTCGACAGTGGCAGGGAGCTTGGCATCGACAAGTTTGCCATCGAACTTCACGGAAATCAGCTGGTGTATAATGTGCCAACCCTTTTGCGGTTACGTGATGCAGTTGGCAAATCGGTTGGCGCGAACCTTGATCCGAGTCATCTGATGTGGATGGGGGCTGATGCGCTGCAGGCTGTATCCGCACTCGGGGATGCCATTCATCATGTCCATGCCAAGGATACCTGGATCAATCCCGACAAGGCCGCAACAATTTCACGGCTAGATACCGGACCGATGATCGATGTCGCCGAGCGCGCATGGTCCTATATCACCATCGGTTATGGTCACGGTGAAAGCTGGTGGCGAGAGTTTTGCTACAGGTTGCGGCTTGTCGGGTATGACAGTTGGCTGTCAATCGAACATGAAGACCCCGTGCTGTCATGTGCGGAAGGGGTTCAGCGTTCGGTGAATGTATTGAAATCAGCCGCACCAGAGAAAGTAAGTGATTTTTCTCTTCAACCGATCTGATGCTCAGCCTCCCTTAGAGCATTAACTCTCCCCTCGCGTGGCATTTTCCTTTTGGGGTCAATCTGCTGTGTGAGGGGAGCTTTCTTTGAGCGCTTGTCAGTGATTCCCTTGTTTATCGGGGGGTATTTAAAGAATGGTCAGATCAGGCGCATCTTTTTGAACAGCCAGATTTCAAAGACGACGATTGCGGCGAGAATGAGCGATACGCCAGCAAAGCCAAACGGGCTTTCAGCCGCCGGAACCCCGCCGACATTGATGCCCAGAAGGCCGGTCACGAAACTGATTGGCAGGAACAAGCCGGCAATCACCGTCAGCCAGTACATGGTGCGGTTCATGCGTTCGGTTTCCAGCGCCATCATGTTTTCATTGACGATCTGGATGCGTTCGCGAAGGGAATCAAATTCTTCGACCAGACGGATGGTTTTATCGGTCAGCGAGCGCGCACGGCGTTTATAGCGTTTATCAAGCCATGCGGTTTTATGTTCGACATACTGCCCCAGCGCATCGCGTTGCGGGGACAGATGGCGGCGCAGGCGCGAAAGCTGATTGCGGACATCCGAACAGCGGCGGCGCAATGACAGGGTCTTGTTTTCCGGGGTATCTTCCTGATCGTCTTCGATGGTATCGACGTTTTCTTCAAGGCCGCGCACGACATTATCGACCCGGAAAATCAGTCGTTCGGCAACGGTCAGGACAAAATCATCGGGATTGCGCGGTGCGTTGTCCTGCGCGATCGCGCTTCGGATATCGTCAAACGCCTTTAGCGACTGATTGCGCAGCGTGATGACCATATTGCCCGATACCCAGAAGCGCACCGAAATCATGTCGGCGGGATCATTTTCGGCATTCAGGTTTACCCCGCGCAAATTCATCGAATAGCCATGATCGTAAAAGAAGACGGATGGCCGGGTGCCGCGAGTGGACAGGCCATCGGCGATGGTGGGATCGAGCCCGACAATATCGATCAGCCAGCGCCGGACACCTTCCGCCATCCAGTCGAGATGCACCCATAGAAACTGGTTTTCACCTGTCTGGGGAAGGGATTTGACGATGTCCTGCCATTCAAGGGAAGTTCCCTTGCCGTCACTATCGAGGATGAAAGCATTGATCAGGGCGGATGAGGACATCGGGCGGGCTCCGTCTGGTGCGCTACTTTGCGGGCCGGAAAGGCCGGGACAGGCATGGTGCCGGTTCGGGAACGAAACGGTACGTGATTCGTTATCGCGGACAGTGTAACCTGTTTGCAAATCAGGAAAAACGGGTTTCGGTCATCGGCCCGACAGGGATAAGCATGGAATATCTATCATGACGACAGTTCGTCCTATTTTGTTTTGGATTATGGCGACAATAATGTCGGCCTTCCTGATTGGTGGCAGCGCGCAGGCGCAGGATACCCCGCAGGAAAAAACCCAGAAGATTGAACTGGAAAAAAGCCAGCAATTGATATCGGGCTGGAATGACCGTCTGGACGAAGTCGATACGGCCCTGACCGGGGACGAGATTACCGGCCGTTTGTTGAATGAAAGCCGGTCGAAGGTCGAAACCGTGACCGAGGGAGCGGCGATCCTGCAATCAAGTGCGGCGGACCGGTTGAACCGGTTGAATACCGCACTTGGCAAACTGGGCGAACCCCCGGCAGAGGGCAAAACCGAAGCCCCCGCCGTTGCCGCCGAACGCGAGCGGCTGAACAAGGATATCGCCGAGATCAGCGGCGTGATCAAACAGGGTGAACTGGTTGATTTCCGCGCGACCGAAATTTCCGACCGTCTGGCGCAGATTTCACGCGAAAGATTTACCCGCCGCATTCTGGGTCGGGTTGATGTGCCGTGGGACGCGGAAAGCTGGGGGCAGGTGTGGTCAGGTGCCATTGAACTGCCCGATATGGTGCGCAGCCGGTATGCCGACCTTGATCTTGAAGGGCCGATTGGCGACCAACTGACGGAAATCGCGCCGGGTCTGGTATTGCTGGCCTTTGTGGTGATGGCGGCCCTGATCGGGGGCGAGGTTGCTGTTCTGCGCTGGTTGCCGGAACGATGGCGCAATGCCCCCAAGGAAGACCGGGTGTCGCTGATATCGGGGACGCGGTTCGTGTTTACTGCACTGGTGCCCGGGGTTGCGTTGCTGGTGGCCTATCAGATGGTGGACCGGCAGCCCGACCTTCTGGTCGGCAGCATGGGCGATTTTGTCTATCAGTGTTTTGCCGCCCTTTTGTTCCTGCTGTTTGTCGGGGCGGCGATCCGCAGCATCTATTCACCGTTTTCACCGGGCATGCGACGTGCCGGAACGACGGCGACCGGATCGCGGGTTGTCGGGATTCTGTCGCTGTTTGCGGCGGTGATTTACGCATCCGATCTGGTGCTGTTGCAAGGGGCTACGACACTTGGCACCTCGCTTGAAATTGCGCTGGTGCAGAGCGTTTCGAACGTTTTCCTGATTTCGGTCATCCTGTTTGTCAGTTCGCTTGGCGTGTTCTGGGAACATGGCGGGCCGGACCGGCATGAATTATGGGCCAAGGTTGAAAGACGTTTACGCCGCGGATTGCGGAGCGTGTCGATCCTGCTGCCGGTGCTCAGCATTCTTGGTTATGTGGCGCTGGCGCGCTTTATCCTTGAAAACCTGATGATGGCGATGGCGTTTGTCACCAGTTACTGGCTGCTGCGCGGTTATGCGCGTGCGCTTGTTCATACCTATCTGGTGCGGCCATCCGCCCCCGATGATGACGGGACCAGCGATGCGGTGCACGGGACGCTTTATTTCTGGTTACGCGTGACGATTGATGTCGTGATGTTCACGGTGGCCGTGCCGCTTGCGGTTCTGATCTTTACCGATATTGCGTGGGCCGATCTGATTGATGCCGCCGAAAAGGCATTTATCGGGATACAGGTGGGCGGGATCAATTTCTCGCTCCGTGCGATCCTGATTGCGATCCTGCTGTTTCTGGCGGTTCTGGGCGTCATGCGGTTTTTCCAGCGGATGCTCAATACGCGCGTTCTGCCCAATACCAAGCTTGACGAAGGTTTGCAGCATTCGGTTTCGGCGATTTTCGGTTATGTCGGGATCTGTCTTGCGGTGTTGCTGGCGATTTCGGCGGCGGGCATGGATTTGTCCAACCTTGCGATCATTGCCGGTGCGATTTCGGTCGGTATCGGTTTTGGCATGCAAAGTATCGTCAGTAACTTTGTATCGGGCCTGATCCTTCTGATCGAACGGCCGATCAAGGTGGGCGACTGGATCGTGGTCGGGGCCGATCAGGGTCTGGTCAAGGATATCCGGGTGCGCGCGACCGAGATCGAAACCTTTGACCGGTCATCGGTGGTGATCCCGAACTCCGAACTGATTTCCAACCGGGTGATGAACTGGACGCTTAAGGATCGCAGCGGGCGCGGGATTATCCGGATCGGGGTTTCGTATGGATCGGATGCCAACAAGGTGCGGGAAATCCTGCTTGAGATCGCCGATAAGCGCCGCGAAATCCTGAGTTATCCGGCGCCACAGGTGGTGTTTATCGATTTCGGCGCCAGTTCGCTTGATTTCGAATTGCGCTATTTCCTGCGTGATATCGGTGATGTTCTGGCGGTGGGCAGTGCGGTGCGGTTCGAAATTCTTGAACGGTTCCGGGCCGAGGGTGTTGAAATCCCGTTCCCGCAGCAGGATGTGCATTTCCGCGATATCGAGAAACTGGCAGCCGCCATCCGCGATGCCGGGCGGGGGGATCCCAAGCCGGTGATTGAGGCGAAGGATGATGTGCCTGATGCGAGTGCTGAAACAGGTGATGGCGAGGGCACCGAGCCGGCCACACCGCCATCCGCTGCCAAGGATGAGAACCGCGACAAGGACGCGGCTGCGCGCAGTATCCCCGATGCCGGGGGTGACCCGGACGGGGATGGGCCGCGTTAAGCGGTAAAGGTGTTGCTCAAAAAAATCCCGGCCCTAGGGGACTAGAGTGGCCGGGAGATATGCTGCCTAGGGGGAGCAGCGTGATGTGCCGTGTGGGGTATAGGAGTTGACGGCACGTGCCAGCGGATTGTTTTTGTTTAGTTCTCGCCGGATATGTTTTCGAGCGCATCGCTCAAATCTGCGTTGTTGGTCGTTGTTTCGGTTGATCCGTTGGCGGTTTGATCGCCAGTCGAGTCCTGGCCTGTATTGATGTCGCCATTGGAGTTGTTCAGAATGATGCAGGCGGAGTTTGCCGTGGCTTCGGACTGACCACCGCCGCCGCCGCAAACAAGTTGTGTCAGGCTACTGCTACCCGATGCACCGGCAGTTGCGCCATTTGTGCCGTCCAGCAGACCTGATTCCGCCTGTTTCATAATGACGGCGATCTGGGCCCTGTTCTGGGCGGTTGCGGCCCAGGGTTTTTCAAACATCTGTCCGAATGCGGATTGCAACGGTAAGGCAACGATAAAAGCCGCCGCCAGAATACCGGTTTTCAACGCAACGTTCGGCGTTAATGCGGTTTTCATAGGATGTTCCTTTCGCGCACTTTCCGGGCGAAAAAGGAGGGGCAATTTGCCCCTCCGTTTCGTCACAAGGCGGTTTATTCGACGTCAATGGCAGGAGCGCCGACTTTGATCGACAGGTTGTTGCCGATTGCCGTTGCCGTACCGTTGATGACCGGCTGATCAAGCGTACCCAGATTGGTGTAGCTGTTCAGATTGATGTGATGCACGTTCGAGGTTGCCGAAACATCGGCATAGGCGAACTGGGTAACATCGGCGATGAGAGCAACGTCAGGCTGGATGCCATCGTTGTCGTCGCCATTGCCACAGCCCTGGAAGCAGAATGCCGATGACATTGCTTCGGTGTCGGGGTCTTCAACATCCGGGGTGCCACCAGCAACCACAGAGATGTTCATGTTATTGGCAAGTGCAGTGGCACCGGCATCAACCGCAAAATTATCGATATGGTGTGCATTCGACGTTGCGGTGATTGCCGACGGACCGATATCACCATTCAAAGCAAGAGCGGCCAGAGCAAGGGCACCCGAGAGATTGGAATTCGGGTTGGTCGGATCGTAACCGAAGCTGGCAAGTTCTGATTCACCGCCATTCGGTTCTTCAATTTCCCCACCAGTCCCGGCCGGGTCAAAGGCAAACTGACCGGCATGAACATTCACAACGCCCTGACCCTCGATCGCAGCGTTGTTGGCAAGAGCCGTTGCAGTAGCGTCAAGCGACGGCAGTTCTGTTGCGGCATCATAGGAAGCGCCTTCGACTTCCAGTCCGTCAACCGTAACGGTGAAGATTACGCCGTTCGGTTCGTCGGCCACACCATTGCCCGCGCCAATACCGTCGGCACCAAACGGATCGGTAACCGCGCCGTTAACTGTAATGTTGGCATTGGTGAAGGCCCCGGTTGCATCACTGATGCCGCCTTCGATGTCGGGGGAACCCGCAACGTTAGCACCATCGGTGGTGAAAGTGGCCGGGTTGGAACCCTGGCCGGCGGCGATGCCATCGACATTGCCACTGGTCTGGTTGCTGAATGCATCCACGGGCGGTTCGACTTCACCCAGAACGTCATTGTCCCAGGCTTCGCCTTCAAAGCTGAAGGTGCCTGAGGCGGTGCCGCTCATTGGCTGATTGTTGAAAACGTTGTTGACGTTGGAAGTTGCGGTGGTGTCCCCCAGTTTGATTTGAAGGGATTCAACCATCGCAAATTCCGACGGATCAAGGATGTCGAGATCAAGATCGACATCGGTGTCGACTTCGGCATCCCAGGACCATTCGACATAATCAAAGGCCTGGGCGGGGGCCGTCAGCATCAGTGTGCCGGCTGCCAATACGGTGCCTAGCAACAATTTGGACTTAAACATTTGGTTACTCCTGTTGACCATCTGTAGGTGTAGAGAACCGCTCAAGATGCTCGCTCATATCGCTTCCTTTATTGAGCTTGCATTCCGGTGTTTGTGGCAGTCCCAGAAAGTCGGTCATGATCTGATAGACCCCCATTTCTGCAACGGCCCTGACGCCAAGCTGAAGCGGCTCGTTCCGGATGCGCCCGGCGTCAAACTCGACTAAATTGATTCCGAAAAAGCGAAAAATGCCGGCGCTGATCTCGTAGCCGAGGACCTGTTTTTGCAGGGAACTGACATAGCGCACGGCGAAATTGCGTGAATCGATAACGCGTAAATCCATGGCGACATTGATGACGACGGTACGTCCGCCACCGCCTATGCCGCGTACAAACAGCTGCGCGCCTTCGCTGAGAATGTTGTAGTTAAGTTCGGTCACCGCGCCGACCAGGATGAAGTCGGATGCCGGGATTTTTCCGTATTCCTCGACTGTTCGGGTGAGGCGCCCCTGTTCGGCCAGCCTGACTTCGGCCAGCGGAATACGCAGGTCGAAACGTTCGACGAGATTGGCGCGGCCCGATTTGTAAAGCGCGCTCATGACCATTTCAGTCGTGCCCTGTGACACGGCGTGACCATTTTCGTCGTAGTTGATCTGCCCGGTTTTGTCGGAAATTTCACCGACTGCAAAAATCGGCAATCGCTTTGCATCGATCTTGGAAAGTTGTCTCAGGCAAAGGCTATAGGGTGTTTCATTATCCGTGACCGGAAAGGAGATCATCGGGTCAATGCCCTTGCCAGAATATGATCCCACGCCAGCGGCGCACCCGGAAAGGCTGGTAAGCGTTAATGCGGCTGCGGCAATTTTACGAAACATCTTTTCGACCCCTTAATGAAAAGACGGACTGTGTCTTTCAAATTATGTCGTTCGATGTTTTATTATTGCATTATTGTCGGGTTTGTTCTGTTTTATAAAGTATTGGTGGGGTGGAAATTTATAGATGAAATTTAATTACATTATATATGTAAGTAATTATTTTTAGATTTATTTCCTATTAGGAGTTAGTCACAAAGAGATATCTTTTCTACTGAAAGGTGATTGTCTTTAGGGGGTGAAATGCTTGATTCTTATGAAATTAGTTTTCTGTCAGATCGGGTATTTCATGAAGGCGTTAGAAGATCGGGATGTTTATGGCCAAGGCTTGCTCGTTGTCGGCTATGAACAGGCCGATGCGCAGGATCTGTTCGGGTCATATGCACATTTCGATCTGGTGGCAGATCCCGATTTCAATCACATCAATCGCGAGACGGATGCCTTTGCCGCGGCAATAATCAATCACAAAAGACTGGGACTTCTTCACAATACTCAAATCCGCTATCTGGTCAGGCTGTCGCGCAGTATGCCGTTGATCTCGTTTGTCGAAGACGGTCTTTATTTCGATGCGCGAAACTGTGCCTATGTTCCGGATGGGCTTTTATATCGGTGTCGGCGCGACCTTCTTGCCGATGTTTGCGGATTTGGTCGCGGGGGCTACTGGATATTGCCTGGCAAAATCAGATGTGCCGATTTGTTGCTCGGAAACAACCGGGCCGCATTACGCGAGAGTCTTGACGGTCGGGAGCAGCGTTTGCTGCGTCAGCTTGTGGCCGGATACGGCAATACGGAAATCGCCCGTTCTGAAAATATATCGATTGGTATCGTGAAGACCCGATTGCTTGAAATTTATCAAAAGCTGGGTGTTGAAACCCGCACACAGGCGGCAATCATCGGGTTCTATCTTGGTTACGACGGTAATAATGATCGCGTGATCTGACGGCCTGACCTGGCCTGTATCAAGTATTTTTATTTAAATATGCTGATCTGCGGGTAAGCGACGCCTTGGAAAGAAGGTTCTTGCGGATCATTATAGTTAATTTTGTCGTCGAATACTCCTGCTGGTCGGATGATATCCGGATTTTAAGGTGGAAACCATTTGCGCGGGCTGTTTTCTTGCCGAAGCTGTTCCATATCTTGAGCATGGATATTTTTTGGCGGTAAAGCTGTTTTACAGGCCTTCATGAAACATGAGGTGAAAAAATGAACCGTTTTTTCGGGTATGTGCAGAAATCCTGTGCAGTGATTCCCGCTATGACTTTTGTCTTTGTGCTGATGTGGGCGCAGCAAGGCCACGCCCAGTTCAACAACAAACCCTATTCCTTTAATACGCCGACCGGGTCACCGGGCATGAGTACGGCCGGTCGACAGGCGATGCTGAACGATCAATTGTTTGATATACGGCCACGAAACATGTTGCGTGCCGAGAACGGAGATTTGCTCTCGATCGAGAAAAGCAAAGGCGGGAGTGCGATTGTTACCGACAGTTCGGGCAATATTCTACCGGGCTACAGGGGGATACGCGTTTTCGATGTGAATGTGTATGCCGGTGCTTTCAACAGCTATTTTACCCTGAACGGCGCGGACGGACGTGTGTCCTATGGTGGTTACAATAATGATACGATTACAGGCTGGATAAATCTGGTTGATCAGCAGAACGGACCGATGATTCCATATTACACATCGTCTCCGATAGATGCCTGGACCATGATGGTGGCGCGGAACTGACATCATAGTGCAGCCGGGGCAGGAAACAGGACATTCCTATTTCGGGCTCCGGCTGCAGAGTGCCCAGATTGCGGCCTGGGTCCGGTTGTCGACCTTGATTTTTCTCAGGATGCTTTTGACGTGAACCTTGACGGTTGCCTCGGAGATATTGAGGCGGATGGCGATACGCTTGTTCGAATCACCGCTGGCAAGGCAGCCGAGGATTTGCTGTTCGCGTTGTGACAGTTCGATATTCTCGAATGTGCTGTCAGACATCGCAATCGAAGACATATATTGAAAGCGCTCCATCATCACATTGGCCAGATTGGAGGGATAAATCTTTTCCCCTTCACTGATCAGGCGCAAAGCAAGTTCGATGGTGGTTTTTGAAACATCGTCAAGCAATGCGCCGCTGACACCGATTTCAAACAGTCGAAACAATTCTTCGGCTTGATAGTCGCTTGCGAGGGTCAGGATTTTGACGTCAGGCGAATTGCGGTGGAAGTCTGTCAGTAGGCCGATCTGGCTTTCAAAATGGTCGATACTGTAAAGAATGGTATCGAGGCTCTCGTTGCTTTGGACATCATTGACGAGCTTATCGAGATTTGCCGCACCGCTGATCAGGGTGCCGTTCATATTACCCAGAATGGTGGTCAAGCCGCTGCGCAATAGCGCGCTGGAGTGAACCACAGTAATTCTTGATATTGAATTGTCGTCTCTTGTCAGCATGATCCGTGTCCCTAATTGCTTTACGGGTCTCACTCACGCTGGTGTAGCGAGGACCCCCCCGGGGATATTTCTTCCCCCCCCTTCAGAATAGAAACGATATGGGTTCGATAGCCTGTGGCTTTGCGCGATGCTGTCTCCAACCTGGTCAATTTGCTCAAGATAATCTGGATATATTCTTCGATCTCTAATCCAGATCAGTGTCCCTGATTGCGGTAGGGCTTCATTCACATTGATGCTTCAAAGACCTCCGGGAAAATTATTTCCACTCGGAATAGAAGCGATGCAGGTCCGATAAGCCCAAAGTTTTAATAATGTCGTTTGCGCTTTGATCGATATGATCACGATAGTCTGGATCTTATTTTTGATCTATAATCCAGCAGGGTTAAACAACCTGTGATGCGCCTCAAAAGAGTTAGTCGTTGTGTCTATTACGGGTATTTATATTTTAAAATACAGCCATCGCGAAAGATCGGGGTGCTGTTTTTACATCTTTTGGCTGGTGTAACATCGCGGAATTTCAGTTTAGAATCCGCGCAGTTATTTTTGTAATCCTTTGATAATAGTTGCTTTTTATTTTGACGATTTCTGAGGCAGGGAATTTGTTTCAAGAAATTCTGTGTTTTGGCACCTGAATGGATGCCAATCTTTTGACGAAGATTCGATACAATTTGCGCAAAAACCAAGTCGCGACTCGGAAGATTGCCGTAAATATTTTCAAATAGAGATATGGAAAATACTGAGTATTTCTGTCCTGAAGGATTAGCCGTGACCTATGGTTCATGGCTATCCTGAGAATAGCCAAGCGGGCGTGATGTCCCATATAGCTGCAACAACCCGTGGATCAAGCGTCAGAGAATGACGACATCCAGCCCGATATCGACCGCCGGGGCCGATTGGGTGATGCGCCCGACCGAGACATAATCAACACCCGTCGCGGCAATCGCGCCAATGGTCTGAAGGTTCACACCACCCGATGCCTCGGTCTTGCAGCGTCCCGCGACAATCGCGACGGCCTGACGGAGCATATCCGGGCCCATATTATCAAGCAGGATGATGTCGGCACCGGCATCGGCGGCTTCACGGACCTGATCAAGCGTGTCGCATTCGACTTCGATCTTGGGAAGGTTTGCAGCACGGGCCGATCTGACGCATTCGGTGATCGAGCCGACAACGCCGATATGGTTGTCCTTGATCATCACCCCGTCATACAGACCCATGCGGTGGTTTTGAGCACCCCCCATGCGGGTGGCGTATTTTTCCATCTTGCGCCAGCCCGGAAGGGTTTTGCGGGTATCAAGCAATCTGGCGGTGGTATCGCCCATTGCCGTGACATAGGTGCGCGTGGTGGTGGCGATGCCCGATAGATGTTGCAGGGTGTTAAGGGCGGTGCGTTCCGCGGTCAGGATGCCGCGTGCATTGCCTTCGACCACGGCCAGCACGTCCTTGGCCTTTATCGCATCGCCGTCTTCGCAATGTTTGGTGATTTTGGCATCAGGGACCAGTTTGCGGAAACATTCAAGGGCAATGTCCAGGCCGGCGACCACGATATCCTCGCGCGTTTCAAGGGCGACGCGCAGCCGCGCATCGGCTGGGATGACATTATCCGATGTGATGTCGCCGGTGCCGATATCCTCGGCAAAGGCGCGGTCGATGAAGTCCGAAATTTCAGCCGGGGTCAGGACGGTCATGGTTGGGCCGTATTCTTTGTGGGATGGGGGATGGAAAACAGCCCCGCAAGTTGCTGCGGGGCTGCTGATTTCTGCGGGCCTAGGCCGCGTGATCCTTTTTCAGCGGAATGCCTTTTGACATTTCCAGCATCCGTTCAAGCGGCTTGACGGCTGCAACACGCAAATCTTCGGGCATGATGATCTGCGGGCCGTTATTGACCAGGCACAGATACAGCTTTTCAAGCGTGTTCAGTTCCATGAACGGGCAGTTGTTGCACGCGCACGACCCATCGGCACCGGGCACGGGAATGAATTCCTTGTGCGGGGCGGCCTTTTCCATCTGGTGGATGATGTGGGGTTCGGTCGCGATCAGGTATTTCTGATCCGGGCCGTTGATCACATATTCCAGAATGGCGCGGGTCGATCCGATGTGATCGGCATGTTTGAGAATGCCGTCATGGCATTCCGGGTGGGCGGCGATTTTCGCATCGGGGTTCTGGGTTTTAAGGCGGATCAGTTCGCGTTCGGAAAACTGTTCATGCACGATGCACGAGCCGTTCCACAGCGTCATGTCACGGCCGGTTTTTTTCGCAAGGTACGCGCCAAGATGACGGTCAGGTGCCCACAGGATCGGTTTATCAAGCGGGATCTGATCGATGATTTCGGCAGCATTCGAGGAGGTCACGATGATATCGGACGCGGCCTTTACCTCGGCCGAGCAGTTGATATAGGTGACCGATACGTGATCGGGATGCTGTTCGCGGAATTTGCGGAACGGTTCGGGCTGGCACGAATCCTCGAGCGAGCAGCCGGCCTTTGAATCGGGCAGCAGCACGGTTTTGTTCGGGCTGAGGATTTTGGCGACCTCGGCCATAAAGCGGACACCGCAGAACACGATGACATCGGCATCGGTTTCGGCGGCCTTGCGCGAAAGATCAAGGCTGTCGCCGACAAAGTCGGCCAGATCCTGAATTTCGCCGTCCTGATAATAATGGGCCAGAATGATCGCGTTTTTCTCTTTCTTCAGGCGGGCAATTTCCGCCTCAAGATCAAGGGTGGGATCAATCTGCATCTCGGACATTGCGCCGGGCTTCGCCTCGGCGATGGTGGCAATCTGGTTCATGGCGTCGTCTCATCTCGCCTGTTGCAAGCCGGAGATAAGCAGCGGGTCCCGGCATTGCAAGTTAATGACAGTTTGAAACCTGAATATCGCCATTGGGCCGGTATGGCAAGGAATTGGGCGGCGATGAAGGGCAGCCATGCGTTCGCAACGGCATTTGTGAATACGCGATCATCAGTTTGCGGCGGTTATGCTATTCTTGTTGCGGGACAATTTGCCACAGATCGCCAGAGAGGGGGCCGGGCATGAAATCGTATCGGGGATATGGGGTTTGGCTGCTGCTGTGTGTTTTGCTGCCGTTTGTGGGCAGGGCCGCCAGTGCCGCCGAATTGCAGGTGACGACGCCCACGGGCGCGGTTTCGGTTTATCAGACCGATGAATTGTTAAGCCACGCGGCGGCACGCGAGATCAGGGTTACCGATGATGCGGCCTATGGGCAGGATATGACCTATCGCGCGGTGCCGGTTGCATCCCTGATCGGGGATGCGGACGCGATTGACGGCGAGACGGGGCTTGAGGTCATCGCCCTTGACGGGTTTGTCGCCAATATTCCCCTGCCGCTTGTGCTGCTTGACGGCGATGAAACTGCGCAGGCGTGGATCGCCATTGAGCCCGAAGATGCGCCCTGGCCGAACCTGCCGGGCAAGGAGGTTTCGGCCGGGCCATTTTCATTGGTGTGGGTCGATGCGGCGGTATCGCATATCCGGTCCGAACAATGGCCTTATCAGGTGGCGAAAATCGGTTATGCCGCCTTTCCGGCAGCACGCTGGCCGCAGTTGGCACTTGGTGACGATGCAGCGGAAGATGCCAAACGCGGGCAGGCAGTTTTCATTGATCAGTGTTTTGCCTGCCACCGGATGAACGGGGCGGGGATTACCGAACTGGGGCCGGATCTTAACCTGCCGATGAACCCGGTGGATTATTTCAAGCCCGAGGCGCTGGTGATGCTGATCCGTGATCCGGCATCGGTGCGCCATTGGCCCGATATGCAGATGCATGGCTTTACAACCGATCAGCTTTCGGATGCGGAAATCCGCGATGTGATTGCCTATTTGCAGGCAATGGCAGGCAGGAAGGCCGAATAGGAATCTGGCGCGCCAAGCCAGTCGGGACGGATGGTACATATCAGCGTTGCAGAACGCGAAGTGTGCATTTGCGCAGGATGCGGCCATAACCCACTGATCTGATGCACTAGGAAGTCTTTGATATGGATTGGGTTCCGTTCGTTTTCGGTACGATCAAGGTTGTCGCGTTGGGCACGGGCATGTTTTTTGCCATCAAGTGGCATTACGATCAGGGCAAGAAGATCGGCATGCGGGCTGTACTTCGCGCGAGCGCCAAGATGGTCGCGATCTTTGTGCTGGCGGTTGTGGTGCTTGGGGCGGTGACCTTCGGGCTTGCCAGTATGCTTGGTCTGGATCTGAGCTACTGATCATCGCCGGGCTAAAGAGCCGGATAAATAAATCGCAAAATAAAATCGGATTGCCGCGCGCCGGATCATTTTTGGTGCGGTGTTTTTCTGTATTTATTCAAGGCGATATAAAAATAAAAAATATGTTCGTTGTATAAAATCAAAAAATATTCATATGATCAGACTTGGATATTTATTTCCAAATTTCATGGCAAATTCAATTTTTGTTTGAAATCAAACGTGGCGATGCGGGTTCACCAAGAATTCGCAAGGATCGCGCGTGAGGAAAACAAAAGCTGAAAAGCTGGCCACGGGAATGATCCCGTTGATTTTCCCGGATCAACGCGCCCTTGCGCGGTAGGAGCACTTTTTTGACAAACCGTACCACATCGAAAATCCTGAATTTTGCGCGGCCGTTCAGCCTGCGCGGGCTTGCGGAAGTTCTGCCCGCCGGGGCCTATAAGGTGATTACCGAAGAATCGCTTCCGGAAAACGTGACCTATCCGACCTATCAGTGGGTTTCGACCAAGATGCACCTGCATGCCAATGCGGACCGTGCGGGCGACATCCGCATGATGAATGTTGATCCCCGTGATCTTGAAGTCGCACATCTGCGCGATCAGAAAATGATTGATTCCCGCCCGCGGGTCGCGTTTTCAGCGCACAAATCCAACAACCGCGCCAAACGCGTCTTCTGATTCTGGTCCCCGGTCAGCAAAGCCTGACCGGCACACCGGCCCGATCAATCAGACACAAAACCCGTAATATTCCCATTCCGCCGCACTGACCTTGAGCGCCATATGTTCGTATTCGGCCTGCTTTATGCGGGTAAATGCGGTGTGGAAGCGTGCGCCAAGGGTGCGTTTGTTGAAGTCGGATGCACCGAAGCGGTCAATGGCGTCCAGCCAGTGACGCGGTAGGTCGTTCGGCGCCTTGTCATGGCCGATTTCATCCTGGCAGGGTTGGCCGGGATCGATCTTGTTTTCGATGCCGTCAAGGGCAGCGCCGAGGGTTACGGCAGCAACCAGATAGGGATTGGCATCAACGCCCGCGATGCGGTGTTCGAAATGGCGTGTTTTGCCCGGTGTGCCCGGCACACGAAGCGCCACGGTGCGGTTTTCAACACCCCAATCATCGGACGCCGGGGAATACATGGCCGATGCGAACCGGCGCCATGAATTCATGAAGGGGGCCAGGATCAGCATGGTGTCGCCAATCGTGCCGCGAATGCCGCCAATGGCGTTGAGCATCAGCGGGCTTAGGGCCCCGTCCGGCTGATCGGCAAACAGGTTGTTGCCGTTTTTATCCGCCAGCGAGAGGTGCAGGTGCATGCCAGAACCGGCTTCGGTGCCAAACGGTTTGGGCATGAAGACGGCTTCCATCCCGAAACGGCGGGCCGCGGTGCGGATCAGGCGTTTGGCGATAATGACGTCATCAGCCGCGCGCATCAGATCGCGATAGCGGATGGTCATTTCATACTGGCCCGGACCATATTCGGAAATCAGGGTTTCAAGCGTCAGATCAAGATGCTTCGCACCTTCGTAAACCGCATCAAAAAGCGGCGACATTTCATCGATTTCATCAACCGACATGGTGTTGCGCAGCGATGACCGGCGTTTGGTCATCGCGTAGGATGCCGGATGATAAAGCCCGCCCGCGTCCGCATCGCGATCCACCAGATAAAATTCCAGTTCGAACGCGCCCATCGGAGTAAGCCCGAGATCATTGGCGCGCTTGACCTGATTTAAGAACACATTGCGCGGATCGACATCGTGCGGGGTTGCGTCCTCGTTATACATGCTGATCAGAAGCTGACCCCGGCCCGTGTGGGGCAGATAGCCAAGCGTGCCCGGCACCGGCCAGCAACGACCATCGCCGCCGCCCCCGGTCTGCACCAGCCCGCAATCATCAACATCCTCGCCCGTGACATCTTGGCCAAAGATCGAGGTCGGAAGACCGCGCCCGGATTTATAGATCGAGGCCAGTTCATGACGGCGGATCATCTTGCCGCGCCCGATGCCGTGAAAATCGGTCAGGATGATGTCGATGGCCTCGACATCGGGGTATTTGGCAAGGAATGCCTCGGCCTCGGCGAGTGTGGAGCCGCTTGGGGATCGTGTTTCTGACGTATTCATTCTTTGCCTTGGTCGCTATGTCGATGTCGCGGGAGGGTACAGGTTTATTTTTTGGCCGTGTTGAATATGTATGCTTCTGCCTCGGACGAAGACAACGCATCTTTGGCGTAGGTAAAGGTACCGTGGTCCTTTACCTCCCGCGCGGCGTGCATGAGGCCACCAAGAGCGGCCCGAGCGAATGATCCGCCAACGCTAATGCGTTTGACGCCAGCTTCTTCCAGTTCGTTAACGGTGAAAATCTGCCCGGAAAGTCCCATCACGACATTGACGGGGCGACTTACGGAATTGCAAACCGCCCGTATTGCGGTGATATCGGGCAGGCCGGGGGCATATAGAACATCGGCCCCGGCCTTTTCAAAAGCCTGAAGACGCAGGATGGTGTCATCCAGATCGTATTTTCCATGCAGGAAGTTTTCTGCGCGTGCCGTCAGCATGAAGGGGTGCTTGCGAGCTTCTTCTGCGGCGGCGGCAATACGTTCCACCGCAAGGGTGAAATCAATAATCGGATTTTCCGGATCGCCCGTGGCGTCTTCGATGGAGCCGCCGACAAGCCCGGCTTCGGAGCCCAGTGAAATCGTCTTTGCGCACGAAGCCGGATCCAAACCAAAACCGTTTTCCAGATCAGCAGAAACAGGCAGGTCTGTTGCATCGACGATATTACGCGCATTCTGCAAGATTGCTTCTCGTGAAATGCTTGCCGCGGAATCCTGTTGCCCAATGGAAAAGGCAAAGCCGGCACTGGTGGTTGCCAATGCCTCAAAGCCCAATGCAGCAAGAATACGAGCGGAGCCTGTATCCCAAGGATTGGGAATCACAAATGCACCGGGGCGCTGATGCAATTCCTGAAAGACCTGATATTTGCCCGTTTGATCTGTCATGACGCCCCTTTTTGAGAATTAACCCTGATAACGGCGGAAGAAATAGCGATCCTGCGGGACGCCTTCGGGGAGTGGTTCGGCGATGGTGCCGGGCACGTCGATTTTCTGATCGGAGGCGACAATCGCGCCCTTGATCAGGGACGGCGGCAGGGTTTTGCCGATGAAGGATGCGATTTTGGCATTGAGTTCCTCGTCCCCGGTGCCGACATCGGAATGAACCAGTGCGACCTTGCCGGCGAAGCGTTCAACCGCCATTGGCAGGGTTTCGAAAATGTCGCCCAGAAACAGGTGATCATCATCGGGGATGCATTTGGGGTGGGCGGCGATTTGACGATCAAAGACGAAGATTTCGCGATCGGGCATGATTTCACGCAAATGATCGAAGGTGCGACCATTGCCAAGCCCGATTTCAAGAACAATACCGTCATGGTCCTTGATCATTTCGGCGGCGGCATTCAGGCAGTCGCGCTGGGCCTGCAGGCGGCGGATGACGCTGTTAAGGCGGGACATTTATTCGTGTTCTCCGGGCGGTGAATGTGAAATCGCGATGTAATCCGAAAGCGGCCCGGTGCAAGCAGGATTAAGCCGCACCGGGGCGTAAGTCCTATCAGCCCTTGAAAACGGTGGCATCAAAGGCCGGAACGCGCGCACGGAAGGCATCAAGCCATGTGACGAGTGCGCCGTAAGTTTCACGCCATCTGCCGTCAAAACGCAGATCAAGATAGCCCAGTGCACAGGCAACGGCGACATGGCCGATGGTCAGATCACCGGCAAGCGACGGCGGGTTGGCGTCAAGGTGATCCATGGCGCGTTTGACCTTGTCGGACTGATAGGAAAGCCAGTCGGATGAACGTTTTTCTTCGGGGCGCATGCGGTGTTCGTAGACCTGCAGGATCGAGGCATCGATGATGCCATCGCCAAGTGCCTGAAGGGTCAATGCCTCCCACCGGGCGTCGCTTTCGGTCGGGTGCAGGGTGATGCCATCGACCTGCGCGTCAAGATATTCGCAGATCACGCGGCTATCGAAAATCTTGCGGTCATCATCAAGGATCAGGATCGGGATTTTGCCCAGCGGGTTCTGTTTGCGCAGGGTGTCTTCCGGATCGTTGGTATTGGACATTTCGATGGTGAGCTGATCGTAAATGCCAAGAATTTTGGCGACGATTTTGACCTTGCGGCCAAAGGGTGACGGGTCGCTGGAGCGCAGGATCATGGGGTTCCTCCGATGAATTTCAACAAGTTGCCCGCAGTGTAAGGGGGAAATGCCGTTTCGAAGAACCCCAAATTTCGCGATTCTGGAAATCCTGCCGGGAAAGGGGCATCAGCCCCGGCGGTAATCAGGGGAATTGCCGGGCTCCATGACGTCTTCGCCCAGTCGGGCAAGGTGCAGTTCACGGGCAAGCCGGATGGAAGGCCGCAGGGCAAAACATACCGACCCGATGATGAAAAGCCAGGTTCCGGCCTTCATCAGGTCATCATAGAGGAACATGATGCTGCCGATGGTAAACAGCACGGCGGCCAGCCAATCGACCGAGGTATAGGCGATTTCATAGGCGCTATAGACCTGGCGGTGGCGTGAAGATGCGTCAAAGCGGCGGCTTCGGAAAAGCTTCATGGCGGACTCCCGTTTATGTTGGGTTGCTTTGTCCGTAACGCATGAAGGCGGTAAACGTTCTTGAAGGATGTGGTGGCAGATCAACGCCGTGCGCGGGGATGGGTCCCCTGATAGACGGCCATCAGGCGTTCGGTATCGACCGAGGTATAGCGTTGGGTCGTCGAAAGCGAGGCGTGGCCCAGCAAATCCTGAATGGTGCGCAGATCACCGCCACCGGCCAGAAGGTGGGTGGCAAAGGAATGGCGCATGGCGTGCGGGGTGGCGGTATCGGGCAGGTTCAGAAGGCCACGGATTTTGCGCATTTCGCGTTGGGCGACCTGTGCGACCAGCCGACCGCCACGTGCACCGACAAAGAGCGGCTCATTGCCGTTCGGGGCATAGGGGCAGGTGCGGACATAATCCTCGATCGCGTCGCGCACGATCGGCAGAACCGGGACAAGACGCTGTTTGTTGCCCTTGCCGGTGATGACCATCGAATCGCCCGTCGGGCGTTGATTGGCGTTAAGGTCCAGTGCCTCGGATATGCGCAACCCGCAGCCATAAAGCAGGGTGAACAGGGCAAGGTTGCGTTTGGCAAGCCAGGGTTCATCCTGCCACGCGCCGGCATTATCAAGGACGGCGATGGCATCCTGCGGGCTAAGCGGTTTGGGGACCGATTGCGGCAGTTTCGGATTGCGGATCGAATTGACCGCAGCATTTTGCCCGCGCCCGGTGCGATCCAGGAAGCGATAGAAATTGCGCAGTGATGATAGCGCGCGCGCGGTGGAGCTTTTGGCCATGCCATCCATGCTGCGCCGTGCCAGCCAGCTTCGGAAGTCGCGCGGGTTAAGCGCCAGAAGATCGGCAATATCGGGTGTATCGCCGCGATGTTCCCGGACAAAACCAAGGAAAGCATACAGATCGGCGAGATAATTTTCGGTGGTGTGGTCCGATGCGCGCCGTTCGGCGGAAAGCCATTGCCGCCAGTCGGCAATGGCATCGCGCACGTCATCAGGCAGGGTCAGGGCCAGCAGGCCCTTGTTCATTGCGGTGCTGTCAGCCATCGGCGGGCACCAAATTCGATCACGGAGGCCAGGAACATGATCAGGTCATGGGCCTGTGCCGGGCTGAAATAATCGGGTTCGGCAACACCGAATGCGACAAGCCCGACCGGATCGCCATAAAACGGTGCGACGCGGACGATGGCAGCAGATCGGATGTTATCGGCCTGCGGGCCAAAAATCGCCTCGTCCCCGGCATTGTCGGGCAGAAGCCAGACGTCGTTTTCCTCGCCCAGGACCTGATCAACTGCGCCGGCGGTCAGGCGACGGACACGTCCGCCGCAACGCGGCACCGGGGCATCTTCGCTTTCTTCAAAGCACAATGCGATGGCATCAAGGTCAAGCAGTTCGGGCACAAGGTCCTGAAGGGCTTCGACGAAGACCTCGAAGCCGCGGGCATTGAGAAGGGCCAGAACCGCGCGATGGATGCGGCTTTGGGTTTCGAGGTTGGATTTGGAAATATTGATCAGCTCGCTGGTGGCGCCGCGCAGCTTTTCGCGTTCATCGCGCAGGCGGGCGACGACATATTGCTGCATGTCGGCAACCCCGGAACCCAGTTCGCGCACCGGCATGTCCAGACTATCGAGAAGGTCTGGCCGATTGGCAAAAAAGTCGGGATGTTCGGCGAGGTAGGCCGCGACGTCGTCGGCGCGCAATGCTGTCTTTTCCATCTGATCCGGTAATTTGCAGTGAAATGAAAAACCCGGCAGCCACAATGCGGGCTGCCGGGTTAAATGCGTGTTAAGGACCGGTGATAAAACCGATCAAAAGCCGGGTTTTCGACCTTAGAGGATCGACTGACCGGTTTTCGCCCAATCGGCGACGAAGGTTTCAAGACCCTTGTCGGTCAGCGGGTGTTTGAAGAGCTGACCAAGAACCTGCGGCGGGATGGTGACGACGTCGGCACCGAGACGGGCCGAATCGACAACATGCTGCGGGCCGCGTGCGGACGCGACAAGGATTTCGGTCTGCCAGTTCGGATAGTTGTTATAAACTTCGGCGATGTCGGCAATAAGCTGCATGCCATCGGACGAGATATCGTCAAGGCGGCCAACGAACGGCGACACATAGGTCGCACCGGCTTTGGCGGCCAGAATGGCCTGACCGACCGAGAAGCAAAGGGTGACGTTGGTCTGGATGCCTTCATCGGTGAAGGTGCGGCAGGCTTTGAGCCCATCCGGGGTCAGCGGCAGTTTGACGACGACATTGTCGGCGATTTTCGCAAGTTTGCGGCCTTCGGCAACCATGGTTTCATAGTCGGTCGCAGCAACTTCGGCGCTGACCGGGCCGTCAACCACGTCACAGATTTCCTTGATCAGATCAAGGAACGAACGGCCGGTTTTGGCAACCAGCGACGGATTGGTGGTCACGCCATCAACGAGGCCGGATTTGGCGATTTCGCGGATTGCGTCGATGTCGGCGGTGTCGATGAAAAACTTCATTGGATTTCCTGCTCAGGAGCTTTTGAAGATCGTTGTTCGATGATGCGGTTAGCTGATAGGGTCCGGTTCCATTCAAATGACGGTACCAGACGCCCTGTGCTGTGGGACCGTTTTCTTTTGTGCCACAAGCCGGTTATGCATAATCATGCGACCAACCCAGAGGCATCCTGACGGGGTTTATAATATATGAGCGCCGCAAAGGCCATATCGGGAAATCTGTTTGATGATGATCCAGCCTTTCAGGTAACTGGTGAAACGATCTCTGTTCTGCCGCCACTGCCCTTGGCGGGCCCGTATGATTATCTTGTCCCCGAGGGTCTGAACGTTCAGCCGGGGGATTTCGTTGAAATTCCACTGGGCCGTCAGACCCAGCGCGGCGTCGTCTGGGGTAAGGCCAGGGGCGACGTCGATCCGGCCAAGCTGCGCGAAATTTATGGCGTTTTGCAGGCACCGCCAATGGCCGATGTGACGCGAAAATTCGTCGATTGGGTGTCGGCCTATACCATGGCGCCGCAGGGGGCGGTGTTACGCATGGCGATGAGTGTTGCCGACGCGCTTGAGCCGCCCAAGCCGATTTTCAGATTTACCCTTGCCGATCCGGCAGATGGCGATGGCGAAAGCAGCCTTCGCATGACACCGCCGCGCAAGCGGGTGATGGCGTTTTTGCGCGACCATCCGCCGATGGAACAGGCCGATATCATGCGCGAAACCGGTGCCGGGGCGAGCGTGATCAAGGGGCTGGTCGAGGCAGGCGTGGTGCGGCGATTGATGGTCACACCGCCATCGCCGTTTGAGGCCCCCGACCTTGAAATCGCGCGTCCGCATTTGTCCGAGGCGCAGGAACGTGCGGCCGATATGCTGTGTGCCAAGGTGGCGGAAGATGGTTTCTCGGTCACGTTGCTTGATGGTGTGACCGGGTCGGGCAAGACCGAGGTATATTTCGAGGCGATCCGCACCGCATTGGAAAGTGGTAAGCAGGTGGTGGTCCTGTTGCCGGAAATCGCGCTTTCGGCGCAATGGTTGCAGCGGTTCCGCGACCGATTCGGCGTTGAGCCGGCCCTTTGGCATTCCGAAGTCGGGCAGGCGCGGCGGCGTGACACATGGCGGGCGGTGGCCGATGGATCGGCAAAGCTTGTGGTGGGGGCACGGTCCGCGCTGTTTCTGCCCTATGCCAATCTGGGCCTGATCGTGGTCGATGAAGAACATGAACATGCGTTCAAGCAGGAAGACGGCGTGATTTATCATGCGCGCGATATGGCGGTGGCGCGGGCGCATCTGGGGGGGATTCCGGCCATTCTGGCGTCCGCTACCCCGTCGCTGGAGACGTTGGCGAATGTGGAAGCCGGACGGTATGAGCGGGTCGAGCTTTCGGAGCGGCACGGCATGGCGGTTCTGCCAAGTGTCGAGATCGTCGATATTCGGCAGGACAAACCGGAACGGCAACGCTGGATCACGCCGACCTTGAAAAAGCGGCTGGCGGAGACATTTGCCGCCGGGGAACAGGCGATGCTGTTCCTGAACCGGCGTGGTTATGCGCCGTTGACCCTTTGCCGGGCCTGCGGGCACCGGTTCCAGTGCCCGAATTGTACGGCGTGGCTGGTCGAACATCGGGCATGGGGAAAATTGCAATGTCATCATTGCGGTTATCAGGCCAAGGCCCCCGATAGCTGCCCGGCCTGCGGGGCGGAGGAAAAGCTTGCGGCATGCGGGCCGGGGGTGGAGCGGCTTTATGAAGAAGCGGTCGAGACATTCCCGCAAATCCGTATTGAGGTCGCGACATCGGACAATATCGCCGGGCCGAAGGCCGCGGCCGAACTGGTCAACCGGGTGCATAATCACGAAGTTGATTTGCTGATTGGCACGCAGATCTTGGCCAAGGGCTATCATTTTCCGATGCTGACACTGGTGGGGGTTGTTGATGCGGATCTTGGCCTTGCAGGCGGGGATTTGCGTGCGGCTGAGCGTAGTTATCAGTTGATGACCCAGGTGGCCGGGCGTGCCGGGCGTGGTGACCGGCCAGGCATGGTGTTGCTGCAAACCGCCGACCCGTCCAACCGGGTGATCAAGGCGATTGCCGCGGGCGACCGCGATGCGTTTAACGAGGTTGAACTGTCGCAGCGCATGACGCATGGCATGCCGCCGCATGGAAGGCTTGCCGCCCTGATCATTTCGGGGAAAAAGGAAAACGAGGTCGATGAAGCTGCATGGCGGATTGGCAGGGCAGCCCCACGGGGGGATGGCATTGTCGTGCTGGGACCGGCCCCGGCCCCGTTATCGTTGCTGCGCGGGCGGTATCGCAGGCGTTTCCTGATCCGCACGGACAAACAGGTCCGATTGCAGGCGATGATCCATGACTGGCTATCAAAAGTGAAAACACCGGGCAGTGTCCGGGTGCAGATCGATATCGATCCTTACAGCTTCATGTAGGATCAGTTCTGATATTGGGACTGCCACCAGTCCAGGCCGTCCGGGCCGAGGTAATCCTGAAAGATGGTGGCGAGGCGGCCGTCATCGCGCATGGTGCGGATGATCTGGTCATAGCGTTTGAGAAAACCGTCCTTGTCCGGATAGTCGGAGGCGGTTGTGAAGACGTTATAATAAGGCGCGCGGCGAAGCGGCGGATAGATGAAGGCGATTTTTTCGCGCTGTCCGCTGCGCAGGGTTTCGTAAAGCGTGCTGAGGTAATTGACCGGCACGACGTCAAAGCGGTTCTGAAGCAGCATCGGGATCAGAAGATCGTTCTTGGCGACGACTTCGATATCAAGCCCGGATTGCCAGAAGGTATCGGTATAGGAATATTCCGCCGCCGCACCGACGCGATGGCGGGCGAGATCGGAAAAATCATTAAAGGTGATCCGGTCGCGGTCCTCGGCCCGGACGGCAAAGCGCCAATCGAGCAGAAGATGGGCTTCTTGGGGATATTGCAGATACTGGCTGCGTTCGCTGTTTTGCGACAGGGTCAGGACGATGTCGCTGCTGCCGGTCTGGGCATTATGCAAAAGGCGGCGGCCATTATCGACAAGCTGAAAGCGGTAATCGGTGATGCCCATGTCGTTCAGGACTTCGGTCATGATGTCGATATCAATCCCGCGGGGGTCGCCATCGACCATCCATTTCAGCGGGGCTTCGGACAGGCCTTCGATGATCAGGGTGCGGGCGGAGACTGCGGTTGAAAAGGCCGCGATCAGCATGGCCGCAATCAGGGCGCATATGCCCGGCAGATGATATCGGAATGATCCTGCCATCAGCACCAAGTCCCGGCATCGCGGCATATATTGTCTCCCGTCGTGAATGCGGGTTATGGATATCGGTAACTTTTAAAATCCCATGGATAAGATTTGATGACGAATGTTAAAAATTCAACAAACATGACCGAAAGCCAGCAAAGCATTTGTGAGTGGGCCGAGGGCATTTTGGGCCCGGTGACTGATCCCCGCGCGCTTGTCACGCGGGCGATGACGGAAATGAAAGAGCTTGATGAGGCGGTTTCTGACCGCGATCTTTCGGAAATCGGTCGCGAGGCGGCAGATGTGATGATTTTGCTGTATCGGCTGGTGGATCAGTTCGGGCTCGACCTTGATCGCGAAGTACAGGCGAAAATGGCGATCAACCGGGCGCGCAAATGGTCGGCCAAGGGCGATGGCACCGGATCGCATATCTAGAGATATCTGGGGATCATAACGTGAGCTATAAGCTGTTTTATGCGCCGGGGGCCGCCAGCATGGCGGTGCACTGGATGCTGATCGAGCTTGATGTGCCGTTTGAGACGGTGCTGGTTGATATCGATAGCAGCGCGCCGCGCGATCCGGAATATCTGCGGCTCAATCCGACGGGGCGGGTGCCGACACTGGTGATTGATGGTGTGGCATATGGCGAATCAGTCGCCCAGATCATGATGCTGGCGGAACGCCATCCGGGGTCGGGGCTTCTGCCTGATGCGGGAAGTCCGGGGCGGGATGAATGGCTGCAATTAACGATATATATTGCCAATACACTGATGCCGGCGATGCGTGACTGGCTTTATGCCGCCAAGGATGGTGATCCCGACGGGGCGCATGCGGTCAAGGCGTTGGCGGAGAGGCGAATCCGGTCCGTGTGGGATGATTTCGAAAAGCGCCTTTCGGGTGATGGCGATTACCTTTTGGGGGATCGCTTCGGGACGGTTGATATGCTGGCCGTGATGCTGATGAGGTGGTCACGCCATATGGAATGTGCCGCGACCGGGCGGCCGGTTTTGCGGCGCTATATTGATCGGGTCATGACGCGCCCGTCCTATATCGAGCTTAATATCCGCGAAGGATTGTCCGGCTGGCCGCTGTGACGGGCCAGCCAGACCGGTGATCGGGGGGGCTGCCAGCCAATATCAGTTGGCGCTATAGACCTTGCTGGACTTGCTAGTGAGCCAGGCCGGGATTGATTGCTTGTTCGGGCCGACGGTGGCGCTGCTGAAATTGTCGGCTTCGAGATAGACGTGGGTGGGGTTGATGCCCTCCGGGCTCATCCAGCTATCGGATGGCACATCTTCGGCCGGGGTTTCGGACAGCGGGGCGGTGACCGCGTCGCAGGCGATCTTATAGACCGTGGTTTTACCGCCAAAGACATTGCGGCGGGTATCGGCCATGGCCCTGTAATCGGCCGATGTCAGATCAAGGAAAACGGAAATGGCGGTGCCGGGTTCATCCTGATCGTCGTAATAGGCGCGCGAGGCGGATGGCACGAAGGGGCTTGCAGTGCCGGTTTCGACGAAACGGAAATAGCCGCTGCTGCAGGCAAAGGCGTTGATCGGTGCCAGCAGGGTGGCGCCAGCGACCAGCAGGCTGATCATTCGGGGCAGTTTCATTGAAATCTCCTGAGCGATGACATGAAGGCTCGTGATCGACGTCTGAAGGGCCCGAATGTGATGTCGATTACACTTTTTGACGGCAAAAGAAGGTTATCGACCCGCGGTTGCACGGCAGCACTTGAAGAAAAAATCGGGGATTCGTCCGTTAAAGTCGATTTCACCAAAGCGAAATCCGCGGACAGCGCGAGAGACGCTATTATAAAATAGTTGTAAAAAGCCTCGAAAAGTAAGCGATCCGGCCCGGTTTTGCCCCAACTTTAGGCAAGAATGAAAAAGACCGCCCAAATGGCGTTGCGCGGGGGTTGCCCCTGTCATGGACATGTGATACCAAACGCTCGCTTCTCGGCGGGAACACCTTCCGAGAGACCATTTTTTTATACGTATCCGAGTCGTTCTCATAACCAGAATTGAGGGCTTTCACCGGTGTCCCAAAATACTGCCGCGACCGGGCTTCAAGGGCGTTACGCCACAGCATTATTCGAATTGGCCCAGTCGGCCAATGCGCTTGATGCTGTCAAAAGCGATCTTGAATTGCTCGACCAGGCCATCGTCGAAAGCGATGACCTGCGGAATGTGCTCCGTAGTCCCGTGATTTCCCGGGATGTGCAGGCCAAGGCAATGGCGGCCCTTCTGGACAAGCTTGGCGTTTCCGAGTTGACCAAGAAGACCGTCGGCGTTCTGTGTCAGAAGCGCCGCCTGTTCGTTCTGCCGGATGTTATCAGTTCCTACCTTTCCATGCTCTCAGCTTTCAAAGGCGAAGTGACCGCACAGGTGACCTCGGCTTCCGAGCTGAAAAAAGAGCAAATCGAAGCCGTTACCGGCGCTCTTAAAGAAGTTGTTGGCGCCACTGTCAAAGTGGACCTGAATGTCGATCCGGCGGTTCTTGGCGGCCTTGTCGTCAAGGTCGGTTCCCGGGTTTTTGATGCCTCGCTTCGTACCAAATTGCAGAAGCTCGAGCTCGCTATGAAAGGGGTTGCGTGATGGAAATCCGCGCCGCGGAAATCTCCGCTATTCTTAAGGATCAGATCGCCAATTTTGGCGCTGAAGCCGAAGTTGCCGAAGTCGGTCAGGTTCTTTCTGTCGGTGACGGTATCGCCCGTGTTCATGGTCTTGACAATGTTCAGGCCGGTGAACTGGTCGACTTCCCGGGTGGCATCAAGGGCATGGCCCTGAACCTTGAGGAAGACAACGTCGGTATCGTTATTTTCGGTTCTGACCGTAACATCAAGGAAGGCGACCAGGTCAAGCGTACCGGTGCCATCGTTGACGTGCCGGTTGGCAAGGAACTGCTGGGCCGCGTTGTTGACGCGCTTGGCAACCCGATCGACGGTAAAGGTGATCTGGGTGCAAAAGAACGTCGCCTTGCCGACGTCAAGGCACCGGGCATCATCCCGCGTAAATCGGTTCACGAGCCGGTACAGACCGGTATCAAGTCGATTGACTCGCTGATCCCGATTGGCCGTGGCCAGCGCGAGCTGATCATTGGTGACCGTCAGACCGGTAAAACCGCGATCATCATCGACACCATTCTGAACCAGAAGCCGGTGAACGATGCTGCGAAATCCGACAGCGACAAGATGTTCTGCATCTATGTTGCGGTTGGTCAGAAACGTTCGACCGTCGCACAGGTTGTGAAGGTTCTTGAGGAACGTGGCGCGATGGAAAACACCATCGTTGTTGCCGCGACCGCTTCGGACCCGGCACCGATGCAGTTCCTGGCACCGTTCGTTGCCTGCGCAATGGGTGAGTATTTCCGCGACAATGGCATGCATGCCACCATCTTCTATGATGATCTGTCGAAACAGGCTGTTGCCTATCGCCAGATGTCGCTGCTTCTTCGCCGCCCGCCGGGACGTGAAGCTTTCCCGGGCGACGTTTTCTATCTGCACTCCCGTCTGCTGGAACGTGCTGCGAAAATGAATGACGAAAACGGCGCTGGCTCGCTGACCGCACTTCCGGTTATCGAAACCCAGGGTAACGACGTTTCGGCGTTTATTCCGACCAACGTGATTTCGATCACCGACGGTCAGATTTTCCTTGAAACCGACCTGTTCTATAAGGGCGTTCGCCCGGCCGTGAACGTTGGTCTGTCGGTTTCGCGTGTGGGTTCGTCCGCTCAGATCAAGGCAATGAAACAGGTTGCCGGTTCGATCAAGCTGGAACTTGCCCAGTATCGTGAAATGGAAGCCTTCGCACAGTTCGCATCGGATCTTGATCCGGCGACCCAGAAACTGCTGGCACGTGGCGCACGTCTGACGGAACTGCTCAAGCAGCCGCAGTATTCGCCGCTGAAAGTGGAAGAGCAGGTTGTTGTGATCTATGCCGGTGTTAAGGGTTACCTTGACGGTGTGGCAGTCGGCAAAATTCGTGCTTTCGAAGAACAGTTCCTGAGCGACATCCGTTCGTCGGGTGCCGACATTCTTGATGCGATCCGCACCGAGAAGGTTCTTTCGGAAGCCACCGAAACGAAGCTCAAAGCGTTCCTCGACAAGTTCGCGAAAACCTTCGCGTAAGTCTGAACTTTAGGCGAAGGAGGAAACGCAATGGCAAGTTTGAAGGATCTGCGCTCGCGCATTGCCAGCGTCAAGTCGACGAAGAAAATTACTTCGGCGATGAAGATGGTGGCAGCCTCCAAGCTCCGCCGTTCGCAGGATGCAGCGGAAGCAGCCCGTCCCTATGCGGATCGCATGGGGACGATGCTGGGCCGGCTTGCAGCCGCGGTTGGTGGATCACAGGGGGCACCGAAGCTTCTGGCAGGTACCGGCAAGGATGATGTGCATCTGCTCGTCGTCTTTACCGCGGACCGTGGCCTTTGCGGCGGTTTCAACGCATCGATCATCAAAGCGACCCGTATCAAGATCCGCGCTCTTCGGGCGGCGGGCAAAACGGTGAAGCTGATCTGTGTTGGCCGCAAGGGTGCCGATGCGCTCAAGCGTGAATTTGGTGACGCGATTGTCGCCCGGTATACCGGCGTCGAAGGCAAGAAGGGGATTGATTTCTCTGCTGCTACAGACGTTGCCGATAAAATTCTGGCGCTGTATGACGAAGGCGAATTTGACGTCTGCTCGATCTTCTATAACAAGTTCGTGTCAGCAATTTCGCAGGTCGTCACCGAACAGCAGCTGGTGCCGTTCGCGGTGCCGGAAGCCGACGGGCAGGAAGAAGCTACCGGTTCTTCTGCGGTTTATGAATATGAGCCGTCTGAAGAAGCCATTCTGGCTGATCTGCTGCCGCGTAACGTCGGGGTCCAGATTTTCGGTGCGATGCTGGAAAGCAGTGCATCCGAACACGGTGCGCGTATGTCCGCGATGGATAACGCAACCCGCAATGCCGGCGATATGATCGACCGACTGAGCATTCAGTACAACCGCTCACGTCAGGCCCAGATCACCAACGAACTGATTGAAATCATTTCCGGCGCCGAGGCTTTGTAAGCGGGTCGCAGGAACTAACGGATAGTTTTGTCCGAGCAGGAGACAATACCTATGGCGAACAAGAAGGCGGGGAAAATTTCCCAGGTTATGGGCGCCGTCGTCGACGTTAAATTCGACGGCGATCTGCCTCCCATTCTGAACGCGCTGCATGTTGACAACAACGGCCAGCGTCTGGTTCTCGAAGTTGCACAGCACCTTGGTGAGAATGCCGTCCGTACCATCGCGATGGACACCACCGAAGGTCTGCGTCGCGGTCAGGAAGTCATCGATACCGGTGACGCGATCTCGGTTCCGGTTGGTCCGGAAACCCTTGGTCGTATCCTGAACGTCATCGGCGAGCCGGTTGACGAACGTGGTCCGGTCAACGCGAAAATGACCTCCCCGATCCACCGTGAAGCTCCGTCCTTCACCGATCAGGCAACCGACACCGAAATCCTGGTTACCGGCATCAAGGTCATCGACCTGATCGCGCCGTACACCAAGGGTGGTAAAATCGGTCTGTTCGGCGGTGCGGGCGTGGGTAAAACCGTTCTCATCATGGAACTGATCAACAACGTGGCAAAAGGCCACGGTGGTTATTCGGTTTTCGCAGGTGTTGGTGAACGTACCCGTGAAGGTAACGACCTCTATCACGAGATGATGGAATCGGGCGTTATCAATCCGGAAGGTGCATCCAAAGCCGCACTGGTTTATGGCCAGATGAACGAACCCCCGGGAGCCCGTGCACGTGTTGCTCTGACCGGTCTGACGATTGCGGAATATTTCCGTGATGAAGAAGGCCAGGACGTTCTGTTCTTCGTCGATAACATCTTCCGCTTTACCCAGGCTGGTTCGGAAGTGTCGGCACTTCTCGGTCGTATCCCGTCTGCTGTGGGTTATCAGCCCACACTGGCAACCGACATGGGTGCGCTTCAGGAACGTATTACCTCGACCAAAAAAGGTTCCATTACCTCGGTCCAGGCCATTTACGTCCCTGCCGATGACTTGACCGACCCGGCGCCGGCAACCTCGTTTGCCCACCTTGACGCGACCACGACGCTCAACCGTCAGATTGCCGAGCTTGGCATCTATCCGGCTGTTGACCCGCTCGACAGTACCTCGCGTGCGCTTGATCCGGGCGTTATCGGCAAGGAACACTACGAGACTGCCCGTGAAGTGCAGCGTGTTCTTCAGACCTACAAGGGTCTTCAGGACATCATCGCAATTCTCGGCATGGACGAGCTTTCGGAAGAAGACAAACTGGTCGTGGCCCGTGCCCGTAAGATCCAGCGTTTCCTTTCGCAGCCGTTCCACGTTGCAGAAGTCTTTACCGGTACTCCGGGCGTGTTCGTTCAGCTCGAAGACACCATCAAGGCGTTCAAGGCCATCTGCGCTGGTGAATATGACCATATGCCCGAACAGGCATTCTACATGGTCGGCACCATCGAAGAAGCCATCGAGAAAGCCAAGAAGATGGCCGAAGCTGCCTAAGGCAGCTTCGGACCCCCTTCCCATACGGGAGAGAGGACTGTCATGACTGATACGACTGTACTGGAACTTGTTTCGCCGTCTGCCCTGCTCAAATCCGAGCCGGTCGAGATGGTCGTTGTTCCGGGCACGGACGGGAATTTTGGCGTGCTGCCGAAGCATGCGCCGATGATCTCGACCATTCGTCCGGGTGTCATCGACATCTATGCAGGTGGCAAGGTTTCCGAACGTATCTTCGTTGCCGGTGGCGTCGCCGAGGTTAACCCCGAGCGTTGCACCATTCTGGCCGAAGAAGCCGTTCCGGTTGCCGATATCAAGGCCGATGAAGCCCAGGCACGTCTTGAGACCGCAGAAGCGGATCTGAAGGCAGCAACCACAGCGCATGACAAGGCGAATGCCGAACGTGCGCTTGAAATTGCCCGTGCGCAGATTGCTGCACTGTCCAACTGATCATCGATCTTTGATCTTCGATTTTGAAAAGGGCCGCTGTTTCAAACAGCGGCCTTTTTTGTTGCCGACATGCCCGAAGGGATGATCGGGGCGGCGGACGCACATCATCCAGATATCGCGCAATGCGTCGGGGGACTGGCGCGGGATTGCTGGTTTTCAGGGCGTGGCCGGGGCCTTGGGGGTCGTGCACAGGAAGCAGAACGACAAAGTCTCAGATGTGATGTGAGGGGCGTACGGGGCGCACGTGTTGGGATCCGAGAGCGGTGGCGCCAGCGTGGCGCGGTCAGGGGGAAGGGGTCAGCGCGAGCCCCAGCCAGAATGATTCAATCATTTTCATCAGATCGATAAATTCCGTGACATCAACCGGCTTGCGCAGATAGCAATTGGCCCCGGCTGCATAGCACAGATCGACATCATGTTCGGCACCGGATGTGGTCAGAACGATCACCGGGATCGAGGCGGATGACGGGTCATTGCGGATTTCGCGCAGCATTTCCCGGCCATCCTTGCGCGGCATGTTGAGATCAAGCAGGATCAGGCGCGGTTTGGGCGCGTTGCGATAGGGACCGTCCTGTTGCAGGAACTGGCGCGCGGTCATCGCGTCCTTGACGTGATGCAACTGAACCGGATGGGTGAATTCGCGCAGGGCTTCCTGAACCAACCTGGCGTCGCCCGGATTGTCTTCTATCAGCAGCAAATTGCTTACGGTCCCGTTGGCACCCGCGATCATGCGATGTCCTTATTCTTTTGGGTGGGGGATTTTGCCATGCTCCCCTTTTGATGGATAAGAATTATAATCAATCTTTGTCACGAAATGAAGAAAAAGAGAGAATAATTTCAATATTATAGATGAAATTGTTGTTTTTCTGAACCTTGTTCATTTTTAGCCTGACGGCAATTTGGGCAAACAGAATGACAAATCAATAGGATGCAGGCGAAAGTTTTATCAAAAATACTATTCTTGCGTATGGTCTGCAAAGGGTTCGTTCCATCCGGATACAGAAAAACGCACCGCAGTTTTTCACGGTGCGTTCGACTCTGGCGGGAGATGGCGATCATAACCGAGAGGCGCGGTGCCTAGTTCCCGGGAATACCAAGTTCGTCCGCGAGACCGGCAAAGCGGGTCAGAAGGTCGGTATCGCCCGCAAATTCCTGTCGGGCGGTATCGTAGGCCTGCTTTGCCTGATCAGGTTGGCCGATCACCATATAGGCGCGCATCAGACGTGCCCAACCTTCGGGGTCTTCGGGATTTTCCGCCAGTTTATCGGCCAGTTGCGACACCATGCCAAGGATCATTTCCTGACGTTCTTCGGGGGTCATTTCGGCGGCGGCTTCCATATCCTCGCGGGATGGTCCGCCGGGGGCATTGGATGCCATGGGCGGGGTAACCGTGATCCGGCCGGTAATGTCGATACCCTGGGCGAGAGCGGCTTCTTCGATCCGGCCCAGCACCATTGGCAGCCAGCCCGCATCGGCCGGG